>NZ_JARGET010000038.1 GCF_029210485.1 Hoeflea sp. YIM 152468
GACATGAACGAGGAATCGACCCGCCTCAAGGCTCTGCAGACACAGCAGCAGCTCGGCATTCAGTCACTGTCGATTGCCAACTCCAATTCGGAAAACATCCTGTCGCTGTTCCGTTAAGAGCAGCCAGGCCGGGGCCGCCGCTGGGCGGACACACCGGAACAGCCACGGGAAAGCCGCATCGGAAACGATGCGGCTTTCTTTTTGTGGATATTTTTGTAATGCCGTGTTTCCATTAGCAAATTTGGGGGTTGAATTAACCTCTCATTAACCATAAGAATTTACATCTTGGTAACCAACGATGAACCGGCATGTCTGGACAGGGTCCAAACCGGGAGCATGAAGCTAGATCATCGTAACCGGAATTGTGGCCGGTATGTCCCTGGGCAATTTTAGGGGGCATTTAACAATGACCAGTATTATGACGAACGCAGCCGCTATGGCTGCTCTGCAAACACTTCGTACAATCAACTCCGAATTGGAGACGACGCAAGCGCGTGTGTCTTCGGGCTATCGCGTCCATACAGCCGGTGACAATGCCGCCTATTGGTCGATTGCAACCACCATGCGCTCCGACAACAAGGCGCTTTCGACCGTGAAAGACGCTCTCGGCCTCGGTGCCGCCAAGGTCGATATTGCCTACACCGGTATGAGCGCCTCGATCGACGTGGTTTCTGAGATCAAGGCAAAGCTGGTTGCAGCCCGCGAGCCTGGCGTTGACAAGACCAAGATCGACAAGGAACTGACAGAGCTCAAGAACCAGCTGATCTCGATCTCTGAATCAGCTTCGTTCTCCGGTGAAAACTGGCTCAACAACACCACCGCTGCTGCTCCGGGTGTCAAGGAAATCGTCGGCGGCTTCAACCGTGACGCCGGCAACAACGTCACCGTGACCACGCTTGACGTCGACACCGCGAAGACCACCCTGATTGCGTCCGCGCTGGGCGATGCAGCAAACGGACTGCTGACCGCGGACGTCGATTCCGATGCGCTTGACCCCGATGGCGCCTCGGCAGACGGTGACTTCTTTCTGCTCGACAACGGCGCGGCCACTCCAGCGGGTGGCTCCGAGATCAAGCTGACTGCGGGCACCACGGATGGTGAAGTCACTTCCATGATCCGGGTTGTCGACTCGATCTTGCTCAAGATGACCGATGCGGCATCCAACCTTGGCGCGATCAACAAGCGTGTCTCGATGCAGGAAGACTTCGTCGCCAATCTGATGGACTCCATCAACAGTGGCATCGGCCGCCTTGTCGATGCGGACATGAACGAGGAATCGACCCGCCTCAAGGCCCTGCAGACACAGCAGCAGCTCGGCATTCAGTCGCTGTCAATCGCCAACACCAACTCACAGAACATCCTGTCACTCTTCCAGAATTAAACTGGGAACGGCTCACTTGGTGAGCGAGCCGGATGATTGAATTCCGCCGTGCCGCCGGTCAACGGACATGGTGGATCAGCTGGTCCGCGCCAAAATTGCCCTTGGTGCGGGCCAGCGGCAAACTATTTGTGTGAGGCAGTCGCCATTCATCAGGTCGGGCAGCCTGAAGTCATTCTCACACAAGTTTTGCCCTTTAGGTTTCCCACGCGCATGAAGGCGCAGTCGGAAAAAGCCGTCTCGCCTTCGCTTCATGAAGGGAAAGAAGTTGAATCCGCCACCGTCAGCAATCGCCAGCAAACGGAGACGTTCATGACGGCCAGCTTCGCTCGTTATTTGCCGGACTTCGAGTTCTCCGGCATGAATGGAATCCATGCCGGTCAACATCAAGACGATGCGTCCAGACCCGCAGCTCTGCCAAGCCTTGATATCGAGAGCATTCGTGCCGAGGCCAGGGCAGAGGGCGAAGCCGAGGCTCGGGCCGAGCTGACCCGTCAGTTCGAGGCGGAACACCTGGCCATTGAAGATCTTCATGCCGCCGAACTGGTGGCTCTGAGGGAAGAGCTGGAAACACTCGCAGCCAAGACAATTCCTGACATCATCTGTGCAAGAAATGCACAAATCGCAGAGCAGATTGCAAGCGATGTTGAAGCTGTGCTGGCGCCCCTGGTCGACCAGACCGTACGCAAGAACCTTCTTGATGTCCTTTCCGGCGAAATCCGCAAAGCGCTGGCGCTTGAGACCGCAGAGAAAATCCACGTGCGCGGACCTGCGGAACTTGTTGCAGCATTGGGCGAGCTGGTTGAGGGTGATCCCGCGCGCCTTGTTGTTCATGAGACGGATGGCTTTGACATCGAGGTTGATGTCGATAACACCCGTTTTTCCAGCCGTCTGTCGGAGTGGTCAAGGGTGTTGGCTGAGGCGCTTACATGAGCGATGGCACCTCCACTCATCAGGGAAAGAACGAGATCATCATCGTCAAACGCCGCGGTGGCGGCAGCGACGAAGGTCATTCCGGTGGTGTGTGGAAAATCGCCTATGCCGACTTCATGACAGCCATGATGGCGTTTTTTCTGGTCATGTGGCTGGTCAATGCTGCCAATGAAGAAAGCAAGGCTTCCATCGCGAGCTATTTCAACCCGATCAAACTGATGGACGAAAAGCCGACTGACCGCGGCGTCAAGCAGGTCGGAAACACCCAGGATGGGGAGGCAAAGGCGCCGAAATCCAAATCGGATGGCGATGGAAAATCCGATGGACAGGCCGCGGACATCGGCAATCAGGAAAACAGCACGGCGGGTGAAAAGCAGGAATATTCGGAATCGGACTATTTCGAGAATCCCTATTCCGTGCTGGCCGAAATCGCCCAGGAAACCGGGACTCAAACCAATATTTCCGAAAAGGGAGATGGCGGCGCGCAGCAATCGGGACCGGCCTCCGGCGCCTCCGGCGGCGACGCCTATCGAGACCCCTTCGATCCGGACTTCTGGAACAAGCAGGTCGAGCAGGAACGGCAGGAGCTTGCCGAAAGCCAGGCGATGGTCGACGATGACGGTTACCCGACCAACCCGCAGCCGTTCGATGCGGTTGACGAACTTGGCCAGCAGGATGTGACTGATCCGGCCGTTGCAGACAGCGCGCCCGAACCGGACGCCAGTGTCGCGATGGCCGAGGCCGACAGCCTCAGGGATGAAATTGCAAAGGCGCTTGGTGGCGACGTTGGCAAACTCGCTGACGGCCTGACGGTCACGCCTACCGTGGACGGGCTTCTGGTGTCGATCACGGATCAGCTGGATTTCGGCATGTTCAAGGTAGGCTCGGCGGTTCCGGAACGGGAGCTGGTGATTGCTATGGAGAAAATCGGCCAGTTGCTGGCAAAGCGGCCCGGAGCGATCGCCATTCGCGGTCACACCGACGCACGGCCTTTCACATCCGGCAATGATGACAACTGGCGCTTGTCGACGGCGCGCGCCCGCTCGGCGCTGTTCATGCTGGTCCGCGGCGGTATTGCCGAGGAACGGGTTATCCAGGTCACGGGATTCGCCGACCGGCGTCTCAAGGATCCCGACAATCCCTATGCCGAAGTCAACCGCCGGATCGAAATACTCGTTGAACCTGAAGGAAGTTGAGGGTGCGCCCCGTAACTCATCTGGCCCGATTGAGCTTCGCTGCTTTTGCGGCGATGTTCGCATTCGGAGCATGGGCTGAACCGCAGCCGGCTGAGGCAGAGCCTGGCGTTCATGCGGCCGGCGCCGTTCCGGCGTTTGCATCGGAGCAAGCGGCCGTCAGCGACGCGGCCGAACCCACTTCTGTGGAAGCGGCCGAGAGTGCGACGGAAGCCGCTGCAGCCGGCGAACCGGTGGATGCCGACTTTAGCATGGCAGGACAGATGGAGGTTCTCGAACCTTACAAGCTGGTACGCTCCTTGCAGTTTGTTCAGGACTCCGTCGTCCATGGCGACCACTCGGCAATGGAGATGCAGCGCTTCCTCATCGGTGTGATCGACAGCCGCCTGCGCCAGGCCAAGCAGGAGGTCTTCGACGACCCGCGCAATGTCGATGCCGCGCTGATCTACGCCATGAGTGGCGGGAATCCGGCAACGCTTGACATCCTCGCCATCAGGGACAAGTTCGGGAATTTTGACAACGAAGTCACCACCGTACTCCGGTCTTACCTCAATGGGCGCGCAGCCACGACCACAACCTCGCTGGCCGAGGTGGTGGAGATCTACCGCGATACCGAAATCGGGCCCTACATCACCCTGGTGGCCGCCAATGTAACCGCCTCGAGAAATGATGTGGCGGCGCTGGAACTGTTCGATTGGGCGCGGTTGACCGCGCCGGGCACTTTGCTCGAGGAGGCCGCCCTGCGGCGATCCTTGTTCATCGCCGCACACAAGGAAATGGTGGATGAGGCGCTGCATTATGCCCGGCTGTATGCGCGGCGTTTCATCAATTCCCCTTATGCGGGTCAGTATGCTGACCTGCTGGTCGATCTCGTGGTGCACCATTACGCCAAGGTGGGCGAGCAAGGGTTGGGTGAAATCCTGTCCTTCATGGACCGGCCGCGCAAACGTGAAGTCTATCTGCGCATTGCCCGCAAGGCGGTCATCCGGGGGCTTCGCGACCTGGCCATGTTTGCGTCTGACAAGGCAGAGACGTTGCTCACCGCAAGCGACAAGACCCCGCAGGTGATGACGGAGCTTTATTCCGGCATGGCAAAGATTACCACCGATGATGTGAATGGCGCGCTCACCAGCCTCGACGGGCTGTCTGAACGCAGGCTTTCACAGCGCGATCGCGCGTTGCGGGAAGCCGCACGGGTGATCGCCAATGAAGTGGTGCGTAAACCTGTTCTCGACAGCCTCACACAAGCATTGCCCGCCATTCTGGAGCAGCCGGAAAGCGGCAAAGCCATTGTCGGCGGTGAGAAGCAGGCTGACCCGATTTTCAAGTCGCCAACCTCCCGCGGCGAAGTCAACGAAGTCGCCGAGGACGATGCATTCAAGGGATATGTATCGGACCGGAAGCAAACACTTGAGCGCATAGACAAGTTGCTTGAGGGAATTGAGGAGGACACGGCGTCGTGAGTGCTTTGGATATGGTATTGCAGCGGCAGGTGCCGGCACGCCCGACTGCCAATAATGAAGAAGGTGCCAACCGTGATGACAGGACCGGTGCCGGGCGCAACGATGCCTTCTCTGCCGCACTGTCGAAGCAACAGCGAAATGCCGCCGCCGACCGGGACACGGCCGAGGCGATTGACCAGACCGAAAACGTGGATGCATCGGCGGTCGCACAGGATCGGCTTGAAGCCGACGCGGCTCAGCACGATGAGATGCTGAGCCTGTTGTCAGCCCTCAGGTCCAGTGCCGCCTATTCCGGCGAGACATCCGCAGAAACATCGGTTGAGTTGGGAGTGCCAGCGGGGCAGGAAAGCCCCGATCAGCCTTCAGTCAGCGCACCGGCTTCTCCGGATACGGTTGAGCCCGATGCAGCCGCCGCAGCTGATGCCGGCGCCGGGCCAGCCCTTGCGCCCGCCAACAGTGTGACCAGTGTGGAGATCGGGAAGAATATTGATCCTGCTGCTGTCGTCAGGCAGGCGCCTGAGCGACCCGTTGCACCCGCAGACGGCACCCGCACCCTTAGCCCGGCAACTGGAACGGTCAAGGCCATGCCGGTCTCCGCAGATGCGAAAACAGCACCTGCGGTGTTGGCATCAGGTGGTGCCGAGGCCGGGGCAACCCGGAATGCGCCGTCACGCACCAAACCTCAGGCAGCGACTGGGGCAGCAGACCCAGCGGCTGTCAAGGAAGCCATGCGGACGCTGGGGCTTTCGGCTGAGGCCGCCGCGCCAGCTGCAGCCGCCGCCAAGGTTTCACTGCGTGGTCAAGACGGCAACCGGCTCGGTGAAGGCATGGAGCGGAAGGCGGAAGACAACGGCGCCTCGAAATCTGCAAAGGTGGAAGTCATAGAGAACAGGCGCTTCATGCCCGCTCTGTCACTGTCTGCCAACGCCCAGATGCTGGCCGGATCATTGGCAGACGCCGGGGGGGCCGCCTTGGCAGCGCAGCGAATGGCGCCGGCTCAGAGCCTCGGCCTGGTTGGGCAGCCGCAAGCGGGACAGATGCTGCATACCCTCAAGCTTCAACTCAATCCGGTTTCGCTTGGCAGCGTAACGGCTGTCCTCAAGCTGACCGGTGAAGATCTGTCTGTCGAGATCAAGGTCGAAACAGCAGAAGCCTATCGTCAGCTCAAGGACGATACCCAATCCATCATCAAGGCGCTGCGGGGGCAGGGCTACGGCGTAGAGCAGATCACTGTCCAGCATGTGGCTGGGGCTGATCGCTCCTCCGGCCAGATGCCGCAATCAGGCTTCCAGGGCAGCCAGCAGGGACAGGGGTCAGGTGACGCTCAGTCATCCGGTGGCGAGAGTGGCGGCAACAGCACCGGCCGTCAAACATCCAATGAGCAAAAGGGTCAGGGTCGTGAGCATAATCCGAATACTGCTGCTGGCCGCACTGACGGTGTTTATCTGTGACGCTTTGGCGCCCCGTCATGCTGACGCGGCGACAGACGGTGTCTGCGAGGCTGAGATCCTGGCCGCTGCCCGGACCTGGGGCGTGCCGCCGGGCATCCTGCATTCCGTTGGATTGACCGAGACAGGCCGCAAGGGCGCGCTCTATCCCTATGCGCTCAACATTGAGGGCCGCACCGTTTATGCCAGGAACCGTGGCGAAGCGCTGCGCGCGTTCGAGCGCGCGCGCGCCGAAGGCAAGACCTTGATCGATCTGGGATGCATGCAGATCAATCACCGCTATCACGGAGCCGAGTTTACCTCTGTCGACGCCATGCTCGATCCGCGTGCAAACGTGGAATATGCCGCCAGATTTCTCGCACGGCTGCATGACCGCCACGAAACATGGACGATGGCTGTCGCGCGCTATCACGCAGGCCCCAACAATGATCCGGCCCAGAAACGTTACGTCTGCCGGGTGATTTCAAACCTCATCGCCAGCGGCCATGGTGCCTGGACCAGCCAAGCGGATTCATTTTGCAACGGACACAACTAAAAAGGGTATTTGCCTCGATTTGGCCCAACTCCGGCAATTTGGCAAGATTTGGGCATGTGTTAACACGACAAGCAAAAAATTAACCATTTGTTAACTTTTCCAGTGACAAATTGTGTCTGTGCGCGCGTCGCATACCATATATAGCCAAATCAGCGGAAAACATGGTTAATCAATTATTAAAACAAACCATGCGATTTTAATAGTTTACCGCGATTCAGCGGATTCGTACTTCTTACTGCGAAGAGGCATCACACTGATTCGGAGGCAAACGAATGATCGTAGTGGTTGATGATCGACAATTGGTAAAAGACGGCTACACGTCCCTTTTTGGGCGAGAGGGCGTTCCTTCAGCAAGTTTTGATTCCGTCGAATTCGGGGAGTGGGTTCACACCGCCGCAGATTCGGATCTTGACGCGGTAGAGGCATTCCTCATTGGTCAGGGGCAGAAGATGACGGATCTGCCGCGGGCGATCCGGGATCGCTCGCAGGCACCGGTGATTGCGGTAAGCGATACGCCCTCCCTTGAATCGACGCTTGCATTCTATGACAGCGGCGTTGACGACGTTGTCCGCAAGCCGGTCCACCCTCGGGAAATCCTGGCACGTGCTGCGGCCATTCGCCGGCGCCTTACTGCGCTGACGACCCATACGGAAATTGGCCCCATCCGGGTTTTCTCCGATGGCCGTGATCCCGAGATTGAAAACCGTGTTTTCGCTCTTCCCAGGCGCGAGCGGCGTATTCTGGAATATCTGGTGGCAAACCGCGGCCGCCGGGTCACCAAGCAGCAGATCTTCAATGCTATCTACGGCATCTTCGATGAAGATGTTGAGGAAAACGTCGTCGAGAGCCACATCTCCAAGCTGCGCAAGAAGTTGCGCAAGCGGCTTGGGTATGACCCGATCGATTCGAAGCGGTTCCTCGGTTACCTGATTGACTGGAAGTAAGTCGGCACAAATCAGTGGGCGCCGGCCCGCTGATTGTCACCGCTGGGTGGCAGGCAATCAGGTTCACGCAAGGCCCGCACGTTAATCTAGCAGCAAGTCGAAAACGAGGGATTATGCGATGAGCCTTTACGGAATGATGCAAACCGGCGCGTCAGGAATGAACGCACAAGCAAACCGCCTGAGTACGGTTGCTGACAACATCGCCAACTCGAGTACACCCGGATACAAGAAGGCGACAACTGCCTTCTCATCCTTGATCTTGCCAAGCAGTGCCGGTGCTTACAATTCCGGTGCCGTAAACACCAATGTTCGCTATTCCATCGATCAGGCTGGGCCGCTGCAGTTCACCACCTCGTCCACTGACCTGGCCATTGATGGCGACGGCTTCTTCATCGTCAGTGATTCCAACGGCAATCCGTTTCTGACCCGGGCTGGGTCATTCATTCCCAATGGCGATGGCAATCTCGTCAATGCCGCCGGCTTCACGATGATGGGGTACGACTACACCAGCGGTGTGCCCGCACCGGTTGTCAATGGTTTCGATGGCTTGGTACCGGTCAACATCTCGGCCGGAAGCCTCTCGGCAACCCCGTCGACGCTCGGCAATTTCAAGGCCAACCTTGATGCCAGTGAAACGGCTGTTGCCGCGGCACAGCTGCCTTCAACGAACTCGCCGACAGCCGAGTACACCCATAAGAGTTCGCTGGTCGTTTACGACAATCTCGGCAAGGAAGTGCTGCTTGATTTTTACTACACAAAGACTGCGGACAATACGTTCGAAGTTGCAGTCTATGATCGTGCGACAGGCACCGCCGGCACGTCCTTCCCCTACGGGTCTCCGGCCCTTGCCACGACCACACTGGATTTCGATCCGGCCAACAATGGTGTTTTGACCGCTGCCAGTGCCAAGGACATCACGCTGGCCGTGCCCGGTGGTGCATCGCTGACGATTGATCTCAAGGATATGACTCAGCTCAACTACAAGTTCACGGTCGACGGTGCTGACGTCAATGGAAACTCTCCCAGCGCGGTCATTGATGTGGTGATCTCCGACGATGGCACCATCTATGCGAAGAAGGAGAATGGTGACCTCGATCCCTTGTATCGCATCGCGCTTGCAAATGTGGCCAGTCCCAACAACCTGCGTCCACTGCCAGGCAACGTATATGCGCAAGGCATCGATTCCGGTGTGGTGACCACGGGCTTTGGCAGTTCCGGCTCCTTCGGCAAGATCATTTCGGGCGCTCAGGAAGGGTCGAATGTCGATTTGGCGAGCGAGCTGACCGACATGATCTCCTCGCAGCGCAGTTACACCGCCAACTCGAAGGTATTCCAGACAGGTTCCGATTTGCTGGATGTGCTGGTCAATCTCAAGCGATAGGTGTCGTCTCGGGAGGAAGAAAGTATAATCAATGTCACTGTCATCAGCCATCAACACTGCGCAAACGTCTTTGTCGAATTACGCGACACAGACAAATGTGCTCTCGCGCAACATATCGAACTCTTCCAATCCCAATTATGCCCGCCGCGATGCGGTGCTCAGCACATCCATTGTTGGGGCTCAGGTTGTCTCGATTCAGCGCGCCCAGAACCAGGTGCTCTTCAATCAGAGTATCACTGGAACGGCGATGGCCAGCGGACAGCAGACATTGCTGGACGGCTTGACCAACCTGAAGAGTATTCTTGGTGGCAATGATTACGAAACATCGCCGGCAGCGCTGATCGCCAACATGCGTGACACCCTGGCGACGTTTTCCGCCAAGCCAGGAGAGTCGACGCTCGCCCAGTCAGCCATTGCCGATGCTGCAGTCGTCGCCAACGGGCTCCGCGACGCATCCGCCGCGGTCCAGAGTGTCCGCTACGAGGCCGATCAGGAGATCGCCCGGCAGGTGCATACCCTCAACGAGCTTCTGGCGCGGTTCGAGGAGACCAACACCGCGGTCTATCGAGGCACCAAGACCGGCGCTGATGTCAATTCCCATTTGGATGAGAGGGATTCGCTCCTCAAGCGGATTACCGCCATTGTCGGCGTGACATCGGTCACCCGCAGCGGCAATGACATGGCGCTCTACACCGCAGACGGCACAACGCTGTTTGAAACCCTGGCACGTCCGGTGACCTTCGAAAAAACCGCGGGTTTTTCGGCGAGTGTGGCGGGAAAGAACATCTATATCGATGGCGTACCCCTGCCGCTCGGCCAGGGTGCGACGACGTCGGCGCGCGGTTCGCTCCAGGCACTTGTCCAGGTTCGCGACGATTACGCCACCACCATGCAGAGCCATCTCGACGAGGTGGCGCGGGCGCTGATTGTCACATTCGCCGAAACCGATCAGTCGGCTATCCCGGCGCTGCCCGACATGCCCGGTCTGTTCACCTGGGCCGGCGGCACAGTTCCTGCGGGCGCAACATTGGTGCCGGGGCTGGCGGCGAGCCTGACGGTCAACCCCGCTCTGGTTCCCTCGCTTGGCGGCAATCCGCAATTGCTGCGTGATGGCGGTATCAATGGCGCTGCCTACAATGCCAACCCATCGGGCGCGACCGGCTACTCGGCAAAACTGGATGCCTATGTCCAGAAGCTCGACTCACCGGTCGGATTCGATCCGGCAGTGGGACTCTCGCCCTCGATCAGCCTCACCGGATTTGCAGCGGAATCGATCGGCTGGCTGGAACTCAATCGCAGCGAGGCCGAAACCTCGGCTGAATCCCGCGAAGCTTCCCGGTTCCGTACAACCGAAGCCCATTCCAACATGACTGGCGTATCTCTCGATGAGGAAATGTCCCTGCTGCTTGAGCTGGAGCAGTCCTACAAGGCCTCCGCGCGTCTGATTTCAGCGGTTGATGAGATGCTGCAGACACTCATAAACGCGGTGAGGTAGAGTCATGAAAACCAGTTTCATATCCAACCAGGCGATGCAGAACGCAATGCGGTTGACCATCAGCCGCGGTCAGAATGAAGTGCAGAAGCTGCAGACGGAGATCGTCACCGGCCGCCATGCGGATGTCGGACTGGCGCTTGGTGCACAGACCTCGACAAGCGTTCGGCTCAACCAGGACGTAGCCCGGCTCCAAAACATCCGCGATTCCAATTCGATTGTCACCCAGCGGCTCTCCGCCTCGCAGGCGTCGCTTAGCCTGATGTCGGACAGCGCCCAGCAGATGTTGGAAGCCTTTATTGGCGTCAAGGGTGCCGACGACGCCAACCGCCTGTTTATCGCGCGCCGCGATGTCGAATCCGCGCTTGATGCTTTCACTGTCGCCATCAACACGTCGGCGAACGGCGAATATCTGTTTGCAGGCATCAACAACAACATCAAGCCGCTCGACGATTACCAGGCGGCTGGCTCCGCGGCAAAGGCTGCTTTTGATGCGGCGTTCTTTGCCAAATTCGGCCACACTCAGACTGATCTAGCAGCGGGCGCCATCAGCGTCACCGATATGCAGGATTTCCTCGACGACCTGGAGGCATCCTTTGCCAGCGTCGACTGGAACACCAATTGGTCCAGTGCATCGGATGTCAACATCTCCAGCCGCATCTCGAAGAATGAGGTGGTGAACTCAAGCACCAATGCCAATACAGCCGGCATGCGGAGCTTCGCCCTTGCCGCTGTCATCGGAATCGAGCTGATGAATGCGCCCATCTCCAGTGAGGTCCGCACCACCGTCAACGCCGCCGCCATCAAGCATGCCGGCAGTGCGGTGACCGGGATCGACAGCGAGCGCAGTGGTCTTGGCGTATCTGAAAACCGTATCTCCAAGGCGAATGTCGCGCTGGAATCACAGATACGCATCATCACCCTGCATCTGGGGGATGTGGAAGGTGTGGATGCCTATGAGGCTTCCACACGGATGAATTCACTGCTGGCCCAGGTGGAGACTTCCTACAAGCTCACCGCCCGGATTCAGCAGATGAGTTTGATGAATTACTTGTAACTGCATAACCCGGATCAGCCGGGTCATAGTGACAAACATGAAGGGCGTCTGAATGTACCAATTTTCCTACGCGGATGTTCAGGAGGATGGTGTTGCTGAAGCGCGGGAACGTGAGCGAGGGGCGATCAACCACTCGATTTCGTTGCTGACAGCAGCCAAGGCCAATGGTCTGGAATCCCGCGATGCCGTAGAAGCGGTCTATTTTGTCAGTCGCCTGTGGGTGAGGTTCGTGGAGGATCTTGCGTCTCCGGACAATCAGCTGGCTCAGGAGCTTCGGGCAAACCTGATTTCGATCGGCATCTGGATTATCAAGGAAACGGAGCGCATCAGGAAGCGTGAGTCGGATAATTTCCAGGGCATCATCGATATCTCGATCATCATCAGGGACGGGCTGAAATGAAAAGCTCACTGCGCATTTCGTTAAAGGCCGGAGAACGCATTTTCATCAACGGGGCTGTGCTTCGTGTCGATCGGAAAGTAGCGCTCGAGTTCCTCAATGACGTGACCTTTCTGCTCGAGAACCACGTCTTGCAACCGGAACAGGCGACCACCCCGCTCAAGCAGCTCTATTTCATCGTTCAGATGATGCTGATAAATCCCGAGGGCGCCGGCCAGGCCATGCACATGTTCCGCAAGTCGGTTGTCATGTTGCTGACGTGTTTCAAGAACGAAGAAGTTCTGACCGAACTCAAGCACATTGATGGTATGGTCACCCAGGGACGGGCCTTCGAGGCGCTCAAGGCGATCCGCGCGCTGTATCCCACCGAAGAGCAGATCCTCGAGACGGCCGGAATGTCAGCCGGAACCATTGAACAGATTCGCAAGGAGTTGGCGCCATGGACGTGAACGCAGTCACAAGCACGACCAACGCTTCGGCTTCGGCAGCTACATCGGCTGCGAAGAAGGCCACGCTCGATTATGATACGTTCCTGACCCTGCTGGTCCAGCAGATGAAGAGTCAGGATCCGACCGATCCGATGGATGCGACCGAACAGATTGCCCAGCTTGCCACCTTCAGCCAGGTCGAGCAGACGATCCAGACCAACAAGAATCTGGAAAGCCTGTTGCAGTCATCGACGCTCAACCAGGCCGGCTCAATCATCGGCCGCACCTTGACCAGTGGCGATGGCAGTGTGACCGGCGTCGTTTCCGAGGTGAAGGTCTATTCCGACGGTCTGATTGCCGTGCTTGACAACGGCGAGAAGGTTGTTGTCGGTGCAGGCGTGACGATCCGCTAAGATGAACGAAACCGACGCCCTCGATATTGTTCAAACGGCAATCTGGACCGTGCTGATCTGCTCGGGCCCGGCCGTGTTTGTGGCGATGTTCGTCGGTGTCGGCATTGCCTTTGTCCAGGCCTTGACCCAGGTCCAGGAAATCACCCTGACCTTCGTGCCGAAGATCGTTGCCATTCTGGTCACGGTGGCGGTTTCCGCCCCCTTCGTCGGCGCCCAGATTTCCACATTCACCGACATTGTGTTCCAGCGCATCGAATCCGGCTTCTGACCGCGCGCAGGCAAGGCGCCATTCCGCTCCGCAGTGGGGAATTCGGGCCCGGAGCAGTCGGGTCGGCGCAGCACAGTCTGTGCGCTGCCACACCGGTTTTCCTCCCGCGCGCGCGGGTTGTCTGACACCTTCGCACAAGCTTCGCCCATTAGGGTCCGCCTGACCTATCGCGCGGGCATGAGGCCCGCGTTGTGTTCCGGAGTTCCGCAAATATGGCCAACCCGCAGGCACTGGCAATCCAGAAGACAGGCTTTCAGGGCAAGGACATGGGCTTTGCCTTCGGCATTGTCACCATCTTGTCGATCCTGTTTCTGCCAATCCCGGCTTTTCTGATCGATATCGGACTGGCGTTCTCGATCGCTTTTTCCGTTCTTATCCTGATGGTCGCACTGTGGATCAGGCGCCCTCTCGACTTCTCCTCATTCCCGACCATTCTGCTGATCGCAACAATGATGCGGCTGTCGCTCAACATTGCGACCACACGGGTTATCCTGTCGGAGGGTCATCTTGGTCCGGATGCGGCCGGACATGTCATCGGCGGCTTTTCGCAGATGGTGATGTCCGGTGACTTTGTCATTGGCGTTATCGTGTTTCTGATTCTGGTCACGGTCAACTTCATCGTCATCACCAAGGGCGCCACCCGTATTGCCGAAGTCGGCGCCCGCTTTACCCTTGATGCGATCCCGGGAAAACAGATGGCCATCGATGCCGATCTCTCGGCCGGTATGATCGACGAAAAGCAGGCCCATGACCGTCGCCGCGAACTCGAGATGGAAAGCTCCTTCTTTGGCTCGATGGACGGTGCATCGAAATTCGTGCGCGGCGATGCGATTGCCGGTCTGCTGATCACCGGCATCAACATGTTCGGCGGCGTCATCATCGGCTATGCCCGTTATGACATGCAGATCGGCGAGGCGGCCGATGTGTTCGTGCGCCTGTCGGTGGGCGACGGGCTGGTCAGTCAGATTCCGGCGCTGATCGTCTCTCTGGCAGCGGGTCTTTTGGTGTCGCGCGGTGGCCAGCTCGGCTCGACCGATGAAGCTGTCATCGACCAGCTCGGCGGCTATCCGCGTGCGCTGTTTGCCGCCTCCGGCCTGCTCTTTCTCCTGGCGCTGATGCCGGGCCTGCCGTTCGTGCCATTCTTTGTCCTTGCCTCCGGCATGGCGTTTGGCAGCTGGATTATTCCGCGGCAGCGC
This sequence comes from Hoeflea sp. YIM 152468, assembly GCF_029210485.1. Classification (GTDB taxonomy): domain Bacteria; phylum Pseudomonadota; class Alphaproteobacteria; order Rhizobiales; family Rhizobiaceae; genus Hoeflea. The sequence goes on from NZ_JARGET010000038.1 coordinate 14,527, forward strand.
GACCAGCAGGCGCGCAAGGAAGCCCAGGAAGTCCACCGCAGCGAGCAGGAAGAAAAAGACAAGGAAAAGGATTCGGTCAAATCCATCCTCAAGACGGCCGAGATCGAACTGGTGCTGGGCAAGCAGGTCGCCACCAAGCTGCTCGGGTCGCACGAGGAGCTGGCTTTCCGCGTCGCCAAGATGCGCAAGAAATTCGCAACCCAGTACGGCTTCGTGGTCCCCGAGATCAAGGTCACCGACGACATCTCGATCAAGGACAAGAGCTACCATATCCGTATTCACGGAACCACCGTGGCCGCCAACGATCTCAGGGTCGGCGAACTGCTGGTGGTGTTGGCCGGCACCCATCGTCCTTCGCTTCCCGGCGACGAGATCCGTGAGCCCGCCTTCGGACTGCCGGCCTTGTCGGTTCCCGAGAACTTTGGCGAAGATCTCAAACGCGAGGGCTTCCAGCCGATTGACAATGTCTCCGTTGTGCTGACGCATCTGTCCGAAGTCATCCGCAACAATCTGCCGCAATTGTTGTCCTACAAGGACATGAAGATTCTGATCGACCGGCTGGACCCGGAATACCGCAAGCTGGCTGACGAGATCTGCACCTCGCACATGTCCTATTCCGGTTTCCAGGCGGTTCTCAAACTGCTGCTTGCCGAGCGCGTGTCGATCCGCAACCTGCACCTCATCCTTGAGGCGGTGGCCGAACTGGCGCCGCATGTGCGCAAGACCGAGCAGATTGTCGAGCATGTGCGGATCCGCATGGCCCAGCAGCTTTGCGGCGACATCGCGCGCAACGGCCAGCTCAATGTGCTAAGGCTGGGCAACCGCTGGGATCTGGCCTTCCACCAGGCACTCAAGCGCGATCCGAAGGGTGAAATCATCGAGTTCGACATCGATCCGCGCATGTTGGAGGAATTCTCCGGCGAAGCCACCAAGGTAATCCGCGAATTCATGGACAAGGGCGTTCCCTTCGTTCTGGTCACATCTCCGGATTCGCGTCCCTATGTCCGCATGATCGTCGAGCGGATTTTTGCAACCTTGCCGGTGCTCTCGCATGTCGAAATTGCCAAGGGCATCGAAATCAAGTTGCTCGGCGCGATCTCGTGATCGAAGACCCCGAAGGCACTGTGCTGGCCCTGTTCGCGACATTCTGTCGGATCGGCGGCTGTTTCATGGTGCTGCCCGGCTTCTCCAGTTTTCGCGTGCCGTTGCAGATCCGCCTGTTCCTGGCTGTCGCGGTCTCCCTGGCGTTGATGCCGCTGCTTTGGGATACGATCTATCCAAATGTGCGCGATGGTGGCCGGGTCTACATCCTGCTTGTCGGAAGCGAAATGCTGATTGGCGTCACGTTCGGTCTGGTCGCCCGTTATATCGTTCTTGCGCTGCAATATGCCGGCACCGGCATGTCCATGGCGATCGGCTTCAATGCGGCGCCCGGCGGCGGTCTCATCGAGAATGAAGCCGAAGGCCACATCACCTCGCTGATCACCTTTGCCGCGCTCTTTATCCTGTTCCTGACCGATTTTCATCACATGATCATCGGCTCGCTGGTCCGCTCTTACAGCTTCATGCCGATGGGCACGGAATTCGACCCCCGGCTCGCCTTGATGACCTTGACTGACACGCTGGCCGGCTCCTTCATGCTGGTGCTCCGGTTGGCCAGCCCGTTCCTGGTATATGGGCTGATTTTCAATCTCTCGATCGGCATGGTCAACAAGCTTGCGCCACAGATTCCCGTCTACTTCATCTCCATTCCGTTCATTCTGTGTGGCGGCCTGATCCTGCTTTTCTTCGGCATCAATACCTTCCTCACCCTGTTTGCCGATGGTTTCGAAACGCTGTTCATGGGGGCAATCTGAGATGGCGGCCTCGCGCGCGAAAAAGCTGGCCCGCCTGGTCCGGGTGCAGCGCCAGATGGAACACATGGCGGTCAACGAGCTCTCTTTCACCGTGCATGAACAGGGCGTGACGGATGCAACCCAGCAAGCCCTGGTCGAGGCGGTAGGCTCGTTCAATCCTATCCACGCGGCGATGTCCCATCAGTACGCTCTGCGCTTTCAGAAGCTCTCCGCCAAGTCGCAGTTCCTTGCTGGCACCAGGGCCATTCAGGAGCGACGCGTGCAGACCGAACGGACCAAGGCGGATCGGCTGGAAGACCAGGCGGACAGGGCGGCCCAGGTCGAGGATCGCCTGGCAACCGATGAGAGCCTGCTTGAGCTTCTTGAAGGAGCCTTGCAGCGCCGGCCACAGGACTGACACGCGGCTACATTGCTGTAACCCTGCCTTCTGGCCTCACCCCGCTCCGGACGGGCAGGCGCGGTGAACCGGGCGGGACCGGGCATAGGGCAGGCCCGGCACCGCAATCGCTAACCGCATGCGGCCTGTGCCGGCAAAATGTTGGGCCTCCGGGCGCAGCCGCGCAAGGCCAGCGTAAGCTTCATAAGGCACTGTATCCCTGATCATTTCCGGTCAATTGCTGCGAGGGAAGCTCTTTGTCCATACAAACGGCAACCGATATCATTCTTGACGTCGTTCGTGCGGCCGACCCCGCCGTGGCGAAGAAGGCCGAAGCGGTGCTCCAGGCTGCATCGATCCGCAAGTCCGAACAGGCCGCGGCAACGCCGGCTTTTCAGCACCAGTTGCTGGCCTCCGCCGAACTGCAAGATCTGCGCGCTTCCGCCGCCGCAGTCTCCACAGACGACAAGAAGGCCGAATCCTACCAGCGCTTCGAGGCGATGATGTTGCAGAACTTCATCGGTTCGATGCTGCCCAAGGACAGTGAACAGCTTTACGGCAAGGGCATGTCCGGTGAAATCTGGAAGGGCATGATGGCCGAACAGCTTGGAGCCGTGCTGGCCAAGGGTGGCGGCATCGGCATTGCCGACCGCCTGATGGGCAACAGCTTTGATGCGGTCCCCAAGCCCGAATCCGCCGATGCCATCGGCTCCAACGTCTCCAATCGGGCCACGAGCCTTGTCAATGAAGTTCAAAAACAGATTCTTGCGGATGTAGCCGGTCCTGATGACGCTGCCGACGCAACCGAACAATCCAGCCGGAGGCCTGACACAGCATGACTGATCTAAACTCTCACGACCAACGCATCATCGGCGTACTGTCGCGGCTCGAAGCAATCATTGACGCGGAAAACGCAGCCATTGGCAGCGATACGCAGTTCGATCTCGCCCGGTCCAATTCAATCAAAAGCCGGTGTCTTTACGATATGACCATGCTGTTTGCAGGCGTCAGCCCGCCGGTCCTCCAGCCGGCGCATCAGGCGCAACTGGACAGCGTCAAAGCCAAGCTGGCAATCAACAATATCAAGGTCAAGGCGCATATGGATGCGGTCCGCGAGGTTACGGACATAATCAAGCAGACCGTTGCCGCCTCGGAAGCTGACGGAACCTATTCGGAAGACCAGTTCCGGATCTCAGAATTGTCATGATCAAACTCCTGGTCACCGGTGTCTGGATCTGCGGCGTGGCCCTGGCGTCGGTTTATTTCTCCGCCCAGATGACCAGCAAGGACGTCGATATGGAGCCGGCTCCGGCGATGTTCGGTGGTCTGGAAACCGTGCGTGGCGAAGTCAACTCGATTCCGGTGATCAGCAGTGGCGCGGTTCAGGGCTATTTCCTTACCCGGTTGTCCTACACGGTCGACCCGCTGAAGACAGCGACATTGACCGTTCCGGTGGACGACCTCATCACCGACGCGCTTTACACGGCGTTGGTCGGCGAACCGGTTATCGGTTTTCCCGACATCGTCAGCTTCGATCTCGACGCCTTCAAGGCGCTGGTTCTCGAATCGCTCAACGCGCGGGTCGGCGAGACCCTGTTTCACGATGTCATCGTCGAACAGATCGATTTCTTGTCCAAGGAAGACATCAGATCCAATGTCCAGCAAGGCCGTTCGTTGAAGCATCATGCCACGGTCGATGCCGCATCGGATGAACCCGCCGCGCTGGCAGAGTGAAATCCGGCGCCGGCGCAATCTGCGGCGCGCGCACCGGCCGCGAACGGCGTGTCAATTGCTTTCGGGATTGCGGTACTGTTCGTTGACCATGCCGAATTCTTCCATCAAGCGGCCAACCGCCACCTGGATGTGATAGAGGCCGATCACTGCCGAGCCGGTCCGAAGGCCGAGCCCGAGACCCCGCAAAGGTGACGCCGCCAGCAGGGCCAGAGATTTGGCCAGGGTGCGAACCCGCCCCGGCATTCCGGGCCATTGCCGTTTTTCCAGGATCGCCGAGATCGCACCGTTGCGGAGCGAGCGCGCGTTGAGCCACGAAAATTCCGCCCGGCGCGAGGGCAGCGTTTCCATCACCGCGGCTTCCGCGCTCCAGCCAAATTCGAATCCTCGCGCCCTGGCCCGGCGGTAAAAGTCGCTGTCACCGCCGCCGATGAAATTGAACGCCGGGTCGAGATAGGGCTTTGGCATCATATCCAGCACCGCCCGGGAGATCAGCACATTTCCGGAGGAGTACAGGATCGGCACCAGGCCGGTGCTGTGATAATGCGGAGTGAAGACCGGATGCCGGCGCCAGCCGTCGAGAGCCTTGTCGGTGAACACGGGAATCTGCGGTCCGCCAACCAGATCCGCCCCGGTTTCTCGGCCGGTTTCCATCAGCCCCGACAGCCAGCCCGGCCCGGCGATTTCATCATCATCGATCACTGCGATATGAGTCAATCTGGGAAATTCTGCCAAGGCGGTCTCCCAGCCGGCATTGTAGGCATGGCAATTGCCGCGCCGGTGCGCGACGATGGCAATGCCTTTGAGCTGCGAACCCTCAAGCCAGTCGGCGGCAGCACGCGCGCCCTCAAGTCCCTCGGCGTCATTGTCCATGATCACCACGGCAACCTCGCTTCCCATTCCCTGTGCCTGCAGCGAATCCAGGGTCGTCATCAGGTGTTCCGGTCGCCGGAACGTCGGCACGGTGATGACGACACGGATGTGGTCCGGTGTGAGGTTTGAAGAACGCGCGAACTCGGAAACAAATGGCACATCAGGCGTCATGGCAGGGACCCGGTTGATCGAGAACATCCAATCACAGGATCCTGAAGAATTGCTGAAACTCCGGTGCGGTATTTGAACCATGCGTTTAACCCGGCTTTCAAGCCGATCGGCTAGGCTCCGGCGTGATATCTGAATGGAATCGGCATGCATCTGGTCTTTGTTTCATCGCTCGTCCCTGTGGCTGCACCCGCCTCTGGCTATGACATTGCCAACCGGGTGATCGTCGATGCGATCAGGTTGCTTGGCCACAAGGTTTCGGTGATCGGCTTCCTGCAACCCGGCCACGCGCCTGCTGCGCCGGAGCAGACACGGCTTCTGGGACGGCTGGAAGTCACCAATGCGCGGGTCGGCAAGATGCAGCAGGCGCTGTGGCTCAAGGAATCGTTCGTCCGCGGCGAGCCGGTGTCTGTGGCCAAGATGCACGCGGCAACGCCGCAGGACGTTCGAACCGCCCTGGATGCGCTCGGGCCGATCGATGCACTGGTGCTCAACTCCGTGCAACTGCCCGGCGCCTTTCTGGAGGTGTTTTCCGCCTGGCCTGCGGTTTTCGTTGCCCACAATGTCGAATCCCGCAGCGCCGCAGACAATGCTTCCAATGCGGCGAGCGGCCTGACCCGGTTTCTGTTCGGCCGCGATTCGCGGTTGCTTGCGGAGCTCGAATCGCAGCTTTGCGCCGCCGCCCGGCACGTCTTTACCCTCGCCGATGCCGATCGTGCAGCGCTTGGTGTCGCCGCCGATGATCGCTCGACGGTCCTGCCTCTGGTCACCGCAGTGGCGCCGCCTCAGGCGCCTTCCACGCGCGCGCCGCTCTATGATGCCGGCATGATCGGATCCTGGACCTGGGCTGCCAACCGTTCCGGGCTCGACTGGTTTCTCGACGAAATCACACCGCGCCTGCCATCCGGATTCCAGCTGGCAATTGCCGGTGACATCGGCGGGGACAGGCCCAGGGCCCCGGACAATGTCAGATTTCTCGGCCGGGTTCCCGAAGCCCGTGACTTTGTTCGCTCCTGCCGCGTCATTCCGCTGATTTCGCGCACCGGCACCGGTGTCCAGCTCAAGACCATCGAGACCTTCGAGATGGGGCTTCCTTGCGTGGCCACGCAGAGTGCGCTGCGCGGCATCTCCACTGTGCCGGAGAACTGCGTGAGCAGCGATGATGCGGACGCATTTGCTGCAGCGCTCACGTCGATGATCGAGCGCTCGCGCAGCGGCGAGAGGCTGGATTGCGACGGCAGGATGTTTCACGCGGCCCAGCTCGACCGCCTTGTCAGTGCTCTTTCGCGTGGCCTCGAGCACTGCCGGAATGGTTAATCAAGGGTGAACTTGCCCCTTAACTGCAATTCCGAAATCAATGAGCCAGACTGTTAAGAAAATGCTAACACCATGTCCGACGGGGCAACCGCCGTGGAAATCCCCTTTGAACAGAGTGTCCGGAGTTGTCATGCCAGCATCGAGTAAGGGTCAGCATCGGGATATTATGGGCATTCGGGTTGCGGCACTCGGCTGGTGCCAGGCCCTTGACAAGCTGAAAGCCGCACTGGTCGGGGATGGTCCGCAGCGCATTTTCAATTTTCTCAACGCCAACAATGCCAACCTCGCCATGCGCAACCCGATCTACCGGCAGGGGTTGAGCAAATGCGAAGTGCTGCCAGACGGATTTGGCGTCGACATTGCATCACGCGCGCTGCATGGCACTGCCTTTCCGGCCAACCTCAATGGCACCGACTTCATCCCGGCGCTTCTGGTGCATATGGAACGCCCGCTGAAGGTCGCGCTGATCGGCGGCCGGCCGGCGGTGCTTGACGCGGCGCTGGCCAATTTCACAGCCGCCACGCCCTGGCACGAGTTTATTGCCGTGTCGGATGGGTTCTTCGATAAGACCGATTCCGCCAGGGTGCTGCAGGATCTGTCCGCTATCAATCCTGACATCACCCTGGTCGGGATGGGCAGTCCGTCTCAGGAAATCTGGATCGACGCCAACATCAGGCCGGGCCACGGCCGCGTCGTCTTTGGCGTCGGCGCCCTGTTTGATTTTGTCTCCGGCGCGGTGCCAAGGGCGCCGCAGACAATACGCAATCTTCGGCTTGAATGGCTCTGGCGGCTTTTTCACGAACCGTCCCGGCTGTGGCGTCGCTACATTCTCGGCAATCCGGTTTTCCTCTTCCACGTCTTGCGCTACAAGATTTTGGGTGCGGGCGGGCGATCCGGGGTTCCGGCCTGAGCGCCAATCAGCTGCACGCTTTCAGGAGCCGACCGGTATCGCCATGAAGACAGCCGTTATCACTGCGTCCTGGTCCAATGATTTGGAACGCTGCACCTTGATGTGTGAGAGCCTCGACCGCTTTCTGGCGGGTGACTGGCATCACTATCTTCTGGTCGAGCCGCGCGATGTCACAGCCTTCAAGCCGCTTGAGGGACCGCGCCGCAGTGTTGTCAGCGAGGCTGATCTGTTTCCCCGCTGGCTTCGGTCCTTCCCTGACCCGTCAAATCTTGGGCGCCGCCGTGTCTGGCTCAGCCCGTTTTCGCTCCCCTTGCGCGGTTGGCATGCCCAGCAGATTCGCCGCATGGCGCTGGTCCGCCACATCGACGCCGACATGCTCTTGTCGGTGGATTCCGACGTCGTCATGGTGCGGCGCTATGATCCGGCCGCCATGTGGGCAAACGGCACCATGCGGATGTTCCGCATTGATGGCGGCATCAGCGGTGCCATGACCGAGCACCGGCAATGGCTTGCCCATGCCGGTGATCTGCTCGGTCTGCCTGCAACCATCACCCCGGCCCATGATTACATCAACACCTTCATTGGCTGGCGCGCCGATACCACCCGCGCGCTGCTCGATCATATCGAAAAGGTGACGGGCCGGAGCTGGGTCCGGGCGCTGATTTCATCACGCGCAATATCGGAATGCACCATCTATGGCCGCTTTGCCGACGAGGTTCTGGGCGGCCAGGGCCACGCGCCAACCGCCATGTCGCTGTGTCACATGCTCTGGTTCCGCGAGACCTATCCCGAAACACTGGAAGGGCTCGAAAGCTTTATGAATGAACTGCGCCCCGATCAGGTCGCCGTCGGCGTGCAATCCTTCGTCAACCAGCCGGTCAGCGAGATCCGCCGTCTGGCATTCTCGGTGACGCCGGAGTAGCAGCTCAGATCGGCCGCTTCTTGATCGAGCGCAGCGCGCGATAGGTCAGCAGCGCCGATTGCAGATAGAGCACCAGGAACGCCGCGTTCAACAGCTCGACCCAGACTGTCACATCCAGCTTGAACCCCAGAATATAGGCCAGCAACAGCGCCTTCATCACGCCCAGCGAGGCCAGAACCAGCATGCGGATCACCGTCCGGCCGGTGGCGTAGAGCAATTCCGATTGATACTCGATCAGATTGCGGAAAGCCGGCACCAGCGCCACAAGGATCAGCAGTGGCGCCGCCACGGCAACATTCCTGCCCAGCGCGTTGGGGAACAACCACAGAAATCCGGCCATGCCCAACAGACCCGCGGTCGAGACCGCCGCCACTGCGCCTTCCAGCAGGATGCGGGTCTTGAGATCGTCCAGCATTTTTGAAGTGCGCATCAACCGCTGCGTCAGAACCGTCAGGAAGGCGCGAACCGGCAGAGCGGTCAGATCGACCAGACGCATGATGATGGCGTAGATGCCGGCCGTTTCCGGACCGCCCAGCGACAGCACCAGCACCTTGTCGAGTTCGGATTGCACGTAAAACAGCATCTCGGCGCCGGCCACCGAAATGGCGTCGACCCACCTGTTCAAATAGAGCACCAGTTTCCAGCGCAGCCTGACCCGCGGGTAGAACAGCACCACCGCGATCACCGCAGCGGTGCTGTTTGCCGCGAGGTAATACCAGCCCCAGGTGGCCAGCGATCCGTCGGCCAGCCAGGCAAACACCACCGCGGCAATGGTCTTCAGCACAGTTGCAATGACCACCAGCAGCGAGCCGGCGCCAAAGCGGTTGATGCCGTAGCTGACGATGACCACGATCTCCATGATCCGCCAGCACAAGACCTCGGCCACGATGATCTTGGCGAAGGTTGCCGGAAGCATCTGATCGGCAAATACAACGGAATGGGTCAGCCACGCAGCAAGCGCAATGATGGGAGCCGACAGGGCCGCCCCGCCAAGAAAGCCGGCGGTGTAGACCCCAAGCAAGCGGGTCTTGACCGTGGCGATCCGGTAGAGCGGAGAGACAAAGCCGAAGGCCAGCATCCGTGACAGCATGATACCGCAGGCCGACGCGGTGGCAAACAGGCCGAAGTCGCTGATCGACAAGGTGTTGGCAATGGCGATGAAGTAGACAAGCGAAATCACCAGCCGGCCAGCCGATCCCCCCACCAGCGAGAGATAGGCCCGGATCAGTGCGCTGTTGGCGCGTGCGAAATCTCTCAGGCGAACAATCATTCCATACCGTCAGGCAGCGCGGGCGCGAGTGCCGCATCCGCCGTTTCTTGACGCAAACTATACGCATGATTTGTTAATTTGGCGTTTGAACCGGGGGGATCGGCAGCGGAAGTTAACGATTCATGAAATTGCAGTGAAGTCATCTTTATTGAAGAATAACCGGCAATTTCGGGTCTCAGTGCCGGAAATTAACCTTTTGTTACCCATGAATTTATAGCTTGTCTTAACGAAGTTGAGACTCTTGCCGAATTGGGGCGGCGAAAGCCGGATATGAGCGATTTCATCGACCATCAAAACCGCCGGAGCCGTCGTGGTTCTCTGCTTGACCATGCCGCCGATCCGCTCGCGGCTCCCGGTCCGGTCGCTGGCACCGCCAGGCCCGCGGGCAAAGCCGTCGCCCGTCCGTCGCCGTCCTTGTTGTCGGTACGCGACCGCACCGCGCGCCTGTCAACCGCGCGGCCTGCCGACCCCGCCGCGCCGGAACCCGGGTCGCGTGCCACCGCCGCAGCTGCAGCACCCGCCGGCCCCTCTTCACCTGCAAGGGCAAAGCCGTCCCGTTTAAGTCGCGAAAAGTTCGGCGACCGAATTGCGCAGCTGTTTGACACAATCACACCCGAGCCCCGGCAGTCAGGCGCGCCGGCAGCGCCGGATGCCGCAACGCCCGACCACGCTGCAACTTCACGGCGCGAGACCGTCGAGCCGGACGGCACGCGGCCAGCGGCCAGTTGGCGGGACCGGGTGGCCCCGCCGGTGCCGCCTTACATTCCCCGCAGCCGGGATGATCATGATCATTGGCATGCCGGGTCTCATGGGGGCGGTTTTGACCCAGGCTCGCGCCCGCTTCTCGATGCATCCATCCTGATTTCGGCTGTGTGGAGGTTCCGCTACCTGATCGGCGCGGCGACGGTGGCCGGAGCGGTGCTCGGTGTGGTGATGGCGCTGGCAACCCCGCACAGATATTATGCCGAAAGCCGCCTGTTTGTTGATCCGCGCGAAATCCGGGTCACCGAGGATGATGTTCGCAATCAGCAGCTGTCCACAGAGGCCGTGCTGGCCATCACGGACAGCCAGTTGCAGATCCTGTCGTCCACCAGCGTGCTGGAAAAGGTCGTCGCCGATCTCGGGCTTGATCGCGATCCTGAATTCAACGGATCGCTCTCCCGTGGCGGGATCCGCGCCGGATGGCAGCAGATCAAGCAGATCTTCACGGGCGAGGGCGGGCCATCGGAGGAGGAGCAGAAGGCCCTCAACCACCTGCGTGATGCGGTATCGGTTGCCCGCGATGCAAAGACCTTTGTGATCATCGTCGGTGTCGACACGCTGGACCCGGACAAATCGGCACTGATCGCCAATCAGATTGTCGAAACCTATCTCGATTCCGAAGGTCAGGCCCAGTCCAACCTGCTGGAGCGGACGTCGGAATCGATAGATACGCGGATCAATTCGCTGCGCACAGATCTCGATCTGGCCGAGCGCGAGGTCGAACGCTACAAGGCCGAAAACGGTCTCGTCGGCGTCGGCGGACAATTCATCGATGACAAGGTGATCCTGGCGTTGAGCGAACAGCTCGCCAATGCCAGAGCCATGAAGATCGGCATCCGGGTCAAGGCGGACAATCTCGCCAGGGTCAACATCGATGAGGTCCTGTCCGGCGCTTTTCCTGAAGAGCTGTTGTCGTCAAATCTCACCGAGTTGCGCAAGCAGTACACCCAGACCAAATCGAGCGCGGAATCTCTGGCAACCCAGCTCGGCCCGCGCCACCCGCAATATATCGCCGCGCTGTCATCGCTTGAGACGATCAAGCGGGAAATCAGCGCCGAGTTGCGCCGCATCGTTGCCAGTTCCCAGACCGAACTGCAGCGCGCGGTCCAGACGGAACAGGAACTGGCGAGTCAGATGGCGGTGGCCAAGAGCCGGGCCATGGACCAGTCGGTGGAGTTGGTTACCTTGCGCGAACTCGAGCGCAAGGCCGCTGCCACCCGTGGAATCTATGAGGCGTTTCTCACCCGGTCCCGGGAAACCAGCGAACGCTCCAATCTGTCGACGCGCAATGTCCGGGTCATTTCGCCGGCCGAGGCGCCGCTGCGGCCGATGGGACCATCGCGCAAATTCATTGCTGCGGGCGGGATGGTTGCCGGCTTTCTCTCCGGGGTCGGTTTGGCCTTGCTGGCCGGTGCCGTCGAGAGCTTCACCGCCTACAATGGCGGTGCGCCCCAGGCCCGGTTTCAGACCCCGCCCTATGGCGGCTATCCCGGACCTCAAGGTCCGGCACCGCACACGCCGCCCGGCGGTTCCGGTCCTCGCGGCTGGAGGGGCCGCGACGAAGAGTCAACTGGCCTCGATGCGGCTGCAGACGAAGCCACCGCAGCGGCTTCTTACGGTGCCCGTGCCACGGCCACAGCCGGTGGCTTCCAATCCCGACCGGCTCACATCCAGCCGGATCGCGCCCGGCAGGAGGCCGTGGAAGCTGCCCCACCGTCGCGTGAGGCAACGACGCGGCAGACCGGGCCACGGCACGAGCCAACCCAACAGCCGACGGACCCGGCAGACCATGAGCGTCCGCACGGGCTTGCAACCCCTCGCGTGTTCGCGCCCGAACAGGTCGGCGCCCCGCAACCGGCTCCGCCCAAGCCGTCAGCGGCACCCGCTGGCGATCTGGCCGTTTCGTTTGCCCAGACCTTTGATCCTTCACCGCGGCAACACCAGGCGTCTGAGCCACCCGCATCCCGCCATCCGGAGTGCGGCTGCAGGACGTCTGCTGGTGCCAGGGCCGGCCAGGCTGACCCCGCCGACGCCGGTCAGTCTCGGCCGGACGTCTTGTTCGGCCGTGCCTCTGCCGCTCGGGCGCCCGGCCTGTCTGCCGCCACCCGATCTCCCGAGACGCAAGCCTTCGCGCCTGTCCGCGCGCCGTCGGAGCTGCCGCATCCGCCGGCTCAGCCGCACCACTTCGCAGCCGCCCCCCAGATGCAGCCGCTCTGGTCGGCCATTCCGGCCCAGCCGCAATATCCTCACCCCGCCCAACCGCAGCCGCAGGCACACTCTCCGGGTCCGCCACAGGTCCCTGCCCAGCCCGCATCCTGGCCTGATCCGCGCCACCAGCAGCCGGCCTATCCGTTCGCTGGCTATCAGCAGCCTGATCCCTATGCTGCGATGCCGCAGCAAGGTGCGCCTGCCGGCTATGCTGCAGCGCCGGTTGCCATGGCCCAGGCCTATCCGATGCCGGACCCGAGGATGACCCCGCTTCAAGCCCAGCCGCATTTCCATCCGCAGACTGATCCGGTTGCGTGGTCCTGTCCGGTGCAGCCCTCTGCCGTCGCGCCGCAATTGCAGGCGGCCCAGTCTTCCGTGCCGGTGCAGCCGATGCAGTTTGTGCAGCCGCCGCCGACCCCGATCCCGGCATGGCAGCAGCCAGCGCCGCCTGCGGCCATTCATCCAGCGGCCCTGCAGGCACACGCCGCCACAGCCTTTCAGCAGCCCGCAGCGCAGGCGGCTGCACCGCTTGCGCAACCATCACCGCCGGTCCGTCCGGCGAATGATGCCGCCGTGGAGCGGATCCGGCGGGATATGGATGGCTTGCGCGCGCGCATCAGTGGCTATGGCACGCAGCGCCGTCGCGCCTGATCCGCCATCCCCGGATTTTTTGACACAGGAAGACGCAAAAAGGCTATCAGCCCTTGTGGTTGGTTTCGTAGTGTCCGGCTGCGCGCTGGAATTTGACCGGCTACCGGCAAGGCAAGGCGACAGAGCGAAGAGGAATGACTATGGCAAAGGTGATTGACGGCAAGGCCGTCGCAGCGGGTGTTGTCGACCAGGTTTCAGCAGCCAGCAAGGCGCTGGAGGCCGAGACCGGGGTGCGCCCGGGGCTGGCGGTGGTCATTGTCGGCGACGATCCCGCCTCGCATGTCTATGTCTCGTCCAAGAGCCGCATGGCCAAGCAGTGCGGCTTCAAGTCGGTGCAGCACACCTTGCCGGCGCACACCACGCAGGCCGAGCTTGAAGCCCTGGTCGACACGCTCAATGCCGATCGTGAAATTCACGGCATTCTGGTGCAACTGCCGCTGCCCGATCATCTCGATTCCGACGCGGTGATCCAGTCGATCCTGCCCGGCAAGGATGTTGACGGCCTGCATGTCGTCAATGCCGGCAAGCTGATGACCGGCGATCTCGACGGCGGGCTGATTTCCTGCACACCTGCGGGCGCCATGCTGTTTGTCCGCCAGACCCACGGCGCCGATCTCTCCGGCCTCAACGCGGTTGTCATCGGGCGCTCCAATCTGTTTGGCAAGCCGATGTCGGCGCTGCTGCTGGCCGCCAACGCCACCGTGACCACCGCCCATTCGCGCACCAGGGATCTGCCCGGCGTTTGCCGCAATGCCGATATACTGGTTGCCGCTGTCGGGCGGCCGCAGATGGTCAGAGCTGACTGGGTCAAGCCCGGCGCCACGGTGATCGATGTCGGCATCAACCGTATCGACGCGCCCGAGCGCGGTGAAGGCAAGACCCGGCTGGTCGGCGACGTCGCCTTTGACGAATGCGCCGAAGTCGCATCCACCATCACCCCGGTTCCCGGCGGCGTCGGGCCGATGACCATCGCCATGCTGATGGCCAACACGGTCACCGCCGCCATGCGCGCCCAGGGCCTCAAACCGCCGTCGTTCTGAGGCGCACCGGTTCAGCCTGACCGGCCTGGCTGCCGGGCGCGACGGAGCATTCGGCGCGGAGCGGACATTTGGGCGATCGCCCGTGTTGGTGCAGCGCGGCCTGTCAGACCGTCCATTCGTGCATGGCGCAGCATTTTCGACGAGCAAATGGCGGCAGAGCGGACGGAGCCGGATTTCACATGTCTGGATAGTTTGGGCAGGCGCTGTTTGCACCCCCACCCGTCTTGCCTTCTATTCGTGGGCCGCGTTAGGCACGTTCTTGGTCCGGAGCCACAAATGTCATGCCCACTTCCTCCGCGAGGGCCAATACTGATGGAATATCCGGCTCGCTGGGTTCCGGCAGTTCGGTTTGGCCCTCGGGAAGGGGGTGTCCGATTCCGGTAAAGAACCGGTCGTGCATGTGCCCGGGCGCGTTGATGATCAAGAGACGGGCCGGCTTGTCTCCAATAGCTTCAAACGCGTGTACGGCCCCATCGGGAATTGCGACATGATCGCCAGGCCCAGCCGGAATTTCCTTGCCATCGACCATGAAACCGATCTGACCATCGATGACATAGAATGACTCCGTCTCGCCCGCGTGGTGGTTTGGTGGCGCTCCTGCACCAACGGGAACAAGACATTCGACAACACAGAACCTGTCCATCGTCTCGGAGGGAAAGGCGTGAAACTTCATAAGTATATTTAAAACGTTATAGGTCCGAGGGCGATCCAGCATCTTGGTCCTCCTTTGGCTGATCGTTGGAACCGATCGAAGCCTACTCGCGCTCTATTAATCTGTTAAATCGATATATTGTATGATATCAATTGACATGAGTAATTTATCCAGTTTCGATCTGAACCTTCTGCGTGTGCTGGATGCGCTCCTGAGTGAGCATTCCACTTTCAGGGCCGGTGAGCGTTTGGGCCTATCCCAACCAGCCGTATCTGCAGCGCTGAAAAGGCTTCGCCTGTCTCTCGGGGACAAGTTGTTCTTTCGCAGCGGTCAGAAGCTCGAAGCGACGGAGTTCGCGCTTTCTCTGAAAGAACCGCTTCAAGACCTGTTGAGCCGTATCGAAGCGCTGATCCGCGCGCCAGATGCGTTCGATCCGGCGACCGCGGAACACAAGTTTCGGATTTCGGGCAGCGACTTCTTTGCTGAAATGCTCATGCCCGCGTTGGCCGAATACTTGACAGCGCATGCGCCTTCGCTGCGTGTTCACCTGGTTGACCTGGTCCCCGATGACCGTGTCGACGCCATGGCGAGCCAAAACGTGGATTTTGCCTTGCTTCCGGAAACGCCATTGCCCGAATGGGCAGAAGGTCAACCGGTTTTCAGCTCATCATTCTCTGTCATCGCCAGGAAGGCGCATCCAGGGACAAAAGAGCGTGCACTTGCGCAGGGCGATGTCATGCCGCTCGACCTCTTCTGCGAACTGCAGCATGTCCTGTTTTCGACCGAGGGCAATCCCAAAGGTATTGGGGATGAAGCACTTGCGCAGATCGGGCGCGAACGCCATGTGGCAATGACTCTGCCGGTTTTCTCCGGAGTTTACCGCGCCGTCGCCAGTTCGGACCTCATCGCCTTGCTTCCATCCGCGTTCGCCCATCGCGTTTCCAGATCAGCAGATCTCGATGTCTTCGAGCCCCCCATCCTCGTCGATCCGGTCCGCTTGTTTCTGATTTGGCATCGTCGGGTTTCAAACAGTCCGCCTCACCAATGGTTACGAAGCCGGATAGCCGAGCTCTTGCATCCCTTCAGCGCATGAAGATAAATACCCCTTTGCAGAATGCTTCAAGTGTCGACATCTTCAGCCACGCCGCAACGCTTGAAGCCGACATCGCGGCTGCCATGCAGGCGCGCGGCATCAAGGCTGACTGGACCGCTGAAAGCCTGACCCGTCACACGCAGGCAGCAATCCAGGGCGGCTTCATCTTGGCCAAGGCTTCGGGCGATCCGGGGTTGGCACGTGAAACCGTCGATCATCTGCGCCGCTACATCGAAATGCTGTTCGGCGTTGGAAGCACCCACAGACACCAGCCCGGAGGAGACCGCAAATGACTGATCTCGTAACCTGTCTCTGGTACGACCATGGAGAGGCAAGAAAAGCAGCAGAGTTTTATGCCAGGACTTTCCCCGATAGCCATGTTGATCGGGTCAATGCCGCGCCTTCCGATTTTCCCGGCGGGACGGAAGGAAGTGAACTGACCGTCGAGTTCACCGTGCTCGGGCGCAAGTTTGTCGGTCTTAACGGCGGGCCGGTTTTTGTCCCCAACGAAGCCGTCAGCTTCATGGTGTTAACCGAAAGCCAGCAGGAGACCGACCGCTATTGGGACGCCATTGTCGGCAATGGCGGCACGGAAAGCGACTGCGGCTGGTGCAAGGACCGGTGGGGGCATTCGTGGCAGATCACCCCCAGATTGCTCCTCGATCTGACGACGAGTCCTGACAGGAAAATGGCGCAACGCGTTTTCGCAGTCATGATGACGATGAAGCGAATCGATATCGCCGCCCTTGAAGCCGCCGCAAACGGAAACTGAAGCAGCGCTGCTGCGGCCAAGCAGAAAGTCGGCATCAAGAGCTGAGTGCCGCTGTCGAACGCGTGCGGCACCCCAGGCGACAGCTGAAGCCATCACGCGGTGAAATTTTGCGTCCCATGACGAGGCTGCCCGCGCGCAGAAGCTCATCGCGCGGGTGGGCGGGGAATAGGGTGTAGGAATGCAAGCCGGAAATGGCAGTTCCGATTTCGAAGGCGTCCCGCCCGCTACTCCGCAGCCTCCGCCGGTCGCTTTCGCACGATCCTGCGCTCTGCCGGGGCAGGGCCCGTCGACGCCCGCACGATCAGCTCCACCGGCCAGATTTCCTGCACCGGGTCGGTCTCGACGCCGGAAATGATGTCGACCAGCCGTTCGCAGATGCGCGCGCCGGCCGCCCGGATCGACGAGCGCGTGGTGGTCAGCGGCACCGAGAAGCGCTCCGGCTTGAGGAACGGAAACACATCGTCATGGGTGATGATCGACACGTCGTCAGGCAGGCTCAGCCCCAGATGGGTCAAGGCCCGCACGACGCCCAGCGTGGTGAACATCGAGGCGCTGAGAACGCCGGTCGGGCGTGTGGCCGGGCTGGTCTCGCCAAACAGCGTCATGGCGATGCGGTAGCCGTTTTCCTCGTTCATGGCGGCGGAATGATGGGCAAGTCTGTCCATCGGCACGCCGTAGGCGGCCATCGCCCGCTTGACCCCGTTGAGGCGGTGCACCGCAAAGGCAAATTCCATGTCGCCATTGATATAGGCCAGCCGCTGGTGCCCGAGCTGCAGCAGCAGCCGCGCCGCGTCATGGAAGGCGCCCTCATTGTCGATGTCGACGCAGG
This sequence comes from Hoeflea sp. YIM 152468, assembly GCF_029210485.1. Taxonomy (GTDB): domain Bacteria; phylum Pseudomonadota; class Alphaproteobacteria; order Rhizobiales; family Rhizobiaceae; genus Hoeflea. Next base: position 31,957 of record NZ_JARGET010000038.1, read on the forward strand.
CATAGCCGTCCGAGGGCAACTGCGCCCGGCCATGCGCCAGAAACGGAAGCCGCAACTCCCGCACCAGCCCGATCCGCTTCTCGTCACTGCGCATCGACGACAGATAAACGCCGTCGACCGAGCGGCTGGCGGCAATGCGGCGATAGGCCTCGCTCTCGCGCTCATAGGAGGCCGGCGTCAGCGACAGATCGACGTCCCGCATCATCGCGTGCTCGCCCATGCCTGACAGGAATTCGACGAAATGCGGATCAAGATCGACATTCCTGCCCACCGGCAGCACATAGCCAATCGACCCGGCCCTGCCGGTGGCCAGTTTGCGGGCATTCGAATTGGGCTTGTAGCCATGCTGTTGCGCCGCTTCGAGCACCCGTCGCCGGGTTTTCTCGTTGACCTCGGGATAACCGTTGAGCGCCCGCGAAACAGTAGTCTGCGACAATTCGAGCAATTCTGAGAGCTGCTTCAGGTTCACAATGGCGGTGTCCGTTCTTTCAAAGCGCTTTGGAGAATTCAATATCAATTGGCGGGCGCCGTCCATCCCAAGCCTGTCAATTAATCCCGGCCCGGGGGCGGAAAGAAACAAACATCTTCATGATGCGATGCGAAATAGCGCTGCAACGCAGCAAAAATCCGAGGAAACAGGTCGGGTGATGGGCAATTTGCGCAGGCTGAAAATTTTCAGCTTGACTCAAGACGGCACACGTAATCCTCTGAACCCAAACCAAAGCGCTTTGGGTTTATCATGGCCTTGGTTGGGAAAGCCTGTTTCGCTTCATGAGGAGGCCAGGCAATGTTCCGGAGGAAAATTTCTATGAGAAAACTGTTTTTGATGAGTGCTGCAACCGCTGCGCTGATGCTGGGGCCGGCCTCTGCCGCCGATCTCAAATTCACCCCCGGCGAGGGCGATTTCAATTGGGAAAGCTTTGAGGCTCTCAAGGCCACCCAGCTCAATGGCGAGGAAGTGACCGTCTTCGGTCCCTGGCTCGGACCGGACCAGGAGAATGTCGAGGCAGTCCTGGCCTATTTTGCCGAGGCCACCGGCGCCGACGTCAAATATGTCGGTTCCGACAGCTTCGAGCAGCAGATCATGATCGACGCCGAAGCCGGTTCGGCTCCCAATGTCGCGGTGTTCCCGCAACCCGGCCTTGCCGCCGATATGGCCAAACGCGGCTTTCTCACGCCGCTGGCCGACGGCACCGGTGATTGGGTCAGGGAAAACTACGCCGCAGGCCAGTCCTGGGTCGATCTCGGCACCTATGCCGGCGAGGACGGCACGGAAAACCTGTACGGTTTTTTCTACAAGGTCGATGTCAAGTCGCTGGTCTGGTACATCCCGGAAAACTTCGAGGATGCCGGTTACGAGATCCCCGAAACCATGGAAGATCTCAAGGCGCTGACCGAACAAATCGCCGCCGATGGCGGAACACCCTGGTGCATCGGTCTGGGCTCGGGCGGCGCCACCGGCTGGCCTGCCACCGACTGGGTCGAGGACATGATGCTGCGCACCCAGGCGCCGGATGTCTATGACAAATGGGTCTCCAACGAGATCAAGTTCACCGATCCCGCCGTTATCGGCGCAATCGAGGAATTCGGCTGGTTCGCCCGCAATGACGCCTTTGTCGCCGGTGGCGCGGGCGCGGTTGCCACCACCGATTTCCGCGACAGCCCCAAGGGCCTGTTTTCCTCGCCGCCGCAGTGCTACATGCACCATCAGGCCTCTTTCATCCCGGCCTTCTTCCCCGATGGCACCCAGGTCGGCACTGACGCGGATTTCTTCTACATGCCAGCCTATGCCGGCAAGGATCTGGGCAAGCCGGTGCTCGGTGCGGGCACCGTCTGGGCCGTCACCAAGGACAGCCCCGGCGCCCAGGCGCTGATCACCTTCCTGCAATCGCCGATCGCCCATGAAATCTGGATGGCGCAGAAGGGCTTCCTGACCCCCTACAAGGCGGTCAACACCGATGTGTTTTCCGACCCGACGCTCAAGAAGATGAATGACGTCCTTCTTGGCGCCACCACCTTCCGCTTCGACGCATCCGATCTGATGCCCGGCGGCGTCGGTGCAGGTTCCTTCTGGACCGGGATGGTCGATTACACCGGCGGCAAATCCGCCGAGGATGTGGCCGCCGCGATCCAGAAGTCGTGGGATTCGCTGAAGTAACAGCCCGCTCATGTCTGGAGATCCCGGTGTCGCGCCGGGGTCTCCATTAGTCAAAGCCGATTGGGGGGGACCATGCATCCGGCACTTCAGGGTTTGATCACCATCATCGTTGGCGTTGGCGGCTGCATTGGCTATTTCTATTTTTCCAACCAGTTTCTTGACCGGGTGCTGTTTCCCGCCAGCGGCAAGCACGCCGGCCGCAACATCAACCGGGCCAACCGGATCCGGCCCTGGCTGTTCCTGTTTCCGGCCCTTTTTGCCCTCGGGCTTTACCTGGCCTATCCGGTGTTTGCCACGCTGTGGCTGTCGGTCACTGACCGCAATGCCGGTGGCGCCTTCATCGGCCTGGGCAATTACCGCCAGATGCTGGATGAGCCGAAATTCTGGGAAGCGCTCGGCAACAACATGCTGTGGCTGATTGTGGTGCCGGCTTTCTCGACCGGCTTTGGGCTGCTGGCGGCCCAGCTTACCGACCGCATCTCCTGGGGCAATATCGCCAAATCGCTGATCTTCATGCCGATGGCGATTTCCTTTGTCGGCGCCGCCGTGATCTGGAAGCTGGTCTATGACACCAGGCCGGTCAATCAGGACCAGATCGGTGTGCTCAATGCCGCCTGGCTCGGCTTTGACGGCGGGCCATTCTCGGTGCTGGTGCTGCAGATCGTGCCGGCGCTGGTGCTGATCGTGTTTGCCGCGTTTCTGGCCTACGGGGTTTTTCAGATGGCGCGCTCGCTGCTGCGCGGTGGCCAAAGCCACTCGGCTACCTCCCGGTTGGGCCTTGTGCTGCGCGCAGCGTTTGCCGCCGTGGCGGCCTGGGTTGTCTGGCTGTCGCTCGGCTCGGTTGTCTCGCTGCTCTCGGCCAAACTGCCCTATGGCGAGCCGCAGACCTGGCTGACGATCCCCTACTGGAATTCCTTCTTTCTGATGGCGGTGCTGGTCTGGATCCAGACCGGTTTTGCCATGGTCATCCTGTCGGCCGCCCTTCGCGGCATCCCCGAGGAAACCATCGAGGCCGCCGTCATCGATGGCGCCAACCCGTTCCAGATCTTCTTCCGCATCAAGGTGCCGCAGATCTCGGGCACCATTGTTGTGGTCTGGACCACCATCACCATCGTTGTACTCAAGGTGTTCGACATCGTCTTTGCCATGACCAACGGCCAGTGGGAGACCCAGGTTCTGGCCAATTACATGTATGACAAGCTGTTCCGGGCCAATGACTGGGGTGTCGGCTCCGCCAGCGCGATGACCATCATGCTGCTGGTGACGCCCATTCTCGCCTGGAACGTCTACAATGCCCGCAGGGAAACACGCTGAGGGAGGCGACAGATGCGTCTATCATCGAAGAAATCGCCACTCACCTGGGCCATGCACATTTCGGTCGTGGTTCTTGTGGCGCTGTGGCTGTTTCCCACCGTCGGGCTGTTCGTCTCCTCGTTCCGGACCGCCGACCAGATTGCCAACACCGGCTGGTGGAATGCGCTGTTCACCCAGGAACGGCAAGCGCCGGCGATCCGCATTTCCGGCGACGAGAGCGTTGTCGATGGCGAATTCGTCATTGCCGGCAACCTGTTCGACAGCGACAAGGTCGAAATCAGCAAATGGGGCACAAGCTCGCGTGCGCCCAACGCCTTTGTCCCGGGCGATGTTGTCGATGTTGGCGACGGCGCCAGCCTGACCGTCGCCGCCGATGGCGGCTTCCGCCTCTCCGGGCCTGAGAGCTTTGGCGACAGCCGCTTGCCCCGCGTGTTCACCACCGCCACCGCACCGCCGGAATTCACGTTGCAGAACTACCGCTTCGTGCTGTTTGATCCCGGCAACCGCGAGGGCATGGCCAAGGCCTTCTTCAACACCCTGACGGTGACCATTCCCGCCACCATCATCCCCATCGTCATTGCCGCCTTCGCCGCATACGCGCTGGCCTGGATGCGCTTTCCCGGCCGCGCGCTGCTGATTGCCGCCGTCGTCGGCCTGCTGGTGGTGCCGCTGCAACTGGCGCTGATCCCGCTCCTGCGGCTGCACAACGACATCGGCATCGGCAAGGGCTATCTCGGGGTCTGGCTGGCCCATACCGGCTTCGGCCTGCCGCTGGCGATCTATCTCTTGCGCAACTACATGGTCGGCCTGCCGCGCGACATCATCGAGAACGCCCGCGTCGACGGCGCCACCGATTTCCAGATCTTCGTCAAGATCATCCTGCCCTTGTCGTTTCCCGCGCTGGCCTCCTTTGCCATATTCCAGTTCCTGTGGACCTGGAACGATCTGCTGGTGGCGCTGGTCTTCCTGATCGATTCCACTGGCGAGACCACGGTGATGACCAAGCAGATTGTCGAACTGCTCGGCACCCGCGGCGGCAACTGGGAAATCCTTGCAACCTCGGCTTTCGTGTCGATCGCGGTCCCGCTGGTGGTGTTTTTCGCCATGCAGAAATATCTCGTGCGCGGCCTGCTGGCCGGGTCAGTGAAGTAACGGAGTTCGAATGAAAACCATGACGCTCGCCGGCAAGAAGCTGCAGACCGGCGCCGAAAACCAGCCTGATTCCGATTGGTGGCGCGGCGGCGTGATCTATCAGGTCTATCCACGCTCGTATCAGGACACCAGCGGCGACGGCGTCGGCGATCTCAACGGCATAGCCCAGCGGATCGGCTACATTGCCTCGCTGGGCGTCGATGCGGTCTGGATCTCGCCATTCTTCACCTCGCCGATGAAGGATTTCGGCTACGACGTCTCGGATTACACCAATGTCGATCCGATGTTCGGCACCCTGGCTGACTTCGATTATCTCATCAAGGTGGCTCATGAGCACGGCATCCGCGTCATCATCGATCTGGTGCTTTCGCACACCTCCGATCAGCATCCCTGGTTCATTGAGAGCAGGATGGACCGCGTCAATCCGAAGGCCGACTGGTATGCCTGGGCCGATCCCAAGCCCGACGGCACCCCGCCCAACAACTGGTTGTCGATCTTTGGCGGATCGGCCTGGCAATGGGACGGCAAGCGCGAACAGTATTATCTGCACAATTTTCTCACCAGCCAGCCGGATCTGAATTTCCACAATCTGGAAGTTCAGGCCGCGTTGCTCGATGTTGCCCGCTTCTGGCTGGATCGCGGCGTCGACGGATTTCGCCTCGACACCATCAACTTCTTTTTCCATGACAAGGACTTGCGCGACAACCCGCCGCTGGCGAAGGACTTGCGCAACGACACCATCGCGCCAGCGGTCAATCCCTACAATCATCAGCTTCATGTCTATGACAAGAACCGTCCGGAAAACATCGGGTTTCTGCAAATGTTCCGCTCGGTGCTGGATGAATATCCCGGGACCACCGCCGTGGGCGAGGTTGGCGATGCGCAGATCGGGCTGCAGATCGTCGCCGACTACACGTCCGGCCATGACAAGATGCACATGTGCTACGCCTTCGAGTTTCTCGCCAATGCCCCGATTACCGTCAAGCGGGTCCGCACCGTCCTGTCCGATTTCATGGCCGCTGCACCCGAAGGCTGGGCCTGCTGGGCCTTTTCCAACCATGATGTCGTCCGCCACGCCACCCGCTGGAGCGGCGGCACCGTCGATTCCGACCGCTACCTGCGGCTTCTGGTCGGCGTGCTCTTGTCGCTGCGCGGCTCGGTTTGTCTTTATCAGGGCGAGGAACTCGGCCTCACCGAAGCCGACCTCGCCTTCGAAGACCTGCGCGATCCCTACGGCATCCAGTTCTGGCCTGATTTCAAGGGCCGCGATGGGTGCCGCACGCCGATGGTCTGGTCCGAGCATGACCAATGTGCCGGCTTCACCAGCGGCGAGCCCTGGCTGCCGATCCCGCCCGAGCATCGCCAGCTTGCGGTCGATGCGCAGGATCATGTCCAGGCCTCGATGCTTAATCATTACCGCCACTTTCTGGCCTTTCGCCGGGCGCACCGGCCTCTGGTCAAGGGCGCACTCGAATTTGCCGAAACCGGTGACGCTGTGCTCTCGATGATCCGCCGCGACGGCAACGAAGCGATTTTCTGCGCTTTCAACCTGAGTGAGGAAACCCAGATGATCGATTGCCCTCGAGGCGTGCTGGAACCGCTCGACGGGCATGGTTTCTCCGGGATCCTGCGTTCCGGAACAATCGAACTTGCGCCTTATGATGCTTTTTTCGCCAGGCTCGGGTGAAGCAATGACGGACGCGACAGGGAGGGACCTATGGCTGGCTTGAAACTCAGGGATCTGAAGAAATCCTACGGCAATGTCGAGGTGATACACGGGGTCGATCTGGATATCGCGCAGGGCGAATTCATCGTCTTTGTCGGCCCGTCCGGTTGCGGCAAGTCGACACTTCTCAGGATGATTGCCGGACTTGAGGAGATTACCGGCGGCACGCTGGAAATCGACGGCATGGTGGTCAATGACGTGCCGCCGTCCAAGCGCGGCATCGCCATGGTGTTTCAGTCCTATGCGCTCTACCCGCACATGACCGTCTACGACAACATGGCCTTCGGCATGCGCATCGCCCGGGAATCCTCCGAGGAGATCGATCGCCGCGTCAAGGCCGCTGCCGACATGCTGCAACTGACGGACTATCTTGACCGCCTGCCCAAGGCCCTGTCCGGCGGCCAGCGCCAGCGTGTTGCCATCGGCCGCGCCATCTGCCGCGATCCCAAGGTATTTTTGTTCGATGAGCCGCTGTCCAATCTCGATGCTGCGCTGCGCGTCGCCACCCGCATCGAGATCGCCCGGCTCAACGAATCCATGCCCGACACCACCATGATCTACGTCACCCACGACCAGATCGAGGCGATGACGCTGGCCGACCGGATCGTGGTGCTGTCGGCCGGCTATATCGAGCAGGTCGGCCCGCCGATGGAACTCTATGACCGGCCAAGGAACCTGTTCGTCGCCCGCTTCATCGGCTCTCCGGCCATGAACATCATCCCCGCCAGCATCAGCCAGGCCGGGGCCAGTGCAACGGTCATCCTGTCTGGCGGAAAATCGGTGGCAACCGGCATCCCCGTGGCCGACAGTGAGACCGGCAGACAGGTCTCGTTCGGCGTCCGGCCCGAAGATCTTGCCATCTCCACCGGCGAGGATTTCCTGTTTGAAGGCAAGGTGTCGATTGTCGAGGCGCTGGGCGAGGTCACGCTGCTCTATATCGAGGGCCTGACAGAGCACGAGCCGATTATTGCCAAGCTGCCGGGCCATCTGAAGATCAACCGCGGCGACACGGTGCGCTTCAAGGCCGATCAGGCCAAGCTGCATCTGTTTGATGCGGATGGAAATTCCTACAGGCACTAAGCTCATCGCCTCGCCTCCTCAACGCAAGAAGCCCCGTCCTTTCGGACGAGGCTTTTGCGCGGGATCCCGGGTGCCTGACGGAGGGTGAGGCGCCGCGGGGTCGCGGGGGGTCTTGAAGCCGTGGCGGGCAGGGGGAGGGCCGGCTTTGGCTTTAAGACCTGAGGGTCCGCAGACCCTTGGGGACAGGCAGACCGTCGGGAGACGGATGCGACCGGCTGGAGGACCCGGCCCCATCCATCAGGTGGTCTTAGCGGGCAAAGTTCGGCGAGCCGTCCTTGCCGGCGCGGTCGTAGCTGATCTGCTCGTTGGAGACGCCGCCGCCGGTCGAAGCCGTGGCGGTGTAGTCAATGCCGCCCTGGGGCGCTGCGAAGGTCGGCGAACCGTCCTTGCCGGCGCGGTCATAGCTGACCAGGTCGTTGGAAGTGCCGACTGCGTAAGCGGCGGTGCCCTGAGCGGCGGGAACGTCATAGGCGTCGAGTGCCGTGGTGTCGGCGAAGGCGCCGGTCGAGGCTGCGAGTGTCAGGCCGAGGGTGATGATGAGCTTGTTCATGAGACAATCCTTTCGGGATGGTTTTCGCGTCTTGGGAGGACAGCGTTGATGTGTTTGCTGTGTGGTTCGGGGTGACAATGGCTGGGCTTCGGAATGGTTCCGTGGCCCGTGACCGTCTTGTCATCACGGCTGCGTGATCAGAAGCGGCGGAGCGCAGGACCGGCCGGGAGTAAAACCGGCCCTGCATGGCGGCAGATGTTAGCGGGCAAAGACCGGCGAGCCGTCATTGCCGGCCCGGTCGTAGCGGATCTGCTCGTTGGAGACGGTGCCGCCGGTCGACGCGGTTGCGGTGAAGTCGATGCCGCCCTGCGGCGCTGCAAAAGTCGGCGAACCGTCCTTGCCGGCGCGGTCATAGCTGACCAGGTCGTTGGAAGTGCCGCTTGTCGAGAGGGCGGCAGTGCCGTCATTGGCAGGAAAGACAAAGGCGTCGAGTGCCGTGGTCTGGGCCAAAGCGCCGGTCGCGGTTGCCAGTGTGAGGCCGAGGGCGATGATGAGCTTGTTCATGGTCGTTTTCCTTTGAGGTGTGTGTGCAGTGATCGTGGTCTTGGTGTGAAGCGTGCGGCCCGTGTCTGGGTGGTCTGTCGTTTGGGCCGCGCCGTTCCGATGACCTGAAATTGGGGCTTCCACGGATGACTTGCGAATGACATCGATGTGACCGGGCTGAGCGGCGGCCGTGAGCAAAACCGGCAAAACTCCAGGTCAGTGGAAAAATGACATCGTGAATACAACGGTTTGCCTCATCATCGCGATCGTGAAGCGGCCATCATTGTCAACGCCGGGCCACCTGCACCGTTCACAGATGCGGCTCTCGACCCGGTCCTTGGCCCCGGAATGCGGGGTTTGCGGTCTTGGCGATTTTCACCGCCGAACCGCCTTGATGCTGCACTGCGTGATGAAAGGCAGGCCGGTTCTCACGCGCGATCACGTGATCCGTGATCGCCGCTTACCGGAAGTGATCGAAGTTGGGACGATATCGGTCTGTCCGGGCCGTCGGGCCGGCGCAAAAAGCGATGCCCGGAAATCTGCGGCCGCGTCATTTTCTATTAAACCTTGGGGGCTAGAATTGGTGTGGGGGGTAGAACTGGTGCACATGACTGAAGGGGAACGTGCCATGGCGATGATGGCTTCGGGGACGAACTATCTGCAAAAGGAAGAATCTTTCATGTACGACCGCGAGAAGCGGTTCCCAATGGAAGAAACCAGAAACCAGGCCCGCATCGAATACACCGAGAAAGGTGTGCTGCACATGGCGTCGCGCCGGTGCGAGGTGCTGGCCATTTCATTGAGCGGCGCCGTCCTCGGCATCGTCACCCAGTTCCATATTCCGCCGCAATTTTGCCTGGAAATCCCCGAGGCGCGGATTGCCAAGGTCGGCTGCGTGGTGATGCGGATCAACACCAACAACACCATCGAAGTTCGCTTTCTGCGAATGATGGCCGAACGCGAACTGAACCGGGTCTTTGTTTTCAGCACCCACCCGGCCCACCGTGACCGGGTGATGGATCTGCGCTCCTGGTAGCCAGCTTTGACCGCCACCTGCCGCTGCCTGCCCGTCCGGATCCTGCAATCCGCCAATCCGGGATGAGCTTCAATAGAGCGCGCTGGCGCCCTCGTCGGCGGTTCCGGCAGTCTCGCGGAAGCGGGCAAACAGATCGCGGCCCATACCCCATTCATTGTGGCTCAGATCGGCCTCAGCGGCGGGCCGCCCGGCAAACAGCTCCGCATCCACCAGCACCTCGAGCGTTCCCGCGATCGCATCCAGCCGGATCATGTCGCCGTTCTCAATCCGCGCGATCGGACCGCCATCCTTGGCTTCCGGCGTGACATGGATGGCGGCGGGCACCTTGCCCGAAGCCCCCGACATGCGGCCATCCGTGACCAGGGCAACCTTTTGACCACGGTCCTGCAGCACACCCAGCGGCGGGGTCATCTTGTGCAGCTCCGGCATGCCGTTGGCCTTGGGGCCCTGGAACCGGACCACGGCGATAAAATCACCGGTCAGCGTGCCCGCCTTGAATGCATCCTGCAGCTCGGCCTGGGTCTGAAACACCCGCGCCGGCGCCTCGATGATCTGCCGCTCCGGCTTGACCGCGGAAATCTTGATCACGGCCTTGCCCAGATTGCCGGTCAGCATCTTCAGCCCGCCATTGGGCTGGAACGGCTTGTCGGCCGTGGTCACCACCTTCGGATCGCCGCTGACCCTGGATATCGGTTCGCGCCTGACCTGGCCATTCTCGCCAAGCTTGGCTTCCACTGCATAGGCCGACAGCCCCTTGCCCCAGACCGTGCGCACCTCTTCGTGCAGCAGGCCGACCGACAGCAACTGGTCGATCATGAAGCCCAGACCACCGGCGGCATTGAAATGGTTCACATCCGCCGGTCCGTTCGGATACACCCGCGCCAGCAGCGGCACCGCATCCGACAGCTCTGAAATATCTTCCCAGCTCAGGCGAATGCCAGCGGCCCGCGCCATGGCGACCAGATGCAGCGTGTGGTTGGTCGACCCGCCGGTGGCGTGCAGTCCGACCACGCCATTGACGATCGAGCGTTCGTCGATCATTTCCCCCACCGGGGTGAACTCGTTGCCGAGTGCGGTGATCGCCAGCGCCCGCTTGGCAGCCTCCGCAGTCAGCGCCTCTCTGAGCGGTGTGCCCGGATTGATGAACGATGAGCCCGGCATGTGCAGCCCCATGATCTCCATCAGCATCTGGTTCGAATTGGCGGTGCCGTAGAAGGTGCAGGTGCCCGGCCCATGGTAGGATTTGGATTCGGCTTCGAGCAGCTCGGCCCGGCCGACCTTGCCCTCGGCATAAAGCTGGCGGATCCGCACCTTCTCGTCATTGGACAGACCCGTGGTCATCGGTCCCGCCGGAATGAATACCGCCGGCAGGTGCCCGAAGCTCAAGGCGGCAATCAGCAGGCCCGGCACGATCTTGTCGCAGACACCGAGATACACTGCTGCGTCAAACATGTTGTGCGACAGCCCGACCGCCGCCGACAGCGCGATCACATCCCGCGAAAACAGCGACAGTTCCATGCCCGGCTGGCCCTGGGTGACGCCATCGCACATGGCCGGCACGCCGCTGGCTACCTGCGCCACGCCGCCGGCGTCGCGCGCTGCCTTGCGGATCTGCTCCGGATAGGTCTCGAACGGCTGATGCGCCGAGAGCATGTCATTGTACGAGGTGATGATGCCCAGATTGGGCACCACGTCACCGGCCAGGTTGGCCTTGTCGGACGGGCCGCAGGCGGCAAAGCCATGCGCAAGGTTGCCGCAGGACAGGGTCGAGCGGTGAGGGCCTTTCTCCGCCATCTCGCGCAGCCGCGCCAGATAGGCCTCGCGGCTTGGCCTGGATCGCTCGATGATCCGGCTGGTGACGGCTTTGATGCGGGGATCGACAGTCATGGCTGGCATCCTTCTAGTCATAAGATAGGGTCGGCAGGGCGGCGAGGGGGCTGGTGTGTCTCAGGGCGCCCAGAAAAGCTCGACTGCGGTTCTGGCATGGCGCAACACCGCACGCACCGGCATCTCCGCGTCATCGCCCGCCTCGAGTGCGCGGGTCAGCACGCTGTGTTTCTCGTCTCCTTCCATATGGAGCACGATCAGGCCCGCGTCCACGATCCGTGGCAAGGTCAGCGTCAGCCTTGGCTCGCCGGCGCCCGGCGCCTCGATCGCCATCACGCTCTGGCCGCACGCCGGGTCGGTCACCGCGGCGAGCGTCGTGCCGCCGGGAAAGAACGAGGCCGTATGACCATCGGTTCCCATTCCCAGCACCACCACATCAAGCGGCGGGGCCAGGGCATCGATCTTGCCGGCTGCTGCCGCTGCCATGGCCGTGGCGTCGCCAGGGCTGGAGTAGAGCGGCACGAAAGCCGCTTCCGCGGCGTGGTTTTGCAGCAGGAACAGGCTGGCCAGGCGATGGTTCGAGCGGTCGTTCGACGGCGGCACCATGCGTTCGTCGACCAGTGTCACGGTGACCTTGTTCCAGGCGATCGGCAGATTGGACAGCGCGATGAAGAAGTTCTTCGGGGTGGTGCCGCCGGAGACGGCCAGCGTTGCCCGGCCGCGCGCCTCGATTGCCGCTGTCAGCGCACCGGCCACCCGGGCAGCCAGCGCGTTTGCCAGTTCGGCCCCATTGGCAAAACTGGTTCGCTTAAGATGGGTTTGCAATGGATCAGTCGGTCTCATGCCAGGTCCTTCCGTCTCGTTCAATCAGTGCGATTGCCTGGCTCGGTCCCCAGGTGCCCGCCGTATAGGGCAGGACCGGCTGGCCGGTTTCCGACCAGGCAGTCAGGATCGGATCGACCCATGACCAGGCCGCTTCAACCTCGTCGCGGCGCATGAACAGGGTCTGGTTGCAGCGGATCACATCGAGCAGCAATCGCTCGTAAGCGTCCGGATTGCGTTCGGCGAAGCTGTCGGCGAAGCTCATGTCGAGCGAGACATGCTTGAGCCGCATGCCACCGGGGCCGGGATCCTTGATCATGATCCACTGCTTGACGCCCTCATCCGGCTGCAGCCGCATCACCAGCTTGTTGGCAGTGATCCGGCCGGCGGCCGAATCGAAGATCGAATGCGGAATCGGCTTGAAGGCCACCACGATCTCGGAGATCCGCTCGCTCATCCGCTTTCCGGTCCTGAGGTAAAACGGCACGCCTGCCCAGCGCCAGTTGTTGATTTCCGCCTTGAGCGCAACAAAGGTTTCGGTGCTCGACACGCCGCCTTCAAGCTCTTCCAGATAGCCCTTCACCGGGCCGCCGGACGAGGCGCCGGCCTTGTACTGGCCGCGCACCGTGACGGTGTCGGCATTGCTCTCGGTGATCGGTTTGAGCGAGCGCAGCACTTTGAGTTTCTCGTCACGCACGGCTTCTGCATCCATCGTTGCCGGCGGCTCCATCGCCACCAGGCACAACAGTTGCATGATATGATTCTGCACCATGTCGCGCAGCGCACCGGCCTTGTCATAATAACCGGCCCGGCCTTCAAGGCCAACGGATTCGGCCACGGTGATCTGCACATGGTCGATATGGGCGGAGTTCCACAGCGGCTCGTACAGCGCATTGGCGAACCGGAGCGCCATCAGGTTCTGCACCGTCTCCTTGCCCAGATAGTGGTCGATGCGGAAGATCTGTTCTTCATCGAAGACTTCGCCGATGGTCCGGTTCAGCATCCGCGCCGAGTGCAGATCCCGCCCGATCGGCTTTTCCACCACGATGCGGGTTTGCCCGGTGATCAGCCCGTTGGCGCGGATCCGCTCGGAAATGTCGCCAAACAGCGCCGGTCCGACGGCAAGATAAAACGCCCTGACCCGGTCAGCCCCTTCCGCGAGGATCGCCGTGAGCTCCGGCCAGCCCCTGTCCGACTTGGCGTCGACGGCGACGTAGAACAGCCGCGCCAGAAAACGCTCGATCTCGTCATTGTCATATTCCTGTGGCTTGAGGTGTAGCTTCAGCGCGTCCCGCGCAAACGCCCGGTAACCGTCATGGTCCATCTCCGCGCGCGAGGCGCCGATGATCCGGGTCGGGTCGGTCAGTTGCCCGGCAATCTGGCGGTGATACAGCGCCGGCAGCAGCTTGCGCTCGGCAAGATCGCCGGTGCCGCCGAAGACGACATAGTCGAAGGGATCGACCGGAATGATGATCTGGCTCATGGGGTGCATCCTGTCCGTGAACGGTGCCTTTTCATAATCTAATCGATTAGATAAAGCTAGGGGCGTGGCTGTATTCTGTGGGGTTTCCTCCTTGCAACAGCGAGGGGACGGCGTCGCCAAAGACGTGGATCAAGCGGAGCGGAGAATTTTCTCCATCGGTCTGCCTTTAGCCAATTCGTCGATCAGCTTGTCCAGATATCGTATTTCCTTCATGACCGGCTCGTCGATGTCCTCGATGCGGACACCACATATCACTCCCGTGATCATGCAGCGTGACGGGTTCAGCCGGGGCGCCCCGGCAAAGAAGGTCTCGAAATCGGTCATGCCTTCCAGCAGTTGACGCAGTTTGTCCTGATCGTATCCGGTCAGCCAGAAAATGATCTGGTCGACTTCCTCCGCGGCGCGGCCCTTCCTCTCGGCCTTGGCGACATAAAGCTTGTAGATGCTGGCGAAGCTGGTGGAGTAGATCTTGTGTGTTTTCATCGCGGCCTCGAGCGTCTGCAACATCGTTTTAAGCGAACGGTTGGAGCATTCCGGATTGACGATAGTCCCGAATCGTATAAGTTTCAACTTATATCAACCCATGGCAGCAGGGAGATCCGTATGGCCTGTGACCTTGAGCAGCACCTTGGAAAGCTCGACCGTTCGGTCATCGACCTGGAAAAGGATGGGAGGCCGGCACGGTCGGTGATCCTGTCTCGCCTCTACGAGACCGACATGGATGATCTCTGGGACGCCTTGACCAATGGCGAACGTATTCCGCGCTGGTTTCTGCCGCTTGAGGGCGATCTCCGTCTGGGCGGGCGTTTCCAGTTTAAGGGCAACGCCGGAGGTGAAATCGTTGAATGCGAACCGCCCCGGCATCTTGCCGTTACCTGGGAAATGCACGCCGATGTCAGTTGGGTGGAGGGGCGCTTGACCACTGAAGCAGCGGACGTGACTCGCCTGACCCTGACCCATACAGCCATCGTCAGCGCGTTCTGGCACCAGTACGGTCCGGGCGCGGTCGGCGTCGGGTGGGAACTCGGATTTGTCGGCCTTGCCTCGCACCTGGCAGCCCCGGACGCGCCGAGGATGGACGAGGAGGCCTTCAGCAAATCCGCCGCTGGAAAAGGGTTCATGCGGCAGAGCGCCCGGTTGTGGGGGGAAGCGGATATTGCGCGCGGCGAGACCCCCTTGCAGGCACAGGCAGCGGCCGAGCGCACGGCCGGGTTTTACCTGGGTGTGTCTCAAGGCTAGGGACAGCGGCAATGCACGCTCTTGATGTTCTCGGAGATCCCGTACGACGGCGCATTCTCGAGCTTCTTGCTCAGAACGAGCTCTCCTCCGGCGAGGTTGTCGAGGTCATTCACGGCGAGTTCGGCATCACCCAGGCGGCGGTATCGCAACACCTGAAAGTCCTCAGGGAAAACGGCTTCGCAAGCGTGCGGCCTGAGGGGGCCAGGCGATTCTACGCCATCGAAACGGCGTCCTTGAGAGAGGTTGACCAGTGGCTGGAGCGTTTTCGCAGCCACTGGGAGCCGAAACTGGACGCGCTGGCGACCGAAGTTGCCCGCGGCAAGCGGAAACGGCGCCTGTCGGAACAGTAATGCATGTCGCGCAAAAGTGTGCAGCGCGCTTAGTGCCCCCAAACTCTCAAAACTTGTCCCTGAGCGAAAACCAGGTCAGCGCCAGGAACAGCAGCGGCGTTCTGAACCGGTCGCCGCCGGGGAAGGGGCCGACCTTGAGGTTGCGCATCACCTCGAGATCCTCCGAGCCGCCCAGCACATGGTCGGCATAAAGCTTGCCGCAATAATTCGACAGCATCACCCCGTGACCGGAAAACCCGCCGATCGAGGTGACATTCTTCATCACCTCGCGCACGAACGGCCGCCGCGTCAGCGTGATGCCGACCGAACCGCCCCAGGCATGGCTGATCTCGACCCTGTCCAGCGCCGGATAGATCTCGGCGATCTGCCGCCTGATGTGGCTGGAAATATCTCTCGGATTGTCAGACGTGTAGGCCTCGCGCCCGCCAAACAGCAGCCGGCCGTCGGCGCTCTTGCGGAAATAGCGCACCACGAAACGGGAATCGTCGACCGATTCCCCGCCCGGAATCACCGGGCTGTCGGCGCCCAGCGGCACGGTGGCGCCGATGAACGAGCGGATCGGCATCACATGCGCCGATGTCACCGGCTCCAGCCCGTCAATATGGGCGTTGCAGGCAATCAGCGCCCTGCCGGCGGTGATCCGGCCCTGATCGGTGGTCACCGTCACGCTGCCGCCGGCGCTCGCGATGGCGCGTGCCCGGGTCGCCTCATGCAGCCTTGCACCCGCAGCCGCCGCCGCCCGCGCCAGCCCGACGACATATTTCAGCGGATTGATGTGCCCGGTTGCCCGGTCATAGATGCCGCCATGATAGCGCGTCGAGCCCAGTTTTTCCGCGATCGCGTCGCGGTCGAGAAAGTGCAGGCCCTCATAGCCGTAGTCTTCCGCCATGATCCGGACGTGATCGCGGTAATCCTTGACATAGCCCTTCTTGTGCGCCGCCGAGATCTGCCCCGGCCGGTAATCCGCCTCGATCCCGTGCGCTGTGGCGAAATCCAGCAGATGCGCCTTCGCCCGCTCCGCCACCGCAAACTGGTGTGTGGCTGCGGCGCGGCCAAATTCGGCCTCGCTCTCTTCCACCCAGGCCCGCTGGCCGGTGCCGATCTGGCCGCCATTGCGCCCCGAGGCGCCGTCGCCCAAGCGCGCCGCCTCGATCAGCACCACGTCCTTGCCGGCGGCTGCGAGATGGTAGGCTGCCTGCAGCCCGGTAAAGCCGCCGCCGATGATCACCACATCGGCCGTCGTTGCTCCGGGCAGGGCAGGGTAGGCGGGACGGTCGCCGGCCGTCGCCTCATAGAAGGAGACACCCGGCGCGATAGGACTTTGGTAAGCCATGAGCGACCAATCTCAAACGTTAAGCAGCAGGAATTCACGTTCCCAGGGGCTGATCACCTGCATGAAGGTCTCGAACTCGCCACGCTTGACCCCGGCATAGGTGTTGATGAACTCCTGGCCGAACACCTCGGCAAACGCCGGCTCGGATTCCAGCGCCGACACGGCTTCGAGCAGCCCGCGCGGCAGCTCCACCGAGCCCTCGTTGACGCTCTTGTAGGCCGGGTCGCTCGGCACCAGCGCGTTGACAATGCCGAGATAGCCGCAGGCCAGCGATGCCGCCAGCGCCAGATAGGAATTGGAGTCCGACGACGGCAGGCGGTTCTCCACCCGTCGCGCCACCGGTTCGGACGGCGGCACCCGGAATGCGGTGGTGCGGTTGTCATAGCCCCAGGCATTGTTGACCGGGCAGGCCATGTCCGGTGTCAGCCGCCGGTAGGAATTGACGTAGGGCGCCATCATCACCAGCGCCTTGGGGACATAATGCTGCATGCCGCCGATAAAACTGAAGAACGCCTCGCTTGGCTCGCCGTCGGGTTTGGAAAACACGTTCTTGCCGGTCTTGAGGTCGACCAGCGACTGGTGGATGTGCATCGCCGATCCGGCATATTGCTGCATCGGCTTGGCCATGAAGGTGGCGTACATGCCGTGCTTGATCGCCGCCTCGCGGATTGTCCGCTTGAACATGAACACCTGATCGGCCAGTTCCACCGGATCGCCATGCCGCAGGTTGATTTCCAGTTGCGCCGGGCCTTCCTCATGGATCAGCGTGTCGATTTCCAGACCCTGTTTTTCGGAAAAGTCATAGATATCGTCAACCAGTTCGTCGAACTCGTTGACGCCTGCAATCGAGTAGGACTGTCCGCCGGTGATCGTCCGTCCGGACCGCCCGCGCGGCGGTTTCAGTGGATAATCCGGATCGTCGGATTGCGCCACCAGATAGAACTCGATTTCCGGCGCCACCACCGGCTTCCAGCCGCGTTCGGCATAGAGCCCGACGATCCGCCTGAGCACGTTGCGTGGCGTGTAGCTCACCGGCTCGCCCTTGGTGGTGACCATGTCGCAGATCACCTGCGCCGTCGGGTCGCTCTCCCACGGCACCACCGACAGGGTCGACAGATCCGGCACCAGCTTGAGGTCGCCGTCGAGCGGATCATAGCGGAAATCGTCGGTTTCATCCGGATACTCGCCCGAGATCGTGTGCCGGAACACCGCCGATGGCAAGGCAAGCGATGTGTTGGAGGTGAATTTCGAGGATGGCATCATCTTGCCGCGCGCCACGCCGGCGAAATCCGGGGTGATGCACTCGATGTCCTCGATGCCGCGGACCCGGAGCCATTCGGTGGCTTCGGCCCAATTGCCGACGCCGCGCTTGGCTTCAAGATAGGCCGTCGAGGGTTTCCTGGCCGCTGTTTTCAAAGATGCCGTTTTGCCGACCTTGCGAGATGCCATAAATCACCATGGTTTTGTCAAGAATGCTCCGGTTATAAAGGTTTTTCCGGGCTGCGCCAGCCATCGCGGTGGCGTTTGAGGCGCGGCTGTCTGCCTCGCCGGCGCGGGCCAATTCCATTTGACCGTGTGGCCTCAGCAGCGCCATCTTTGCGTTCAGTCCGTGTTAACTTTGCACTGCCATTCTGCGATCAATGGGGGGAAACACGCGGCCAGGCTTAGCACCGGCGTGTTTGCATGATGCAGTCCTTGCCGTCGCGGTTCGCGTTCCGCATGTTTTCCAGCTTTTTCCGCAGGACCCGTGCACATGAGTATTGACAAGCTGCTTGCCCGTTTCTCGATTCAGACCAAAGTCATTGTGCTGGTCATGCCGCTTGTGGCGGGCATGGTTGGCCTGGCTGCGATCAATCTTTACACCGGCTCCCTGCTCGGCGGACGGCTGACCGGCACCAGCGCCAGCATCGAAACCCTGAGCGGGTTCAAGGAAGCCTATGCCGGCATGACCAACTTTCTGCACGATCAGAATGAGGAAAAGCGCGACAGCGTCATGCAGAGCCTCGATGCACAGCTCGGCCGCATGGAAAAAGTGCTGATGCTGGCGGAGAACCAGCAGGAATCCGATGCTCTTGGCCAATCCCGGCAGCTTGCCGAGGCGCTGCGCGGCGATGTCGACAGCCTCTGGCTGCTGCATGGCGAGGTCACCGGCCTTCGCGCCGGCTTCGCCGACACCCTGACCGAGCTGGGTGAGGTTCGCAATCGTCTCAACAGGCACATCGAGACGGTCGGGCAGGGACTGGCCGACGCCGAGAACGAAACCAAGACCATGCTGCGCTCGGCTGACAATCTGACGGGCGGCGCCACAACGGTCGTCGAGATAGCCACCGCCATCAACGCCGCCGACACGCCCGAAGCAGCCTTCGAGGCCGCCGAGGCGCTCAAGCGTGACATTCGCAAGATGCAGCGAGACCTGCCAAAGGCCATTCCCGACACCAAGCCTGCACTCAAGAGCCTGATCGTTGACAATATGGGCGGTCTGCTGGACACGCTCAAGACCGGCAATGTTGGTCCGGCCGGCATGATCGAGCTGCAGAAATTCGCCGGCGGCCTGCGTCCCACCGGCATCCAGTTGCAGGGCCTTGCCTCCCAGTTTGCCCGCGCCGCCACCCTCCGGTTCGGCGAGCTTGACCAGCAGATCCTGCAGGGTCAGCAGATCATCAGCGACAGCCGCGATTTCCTCGCGCGCCTGTCCGCGCTTGAACTGGCGATTGTGCATTTCCTCGGCATGCCCGACGAGATCAGCGGCGAGAACGTCGCCGCCAAGCTCAGCCGGGTGGATCAGAGCATTCAGCTGATCGCCTTCTCCGATGGTGGGGAAACCGTGCTCGAGGCGATCGGCCAGGCCTGGAGCGCCAAATCCGTCACCATTCCGGCACTGATGGCCGAGCTGATTGCCAAGCGCGAGGCCGAAACCGCCCTGTTTGCGGCAGCCTCCGACCGCATCAACCAGGCCTGGAGCGGCGTTCTCAGCTTCACCAGCAGCCAGCAGCAGGGCGCCGAGGCGGTCAAGCAGCGCGCCAACGGCATCACCCTGTCGGCGGCGGCCATCGGCGGTCTCTTCGGCCTCCTCGCCGCGTTTTTGCTGATCACCGCGCTCAAGGGTCCGATCACCCGGCTGGTCGGCGCCATGCGTGATGTCGCCTCCGGTGATCTCGATGTCGACGTCACCGACAATGCCCGCGCCGACGAGATTGGCGAGATGGCCCGTGCGCTGGATGTGTTCAAGTCCAATGCCATCGACAAGATCCGGGTCGAGGACGAGAGCAACCGCACCCGCGAAATGGCCGAACAGGCACGCCAGCAGTCCGACACCGAAAAAGCCGAATCCGATGCCCAGCTGCGCTTTGCCGTCGATGCGCTCGGCGCCGCGCTGCGCGACCTGTCGCAGGGCAATCTGGTGTCCACCATCGACACGCCGTTTACCGGCGAACTCGACAGGCTGCGGCTGGATTTCAACGAGTCGATCGAGCAGATGCGCGATACGCTCAGCCGCATCCGCGACAATGCCGGCTCGATTCAGTCGGGCAGCGCCCAGATGCGCTCGGCCGCCGATGATCTGTCGCGCCGCACCGAGCAGCAGGCGGCCTCGCTCGAGGAAACCGCCGCCGCCGTCGATCAGATCTCGGCCACCGTGCGGGCTGCCTCCGGCCGCGCCGCCGAAACCGACAAGCTTGCCGGTGACACCGCCAGCGATGCCCGCGCCTCGGGCGAGGTGGTGGCCCGCGCCGTCGATGCCATGAGCCGCATCGAGGACGCCTCGGGCAAGATCACCCAGATCATCGGTGTCATCGACGAGATCGCCTTCCAGACCAATTTGCTGGCGCTCAATGCCGGTGTCGAGGCGGCGCGTGCCGGCGAGGCCGGGCGCGGTTTTGCCGTTGTCGCCCAGGAAGTCCGCGAACTGGCCGGCCGCTCGGCCACCGCCGCCAAGGAGATCAAGGATCTGATCGCCCGGTCCGGCGAGGAAGTCCGCTCCGGCGTGTCGCTGGTGGGCGAGACCGGCGAGGCCATCACCCGCATCATCACCCGCATTGAGGAGATTTCGGGCCATGTCGGCGCCATGGCGACGGCCAGCCGCGAACAGGCCACCGGCCTGGGCGAGGTCAACTCGGCGGTCAACCAGATGGACCAGATGACCCAGCAGAACGCCGCCATGGTCGAGCAAACCAACGCCTCCAGCCACACCCTGGCCCAGGAAGCTGCCGAACTCGCGGCCATGGTCGCCCGCTTCCGCCTCGACATCGAGGACGCGCGCCGCCAGGCAGAGAGCCACGCCGCCTGAGCCGGGGACTGACTTCGGCATTTGCTATCGCGGCCAAGTTGCATATTGTGCGGTTTGACAGGCGGATGCGTCGTGCCGGGGAGACGTGAGTGGGAATCGAAGCCTTTATTGCCCGCTGGACCGCCCGCGAGGGCGGGGCCGAACGGGCCAATTACCAGATGTTCCTGTCCGAGCTGTGCGATGCGCTCGGCGTCGACCGGACAGCTAGTCGAGAAGCTGGCAAAGATAGGAGTTGACGAAAAGGAAGTGAACGTCCGCAACAAACTGTCGCGTGGGAAGTTCACGGCAGCTTTCCTGCTACAATGCTTTGACGCTATCGGGATGCAGGATCTTCGTCTTCATTAGCGTACGCAGCAGACAGCCGGCTTAATTCAGCGCCTACTTCGGAGAGATAGCTCTCTGGCCAAACATTTATGGACCAAATCGGCCTACTGACTACATTTTCGCTAACTCCTGATTTCTTCAATGAGATTGATAGATCTATTATCCTAGCCCCAAATTTATCCCAAAATTGCGCCTCTTGTCGATTCCTGTGGGACATAGAATCCCGCGATATCTGGTCATG
Organism: Hoeflea sp. YIM 152468; assembly: GCF_029210485.1. Taxonomy (GTDB): domain Bacteria; phylum Pseudomonadota; class Alphaproteobacteria; order Rhizobiales; family Rhizobiaceae; genus Hoeflea. The sequence goes on from NZ_JARGET010000038.1 coordinate 53,360, forward strand.
ATACGCCCTTATACTTTCCGAAGAATCATCAGTGGGTGCTGGAGGATAAGGCGGTTCCAAATCTTTCTGGTGCGCCACAAAGGTCGCTATTTCCGAAACAAGTGATGTGTACTTGTCTTTAAGCTGCGTAAACTCCTTTTGATCCATTGTTCTTATCTGAGCGATAAGTACGCGCCTAAAACCGATGTCCCCCTTCATGATTAGGTACAAAAGGATCGCACCTAGACCGGACATGATAATGATTGCGAATGTTATCAGGTAAACAACAAGACCGTGTGTGGCGGCCATGAATTGGATCTGTGACCACATCAGACCAACCGCCGCCGTGGTTGCTGCATAGGACATCGCGACAATCCAAATATTCTCTTTAAGAAGATTCCAAAGAGACCAGAGCGACTCAACCGTGGATAGCCTGCGAATTGACATGTTTGCGACAATGCCCCGAAACGGTCTGGTTGTGGAGTCGATTGTTTTTCAATCGCAATCATTTCACAGTCCTTTGTTGTAGGGACCGGTGCGGATGTATCGTTAGGCTTGGTGCTTTTGATACATAAGACCGCGATTTCAGCGCATTGGCATCAGCCAGGTGCTGGATATCGCAAGTGAGGGGGTATTTTCGGCACCGGCAGACCACCCCCTTTCTGGCAAAATCTATGACTTAGCGGACGCTATGATCATGATTTTGCTTTCTCCCCCAGTAATGGGGAAAAGCGCGTCACCGCGCTGCCGGACGGAAAATACGCTGCTAGACGGGCGGCGTAGGGCAGCAGTCGATTTCGGTGCAGTTCAAGAGCCCGTCACCCCGGACTTGATCCGGGGTCCAGCCACCGCGCGTCGGCGCGGTGAGAGACTCCTTCGGCACAGCACAAAGGTGTCTCCCGGCTCGCCGACGCGCGCCCGCTGGATGCCGGATCGGGTCCGGCATGACGGAATTCGAGGGACCCACAGCCCAATCCAACCTCCACACCCAGGATTACTTTCGGTTCCCCCTCGCGAACATCAGATCCTATGGCCGCAGCGGCCACCAATGAGCGCGGTCATCGGCAGCCCCTCAACCCCGTCACCCCGGACCTGATCCGGGGTCCAGCCACCGCGCGTCGGCGCGGTGAGAGACTCCTTCGGCACAGCACAAAGGTGTCTCCCGGCTCGCCGACGCGCGCCTGCTGGATGCCGGATCGGGGTCCGGCATGACGAGGTTCGGGACATGACGGCCCAATCCAACCTCCCCTCAAGGGGGAGGGGAAAAGCAATCCGTCTCAATCAGAACAATGGCCTAGCCAAAACCCAGGCCAATTTTATCCCCGCATTCCGCCCCCATGCCACACTGTGTCTGCTCCCGCTGCCGGATGGTTCGCGAACGTGTCGGGCCAGGCGGGGGGAAAGCCTTTCGGGATCTGCCGTAACGTGCGGCAAAGCCCGAGGGGAGGCGGAAAGCCATCGGGGCTCCGCTGGCGGGCGGCCTGCATCGACGCGGGCTGTGCAAAGCCAGCCACCGGGCCGGTTTTTCTCCGGGCCAGCCATCTGGCGGGCCAGGAACCGAGACACCGGACCGGGCCTGTGGCGGACATGGTGTCCAGGCTGTGGTCGATCCCACCCGTTGTTTCGGGTGACGGTCGAGAGCCATCGCTGAGCCACCAGCGTCCGTGCCGGACCCTTGAGACCCACGCCCGCGGCCGGTCCAGGCTGCGGCCGGAGCAATCCGGACGGAGAGCCCTGAAGAGGGGCAGGTGGATAAGCCGGCTCCGCGTGTGCAAGGCGCCGCCTGTCGGATGCGGACATCATCCGGCGCGTTTCGGGCCGCGCGCAGGTTGCGCCAGCCTGTGTGCATGGCGCGGTCAGATGGCTGCATCCGACCCCGAACGGACATGCACACACATAACCCTCATTTCCGTAAGGCAAAGCCCGCGTGCGGCCCTCCGGAATGCCAGGCCAGTTCACACCCCGGCGGCTTCGTCGCGCGGCAACGCCTTGGCATGTCCCGGCCTTGCCGGTCTGGCTTTGGCCGGCGTGATATTGGCCGGTCTGACTTCGGGGAGGCTCGCCTCGGGCGGGCCGATCCACACGCAGATGCGCGCGACCGGCTCAGCTATGGGCAAATATGTCGGTGTCGTCCCAGCCCAGAAGATCGAGCTTGGCGCGGGTCGGCAGGAAATCGAAACAGGCTTTGGCATGGGCTTCTCGCCCGTCGCGCTTGAGCCGGGCAGTGAGTTTGTCGGTCAGCGCATGCAGATGCAGAACATCGGCGGCGGCGTAATCGAGCTGTGCCTGGCTGAGGCTTTCGGCGGCCCAGTCGGAGGATTGCTGCTGCTTGGACAGGTCGATGTCGAGCAGTTCCCGGACCAGATCCTTGAGCCCGTGCCGGTCGGTGTAGGTGCGCGTGAGCCGCGAGGCGATCTTGGTGCAGAACACCGGCGTGGCGGTGACGCCAAAGCTTTGAAACAGCACGGCGATATCGAAACGGCCATAATGGAACAGCTTGCGCTTGCTCTGGTCCTCGAGCAGCGCCGCAAGGTTTGGCGCCCGGATCTGCCCGGCGGCGATCTGGATCACGTCGGCGGTTGCGTCGCCCGGCGAAAGCTGCACCACGCACAACCGGTCGCGGCGCGGCACCAGTCCGAGCGTTTCGGTGTCAATGGCGATGTCGTGCGTGTAGCGCGCCATCGCGGCTGCGGAAATGTCACCCGTGTGGGTGCGGATCTGGGCCATGGTTGAAACATCCCTGTTGGTGGCGCGGCTCTGTAGCCCGGGGCTTGCAGCCGGCGCAAGACAACGGCCGGGCGATGGTGCTGCCCGGCCGCTGCGTCCCTGTCAGTTGGCCCGCGGGCCATCAGCTGCCTCAGTAAGGGCAGGCATTGTCCGACATGTAGTCGTGAACCGTGATCTTGCCGGCGATGATGTCGGCTTTGGCAGCTTCCACTGCCGCCTTCATCTCGTCGGTGACCAGATCGGCATTGTGTTCATCCATGGCGTAATCCACGCCATCTTCCGCCAGGCCGAGCGAGCTGAAACCATAGGAGAACTTGTCATCCTTGGCATCCATGAAGGCATTGTAGACAGCCACATCGACGCGCTTGAGCATCGAGGTGAGCACCTTGCCGGGCTGCAGGCCGTTCTGGTTGGAATCGACGCCGATGCCGAGCTTGCCCGCATCAGCGGCAGCCTGAAGCACGCCGATGCCGGTGCCGCCGGCCGCCGCATAGACCACGTCGGAGCCCTGGTCGATCTGCGACTTGGTGATCTCGCCGCCCTTGACCGGGTCGTTCCAGGCGTCAGGCGTGGTGCCGGTCATGGCTTCAAGAACCTTGGCGTCGGGATTGGTTGCCAGAACGCCGCCCTTGTAGCCGCAGGCAAACTTGCGGATCAGCGGGATGTCCATGCCGCCGATGAAGCTCACCGTGCCGGTCTCGGACGCCTTGGCGGCCATCACGCCGACCAGGAAAGATCCTTCCTGCTCCTTGTAGACCACGGACCGCACATTTGGCGCGTCCACCACCATGTCGATGATGGCGAAATCCGTCTCCGGATAGTCGGCGGCGACCTTCTCGAGCGAAGCTGCCCAGGAAAAGCCGGCCATGACGATCGGGTTGTTGCCGTCCTTGGCAAAGCGGCGCAGCGCCTGCTCGCGCTGGGCGTCGTTGGCAATCTCGAAATCGCGGTAGTCGATTCCGGTTTCGGTCTTGAATTTTTCAGCGCCGACATAGGCAGCCTCGTTGAAGGATTTGTCGAACTTGCCGCCGAGGTCGTAGATGATGGCCGGCTTGATGTCGGCGGCCATGGCGGTCGCAGACATTGCGGCGATGGCGAGGAAGCTCAAAAGCGTGCGTTTCATGATGTGCAGCCCTGTAGGTTAACTGTTGATCTTTATGGGTCCTCCCGCATGCCCAATTGGGCAGACCTGCGGAATTTGCCGGCCATTGCTGGCCGGAAGCCGGTATCCTTGCATGGCTTTTGGGAAAAATCCAACGCCGAATTGAGACCGTGGTGATTACGCAAATGGCTGTCGCGTCATCTTCGGGCCGATGCCCCCCGCGGCGCTCGACCGCCGTTTCCGGTCAAGCCGCTGCTGGCCGCTGCTGGCCGCTGCGGGCCGCAGCGGGCCGCATCCTCCCCGCTTGCATTGTGCAACGCGGTGCCGCGTGCCGCCGCGGGGTGCCGGCTGGTTCGGGGTCCTGGTTCAAGCCGGCCGGCAGGCTCGGCAGAGTGTGAGGCGGGCCTTGTCTCTGGCCGCGGCGTCAAGCGGCGACAATCGGCTGGTCGGCTGGCGGATCAGCGCCGCGCCTGAGCCTCGGGACGAGACTTCGGGGGCGGCACGCGCGCCTGAGCGGCGCGATCTGCCATCACCCGGCGCCGGCGGCCGGTCAGGCGGCAAAGCGTCCGGCCAGCCGGGCTCGGCGATAGCCCGCCAGATAAAACAGCAGCGACAGCGCCAGCAAGACGACACAGGCCGGCTGCATCAGCACCCACGCCACGCCCGGATCCCACACCCAGGCGGGCAAATACTGAGCCGACAGATTTTCCAGAAGCGCCAGGGTTTCGGGGCTGCCCGACGACCAGGATTGTGCCAGCGGGGAGAGCACCAGCCTGCCCGCGGCGACCGATTTTATGGCGTCGACCAATCCGGCAAGCACAGCACATACCAGAAAGACAAGGCTCAACGTCCGCGCGACAAATCGCATTTCTTGCTCCCGACAGAGACAGTCGACAAGGCCGGCAACCCAGGCCCGGTCCGAGACATAATGGCCGAAATTCATTGACGCAATGGCCAGCTGACGCCGCTGCAGCCGGCAGCGCTGAATAATGTCGCTGCGCGCTGCCGAATTACGGTTGCCAAGCAGGGCGTCTTGGCTATAGTGCCGCCCGATCCGGACCGGTAACTCCGGGTGCTTTGCGGCACCCTTTGCCCGGCAGATCGACCGCCTTGACATCGGCCGGCATGGCCGGGTACTTGCGCGTCAGACGGATATGCGGAGAGGTGGCCGAGTGGTCGAAGGCGCACGCCTGGAAAGTGTGTAGGCGGGGAACCGTCTCGAGGGTTCGAATCCCTCTCTCTCCGCCATAAACCACCCTGTTGATTTCACATGGTTTCCAGACCCCCGGATTGGGCTTGTCCCCACTCATGTACCCGGGTTTTGCCATGTATTTGACGCGCCGCGAGAACGGATATCGATTCCAGCGCCGAATCCCCAAGAACCTGGAGCTGATTCTCGGCAGAACGCCCATCCGCATCCGCATCCGCTTGGGCAATCTGTCCGTTCGGTAGGCTTCAGGTATCGCCCGTTTGCTGGCCAGTCATTCGGACCGGCGATTTCTCGATGTCGTGGGCTACGGGGATAAAGCCATGTCCGACAATACCGATCCAAGGAGCGGTTGCGAACATTATCGCCAAATTCAGATCAGCGTCTGGCTGGCAGATAGGCCAAGGCGCCGAGAAGGGGTTGGATTTGTGTCATAGCGCGATAGCTGTATGGAACGCCCGCAAGCGTCACAGCGAACACCGCCAGTGTGGCGAGGCATGTGAGCCAACTGCGCCTACGACCTGACCGCATCACCGCCCCACAATGTTGTGTTCTGGCCCGAACGGGAACCGGGTTATGTTTTCCGCCCCGTCTTCGGACATGACAACAATGTCGTGCTCACGGTATCCCCCCGCCCCGGCAGTGCCTTCCGGGATCATCACCATCGGCTCCATGGAAACCACCATTCCAGGCTTCAGCTCGGTGTCGATGTCTTCTCGCAGTTCCACGCCCGCTTCGCGGCCGTAGTAATGGCTCAGCACACCAAAACTGTGGCCATAGCCGAAAGACCTGTATTTGAGCAGGTCCCATTCACGGTACATTTCGTTGAGCTCGATCGCGATGTCGCTGCACCGTGCGCCGGGCTTGAGCAGGCGCAGGCCACGCTCATGAACCGCAACATTCTTGGTCCAGATTTCGAGACTGGCGTCATCCACCGAGCCGCAGAACATGGTTCTTTCGAGAGCGGTGTAATAGCCGAAAATCATCGGGAAAGCATTCAGGCTCAGAATGTCTCCCTGCTCGATGGTGCGGTTTGTAACCGGGTTGTGGGCACCGTCGGTGTTGATGCCGGACTGGAACCATGTCCATGTGTCCATCAGCTCCACAAACGGAAATGACTTGGCAATTTCGCGGATCATCGCGTTGGTGCTGGCGATTGCCACTTCATGCTCTTGAACGCCTGCCTGAACAGCATTGAAAGCCGCCCAGCCGCCCACATCGCAGATCCGAGCGCCCTCCTTGATAAGCCTGATCTCTTCGCCCGACTTGATTGTCCGCATCCACATTGACGCGTCGGAAACATCGACAAATTCGACACCCGGCAATGCTGCTTCAAGCGACTTTCGATAGTCGAGCGAGACATGGTCGAATTCGATCGCCACCCGCTTGGCGCCGTGGGTCAGTTGCTGGACGGCGCGGTAAAAATTATCCTGGCGCCAATCCGTGTAGGTCACGTTCTGGCCGAAGCTGCGCCGCCACGGCTGCCCGCCATCGATTCCCGCGGAGATGGTCGTCGCCGAATTCGCGGTTACAACCATTCCGTATTTGCGCCCGAAATAGCAGTAAAGCCAACCTGAATAATAGTTTATGCAATGGTGCGAAGTCAAAAGCGTCGAATCGACGTTGTTCCTGTCCATCCAGGTGCGAAGATCATCCTGGCGACGCTTCATTTCCTGATCGGAAAATGGCGAATAGTCCTTTTCGCCATTGTGCCATTCCATTACGTGAAGCATGTCTTCCATCAATGGTGCGCCGCCTGCCGATTTCCACTGCTTCAGCTAGCACTCATTGGTTCAATCCCAGAAATTAATTGACGTTATTTGGGGATAAGGACTATTTATGGTTTCGGACGATTATCGTTTTTTGGAAACCGGCCACCCCATTGGAAATCCGCTCGACCAGGCGGATGGCGGCGTCAGATAGTCTGATGTGTTTGTAGAAAATTCCGACATTTATGGGTGGCAAGGGTGGAAACCCATCCGCAACGACCAATTTGCGCATCCCGGGTTGGTACGTCTTTCTGGTGAGTGCACTTATTCCAAGGCCGCTGATCACCGCATTCTGCAGAGCATTGATGCCAGGACTGCAAAACGCTATGCGCCAGTTTTGTCCGGTGGCTTCAAGGGCGTGCAGCATTCGGGCGCGGTAGGCGCAACCTTCAGGATGAACCACCAGAGGTACCGGCTTGCCGGGTGCAAGGCTGAAATCCCGCCCGCAGACCCAATAAGGTCGTTCGGACCAATGCAAAGATACGTAGGGCATGGGCATGCTGTCGGTGACAGCAATGACGATATCGAGCTGATCGGCATGCAGCAGGTCCAGGAGGTCTCGGCTCCAGCCACACAGGATATCGAGTTCCACGCCTGTATTTTCCTGCATGAAATTGACGATTTCCGATTGAAAGAATCCGATCGAATAATCAATCGGCAGGCCGACCCGCAGGACGCCGGACAAATTTGACCGCCGGATTTGCGAGGCGGCGCTGTCGTTGAGCTGCAGGATCTGGCGGGCATAACTCAAAAGCATCTGCCCATCGCCGGTCAGGTTCAGCTTCTTGCCCGAATGCTTCACCAGCTGACGGTCGAGCAGTTGCTCAAGCCGCTTTATCTGCAAAGAAATTGCAGGCTGTGTCCGGCCGAGGACGCGACCTGTTTCCGTATAATTTCCGAGATCCGCAGCCGTTACGAATGTCCGCAGCAGGTCGGTTTGTAGGTTCAATGGTGCTCGCATAATAAATAATACTTATCCCCGCATTGAAACTATGAATTTTGGATTCCTAGTCGATGGAACGTAGTTTGATCAACAGGAAAAAACCGAGGAATGTCATGTCCCACCAGACTGTATTTGCTGCCGAGCTGGCATGGCCCGAATATAAACGGCGGGTCTCGGGTGGGGATTGCCCTATCCTGTTGCCGCTTGGATCGATGGAGCAACATGGCCATCACATGCCGATGCATGTGGACGTGCTTTTGCCGACCGAGTTCGCCCGTCGTGCGGCAACCGAGATTGGCGCCCTGGTCGCTCCCCCCTTCACCTATGGCTACAAGTCGCACACCAAGTCCGGTGGCGGCAACCATTTACCCGGCACCACCAGCCTTGATGGGGCAACCCTGGTCAATGCCTTGCGCGATGTGATCCGCGAATTTGTGCGCCATGGCGCCCGCAACCTCTGCATCGTGAATGGCCATTTCGAGAACTCCTGGTTTATTGTCGAAGGGATCGATCTGGCGCTGCGCGAGCTCAAATGGGCCGGCATCACGGATGTGAAGATCGTCGTTCTTTCCTATTGGGATTTTGTCCATGAGGAGGCCATCGCCAAGCTTTATCCCGATGGCTTTCTTGGCTGGGATATTGAGCATGGCGGGGTGCTGGAAACGTCGCTGATGCTTTCACTTTATCCCGAATTTGTCTCTCTCCAGGATGCGGTCGAGCACGCGCCCGCTCGCTTTCCACCCTATGATGTCTATCCGGCAAATCCGGACTGGACCCCGCCCAGCGGCACCCTGTCTTCGCCTCTCGGCGCCACGATCGAAAAGGGGGAGCTGCTGCTCTCAGTCTGCACCGAAGGAATTGTTTCGGCGCTTCGCAAAGAATTCGCATTGCCTGCCGATGCCGCAGAGTCGGTGACAAGAGAAGCTCGGACAACGTTGGTGGAGCAGGGTTGAGACTGCCGAGCAGTGCCATTTACAGGAGGAGTACTACATGTCTGATCTATCTTTTATGACCCGTCGCAAAATTCTCAAACTTGCCGGTGCAACGACACTGGCGGCGCCATTTCTGTCGATCCGAGCCAGCGCGCAGACCGTCAATCTGTCGATGCTTGCCTGGTATGGCCATGCCGAACCAGACATTGTCGGGGAATTTGAGGAAGCCAACAACGTCAAGTTCACGCCGAAATACTACACCGGCGGTGACAATATGCTGGGTCTCATTGCCCAGTCGCCCGCCGGCACCTACGACGTCATCCTTTCTGATGCGGAATATGTTCAGCAGCTGAACTCCGCCGGTTATATCGAGGAGCTTGACCCGGAAGATTATCACTTTGACGACTATTTTCCGGAGTTCCAGAAATTTCCCGGCCACTGGAAGGACGGCAAGCTGTTTTCTGTGTTGACGCGGTTCGGATTTCTAGGTGTCGCCTATAACACGGACACGTTCAGTGAAGCCGACGCGATGAGCTACGATCTCTATGCGGACGACCGGCTAACCGGGAAACTGGGGCACTTTGATTGGCATCTGCCCAATCTCGGCCAGACCAGCCTCTGGGCCGGCAATGCATCGCCCTACGATATCGATGCGGCTGCATGGGATGCAGTCAAGGCAAAAACAATGACTCTGCGTCCTCAGGTCGGGGGCTTCTTCGACTACGGCGGAACCTTCTCGTCGCTCAAGAACGGGCAGATGCTGGCCTTTGCCGGAATTGGAGACTGGATTACCGGCACCTTGGAAAAAAATGGTGCGAAGGTTCGCTCGGTTGTGCCGGAGCAAGGGGGGCTGCAGTGGACGGAAAGCTTCTCGATCGGCAAGGGCTCGCCAAACGCCGAGATGGCGAAAAAGTGGATCCAGTGGATCACCTCGCCCGAGGGGCAGGCCAAGTCTGCAGACATGGCTGCCTATCCGGCGTTGATCCCGAACCAGAAGGGATGGAAAGTCCTCAATGAAACCAATATGGCCGAAGCCAAACGCCAGAAAATGGTCGTCGGTGAAGCCAACGTGATGGATATGATCCGGAGTGGACAAATCCAGTTCCGGCAACTGCCGGTTCAGCAGGGTATTGAAGACTGGAATGACTTCTGGTCTGACTACAAGGGCGCTTAGCGCTGACCTGTGCGCTGTCCGTCCGGGGCGGCGCACAGGGCCTCCTTCCGATCCTCTGTTCTTCTGAAAGCTTTTCAATGCGGCACCACGCATCACTTTTTGGTCTGACCCTGGCATTGCCGCTGTTGATCTGGCAGCTGCTGTTCTTTGTTGCACCGCTCGCTTTTCTTGTCGCGCTCAGCTTCTGGACGGTGCGGAATTTCCAGATGCAGCCCGATTTTGATGTTTCGAACTGGGTCCGCATCTATACACGGGAAGTGTTCTGGCAAGCCTATTTGCGGAGTTTGATCCTCGCCACGGCTGCCACCGTGTTGACCAGCGCGATCGCTTTTCCTGCGGCTTATGCAATTTCGTTCAAGCTGTCAGAGAGCGCCAAGCGCTGGATCGTCTTCATTCTCGTGATTCCGTTTTTCACCAGCTACCTGGTCCGGGTCTATTCGCTTCAGGTCTTCCTCTCCGATGCTGGTATCCTCAACGCTGCGCTCGGATATTTCGGGCTGGGGCCGGTGCTGATGCTCAACAACACGTTCGGGGTCCTGGTCGGTCTTGTCACCCTGTGCCTGCCGCTGGTCATCCTGCTGCAGACCTTCAGTCTCAATTTCGTCAACCGTGATCTGGTCGAGGCGGCACACAATCTGCGCTGCGGGCCATTGGCCACCGTGTTTCGCGTCATCGTGCCCTCGGCAAAGGTGGGGCTGATCATCGCCGCGCTGTTCTCATTCATCCTTTCCTTCGGTGATTTTGTCAGTCCGCTCTACCTGGGTGGCGGCAATCCACCCACGCTTTCGATCATGATTACCGATATTACGAAATCGGGCCAGCAATGGCCGCGAGCAGCGGTCGTCGCGATCACCATGATCGTTTCGCTTCTCATCGTGGCCTTTGCCTCAATCCGGTTTGCCTACAAGGAGCGCGGCCGATGACCGTCACACGCGATCGAATGATTTCCGGAACCTTGAAGTTTCACCTGTTCTTGTGCGTCGTGTTCATCTTCGCCCCCATTATCGGCAGCTTCGTCTTTTCGCTGAACTCGGATCGCTTTCCGTCGTTGCCGCTGGGTTCCTTTTCAACCGAATGGTATCGGCTGATCTGGGAGGATCCGTTCGTCTGGGCCGGATTCTTCAACACCATGATCGTTGGCTTCTGCGTCGCGGTGATTGCCACGGTGCTCGGTTTTGGCGGTGCCTATACCGATTATCGTTACAAGTTCTTCGGCAAACAGATCTACATGGCGCTTGCGCTGCTGCCTCCCACCATTCCGGTTGTCATTCTCGGCCTGGCAATGCTTGCCTATCTTTCCCGCATCGGTTTGTCCGGCGATTTGTACTCCATCATAATCGCGCATGGCGTGATGTGCTCTCCCTTCGCGATGGCGATCATCCGGTTGCGGCTTTCACAGATGGATCCGGATCTTGAAGCCGCCGCCTGGAATCTCGGCGGCAACGAATGGGTCACCTTGCGCCATGTGGTGCTTCCCTTCACGTTTCCCGCCATTATCGCTTCGCTGTTCATCACGATGGCGGTGTCCTTCGACGAGTTTGCCGTCGCCTGGTTCGTCTCTGGCCTTCACGAGACGCTCCCGGTCAAGGTTCTCGGGTTCCTGCAAGGACAAGTCAGCCCGCGCATCAACGCGATCGGTTCCCTCGCCTTTGTTTCCTCCATCAGCCTTATCGTGCTGGCGCAAATGTTGTTGCGCACCCCATCCACACGTTCCCGCTCTGCATCGGAAGACTAAAATGCAAAACACACCAATCGTCGCCTTCGATCAAGTCAACAAGAGTTTCGGAAATTTTGTTGCCGTCGAGAACGTCAGTTTCGAGATCGGCCGGGGAGAGTTTCTGGCGATCATGGGCTCGTCCGGCTGTGGCAAGACGACCACGCTGCGTATGCTGGCCGGGCTGGAAGCCCCCAGTCAGGGGCGCATTCTGCTGGACGGAGAAGAGGTTGGTGACAAGCCGACCTGGAGCCGGGATACACCGATGGTGTGGCAAAGCCTTGCACTGTTTCCGTTTCTAACGGTGCAGGAAAACGTCGAATTCGGACTGAAGATGCGGAAGGTTCCCCGCAAAGAGCGGATCGAGCGAGCCCGCAAATGGCTTGATCGGCTGGGTATTCTTGAGTTCGCCGATCGCAACATCGCCCAGTTGTCAGGCGGTCAGCGTCAACGTGTTGCTCTTGCTCGCTCGCTTGTAACCGAGCCCAAGATCCTGTTGCTGGATGAGCCTCTTTCAGCGCTGGATGCGCATCTGAAGGTCCGCATGCAGTCGGTGCTGTCAAATCTGCAAAAGGACCTCGGCATCACCTTCGTGTATGTCACGCACAGCATGTCCGAGGCTTTTTCGATGGCAGACCGGGTGATCATCATGAGCCGCGGCAAGGTCGAGCAGATTGGCACGCCGGAGGAAATTTTCCACCATCCGACCAACCGCTTCGTCGCCGAATTCCTCGGTTCCTCCAATATATTCACAGGCGTCATATCATCGGTGAATGGCGACACGCTGAGCGTCCGGACCAAAGAGGGCGTGTTTGAAATCCGAAACCAGAAAAAACTGGAAAAACAGGCAGGAGATTCGATCTCGTTTACGGTGAGATCGGAACAATTGAAATTGGACCTTGAGGACAGCAAGCCGTTGCTCAACAGCATTGTCGCAACGGTGGTCGGAGAAGAATTTTCTGGCGCAATGGCCAACATATTTCTTGAAACAGCAGACGGCCTGGAGTTGCAGGTCCAAAAACCTCACGAGGAAATTCGCAAACTGGGCGTTCGGCACAATCGAAATGTGGTCGCGTATTTTGATCCAGACCAATGCCATATCTTGTCCGAGGGGTAGTTGACCGCCTGACATCGGATTGCTGCTGCGGGGTCCGTTTCCCCGACCCGTTCTCATCGGCATGATCATCGCAAATCGCGGGAATACAGGGAGCCGCTCATTTGCTTCCTGCAGGCAAACTCCCGCTGATTGGCAGACTATCGTTCTGCCATTGCCCAATTCTTAAACACGCGCACTTGCTCGGATATCCGTTCGTCAGTCGACATGACGGAGAGCAGGTAGTAATTCGAACCTCCGTCGACCGTTTCACCGGAGAGTTGTACCAAGCTTCCCGATTCGATATCGCTTCGCACCATCTTTATCGGACAGATGGCGACACCCTGCCCAGACAGTGCGGCTGCCCGAAGCAGATTGAAATCTTCAAATGTGGCGCCTTCCAGATCGGCTTGTGCCGTGTAGCCAGATTGCAAAAACCAATTCTGCCAGCCAGTCGTGTCGCCATCATGCAGGAGCCCGAGCCTTAGGAAGTCGTCTGCATTTTCTGGCTGATGTCCAAGAGAGTTGAGCAGCAAGGGACTGCAAACCGGTACACTCTCGCCTCCGAGAAAGAATGCGCTTTCGACATTGGCAATATCCGGGGAGGCCGACGAGAACACGAAGGCCAAGTGGACATCATGAAAATTGATGTCTCTGCCATGCATGACGTAGACGATCCGGGTTTCGATCTCGGGAAAGGCTGTGCGAAACAGGCCCAGCTTGGGAATTAGCCAACACATGGCGACCGAAGGAATGGCTGCAATAACAAGGGGGCGCGGTGTGTTGTTGGCCAAGGCGCGATGACAGGCCGCCTCAATTTCCGTCAGGGATTGCCGCAGGGCACGAGCCAACTCCACCCCATGCGGCAACAATCGGGTGCGGTTGCCCTCACGTTCAAACAGCGGCGCACCAAGCCAGACTTCAACGGCCCTTATTTGATGGCTGACAGCGGATTGGGTCACAAACAGGGAGTCGGCCGCTGCCTTGAACGATCCAAGGCGCGCCGCAGCCTCAAAGGTGCGCAATGCATTCAAAGGTGGTGTGCGCATGCGAGACCCTCTGGATGAAAAAATGTAATGCTATCTTGAAATATCGTCTTTTGACAGCCGGGATTTTTAATTGCCTTCTTCCGTGGGGGAATTTGTTTCCGCTCTTAGAAAACATGGAGGATTAGATGGATCGCGAACGGTTTCAGAATTATGTGGGCAATGGCGAAAAGGCCACCCCAACTTTCTCAGATGCAGAAATGCAACGGCGCCTGGATGCGATCCGGGCCCATATGGCAGAGGCCAAAATCGATGCGGCGCTGTTTACCAGCTATCATTGCATCAATTACTACTCCGACTTCCTGTATTGTTATTTCGGCCGTCGCTATGGTTTCCTGGTGGATCACACCATCGCTACATCGATCAGCGCGGGCATCGACGGCGGTCAACCCTGGCGGCGAACTTTTGGCGGCAAGAACATCACCTACACCGACTGGCAGAAAGACAATTATTTTCATGCCATTCGTGAGTTGACCGGCGGCGTCAAGCGGCTGGGAATCGAGTTCGATCACATCAACATCGACACGTTGAACTTGCTGAAAGCTGAATTTCCGCAGATGGAATTCGTCGATATCGGCGCGGCTTCGATGCGGCTTCGGATGATCAAATCCAGCGAAGAAATTGCCCATATCACCAAGATGACCCGCATTGCAGATATCGGTGGTGCGGCCTGCGTCGAAGCGATTGGAGTGGGCGTGCCCGAGCATGAGGTCGCTCTGCATTCCACGGCGACGATGGTGCGTGAGATCGCCCGGGTCTGGCCGGATGGCGAGTTGTTGGACACCTGGACCTGGTTCCAGTCGGGCATCAACACCGATGGCGCGCACAATCCGGTGACCAGCCGCAGGATTGAAAAGGGCGATATCCTGTCCTTGAACTGCTTCCCGATGGTGGCTGGCTATTACGTGGCCCTGGAGCGCACCTTGTTCTGTGAAGAGGCAAGCGACGAGCATATCCGCCTGTGGAACGTCAACTGCGCTGTGCATGACCGGGGCAAGGAACTGTTGGTGCCGGGTGCCAAGTGCAGCGACATCGCCAAGGAGTTGAACGAAATGTATGCCGCCGAAAACCTGCTGCAGTACCGCAGCTTCGGTTACGGCCATTCGTTCGGTGTGCTCTGCCATTATTACGGTCGCGAGGCGGGGCTTGAATTGCGCGAGGATTGCGACACCGTGCTGGAGCCTGGCATGGTCGTGTCGATGGAGCCGATGATCACTGTACCGAACGACCTGCCGGGCGCAGGCGGCTACCGTGAGCATGATATCCTTGTCATCACCGACGACAACAACAAGGGCAATACCAACATCACCGGCTTCGCGTACGGCCCCGATCATCTCATCGTCAAGGGCAAGGGTTGATCTGCTCCTTCTATCAATGCCGCCCCGGCGCTGAAATGCCGGGGCTGAGCCCGGCCCCACTCCGGGTCTGACTTGAAAACATCAATCACGGCAGTGGTGAGGAGCGGGGCGCCAGATCGGCGGGCATTGGTGTCATGGAATTCAGCACGGGCCGGGAAGTCGCGCGTGTTGCAAGGCAAAGACAAACCAGACAGGGGCGGGCAGTGATGGCCCGCCCTTTTTCATTTTGCCATCTGCGGCAGATGGTTCTGTCGCCGCCATGCCTCCGGGGTCAGTCCTTCCGTGGCGCGGAAAACCCTGATGAAATGTGAGATGTCGGCGAAGCCGGTTTCGTTGGCGATCTCGGTCACCGAGTGTTCACTGCGTTCGAGCAGCAACCGCGCTTGCGCGAGACGGATGAGCTTGCTGGCTTCTGACGGGCTGATTTGAAGTGATGCCATAAAATGCCGTTCCAGTTTGCGGCGGCTGACGCCCATTCGTGCGGCCAAATCAGTGACCGTCAACGGTGAATCGAGCGTTTGCTGCATCGCAAGCAATGCCTTCTTGACCAATCGATCGCGTGTGGTGAGCTCCAAGGGTAATCCCGGTTGCGGCCGATCCGCCGCCAGCGCCTCGTCGATTATCATGATTGAAAGGCTCTTTTTCGCCGCCGCACGGCCGACATGTCGATCGACCAGCCAGGCAGCAAGATGCGCGGAACTGACGCCACCCGAACATGTCAGCCTGTCCCGATCAACGACAAATATCTGGTCGGACACCGGGCGTATGCCTTCGAACTGATCGAGAAAATCATCGTGGTGGAACCAGCTGACGCAACAGCGATAGCCCTGCATCAAACCGGCATGGTGCAGGATGAAGGCACCGGTGCAAAGCCCAACCAGCGGCACGCCCGATTCCGCTGCCTTGTCAAGGAAGGCGACATAATCCGGATCGAGTCGCTCCATCTCTTCCATCAGGCCGCCAACGACAACGATGTAGTCAAAGCGGGAGGGATCTCCCAATCGTTCATCCGGCTGAAGCGAAATGCCACTGCTTGATGTGACCGGATTCATCGTCGCTGACAGCACCCGCCACCGGCAAAGGATCGGACGCGACCGATCCCCCTCATCCGCCGCCAGTCGCAACACATCGACGAAATTGGCGAAAGCGGACAGCGTGAAGCGGCGGGCAAGAATGAAGCCGATGCGCAGGCGCGCGGTGGGATCGGGCATGGCAATTCCCATTCTGGTGTGTGGCGCAATTATAACGCCAATCTGACGCGTTTATACAGTGAAAAACCAAACCTTCTGGCATGATGGCCTGCAGAAACGCCTGTCCACCAGGAGCTCACGTCCATGACTCATTTCTCCGCCATGTCGCTTCTCAAGAATGCGTTCACAGGCAATAAAAACTGGTCCGCGCAATGGCCGGATGCGCAACCGAAGACGGAATACGATGTCATCATCGTTGGCGCCGGCGGTCACGGGCTCGGGGCCGCCTATTATCTGGCCAAGGAACACGGCATTACCAATGTCGCGGTAATTGAAAAGGGCTGGCTGGGCGGCGGCAACACCGGCCGCAACACCACCATCATCCGCTCGAATTATCTGTATGACGAAAGCGCAGGTCTTTACGATCATGCCCTCGATCTTTGGGAAAACCTGTCGACCGAGCTGAATTACAATGTGATGTTTTCCAAGCGCGGCGTCATGATGCTGGCGCACAACATCCATGACGTCCAGAGCTTCCAGCGCCATATTCATGCGAACCGCTTGAACGGTGTGGACAATTGCTGGCTGACACCGGCCGAGGCCAAGGAATTCTGCCCGCCGCTCAACATCGCCTCCGATGCACGCTATCCGGTGATGGGGGCGGCCTTGCAGAAGCGGGCGGGCACCGCGCGCCACGATGCGGTTGCCTGGGGCTATGCACGCGCTGCTGCCGCCCGTGGTGTCGATATCATCCAGAATTGTCCCGTGCTGTCGATCAAACGAGGTCCTGATGGCGCCGTGGAAGGGGTGGAGACAGGCAAGGGGTTCATCAGGGCAAAAAAGATCGCGGTGTCGGCGGCGGGCCATACGTCGGTGATCATGCAATCTGCCGACCTGAAAATGCCACTGGAAAGCTACCCGCTGCAGGCTCTGGTGAGCGAGCCGGTCAAGCCGGTGTTTCCCTGTGTCGTCATGTCCAACACGGTCCACGCCTATATCAGCCAGTCCGACAAGGGTGAGCTGGTCATCGGCTCCGGAACCGATCAGTATATCAGTTACTCCCAGCGCGGCGGACTGCCGTTGATCGAGCACACTGTGGCAGCGATCTGTGAGGTCTTCCCGATCTTCAACCGGATGCGAATGCTGCGCAAATGGGGCGGCATTGTTGATGTCACGCCTGACCGTTCGGCCATTCTCGGCAAGACCCCGGTGAAAGGGCTCTATGTCAATTGCGGCTGGGGCACCGGCGGATTCAAGGCAACTCCCGGCGCAGCCCATACTCTTGCCTGGACCGTGGCGAAGGACGAGCCGCATGTCATCAACGCACCCTTCACGCTTGAACGCTTCACCACAGGTCGTCTGATCGACGAGGCCGCAGCTGCGGCTGTGGCACATTAGGGAGAAACCGATGCTTCTGATCCATTGCCCCTACTGCGATGATACCCTGCCGGAACTGGAATTTGCCTATGCCGGCGAGGCGCATATTGCACGGCCTTCTGACCCTTCCGAGCTGAGCGATGAGGAATGGCGTGATTTCCTCTTCATCCGTTCGAACGCCCGCGGAGTTCATGCCGAACGCTGGCGCCATATTCATGGATGCGCGCGGTATTTCAATGCACTCAGAGATACGGTCAGCGACAAGTTTCTACGCACTTACAAAGCCGGTGAACCCCGTCCGGACACGTCAGTTCAGGAGGCCGTGAAATGACCAGTTTCCGTGTAAAAGACCGCGGCCGCGTCAAGGCTGACCGGCCGGTTCGGTTCAGCTTCGATGGCGTTGCGTATGAAGGATGCGAAGGCGATACCGTGGCGTCCGCGCTGCTGGCCAATGGTGTCCACCTGATGGGCCGGGGCTTCAAATATCACCGCCCGCGCGGGCCTGTCACCGCCGGTTCTGAAGAACCCAATGCGCTTATCGGAACCAGCCGCGGCGTGGGTCGGTTTGAGCCCAATACGCGCGCGACGGTGCAGGAAATCTATCAAGGCCTGACGACCGAAAGCCAGAACAAATGGCCGTCGCTGAAATTCGATGTGGGCGCGATCAACGACCGGCTTTACATGCTGTTTTCGGCCGGGTTTTACTACAAGACCTTCATGTGGCCGCGCAGTTTCTGGGACAAGGTCTACGAACCCTTCATCCGCCGCGCCGCCGGGCTGGGCAAGGCCCCCGTTGACGTGGATCCGGATCACTATGCCAGCCGCTATCTGTATTGCGACGTGCTGATCGTCGGTGCCGGGCCGTCAGGACTGGCGGCCGCTCTTGCGGCAGCGCAAACGGGCGTCAACGTTGTCGTGGTCGATGAACATGCCGAAATGGGCGGCAGCTTGTTGTCGGAACCGTCGGTCGGAATCAATGGTAAAGCGGCGTGGGACTGGCTGGAGGCAACCCTGGACGAGTTGGGGCGCTTGCCGAATGTCCGGCTGATGACGCGGACGACCGCGATTGGCTATTATCATCAGAACATGATCGCACTTTGCCAGAAGCTGACCGATCATCTGGCCGAATTGCCAACGGACGCCCCGCGCGAACGGATGTGGCGGGTGCGGGCAAAGCAGGTGGTTTTGGGGCAAGGCGCAATCGAGCGACCGCTGGTTTTTGACGGCAACGACCGGCCGGGCGTCATGCTCGCTAGCGCTGCGCAGACTTATCTCAATCGCTATGGCGTGAAGGTGGGAAATCGACCGGTCATCCTGACCAGCCATGACAGCGCCTGGTACGCTGCTTTCGATCTCGCCGATGCGGGGGCGAAAGTCGGGGCCATTGTGGATACACGCAACGATATCCAGGCTGCCCTGATGCAACAGGCAAAGGCGCGCGGCATCGAGACGCTGACCGGTCATACCGCGACGGCGACATCCGGACGGTTGCGGGTGAAGTCCGTGCGCGTCAATCCGGTTCGTGGCGGTCGCGTCGGCAAGGCGAGAACCATCGATTGCGACGCACTGCTGATGAGCGGCGGCTGGACGCCGTCACTGCATCTTTTCTCCCATACCAAGGGATCGCTGCACTGGGATGCAGAGGAAAATGTCTATTTGCCAGGTCAGCAGACCGAGGAATGCCATATTGCCGGCGCCGGTCGCGGTCTCTGGGGCATTGCAGCCGTGCTCGAGGACGGTGTAAAGGCCGGGACCGCAGCAGTCCGGGCGCTGGGCCACAGTTGCGATGCCGTGAGATTTGATGTCAGCGACGATCGAACCGGCAACGGCGTGACGCACAAGGAACTCGCGACCGACCGGAGCCCGGGCAGAGCGAAGGCCTTTATCGACTTCCAGAACGACGTGACCGCCAAGGATATCCGGCTGGCTGTGCGTGAGGGCATGCGCTCCATCGAACATGTCAAGCGCTACACCACAAATGGCATGGCCACCGATCAAGGCAAGATGTCGAACATGAACGGCCTGATGATCGCCTCCGATGCTTTGCAAAAGGAAGCGCCGCAGGTTGGGCTGACGACGTTCCGGCCGCCTTACACCCCGACAACTTTTGGCACCTTTGCGGGCTATCACAAGGGCAGTCATTTCGAACTCACACGCAAAACCCCGATCGACAGTTGGGCCGAAGAGCACGGCGCCGCGTTTGAACCCGTGGCCCTGTGGCGCCGCGCATGGTATTTCCCCAAGGCTGGCGAAACCATGCACATGGCGGTTTCCCGCGAGTGCAAGGCAACCCGGGAGTCCATCGGAATTTTCGACGCCTCCACCCTCGGCAAGATCGAGGTCTCCGGTCCCGATGCGGTCGAATTCATGAACCGCATGTACACAAATCCATGGACCAAGCTGGCGCCCGGACGCTGTCGTTACGGTCTGCTGCTGGGTGAAGACGGTTTCATTCGCGACGATGGTGTCATCGGGCGGATGCGGGATGACCTGTTCCACGTCACCACGACGACGGGCGGCGCTGCGCGGGTGCTGAACATGATGGAGGATTACCTTCAGACCGAGTGGCCCGACCTCAAGGTATGGCTGACCTCGACGACCGAGGAGTGGGCAACCATCGCACTGAACGGCCCCAACGCCCGCAAGCTGCTCGCTCCGCTGGTTGAAGGTGTGGATATTTCCGCAGACGCTTTCCCGCATATGTCGGTCGCCGAATGCACCGTCGCGGGATTTTCCTCGCGTCTCTTCCGGATCAGCTTTACCGGCGAATTGGGGTTCGAGGTCAATGTCCCGGCTCGCCACGGCCGCGCATTGTGGAAGAAACTGATGCAGGCCGGGCGTCAATATGACATCTGCCCCTATGGCACAGAGACCATGCACGTGCTGCGCGCCGAGAAGGGCTACATCATCATCGGCCAGGACACGGATGGAACGGTTACCCCCCAGGATGCCGGAATCGGCTGGGCCATCGGCAAGGCCAAGCCCGATTTTGTCGGCAAGCGGTCACTGTCGCGCCCCGACATCGTTGCCCGGGACCGCAAGCATCTGGTCGGGTTGTTGACCGATGACCCCAAGATCGTGCTGGAGGAGGGTGCACAGATCGTGACGGATCCGAACCAGCCGCTGCCGATGAAGATGATCGGGCATGTCACCTCGTCGTACTGGTCCGAAGCCCTTGGGCGATCCATCGCCATGGCCCTGGTTGCCGGTGGGCACGAGAAAATGGACCAGACGCTTTATATCCCGATGCCCGGACACACTGTGGCAGCGAAAGTCACCGGAACTGTGTTCTACGATCCCGCAGGCGAACGCCTGAAGGTCGAATGAGAAGGATCAGAGTATGAACGCCCATGTCACACCGAATAGCCCGGGGCCGGTTTCCCTGACGATTGTTCCGCCCTTTGCCCGCTTCAGTCTTCGTATTGCTGCGGCAAGCGTGGAAGCAGCATCGAAAGCCTTCGGCCTGGAATTGCCGGTCAAGATCGGGCAGGGCCAGGCGAAAGATGGCCGCGCCGCCTGGTGTCTTGGTCCGGATGAGTGGTTGTTGCATGCCGTCGAGACGGAGACCGTGCAAATCATGGAAGCCTTTGCCCGATTTCGCCCCGAAACACCCCACAGTCTGACGCTCATCAGTGACCGGGAAATCACCATCGCCATGGAGGGGGCGCGGGCTGCCGAATTGCTGTCAGTCGCCTGCCCGATAGATCTTGCCCGAATCCACCCCGGGATGGCCAAGCGCACGGTTTTCGACTCGGCTCAGGTGGTGTTGCTGCGCGACGGACCCGATCATTTCCGGTTGGAAGTGTGGCGGTCATTCTTTCCGCATGTTCATGAGCTTTTGCAGATAGCCAACCGCGAGCTTGCCAGCGGCTATTGACGACGGCTCG
Source organism: Hoeflea sp. YIM 152468 (assembly GCF_029210485.1). Lineage (GTDB taxonomy): Bacteria > Pseudomonadota > Alphaproteobacteria > Rhizobiales > Rhizobiaceae > Hoeflea. The sequence continues at coordinate 74,858 of NZ_JARGET010000038.1, forward strand.
ACCAGTCGAATTCCGCGTTGTCCGCACCTGAGCGGGCCGAAATACCAATGGCTTCAAAGGAATCCCGAAATGTTGAAAATCCTTCCATCCTCGCAGATTTCCGATACCGAGATCGCAACCGCCATCGACCTGGAACTGGATCGCCAGATGAACCAGATCGAGCTGATCGCCTCCGAGAACATAGTCTCGGAAAACGTGCTCAGGGCGCAAGGCTCTGTTCTGACCAACAAATATGCTGAAGGCTATCCCCGACGCCGCTATTATGGCGGATGCGAACATGTCGACACCATCGAGACCATCGCCATCGAGCGGGCGAAGAAGCTGTTCGGAGCGGGCTTTGTCAACGTCCAGCCGCATTCCGGTGCTCAGGCCAACCAGGCGGTATTCCTGGCTTTGCTCAGCCCCGGCGACCGGATCATGGGAATGTCACTGGCGCATGGCGGACATCTTACGCACGGCTCGCTGGTGACGATGTCGGGCAAATGGTTCGACGTGGTCAGCTACGAGGTGCGCGAGAGCGATCAGCGCATCGACATGGGTGAAGTCCGCAAGGTCGCCCTTGAGACAAAACCCAAGCTCATCATTGCCGGTGCGTCGGCTTATCCCCGCCCTATCGATTTCGCCGGTTTCCGGGAAATTGCCGATGAGGTCGGTGCCTATCTGATGGTCGACATGGCCCATTACGCGGGACTGATTGCGGCCGGCGAATACCCCGACCCGATCCCGCATGCCCATGTCGTGACAACGACAACCCACAAGACGCTCCGCGGACCGCGCGGCGGCATGATCCTGACCAATGATGAAGCACTGGCGAAAAAGTTCAATTCCGCTGTGTTCCCGGGCAATCAGGGCGGACCGCTGATGCATGTGATTGCTGCCAAGGCCGTGAGTTTTGGCGAAGCGCTCGAGCCTTCGTTCAAGGACTACGCCCGCCAGGTCATTGCCAACGCACGGGCCTTGTCCGAGGTGCTGGTTGAGGGCGGGCTGGGCATTGTCTCCGGCGGAACCGACTGTCATATGGTGCTGGTCGACCTTCGCCCCAAGGGTGTGACCGGCAAGGCCGCCGAGGCGGCATTGGAGCGGGCGGGACTGACCTGCAACAAGAACGCCATCCCCTTCGATCCGGAAAAGCCTTTTGTCACCTCGGGTGTCCGTCTGGGCACGTCGGCCGGCACCACGCGCGGTTTCGGCGAGGACGAGTTCCGCACGGTTGGCGCCCTGGCCCTGCGGGTGATCGAAGCACTCGCTGCGCAACCCGAAGGTGATGCTCGTGTCGAAGCCGAGGTTTTGGCGGAAGTCCGGGCGCTGTGTGCGGCGCATCCGATTTACAGTGGCACGGACGCCTGATCATGTTTCTCTCGGTCTTCGATATTTTCAAGATCGGCATTGGCCCTTCGTCATCCCACACGATGGGGCCCATGACGGCGGCTGCGCGTTTCCTGGACGATTTGCGAGGCGGCGTCGAGAAACTCCCCGGAGCAGGGCGGCTGGCGCGACTTGGAGCGAGCCTGCATGGCAGCCTCGCCTTTACCGGCAAGGGGCACGCAACCGACCGGGCGGTCATTCTGGGGCTGACCGGGTTGCTGCCCGACACGCTCGATCCCGACGAGGCCGAAGCGCTCGAAGCGGAAGTGCGGGCAGCAAAGCGGGTAAACCCGCCCGATCTGGGCGAGTTGGTCTTCGATCCGGAGACAGATCTGGTGTTTGACTACGGTCCGCCGCTGTCAGGGCACGCAAACGGTCTGATCCTTCGGGCTTTCGATGTGCAAGGCAACCCGTATCACACACAAACCTATTACTCGGTTGGCGGCGGCTTTGTCGCTACCGCAGAAGAGTTGGAGCGAACGAAGTCAGATACCCGCGATATGCATGACCAAAAATCCGCCCATGACTATCCCTATCCGTTTGGTCTGGCGCGCGAGATGCTGGACATGGGATCATCAGCCGGGCTGAGCATCGCGGCCATGAAACGCGCCAACGAGATCACCCATTCCGGCGGCGATCTGAACGCACGGCTCGACGCATTGTGGCTGGCCATGAATGGGTGCATTGACCGCGGGTTGCGGATGGAGGGTGTTCTGCCCGGTGGCCTCAAGGTCAAACGTCGCTCCAAGAGCATACATGATCAGCTGATCGCCGAGCGCGGGCGCAATCAAAGCCAGCCACACGTCGTCAACGACTGGCTGATTGTCTATGCGATGGCGGTGAACGAAGAGAACGCGGCGGGCGGTCGGGTGGTCACATCGCCGACCAACGGTGCGGCTGGTGTGGTGCCGGCGGTGATCCGCTACTATCGGGATCATTGTATTGGTGCGAACCAGGAAGGCATTCGCGTCTTTCTGCTCACGGCTGCTGCCATCGGCGGGCTGGTCAAGCACAACGCATCGATTTCCGGCGCAGAAGTGGGCTGTCAGGGGGAGGTCGGGTCGGCCTCTGCAATGGCAGCAGCCGGGTTATGCGCAGCTTTGGGCGGGACAAACGAACAGGTGGAAAATGCCGCCGAAATTGCGCTCGAACATCATTTGGGCATGACCTGCGACCCGGTGGGTGGACTGGTTCAGGTGCCCTGCATCGAGCGCAACGGGCTTGGCGCGATCAAGGCTGTCTCGGCTGCGTCTCTGGCCCTGCGTGGCGACGGCACTCATTTCATGCCGCTCGACAATTGCATTGAAACGATGCGCCAGACCGGCCTTGATATGAACGTGAAGTACAAGGAGACATCTCTGGGCGGCCTGGCGGTCAACCTGCCCGAATGCTGATAAGCGTGCCAGAAACGGAGTTGCTGGCAACATGGCTTGATACACATCTCCTCGTCTCAATTCCGCCGCTTGCCTTGCGCGTTCCGATCACGCAACATCCGGTCCCGCCTCGATGCGCTCGCAGGTCACCCCAAACCCGTAGCGGGTGACGACGAGGCCCACGATCGGTCCGGCCCATGGCTGTTCAAACACGCGGGCAAGCTGGGCCGCGCCCTTGCCGGCGCCGACGACAATCGTCCGGCCCGAGGGGGCGTGGGCAGGGCTTGCGCTAGACCCTTTGCAGGATCGGCGGCAGCCACTGCGGCATCAAAGAGATGGCGCAGGAACAGCTCAGGCTCTTTCTCGGGATCAATCATCGGTCATGAAACAACATTCTGCGGAGCAGCGTTCATGAAGGCCTCGATATTGTCGATGAGCTGATCCGAAAGGCCCTGGATCGCCTCGCGGCTGGCCCAGGCGACATGCGGTGTCAGGATGACGTTATCGCGCCGGGCGATGCGCCGCATCACGTGGCCCTCGCCCGGTGGCTCCGTTGTAACCACATCGAACCCCGCCCCTGAAATGCGTCCGCTGTCGAGCGCGCGCTCAAGCGCGTCCTCGTCGACAAGCCCGCCCCGCGCGGTGTTCAGCAGCAGGGGGTGACGCTCCATCATGTTGAATTCGGCATCGGAAATCAGATTGCGCGTCGAGGACATCAACGGACAGTGCAAGCTGATGACGTCGCTGAACCGCATGACCTCCTCGAATGGTGTGTACAGGGGGCCCATCCCCTCGACCCCCTTGTAACTGGAAAACAGCACCCGCATACCGAAAGCTTCAGCGATCCTGCCAACCGCCTTGCCAAGGGCGCCGTCCCCGATAATGCCCATCACCTTTCCAGACAAATCCGCAATCGGATAGTCGAAGTAACAGAACTGGTTCGACTTTTCCCAGCGTCCGTCGATGACCGACTGGCGATAGGGCACGATGCTGCGTTGCAGGGCCAGAAGCAGCGCAAAGGTATGTTCAGGCACGGTATTCCCGGCATACCCCTGGATATTGCAGACCGTGATGCCCCGTGACCGGCAGGCTGCCAGGTCGATGCGATCATAGCCGGTGGCCGCGACGGCGATCAGTTTCAGCTTTGGCGCGGCGGCCAGCGCCTCGGCATTGATCGGCACCTTGTTGGTGATCACTACCTCGGCGTCGGCAATCCGCGCGGCGACCTGATCAGGATCGGTTTGCTGATGCTCTTGGATTTGCGCGGCGAAGATTGGTTGCCTCAATTTTGTCTCGGGCGACAGAGTCGACCGGTCGAGGAACACGATACGAACGGTTGCCTGCGTCATTAAACAGCCTCTTTGATCAGACCGGAGAGTGGCGCGCAGCCGAGACCGGTGGCAACGGTGTCGAGATCGGCGATGACATTGTCTGGCAGGGCGATGCCCGCCTGACGGGTCCGGCCTTCGCGGCCTTGTTCCAATTCGCCGGGCATGAGGATGGCGTCGAAACCATCGGCAAGGGCGCAGTCCTTCAAGCTGGCGACCAGGTCGCGCACCCGGTCGGCATGCGTGTCGGACACATGTGTCCGCGACACGTCAATGAGCAGTATGAAATGCCCGATGTCCTGCGGCGTGACGAAATCGCTGTAAAGATTGCCCAGAGCGCCTGCGAACCGCCCGCCGGAGAGAACCCCGCACAGCACTTCGACCATGATGGCCAGCGCCGAGCCTTTTGGGCCGGACAGCGGCAGGACAACGCCTTTTTCGGCAGCCGCACCGCTGGTGGTCGGCTTGCCGTCCGCGTCCAGCGCCCAGCCTTCGGGAATGGCCTCGTCGCGCTTGGCCGCCTCAACGATCTTGCCGCGGGCGACCACTGATGTCGCCATATCCAGGAGGACCGGCGTGTCCCCGGTGATCGGGGTACCGAAGGTGATCGGGTTGGTGCCAAGCACGGCCTGTCGACCGCCAAACACGGTCATCGAAGGCGGCGCATTGGTCATCGCGATAGCGATGCAGCCTGCAGCAACGGCTTTTTCGACGTAGAACGACCCCGCACCATTGTGGTTGGAGTGGCCAACAGTTGCGACGCAGACGCCGTTCTCCCGCGCCACAAGAAGTGCTGCTTCGAGTGCGCGGAGGCTGACCACCGGCCCGGGCCCGTTGTCGCCATCGACAACCAGAACGCCGGGCGATGGCCGCTCAAGCTTGATGTCCGGCCGGGCCTTGACCACGCCCGCCTTGATCCGCTCGGCATAGATCGGAATCCGCGTGAGCCCATGCGAGCCGTGTCCGCGCAGGTCGGCGTGGATCAGCACATCCGTCACGGTCGCGGCATCCTTTGCAGATAGGCCTGCAGCTTCGAAAACGCCGTTGGAAAAATCCCGGATCGTGTCCAGGTCAAGCGTAGAAGTCATTGGCTGGTATCCTCGTTGCGGCCATTCAGGCGGTCATAGAGCAGACCAAGCGCTGCGCTGTCGTGCTTGGCGAACCCGGCATTGCAGGTCGCGACCATCAATTGATGCGCGAGATCCGTGGCTGGCTGTGAAATGTTGAAATGCGCACCCACAGCATTGGCGATGCCGAGATCCTTGCGCATCAGTTCGGCGCGGAACCCGCCGTCAAGCGTGCCTTCGATGTAGCGCAGCGCATGGGCATCGAGAACACCGCTGCGCGCGGCACCGGTGGACAGGACCTCGCGCATCACCCTGGGGTCGACCCCGGCGGCCCGCGCCATGGACACGGCTTCGAAAACGCCCATCATGTTGACCGCAACCATCAGCTGGTTGCAGGCCTTGAGCGCCTGCCCGGCTCCAAGCGGACCGACGTGATGAATGTGCTTGCCCATGGCCTGCAGCACCGGCTGCGCCTCGGCCACGTCGTCTTGCGATCCGCCACACATGATGGTCAGGGTGCCGTCTGCCGCCCCCTTCGCGCCGCCGCTGACGGGGGCATCTATGATCCGACCACCGACCACGGCCAGTTGCTGTGCCATCTCCTGCGCTTCGAACGGGGCAATGGTCGAGCAATCTATGAGCAACCCGTTGTCCCAGGCATGGGCGGCCAAGCCGGTTTCGCCCGCGAAAACGCTGCGCAGTGCTGCGGCATCGGGCACGCAGGTGACGATTTTCTGACAGCGCGTGGCAAGCTCCGCCGGTGTCGCGCAGATCTCTGCGCCCAAGGCGCGGAATGTCTCCGCCTTTTCCGGCGATGAGGTGGTGACCGCCAGTTTCAGACCGGATGCGGCGATGTTGCGTGCCATTCCGGCGCCCATTACGCCCAGTCCGATGAACCCTATCATGTTGCTCAAACCCCCATTCTCTCGACTTGTGCTTTCTCGGAACGCAGTTTTCCCTGTCGCCAGATAGTCAGACCGACGAGTCCGATGACGATCGCCACCAAAGTGAGTGCGACCGGATTGATCATGAACGGTTCGAACGACCCGCGGCTTCGCGTCAGCGCCTGTCGCAACGCCTCTTCAAAAGAAGGCGTAATGATGAAAGCAATCAGCAAAGGTGCGACCGGTACGTTCGTGCGGTTGAAGATGAACCCCAGGATGCCTGCGGCGAGCATGACGTAGACGTCCAGAACGTTGTTCCGGGCCACGTAGCTGCCGGCCACGCAAACCAGTGCGACGCAGGGCATGAGATAGATTTTGGGGATCCGCAGGGTCAGGGACAGCATGCGCATCGCCGGGTACCCGATCAGCCCCATCAGAAGCGTGGAGCCCAGCAGTGCGAAATAGATCGTGTAGACGATATCGGGCGAGTTGACGAAGATCAGCGGCCCGGGGCTGACACCTTGCAGAACCAGCGCGCCCAGCAGGATGGCCGTGACGGCGTCACCCGGAATGCCAAGCGCCAAAGTCGGAATGAACGTCGCGCCGACGACTGCGTTGTTGGCGCTTTCGGATGCAATCACCCCCCGTGGATCGCCGTTGCCAAAGTTCCCCTTGCTACCTGCTGAGCGCTTGGCATCAGCATAGGCCAGAAACGAGGCAATTGTGGCGCCGATGCCCGGCAGGATGCCGATCGCCGATCCGATGGCAGATGCGCGTGTCATTGGCACGATGTTGCCGAGGATCTCACGAAGCGAGATCCGGTTGGCGGCGCGGTCTTCGCCCGACAAATCCACCTTGCCGAGAGACTGGGAGAAACCGCGCGTGGCCTCCTCGATGATCTCGGCGACGGCAAAGAGCCCGACCAGTAGCGGCACATAGGTGAGTCCGTCCATCAGCGCGGTCGAGCCAAAGGTAAAGCGCGGAATGCCCAGCATGGGATCGCTGCCCACCGTTGCCAGAACCATTCCCAGCGCTGCCGAGAACAGTCCCTTGACCAGCGAATTTCCCGACAGGATGCCGATCACCAGAAAGGTGAAGAACAGTAACGAGGCAATCTCGACCGGGCCGAAGCCGAGCGCGAAGCTGGCCAGTTGTGGCGCGAGCAAGATCAGCAAACCGATCGAGAACACAGCCCCGAAAACAGAACTGATGAGAGACAGGCGGAGCGCCTTGGTCGACAGTCCCTGTTGCGCCATCGGATAGCCGTCAAAAATCGTGGCGGCAGAGGCCGGTGTGCCGGGCGCGTTGAGCAGGATTGCCGAAACCGATCCGCCGAATATGCCCGCGCCGTAAAGGCCAATCAGCATCACCATCGCCTGGTCGGTTGGCATGAAGATCGTCAGGGGGACCGCCAGGGCGACCGCGATATTGACCGACAAGCCCGGGATCGCCCCGATAATCAGTCCGATGACCACTGACAGCACAAGGGTCAGAAAAGTCGCGGGCTCAGCGAACCCGTAGAGAGCTTGGAAAAGCGGATCCATATCCAGCCTCCGGAATAGTCAGAAAAATGAGGCGCCAGGGAGCGGAACCAGGAAAATTTTGCGCAGCAGGGCATCGACCAGGATCGGCAGACCGAGCGCCAGACTGGCTGCCACAAGCCAGTTCTTGGCGCGATATATCAGGAAAATGGCGGCCAGAAACAGGATGGAGGCCGGCAGGAAGCCGATGGTTGAAAGGCCCAGGGCATAAGCGCCGAACAGGCCGATCTGAAGAAGACCCATTCCAATTCCGGCTGTGAAGGCGCCAGCTTCTCCCGGCACGGGGCGATCTGTGAACAGCATCACCACGCCAAACAATAGCACCATGGCCCCGGCGAAGGTCGGTAGGGCCGATGGCCCTACCGAATAAAAACCGCCGCCCATACTGGCCTGCTGCTGGTTGAGCTCCGGCACCATTACCGTCAGAAAGACGATGGATGCGACCACAAAGACCAGTGCGAGCGTTCGGTTCGCGGTCATGTGCTTACTCGGTTGCCGGAGTGCCGGTGGCAAGTGCATCAGCCACCGCGTCCGACATCGAACGCATCGCCTGTTCGAAGTCTTCGCCAGTCAGGAAACTTGGCGTGATATTGCTGCGCGCAGCGACCGTCGTAAAGGCGTCCGATTCCATCGCTTTGGCGAACCGCTCCTGCAGATAGGCAACCGCCGCATCCGGGGTGCCTGCGGGCGCGACGAGACCCTTCATGTTTTCCAGATTGACGTTGTAGCCGAGCTCGCTCAACGAAGACACCTCAGGGATCTGATCGGCGCGATCAGATGTTGTCGCAAGCACGTTGATCGTACCGGCATCCAGTTGCGCGCGAGCATCGCCGGGCGTGATGATCGTCAAATCCACATGCCCCCCCAGCAGGGCGGCAAGCGCCGGCGATCCACCCTGGTAAGGGACGTGAACCATGTCGATCCCCGCTTCCTTTCCAAAAACCAGGAACGCGGAGTGCAGAATGCCCGCTGGACCAGACGACCCATAGGCCAGTGTGCCGGGGTTCTGCTTGGCGCGCTCCACAACCGCGTCGATGCTGTCCAGTCCACTGCCGGCCTTGCTCACGATCACCATGTGCTCGCGGTTGACGCGGACGACACCCCGGAAATCATCAAGGCTATACTGGGTTTGGCGGTGATGTGGCACCGAGGTGCTTTCGCTGCCACCGGCAACCAGCAGTGTGTAGCCGTCAGGCGCGGCCTTGGCGACCATTTCCGCTGCGAGTGTCCCCGAGGCTCCGGGGCGATTCTCAACCACCAGCGGGACGGGGAACAGTTCCTGTGCAGCCGATGCTATCAGGCGCGCGGTCTGGTCCGTCCCGCCACCGGGCGCAAAGCCGACAACGATCCGGATCGGTTTTTCCGGCGTCCAATCCTGTGCGGCGGCTGGCGCAGCAGCGACCAGACCGACCGCAATTATAAGCCCCTTGAAGATATTCATGGTTTCCTCCCTTGAATTTTGAATTTGTGACGGTTCAACCTACCGACCGCCGTTTGTGTTCTGCGCGGCTGGCGATAGAGCTCAGACCCCCGCGCACCCTTTCGCCTTGAGCGTTTCGTCAACCCAAGAACGATCCCAAGTGGATTGCAGGATCGCCTTCTGAATGTCGCGCTCCTTGTCCTCCTGGACACGGGCGAGCTCGAGAATGCGCGCTGCATCGGCCTTTGGGACGCACACAACGCCATCCATGTCGCCGACGATGATATCGCCGGGCTCAATGAGCATGCCGTCGAGCGAGATCGCAACATTCACCTCACCGGGGCCATCCTTGTAGGGGCCACGATGGCTGACTCCGGCACCATAGACCGGGAATGTGTCCGCGCTGATTACATCCATGTCCCGGACCGCGCCATTGACCACGAAACCAACGCAGCCCCGTGAACGGGCATGGGAAATGATGAGCTCCCCGATCAAGGCGTTGGTGAGATCTCCACCCGCATCCACGACGATCACATCACCGGGCTGAACCATGTCAGCGGCCTTGTGGATCATAAGATTGTCGCCCGGGCGGGTCTTTACGGTCACCGCCGTGCCGGCCAGCGATCCCTCGCGGTGCATCGGACGGACGGCTGGACCTGCCGCCACCATGCGGCTCATATTGTCGCTGATGATCGCCGTTGGAAGAGTCGAAAACGCCTCGACAATAGAGGCCTCAGCCCGTTCGTGTCCATGAGTTATACGGAATCCATTCACTGCGCCGCGCCTCCTTCAGCTGTTGTCCTGCATATTTGTTGCAAAAAAGTTCCTATGCTGTCTAATGCTAAATGGGACCGGAATAATGCCGTATGGATATAACTGATGACTCTCGAACTGCGCCTTATCCGAAGCTTTGTATGCCTGTCAGAAGAGTTGAATTTCTCGCGAGCGGCTGAACGGCTGCATATCGCGCAGCCCGCGCTGAGCCGCCAGATCATGGCGCTTGAGGCGACATTGGGGGTTCAATTGCTTCACCGCACCAAACGAAAGGTCGAATTGACCGCCGCCGGGACGGCCTTTCGCAATCGTTGTTGCCGGCTGCTTTTGGACGTGATGGAAGCTGAACACGAGGCCCGGCGCGTCGCCGCGGGCCAAGAGGGTGCGCTGGCTATCAGCTTTATCAATTCCTCGACCTACGGGATGCTGCCCCCGATCCTCAATGCCTTCCGGACCCGATTTCCCCGCGTAGAACTCAAGCTCTTCGAGATGACAATTTCCGAACAGATACAGGCATTGCGGGTGGGAGAGGTGGATATCGGATTGTTGCGCCCCCCTATTTCGGACAACGCCCTTATGTCGAGGCCGATTGGAACGCAACAGTTCATCGTCGCGTTGCCGAGATCACACCCGTATGCGCAGGTCGGGCGCATCTCGCTCAGCGCCCTGAAGAACGATCCGTTTGTCGTATTCGAGCGGCAACAGAGTTCGTTGTTCTACTCGCGGATCAATGCAATGTGCGAAGCTGCGGGCTTTGTTCCCATGGTCAGCCAGAAGGCAACACAAATTCATACAGTTGTCGGTCTTGTCGGCGCAGGGATGGGCGTGTCGATCGTGCCTGACGTCGCGAAAAACCTACAGCTTCCGACCGTCTCTTTCGCTCAGATCGAAGACAATCCTGCGGGTGTCGATGTATGCCTGGCTTGGCGAAAGGACAGCACCTTGCCGACTTTACCTGCTTTTGCCGAAATCGCCGCAACCGCGGGGCGCGAATACCTTGCCGGCTCCTGAGCGCGAGGCCAACACCGGTCCTGGATGCTCCAAATTCGCAGCCAGCCTTGATAGTAGACATGGCGCTGCGCACTGGATGCAAACAGGCATCAGCCGCGAAAGCGCGTCGCATCACACCGGTTCCGGGTGACGCGCTTTTTGGCTCTTTGTTTATGCATGTCGTTGTCGCAAAACCGCTGCACACTTTTGCGCGACATGCATCAGCCGCTAGCAGCGATCCAAACTCAGGCCTGCGGCGTCTCGCAGCAGCGGGCCGCCTTGGGCTTGGAGATTATTGTTGCTGCCAAAGCTCCATGCCGTCACGGCGGCAAAAGAAGCACCTGACTACTCAGCCGTCGCAACTTGTAATCCGTCGCAACAATGTGCGGGGAACACGATTCACGTCACCGGGACATCAAGCCGATCCGCAGTGCCGTGCGGGCACCTGGAACTGGTCATCTCAAGTTGTCCTGCCGCGATTCTGCAGTCTGGCTCCTGACCTTCTATTGCCGATACGCTCATGCGCATCCATCTGGGGCGCAAAGGACGCTGCATCTGTTTGAGCCGATGCATGCACGCGTTGTCGTCCAAATCAATCCATCTGAACGCGACAGGCATGAATCCCGGTGGGGGCATCGCAAGTCAGGATGGTCGCGGAGGGATTGTACGGAGCTGGCGCAGGGGCCGGAAGATTGCGCCAGCAGATATCAGTGCGCCTCCTCGATCGGCCAGTTCAGGCCTGCCGAAATCCCGCCGTCAATGCGAATGATCTGGCCGGTCAGAAACCCGGCAGCCGGTGACGCCAAGAAAATTGCAGCCCCCACCAGGTCTTCAACTGTGCCCATACGCCGCAAGGGCGTGACGGTATCGTGCCAGGCACGCAGCTTGGGGGAAGACCAGAGCTTCTCGGTCAGCTCTGTCAGGATGAATCCCGGCGCCACCGCGTTCACCCGCACGCCATGCTTTCCCCATTCCATCGCCAGCGTACGGGTCATGCTGGACAGCCCCGATTTCGACATGCTGTAGGGGGCAATCTGGGACAACGCCGCGTGGGTCGACAGGCTGTCGATATTGATCTGACTGCCGCCGCCTTGCTGCACCATCTGCCTGCCGACAGCTTGCGCCATGAAGAAGGCACCGCGCAGATTGGTGGCCATGATCTCGTCATACTCCGCCGCTGTGTAATCGAGCGCCGGCATACGCTTGTTGACACCGGCGCAATTGATCAACGTGTCGATTCCGCCGCAGTCTTTTGCCACTGCGTCAACACAGGCGGCGATCGCTTCGGGAACCGCCACGTCGCAGCTGTGATAGCGCATGGCAAACGGCGTGGGTTGCGCGGCTTCACAGATCGCTGCAAGTGTGGCTTCGTTTCGGCCCGATATGATCACGCGGGCCCCCTCGCGGGCAAAAGCCTCTGCCATGGCCAAGCCGATGCCCCGGCTTCCCCCGGAAACCAGAACCGTGGTGCCTGATACGTCGAAGCGGTTGCGCGTCATGTCCATTCTCCAAACCGGGCCCAGGCTTATCCAACCGTGGACGAATGCCCGCTCTCACCGGATAGAAGGTTGTTTTCGGTTTCCTCGCGGGCGAATGCGACCCTGACATTGTCGATCGCCAGACGCAGATGTTGCCTCATCGCCGATGACACCAGTTCCTTGTCACGCCGCCGCAGGCCCTCGACAATGCGACCGTGATCGATCATCGCCATCTCACGCGCGCTGCGGCGCCGCGCCGAAAGAAACCGAGCCCGCCACAGCCGGGCATGAAACTGCTTGTGGGTCTTGATCAGCGGCAGGTTCTTGGTTGAAGCGACGATCGCTTCGTGAAACCCCATATCGATCTTGAAGAACTCGACCGGATCCGGATTGTCCATCATCTCGAGCATGGTCTGGTGCATTGCCTCGATCTCTTCGATCTCTTCCTCTGTCGCCTCTTCACAGGAACACTCACCTGCCAGCGCCTCCAGAGCCGACTGCACCAGCAGAAGGTGGGTCACCTCAAGCAGCGACGGTTTCGCGACCATCGGAGTCCTGGCCGGCGCCATCTCGATCAGCCCCTCCACCTCCAGCATCAGCAGGGCTTCGCGCAAGGGGGTGCGGCTGACGGCCAGAGCTGCGGAGGTCTCGCGTTCAGGAATGGTGTCACCGGGCTTGAGATCCCCCAACAGGATCTGCTCGCGCAGAATGTCGGCAACCTGTTCGCCCAGGCTTTGGCGCGCAATCGCCGTCAATTTTGAGGAAGGTTTTCTAACTGGCACGGCTGGTTCTCGCTTGTGGTCTGAGTTTCATCGTCTGACTGACCCATAGAAGGTTTATGCCATATTTGGTATACCAAAACTTGACATGCTGGTATAATCTGTATTCATCTTCAGTGCGGCCTGTATTTTCACATGGCTTGGGAACTACTTCAGGAGAATGCAGAGCGTCGCGACCATAAAATTTTTCTGGGAGGAAAAAATGAAAGTTCTATTGCTTGCCGCCGGCACTGCCGCAGCATTCCTGGCGTCGAACGCCTACGCCGCAGATTTCAATCTGCGCATGCAGACACAATATGCAGCTGAAACCGTATCGGGAAAGCTTGCACAGGGCTTCATCGACAATGTCGAAGCCATGTCTGGCGGCCGGGTGGACATCGAAATGTTCTGGTCCTCTTCCGTCGTTGCCACCGTCGAGGGGTTTGATGCCGCTGCCAGCGGCATTCTTGATGGCGAAATGCATGGCGGCGCCTACCAGACCGGCAAAAACCCGGCTTTCCAGTTCGTTGGGGACCCGATGGGCGGCTACGACACGCCGTATGAGCTTTACAGCTTTTTCTATTTTGGCGGCGGCCAGGAAGCGGCGAACGAGCTTTATGAAGCCCACAACATGCACCTCGTCGGCTGGTGGACGGGCGGACAGGAATCGCTCTCCTCCTCCAAGGCACTTCGCGGGCCGGAAGACCTCAAGGGCTGGAAGTTCCGGTCGCCGCCGGGACTGGAGACCGAGATCTTCGCCGAACTGGGCGCGTCCCCGATCGTCATGGACTTCACTGAAGTGTTCACGTCACTCGAAACCGGCATCATCGACGGTGCCGATGCATCCAGCCTCGCCAACAATGTCGGGCTCGGTCTCTACGATCTGGTGGATCACGCCACTTACCCCGGCTTCCATTCAATGCCGGTCGATCACGTAACCTTCAATCTCGATGTCTGGAACAGCTTCCCGGACGATATCAAGGCGATCTTCGAGGTCGCAACGCAGGCACTCGCCCTGCAAACCGCCACGACCATCGATGTCGCCAATGCCGAAGCAGCAACCAAACTGCGCGCACAAGGTGTCACCCTCTACGATTGGTCGGCCGAAGACCGGGCAGAATTCCGTGCCGGCGCCCAGCGCGCCTGGGATGGCTGGGCGGAGAAAACCCCCGAAGCCAAGGCTCTGGTCGAAGCGCATCGCGCCTTCCTGCGCCGCACTGGCAAGATCAAGTAGGCTCCGGCACGCTTGGACAGGCAAAATGCGGCGAGCCCTTTGGGGCTCGTCGCGTGGCATAATGGTAGCTTCGCAAGGGGTGGGGGCGGCAATCAATGGCTGAGAATGCTGAGAGCCTGTGGCTCAAAACAGCTCGCAAACCGATGTACTGGGTGATGATGGCGAGTATCTGCGCAACCGTCCTCCTGGCCGCGCTGCTGATCGTGGGGCAGTTCTTCTTCGATCTTGATACGAACATGAGAGATTTCCTCTCTCCGTCAGACGCGCCCCTTGTCATGGCGACAATGATCGCCGGCGCGGTGGCCACGTTGTCAGCCAGTGTCTATCTGTCCGACACCTGCGGCATCATTGAACAACAGCCGTCAGGCTTTTTCGATATTGTCAGCCTGATCTGCTCGCGGGTGTCGATGATCGGCATCACCGGCGTCGTTCTGGTGATGTTGTTTGAAGTGGTGTCGCGCTACGTATTTGAAAAACCCACCTTGTGGGCCAACGAATTGTCCTTGTGGATGGCCGGCTTCATTTTTCTGCTGGCCGGGCTGTATGCCATGCAGCAGCGCAGTCACATCCGCATCTATGTGGTTTACGACCTCTTTCCCCGCTGGCTGCAGAAACTGTCGGATATCACCTCGGTGCTGCTGATCTGGGTCTTCACCTTCATGCTGATCTGGGGCGGGTACAACGAGGCGCGTGACAAGTTCCTGCGCTGGGAAACCTTCGGAACCGCCTGGGATCCTCCGCTTCCAGCAACCATCAAGCCCGCCATCCTGATTGTACTGGCGCTGGTGGCAATCCAGGCATTGTCCAACCTCATCGCAGACTGGAACAAGATGCCCGAGCACCACTCTCCCCTCGACGACATCGACGAGGTGGAAATCGAAGACATCCGCAAGAGCATCAAGGAATAGACCGATGGATATGGGAACACTGTCTCTGCTCCTGCTGATCGCATTGTTTGCGCTTCTTGCCATGGGCATGCCGCTGGGATTTGCATCGGCCGCCCTGGCCTGCTCCGTTCTGATGATGAAATTCGGGCCCGACATTCTGTTCCGCGATTTCGGCCGCGGACCTCTGGCCGTGGTGGCCCAGGCGGTTTACCGCCAGATGACCAACTATGTTCTGATCTCGGTGCCGCTGTTCATCTTCATGGCGGCGCTGCTTGAACGAAGCGGCATCGCCAGAGACATGTATTCGTCGCTGAATGTCTGGCTGAGCCGGACCCGTGGCGGCATTGCCATCGTCACCTCGATCATGGCGGTCATCATGGCGACGATGTCGGGTATTATCGGCGGGGAGGTTGTGTTGCTGGGGCTGATCGCACTGCCGCAGATGCTGCGGCTCGGATACAACCAGAATCTTGCGATCGGCACGATCTGCGCCAGCGGATCGTTGGGAACCATGATCCCGCCCTCGATCGTCCTGATTTTCTACGGCCTTGTCACCGAAACATCGATCAAGGCGCTGTTTACAGCCTCCTTCCTGCCCGGCTTCATGCTGGCGTTGTTCTTCATCATCTACATTGTTGTCAGAACACAGCTGAACCCGGATCAGGCCCCGCTTCCCGAGCCCGATCCCGAGGATCCGCCATTCCGGGAAAAGGCGATGTTCTTTGCCGGGTTCGTGCTTGTACTGGCAATGGGCGCCACGGCACTCCTGCTCATCCGGGCGTTCATATCAATGGCGGTCGGCACGGAGGCCGTCGAAGAGGGGGCGGCGCAAACCGTCGCGGCCACATCCGGCATCATCTATCTGTTGGGTCTCCTCGTCATTGGCGCCCTGCTTGCGCAGTTCGTGATCGGGCGCGAGAGAGTGCGCACAGGCTGGGAAATGGGCAAGGGTCTGGTCGCGCCGCTGATTGTCATCGGCGTTGTGCTGGGATCGATCTATGGCGGCATCACAGGCATCACCGAGGCTGCGGCGATGGGTGTCATCGCCGTGTTCCTGATCACTCTGGCACGTGGCGAAATGAGCTTCGATATCGTCTGGGTATCGCTGATGCGCACCATGAAATCCACCGGGACCATCATCTGGGTGACCGTGGGCGCAGCCGCACTTGCAGCCTCCTATACGCTCGCCGGCGGTCCAACCTATGTCGCAAATCTCATTGTGAATGCAGAACTTCCCACCATGGGTGTCATCATGGTCATGATGCTGGTGTTTCTGCTCATGGGAATGTTCATGGACTGGGTGGGTATCGTCTTGCTGATCATGCCGGTCTTTCTGCCGATCGTGCTGGCACTTCCGCCCGATGAACTGGGTTTCTTGGGAACCATCGAGCCCAAATACATCGCCATCTGGTTCGGCGTCCTTTTCACGATGAACATGCAGGTCAGCTTCCTGTCGCCGCCCTTCGGTCCGGCCGCATTCTATCTGAAATCGGTCGCCCCCGCACACATTACCCTGACCGATATCTTCAAGGGATTTCTGCCATTTATCGGCATCCAAATGCTGGCATTGCTGGTGCTGTTGCTGTGGCCGGGGCTGGTGACGACCTTCCTCTAGGAAAGACCGGATTTCCCTGCCGAACGGTGTCGGCGAAAATGCTGCCGGCACCGCTCACAACCGGGTGCGATTGCTCTGACCGCGCCGTGCTTGCGCCCTGGCTCTGGTCACGAGCACTCACACGCCGGGGTCGCCCATCGTTATCTTGAAGCTGCACGGCCAGGCTCAGGAACATGGCGTTCTCGACCGCTCTCGGGATCGCAGTCTAATGATTGTCGCGAGGCCGCGATTTCTGTGCAATAGCCTGAAATTCCGGCGCACCACGCAGCACCATGCCGTCCGAGAACGGTTCAACCAGATCACGGAAATACTTCTGCCAGGGTGACTGGCTCTGAGGTATCGGATAGCCGCCGGCCGAAGCAAGATCAGCAGCTCTTTGCGCCCATTCCGCTTCCGGCACCAATGCCTCAACACTGCAGGTGGTCAGGTCGATGCGGATGGAGTCGCCGGATTTGAGCAAGGCCAGCCCACCACCGGCTGCAGCCTCGGGCGAGGCATTGAGAATGGACGGCGATGCAGATGTGCCTGATTGCCGCCCATCCCCAATGCAGGGCAAGGAGGTTATGCCCTTTTTCAGCAGGTAACCGGGGGGCCGCATGTTCACCACTTCCGCCCCTCCGGGATAGCCCAGAGGGCCGGCCCCGCGCATGACCAGGATGCAATTTTCGTCCACCTCAAGCGCCGGATCATCGATTGTGCTGTTGTATTGTTCCGGTCCGTCGAAAACGATTGCCCGCCCGACAAAGGCATCCGGATGCTTCTCGCTCAACAAATAGCGTTGCCGGAATTCCGGCGAAATCACCGATGTCTTCATCATGGCGCTATCAAACAGATTGCCCTTCATATTGAGAAACCCGGCGTTTGCCAGCATGGGTTTTCCCACCGTGAGAATGACCTCTGCGTTCTCGCTGCGGCGGTGGCCGCAATTCTCGCCGATCGGTCGTCCGTTGACAGTGACCGCATCCGGGTTCGGCAACAGTTTCGCTTCCATCAATTCTCCGACAACCGCCGGAACACCGCCTGCGCGGTGGAAATCCTCGCCAAGATAGGCACCGGCAGGCTGCATGTTGGTGAGCAAGGGGATGTGATAACCAAGCGCCTGCCAGTCATCATTGGACAACGGAACTCCCACATGCCGGGCGACCGCATTGAGGTGGATCGGCGCATTGGTTGAGCCACCCAGCGCCGAATTGACCACAATGGCGTTCTCAAATGCAGCGCGGGTCATGACATCGGAAGGCTTGAGATCCTCCCACACCATCTCGACGATGCGCCGGCCGGTGGAATAGGCCATTTGCCCCCGCTCGCGGTAGGGAGCGGGGATCGCGGCGGATCCGGGCAGTTGCATGCCCAAGGCTTCCGCCAGAGAGTTCATGGTCGAGGCGGTTCCCATGGTATTGCAGTAGCCGACCGATGGCGCGGATGAGGTGACCAGGTCGGCAAACTGCTCGTCATCGATCTTGCCTTCCGCATGCAGCTCCCGGGCTTTCCAGATGATGGTGCCCGATCCGGTGCGTTCATTGCGGAAATAGCCATTCAGCATCGGCCCGACCGAGAATGCGATAGCCGGAATGTTGACCGTGGCGGCAGCCATCAGCAGCGCCGGGGTGGTCTTGTCACAGCCGATGGTGAGCACAACACCATCCATCGGATAGCCGAAGAGCGCCTCAACCAGTCCCAGATAGGCGAGGTTCCGGTCGAGCATCGCAGTCGGGCGTTTGCCGGTTTCCTGTATCGGATGCACCGGAATTTCAAATGGCACCCCGCCGCCGGCAATGATGCCATCCCGGACCCGCTTTGCCAGTTCCACATGATGGCGGTTGCACGGAGACAGGTCCGATCCGGTTTGAGCAATCCCGATAATCGGCTTGCCTGACTGCAATTCGGCGCGGGTCAAACCATAATTGACATAGCGCTCGACATAGAGCGCCGTCATTTCGGGATTGTCAGGGTTGGAGAACCAGAGCCTTGAACGCAACTCGTCAGCTGTTTTCCGATTGGACATTTCATCTCCTCTTTCGCCCGCTGTTTGAGGTCGCGGGGACCCTTGCTGTTGTTTCAAGACCAGCGAACCGGTTTCGCCTTAGCTGTCAGCAACGGCCGGCCTGGCGACCGGCCTCAGGATTGCACCTTCGCTCCCCGTGCATAAAGCAACAGCATTCCAATGATGACGACGCCGAAGACGATGTTGCGGAAAACGTCAGCGGGCAGCTTGATGCCAAACTCGGCAAAATAGACCTGTGGCTGCAGCACCGACAGGATCGACTGCAGGAGCGTGATCAGAATCACGCCGGCGACCGTGCCCATATACCGGCCTCGGCCGCCGAGCACATTGGTGCCGCCCAGAACGATGGCGGCCACGGTCGGCAAGAGATAGACATCCCCCATGGCCTGATAGGACCGGTTGGCCCAGCCGGACAGAAGGATTCCGCCGGCGGCGGCACACGCGCCTGAAAACACGAAACAGATGACAAGAACCCGGCGGGTATTGACGCCGGAGAGGAAAACCGCCCGTTCGGTGTTTCCGATCGCGTAGATCTGCCGCCCAAGCGTCGTCCGCGTCAGCACGAAGACGGTCGCTGCGCCAAGCAGGATCCAGATCAGCAACGGATTGGGAACGCCCGGAACCAGGTGCCCCACCGCAAGCTCCCGCATAAAGGGCGTGCCGCTGTCCTGCGGCGCGAAACCTCCGGTGTGATAGACCATCACGCCCTGCGCCACCGCGTTCATGCCGAGTGTGAAGATCATTGCCGGTGCGCGCAGATAGGCAACCCCGATCCCGTTGATAAGGCCGACCGTCATCCCGCAGGCGATGCCGAAGGGGACCGCCAGAGGCACGCCCAGCTCCGGTCCGAGAATGCCGCTCGCTCCCGTGGCCATCATACCGCCGATCGAAATGGTCCACGGAATCGAGAGATCGATGTGGCCCAGAAGAATGACCATCATCATGCCGGTCGCGATGACGCCCAGAAAGGACGCCACCTGAAGCTGCTGAACCAGATAGGTGGCCGACAGGAAATTCGGTTCGGCTATCGCACCGACTCCCAGCAGCAGGATGATGCAGCCAAAGGCAATTGTTGTTGCCTTGTCGAGTGGCTTGATGGATTTTGTCATGCCGGTCATTGCGCTGAGTTCCTTACCGGTAGAGGTCGAGTTTGTTCTTGACCCGCAGAATTCTCAGCGAGCCGATCGACACCGCGAACAGCAGGACAATGCCGACGAACAACGGCTGCAGCACCGGATTGATGTCAAACACGATCAGCAGATCGCCAACGGTACGCATCACGAACGCACCGAATATGGAGCCAACGGCACTGCCGACGCCTCCAAACAGCGATGTTCCGCCAATCACCACGGCACCGATGGAATTGAGAGTGTAATCGTTGGCAAGCGAAGCTTTGGCCGCGCCGGAATAGGTGATGCAGGTGAGAAGAATACCGGCAATCGCCGCAAACAAACCGGCCAGCGTGTAGGCCAGCAGCCGCGCGCGCGCTACAGGCACGCCCGACATGTAGGCTGCCTGTTCGGACGATCCGATCGCATAGGCCCCGCGCCCGAGCACGGACCGGCGGTAAGGCATCCAGATCAACAGCACAACGGCGATCAACAGGATGACGGTTGACGGCACCCCGGCCCAGGAACGGGTCATCAGATCGGCAAACTCGAAATTGACCGAACCGCCGGGCTGCGGACGGATAGCCAGTGAACATCCGAAATAAACCGCACCCGTGGCAAGCGTGACAATGATCGGCTGCAGCCGGCCGTACACAACGATCACGCCGTTGATGAAGCCACAGAGCAGACCAACCCCGAGCACAAGCAAAATCCCGAAAAACGCCGAGACCGGGCCGCCGACGACAACCACCGACGCCAGGCAGTTGGTCAACACAAAAATCATTCCCACCGACAGGTCGAGTCCGCCGGTGATCACCGGCAGGGTTTGCGCCATGGCAACGAGCGCGAGCAGCGCCCCCTTGTTGGCTGCGGTGTTGATGATGTTGGCCGTCAGTCCGACATTCAGTTTCCAGCCGTAGACAAGGAACATGACGGCAAAGATCGCAACCGCGAGCAGCAGGCCACGCTGGGCCAGCAGCCAGTGGCTGAAATTGTCACGGGCACGCCCGGCGGGCGCTGCGGCTTGAGTTGAGGGTACCACACTCATTGAACGGTCTCCGGCAAATCCCTGGTGTTTGTGATGTTGAGTGCCGCAGCAATCAGGTTGCGTTCGGTGAGCCGGTCACCGGCCAAGGTTTCGATGACAGTGCCATCGTAAAGCACCAGAACCCGGTCACAGCAGCCGATGAGTTCGTCATAATCGGTGGAGTAGAACAGGATTGCCGCACCGCTTTCGGCCAGACGCCGGAGCAACTGGTAGATTTCCTGCTTCGTGCCCACGTCGATCCCCCGGGTGGGGTCGTTGAGCAGGATGATGCGCGGCTTGTTCATCAGCCATTTGCCGATGACGATCTTCTGCTGGTTGCCGCCCGAGAGGGCTGCCACCGGGCCGTCAATACCGTCGGATCTGATTTTCAACAGCTCGACCATTTCCGTGATTGCTGCTTCTTCGGCCGACCGGTCGACCAGACCCCATTTGCTCATCCGGTCGACGGCGGCGAAGGTGAGGTTCTCCCGCACGGTCATGGGCAGCATCAACCCTTCATGCTTGCGGTCCTCGGGAATGAGCGCCATCCCGACAGTGTCCGACTTGGCGTGCTGCGGACTGGTGATATCGACCGCTTCGCCGGCAATCCTGATTGTGCCGGTGGTGCCGATCAGCGTGCCGAACAGGGCAAGCAGCAATTGGCGCTGTCCCTGTCCATCAAGGCCGCCCAACCCGACCACTTCACCGGGCCGGAGTTCCAGATTGATATTGTTCAACTCCCGCTGCCAGGAGAGGTTCTCGACCTTGAGAACCGGTTCGCTATCGGGTTTCGCCCTGGTCAGCGGCGGAAAAGCGTTCTGGTATTCCCGGCCAATCATCATTTCCACCATTGCATTGTCGGTCTTGCTGCCGGCGGTGAAAGTTTCAACATGCTGGCCATTGCGGAACACAGTGCAGTCATCCGCAAGCTCGGCGATCTCATGCATCCGGTGGGAGATGTAGACGACTGCCATCCCCTCCTCGCGCAGGCGCTTGAGCATGGCGAAGACCTTTGCCACATCCGCCGCAGTGAGCGCGGACGTGGCTTCATCAAGGATCAGCAGCTTTGGTTCGCGTGCCATCGCCTTGGCGATCTCCACCATCTGCCGGCGCGACAGCGGCAGGTCGCGTACGGTTGCATTCGGGTGGATATCCTCGCCTCCGACCACGGCCAGCGCGGCTTCGGCGCGCTTTCGCTGGGCGCGATAGTCGATTTGGCCGAACCGCATCGGCGGATTTGTAATGCAGATATTGTCGGCAACCGTCAGATCTGGCAGCAGTGAAAGCTCCTGGAAAATACAGGCAATCCCGGCCTCGTTGGCCGCGGCGGGCCGGGCAAAGACCTGCGGCCTGCCATCGAGCAGAATACGTCCCGCATTGGGCTGAACCACTCCGGACAGCACCTTGATCAGCGTGGATTTGCCCGCGCCGTTTTCCCCCAGAAGGGCATGTATTCGTCCCCGGTCGCATTCAAAACGGACATTCTCAAGCGCTCGGACGCCGCCGTAGTGCTTGGTAATCCCTTCCATGCGCAGCAAGGGTGTAGTTTCACCTGCCATCGCCAAAGGTAGCTCCTGCCTTCACTCAAGTTTCTGTCGATTTACGCATTGTCGTGCCGCCGAGATGGTCCGGCGGCACTCCTTGGTCGCCCGTGCGGCTAGTTGTTGTCGCCGCTTTGCGACGAGATCTCTTCGTTGGTGAAGCCGATATTGCAGTCCGGAAAATTGTTGCCGGTAAACAGCGATCCGGGAAGATCCGGAAACACCTCCGAGCCCACCTTGTAGGGCGAGAACGAGATTGATGTCGGCAGCGAAATCGACTGCGGAATGACCTCACCCTTCAAAGCCGCAATCGCGGTCTTGATGGTGATCGCCGACTGCGCCGGACCGGTGCCGCCAGATTGGCAGACCATGCCCTTGTCGTGATACTCGTTGCACATCTGGCGAAAGGCGTTTTCATCTTCGCCGGACATGGGAACGATGAACTTGCCGGCATCGATCATCGCCTGGGCCGGTCCTTGCGAGCCGCCCTGAACGTAGATGCCGTCAAACATGCCGCCCGCTGCGATCGCGTCGGCGGTTACCTTCTGTCCGTCGCCAGGCGCCCAGTTGCCGACAACTTCGGTGACTTCCACATTGCGGCCGGAAGCATCGAGCACTTCCTGAAAGCCTGTGGCGCGGGCAATATCGACCGGCTGACCTGCGGGTCCGCGAACGAACAGGAATTTGGCCGGATCAGCGTCCGTCTTCGACAGCAGGAACTCTCCTGCGGTGCGTCCCAGGCCGACCTGATCGACATTGATCTGGATGTTCATCGGATCATCGATGACATTGTCGAAGGAAAGCACCACCACACCAGCGGCATTGGCCTTGCGCACCACCGAGCCGAAGGCGGAAGTGTTGTTGGCGTTGACGATGATGGCATCAAAGCCCTGATCGATGAAGTTGTTGGCTGCGGCAATCTGGGCGGCAATGTCCTCGCCGACCGATACGACCTTGAACTCCTCGAGGTCCGCGGCGACTTCCGGCTGGTTGGCAAAGGCCTTTGCAACGCGGATCATCTGCACGCGCCAGTCATTGGCGATGAAACCGTTGACCAGAGCGACCTTGTAGGGGCCTTCTTTAGCCGGCCACTGGAAGTATTGGGTGTCTTCCGACAGCGGAGCGAAGCACTGCGGATCGGCACCCGGGCCATCAACGACCTCCGGCGCGGCGAGTGCGAGGCTGGTCGACAGCATAAAGCCGGCGGCTGCGGTTATCAGTGTTTGATGTTTCATGGTCTTCCTCCCTTTGGCGCCCAACTGCGCCCTCCCTTGATGCCGCCTTCGGCGGCCACTTCCCCAACTCACCGTCTTGCCTCCCAACGCAACGGCAGAGCGAGCTCTTTACGGCTAGGCGCTGAAGTGCCTGAAGCCATTTTCCAGATGAGTCTTCATCTTGTACTGGTATGCCGTGCGATCCCGCGCCTCGAGCGCTTCCAGAATGTCACCGTGCTCACTGAACGTCGAAGTCGAGAACGTGTGGCGGGTCTTGCCGCGCAACATGATCCTCAGGATCACCGGCTTCATGATCTTGTAGACATCCAGCACAGCCTTGTTGTCCATGATCTGGACAAGCCGCGTGTGGAACCGGAAATCGGCCTCTGACGCATCCAGCTCGGCTTTGGCGTGGCGCAAGTCCTCATTGGCGGCGTGAAGATCAGCGATGTCCGCCGCAACGATCTTCTCGAACAGCACATCCACAGATGCCACCTCCAGCAGGCCGCGAAAGCCCTGGACATCGACAAATGTGTCGCGCGACACCTCAAGCGTGTTGAACGAAAACAGATCGAGCGCCCGCTCCATGCGGTCATCGATGATCGTCGCCCCGACTTTCGGGCGCACCGAGACGATGCCATAGGCCTTGAGAATGCGCATTGCCTCACGGACCGTATTGCGGCTGGCCTCGAATCGCTCACACAGTTCCCGTTCCGTCGGCAGATTGTCACCTACGGTCAGTCCCTCGCTCGAAATCAGCCCCCGGATGCTCTGAACCATCTCATCCACAGCTGAGCGCGAGGGCGGGCGAATGGCTGCATCCTGATTTTCCGCGACCGACTCAGCGGCATCGCTGCCTGGGACTGATCCAGCCGTCTGTTTTTCCGTCGCCACCTGGCATCTCCTATTTGTAGGACAAATACATAACTTCCGCGACATTTCGAGTCAAATACTTTCTCTTTCAGCAGAATGTTTCGGAATTACAAGTGTTCTGGACCAACAAATGATCAATGGTGACAAGCCCTGCGTTCGCCAACCCTGACCTTCAGGCGAGTTGTTTCGTCATGAGACAAGCGGAACAGAAATCTGGCCGGCGCCACTGCGCCGAAACCCCGCCGCGGGCCATTCCCGGAGCGCCAAGACTTGCTTGACTTCGTATCATGCAAGTTCACTTTGCGCCGATCGATCACAAGCAGCCACTTCCATCTTGCCAGCCAACTGGTATACTGATCCTGCCGATTGGAACTGCGAACCATTGCAACCAGTTACCAACCGATCGCTATTGGTTGCAGCCGTTCCGGATGTGACGTCGCGACAGGAGCAAGAACAGCCGATGGACCACTCAGGACCGATTATTCGACGCAAGCTTTCCGATGAGGTTCTCGACAGACTCAAGCGTCTCATCACCGACGGCGAGCTCCAGCCAGGCGACGACATGCCGTCCGAGCGTGAACTGATGGTTCGCTTCGAGGTCGGTCGCCCGGCAATCCGTGAAGCCATGCAGGCGCTTGCAAGCATGGGGCTGGTGGCGATTTCCCACGGCGAACGCGCCAAGGTGCTCAAACTGTCGGCAAGATCGATCATCAACCAGGTCGATGCGACAGCGAAAATGATGCTCGCGTCTTCCAAGGATTCCCTCGAGCATCTCAAAAATGCCCGGATTTTTTTTGAACGCGGCATGGTGAGGGAAGCCGCCGAGAAAGCATCTCACGAAGATGTCGAACGGTTGCGCGAAATCGTCGCCCGGCAACGGCTGGCCCTGGGCGATGCCGAAGCCTTTATTTCAGCCGACATGCTGCTTCATACGCAGATTGCCGTCATTTCCCGCAACCCGATCTACATCGCCTTCAGCGAGGCGATGCTGAGCTGGCTCAAGGAGTACCATACCGAAATGCTGATCTGGACCGGCAAGGAAAGCACCACACTGGCAGAGCATGAAGAGATTATCGAGTGCATTGCAGCCCATGATGCCGAGGCGGCGGAAAAAGCTATGATCCAGCATCTGGAGCGGTCCCGCGCGCTTTACATGCAAAAAGCGGCGTCGTGAAAGGAACCTCTTCGCTCCACGATTGCGATATGACCGCGGCGGCTGGGGTCATGCAATATCTCCGGTGACGAGACAATCCTGTCAAAAAAAAGTGGCGGCCGAGACCTGCATTTGCGCAAACGACGAGCGGCTCCCGGCGCTGACAAGGCAACCCCCTCCCAGAAAGTCAACCGATGAAGTGCATTGAGACGAAGAATGGAACGCCTGTTTCGCGACTGGGATTTGGAGCCATGCAATTTGGCCGGACCGCGGATGAAAACGACGCGCGCGAGATGTTTGAGGCCTGCATTGGTGCCGGGATCAATCTCTTCGACACGGCTTACAGCTATACGGGCGGCGCCTCCGAGCAAATGCTGGGCAAACTGGCCGCCCCGATGGCCGATGATGTCCTCGTCGCCACGAAGGCACCGAATGACCGCCCCGCGTCGTCAGACAATCTGCGGGCTTCCCATGAGCTAAGCTGCAAACGGTTGGGGGTCGACTGTATCGATATCTACTATCTGCATCGGTTCGACCCCGAAACGGAGTTGGAGGAGACCTTTGGCACCCTGGCCGAGATGCAGTCTCGGGGCCTGATCCGCCACATCGGGGTGTCCAATTTCGCGGCGTGGCAAATCATGAAGGCACAGGCAGTTTGTGCGACATTCGACACGCAGATCGACGTTTGCCAACCGATGTACAATCTTGTCAAACGGCAGGCAGAGGCCGAGATTCTGCCGGCCTGTGAAGATCAGGGCATCTCCGTCTGCCCCTATTCACCGCTGGGCGGCGGGTTGCTGACCGGCAAATACGCAGATGGGGCGGCGGGCCGGCTTAAAGATGATCGCACCTATGCGGCGCGCTATGCACAGTCGTGGATGCACGAAGCCGCCCGCGAGCTGCGCCATCTGTCGGAACGTCTGGCGATCCCCGCTGCGACGCTCGCCGTGGCATGGGTGGCCCGGCATCCGGCGGTCACCTCGACGTTGATCTCCGCCCGCAATGCATCTCAATTGCAGCCGTCGCTGGATGCGATCGATTTCGAATTGTCGGACGATCTCCATGCGCAGGTCACCCGGCTCAGCCCCACTCCGGCGCCTGCAACCGACCGGTCGGAAGAAGCCTGACCAAGACCACTGCATGTCGCGCCATGCGCATCCTGTTCGTGGCTCGTGGAAGCCAGACGTTCCACCAAAAGGGTGCGGCAACACCGCAATGCCGGGCGCAGCACTGCTGTGACACAATGGACAATCCGGTGGCGCGTTTGGGCAACCGCGCCTTGGATCGCCGCCCTGAACGGAACGTCGCTGTCCTGAAACAGATCCCTACCAGTCTACGTCGAATGTCTTAACGAGGCCGCCGAGCTGTGCTTCCGTCAACAGGTGTGGCGACAGACCGCGACACAGCAGGGTGAGCTTGGCGGCCTCCTCCAGTTCCTCCATGGCATAGACTGCGGCATCGAGATCCTTGCCGCAGACGACCGGCCCGTGATTGGCCAGCAGCACGGCAGACCGTTTGCCAAGCAGGCCGCGCACGGCGTCACCCATGGCCGGATCGCCGGGCATGAAATAGGGCAGCAGCTTGACGCGCCCCAGCTTCATGACGCTGTAGGCAGTGATCGGCGGCAGCACGTTTTCCGGATCGGTTTCGGGCAGCACCGACAACACCACCGAGTAACACGAATGCAGGTGCACGACGGCGCCGGCGCCATGCCGGGTGTCGTAAAAAGCGCTGTGCAGCGGCACTTCCTTGGTCGGCGGGTCTCCACTGATCAATCGGCCTGACGCATCCAGCAGGCTGATCCGCGCCGGATCGATGAATCCCATGCTGGCCCCGGTTGGCGTGACCAGAACGCGGCCATCGGAAAGCCGCGCGGAAATATTGCCGGACGAACCGTTTGTCAGACCGCGCTCAAAAATCGACTTTGCCCATCTGGCGATATCGTCGCGGATCCGGGTTTCCTCAGTCATCGGTCCTCCGAGAGCATCTTGATGGCATGGGCGAAAAAATTCTCATCGCCGAAATTGCCGGACTTGAGCGCGATCACCAGCGCGCGGTCATCCACACGCAAGGCCGGCACGCCGGGCGCGATCCGTGTGCCGACGGTCAATTGGCGGGCTCCCAACCCGGCGACGACGGCACCTGAGGTTTCGCCGCCGGCGGACACGATCTGAGATATTCCGCGACGAGACAGTTCTGCAGCGAGTTCGCGAAACAAGCCCTCGATCCGGTCTGCGACAATCGTCTGACCGTATTTCTGTTGCGCGGCCTTGACCGTTTCGGGGTCCGCCGACGAGTAGACCAGTGGCGCCTTGTGCGCCTCGGCCATCACCCAGTCAGCGACGCTTTCGGCGCTGTGCTTACCCGCCATCACGGCATCGGCTGTCAGTTCCAGAGATGGCGCGACTTTGCTGTATGCGGCGATCTGCGCCCGCGTCGCCACCGAACAGGATCCCGACAGGACTGCCCCCTTGCCGGGATGACCGGTCCAGGGGGGAGATGCAGAGCGAAACCCGAAATTCCCGGGCAGGCCGAGCGCGATACCGGAACCGCCACACAGCAATTTGCGGTGTTTTGCAGCAGCGCCGATGGTCACAAGATCATCATCCTCGATCGCATCCACAATGAACATTGCCTTGCCGGAGGTCAGCATTTCGGCGACTGCGCCCGTCCCCCTGGCAACGACCTGGGCCGGCACATGCGCCACCGGCCACCGGGTTTGCCGGGCGAGAACGCGGCGCAGATCAGACTCACGCATCGGGGTGAGCGGATGGTTCTGCATGCCGCTCTCACTGAGCAATCTGTCGCCCACGAACAGATGGCCCTGATATACGCTGCGGCCATTTTCCGGGAAGGCCGGGCAAACGATGACAGCGGTCTCGCCGAGCCGTTCGGCGAGTGCCTCGGTGACTTGCCCGATATTGCCCTGATCGGTGGAGTCGAACGTGGAGCAGACCTTGAAGATGATCTGTTCAGCGCCCTGCCCTGTGAGCCAGTCGCACGCCTGCAACGATTGGCGGATTGCCTGTTCGAGCGGCGCGGTGCGCGATTTGAGTGAAATCACCGCGGCATCGCAACCGGTGACCGGATGTTCCGGCAGGCCGGCCAGAAGCAGGGTTTTCATGCCGGCTTCGGCAAGCGTCAGCGCAATGTCCGAGGCGCCGGTAAAATCATCCGCAATCACGCCGATCTTCACAGTCTGAATTCCTTTGTCGGTCCGGTGTCGAGCCGCACGGCATAGTCCGGCCCGGCCGACTCGAAAAGATTCATCACCAGAGGATCGTGGCCGGGAACAATCAGGCTGCGATCGCTGGCAAGCGCGGATATCCGATCGAACCCATCAAGCATGTTTTGCAGATCAACCACGATCGGAAACGGCTTTCTGGCAAACACGTTTTCATAATAATGCGCGGCGTCAGACGCCAGACAGAGCCACCCGGACATTGTGCGCACCCGGACGGCTTGAAGCCCGCGCGAATGGCCGCCGATGCAATGCACCGTCACCCCATCGGCGACTTCCCCATCGCCATCATGGAACATCACACGACCGGAATAGACCCGCCGGACCATCTCGCAGACATGATCGGCGGAAAACGGCATCCGCAGCGTATCGTGACACATGCAGGGCCCGGTGGCGTATGCCATTTCGGCGGATTGCAGATGAATGGTGGCATTGGGAAACTGGTTGAGACCACCGGCATGATCGTAATGCAGATGGGTGACGATCAGGGTGGTGATGTCTTCCGGCTTGAGGCCGATCCCCTGCAAGGCGGCTGCCGGCTCCCGGATAATCGGCCGATCCCGGTGCCGCGCTTCAGCTTCGTCATAGCCGGTATCGACCACAATGACCTGGTCACCGCATTTGAGCACCCAGATGAAATAATCCATCGCATGCGGCTGGTCATGATTGTCGTCGAAGAGGAAGCTGTCCTTGCGCGTCCGCGAATTGCGGTCGGCATATTTGAGGGCGTAGACTTCCCAGATCATTGATGCACGCGGGCGAAGGTGCGCACGTCCTTGGACTCGATCATTTGCGAAACGGCGGCGTCGAACTTCTTGAAATGGGGCGTCTGCCTGTGTGCATCGAAGCCGGCAAGATCTGAGTAGATCTCGTAGAGGAAAACACTGTCGGGCTGCGCCGCATCGGTGCAGACATCGAACTGATGGCAAGCGGGCTCATCGCGCAGCGAGGCCTGAGCATTTTCGAGCATCAGCGGCATGAACTCGTTGATCATGCCGGCCTTTATCTTGAACGTGACAACAACAGCAAACATACCAACCTCACTTAACGAAACAGATAGACCAATGTCATCGACACGGCGGGAACATAGGTGACCAGCAACAGCGCGCCGATGGCGGCAAAGTACAGCATGCCCATTCTGCGCGCGATGGAAAGCACCCCGACGCCGGAGATGCGCGAGGCGACATAGAGGGTGGCTCCGACCGGCGGAGTAAACAACCCGACCGCCACATTGCAGGTCATGATCACGCCCAGATGCACCGGATCGATGCCGAAGGCCTGCGCGGTCGGCAGGAACAGCGGCGCGGTCAACAGGATCGCCGGCACGGGATCGAGAACCAGGCCGAGGATCAGCAGCACCAGATTGACCAGGATGAGAAAGACCCAGGGGCTTGATGACAGGTCCTGCACAAAGGCAACCAGCACCTGCGGCATCTGCTCGAGCGTGATCAACCAGCCGAGAACCGTGGTCGCGCCGATCACCACCATCACCGTGGCACTGGTGACAAAGGCATCGACCATCAATTGCGGCAGGTCCTTGATCCGGAAATCCCGGTAGACGAAGATCGTGACCACCAGCCCGTAGACCACGGCCAGCGCAGCCGCTTCGGTGGGGGTGACCCAGCCGCTGAAAATTCCACCGAGAATGAGGATCGGCATGAACAGTGCGGGTGCGGTGCCGACAAACGAACTCCACAGTTCCGCCCGTGTGGTGGTGCGGCCACCAGGATCGCAGCCGGTTGATTTGCCGACATAATAGCAGACCAGCATGAAGGCGAGGCCGAAGATGATGCCAGGAATCGTTCCGGCCAGAAACAGATCGGCCACCGAGACATTGCCGACAAATCCGTAGATCAGCATCGGGATCGATGGCGGGATGATGATGCCGATGGTCCCGGCGGCAGCGACCAGCCCGGCGGCAAACGCCTTGTCATAGCCTTCCTTGGCCATGTTCTTGATCATCACCGAACCGATTGCGGCGCTGTCGGCAATCGCCGACCCGGAGATGCCGCCGAAGATCATCGAAGCGCCGACCACCACCATGCCCAGCCCGCCCGGCATGAAGCCGAAGGCCGCCCTGGCGAAGCCGATGATGCGCATGCCGACACCGCCGCGGCTCATCAGTTCACCCGCCACGATGAACAGCGGAATGGCGAGAAAATGGTTGGGTTCGACCCCGCCGATGAAATTGAGATAGAGCGCCTGCAGCGGATAGCCCAAATCAAACACGATGATCGGCAGAACGGCTGTGATCAGGATCGCCCAGACCAGCGGCACGCCGACAAACACGGTGACGAGAAACACCGCGACAACGAAAAGCAGGATCACAGCACGGCTCCCGTATCGGCGCCATCGACATGGTGGGCAACCGTCAGGCCATCGCCCCCCGGTGGCGAACGCCAGTCATGCACCATGTTGAAGGTATGGAAAATCAGCGACAGCGCGATGCCCACAGGCATCGAGGCATAAAGAAAACCGACCGGCCAATACAGCACCGTCGTCCGCTGCGCCCAGGTATGGCTAGAGATCGAATAGCCCTCGACAATCAGGCTCAGCATCATCACCAGCACAATGAAATTGATCGCAGCGGAGAGGAAGCGGTGGAGTGCTTTTGGCACGAACAGCTCGACGATCTCGGTGACGCGCATATGTGCGCCGCGGGCGATTGCCGCTGCACAGCCGAGAAAGGTCGTCCAGAGCAGAAGGAAGGCGGTGACTTCCAGCGACCAGGCAAGATCAAATCCCGCCGCGCCCCTAAGTGTTGCGTTGACAAAAACAAGCGTCACGATTGATAGACCGCCAAGCACCAGACACAGATCGATCAAGCGACTTATAACCCGTAATGCAAGCGGATAGATTGCCCTGTAATCCATGCCAAAGTCCCAGACAAAGGATCAGGACCGCGACGGTCCTGATCCCGGGTTTACGATTAACGAAAGCCTATTTCGCCGGCATCATCTCACGGATCTTGGCGGCATCGGCCAGCACCTTGTCAACGGCTTCCGCGCCATAGACACCGCGCGCCTGGTCATAGACGGATGCGACGGCTTCCCGGAACGGCCCAATCTCGGGCGTCGACACCTTGGCGCCCTCTGCAGTCATTTCCTCAAGCTGCGCATTGACCGAGTTCTTGACCAAGTCGCGGCTGAAGGCAGAGGATTCGGCTGCGGCTTTCCTGACCGCTTCCTTGTCGGCGTCCGAAAAGGCCTGCCAGGTCTTCTCCGAAATCGTCAACGGCAACGGGCTGTAGACATGCCGGGTCAGCGTGATGTGGGGCGCGACCTCGTAGAAGCGGAGCGACTTGATCGTATCAACCGGATTCTCCTGACCATCGACGGTGCCCTGCTGGATCGCAAGATACACGTCGGTGATCGGCATCACCACGGTCTGAAAGCCGACCGCTTCCATGGTCCAACGGATCATGTCGTTGGGAAACACGCGCATTTTCTTGCCTGCCGCATCGGCCGGAGATGTCAGCGGATCTTTGGTGGTGTAACTGCGGAACCCCGCCTCCCAAGTGGCCAGCACCCGGAAACCAACTTCAGGCAGCTTGTCGAATTCGCCCCTGAGCCATTCGGAATTATCATAGAATTCCCAGCCCTGCTCGTAGGTGTCGACCAGGAACGGCATTGCGGTGAGATTGAGGGTGGTCAGGTGAGTGGCGTAGGATCCGGTCGCAGAGACGGTGAAATCGACACCGCCAAGCTGCAGTTGCTCGATCGCCTTCGGGTCGTTGGCAAGCTGGCCAGCAGGGAATATGCGAATCTCGTAGCGGCCCTCGGTATATTCCTTCACCTTCTCGGCAAAAACCTCGGCAGCCGCCTGCCGGGATCCGCCAGGATTGTCGGTGTGGCTGAACTTCAGGACCGTTTGGGCATTGGCGCCGGCCCCCAGCGCGCCCATTAGCGCGGTTGTCACGGTCAACGTCTTGAGCAGAGTGTTCATATTGTCCTCCCAGGCAAAAAATCAGTGTTGCAATTATTTAACGTATACATTAACAAATTCATTGTCAAATTCGTTTTGCGGACAAATCCGGTGTTTTCAGCATCGGTCGATCACTCAGGGGAAACTTATGGTCCAGTCATTTGAAATTGCGGTGTTTGAAGGTGACGGCATCGGGCCCGAAATCACTGCCCCTACGATACGCATTCTTGAAGCCCTTGCAAAACAGCAGCAGGATTACGGACTGGCCTTTTCCAAAGCCCCGGCCGGCGCCGCTCATTATGCGCAAACCGGAGAGTCGCTGCCAGTGGCGTCAATGGAGACGGCACGGAACGCCGATGCGATCTTGCTGGCGGCCATGGGGCTGCCCTCCGTTCGCTATCAGGACGGAACCGAAATTTCGCCGCAGCTGGATCTCAGGATCGAGCTCGACCTGTTTGCCGGGGTTCGCCCTGTCCGGGTGGTGCAGGGTCAACCGACCCCGCTCAAGCTTTCAGGCGGCCAGTCGATCGACTTCGTCCTGATCCGGGAAAGCACGGAAGGCCTGTTTTTCTCCATGGGCAAAGGGGCGGTCAGCAAGGATGAGGCACGCGAGACGCTTCTGATCACGCGCAAGACCAGTGAAAAACTGTTCCGGTTCGCATTTGATTATGCCCAGCAACGCAAGGCCCTGGGAACCGGCAAGGGCCGTGTGACCTGCGTCGACAAAGCCAATGTGTTTCGCGCCTTTGCCTTTTTCCGCGAGATCTTCGATGGCGTGGCCAAGGAGTATTCTCACCTTATCGCAGACCATGCCTATGTCGACGCGACCGCACTCTGGATGGTGGAAAAGCCTTGGCTGTTTGATGTGCTGGTCACCGAAAACATGTTTGGCGACATCCTGTCCGATCTTGGCGCCGGCATCATGGGCGGGCTTGGACTGGCGCCGTCTGCCGATATCGGGCTTAATCACGCGGTGTTCCAACCGTGTCACGGATCAGCCCCCGACATTGCCGGAAAGGGCGTGGCCAATCCATTCGCCATGATCCTGTCGGCCGCCATGATGCTTGACTGGCTCGGCACGAAGCACAACATCGAAACGATGGTGTCTGATGGGGCGAAATTGCGCGACGCGGTGTATCAGGTGGTTGCCGATGGCAGCGTCCTGACCCGCGATCTTGGCGGAACCAGCGGCACCGAAGCCGCCGCCGAGGCGGTTCTGGAACAGATAACAGCAAGGGCGTGATCTTGGACAATACCATACGGGTCGCCTGTCTTGGGGCGGGATATTTCAGCCAGTTTCACTTTGACGCCTGGGAGCGGATTGAAGCGGTGGAGCTGGTCGGCATTGCCAACAGGAACATCGAGAAGGCCCGGCAGACCGGTTACCCGGCATTCAGCGATCTGGGGCACATGCTCGAAGCGACGACGCCGGACCTGCTCGACATCATCACGCCGCCCGAGACCCATCTGGGTGCAATCAAGGCGGCTCTGGAGCACGGCGTCACGGCGATCATATGCCAGAAGCCGTTCTGCACTTCACTTGATGAAGCTCGGACGGCGGTCTCTCTCGCTGCGGACAAAGGCGTTCCGCTGATCGTGCACGAGAATTTCCGCTTCCAGCCCTGGTATCGGGAGATGGCTCGCGCTCTTGCCGCCGGCGACATCGGTGATGTTCATCAACTGACTTTCCGGTTGCGGACCGGCGATGGACAAGGCCCTGATGCCTATCTCTCGCGGCAGCCCTATTTTCAGAAGATGGAGCGCTTTCTCGTCCACGAGACCGCAGTGCACTGGATCGACACGTTCCGATTCCTGCTCGGAGATATCCAGGCAGTCTATGCTGATCTGAGAAAAATGAACCCGGTGATTGCCGGAGAGGATGCCGGCTACATCATTTTCGATTTCGATCACGGCGTCCGGGCCATCTTCGACGGCAACCGGCATCTTGATCACGCATCCGAAAACACCCGCACCACACTGGGTGAAGCGCTGCTGGAAGGCACCACCGGGACCATTACTCTTGCCGGCAACGGCGCCCTCTATCTGCGCTCTTTCGGTGAGACCGCGACGCGGACGCTGCTGGAGCCAAAAGACTGGCGCGGCTTTGCCGGTGATTGCGTGTTTGCGCTTCAGCGTCATGTCGTCGAGGGCCTGCTGGAAAGAAGACCGTTCGAAAACACTGCGGCCGATTATCTTCGTGTTATAGAGGTGGAAGAAGCGATCTACCGGTCAGCAAGCGAGGGTCGCAAACAAGGGGTGTAGGGTGTCGGAGGAAGCAAAGGCAAAATCTCAGAGTATTCGGGCGGTGGATGCTCTCAGAGCGTTGATTTTTGCCGGCGAATTGCCTCCAGGGTCAGATCACCTTGAAAGCGAACTCGCGGAAAAGCTCGGCATGTCGAGAACACCGGTGCGCGAGGCGACGCTGGTGCTCGAATCGCAGGGTCTGCTGGAAGTCAGACCGCGCAAGGGCGTCCGGATATCAGCCCTGTCGGCCGACGACATGCGCGAGATCTACGAGGTGCTGACCGAGCTTGAAAGCCTCGCCGCCTCGCTCGCTGCTGACGCCGGTTATTCGGAACAGGAATTGTCCCGGCTGAAGACCGCGATTGTCGAGATGGAAGCCAGCGTGGCAGCCAATGACCGCGAAGGCTGGGCCCGCGCCGACGCCGCCTTCCATGACGAACTTGTCCGCCTGGGCGGCAACAAGCGCATCCAGACCATCGTTTCAAATTTCAACGACCAGGTCCGCCGGGCACGGGCCTTGACGCTGCATATGCGGCCAATGCCCAGCAAATCCAATCAGGACCATCGCGCGCTCTATGAGGCTATCGCCAAGGGTGATTCCAAGGCCGCCCGCCAGGTGCACTGGATGCACAGGACAGAGGCCAAGGATATGCTGATCAATCTGCTCCACCAGCACGGGCTTCGCCGGGTTTGATATAGCCTGTCAATTTCATTCAGCTTGAGCCGAACAGGGAATCCTTGAGGATTCAGCTCGACGGCACGGCGCTCAAACAAAAAGCCCCCGGATCATTGCGATCCGGGGGCATTTTTCATGGCATGGCCATCTGGCGGTTCCCCGCCGTCAACCGAACGTAACGCGGCTTATTCGCCGGCTTCGACTTCCTTGCCGGTTTCCTGATCGACGACCTTCATCGACAGGCGGACCTTGCCGCGCTCGTCAAACCCGAGCAGCTTGACCCAGACCTTCTGGCCTTCCTTGACCACATCTGCGGTCTTGGCGACGCGTTCGGCGGCGAGCTGGGAGATGTGGACCAGACCGTCCTTGGGACCGAAGAAATTGACGAAGGCGCCGAAATCGGCAACCTTGACCACGGTGCCCTCATAGATCACGCCGACTTCCGGCTCGGCCGTGATCGAGTGGATCCACTTCTTGGCGGCCTCGATTTCCTTGCCCGAGGACGAGGCAATCTTGATGGTGCCGTCGTCGTCGATGTTGATCTTGGCGCCGGTCTTCTCAACGATTTCGCGGATGATCTTGCCGCCTGTGCCGATGACGTCACGGATCTTGTCGACCGGGATGTTCATGACTTCGATGCGTGGCGCGAACTCGCCCAGCTGGCCACGGCTTTCCGTCAGCGCGTTGCCCATCTCGCCCAGAATGTGCAAGCGGCCGTCCTTGGCCTGGCCAAGCGCGATCTTCATGATCTCTTCGGTGATGCCGTCGATCTTGATGTCCATCTGCAGGGCGGTGATGCCGTCGGTGGTGCCTGCGACCTTGAAGTCCATGTCGCCGAGGTGATCCTCGTCACCCAGAATGTCGGAGAGAACCGCAAAGTCGTCGGCTTCCTTGATCAGGCCCATGGCGATACCGGCGACAGGCTTGGCCAGAGGCACGCCTGCATCCATCAGCGCCAGCGATGTGCCGCAGACTGTGGCCATCGAGGACGACCCGTTGGACTCGGTGATTTCCGAGACGACGCGCAGCGTGTAGGGGAACTGGTCCGCGGACGGCATCATCGGGTGGATCGCGCGCCAGGCGAGCTTGCCGTGACCGATTTCGCGGCGGCCGGGCGAACCGGTGCGGCCGGTTTCACCAACCGAGTAAGGCGGGAAGTTGTAGTGCAACATGAAGGTGGCCTTCTTGGTCCCCGTCAGGCTGTCGACATACTGCTCGTCTTCGCCGGTGCCGAGCGTGGCCACAACGATGGCCTGGGTCTCGCCGCGGGTGAACAGCGCGGACCCATGGGTCCGCGGCAGCAGGCCGACTTCGGAGACGATCGGGCGCACGGTCGAGAAATCGCGGCCGTCGATGCGGCTCTTGGTCTCGATGATGGCGCCACGGACGACCTTGGCCTGCAGTGA
Source organism: Hoeflea sp. YIM 152468 (assembly GCF_029210485.1). Lineage (GTDB taxonomy): Bacteria > Pseudomonadota > Alphaproteobacteria > Rhizobiales > Rhizobiaceae > Hoeflea. Next base: position 111,985 of record NZ_JARGET010000038.1, read on the forward strand.
CTTGAAGACGGCGCCGATGACTTCATTGCTGAAGCGGGGCTCTTCGCCGTCAGCCGGAGCAAAGTGCTCCTTGACCTTGGCCTTGACCGCATCGAGAGCGTTGTAGCGGGCTGTCTTGTCGGTGTTCTTGTAGGCGTCGCGCAGACCGGCTTCGCACATGGCGAGCATTTCGGCTTCCAGCGCCGAGTTGTCCTCGACGGCAAAGTCGCGCGGCTCTTTCGCAGCGGCTTCGGCGAGCTTGATGATCGCGTCGATGACCGGCTGCATGGCCTTGTGGCCGAACATGACGGCGCCGAGCATGACGTCTTCACCGAGTTCCTTGGCCTCGGATTCGACCATCAGCACAGCGTCGGATGTACCGGCAACGATGAGGTCGAGGTCTGATTCAGGCATTTCGTCGACATGCGGGTTGAGCACATAGTCGCCGGCGATGTAGCCGACGCGGGCGCCTGCGATCGGGCCCATGAACGGGATGCCGGAAATGGTCAGCGCAGCCGACGCTGCAACCAGCGCCAGGATGTCGGGGTTGTTTTCCAGGTCGTGCTGCAGAACGGTGATGATGATCTGGGTGTCGTTCTTGTAGCCATCAGGAAACAGCGGGCGCAGCGGGCGGTCGATGAGGCGCGATGTCAGCGTCTCGTTCTCGCTCGGGCGGCCTTCGCGCTTGAAATAGCCGCCGGGGATCTTGCCGGCCGCGTAGGTCTTTTCCTGGTAGTTGACGGTCAGCGGAAAGAAATCCTGGCCGGGCTTGGGCGATTTGGCCGAAACGACGGTGGCGAGCACGACGGTTTCGCCGTAGGTGGCGATGACCGCGCCATCAGCCTGGCGGGCAACCTTGCCGGTTTCCAGTGTGAGCGGACGACCGCCCCATTCAATCTCGACCTTGTGGGTATCGAACATGTCTTGTCCTTCGTGTGCGGGCATGTGGGCCGGCCGTTTTTATCGGCCTTGCGCTTCACTGCCCCGTTTGATTGAGCGCATCTCGGGCAAGACAGCGGGAGGCTTTGTGTCTGGCCGCGCGGCATATGGCGGCGAAAGCATCCGGCAATCCTGCCCCATGACAGGCTATTTTGGGTGTTCTGATCCGGAGTGCCCGGAGAGCAGAACGGTTTCGGCGCGACGTGTGGCCCTCTGGGCCTGATGGTGCGCGCCGCAGCGCCACGGTTCCTTTTCCATTGGCTGGATCGGAGACCGGAGAAAGGTTTCGGCGGGCGATGCGGATCGCGTCGCCCGCCGAACAGCAGTTTAGCGGCGGATGCCCAGACGGGCGATCAGCGCGGTGTATCGCGCTTCTTCCTTGCGCTTGACATAATCCAGCAGGGAGCGACGCGTGGACACCATCGTCAACAGCCCGCGCCGTGAGTGGTTGTCCTTCTTGTTGTCCTTGAAGTGGCCGGTCAGATTGTTGATCCGTTCGGTCAGAATCGCAACCTGGACTTCCGGTGACCCGGTATCGCCGGGCTTGATTGCATATTCTTCGATCAGCGCAGCCTTGCGCTCAGGCGTAATCGACATCGTAAATCCTTTCAGTCTGGATGGATATGGCGCCCGCTGCCGGGATGTCGTCCAGCAAGGGCCTCGAACGTCAGGCCGGACAAACCGGCGATAACGGCTGGGCTATAGGCCAATTCCAGCCGAAATGAAAGGAAAATTTGGCGAGCAACCCGGTGGCCGCTGCCGGCAATCACCACAGCGGCGCGCTTGAGCCGAGCCCTGGAGCGTTGAGCGATAAATCATGACGCCCTAGCAGCCGCGTTTGAGGTAGCGTCCGGGACTGCCTCGCGCCAGGCAACGGAGCCGGCATCTGCCTCGGAGACGTAAGGCCCATCGGCGACACAGTAAAATCCGTTGCGGAAGCCATCGACATCGGACGTGTTGAGCACGCGCGACCCCGCACCGCCGCCGACCATCGGCCCGCCAAGCCGGGAGAGTGTGCGGTTTGCTTGGTTCAGGCTTTTCGCGCAGCCCAGAATGATGTACCAGCCGCAGCCGCCCGCGTCATAACCCGGCGTCAGCGCCTGGACGGGGTCACTCGACACCGACAGGACCGCACCTGCGAGAACGATAATGGCTGCGGCATTTGAGATGCTTTTCATCAGCTTTCTCCCGTCGGCATACAAACTGCCGCAAGGGGCGAGCCGGTGCAAGCCGGTTTGAAACGCACTTGACAGGCGAAGGCGCTCAACGGACCTTTCGCAAGTTCTGGCCACCGAGCGGAAGGAGCCCTGCAACAATGTCCGGACACAGACGAATGCGGCTGTCGCAACGCCATGTTGATGTCGTCCATCGCGACATCGAGGATCCCGGACCGAAACTGCTGCCGGAGTTCCGGACAGCAACCGATGCGGACTACCAGGAGGCAGTCGAGGGCATGCTGGAAACCTGTCCACCGGGTGATGATTTCTGGTTGTTTGGCTATGGCTCGCTGATCTGGAGGCCGGAAACCGCATTCGAGGAGAAGCGGCTGGCCACGGCGATCGGCTGGCGGCGGCGGTTTTGCCTCGGGCCGGATCACCGCTTCCGCGGCAGCCATGAAGCGCCGGGCCTGATGATGGCGCTCGATCGCGGCGGCCAGTGCAAGGGCATGGCCTACCGCTTGCCGCAGGCCGGGCTGGAGCAGGAACTGCACCGGCTGATCCGGCGCGAACTCAGCCAGCTTCCGTCAGCGTTTCCCTGGCGCTGGATCAAGGTCGCGACCGATCAGGGGCCGCTGCGGGCGCTGACTTTTGCCATGGACCGCAACAACGCCCGCTATGTCGCGGGGCTATCCGACGAGGAAATCGCTGCCACACTTGCCCAGGCGTGCGGCTTTCGCGGTTCGATGGCAGAGTATCTCTTTGCCACCGTCACGATGCTGGAAAGCCTTGGCATCCATGATCGCAAGCTGTGGCGGCTGCAAGATCTGGTCGCCGACCGGATCGAGGCTTCTTACGCTGGTCCGTGGTAACCGGACCTTTTTCTACAGCGCTTCGGATGCAACACAATGCGAACAATACGCCGTATCCGGTTTGATCAATGCCTGTCCGCCGTCGTCCAAATCAAATCACTTGACCGCGACATGCGTCAGCCCTTGAAGACCCGTCGGGGGCGAAATTCACCGCCTGCCACCTCGCCGATCGCGAGCAGCCCGCCACGCACAAAAGCGCAGGCATCATCGGTCGCGATCGGGGCATCGCGGCCACGCAGGATGATCGGATTGCCCATGCGGATGCGGTGCGCCTGATCCTCGCTGACATCGATGCGCGGCAACATGCCCAGCGCCTCGCCGGGCGGCACCAGATAGGCATCAAGCCGGGCAAGGCGTTCGGCGTCGTCCTCGATCTCCTCAAGCGCGATCAGATCGGCAAGCGGCACCATCGCCGCCTCGGCAAAGGGGGCGACCATCGATCGGCGCAGCGCGGAGATATGACCGTAACAGCCGAGCTCACGGCCGAAATCGCGGGCCAGAGCGCGGATATAGGTGCCCTTGCCGCATTCGACCTCGAACACCGCATGGTCCGGGTCGGGGCAGCCAACCAAGGTGATCCGGTGGATTTCGACCTCGCGGGCGGGAATTTCCACCTCCACGCCGTCGCGGGCCATATCATAGGCGCGCTCTCCAGCAATCTTGACGGCGGAAAAGGCCGGCGGCACCTGTTCGATCACGCCGGTGTAAGCAGGCAGTATCGCTTCAATAGCGGCCCGGTCCGGGCGATCATCGGATTGCGCGGTGATGGCGCCCTCAAGATCGTCGGTGTTGCGCTGCTGCCCCCAGGCGACCGTAAATTCGTAAACTTTGCGCCCGTCCATGACATAGGGAACCGTCTTGGTGGCGTCCCCCAGCGCAATCGGCAGCATGCCCGACGCAAGCGGATCGAGGGTCCCGGCATGACCGGCCTTGTCCGCCTTGAACAGCCATTTGACCTTGGAGACAGCTTCCGTGGAACCGAAATCCCACGGCTTGTCGAGAACCAGCCAGCCCGATATCGGCCGGCCTTTTTTCTTGCCCCGTCGCGCCATTTCAGACGTCCCCTTCGCCTTCGGACCCCGGACCATCGCCCGACTCGTCCGCGTCCTGTGCCCGATCAAGATCGCGAGCGACCTCGGGAGAGCGCAGCAGCGCATCGATCCTGGCGTAGTTGTCAAAGCTGGTGTCATCGCGGAAGCGAAGTTCCGGCATGTGCTTCAGCTGCCGGATCAGCGGCGAAACACGGCCGCGCAGATAGCGCGAATGCTTGTTCAGTGCGGCGATGACGGCGTCATGGTCCTTCAGGCCAAGCGGCGTGACATAGGCCGTGGCGATCTTGAGATCCGGCGACATGCGCACTTCGGAGACGGAAATCACGGCGGTTTCAAGCAGCGGATCGCGCACGTCGCCGCGCTGCAGCACCTGGGTGATGGCGATGCGAACCTGCTCGCCGACACGCAGCATACGCTGGGAGGGAGCCGAGGAAGATGGCTTGCTCATGAGATTCCAACCGGGTCAGCGGGCCTGAGCGCCCGAATGCATGTCGCGTTCAAAACACTGTTCTGGACAATGACGGCCATGCATTGATTCAAACACCTCCAGCGCAATTTGCGCATCCAGTCGGATGCCCGCCGCGGGAGGCAGCACAAAAGGAACAGCGGCCCGGCACATCAAGCGCCGGGCCCTCGTCCGATCAGAGTGTGCGCGTGATGTGTTCGACGCGGAAACACTCAATGACATCGCCTGCGCGGATGTCTTCGTAATTCTCGAAGGCCATACCGCACTCCTGGCCTCCATGGACTTCGGCGACTTCGTCCTTGAAACGCTTGAGCGTCTTGAGCTTGCCTTCGTGGATGACAACGTTGTCACGAATCAGGCGGACGCCCGAACCACGTTCAACCTTGCCTTCGGTGACACGGCAACCGGCAACCTTGCCGACCTTGGTGATGTTGAACACCTCGAGGATTTCGGCATTGCCAAGGAAGGTCTCGCGACGCTCCGGCGAGAGCATGCCCGACATCGCCGCCTTCACATCATCAATCAGATCGTAGATGATGTTGTAGTAGCGGATCTCGACGCCATCCCGTTCGGCTGCATCACGTGCCTGCTTGTTGGCACGGACGTTGAAGCCGATGATAGCGGCGCCCGAAGCCTCCGCCAGCGAGATATCGGACTCGGTGATCCCTCCGGCGCCGGAATGGATGATCCGGGCCCGGACTTCTTCGGTTCCGAGCTTGTCGATGGCGCTTGCAATGGCTTCGATCGAGCCCTGCACGTCGCCCTTAACCAGCAGCGGAAATTCCTGGCTGCCGGTATCCTGCAGCTGTGTCATCATCTGCTCGAGCGAGCCGCGTGAGCCGCTCTGGCGCGCCGCCGCCTTGTCACGGGCAAGCCGCTGACGGTAATCGGCGATTTCGCGCGCGCGGGCTTCATTCTCGACGACCGCAAAGCGGTCACCGGCCTGCGGCGTGCCCTGCAACCCGAGAATTTCCACGGGGAACGCCGGGCCGGCTTCCTTGACCTGCTCACCACGGTCGTTGACCAGAGCGCGCACTCGGCCCCACTGATCGCCGGCCACGAGGATTTCACCCGTGCGGAGCGTACCGGTCTGGACCAGCACGGTGGCGACCGAACCGCGGCCGCGATCCAGCTTGGCCTCGATCACCACGCCTTCGGCGGTGCGATCGGGGTTGGCCTTGAGATCCAGCAGTTCAGCCTGCAGAAGGATCGCGTCGAGCAGCTTGTCGAGATTGAGCTGCTTGGTGGCCGACACCTCGACGTCGAGAACCTCGCCGCCCATGCTTTCGACAAACACTTCGTGCTGCAGCAGATCGGTGCGAACCTTCTGTGCATCGGCGGTCGGCTTGTCGATCTTGTTGATCGCCACGATGATGGGAACACCCGCCGCCTTGGCGTGATTGATCGATTCCACTGTCTGCGGCATCACGGCGTCGTCAGCGGCCACCACCAGAATGGCGATGTCGGTGGCTTCGGCGCCGCGGGCACGCATCGCGGTAAAGGCAGCGTGGCCAGGCGTGTCAATGAAGGTGATCAGCTGACCATTCTTTTCGACCTGGTAGGCACCGATGTGCTGGGTGATGCCACCGGCTTCACCCGAAACCACATTGGCGTCGCGGATCGCATCGAGCAACGAGGTCTTGCCGTGGTCGACGTGACCCATGATGGTGACCACCGGAGGCCGCGAGACCGTTTCGCCGCCCTTGTCCTCGACATTGAAAATGCCCAGTTCGATATCGGATTCCGAAACACGGCGGACGGTGTGACCGAATTCGCCAGCGATGATCTCCGCCAGATCGGCATCGATGAGATCGCCAGGCTTCATCATCTGGCCTTCCTTCATCAGGTACTTGATCACATCGACCGACCGTTCGGCCATGCGCTGCGAAAGCTCCTGAATGGTGATGGTTTCCGGCAGTTGCACCTCGCGCATGACCTTTTCGCGTGGCTCCTGCGCCATCGAGCGGCGCATTTTTTCCTGACGGCGGCGCATGGCAGACAAGGAGCGGCCACGCGAATTGCCGTCATCATTGAGTGCTGCGGTCAGTGTCAGCTTGCCACGGCGCCGATCTTCTTCGGCCTTGGGACGCGCCGGCTTGGCCGCTTCAGGACGCGCACCCTTGGCGCCTGGACGGGCTGGGCCACCGGGACGGGGCGCACCACTGGGGCGCGCCGGGGTTTCGTCTTCGCTTTCACGACGACGAGCCCGCACAGGCTCCTCGGCGGTGGGCGGCACCGCTTCGGCCGGCGCGTTGGCAGCAGCCTCGGCATCCAGGAGGGCCTGCTTTTCGGCTTCCTCGGCGAGGCGCGCATCTTCTATGGCCTTGAGGCGGGCGTTTTCAGCTTCCTCAATGGCGCGGCGGGCGGCCTCTTCTTCGGCACGCTTGCGCTCTTCCAAATCCCGCACACGACTTTCCTGCAAGGCGCGGCGACGGGCTTCGACTTCATTGGCGGACAGTTGGTTGAGGACAGCACCGCGCGGCGGAGCCTTCGGCGCCGGAGCCCGCGGAGGGGTAACCGGAGCTTGCGGCTTCGACGGAGTTTGCGCGCTTGCCGGGGTCGACGGCGCTGCAGCGGCAGCCGGCGCGCGGGGAGCGGCTGGTGCAGCAGAAGCAGGCACATCGGCCGGCTTGTCGGCAACTGGCGCTGCCGGCCGCGGCTTGAGGGTCACCGGCGGCACCGGCTTTTCATCCTCGGGACGGGTGATGCGGCGCTTGCGCGTCTCCACCACCACAGCCTTGGTACGGCCACGGCCCATCTCCTGGCGAACCATCCCCTGCTCGATCGCGGGGCGTTTCAGCGAGAAGGTCTTCTTGCCGGGTACACTGATTGTCTTGTCGTCGTTACTGTCGTTCATTCCGTATCCGTTTCCGCGGGAAACCGCATCGCTGATCTGCGCGCCGGCTTCTTGATAGATCGCACCCGGGCTTTAATGCCCGGCAGCCCGTTTTCAGTCCGGCCCCGCCTGGGGACCGTTTCTGTAGCGCGCAAGCATCTTTGCGCGCTTCACTACACCCTCACCGGCCTGCCCTGCAAGCGCGGCGGCATGGATAAAAGCGCCATCGCCCAAAGCAAGCCCCAATTCATCGGCTGAAAACTGCCGAAAGACAGGCACCTCAGCCTCATAGACACCCATTGCGCCGGCCGTATTGGCCTGCCGCAATTTGCGCACACCGTCCTCGGCGGCATCCGTCGCATGCATCAGCGCCACCGCAGCGCCTGAGCGCAAGGCGTCATCCACCTTACCAGATCCGGTAACAAATTGGCCCGATTTTCGCGCCAGGTTCATCATACCGAATAAACCGTCACAAAGCAGCCTGTCGACCACTTCACCCAATGCAGGATCCGCCGTCACCTCAACCTTGAGTGCCCGACCGAAGAGCTTGCGCTTGACCGCAAGGTCAACCGCGGCCCGCTCGGCCGTCACCCAGCACCCCCGCCCCGGCAGGACAAGGCGCAGATCCGGGACAACAGAGCCATCAGGCCCGGCCACGAACCGGATCAACCCGTCGGATTGACCCCGCTCCCTGGTCACTATGCACATCCGGTCGTTCACGGGCTCGATCCTGACCTTCACTGCAACGCCTCCGGCAACGCTGGACCTCAGGCCTGCTCGTCGCCTGCCGCCACCACTGTTTCCGCTGCAGCGGCTTCGGCCTCGCCTTCGGCAGCTTCGCCTCCGCCCTCGCCTTCGCCTTCGTCTTCGCCTTCTGCCTCCTCGACGACCAATTCGTCTTCGGAGATCCAGCCCACCGCAAGACGTGCCTGCAAGATCATTTGCTCAGCTTCCGCCCGGGTCACCTCGAGGCTGGAAAACAGGCCTTCAAAGCGTTTGGTTTCACCATCCTTGCGCTCCGACCAACCGGTCAGATCGTCAACGGCACAGCCGGCGAAATCTTCGATTGTCTTGATCCCGTCGCCACCGAGCGCCACCATCATCGCGGTGGTGATCCCGGGGATCGAGCGCAACTCATCCTCAACACCCAGCTCCTGGCGCTTGGTATCCAGCTCGGCCTCGATCCTGTCGAGGTATTCCTTCGCACGGGTCTGAAGCTCGTTTGCAGTTTCCTCGTCAAAGCCTTCGATCGCGGTGATTTCACCGATTTCGACATAGGCCACTTCCTCAACCTGGCTGAAGCCTTCCGAGGCGAGCACCTGGCCGACCATTTCGTCGACATCAAGCGCTTCCATGAACAGCTGCGTGCGCTCGTGGAATTCCTTCTGACGGCGCTGGCTTTCTTCTTCCTCGGTGAGGATGTCGATGTCCCAGCCGGTCAACTGCGAGGCAAGCCGGACATTCTGGCCGCGACGGCCGATGGCCAGTGACAACTGCTCGTCCGGCACCACGACTTCGATGCGCTCGGCATCCTCGTCGAGCACCACCTTGCTCACCTCGGCCGGCTGCAGCGCGTTGACGATGAAGCTCGCCGGCGAGGGTGACCAGGGAATGATGTCAATTTTCTCGCCCTGCAATTCGCCCACGACGGCCTGCACACGGCTGCCGCGCATGCCGACGCAGGCACCGACCGGATCGATGGCGGAATCATTGGAGATCACGGCAATCTTGGCGCGGCTGCCCGGATCACGCGCGACCGAACGAATTTCAATGATGCCGTCATAGATTTCCGGCACTTCCATCATGAACAGCTTGACCATGAACTGCGGATGGGTGCGCGAGAGGAAAATCTGCGGTCCGCGCTGCTCGCGGCGCACGTCATACACATAGGCACGAACCCGATCGCCATAGCGGAAGGCTTCGCGCGGGATGGTTTCATCGCGCCGGATGATGCCTTCGCCACGGCCGAGATCGACGATGACGTTGCCGTACTCGACGCGCTTGACCGTGCCGTTGACGATCTCGCCAATGCGATCCTTGAACTCGTCGAACTGCTGGTCGCGCTCGGCTTCCCGCACCTTCTGCACGATCACCTGCTTGGCGGACTGGGCCGCGATACGGCCGAAATCCATCGGCGGCAGCGGATCAGCAATGAAATCGCCAAGCTGCGCATCGGGATTGCGGTCACGCGCCAGCATCAGCGGGATCTGGGTCGAGTAATCCTCTGCATGCTCGACAACCTCGAGAAGACGCTGCAATCGGATTTCGCCGGTCTTTGCGTTGATGTCAGCCCGTATGTTGGATTCCGATCCGTAGCGCGAACGCGCAGCCTTCTGGATCGCGTCCGCCATCGCGGAGATCACGATCTCGCGGTCAATGGACTTCTCGCGAGCGACCGCATCGGCGATCTGAAGAAGCTCAAGCCTGTTTGCACTGACTGCCATGTCTGTCTCCATGTGTCGGCTCGCAACCGGCGGGCCTTGTCTGGTTTGGGTCCATCAAACGGACCTGATCAACTGAGCCCGGCGGGCACCATCAAAATCGTTTCAGGCCTTGTCCCCGGCCTCTCCGGCGTCACCGGCTTCTTCATTTTCATCGTCTGCGGGCTCCTCGAGAGCCTGTGCGGCCTTTGCGGCCTTGTCTGCGCGCAGCGATTCGCGAACCAGCTCATCGGTCAGCACCAGCTTGGCCTCGGCCAGCGCCGAAAACGGAATCACCGCAATATTGATCTCGCCCTCGACCGGCTGCTCGCGCTCGACCGAAAATGCGGTCTCGGTCACATCACGGATGTATCCGCGAAAACGCTTTCTGCCATTGATCAGGACCGACGCATCGCAACGGGCCAGATGGCCTTCCCAGCGCAGGAAATCGGACTTTCGCACCAACGGCCGGTCGATACCGGGTGACGAGATTTCCAGATGATAGGCCTTCTCGACAGGATCCTCGACATCCAGCGCCGGCGAAATCGCGCGGGAAACCGCTTCACAGTCCTCGACGCTCATGGTGCCGTCGTTGCGTTCCGCCATGATTTGCAGTGTCAATCCATTCTGACTCAACTGGCGAACCCGCACAAGGCGCATGTCCAGAGATTGAATCAGCGGCTCGACAATTTCGGCAATGCGCGCGTCAACGCCGGTTTCGGTGACCAGTCTTTCCTCATGAGGCATTGCGGTGTCGTCTGTCATCGGTCCCTGGTCCTGGCTGCTGCATGAGTCCGCAAACCGGCTTCGATTTGAGGACTGAATCATACAGCACATTTGAAACGTGCTGCGGTGTGGCTTGTGTGTCATCTTCGGCATGACACACGCTGCAATGGTTCAACTGAGCGCCTGGCAACAAAAAAGAGCGGGTCCTCGCGGGCCCACCCTTGCTCAGAACGATCAAGAATTTGGGCGTTATATAGCCTGCTTCAAGCTCAGGGGCAAGATATTTCGCGATTCTTGCAACTTTGCACCTCCAGCGCCGCGCGGTCGCGCGATTGACCGGCGACATCGCCCCAATCCAGTGACGCCCGGCCGCGTAACCATAAGTAAACCTGATTGACTCAGACTGGTCATTCGGCCGCGAATTGTCGCCCCCCGACCCGGAGCGAAACGAAAGACCGCAATGAGAAAGCAACACGACCTACTCGAGAATGCGGTGATCGTCGCCGCCCATCCCGATGACGAGATCTTGTGGTTTTCGTCGATCATGCAACAGGCCCGCCAGGTGATCATCCTTTATCGCGACTTCTGGGCTGTACCGGATCTTGGCAACAAGCGTGCGGCCGCAATAGCCAATCTGCCGCACGACAACGTAACCTGGCTGGAACTGGCCGAAGCGGGCTCTTACGGCTGCGCCGACTGGACGTCGCCCGAGATGTCGGAAACCGGGCTGGCCTTTACCGCGACGGCGACGATGCGCGATATCAAATCGATGGTGAAAAAAATGGTCCCGGCTGACAGCCCAGCGCCGGCGGCACGGCTGGCGCAGGCCTATAACGACAATTTCTTCACCATCGTCGAGCGGCTTCGTCCGATGCTGAGCGAAGACATGAATGTGTTCACCCATAATCCCTGGGGAGAGTACGGCCACGAAGATCATGTGCAATGTTTCCGGGCCGTCGACCGTCTGCGCCAAGAGATCGGATTCAAATTGTGGATGTCCAACTACTGCACGGAGCGCTCGCTGCCCCTGGCAATGACCTATTTCCAGCGAACTCCGGGGCCCTTCATTCGCCTTCCCGCCGATGTGGAGTATGCGCAACGGGTAGCCCAGGCCTATGTCGACGCAGATTGCTGGACCTGGATTGACGATTGGGACTGGTTCGAAGATGAGTGCTTCATGGAGGCGCCGGCTGGCCCGTCCAGCGCGCCGGGACAGGGCCGTCTGTTCCCGCTGAATTTCTTTTCAATGTGAGCGCTACACGCGGGTCTCAGGCGAGCCTGACGAATTCGAGATAGCAAGGCTTGCGGCCTTCGCGGATCGCCTTGGCCTCATAGCGGGTGCCGGGCCAGCCTGACCATGGCTCGCGCCAGTCGCTGGCCTTGCGGGCAGTCCAGTCGAACCCCGAATGTGCAGCCATGTGAGCAAGCGTCCAGTTGACATAGGAGTCGATGTCGGAGGCAAAGCCGAAGCGGCCGCCGGGTTTGAGCACACGGGCAAAGCGGTCGAGATTGAGCCGGGAGACGAAACGGCGCTTCCAGTGCTTCTTCTTGGGCCACGGATCGGGATAGAGCAGATCGATGCGATCGAGGCAGGCTTCGGGCAGCCAATCAAGCACCCGCGTGGCGTCATCGTCATAGAGCCGGATATTTTCGAGCCCCTGGCTTTCCAGCCCGGCCAGCAACTTGGCCATGGAGTTGACGAACGGCTCGACGCCGATGAACCCGACTTCTGGTGCATGGCATGCGCGATGAAGCAGATGTTCGCCACCGCCGAAGCCGATCTCGAGCCGGATCTCCGACACCGGACTCTGCCAGAGACTGGAGAGAGGGTCCGGTGGTGGAGATGACAGATCGAGCTTGAACGCAGGCAGTAGCGCTGCCAGCGCCTCGGCCTGCGCAGCCCTGAGAGGCTTTCCCTTGCGGCGACCGTAAAATGCCTCGGTCGCCCGGCTGCGCCTTTGTGCGTTGGTCATGATTTCTATAGCACCAAGCTTGATGGTCTGGCTCAGTTCTTGAGAGCATCCTTGAGGGGCTTGACCAGATCAAGCTTTTCCCAGGAAAAAGAGCCGTCGCGGCCTGGCTTGCGGCCAAAATGGCCATAGGCTGCCGTGCGCGCATAAATCGGCTTGTTGAGATCGAGATGGGTGCGGATGCCGCGCGGAGTCAGGTCCATGACCTTGGGCAGCGCCTCTTCAAGGGCTGCTTCAGAGACTTTTCCGGTGTCATGGAAATTGACATTGATCGACAGCGGCTGCGCAATGCCAATGGCGTAGGCGAGCTGGATCGTGCAGCGCTCCGCGAAGCCGGCGGCAATGGCGTTTTTCGCCAGATAGCGCGCCGCATAGGCCGCCGACCGATCGACCTTGGTGGTGTCCTTGCCGGAAAAAGCCCCGCCACCGTGAGGTGCCGCCCCGCCATAGGTATCGACAATGATCTTGCGCCCGGTCAAGCCGGTATCGCCGTCAGGGCCGCCGATGACAAACTTGCCAGTCGGGTTGATATGCCACGCGCAATCTGTGGCAATCGGAAGGTCACCCAGCGCCTGCCGGATGAAAGGCTCAACAGCCGTTCGCACCTTGGCCGAATCCCAGCCTTCATCCAGATGCTGGGTCGACAGCACGATCGCCGTAACTTCGCTGGGCTTGCCGTCGACGTAGCGAACGGTAACCTGGCTCTTGGCGTCAGGGCCGAGTTGGCCGACGTCGCCTTCGCCCTTGTGGCGAGCGGCGGCGAGAAGCTCGAGAATCTTGTGCGAATAGTAAATCGGCGCCGGCATCAGGTCCGGAGTCTCGCGGCAGGCATAGCCGAACATGATGCCTTGATCGCCCGCACCTTCGGAACCCTGCTGGTCTGAGGAATTGTCGACCCCTTGCGCAATATGGGCCGACTGAAAATGCAGCAATACGTCGATTTTGGCGGTTTTCCAGTGAAAGCCATCCTGCTCGTAGCCGATGGACCGTATCGCCTTGCGCGCGGCAGATCTGAATTTGGCGGGATTGATGACTTCCTTGCCCGACTTGTCCAACTTGACCAGTGACGGAGGCACCCGGACCTCACCGGCAATAATAACCCTGTTGGTGGTCGCAAGCGTTTCGCAGGCCACCCGCACATCCCCTGGATTCATGCCGGATTTTTTCGCTTCGCGATAAACCAAATCAACGATTTCATCAGAAATCCGGTCGCACACCTTGTCAGGATGGCCCTCGGATACTGATTCACTGGTGAAAAGGAAATTCGAGCGCTCCATGGCAGGCTCCATCAGATTGAATTGGTGAAGCCTCTTTAGTGGCTACACAGGCCCCTGACAAGGTCAGAATGACATAAATATATCTTGATATGTTGGCCGAGGTGCCGATTCCATGATGGCGCTTCGCGCACTCTGGTGCGGTCGTGCCGCTGCACGACCGCACCAGAGTGCGGCACCGCCAGCCCAATGCGCCCCCAGCGACCTGCATCCATTCGGACGCACAAAGGCCGATGCAGCACTTTGATAAGATGCATGTACGTTATCGTTCAAACGACCAGGTTCGAACGCGAAATGCCTTGGCCGGCGATGCCTGCAAACCGCAAGATCGCCCTCAATCAGACGCCAGCGACAGCAGACGGCTATTCGACGTCAGGCTCGGCCGCCAGCGACTTAACCAAATCAACCAGTTTGCGCCGGACTTTGGGGTCAGCGATCTTGATAAAGGCGCGATTGAGCTGAAGACCCTCGGACGAAGACAGGAAATCAACCACGTAATTGGAGCTGTTGGCTTCGGCCATCCCCGGCTGTCCGGTGGACGGATCCCCTGGCGCGTCTTCAAAAAAGAAGCTCACTGGCACATTGAGAATGGTCGAGATGTTCTGCAGGCGGCTGGCGCCAACGCGATTGGTGCCCTTTTCATACTTCTGGATCTGCTGAAAAGTAATGCCCAACGCGTCGCCCAGCTTCTCTTGGCTCATGCCGAGCATGGTACGCCGCAGACGGACCCGGCTGCCGACATGAATGTCGATTGGATTAGGCTTTTTCTTGGTTTCAATCATAGGTTCGTCCTGATATGAGCCTAGAGCTCGTTCCTTTATTCATCCCGCTGTGATTAGATTTCGCATTACCAGCAGCATCCAGGTAACGTTTGCGTATCCGCAACGGGAAGTTGGGTTGACGAAAACAACTATGCTATTTTAGGGGTTTTCCGTCAATCAAAGCGTTGAATTTTACTTCTGCGCGCAAACCCCGCCATCATTGCCAGTATAACGATAATCAATCCAAAACTAAATCGTCGATTGCCCGCGCTCCAGACAGTGTCAGTGTCTGGAGGAAGCGCCACATCAAAAACTCCCGCCTCGCCAAGAGGCAGGCCACCGACGACCCGGCCTCCAGCATCAATGACAGCGGAAATACCGCTGTTTGCCGCTCTGACCAGCGGCAAACGTGTTTCGACCGCACGCAACTGAGCCTGCCGCAAATGCTGGTAGGGGCCAGGGGTCATGCCGTACCAGGCATCGTTCGTCAGATTGAGCAGCAAGTCGCCACGGCTCCCGGACAGCGTCGAGAGCCCGGGAAATATCGCCTCGTAGCAAATCAGCGGCACAGCATTCAGCCCGCCGGACAGCGACAGGGTTGTGCGGTGATCAGCCGCGGAAAATCCGCCGAAGGTCTCGGCCACCGGCGCCAATCCAAACCGCCGCAACAGCCTTTCAAACGGAAGGTATTCGCCAAAAGGCACCAGGTGCGCCTTGTCGGCGGAACCGATAATCTGACCCTCATCATCGATGACGTAGATGGTGTTGTAGAAACGCTGCGGCGCGCCGCCAATGCCATCTTCGAACCGGACCGCACCGGTGACAAGCGTCTGTCCGACCTGCAGCATTCCGGCTATGCGCGACAACGCGCCGGGATTTTCGGTCAGCAAAAACGGCAATGCCGTTTCCGGCCAGACAATATGGGTCGGTCTGGGTGCGCCGTCACGCGGCGACACTGCGCTGAACTGGAGCAGCCTGGCAAATATGCGTTCGCGCTCGGCCATATCCCACTTCGCAGATTGATCGATTGCCGGCTGGACGATGCGAACAACGGTCCGAGCCGGGGCGGGATCCGCGCTGTCGATACGATGCAGCGCCAGCCAGCCGTAACCGATGTGAAGGGAGAACAGCAGCAACGCCGCAACCATGCCCGCGACCGCACCGCGCCGTGTTCCGAGCAGGGCCGGCGCCGAAAACACGAACACGGTCAAGGCCGACATGCCGAATATGCCGACAATCTCTGCCGACTGCATCATCAGCGGCGCCGGCATGGCCGCATAGCCAATGGCATTCCAGGGAAACCCGGTGAGGACAAATCCGCGCGCCCACTCGGTCACCCCGAATGCAGCCGCAAGGGCTGCGACCCGCCCCACCCCGTCCGACCATAACAGCCAGGCCAGGGCTGTGGCGGCACCGTAAAAAATTGCCAATAGCGCCGGCAGGCCGAGCACGGCAAGCGGCAAGGCCCAGGCGAAACCATCCGCATCGACCAGCAAGGCATTGCCCAGCCACCACAGACCGGCAACGAAATATCCGAAACCGAACCACCAGCCGGTCGCAAAAGCCGGCCGCATCCGGCCGACAATGCCGGCCTCGGCAGACCCGCTGGCGCCATCGAGCAGCCAGACAAGAACCGGGAAGGAAACGAACAGGACCGCGAAGAAGTTGAATGGCGGCAGCGCCAGGACAGCAAGAGCGCCAGCCCCAAAGGCCAGGACCATGCGCTTGCCGCCCCAGCTCAGCATGATGGATTCAGCGATTCGTTCCAAATCCGTCTTACCCCCGTCAAAGACCGCCGGCTGTTGTGACGCTTGCCGGCCAAACGAATCAGTTGGTGCATCTTTTCAAAAAACCACGCTCATGTCCGTCATCTGCGTCGGCTTTTTTGTTGTGCCAGCCACAGCGGAATTGCCGGGTCGGACGGAACCGATTGATTCCAATGCGTCTTCTTCTTTCGGAGGTGATGTCAGCGCATGCAGGCACGTCCAAACATCTGCCTTTGGCCGATAATCTGGATGCATCATTTTCAAGAGCTGCCGCGACCTGTGGACACCCGCTGGATGCCCGGGAGATGCCAAAACGCATCTGCGTCGCGGTGTCACCGCCAAAATCAGCGGTGAACCGGGGTCAGGCCGCACTTACATCGTCGACATCGGGTTTCGTCTTGGAAGCCGGCTCGCCGCGACCGGGGCGGCGGCGCAGACCCTGCCGCTTGCGTATGATGCGCACGCGTTTGACCCGGCGCGGATCCGCATCCATGACGTGGAATTCGAAGCCCGGCAATGCCTGGACGACTTCGCCGCGGGCCGGTACACGGCCGAGTTCGGAGAAGATCAGGCCACCAATGGTGTCGACTTCCTCGCTCTGTTCGCGGATGTCGAAGTCCGAGCCGATTTCCTCGGCCAGATCATCCAGTTCGGCCTTGGCGTCAACCACCCAGATGTCTTCGCCAACCTTGCTGATCAGGGTTTCGTCTTCGTCATCATGTTCATCGGCAATATCGCCGACGACCATTTCAACGATATCCTCGAGCGAGACAAGACCGTCGGTACCGCCATATTCGTCAATCACCAGCGCCATCTGAATCCGATTGGCCTGCATCCGCTGCATCAGGTCGGAGGCGAGCATCGATGCCGGCACGAACAGGACCTTGCGGGTAATGCCGGATTCCTGAAGGGTTTTGCTCAGATCCACCCGGGAGAGATCGAGTGTGTTGAGCGAATTGCGCTTCTGCAGCGCCGCAGGGCTCTTGGCGGCGGATTTGCGTTTGGTGCGCGCCTGCTTGGTGATCCAGGCCAGAAGATCGCGAATGTGAATCATGCCGCGCGGATCATCGAGGTTTTCAGCGTAGACCGGCATGCGCGAGTGGCCCGATTCCTCGAAAATATCGAGCAGCCGGCCAAGCGTGGTGGTCTGGTCCACTGCCTCGACATCGGCACGCGGAACCATGACGTCCTCCACGCGGACCTCGCGCAAGCGCAGGATGTTGTGCAGCATGGCGCGCTCATCGGCTGAAAACGCTTCATGCAGTTCGCCGCCGGACTGCAGGGCGTCGTTCAGGTCCTCACGGATGGATTCGCGATCCGAGGGCGGGAACAGCGCGCGTACCAGGCGCTGCCAAAGCCCCATGCCATTGCGCTCGTCCTGATGCAGGTCTGCGCGACTCCCGTGCACCAGCGCGGGAAGATAACTATGGGCTTCTTCGGTGGAAGTTGCGCTCGAAGCGCTTTCTGCGTCTCCGGTCGGGGCCGGGGCATTGCTCTCTGTCATCGTCTCTTCAGTGTCAAACCGGCTCAGTATCGCCGTAGGGGTCAGATAAGCCAAGCGAGATCAAAATACGAGTCTCGATCGTCTCCATTTGCTCTGCATCTTTGTTTTCATTGTGATCATAGCCGAAAAGATGAAGAAATCCGTGCACAATCAGGTGCGAGACATGCTCATCGACCGGCTTGTTCAGTTCAATCGCTTCCCGTTCTATGGTTTCACGGGCCAGAATGATGTCACCCAGCATCGGCCCGGGCTGGCCGCCAGGCGCCAGGACACAGGCTGGAAACGAGAGGACATTGGTGGGCTTGGGTTGATCGCGCCATTGGTTGTTGATCTCAGCCATCATCGCATCATCGGCCAGGACAAGCGATACCTCCGGCGGGTCTTCAGGAAACGGCTGGGCCTCGTGCTGCGCCAGATCCTGTGCTGCGGCCGCAAGAACGGAGGCGGCCAAGGCTTCCGTCCGGGTGACATCGCCCCACTGACCAGCCTCAAGCGATACCGCCAGGCTGACTGCCGGGCGGTCTCTCATCCGTTGCTGTCGGGCTCTGCAGGCCCGGGGGAACGATCGCGACGGCCATAGGCCTCGACGATCCGCTGAACCAGCGGGTGACGCACCACATCGGCTTCACCGAAACGGCAGGTGACCACACCATCGACACCCTCAAGGATCGACAGCGCCTCGACAAGGCCGGAGGTGACGCCGCGCGGCAGGTCGACCTGACTCGGATCGCCGGTGACGATCATGCGGGAGTTCTCGCCCAGGCGCGTGAGAAACATCTTCATCTGCATTTGTGTCGTATTCTGCGCCTCATCGAGGATAACCGCAGCATTGGCCAGCGTCCGTCCACGCATGAAGGCCAGCGGCGCAATTTCAATGACGCCAGCCGTGATGGCGCGTTCGACCTTATCACCCGGCATCATGTCGTACAGGGCGTCGTAGAGTGGCCGCAGATACGGATCGACCTTTTCCTTGAGATCTCCGGGAAGAAACCCCAGCCGCTCACCGGCTTCAACCGCCGGCCGTGACAAAATAATGCGTTCGACCGAGCCGCGTTCGAGCAGATGCGCAGCGTAGGCCACCGCCAGATAGGTCTTGCCGGTGCCTGCAGGGCCGGCTCCAAACACCAGTTCCGCACGTTCCATGGCGCGCATATAGGCGTCCTGGGCGGGCGTCCGCGCAATCACGGTTTTCTTGCGGGTCGAGATCTGCGCCAGGGTCATCTTGCCCTTGCGTTCCAGTGTGGGCAACACAAGCTGGTCGTCGGCAGCCAGCGCCATGCGGATCGCGCCCTCGACATCGGAGCTCTCGACGCTGGCGCCCTTCAGCAACCGGTCATACAGATAATCAAGCGCCCGGCGCGCCTGGTTGATCGCGATGTCGTCGCCACGCAGGCTGACCGTGTTGCCACGGGCCCGTGCATCGACTTTCAGCTTCTGCTCCAGCATCGCCAGGTTCTGGTCAAACTGGCCAAAAAGCTCACTGGCGAGACGGTTGTTTTCGAAGGTAAGCGCAAGGTGGGTCGCGTCCGACGTGCCCGGTGCGGGCGTCGCGGCGTCTGTCCGGGACAGGTGCTCAGCTGTCAAACGATCTGACTCCATTATTGCCCGGGTGCATCATTCCACTGGTTCCGCGAAAAGGCTGGTCGTGCCGGGTTGGGTGATTCGCACGGTTACAATGTCACCGATTTCGCCCAGCTTTGCATCAACTATTACCGGTTGCAGCCACGGCGACCGGCCAACAATCTGGCCAGTGTTGCGCCCGGGCTTCTCCAGCAGCAGCTCGACGGTCTTGCCGACACACTCCTTGCCAAACGCGCGGGTCTGCTGACTGATAAGTTCCTGCAGTTGCAGCAACCGTTCTGACTTGACCGCTTCGTCGACCTGGTTGTCCATGTCGGCGCCCGGCGTGCCTGGACGAATTGAATATTTGAAGGTGTAGGCGGCAGCGTACTTGACCTCGCGGATCAACCGCATGGTGTCTTCGAAATCCTCGTCGGTTTCGCCGGGAAAACCGACAATGAAATCCCCGGACAGCGCGATATCGGGGCGCGCGGCGCGGATCCGCTCCACCAATCTGATGTATTCTGCGGCGGTATGACGCCGGTTCATCGCCTTGAGAATCCGGTCTGATCCGGATTGCACCGGAAGATGCAGATAAGGCATCAGTTCGGGCAGATCGCGATGCGCCGCGATCAGTGCGTCGTCCATGTCGCGTGGATGGCTGGTGGTGTAGCGAATGCGGTCAATGCCATCGATCGTTGCCAGCCGGCGGACCAGCTCGCCCAGTCCCCATTCGCGTCCATCGGCACCCTTGCCGTGCCAGGCATTGACGTTCTGGCCGAGCAGGGTGATTTCACGGACACCGGCCCCGGACAGCCGCTCGGCTTCCTCGATGATCCGGCCCACCGGACGGGAAACTTCTGCGCCACGGGTGTAGGGAACGACACAGAAGGTGCAGAATTTGTCGCATCCCTCCTGAACGGTGAGAAATGCCGCAACACCGCGGGTGCGGATCGCCTTCTCCGGTGCAGCCGGCAGGTTGTCAAACTTGTCTTCGGCGGGAAACTCGGTTTCCACCACGCTCTCGCCCTGCCGTGCCCTCGCCAAGGCATCAGGCAGGCGGTGATAGGTCTGCGGACCGATGACGACATCGACAACCGGTGCACGGCGGATGATCTCCTGGCCTTCGGCCTGGGCGACACAGCCAGCAACCGCCACCATCAGATCGCCGCCAGCGGCATTGCGCTGGCTTTTCAGCTTGGCCAGCCGTCCGAGCTGGGAATAAACCTTCTCGGCGGCCTTTTCGCGGATATGGCAGGTGTTGATCAGGATCAGATCGGCTGCCTCGACCGAATCGACGGCCTGATAGCCGTCGCGGGTCAACGCGTCGCTCATCCGCTCGCTGTCATAGACATTCATCTGGCAGCCGTAGGTCTTGACGAAGACCTTCCTCGGCTGCGCGACGGTGTCCGGGCCGGATCCGGCTTCGGTGGTGATCTGAGGGGGGAGAAATGCTTGTGTCATGCTGGGGCTTTTAGCGGCAAAAACATGGCTTGAAAATGGCCATTCAGGTTTTGTTCAACCCGCGCAAGGCTTGATTGAAGCCTTTGCGCACCCTGGCCTCGACAAGGCGGGCGGCTTTCTTGCGGTCAGCGACCGAATCAAAGGCCACGGGATCGGAGAAAATGACATCGACATCGAGTGCGCCGCTTAGGATCACGCGCAGCATATGCTTCCCCAGTCCGACGTCTCCGGGCCAGCCTGCAACCGGGCGATGGTAGCGGCCCATGGCCATGCCGTGAATGCCGACATAGGCGATGGACACCGGCTGGATATGGACCTTGCCTTCCGGCGTCAGCGGCAACGCAGCCGCCGCCGCGCCGAACAGGGAGGAATTGAACGGCATCACCCGATTGCCGTCGGATGTGGTGCCTTCCGCAAACAGCACCACGACTTCGCCGGCAATCAGCCGCGCCGAAACATCGGAGATCTGCGCCCCGGTCTTGCGCCGGACCTGGCGCTCGACAAACACCGAGCGCTGCAACCGAGCCAGCCAGCCGAACACCGGCCAGGTGCGGACTTCGGACTTGGCAATGAACACCACATCAGCCACCGACCCGAGAACCATGATGTCTTTCCAGGAGACATGGTTGGAAACCAGCAAAAGCGGCCGTTCCTGCGACAAGCATCCCCGGACACGCACCTTGAGGCCGATGCTGCGGCACATGATCGTGTGCCACCAGCGCGGCAGCCGGCGCATCAGCGAATGTCCCATCCCGAGTGCTATCAGTTGCACCGGCAATAGCACCAGCGTCAGCATCAGGAAAACCGTTCCGATGAAAAAGATGCGCAAAGCCGCGATCATGGCCGAGTCAGCAGAGTTCACGAGGGGCAAGTTCAAGCATTGGATGCTATTTCTTGCCGGTTTTGATCGGAATTCCGTAAAGCTCGAGCCTGTGGTCGACCAGCCGGAAGCCATGCTCGCGGGCAATGCGTTCCTGCAGCGCCTCGATCTCGGGAGAGTGGAATTCGATCACCTCGCCGGTGCGCAGATCGATGAGATGATCATGATGTTCCTCGGGCACGGCTTCATAGCGCGAGCGGCCGTCGCGGAAATCGTGCCGCTCTATGATGCCGATATCCTCGAACAGCTTGACAGTCCGATAAACCGTCGACATGGAAATGCGCGGATCCACCAGCACGGCGCGCCGGTGCAATTCCTCGACATCGGGATGATCATCGGCGCCATCGAGAACACGCGCGATGATACGGCGCTGCTCGGTCATGCGCATGCCGCGCTCCGAGCATCGGTCTTCCAGAGATTTCAGTTCGTCCATTACCTGCCCCGCCCGTGAATGTGGAGAGAGGTTATGCCAGCAATGGCTTTGCTGACGATCCCCTGCGGCCTAGCCAAGATCGCGACGCATGACAAGCGCTGTCGTGCGCGCGGAACCTTCCCGGGCATAATAGCCTCGTCGTTCCCCAACCTGAGCAAAACCGAGTTTGCGGTACATCTGAACCGCTGCGGCGTTGGTTTCGTCGACTTCGAGGAATATTTCCTCCGCGCCGCGGCGCCAGGCTTCGTGCATGGCGCTGCGCATCAAGCGCCACCCCAGACCGCCACGCCGGAATTTCGGAGAGATCCCGATCGACAGGATTTCTGCTTCGCCGGCAGCTTCGCGGCACAAGACGAACCCGGCAGCCGCATCACGGGCACGGCCCTCCGGACAGGCGAGAAAGCCGAAAACCGATTGCTGGGAAATCAGGCTTTCGAACTCTCCATCCCCCCAGGCACGGGCGAAAGCTTCCCCGTGAATGCGGGATGCCGTGCGCGCGTCGTTCATCTCAAGCGCGAGAATGAGGCTTTCGGGCGGGCGGGAAAACAGATTGAAAGCCATCAGACCACTGCCTGATGCGGCACGGCAAAGCCGGTTTGAGGCTTGGCGTCGGCCTCGCGGAGGTACCGCGGTTCAGCCGGGTTTCGATCGGGATCGAGCCGGGCTGCAAGACGCGCCACGTCCTCGATCCTCGGGGCAACGGGGCGGTCAAGGATGTGGGATTGCAGTGACAGATCAACGGCCGCCAACTGGGAAGCTCCAGAGCCAATGATCGCGCATCCGGTCTCAAGCGCCAAGGCGGCAGCGGCCTGTGGCGTAAGCTCGGCGCCCGCGCGGACAACCGCGCCGTCGGCAGCAACGACGATGGCCCAGACCCGCTCGCGCCGGGCATCCAGCACCGCCATGACGGCATTGCCCGCCTGGCGCGCGGCGGGAACAGCGATGGCCTCAAGCGCGCCGACGCCGATTGCCGGCACATCAAGCGCCAGAGCAAGGCCGCGGGCAAAGGCAACTCCGACACGGATGCCGGCAAAGGAGCCGGGACCGATGGTGACGCCAATACGGTCAACCTGCTGAAGCTCAATCTGGGCCTCCACCAGCACCGACTGCACTATGGACGGCAGATGTTCGGCATGACCACGGCCGATGTCCGGGCTGGCGGCAGCCAACACCCGGTCCTCGCCAGCCCGGTAAAGGGCGGATGCGCAAAACCTTGCGGAGCAGTCGATGGCAAGCGTCAACACCGGGCATATCCGTTGAAAGCGGCCGCGCAAACAGCGCACGGCATCCTGATTCCGATGTTAATAGGGACCGCGACAGCCGGGGTAAAGCTTGATTGCTTCAGACAGCCTCGACTTCGCGCACTTCCGGCACGAAATGCTGGAGCAGATTCTGGATGCCGTGCTTGAGCGTTGCCGTCGAGGACGGGCAGCCAGCACAGGCGCCCTTCATGTGCAGGAACACCTTGCCGTCGCTAAAACCGCGAAACGTGATATCGCCGCCATCCTGGGCAACAGCGGGACGAACGCGGGTTTCAAGCAGCTCCTTGATTGTGGCGACGATGGTCTCGTCACCGGCTTCAAAAAACTCCTCATCGGCGACCGGCATGCCGTCATTGGCGCCAGACATGATCGGCGCGCCGGACATGAAATGCTCCATGATGGTGCCAAGCACAGCCGGCTTGAGGTGCTGCCATTCAGGACCATCCTTGGAGATGGTGATAAAATCATAGCCGAAGAACACGCCCGTCACGCCGGGAATGCCAAACAGCTTGCCCGCCAGCGGCGAAGCTTCGCCTGCTTCCTCGGCATTGCGGTAATCGGCGGTTCCCTGATCCATGACGACCTTGCCAGGAAGAAACTTCAGCGTCGCGGGATTGGGGGTGGATTCGGTCTGGATAAACATTCGGTGTCTCCCTGCCTGGTGCACTGACCGGCCAGTTTAGAATACTTCAAAACAAGATAAGCCTCGAAACCGTCGGGTTCAAGGGGCTCTGCGTTCAACTCTGGTAACGCAAAGGCGGCCTGTTTACCGCCCGGTGCGCTGGTTTTAACTCAAGGCGTCGATCTCATCATCGGTAAGCGCATCCGGAATCACAGTGACCGGGATCGGAAATGCAGCGCCGCGTCCGGCGATGGAAGCCACCAGCGGTCCGGGGCCATCCTTGGCGGATCCGGCGGCAAGCACGAGAATGGCGATATCCTGGTCTTCCTCGATCGCCGCATGTATTTCCTCGGTGGTCTTGCCCTCGCGGATCACCGTTTCCGGATCGATACCGATGATCTGGCGCATCTTTTCGCTGGCCTTGGCAAGGTGTGCCTCGGCTTCCGCAAAGGCTTCGGCACGCATGATTTCCTCGACCCCCAACCAATGCTGAAAGTCGCCGGGCTCGATCACATAGACCAGAACCAGGCTGCCGCCTGTATTGAAAGCCCGCCTTCCGGCGTAACGCATGGCGCGCTCGCACTCGGGTGTGTCATCGATGACCGCCAGGAATTTGCGCCGGTGACCGGCCTCGCGTGAACGTCGTCTTGATACCATGGGCGGGACAATGGCATCAGAGCGGGCTTTCCTGCAAGACTGTTTTTAAGGCTTGCGCCGGATCTCCACCGCGCTGCGCGTTCAATCAAGCTCCACCCGGGACAGGTTCCGTTTGACCTCGAACCCGTCGCCCGCAGCGACACTGCAATCCAGCTCCTGCACCCTGGCTCAAAGCACCGCCCATCCGTTCGGATCGCGAAGAACGCTGTATCTCTTCGAACCAATGCCTGTACGGTAGCGTCCGAAGCAAACGGCCTGGGCGCGGCACTCCTCAGAGAAAGCCGACAATCTCGCGGACATCGGTCATGGTCTTTTCGGCCAGCACATTGGCGCGGGCGCTGCCGTCCCTGAGAATTGCGTCGATGTGGCTGGGGTCGTCCATCAGCCGCTTCATTTCGGTGGTGATGGGTGCAAGGACCTCCACGGCAAGCTCCACCAATGCCGGCTTGAACACCGAGAATTGCTGGCCGGCAAACTCGTCCAGCACATCCTTGCGGGTGCGCTCGCTCAGTGCTGCGTAGATGCCAAGCAGATTCTGGGCTTCGGGGCGCCCCTCAAGCTCGTCAAGCGTTTCGGGCAAGGGGGCGGTGTCAGTCCTGGCCTTGCGGATCTTCTTGGCGATGGTGTCGGCGTCATCCGTCATATTGATGCGCGAGAGATCGGACGGGTCGGATTTCGACATCTTCCTCGAACCGTCGCGCAAGCTCATCACCCGCGGGGCCGGACCGTCGATCAAGGGTTCGGTCAATGGGAAATAGCCGGAAACCTTCTCCTCACCGACCATCATGTCGACGCCCAACCCGGCTGCGGCGATACGATCGGAGAAGTCATTGTTGAATTTCTGCGCGATGTCGCGGGCGAGTTCAAGATGCTGTTTCTGATCGTCGCCGACCGGTACATGGGTGCCGCGATAGAGCAGAATGTCGGCGGCCATCAGGCTCGGATAGGCGAGCAGGCCCAGCGATGCATTCTCCCGGTCCTTGCCGGCCTTGTCCTTGAACTGGGTCATGCGGTTCATCCAGCCGATGCGCGCGACACAGTTGAAGATCCAGGCAAGCTCGGCATGGCCGGGTACGGCGGACTGATTGAAGACAATGTGCTTTGCCGGATCAATGCCGGACGCAATGAAGGCGGCCGCGATCGAGCGGGTCTGGCCCTTCAGGTCCTCGTGGACCAGTTGAGCCGTGATCGAATGCATGTCGACAACGCAGAAAATGCAATCATGCTGATCCTGAAGGGCCACGAACTTGCGGATGGCGCCGAGATAATTGCCCAGATGCAGATTGCCTGTGGGCTGAACACCAGAGAAGACGAGCGGCTTGAAAGTGGCGGACATGATGTGCTCCCGCCGGGCTTGTGGAGGGCCCGGAAATCCTCGTTGAAATCGGGCGGGGTTATGCGGCTGCGACAGCCCAAGGTCAAGAGCCCGGGCTGAGGCCTGCACCCCGCAACGGCCGCTTCAGCCCTTCCTGCGGCGCCGGAACATGCGGGCGAATTCGGCCCGGTCAAGCGCGCCGGTCGCGAAGGCAAAGCCAAAATAGACCGCTGCGCCAGCGACGACGGTGACCAGTACCGAGGCCAGCCGCACCGGCAGCGCGGCCTCCAGCAGCAGATGCGGGAAACTTGCTTCCGCCCACCCCAGCACCACGCCCATCAATGCGGCGCCCAGAATGATCAGCAGGATCCTGCGAATGGTAATGGCTGCGGGCCGGAACAGGTTGCGCGAGGCCAGTTGCTGACCGAGAAAAAGCGCCGAGATCCAGCCGGCCAGACTGGTGGCCACCGCCAGGCCCATGACCCCCAGCCGCGGGAACAGGATGAGGCTTCCGGCGATGTTGATGCCGACCGACAGGCCAGAGGCCCACAAAGGCGTGCGCATGTCTTCGCGGGCATAAAACACCGGCGTGAAAATCTTGGTCAGCACGAAAGCCGGCAAACCAATCGAAAATGCTGCCAGGACCGAAGCGGTGACGAGCGTCGTCTCCCGGGTGAAGGCGCCGCGTTCAAAAACCAGCGCAATGATCGGCTGGGGCAACAGCGCCAGGCCGAAGGCCGCGGGAACCGTGATCGCCAGACCAAATTCGAGGCTGCGGTTTTGCAGATGCCGGGCTTCCCTGATGTCGCCGGCCCTGAGCGCCCGCGACAGCTCCGGCAACAGCACGACGCCAATGGCGATGCCGATCACGCCGAGCGGCAGCTGATTGAGCCGGTCGGCATAATTGATGATGGCGATTGCCCCATCCTGGGCCGACGCAATGATCTGGCCGACCAGCAGATTGATCTGGGTGATGCCGCCGGTGAGCGCAGCGGGCAGCGCCAGCCACAACAGGCGCTTGACCGCGGGCGTCAGCTTCGGCCGCGTCAGACGCATGGCGAAGTTCTCGCGCTTGAGCGCCCAGACCAGCAGACCGAGTTGCAAACCACCCGACACGCTGACAGACCAGCCCAGCACTTGGCCGATGGCTGGCGCGGACAGGCTGAAATAGCCGGCACCACTGAGCCCGGCGACAAGCACCACATTGAGCAGGACCGGGGCGAGTGCGGCGATGAAATAGCGCCGCAGCGAATTGAGAATGCCTGCCAGCATGGCGACCAGGCTCATCGCGGCGAGATAGGGAAACATGATCCGTGCCAGCAGCACGGTCAGATCGTACTTGTCCGGGTCAGCGACAAAACTCGGCGCAATGACGGTGGCAACCAGAACCGGCATGAAAATCATCGCCAGCGCACTCAGGACAAACAGCGACAGCAGCAGCACGGCCAGCACCTGTTCGGCGAATTTCCTCGCCGCTGCCTCGCCGCCGCCTTCGATCTCCTTGGCAAACAGCGGCACGAAAGCGGCGTTGAAGGCGCCTTCTGCAAACAACCGGCGAAACAGGTTGGGGAAGCGAAAGGCAGCATAGAAAGCATCAGCCACGGGTCCGGCGCCCAGAAACGCCGCGATCATCGCCTCGCGAACAAAGCCCAGAACCCGGCTCGCCATGGTGGCGCCGCCGACGCTTGCAAATTTCCTGATCAGGCTCATGCAGTTGTCAACCTTCTCGTGCCACCGGGCGGTTGCGCCGGCTGGAGCCATGCGGCGCTATCATTCCCGATGGCATCTTGTCACGCACTTCGTCTTCCTCCCGGGCAAGGACGGCTTTGAGACGCGCGACAATGTTGGTCTGGCGGTTCTCACTGGTGATTTTCAAGCCCACAAGATCACGCACATAGAACGTGTCGACAACTTTCTCGCCGAAGGTGGTGATGTGCGCCGAGGCGATGTCCAGCGACAGGTCCGACAGCACCGAGGCAACTTCGGACAGCAGACCGGGACGGTCGAGGCACTCGATCTCGATGACAGTGAACTTGTTGGACAGGGTGTTGGAAATGGTGACTTGCGGCTTGACCACGAAAGGCCGGGTCTTGCGCTTGCCGCGGGTCTTGCGGGCGATCACTTCGGGAAAATGAGCCCTGCCCGCCAGCACATCCTCTATCATCCGGCCGATCGACGCCCCGCGCCGCAACTCATCCGCGTCATCGGGCAGCTCGCGGTTGATCAGAATGGTGTCGAGCGCGCGGCCATCCGAGGTCGTGAAAACCTGCGCATCGGCGATGTTGGCGCCGGCAGCAGCACAGGCACCGGTGACGACCGAGAGCAGCCGCGGATGGTCCGGCGACAGCAGCGTGATTTCGGTGATGGCATGAAAAGCGTGGGTCCGCACCATGGTGGCAAGCTGCTTTTTCGCCTTGTCGGTCTCGCGGATGAATTCGGCATGCCGCACCTGTTCCTCGATCGGCACCGCCAGCAGATAGGGCTCGTAATGCAGCTTGAGATAGGCGGCACGATCTGTCTCGCTCCAGTCTGACAACGCATCGCCGAGGGCTGCGCGGGCGTGGGCCGCACGCTCCTTGCGCGAGACTTCAGAAAAGCCGCCCGAAAGCATCAGCTCGGTCTCATAATAAAGCGTGCGCAGCAGTTGCCCTTTCCAGCCGTTCCAAACCCCTGGACCGACTGCGCGAATGTCGCAAACCGACAGGATCACCAGCATTTTCAACCGTTCCAGCGTGCGCACATTCTCGGCGAAATCGGTGATCGTCTTGCGGTCATTGAGATCGCGGGTTTGCGCCACCATGGACATGGTCAGATGTTCCGAGATCAGCCAGGCCACCAGCTCCGTCTGGTTGGCGGACAGGCCAAGCCGCGGGCATAGTTTGCGCGCCACCTTGGCCCCGGCAATGGAATGGTCTTCAAGCCGGCCCTTGGCGATATCATGCAGGAACACGGCGACATAGAGCGCCTCGCGCTCCTCGATGCCGGACATGAGTTTGGACGCCAGCGGATGCTCCCGTTCCTCCTCGCCCTTGTCGATGCCCGACAATGCAGCGACGGTGCGGATCAGATGCTCATCGACCGTGTAGTGATGGTACATGTTGAACTGCATCATCGCGACGATCTTGCCGAATTCCGGTATGAATCGGCCCAGAACACCAGCCTCATTCATCCGCCTGAGAATAATCGCCGGCTGTCTTCTCGAGGTGAGGATCGACATGAACAGCCGGTTCGCCTCCTCGTTTTCGCGCAACTCCGCATTGATCATCCGCAGTGACCGGGTGACGCGCTTGAGCGCATCCGGATGAAACTCCAGACCGCGGATATCAGCCAGATGGAACAGCCGGATGATGTTGACCGGATCCCGCTTGAAGACATCCGCGTCAGCCAGATTGATCCGGCCCTTGTCCTCAACGAAATCAAGCGTGCCGGGCACCTTGCGCGGACGGTTGGCGAAGCGGTTGATGACACCGGTGAGACCGGGTGCCTGCTTGGCCTGCTGATCCTCGAGGCCGGCACAAAAAATGCGGGTCAGGTCGCCGACATCCTTGGCGACAAGAAAGTAGTGCTTCATGAAGCGCTCAACCGCGGAGAGACCGGGGTGGTCCTGATAACCCAGTGCTGCGGCGATGTCGCGCTGGATATCAAAGGACAGCCGCTCCTCCGACTTGCCGGTGAGGAAATGCATGTGGCAGCGCACCGCCCAGAGAAAATCCTCGGCCTTGACGAACAGGTTGAATTCGCGGCGTGAGAGCACGCCGAGCCCGACCAGCTCTCTCGTGTCGCGGATATCGTAGAAATACTTGGAGATCCAGAACAACGTGTTGAGATCGCGCAAGCCTCCCTTGCCTTCCTTCACATTTGGCTCGACCAGATAGCGGGTGTCACCTGCCTTGCGGTGACGTTCGTCACGCTCGGCCAGCTTGGCGGCGATGAATTCCGGTCCGGTGCCCTCGACGACCTCCCTGTCGAACCGCTCGCCCAGATCCTCGAAAAGGGTTCTTTCGCCACACAAAAAACGCGCTTCGAGAATGGAGGTGCGGATGGTCATGTCGGACCGTGCCAGCCGGATGCATTCATCGACATTGCGGGTGGCATGACCGACCTTGAGGCCGATGTCCCACAGCATATAGAGGGTCCATTCGACCACCTGTTCGGTCCAGGGTGTCTGTTTGTAGGGCAGGACGAACAGCAGATCGATGTCCGAGCCGGGCGCCAGCGTCCCGCGACCGTAGCCGCCGACCGCCGTCACTGTCATGCGTTCGGATGTTGACGGGTTCTCGACCCGGTAGACGTGGACGCTGGCGTAATCATACAGCGCCTTGGTGATCACATCCTGCAGATGGCAGATCCGTTGCGCGCACAATGTACCGCCGCCATCCTGTGAAAGCATGGCACGAGCCTGCTCACGGCCCTCATGGTTGACCCGCTTGATCTCTGCAAGCACGGCCTGGCGCGCTTCGATGCTGGCGCCGCCATGCCTGGCTGCGAGAGCATCGAGAGTTGTGCGCAAAGCCGCCGGATCTAAGATCTGGTCAAGGCATAGGCCGTCTTCAGCGGGTTTGAGCATGCTGCAAGGTCCTGATCGTGGTCTGTGTCGGGGCCCGGCGCGCCAAGCCGGGGCTGCTATACCCTGTTTTGGCTGCAAACGACACCCTGTGCGGACTCCGGCGCAGGGCACAGACCCGATGGCAACGGCGCAATCAGGTGACGATCCGCTCGATGAACCAATTGGTCAGCCGGGTCCAGACCTCGTCCTTTTCGGCCGCGTCCTCGACGCCGTGTTCGAGGTTGGGATTGTCGTTGACCTCGATGACGAAGACGCCGTCGTCTGTTTCCTTGAGATCAACGCCGTAGAATCCGTCGCCCACAGAGCAGGCGGCGCGCAGGCCGGTGTCGAGCACCAGCGGCGGCACCTGCGCCAGCGAGAAGGATTTGAACCCGCCCTCCAGCGGCTTGCCGCCGGTGTCATGCTTGACGATCTGCCAGTGTTTCTTGGCCATCAGATACTGCACGGCAAACAGCGGCTTGCCGCCAAGCACGCCGATGCGCCAGTCGAAACTGGTCGGCATGAACTTCTGTGCGATCAGGACTTCGGATTCCGACAGCCAGGCGCCGGCCAGCGCCTTGAGTTCGGCCATCGAGGCGACTTTCCTGACGCCCCTGGAAAAGGAGGAATCCGGCACCTTGAGCACCATCGGAAAACCGAGACTGTCGGCGGCGCGCTGGAAATCCTCGGACCCGATCAGCATCACCGTATCGGGCACGCGAATGCCGTTGGCGGCCATCAACTCGTCGAGATAGACCTTGTTGGTGCAGCGGATCATCGACACCGGATCGTCAATCACCGGCATGCCTTCCTGCTGGGCGCGGCGGGCAAACCGGTAGGTGTGATTGGAAATCGAGGTGGTTTCACGAATGAACAGGGCATCGAAATTGGCCAGCCGCGGCAGATCCTTTCGGCCGATCGGCTCGACCGAGACGCCCAGGCGCGCGGCAATCCGCGACCAGTGCTTGAGACTGTCGATGGAGGACGGCGGCAAGGCTTCGTTGGCATCAATCAGGGTGGCGAAGGAATAGCGCGCCGGGGCGCGCGATTTGGCGTCCTTCCATTGCCGCGCGGTGTAGCGCGCCATGGCCTGGAAAAGCGCCTCGCGGTCCGCCTCGTCGAGCTTGCCGAATGACTGCAGGCCGATCTTCGAAATCGAGACCCAATCACCCTGTTTGAGGGTGAGCTCAAGGATCGGCGCGCGAAACCAGTCAAACAGCAACCGGCCGAAGCGCTCGAGTCGGGCGTCGGTACAGGTTCCGAAATACACCCGCAGCCGGGAGGGCAACGGTTCACCGGCGCGCTCGCGCAGGCTCTTGTTGAGCGCGTCCTCGAGTTCGGGAATCGCGTTCTCGTAGAGTTTTCGAGCCGACAGATCGATGATGGTTTCAACAGACGGTATCACCCGCTGGCTGCGTGCCGCGGCAAGCAGCGAGGCGTAATAGCCGCGGCTCTGATAGGCATAGGAGCGCGACAGGTTGATGATGTTGGGCCGCGCGCCGCGGAACATCTCGGGCCGGGCCAGATAGTCGCGGGTGGCCAGCACCTTGTGCTTGGTCGCTGCATGATCGAAGCCGGCCAGCGCGGTGGACAAAATAATCCAGTCAGACATGGAGCAAATTTCCCTTGATTAAAACCGCGGCGCGCAGGCCCGAGCGACCGAACCGGGCAATCCGGTCAAACACCGCATAGGGCACTGGAATATTGGCGGCATCATCGGTGGTCTCGCCGACTTCGTCCTCGACCCAGGGGTCATGGACAAAAATATGACGGCCGTCATCACCATGGGCAAGGACCCAATGGGGGACCTTCTTGCCCATCATCAGATAACCGCTGACCAGGATGATGGCGACATGGCCGTCGGCCAGCCGGGCGCGCAGCCAGTCGAGCGTGAACGCCTCGGAATGCACCGGCGTGCCGGCTTCAGCAACACGGGCGCGGAAGTCGGTCTGGGCCAGTTCCATGACACGGCGCTTTTCCGGATCGCGCACGGTTTCGAGAAACAGCATGTCCTCGGTGGAGCACCAGACCTCGGGATTGAGCCCGTGCTCGCGGGCCACCACGGCGAGACCAAACGGTTCGCAGCCGCCGGGGCCGGCCAGCATGAACACCGTTGTGGCCTCGCGCCACAGCCGGATTTCCCAGACCGGATCAAGAAAATTGGGCGAGCGAAACCGGGCCAGCGCCATCAGCAGGCAGGCCGACCCGCAGGTGAAATCCGCAGTTTGTTCGTAAAACGGAGTCAGGACATCCGGCGCGTCAGGGCCGCGCAGCAGTTTTTCAAACCGCAGCGCCGCCATGCCGTCGGCATAATAGTCGGCCACACGGCCGATGCGGCGGTAGGCGGCGTTCTTGTACAGGGAAATTGCGGTCGTGTTGTCCTCGCGCACCTCGAGCCGCAGCAGGATGCGATCATGTTCCATCGCCGCATTCTCGGCTGCGGCGAGCAAGGCTCTGCCATAGCCCTTGCCCGCCTGGCCGGGCGCGATCGCCAGGGAATAGAGCCGCGCAAGAGCGGCGCCGGCGCGAAACAGGATCATGGCGTAGCCGCAGATCTGGCCGTCCGCTTCCGCCACCAGGGTTTCGGCGGTCGGCCGGTCAATCAACGTGCGAAACGAGCGGCGGGATATCCGGTCAGCCGGGAACACGACGGTCTCGATTGCAACGAGCGCGTCAATGTCGCCAATGGTGGCTGGGCGTATCCGCGGTGCGGACATGGAAGTTCCCGGAAAAACAAGTGATCACAGCCATTCACGGCTTGCCTCTCAGGCACGCGAATGATGGCTGATTTGTGTCAGTCTGTCACCGGGGCCTGCCGATATTTGCCGGCACCGGCCGGGCGCGGCAAGCCGGGCAAAAAGTTGACGCCGACAGCTCCAGTCCCCACATGGTCACAGTCCGTCGGGCAGCACCCCCGCGTTCAAGGCCGGTCAGATCCGGAGAAAGTGCACAAGGGAAACCAGCGATGATCATTGAAGCTGCCAGACTGAGCGGATCCAACCTGTTGTCGCCCGCGTCGCGATCGGTGCTGTTCAAATCCCTTGGTCTGACCGTTCTGTTGCTCGCAGGCCTGTGGTTCGGCCTGGGGGAACTGTTTTCTGCAACGGCGATGCCGTGGCTCGGCTCATTTCTGCCTGGGTTGCCGGACTGGGCCGGATGGGCCGGCACCATCGCGGCAATCATCGCCGGCGTCGGGCTGGCGCTGGTGCTGGCACTGTTCATCGCCCCGGTGACGGCCGCAATGGCCGGGCTTTTTCTCGATGACATCGCCGAGGTGATTGAGAGTCGCGACTATCCCGACGCAACGCCCGGGCAAGCCATGCCTCTGGGCCAGTCGATCCGGCAATCGCTCGGCTTCCTCCTGGTGGTCGGACTGGGCAATCTCTTCGCGCTGGTGCTGCTGATCGTGCCGGGCATCAATCTGGCGGCCTTCTTCCTGGTCAACGGCTATCTGCTGGGGCGGGAGTATTTCGAGTTCGCGGCGATGCGGTTCATGAGCCCGAGGGACGCCAAACGGCTGAGAGCGCGCAATTCGACGACGGTGTTCTTCGCCGGTCTGATTATTGCCGCCTTTCTGTCGGTGCCGCTGCTCAACCTGCTGACTCCGATGTTCGCTGCGGGCATGATGGTGCATCTCAACAAGATGATTTCGGCCAAGGCGGGGGCTGAAAGGTAGCCGGCAAGACACCCCCTGCGGCGAGAGCAGCTCCCGCCGGTCGGAACCCCGATGACAGCCCTTTGCCCATGATGGCGACGGATACCCGGGCCTCAGACCCGGATGACAGGCACCGCAGATCAGAAGAACTGATTGAGATTTCCCGCGGTGCCGGCATGTCGGAACAATATGCCGATCTTCACTGGCTGCCAGACGGCCAGAGACTGGGCGTCACCAATGAGCGCAAGGTTACCTCGATTCTCATATGCACCGGTGAGGCGAGCCTCCTCCGCGTCGTCTGCGGGCAAGGGGACGCCGGGGCTCACAAGGCAGACCGCGTCTCAGCGGCCGTGGAGACCGCAGGCCGGGCGCTCTGGCCCGTGAACCAGTCGCAGATTTCATCTCCCTGCCAGAAGACCACACCATCCAATGTTTGCAGATGATCCAGCATGTCTTCGAAGTACCGGATTCGATGCGCCGCACCGGATACATAGGGATGAACACCGAATGCCATAACACGTGCAGATGCGGAGCTTTCCTCGATGAGGCGGGCGGCAGCGTCGATGGTGCGCTGAAGCATGACATTGGACTCGTGCTGAGCACTCACCATGATGGTAATGTCATTGAGTTCCACCGAGTAGGGCAAAGAGACAATCGGCTGGGATTTGGTCTGAACCCACAAGGGCTGGTCATCGATGATCCAGTCTCCGAACCAGTCAAAGCCGGCCTCTGCGACATGGTCGAGCGTCTCGAAGGTCTGGGTGCGACCGGGTCCGAGCCAGCCGCGCGGCCGTTTTCCGGTAAAGTCTTCCAGAATGTCCGCCGACTGCCGGATCATCGCCAGCTGGTCCTCGATTGTGTGAATGGAGGCCTGTTCATAGCAATGGGCCATGAACTCCCAGCCGGCGTCGAGTGCGGCCTTGGGCACGTCCGGCACTGTCTCGCAAACCTTGGCATTCAGTGACAGAGTCGGCCGAATGTTCCTGTCTTCGAAGGCCTTCAGCAAGCGCCAGAAACCGACGCGCATTCCGTATTCGTGCCAGGTCCAGTTGGGGACGTCGGGGATGTTCTTCTGGCCACCCGGTGCAGGCGAGACCTGACGCGGCATCAACCGGTGAATATCCCACTCCTCGATGTTGACGACCGGCCAGACTATCAGCCGCACGTCATCTGGACGTTTCAGCGGTTCACGACCGAACGGCGACGAAAAAGGAACGCGGTCTCTGGGGATCATCATGGCTGGTATCCTTTCTCAAGCTCAGGGGCGGCAAGTTCGGGCAGCGGGGGACGCATGCTGTGCCAGGCATTCGCCTGCTCATAGGCATGGGCGACACCAAGTATCATTGCCTCGGCGTAATGGTGGCCCACCACCTGCATGCCGATCGGCAATCCGGAGCGGGCAAATCCGATGGGCAGGGCGATTGCGGGAGATCCGGTTACATTGAACGGCGTGCGCGCCTGACGGTTGTAGGTCCGGTCGATCGCCTCTTCATCGTCGATCGCACAGGGCAGCTCCAGACTGGACACACAGACGGCGGCGTCGAGACCGTGAATCGCGCCGGAAAAACGGCGCCTCAGTTCGTTCCGGTCGCGAAGAGCCTCGTCATAGGACAAAGCGTCAATCTGTCTGCCACGCAGCAATTTCGTGCGTCCGCGCTCGCCGTAATCCTGCGGCCGGTCTGCCAGCCATGCTGCGTGAATCGCGTAACTCTCGGCCTCCAGCAACAGCCTCCCGCAACCGGTAAATTGCGCGAGTGTCGGCAATCCTTTCAGGGGCACCAGAGCCGCACCCAGTTGTTTCAACACATCGAGTGCTGCCTGAAAGGCTTGCAGGATCTCCGGGTCGGCCTCGGCGTTGAACTCGTCGATCACGCCGATCTTCAATCCCTTCAGGTGTTGCCGGAATTCCATCGGCCGGTTTGTCGGCATGCCGTCCCCGTGCAGTCGGACTGCATCAAAGAGCAAAGAACAATCGCGCACCGTCCGCGCCATCGGCCCGACGTGATCGAGCGACGATGACAGTGGGAAGACCCGGTCGACGCTCACCGCCCCGTATGTTGGCTTGAGCCCGACAATACCGCAGGCTGTCGCCGGATGGCGCACGGAACCAGCGGTATCGGTACCAATGGCCGCCGGCACCATTCCGCAGGCCACCGCGACCCCGGAGCCGGATGAGGATCCGCCGGGATGGTTGGCGCGCAGCCACGGATTGCGTGCCGGCGGCCACGGCAGATCGAAGGACGGCCCACCGGTGGCATATTCATGCAGCGCGGTCTTGCCGATGATGACCGCCCCCGCGGCGCGCAATTGCGAAATGACGCGCGCATCCCGCTCTGCCCGTGGTGTCACAAAAATCCGGGAGTGGGCGGTCGTCGCCTCACTCTCGACGTCGATAATGTCCTTGATGGCAACCGGGATTCCGTGCAGCGGGCTGCGCGGGCCGTGCCGGTCAAGCTCTTCTTCGCGCAGGGCTGCCTCACGCCGGGCAGGCTCGGCGGCGACGTGAATGAACGCATTGAGCGCTGGATCGAGCGCTTCGATACGCTGCAGACACGCTGCCAGCAATTCTTGCGGGCCGAGTTTGCGGGCTGCAATCTGCTCGCTCGCCTCAGCGATCGACAGGTCATTTATGGGTTTCATGAGCCACCGCCCCCCGATCCCCCGTTGGCGGAGCTTGCTTGTTGCGCCGTTGCATCGCGACTCCGGTGACCAATTCGCTGATAGACAACCATCGCGCCGATCATCGAGAGCCCGAGCAGATCGGTCTGCCATCCCGAGAAGATCAGCGCGAGCGCGCCCGCGCCGACCACCAAGCGAAGCAGGGCAGGCACCGGGTTCCCAAGTGCATGGCCGATCAGGGCAACGGCGAGCGCCCATATCCCGATGCAAGCCGTTACCAGCGAAAGCACGATCTGCAACGGTTCACCCTGCAAGATGAGTTGCGGCGAAAAGACGAACATGTAGGGAATGATGAAGCCTGCAAGCGCAATCTGGAAGGCACGCACACCGACGGCAAAGGGGTTTGCCCCCGCGATAGAGCCGGCCGGGATTGCCACGAGCGCAACCGGCGGCGTGATCCCGCTCATGCAGGCGAAATAGAAGATGAACAGATGCGCCTGAAGCAGTCCCACGCCGAGATCGTTGAGCGCTGGCGCCAGCACCGCGGCGGAGATGATGTAGGCTGCGGTGGTGGGCAATCCCATGGAGAGAACGATGGTCACAATCATCGTCAGCACAAGGGCAAGCATCATCGACCCGCCGGAGATGGTGGCGACCCATGCAGAGAGCCGCAGCCCGGTACCAGTCAGCGAAAACAGCCCCATGATCAGGCCTGCGCTGGCACAGCTGACGATCACTTCGAGCGACCCCTTTGTGCCGGTGACCGCAGTCTCGACCAGCCGTTTTGGCGACAGGCGGGATTCCTGCCTGATCCAGGAGACGATCAGCAGCGTGCCCATGGCATAGAGTGCGGCGCGGATCGGCGAGACATTCACCACCGCAAGCATATAGACCAGAACCACAACTGGCAGCAGCAGGTGACCCCAGTGGCGCAGCACCACCAAGGCGCGCGGCAGATCTTCACGCTTGAGCCCCTTCAGTCCCCGCTTTGCAGCCTCGAGATCAACGATCAGATAGACACTGAGGAAATAGAGAAAGGCAGGCAGTGTGGCAGCGATGATGATGTCGCCATAGGGAACGCGGACAAATTCCGCCATCAGGAAGGCGCCTGCCCCCATGATCGGGGGCATGATCTGCCCGCCGGTGGACGCAACGGCCTCGATCGCCCCGGCAAACACCGGCCTGAAACCGGCGCGCTTCATCAACGGAATGGTCAATGCCCCCGTGGTGACCACATTGCCGATGCCCGTACCCGAGACAGTGCCCATCAGAGCGCTGGCAAAGATGCTGACCTTGGCCGGTCCGCCGCGCGCGCGGCCTGCAACGCTGTAGGCGAGTTTGATGTAGAAGTCGCCGGCCTTGGAGAATTGGAGCATCGCTCCAAAAAGAATGAAAAGGTAGATGTAGGTTGACGACACGCCGATGGGAATTCCGTAGACACCGTCCATGCTGAAGAGGAAGCTTACGATGCGCTGCCAGGTGAACGAGCGGTTGACGAAGATACCCGGTGCGTAGCCGCCAAACAGGCTGTAAGCCAGCATGACCAGAACGATGATGACCAGCGCCCAGCCCACCGTGCGCCGTGTCAGTTCCAGAACGATGAGCAGCAGCACACCTCCGAACAGGAGATCCCACTGAGTGGGGTTCACCCCATAGCGGTAGATCATGTTCGGACCCTCGACGACCGCATAGAGCGTCGATCCCACTCCGGCGAGCACAAGCAGAATGTCGGTCCAGTGCACCCGGCCGACAGCGCCTGACCAGCCTGCATGGAGCAGCGGAACAAGAACGATCGGAATCAGGAGATGGTAGGCGCGCAGATTGAGGACGCCCGGAGACTGGATCCCGAGCCAATACAGATGACAGAGCGCGGCGATGACGCAGAAGCCGGCAACAGCCCATCCGGTTCGTCGGCCGAGCACACGCTGGCGGGTTTCAGGCTCATCGGCCGGAAGGCCTTCCTTGGTTGCAAACTCGGTCACGTGGCTCCACCCTATTCGTATGCAGGCCGGCGCGTTGTAGTCATTGCGCCGGCCGCTGACCTATGTGATGCAATCCCGACAGGGAGTCGGTGCGCTCTTATTGCTTCGGCGAAGCTGCCTGGCGCATTTCAACGCCTTTTTCTTCGTAGTAGCGCTTGGCTGCCGGATGCAGTGGTGTCGGCATGCCGCGAACATTTTCGAGACGAGTCTGGGAAAAGTTCGGATGTGACTGGGCCAGCTTGTCGGTGTTGGCATAGACAGCATCAAGAAGCGTGACGACGAAATCGTCCGGCAGATCCGGAGACCCCATCATGAAGTTCATCTGACCAACGGTGTTGAGATCCTCGGTCATGGCCTTGTAGGTGCCCGCCTTGAGGTCAACCGGCGCGTAATAAGGGTACTCTTCGAGAAAACCATCAATCTGGTCGTTGCTGAGCTGCAGAAACTTGAGCTGCTGATTGACTTCGAGCTCCTGCATGAATCCGGCGGGGTGACCGGCAATGTACAGGATCGCGTCAGCAAGACCATCCCGCAGCAGACCACCTGTGTCTTCCCAGCTGGCATTGACATAGCGATCCGGCTCGACGCCGAGATATCCCATCAGTTCACGTGCAATCGTGTCGCTGCCACCGCCGGGGACACCGACAGCAAGCTCCTTGCCTGCAAGATCGCTGAAGTTCTCGATGCCACTGTCAGCCAAAGTCACGACCGTCATGTAGGTGGGGAAGGAGGGGTGCAGGGCGACAAAATCCTGATATTTGGTGCCGTTCGCCCAACCAAGCCCGTGGTATCCGATATAGGCCTGGCTGCT
Organism: Hoeflea sp. YIM 152468; assembly: GCF_029210485.1. Taxonomy (GTDB): domain Bacteria; phylum Pseudomonadota; class Alphaproteobacteria; order Rhizobiales; family Rhizobiaceae; genus Hoeflea. The sequence goes on from NZ_JARGET010000038.1 coordinate 151,513, forward strand.
GGCGGTAATGCCGAAATCGGTCTGCCCACCGCTTACCAGCATGATGTTCTGGGAGGAGCCACCGGGCTCCTGCGATATTGACAATCCGTCGAACGCGTCCTGAACAATCGGAATCCACGCGGCCACATAGGTGACATAGAGGCTACCGCCGACTTGACTTGAGGCTGACATAACGGGCTTGGGCGGCGTCGGCTTGGACTGAGCAAAGGCTCCACTCACCATGAAGCCAGCAGCAACAGCGGCAGCTCCCAAAATTTTCGCAGACATTTTCATGCTTATCTCCTCTGTTGCATGGGTGCGGACCAAACGACAATGGCCGTGTGCACCATCCAGTCGCTAACAAATTGCGAATGTCATCGACATGTCGCAAATGTGAATATTGACTTTCCATTTTGGAAAGAAGGGCGCCGCAATGCCTAACGCCACGGGATTGCAGCGGAATCCGGAACGCCGATTTCGAAGGTATTCAAAGTGTAGGCAACAAGCGTGTAATACCCGATCAAACCGGTCAGATCGATCAACCCCTTTGAGCCGAGATGCTGCTCGGCGCGAGCATAGATGTCATCTTCCACTCGACCATCATGCGCCATTGACCTCGCGAAATCATGGACGGCACTGTCGGCCTCTTCGGCAAAGGTCGGCGCGTGGCCCGAACCGATTGCGCTCAGCACATCGTCCGAAAGGCCTTGTTTTTTCGCCAGCGGTGCGTGCGCATACCATTCGTAGTCCGCCTTCCAGCGCGCGGCGACCACGAGGATTGCCAACTCGCGCAAGCGCTCCGGCACGCTGCAGTCGTAGCGCACATACACGCCGAGCTGGTCGACAGGCGCCGCAAGGCCGGGATTGTTGATGAGCACCGTATGGGGTCCGCGGACCCCGCCCCGCGCGCCACCGGCGATCCTGTCGTACACGGCGCGCTGCTCCGCATCGAGACCTTCGGGTCCAGTGATCTTCTCTATTCTGCTCATGTCTTATCTCCAAGAAAGCCAAGTATCGCTGCCGCCACCAGGTCAGGCTGTTCGACCGCGGAAATGTGGCCCGCGTTCTCTATCTCAACGAATTGCGAACCCGGCGTGGCATGATGCAATTGCCGCATTGTTCCGGGCGGCGCGCCGACGTCCTCAGATCCGACCAGGAACAGCGTCGGCACTGTCATCGTCGGGAGATGTCTGGCGTAATCCAAGTCCTGAAGGGCGCGGGCGCAGCCCACATACCCGTCGGCGCTTGTCGCCGAAACCATGGCGCGCATCCGGTTCACGGATTCATCATTGCGTTTGAATTGCTCTGTAAACCAGCGGTCTACCGTTGGCCCGGCGAGGACGCCGACTCCATCAGCGGTAACACGCTCGATTCGATCGCTCCAGGACTTGCGGTAGGCGTCCGGTGCATCGCCACGTGCATCGCAGATGACCAGCTTCTCGATCCGCTCCGCATGATGAAGGCCTAGCCCCATCCCTACCATTCCACCCATTGACAAGCCGACGAAGTTTGTCTTCTCGATGCTGAGGTCATCAAGAAGGTCAACGACATCCTGCGCGAGTTCGCTGAGCGTGTAGGAGTCGGATGGCGCCGGGGATTGCCCGTGGCCTCGGGCATCGTAGCGCAGCACCCGATAGCGGCTCTCAAGCTGCGGCACGACTGCGTCCCACATGCTCAGATCGGTTGCCAGTCCGTGGGCCAATGTGATCACCGGCGCATTCGCTGCACCGGATATCTTGTAGTTCAATTGCGATTTCATGATTGCTCCCATGCACCAGTCAGGCAGCTCTGCGGCAGAACTGTCCATCGTGAAAAATCAAAGGATTTCCGGTTTCGAGGCTACAGTCGACAACCCTGCCGACGATGATGTCGTGATCCCCACCTGGATGAACCGCTTCAAGTTGGCAGGAAATATGCGCCAGGCTTCCCGGCAAGAGCGGAACGCCCCTATTGTCCTCGTCAAGATCGAGTTCGTCAAATCGGCTTGCTTCTTCACCGACAAACCGCATGCAAAGATCCTGCTGGCTTTCGCCCAGCACATTCACTGCAAATACGCCACTTCGCTTGATCGCATCACCTGTTGCACTGCCCTTCTTCGGGCAGACAAGCAGCAGGCAGGGGTCGAGGGAGACCGATGCGAGTGAATTGACAGCCATTCCGAACCGAGTGCCGTCGACGGCGGTCGTAACCACAGCGACGCCGGTCGCGAAGTTTCCCATCACTTTGCGGAAGGTGACTGGATCGATTGGAGCTTGTGCAGCCTTCTCATGTAACATCCGCATCTCCTCTGTTGTTGGCCTGTATCTATTTTCCGGCTTGCCCATTGACTAGGTCTGAAATATGAAAATCTTTCTTTCTCTTTTGTCCGAAGTCGAGGTCCCATGAACAAGTTCAATGCGATTCAGATTTTCGTCCGCGTCACCGAACATGGCGGCTTTACCGCCGCGGCCAAACGGCTCGGCATTTCCGTTTCGGCGGTCACCAAGGCTGTGTCCCGGCTTGAGAATGAGCTTGGCGCCCAGTTGTTCGCCCGCACCACACGGCAAATCCGCATTACCGATTACGGTCAGGAATTCTACGAGCGCTGTGTGCAAATTCTTGCAGAGTTGGAAGATGCGGAAACCGCCCTGCGCCACGGAGCCACGGCATCAAGAGGGCGCGTGCGGGTCGTGCTGCCCTTCTCGTTCGGGCGCGTGACCGTGATCCCCGAATTGCCACGTTTTATTGAACGCTATCCGCTGATCGAGCTGGAGATTGATTTCAGCGATGCCGCCGTCGACATGATTTCGGAGGGATATGATATCGCCGTGAGAACGGGAGAGATTTCGGACACCCGCCTCAACACCCGTGTGCTCACGCGCGGCCCGCAGGTGACAGTCGGCACACCTGAATATTTCGAGCAGTTCGGAAAGCCGGAAACACCCGAGGACCTGGTGAACCATCGCTGCATCATCGGCCGCTTCGGCTCGGAATGGTCGTTCCGGCGTCCAAATGGCGGTCGCTACGCCGTGCGGGTGCCGCGCAATTATGTCTTCAACAGCGGAGACGCCCTGCGCGAGGCGGCCGTCGCCGGTCTCGGAATCACGCAGGGAACTTGGTGGCTGCTGCGAAAAGACCTCGAATCTGGCGCGATTGTGTCGGTCCTCGACGACTATGCCGATCAGGGAATGCCGGTCTCGATCCTCTACACGGCAAACCTGTATGTGCCCAGGAAGGTTCGCGCCTTCCTGGACTTTCTCATCGAGATCACCAAAACGGATTAACCGGATGCGCGCTTTGCGCCACCTTCGGCAAGCGCCGCGTTCACCCGCGGCATCACTTCCTCGGCCATCAGCTCCATCGAGCGTTTCGCCAAGGCCGGATCAACCCAGTCCATGCCGGCATAGACGATCTCGCCAAATTCGCCCACTTCCTCATGGAGCGCCAGGATCTGGTCCACGACCGAGTTCACAGACCCGGTGATCATGAGATTGTCCATGATGTAATCGTAGGTGATCGAATCGTCTGCCTGATCCTTCTCCGACTTGAAGACAAAAAGACGCCCGCTTCGGATCAGCTTGCGATGCATCTGCTGATAGTAGAAACGATAGGGGCTGTTGGGGTTCTCACGTCCATAATCGAGTGCCGTCTTGTCGTCATCTGAGACAAAGATGGTACGTGCGATGCGCCAGTCTGCCGGGTCCGCAGTCGCCCCGACCTCCTGTTTCCCCTGCACGTAGTTGGGCCAATGTGTTTTCACCCATTTGGGCAGCAGGAAGTTCGCCGACAGCGGATGGAAATCACGCTTGCCCATTTCTATAACGCCTTTTGAGAACGGCGCCAGCACTGTACCGACGATCTCAGGCCGCGGCTGCTGCATGGGCTTTGGAAGCTGGCCGACGCCGAGCTCCGGCGACATTGTGCGCGCGGTCGATACCTTGAAGCGGTTGTCCGGGAAATCAATGTTGTAGGGCGGTTCGCCTTCCCAGATCGCCAGGATGACATCAATTGCCTCCTGAAACATCTTGTTGCGATCTTCATCAAGGATCCCGAGAGCTTCCGCATCGGACGTCAACGCTCCTGGGCTGATACCGAAGATGAGTCTGCCATTGGAAAGATGGTCGAGCATGGCGGCATGAGATGCGATCAAGACCGGGTGGGATTGCGACAGGTTCGATGTTCCCGTCGCAAGTTTGATGTTCTTTGTCTCCGCAACAAGGGAACTCAGAAACAGCATGCTGCTGGTGATGTTCTCGTGCACATCCGTCAGATGCTCACCGATAAATGCATCATGAAACCCCAGTTTGTCCGCGAGAATAACCGTCTCGCGATCTTCTCGCAGTGTGTCTGCCCATACCCGATCTGCCGGGTGCATGGGCATTGTGAAATAACCTAGCTTCATAATCGATCTCCGCTTTGTCGTCGGGGGAGAGATACGTCACCGCTGATGTGGTTGAAATGTCCTGGAATCGAAATTCTATGTTTCCGGATATTCCGAAATCAACACCACGGGGCTCGGTCGTGCGGGCACCTGCCCGGTTCATCGTGCAGGTGCGACGACCGCACAGCCATTCGCTGCCATCGTCTCGCAGCGCGGCGCCATCCAGCGGAGCTGCCTCAGTCTTGAGCAAGACAATCAAGCCGGAGCCCTGGACACAAAGGTTCTGAACCACGGGAAGGTTCGGGCCGGCAAACTGCTGTTCGGAATGCCCTGGGCCGATACCGCTCCTGTCGAGATGCCCGGCCGAGCGCCGGCATTGAGTGAGGAGACATTTCGCCGGCTCTTGACGCAACGCCGACCGCACCGCGTCCCCGCGCCTTTCGGCAGGCGTCGCGGCGCAAGATTTGGTCATCAGTGGACGCTTCAGCGACGAATAATTTCCTCCTGGGCTAGCGCGAATGCTCCTGAGAGGTTAGAAAGGCAGCGACATATTGGCATCCAAGCCTCGGACTGATCGCAAATTGCGCATCGGTGCGAGGCTTTTTTGGTTTTGTGACCTATGATGAAACGAAACATAGAGATCGGCCTTTTGCACTCACTGAGCGGCGACTACGTCGCTTTGTCCACGGTTGCCCGTGCAGGCATTCTGCGCGGGGTGGCCGAGGTCAACACCGACCCCGCGCTGGACGTCAGATTTTCGGTGGTGGAGCGCGACCCCGAAGGACGGCTGGATCGCTATGCGCCGTTGTGCCGGGACATGCTGCAACACGCCGGTGTCCGGCATATTTTCGGGTGCATCACCTCGTCGAGCCGCAAGGAAGCCATCCCCGAACTGGAGCGGTTTCACGGTGCCCTCTGGTATTCTGCCCCCTATGAAGGGTTCGAGGCCAACGAACATGTGGCCTATATGCATTCCTGCCCCAACCAGCATCTTCTGCCACTGCTGGACTTTGCAGTTCCCAGATTTGGCAACCGGGTCTGTCTGGTGGGATCGAACTATATCTGGGGATGGGAAATTGCCCAGATAGCGCGCGAGAAGATCAGCACAATGGCTGGCCAGATCCTCTCGGACCGCTATCTTCCCATTGGCGATACCGGGCTCGACCAGATTGTTGCCGAAATCCGGGCCCTGAAGCCCGACTTCATCATCAATTCGCTGATCGGCGAAAGCGCGTACAGCTTCCTTGCGCACCTGGCGGAGATGCGCGCCGAAGCGGGGAACGCAGAGATGCTGCCGGTCTTGTCCTGCAACTTCACGGAAGGTGAGATTCCTGCTGCTGGCGCTGCGGCTGAGGGAATGTATGCCGCCGGCCCGTTTTTCGAAGGCAGTGCCGGCGGGCATGGATCCATTGCCGAAATGTCAAGATTGGCAGTGCATGAACTGGCCGGCTACCTCAATGCCAATCCGGGCGCCGAGATGCTGCCCCTGACCGACCTGATCGCATTGGCAGCAAAACAAGGGCGCGCGCTGCGGCTCGACCGCGAAAATCAGCATGCCAGCCAACCGGTGGTGATCGCGCAGCTCAATGGCGGGATATTTGAAGAAATCCTGCGCCTTCCGGAGCTTGCCGCCGATCCGTACTGGACCCGGCGCGACAGGTCATCGCTGCCCCGCTCCCATCTCAGGGTGGTATCATGACGCGGATCCGCACCGACAATCTGGGCGAAGCCAAGGCGTTTGTGCTGCACCGCCCGCATCCGTCCATGCAACCGCTCTTGCGGCAACTGCATGTGATCGGACTGGATGTGCACGAGGCCTGGCCGGAGCTCCCCGCTGAGGCGGTGATGGCGGATTTCGTGTTCTACGACGCAGACATGGCCCATGACGAGCAATTCCCCTGGAAGGCGGGCGCCTCGCCGATGCCGTTGATCGCCCTGATCGGCTCTGAAGCCCCGGGCCGGTTGCGATGGGCAATGACGATGGGGGCTCATGCCCAGTTGCTCAAGCCGCTCAGCGACAAGGGTGTGTATGCAGGTCTTCTGGTCGCGCGCAGCAATTTTGACCGCGCAAACGAGGCCGCAGCCCATATCACCGATCTTGAAGCGCGGCTTTCGGCCCGCCAGACAGTCGTGCAGGCAGTGATGATCTTTGTGCTTCGCGGCAAAAGCCAGGCCGAGGCTTACGAATTGCTGCGCCAGACGGCAATGGCCTGGCGCATGACCATTGAAGAGGCTGCCCACCGCCTGGTCACCAACCATTCAAGCGAAAAGGTGTCGGATGACAGCAAACGCGTCGATCTCCCTTGAGCCGGCCACGGTCAGTGCGGATTCGGTTTGGCGGAAGCTGGCCCAGCGAAAGCTGGCCGTGCTTGGGCTCGTGATCATGCTCATCTGTATTCTTGGCGCGTCGCTTGCCCCCTGGATTACCCCCTTCGATCCGAGCGCGCAGCATTTTGACGGGCTGACGATCGAAGGGGCGCCGCTGCCGCCGGGCCCGGTCTATTGGCTTGGCACCGACCTTCTGGGGCGCGACCTGTTCTCGCGCCTGCTTTTCGGCGCCCAGACCTCGCTGATCATCGGGGTTGTGGCCAATGGGGTCTCGTTGCTCATCGGCACGCTTGTCGGGGTCACGGCGGGATATTTTCGCGGCGTCGTGGGCGCGGTGCTGATGCGCTTTACCGATCTCATGATGGCCTTTCCGGCACTGCTTCTGGCGATCTGTCTTGCGGCAATCTTTTCTCCCTCGCTGTGGATCGTGGCGATGGTGATTGCGCTGGTGAACTGGGTGCAGACGGCCCGGGTGATCTTCACGCAAACCTCGTCGCTGGTCGAGCGGGATTACATCGCCGCAGTCAAAACGCTGGGCGCGGGGCATAGACGCATTCTCTTTCGCCATATCCTGCCGCATCTGGTGCCGACCCTGATCGTCTGGGGCACGCTGGGCATTTCAACCACGGTTCTGCTGGAAGCAACGCTGTCGTTTCTCGGGGTCGGCGTGCAGCCGCCGACACCGTCCTGGGGCAACATCATTTTCGAGAACCAGACCTACTTCCAGTCGGCGCCCTGGCTGGTTTTCATTCCGGGCGCAGCCATTCTGGCGCTGGCGCTGGGTTTCAACCTGGTCGGGGATGCCTTGCGCGACATTCTCGATCCGACACAGCAGGGGCGTGACTGATGCCAGCTTATATTCTGCGCCGCCTGATCCAGTCTGCCTTGATCCTGCTCGGCGTCTCCTTCATCACATTCGTGCTGCTGTATATCCTGCCCGCAGACCCGGTGCGCCAGATCGCCGGCCGCTCAGCCACGGCTGAAACGGTCGCCAGCATCCGCAGCCAGCTTGGGCTGGATAAGCCCTTCATCGTGCAATATGGCACCTATCTGTGGAACCTGCTGGGCGGCGACCTGGGGCGCTCCTATCTGCAAAAAACAGAAGTCGGCACGCTGCTGGTTTCGCGCCTGCCGGCCACGCTGCTGCTGATGGTCGCGGCCATTTTCTGCGAGCTGCTGATCGGGCTGACGCTCGGAATGATCGCAGCTTTGTATCGTGGACGGCCGCTGGACAACGCGCTGATGCTGGGCAGCTTTGTCTCCGTCTCTGCGCCGCAATTCGTTGTCGCGCTGCTGCTGCTTTATGTGTTTGCGGTCAAACTGGGCTGGTTCCCGATCGGTGGCTACGGCACTTTTGCACATCTGGTGCTGCCGGCGCTGACCTTGGGCATCCTCGGATCAGGCTGGTATTCCCGCATCATGCGCTCGTCGATGCTGGACGTGCTGCGGGCCGATTTCATCCGCACTGCGCGCGCAAAAGGCCTCAATCGCACCCGCGTTATCCTGGCACACGCGTTGCCCAACGCCATTCTGCCGGTCATTGCCATGGTCGGCATCGATATCGGCATGTTCATGTCAGGCATTGTGGTGGTCGAAAGCGTCTTCGGCTGGCCAGGTATCGGCCAGTTGGCCTGGCAGGCGATCCAGCGCGTCGACATCCCGATCATCATGGGGGTCACGCTGGTCTCGGCGTGCGCCATCGTGATCGGCAACCTCTTGGCTGACCTTATCGCCCCCCTTATCGACCCGCGTATCCGACTACGCTGACTTCAACTTATCCAATGGGAGAGAAAACGATGAAAAAACTGCTCATGTCTACCGCGATTGCCGCCCTGATGGCGGTTCCAGCCTTTGCACAGGGGGAGGAGCCCAAACATGGCGGCAACATGATTGTCACCTACAAGGACGACGTCGCCACGCTTGACCCTGCTATCGGCTATGACTGGCAAAACTGGTCCATGATCAAGTCGGTGTTTGACGGGCTGATGGATTATGAGCCGGGCACCACTGTCCTGCGTCCGGGCCTGGCCGAAAGCTACACCCTGTCAGATGACGGGCTGACCTATACATTCAAGCTGCGTCCCGGCGTCAAGTTTCACAACGGCCGCGCGATGACTTCTGAGGACGTGGTCTATTCGATCAACCGGGTGGTCAACCCGGCGACCCAGTCACCTGGACAAGGCTTTTTCGGCATGATCGAAGGCTTTGATGCAGCGGCTGCGGGCGATGCGGATGGGCTTTCGGGCGTGACTGCGCCTGACGCCAACACTGTCGTCATCAACTTGTCGCGCCCCGATGCCACGTTCCTGCATATCATGGCGCTGAACTTCTCGTTCGTCGTCCCCAAGGAAGTGGTGGAAGCCGAAGGGGCCGATTTCGGCAAGAAGCCGGTGGGTACAGGTGCCTTCCAGCTCACCGAATGGTCTTTGGGCCAGCGCCTGACGTTTGAGAAGAACCCTGATTACTGGATCTCCGGCGTGCCCTATCTCGACAGTTTCACCGTCGAGGTTGGCCAAGAGCCGATCGTGGCCCTGTTGCGCGTCCAGAACGGGGAAGTGGACCTTCCCGGTGACGGCATCCCGCCTGCAAAGTTCGTCGAGGTGATGAGTGATCCGGCGCAGGCAGCGCTTGTGGTCGAAGGTGGCCAGCTTCACACGGGCTATGTGACCATGAACGTCACCGCCGCCCCTTTCGACAAGGTCGAAGTGCGCCGTGCCGTCAACATGGCGATCAACAAGGACCGGATCGTCCAGGTCATCAACGGTCGTGCGGTTCCGGCAACCCAGCCGCTGCCGCCCACCATGCCCGGTTACACCAAGGACTACGCCGGTTATGCCTATGATCCCGAAGCTGCCAAAAAGCTTCTGGCCGACGCCGGCTATGCCGATGGATTTGAAACCGAGCTGTTCGTGATGAACACCGACCCCAACCCGCGGATCGCCCAGGCCATCCAGCAGGACCTCCAGGCGATCGGCATTGATGCCGCGATCAAATCCTTGGCGCAAGCCAACGTGATTGAGGCCGGCGGAGCCGGTACGGCGCCGATGATCTGGTCTGGCGGCATGGCCTGGATTGCCGATTTCCCCGATCCTGCCAACTTCTACGGGCCGATCCTGGGATGCGGCGGCGCAGTGGAAGGCGGCTGGAACTGGGCAAAATACTGCAACGAGGCGCTGGACACCAAAGCTGCAGACGCAGATTCCATCGTCGATCCGGCCAAGGGCGATGAGCGCCTGAAGATGTGGTCCGATATCTACATGGCGGTGATGGAAGACGCCCCATGGGCGCCGGTGTTCAACGAGCAGCGCTTCACCATGAAATCGGCCCGCCTGGGCGGTGACGATGCGCTTTTTGTTGATCCCGTGTCGATCCCGGTCAACTACGACTACGTCTTCATCAAGGAGTAAGGCGCGGCATGTGCAAGCACTGTAACCATACCATCCACGCCCATCAGCATCATTTCGGCTGGGACAACAGCATTGCCCCTACCTTAACCGCTGCGCCGGGCGAGACGATCCTGTTCCAGTGCCTCGACAGTTCCGGGGGCCAGCTTGGCCCCCGCTCGACCGTCGAGGATGTGGCCAATCTGGATTTTGGCAAGATCAACCCGGTTTCCGGCCCCGTCTTCGTCGATGGAGCCAAGCCCGGCGATGTGCTGAAGGTGACCATTGAAGGCTTTACCCCGCAACTGCGTGACGGGGCGGGTTTCGGCTGGACCGCAATCATTCCCGGCTTTGGGCTCCTGGCCGATCAGTTTGCCGAACCGGCACTGACGGTGTGGAAACTTGACGCCGATGCCAAGGAGCCGGCGCTGTTCGGCAAGAACGGCCGCGTGCCGTTGAAGCCGTTTGCGGGAACCATCGGCAATGCGCTGGCGGAACCGGGATTGCACTCAATCGTGCCTCCGCGCAGGGTGGGCGGCAATCTTGATATCCGCGATCTGGCGGCGGGCACCACGCTTTATCTGCCCGTCGAGGTGGAGGGCGCGCTGTTCAGCGTTGGCGATACGCATGCCGCGCAAGGCGATGGCGAAGTTTGCGGGACAGCGATCGAAAGTCCCTTCGATGCGATTCTGACCCTGGATCTGATCAAGGATCAGCCGCTGAAAACCCCGCGCTTTACCACTCCAGGCCCCGTCACCCGGCATCTCGACGCCAAGGGCTATGAGGTCACGACCGGAATCGGCCCTGATCTCTGGGCAGCAGCAAAAGACGCCGTGGCAAACATGATCGATCTCTTGTGCGCGACACAGCAACTCTCGGCCGCCGACGCCTATATGTTGGTCTCCACCTGCGGCGATCTGCGGATTTCCGAGATCGTGGACATGCCCAATGTGGTCGTCAGCTTCTACTTCCCCAGAGTTGTGTTCGAATGACTGTAGCTGAACCGCTTTTGCCGGCACTGGATTCGGATCGGCAGGACATTGTCCTGTCGGTCCGCAATCTTCATGTCTCGGCCCGGTCAGAAGAGGGACTGGTGCCGTTGGTTCAAGGCCTCTCCTTTGACCTCAGGCGTGGCGAGGTGCTGGCCATTGCCGGGGAAAGCGGTTCGGGCAAATCAATCACCTCGCTTGCCTGCATGGGGCTTCTGCCCCAGCCGGCCGTGCGGATCACCGAGGGCTCGATCAGGCTGGGCGAGACTGAACTGACCGATCTGCCGGAATCGCAGATGCGGGCACTGCGCGGCGCCCGCATTGCCATGATCTTTCAGGAACCGATGACTGCGCTGAACCCGGTGATGAGTATCGGCCGCCAATTGATCGAGGCGATCCGCGCGCATGATCCGGTCTCCGTGAGCGATGCGCGGGCACGCGCGCTGGAAGCCGTCCGCGCCGTCCGTCTGTCTCAGCCCGAAAAGCGGCTTGAGCAATTTCCGCATGAACTTTCCGGCGGCATGCGCCAGCGGGTGATGATCGCCATGGCCATCGCCCTGCGTCCCGACGTGCTGATTGCCGATGAGCCGACAACCGCGCTGGATGTGACAGTGCAGCGAGAGGTGCTGGACCTGCTGCGCGACCTTCAGCGCGATCTGTCGACGTCGGTCATTCTGATCACCCACGATATGGGTGTTGTGGCTGAAATGGCCGACCGTGTGATCATCATGCGCCACGGCAGCACGGTTGAAAGCGCTTCAACGGTCGACTTGTTTGAAACACCGCGCGAAGACTACACACGTGACCTTCTGGCCGCGGTGCCGCGCATCGGCGGCGCCGCGGCCCGCGCCGCGCTCAAGAAACAAGAGAGCCTGGTCCGCATTGAAGATGTTTCGGTGCGCTTTCCTATCCGACAGGGTGTGCTTGGCCGGATCAAGGCTCAAGTCCATGCGGTGGAGCATGTTTCGCTTGAGATCATCCGCGGCGAAACCCTTTCGCTTGTCGGGGAAAGCGGCTGTGGCAAATCCACCATTGCCAAAGCGCTGGTTGGACTGGTGCCCTACAGCGGCAATATAGAGATAAACGGCAAGAATCTGGTTCGTCTGAACGCTGCGGGCCGCAAGGCTCTGCGCCGTGATCTGCAGATCATCTTTCAGGACCCGATGGCCGCGCTTGATGCGCGGATGACGGTTGGCGAGCTTATCCGCGAGCCGCTGGCCATCCACGACATCGGCACCGCCGAGGAGCAGCGCGCGCGCGTCTACCAGTTGCTCGAACGGGTGGACCTGTCGCCTGCCTACTACAACCGCTATCCGCACCAGTTTTCCGGTGGCCAGCGTCAACGGATTTGCATCGCCCGGGCGCTGGCGCTCGAGCCCCAGTTGATCGTCTGTGATGAAAGCGTGGCTGCGCTCGATGTCTCGATCCAGGCACGAATTCTGGACCTGCTGCGTGACCTGCAAAAGGAAATGGGTGTGACCTACCTCTTCATCAGCCACGACATGGCTGTGGTCGAGAACATTTCCGATCGCGTGGCGGTGATGTATCTGGGACAAATCGTCGAAATGGGAACGCGTGAGCAGGTGTTCGGTGATCCGCGCCACAGCTACACAAAACGGCTTCTCGCCGCCGTCCCGGTACCTGATCCGCGCAGCCCGCGCGCCGGCCTGCCGCGGCTGACCGGTGACGTTCCAAGCCCTGTCTGGCCGCTGGGCGCAGGCCCCGCGCGTCAGGCTCTGGTCGATGTCGGTGGCGGCCATATGGTCGCTCCGGATTAATGCATGTCCGTTCTCGTTCCGATGACCCCATTTGAACGCAACCTGCCCTAGGCGTGCAGGGCTTGCCCAAGGGCGGCCATTGCCGCCTCTTGCAGCGCCTCGCCCAGCGTTGGATGGGCGTGAACCGTCGCGGCGACATCTTCCAGGCGGGCTTGCATTTCCAGTGCCAGACTGAACGCCGCTGACAGTTCGGAAACGCCCTTTCCAACCGCCTGAATCCCCAGTACCAGGTGATTGTCGGCCCGTGCCAGCACCCGGACAAACCCCTGATTGGCCTGCATTGTCATGGCGCGGCCATTGGCGCTAAGAAGGAACACGCCAGTCTTGATCTCGCGCCCGGACTCGCGAGCCTGATCGGGCGACAGCCCGACGGTGACGATCTCGGGATCGGTGAAGCACACCGCCGGAATGGCCTGTTTGTCCCATTGCATCTTTTGCCCGGCAACGATTCGCGCCACCACATCTCCCTGCGCCATGGCCCGGTGGGCGAGCATCGGCTCTCCCGTCACATCGCCAATCGCATAGACGCCACGCATTGCGGTCTGGCAATGCTGATCAATCCTGAGATAGGGCCCATCCATTTCCAGAGCCAGTTCCTCCCGGCCCCAGCCGTCGGTGACAGGCCTGCGTCCGACAGTCACCAGAACCTTGCCGGCCTTGATGCGACTTTCCCCTTCGGGGCCGTCGATCTGCAACATCCCCTTGCCGGTTAGCCCGATTGCCTTGGTATCGCAGACAACCTTGACACCGAGATCCTTCAACCGCCGCGTCACCGGGCGGGTCAGATCGGCGTCATATTGCGGCAATATCCGCTTCGCCGCCTCGATCACCGTGACTTTGGCTCCAAGCTTGGCAAACGCGGTGCCCAGTTCCAACCCGATATAGCCGCCACCAATCACCGCGAGGCTCGCGGGCACTTCGGTCAGGGCCAGCGCTTCGGTTGAGGTGATCACCGGTCCGCCAAAGGGCAATGTGGCCAGCTCTGCGGGAGAGGAGCCGGTGGCAATCACAACATTGGCAGTGTGGATCACCTGTACGCCGGTATCGGTTTCCACCTCGATCGTGCGGCCGTCGCGAAATCGTGCGGGGCCGGTGACCCGCTTGACGCCGGCCTTTTTCAACAGGCCGCTGACGCCACCGGTCAGACGGGTGATGATTGCGGCTTTCCATTCCATGGTTTGCGCCAGGTTGATCTGCGGTTTGCCTGCGCTGATGCCGAGAGAGTCGCCGGTCGCGCGCTCCGCCGCTGCGGCGAATTCATCGGCTGCATGAATCAGTGCCTTGGAGGGAATACAGCCGATGTTCAGGCAGGTGCCGCCCGGGCGCGGCACGGCATCAACAATTATCGTATCGACACCCAATTGTGCGGCGCGGATCGCGCAGACATAACCGCCAGGACCGGCGCCGATGACCAAAAGCTTGCAGGAAATATCCTTCATCGGCTTATCCCTCCATGAAGATCAGCGCCGGGGTCTCCAGCAAGGTCTTGATCTTTTGTACAAACACCGCCGCATCCCAGCCGTCGATCACCCGATGATCGAAGCTCGACGACAAGTTCATCATCTTGCGCGGCGCAAAGGCATTGCCATCCCAGACCGGCCGAATCGCCATCTTGTTGACGCCAACAATTGCCACTTCGGGAACATTGATGATGGGGGTGCTCATGATCCCGCCGAGCGCTCCCAGCGACGTGATGGTGATCGTCGAACCCGACAATTCGTTGCGTGTGGCGCTCCCTGCCTTCGCCGCCTCGCTGACACGATTGAGCTCCGCCGCGCAGCCCCAGAGATCGCGGGCCTCGGCATGACGCACAACCGGCACCATCAGTCCGGCATCCGTCTGCGCCGCGATGCCGATGTGGACGCCACCGCTCTGTTCGATCATGCCCGCCTCGTCATCGTAATGCGCATTCAAATGCGGCTGCCGGGCGACAGCCTGCACCATCGCCCGCATGAGGAACGGCAGGAGTGTCAGTCTCGCCTGATCTTGGCGCCGTGCCGCATTGAGGCTTTTGCGCAAATCTTCCAGCGCTGTCACATCGATTTCTTCGACATAGGTGATGGGGGCAACCCTTGCGGAGGCCTGCGCCATCCGGTCCGCGATTCTGCGGCGCAAGCCGATCACCTTGATCCGTTCGACCGAGGTGTTGCGCCGATAGCCCGCACCCGGCCCGGCGGCATCAGGCGCGACGGCCAACCGGTCGAGGTCTTCATGGGTGATTCGCCCGGCCGGCCCGCTGCCTGCGACACGGCGCAGGTCAACGCCTGCCTCGCGCGCCCGCGCCCGGACCGAGGGTGACGCCATCGGCTTTTCTCCTTCCGGTCGTGGCAAATGGGCGCCAGCAGTGGCGGGCGATGGGGCCGTGGAAACCGGTCGTCCAGGCGGAAGCGGCTCAGGCGGATGCGGCTCAGGCGGATGCGGCTCACCCATTTCAGGCTCCTTGGCAGAGCGGGCAGGCGCGGTCTCGGAGGCGGAGACTTCGGGCGTGGTTTCGGTGTTGCCCTCGCCCGCCACTTCCAGCCGGATCAGCGGCGCGCCGACAGCCATCTTGTCACCCGGGGCGGCCCCCAACCAGAGCACCTTGCCGTCAGAAGGCGACGGGATCTCGACCGTCGCCTTGTCGGTCATCACCAAGGCCAGCACCTGATCCTCGCGCACCAGATCGCCAATCGCGACAGTCCATTCCGCCAGTTCCACCTCTGCGATACCCTCGCCGACATCCGGCACTTTTATCGTATGCTGGCCCATGGCTCAGGCCTCCATCGTCTGGGTGAGGGCTGCGCCGACACGAGCGGGGCCGGGGAAATAATCCCACTCCTGGGCATGCGGATAGGGGGTATCCCAGCCCGCCACGCGGCGGATCGGTGCCTCAAGGTGATAAAAGCAGTGCTCGGCGACCAGCGCCGCCAGTTCCGCGCCGAAGCCCGAGGTCAGGGTCGCCTCATGCACAATGACACAGCGTCCGGTTTTGCATACCGAGGCTGTGATCGCGTCCAGATCGTAGGGCAGCAGCGTGCGCAGATCGATCACCTCGGCGTCGATGCCGGTATCTTCGGCAGCGGCCAGCGCCACATGCACCATGGTGCCATAGGCCAGAACTGTGACGTCGCGGCCTTCGCGTTTGACCTTGGCCTGTCCCAGCGGCACGGTGAAATGCCCCTCGGGCACCTCGCCGTCGGAATGCTTGCCCCATCCGGTCACCGGGCGTTCGTAATGTCCGTCGAACGGCCCGTTATAGAGGCGCTTGGGCTCGAGAAAGATCACCGGATCGGGATCCTCGATTGCCGCAATCAGCAACCCCTTGGCGTCATAGGGATTGCACGGCACCACCACCTTGAGCCCGGCCACATGGGTAAACAGTGCTTCGGGGCTCTGGCTGTGGGTCTGCCCGCCAAAGATACCGCCGCCGGTCGGCATGCGGATCACCATGGGGCAGGTGAAATCTGCATTGGAGCGGTAGCGGATGCGCGCTGCCTCCTGGGTGATCTGATCATAGGCGGGGTACATGTAATCGGCGAACTGGATTTCGACGCAGGGGCGCATCCCGTTGGCTGCCATGCCTATGGCAGTGCCGACGATGCCACTCTCGCTGATCGGCGCATCGAAGCAGCGGTTGCGGCCATATTTCTCCTGCAACCCCTGCGTGGCGCGGAACACGCCGCCGAAATAGCCCACGTCCTCGCCGTAAACCACGACCGAGTCGTCGCGGCCCATGGCAACATCCATGCCGTCGCGGATCGCCTGGATCATCGTCATGCGTGTCATGGCTAAACCCCCGATTCCTGGCGTTGCCGCCGCAGGTGTGGCGGCATTTCGGCATAGACCCCCTCGAACATATCGCGGGCTGACGGGCGGTTGTCGGAATGCATCGTGCCATTGGCTTCGGCTGCCTTTTGGGCGGCGATGACCGTGTCGAGCATTTCTGCCTCCAGCTGGACATGGCGGCTTTCGCTCCACACGCCCTTGGCGATCAGATGCGCCTTGAGTCTTATCACCGGATCTCCGAGCGGCCAGGCGGCGGATTCTTCCTTGGGGCGGTAGGCGCTCGGATCGTCCGAGGTGGAATGGGCGCCGGCGCGATAGGTGACATATTCGATCAGCGTCGGGCCCAGATTGCGGCGCGCCCGTTCCGCGGCCCACAGCCCGACGGCATGAACCGCAAGATAGTCGTTGCCATCCACGCGCAGCGAGGGAATTCCGTAGCCCAGCCCGCGGGCGGCGAAGGTGCCGACCCCACCGCGCGCGATGCCCTGAAAGGTCGAGATCGCCCACTGGTTGTTGACCACGTTGAGCACCACCGGCGCCTTGAACGTCGAGGCGAACACCAACGCCGCATGAAAGTCGCTCTCGGCGGTCGAGCCGTCGCCGATCCAGCCTGCAGCGATGTTTGTCTCTCCCTTGATCGCGGACGCCATCGCCCAGCCGACGGCCTGCGGGAACTGGGTTGCAAGATTGCCTGACAGGGTAAAGAACCCCTGCTCCCGCACCGAATAAAGCGTTGGCAACTGCCGTCCCTTGAGCGGATCTTCGGAATTGGCGTATATCTGGTTGATCATCGCCTCCAGCGGATAATCCTCCGCAATCAGCAAACCTGCCTGCCGGTAGGTGGGGAAGTTCATATCGCCCTTTTTGAGCACCTTGCGAAACGCTGTGCTGACGGCCTCTTCGCCCAGATGCTGAATATAGAAGGATGTCTTGCCCTGGCGCTGGGCGATGATCATCCGCGCATCCAGCGCCCGCAGCAGCATCATGTGGTGAAGTCCTTCGATCAGTTGCTCATCGCTCAGCAACCCCGCCCATGGACCGGCCGCCTCGCCATCGCGGTTCAGCACCCGGATGATGGAAAACGCCATATCCCTGATTTCGCTCGGATCGATATCGACCGGCGGCCGGCCCACCTCCCCGGCCGGAGCGATATGCACATTCGTGAAATCCGGCACCCCGCCGGGGCGGACCTCCGGTTCGGGAACAAACAGGCTGAGCGGCGAGGACATGACGGACTTCCTTACGATTGAATGGACGAAAGGACGACGGCTACCGCAGCATATACCGACGTATCCGGCTTTGGCAAAAGACCAGCTTTCGGTATCGATTGGGTCTTGTCATGTTTCTGTTTGCGCCCGGGCGGACATACTTGCCCGCCATTTCCCGGCACAGGAAACCACCCTGACTTTGGCCAGGCTGTATTGGCAAGACTCCCCCGCCGGCCAATCCGAAAGTGGCAGAAGATCTTCGGCCAGTTCAGGTTCCAGCCGCAGGCTCAGGGGCTAGTGTCTGCGAAAGATCAAAGCGATCTGATCTTTCGCCGGCGCCGCCACCAACGTACGACAATCTGATACCGCCAAGCCGGGACTGATGCGGCGAGCCTCCGGACCGACCGCACCGCAGAAATGGTGGTCTGGCCCATTCCCAGAACCTCAAAAACTGCGGAAAATTACTTTTCAATACAGGTGCACACGCTCAACAATCTGCCACCAATACAAGTATAGCCCCGGCAAATCTCCGTTCAAACAAACAGATGATGCGGGCCGGCTGTGACATTTTTTCCCAAAGTAGCTATTGCGCCGCCCCACGTTCGAGGATATTGGGGGGCTCTTGAAATTACTGACAATTATTGGGGACTTGGCGTGAAGAACGCAACAGATGAATCCATTCAGGCTCTTCTGGAGCGTATTGAACGGCAAGATTACACTATAGGTATTGTCGGTCTGGGCTATGTGGGGATTCCCCTAGCCTTGGTTGCTTGCTCCAGAGGCTTTCACGTCATCGGCTTCGACATTGATCACGGTCGGGTCGACGATCTGAATGTCGGCCGGAGCACAATCAAGCACATTCCGTCGGAGAAAATCGCGCAGGCCCGCGAATCAGGAACGTTCGAAGCCACGACCGACTTCTCGCGAATGGGCGAAGCAGATGCGATCCTGATCGCGGTGCCGACACCCCTCAACAAGTACCGCGAACCGGACCTGTCCTTTGTGGTCAAAACCACCGAGGCGGTTGCAGCCCAGCTTCGTCCCGGCCAGCTGATTGTTCTCGAATCAACCACCTATCCGGGAACCACCAATGAAGTGATGCGCCCGATCTTCGAGCGGTCCGGCCTTGTCAGCGGTAAGGATTTCTTTCTTGCCTACTCGCCCGAGCGCGAGGACCCGGGCAACCGGGATTACGAGACAGCGACCATACCAAAGGTCGTCGGTGGCGACGGCGATGCCGCGCTGCAGCTTGCTGTCGCGCTTTATTCCCAACTGGTGGCCAAAACTGTTCCGGTTTCCTCTACCGCCACCGCCGAAGCGGTCAAGCTGACGGAGAATATCTTCCGGTCCGTCAACATCGCGCTGGTCAACGAGCTGAAGGTTGTCTACGAGGCGATGGGCGTCGATGTCTGGGAAGTCATAGATGCGGCGAAAACCAAACCTTTTGGCTTTATGCCCTTTTATCCCGGACCTGGTTTGGGCGGGCATTGCATCCCGATCGATCCCTTCTACCTGACGTGGAAAGCGCGCGAATTTGACATTTCCACCCGCTTCATCGAATTGGCAGGCGAGATTAACACGCGAATGCCCTATATAGTGGTTGAAAAGCTCGCCCAGGCGCTGGATCAGAGTTCGGCCAAGGGCCTCCATGCAGCCAGGATTCTGCTCATTGGCATAGCCTACAAGAAGAACGTCGACGACATGCGGGAAAGTCCTTCGCTCAAGCTGATCGATTTGATCGAGGCACGGGGTGCCTCGGTTGACTATCACGATCCCTACATTCCGGTTATTCCGGTGACGCGGGAACATGCGTCCCTCGCCGGTCGCAAATCGGTCGAGTTTACGCCGGAAACCGTTCGTGGATATGACGCCATCCTGATCGCTACAGACCATGACAATGTCGATTACAGCCTGCTGGTGGAGCATGGCAAAGTCGTCATCGATACGCGAAACGCGATCAGGAAAGCAGGAATCGCAACCGCCGCAAATGTGTTCAAGGCCTGAATCAACGCGCAATCTTACTGTTTGAAATGGAATATATCGTATGACTTCTCAGGTGCGCGTCGCTGTTGTCGGCTGCGGTTATTGGGGAAAGAACCTGGTTCGCGATTTCAGCGAGTTGGGAGCCCTTGAAGCAGTGGTTGATGCCAACGCGGACACGGTAGCGGCGCTTCAAGCCAAGCATGGGGGACGGGCGCTTACCTTTGAGCAAGCGGCAAATGATGCAGCGGTCGATGCCATGGTCATCGCAGTGCCGGCCCATCTGCATTATAGTCTTGCAAAACAGGCTCTCGACTCCGGCAAGCATGTTTATGTCGAAAAGCCGCTGGCGCTGGAATTGTCCCAGGCGGAAGAGCTGGTGGCGCTTGCGGAGAAAAAAGACCTCCGCCTCATGGTTGGTCATCTGCTGCAATATCACCCGGCATTCATTGCCCTGAAAGACTTCGTTGGCGCCGGCAAGCTCGGGCGCCTGAGCTATGTCTACTCCAATCGCCTGTCTTACGGGATCTTGCGCCGCGAAGAGGACGTGCTGTGGTCATTCGCACCGCACGACATCTCAATGGTGCTGGCCCTGGCAGGCGAAAGCCCTGACCATGTGGGCGCGTTCGCAGCCCCGACACTTCATCCTGTCATCGGCGATTTCACCCAGGTGCAGATGAGTTTTCCCAGCGGCCTGAAGAGCCACATCTTCGTGTCCTGGCTGCACCCTTTCAAGGAGCAGCGGCTGGTCGTGGTCGGAGAGCGCGGCGCGGTCGTGTTCGAAGACAGCGCAAAAGATCCGGCAGACAAGCTCAAATATTACGCTCACAGCGTGGAATGGGCCAACGGCGTGCCCAAGGCCTTGAAGGCGGCGGAGGCCAATGGCGCGGGCATTGCGTTGCCTTATGGTGACGGCAATCCACTCAAGAATGAATGCACGCATTTCCTTGAGTCGGTGGCAAACCGCACCAAGCCGCGCACCGATGGCGCCGAGGGCCTGCGGGTGCTTTCCGTGCTCACGCGCGCCAGCAGCGCGCTGAAGGCGCAATCGGCTGCGTCGTCCGCGGTTGACACAGCGTCAAAACCACGTGTCGCCAAGGCCTATCCCGGCGTGAAAATCCATGAATCCGCCTATGTCGACGACGGCGCGGATATCGGACAAGGCACGTCGATCTGGCACTTCAGCCATATCCTGGGGCAAGTGAGCATCGGCGAGAAAGTCAGCGTCGGGCAGAACGTGGTCATCGGTCCCAAGGTCACGGTCGGCAACAATGTCAAAATTCAAAACAATGTATCGCTCTATGAAGGTGTGACGCTGGAAGACGGCGTTTTTTGCGGTCCTTCCTGCGTCTTCACCAATGTGAACAATCCCCGCTCGGAGATTTCACGCAAGCACGAATTCCGCACCACACTGGTCAAGCGCGGATCAACCATCGGCGCGAATGCGACCATTGTTTGCGGCCATACGCTGGGCGAATACTGCTTTATCGGTGCCGGCGCCGTGGTCGCCAGGGATGTCCCCGCTTTTGCCTTGATGGCCGGGGTTCCCGCCAAGCGTATCGGCTGGATGAGCCATGCCGGCATCAAACTGGGGCCGGATCTTGTTTGCACGGACAGCGGCAGACGCTACCGCGAAGTGTCCAAGGATGTTCTTGAGGAAATAACGGAATGAACCAGAAGATAGATTTTATCGACCTCAAAGCGCAGCGCCGTCATCTGGGCGAAAAGCTCGATGCCGCCATTATGGCCGCTGTCAATGAGGGCAACTACATCATGGGGCCGCAGGTCAAGGCCTTCGAGCAGCAATTGTCGGCCTTTTCCGACGTCAAGAACGCCATCAGTTGCGCCAACGGCACCGATGCAATCGGGCTGTGCCTGATGGCCAAGAAGGTCCGTCCCGGCGACGCGGTCATCGTTCCCTCTTTCACCTTTGCGTCCACCGCCGAAGTGGTTGCCTGGCTCGGAGCCACCCCGGTCTTTGTCGATATCGACCAGGCCAGCTTCAACATGGATCCCAAAGGACTGGAACTGGCGCTTGCCGCAGCCAAGAAGCATGGCCTGCGAACGGTCGGCGTCATTTCCGTGGACCTGTTTGGCCAGCCCGCCGACTATGATCCGATCGAGAGCTTCTGCGATGCCAATGGCCTGTGGCTGATCGCCGACAGTGCCCAGGGCTATGGCAGCATCTACAAGGGCCGGAAGTCCGGAGCGATCGGCACGATGGCGACCACAAGCTTTTTCCCGGCAAAACCGCTGGGGTGTTATGGCGACGGCGGCGCGTTGTTTACAGCCGACGACGAAGTCGCCGACGTGATTCGATCCCTGCGGGTGCACGGCAAGGGAAGCGACAAATATGACAACGTCCGGATCGGCGTCAATTCGCGTCTCGACACCTTGCAGGCTGCAATCCTGATCGAAAAGCTGGCAATCTATGAAGAAGAAATCGCCGCGCGCCAGATCGTTGCGGATCGGTATGAAGCCGCCCTGTCGGACGTGACCTCAACACCGCAAGTGATGGCTGACTGCCGATCCGTCTGGGCGCAATATACACTTCGCGTTGACGCCGACAAACGTCAGGCCATCATAGACGGACTGAAGGCCAAGGGCGTACCGACGGCCGTGTACTATCCGCGACCACTGCATCAGCAGACGGCCTATTCGAAATACCCCGCTGCCGGCAATGGCCTGCCGGTTTCCGAGCGCGTCTGCAACGAAGTTCTCAGCCTGCCGATGCATCCGTATCTCGAGGAAGCCACCCAGGATTTCATTTGCGAGGCAGTCCGCGACACCATCGCTTCTGTTGGCTAGGCGGAATGGCTGATCCGAGGATTGTCTATTTTTGTCTGGAAACGCCCCGGGAAGGCCAGGCTTCGTTCACCCATGTCCACGAAATCATCGCCGGTCTTCGCAAGTCCGGCTTTGATGTGCAGCTGATCGCGACGGATCGCGGCGGCGCAAGTTCGGGCGCCTCGGTTCTCAGACGTGGATGGGGATATCTGAAAGCACATCTCGATCTGTTTGGCGTGCTGCGCAAGACGGATGCAATCTATATGCGGGCGCATTTCGCTGCACTGCCAGCCAGCCTGGTTGCCCGCCTGTTGGCAAAGCCGGTAATCCAGGAAATCAACGGGCGGCCAACCGATATTCTGGTCACCTACCCGTGGCTGCGCCTGCTCACTCGTGCGCTGAACTTCAGCTACCGGCTTCAACTGCGGCTTGCCAGCCAGGTGATCGCGGTTACGGCCGGGTTGCGCGACTGGGCGCAGCAAGAAGCCGGTCACTCGCGCGTCTCCGTGGTGCCCAATGGCGCCAACACCGAGCATTTTTCGCTGTCGGGTCCAGGCGGGTCGGTCCAAGGGTCTTATGTAATCTTTGTCGGCGGCCTGGTCGCCTGGCATGGGCTCGTCACGATGCTTGCGGCCGTCAAGGCGCCGGCCTGGCCGAAGAATGTGAAACTGGTGGTCGTCGGTGACGGACCGGAACGCGGCCTTGTTGCAGCGGAAACCGCCTCAGGCCTGGTTGAATGGATCGGCAAGCAGCCTTATGCCGACATTCCCGGCCTGCTACGCGGGGCCGTTGCCGCCTTGTGCGTTATCGGAGATCCCGAAGGGCGTTCGGCAACCGGCGTCGCGCCGCTCAAGCTGTTTGAGGCAATGGCTTGCGGTATTCCGGTCATCGTGTCCGACTTGCCATTTCAAGCGGAGCTCGTCCGGACCGAAAACGCCGGGCTGGTTGTTCCCATCGACGATCCCGCAGCGCTGGCCGAAGCTGTCGCCAAGCTCAAAGACGCGCCCGAAACGGCGGTAGCTATGGGACGCGCCGGGGCAGACTATGTCCAGCGTCACGCGTCCTGGCTGGTCCGGGCTCGCGAAACCGGACGCATCCTGACAAAAGCCCTTGGATAATCCGGGAACCGGCTCCAGCCCCACCCGCCATTCGAACCGGTTTCGCGCAAGACGAGCCGCTGCGCGCAACATTGCATGTTGTGAAAAGCCGCAAAATACGATTTGTGGGCGGTGTCGCAGGCGAGACGTCACGGCATGGCGCCGCAGCTCTGGCGTGATCCGGCGATCTGAAGGAGATTGAACCATGTGCGGTCTTTATGCCTCTATCGGCATTGCACCGGATCCGGCGCGGATCGACCTTGTGGCTCATCGCGGTCCCGATGGACGAGGGTGGGCGGTCCACCCGAGCCCCTGCGGGCCGGTTTCTCTCGGGCACCGCCGTCTCGCCATCATCGACACGTCGGACGCTGGTCTGCAACCCATGTCCGACACCAGCGGGCGTTATCAGCTCATATTCAACGGCGAGATCTACAACTACCTGGAATTGCGCGAACGGTTGATCGCGCAGGGCGAGGTATTTCTGACCCGGACAGATTCCGAGGTGCTGTTGCGCGCCTATGTCGCCTGGGGCGCAAAGTGTCTTGACGAACTCAGAGGCATGTTTGCTTTCGTGATCTGGGACGCCAGAGACAAGAAGATGTTTGCAGCGCGCGACCGCTTCGGAATCAAGCCGCTCTATCTCGCCCAGACACCTTCGGGACTCGCTTTCGCCTCGGAAATCAAACAACTTGCCGGCCTCGACAGCCTGGCGGGACGGATGAATGTTGCACGCGTGCATGATTTTCTCGCTTCCGGCATTACCGACCACACCTCGGAGACGCTGTTTGACGGTATCGAACAACTGCGCGGCGGCGAGTGCATCAGCGTCGATGCATCCGGCGGGCGCCTGCTAACAGCGCGCCGGCGCTGGTACCCTGTTCCGGCAAACCGCATTCAGCTCAGCCTGAAGGAAGCGGCGGAGAAGTTTCACGACTTGCTTTCTGACGCGGTGCGACTGCATCTGCGTTCGGATGTGCCCGTCGGCAGCTGTCTCTCAGGGGGCCTGGATTCGTCCTCCATCGTCTGTCTGATGGCCGGCATGATGCCGGACGGTCACCACGTCAATACGGTGTCGGCGTGTTACGCGGAAAAGAGCGTCGATGAAAAGCCGTTCATGGATGTCGCTGTCCGCGCCTCCGGATCAATTCCGCATTTCGTTTTTCCGAAACCGCAAGATGTGTTCCAGACCGCCTCCGACATAACCTGGCATCAGGACGAGCCATTCGGTTCGACATCAGTGTTTGCCCAATGGTGTGTTTTTGCCGAAGCGAAGAAGCTCGGCATCAAGGTGATGCTGGATGGGCAAGGCGCTGACGAGCAACTGGCCGGTTACCACACCGGATTTGCCCATTATCTCGCTGGTCTGATCAAATCCGGTCGCTTGCTCAAGGCCGGACAAACCATCGCGCAACGCCGGGACCTTCATGGCACGTCGGCGGCCGCCCAGTTGATGCGTCTGGCGCCGCAGCTCTTGCCTGCCATGCTTGCCGGCCCGCTGCGCAAGCGCTACCAGCGTATGACCAAAGGGAACTGGCTGGAAACCGAGCTTATCGCCATGCACGGCAATCCGTCAGGCGCACTGGCGTCCAGCGCGCAGCACGCGGGCCTGGGAGAACCGCATGATATCGCCAGCCTTTGCGAAGTGATGACCTTTGGCTCCAATTTGCAGATGCTACTGCATTGGGAGGACCGCAATTCGATGGCCCATTCGATAGAGGCGCGCGTTCCATTTCTGGATCATCCGCTTGTCGAGTTCTCGCTGGCCCTTGGCAATGAGCACAAATTCGACGGCGCCGAGACCAAGAAGGTTCTGCGCGCCGGTATGGCGAATGTGCTTCCCGGCGAGATTGTCAACCGTCACGACAAGCTCGGCTTCGCCACCCCCGAACAGGCCTGGTTTCGCGGTCCCCTCAAGGGCGACATCATTGACGGCGTCGAGGCCACGCTGCGGCGCTTCCCGGACCTTCTCGACGCCAAGGCAACAAGAAGGCTGCGGGATCACATGCTGGAGGGCTCCATGCCTGTCGATTTTACCCTGTGGAGAATTGTCAACCTCGGCATCTGGGGCGAACGGTTCGGAGTAAGCTAGATGAGCAATTCGCTTGAGACACCGGGTTTGGCCCTTTGCTGATCCCGCGCCATGACAATCCGGCTGCCTTCTCCCTTCAGAGCGGGGTTCGGACGTGAGAATACTTTTTGTCTGCAATGATCTGGACTATTTTCTCGCGCACCGGTCCAATTTGCTCAAACCACTGCTTGAGCGCGGTCATGACGTGAGCCTTTGTGCCGGCGGAAACAGCGGATCCGCCAGCCAGCTTCCTGATGGCATCCACTTTATTCCGGTCACGCTCAACCAGCATCATCTGGACCCGTTGTCCGATCTGAAGCTGACGGCGCAATATGCGCACATTGTCGCCGAGACCAGACCCGACGCAGTGCATTGCTTCACCATCAAACCCAATCTCTATATGGCATTGGCGCTAGCTTCACGCCGCCTGATGCGGAAGAAAACGCCGCGCCTGGTGCAAACCTTCCCCGGACTGGGCAAGGTTTTCGAGCCTTCCACGGGCGCGGCGACCAGCTTTCGGCGTTGGATTGTTGCAATCCTGTTGCGTGCAAGCTGCAGCCTTCTTGACCGTTCAGTCACCTTCGAGAACGCCTTTGACCGCGACGTGATGGTTCAAGCGGGAATCGTTGACGCCGCCCACGCCCATGTGATCGCCGGCGCAGGCCTCGATCTGGACACCTATGTGCCGCCACCGGTTCAACGCAAGGGAGAACTTTCCTTTCTCTTTGCTTCGCGGCTTCTCAACGCCAAGGGCGTCGACACCTTTCTTGAGGTCGCAAAGACTGTCCGCAGCGACACCGGCGCGGCATCGTTCCTGATTGCCGGCAAGCCCGACCCTCACAACCCGGACCAGTTCGACATGGCACAGCTCTACGCGGCGCAGGATCGCGGAGAGATCAGCTATCTTGGACCGCTGACGTCCTCCCAGATGGTCGCCGCGCTTCAGGACGCCGATGTCGTATGCTTGCCCACCCGTTTGAGAGAAGGGTTTCCACGCATTCTCGCCGAGGCGGCTGCCTGCGGTTGTGCCCTGATCGCTTCGGACCAGCCGGCAATTCGCCAGATTCTCAGGCAGCCGGAGAATGGGTGGCTGATCGATCCGGCAGACGCGCGGGACCTGACGGCGGCCGTGCGGCAATGTCTTGCTGATCCGGACCGGATCCGGGCGATGGGGATGGCAAATGCGATCGCGATCCGCCGATTGCCGGTCGATGACACCTCGGTATCGTCCGCTTTCCGCGCACTCTACGGCCTATAGTGATCGCAGGCGCGGGCTCCGCCCGCCGATGGGTTCTGGATCTTGCAGCAAGCCCGCGCTGCACCGGTAAACGGAGTTGAAATGAAGATATGCCACCTCTCCCTGTCTCCGGTGCTCACCGACATTCGCGTCATGCGTCAGGTGGATTGCCTGCGCGAAGCCGGTCATGTCGTCGATGTTGTCGGCTACGGCGCTGGTGTCGACGAAAGGCCGATGACGGCGGCGGAGCGCGTTCGCCGTGCCGCTATGCAGATGCCCGCGTGGATTTTGCCGATTGCGGCCTCGACAAGGCTTGCCGCGGCAATTCCAGACCTCCAGCAGATGTGGACAGCAGTGCGTGGCCGGAAATTCGATGTGGTCCAGGCTCACGACGCCGAAGCATTGCTGGTGGCCGCCAGGCTGGCGCGGCAATGCGGCGCGAAGCTGATTTATGACAGTCATGAGTTCGGACAGGGAGCGCGTCTGGAGAGCCTGACATGGCGCCTTGCCTTTCCAGCCTTCATCAGAGCGATCGAGCGCCACTGCCTGCCACAGGCGGATCAGGTGATTACCGTATCGGACTATCTCGCGGCTGCGCTGCAACGCAGCTACGGGCTGCCCGAAACGCCAACCGTAATTCGCAATGTCCCATCATACCAGACAATCCAGCGCCAGCCGCCAACCTCCGGCAGGCTGCTGCTGCATTATCACGGCATTCTCAATTCAGGCCGCGGCCTGGAGATGGTGCTTGAGGCGCTTGCGCTCTTGCCGGAACATTTTCACCTGAGATTGACTGGCCCCGTGCGCCAGCCGGGCTATGATGCAGAGCTGCAACGGCTTGCCGCCAGACTGGGCATAACACCACGCGTCACGTTCCACAAAGCCGTCCCGGTCAATCAACTGATCGCCCACGCGAGCCAGGCCGATATCGGGATCTTCGTAACCGAGGGAAAAACCACCCAGGAACTCTCCGCACTGCCAAACAAGATGTTTGAATATGCGATGGCAGGCCTGGCTGTCATTGGCGGTCCAGCGCCGGATATTCTCAAGTTCATCGCCGACCATGACCTTGGCATCGCGATGCCTGCCCCGACGCCGGAAAATCTGGCGGACGAACTGCGTGGGATGACCCCGGCGGCGCTTCACGCCTGGCAGACGAATTCGCTTCTGTCCGCCAGAACCAACAATTGGGAAGCAGAAAAACGCAAACTGCTTTCGATCTACGATCATGTGGTTTCTCAGGATTGCCCTTGAGGGTCGATCACGATGTAAAATCCAGGCCAAGCTAACGCTGTAAAAGTTCCTCCTTGTGAGCGTTGGTCTTGATCAGAGCTTAAAAAATGTCGTTCGTGGCAACTCGACGGATCGTAGGCCGTATTTTTGCTCGACATTGATCCTATGATGAAACGGTGGGCAACCGCCGCTTCCGCCTTGAATGCCCGGTTATTCAGTTTTCCCGGCCCAGCTTTGACGTCATGGAATAAAAACCTGACCGCAGTGAGAAGGCTCCGAGACCACGAAGTTCACAGTGTCCGTCAAAGTCGGTGACGGTGACCACAGCCCGGATTGGACTTGCAGTGACCATAGGCAAAAGGTAATAGCGAGCGTACCAATTCTCATGGAGCATAGGCCTTCCCGATGAGCCCCATTTTCACAGGTGGCGGCTTTTGGATTGTGACGCAAAAGCCTCGGAATGCATCAAGCCGAAACTTTTCAGACCGCTAAGGCACTCTTGTCGAGTTCACCAAATAACCATCGAGTAATTCTGCAATGCATGATAGCAAAAGATATCAACCCAGCATGAAATACCGTATGCAACCTATTGGTAAAATCAACGATATTCCAATCTTTTCGACACCTGATCGATATATCGACAATTATGACAAGATTGCCAAGGACCATCTCGAGTCCCTCGCCGAATCCGGGCACAATCCCTTCATACAGGATACGGTCTGGTCGGACCTGGAGAAATCCACAACCGAGCTGATGGCCAAGTATCTGAAGCCAGGAGAAACCATATTTGACGCCGGAGTCGGGCTCGGGCGGCTGCTTGCCGGCTTTCCGAACCATCCACGTTACGGTGCGGACATCTCGATGGCCTATCTCGAGGTCGCACGCAAAGAAGGCATTGACGTTATAATCTCGAAAC
The DNA here is from genome assembly GCF_029210485.1 of Hoeflea sp. YIM 152468. Lineage (GTDB taxonomy): Bacteria > Pseudomonadota > Alphaproteobacteria > Rhizobiales > Rhizobiaceae > Hoeflea. Next base: position 180,621 of record NZ_JARGET010000038.1, read on the forward strand.
TCGAAGAATTGCCCTACGAGAACGATTCATTTGACATGGTTGTCTGTACAGACGTACTGGAGCATGTCTTTGACCTGCATGGATCGCTGGTACAACTTGTACGAGTTGTTCGTCCTGGCGGTACAATTATCATCCGGGTGCCATTCGAAGAGGATTTGCAACCCTACCATGAGTACAAGGAGTATGATTTCGTGCACCTGCGCCGGTTCGATCTTTATGGAACCAGGCTTCTTCTGGAGAAGATATACCAGATGGAGTATTTGGAGCACAGCCTGCACAATCCGATCTACAGAGGCCAGTCAACCAGCTACCTGAATTTCATGGAAGACGCAAAATCTCTTGGCAAACTTCTTGACAAACTGCCAGCCGACGTAGAAGGACTTCCAGCATTGATTGATGCAACCAAGCTCAATCGCAATGAATTCGAAACACTTATGAATAGGATCGCGACCGATCATCCGATCATCTTCAGCAAGATTGTGGATCTGGTCGCCAAGCCGTTGGAAATGAATATTGTGTTTCGGAAACCAGTAGCTGGGAGCAATTTGAATGAAGCTAGAGGACCACTTTGACTGTGTAATCATGGTCACTGCCTCGAATTGGTTTACGGAAGCAAGATCAAACCGGTATCATTATGCAACTCGCTTTGCACAGCGGATTCCGGTCTATTTCCTACAGTTTGATTCATACACCGAGGACGTTGTTACAGAGGACACGGGTATCGATAACCTGACGGTTGTTCATATGCCTGCTTCAATGGCACCAAACGGAAATGTTGATGCTGCCTTCCAGGAGTTACCAGCAGCGTTGGAATCCTTCATGGCAAGGTTTCAATTCAGAGCACCATTAATTTGGTCCTACAACCCTTTTTCGCGCCTATTTCTTGAAGCTTTTATCCGAACACTTAAATCACGACACCAACCAGTTTTTACAATTTATCACGCGACGGAAAACTACCTTTACAACAAGGGCAAATTTGTAGTCGGAGGCAATTCATCAGAATTGCAGCTTGAACTCCAGGTCGGAGCTGAGAGCTTGGCGAAGCAATCGGATATGATCATCGCAGTTTCCGACGGAGTACGGGACAGTATTCAGGCTGCCGGAATACCAGAGAACAAAATTCATGACATTTACAACGGATGCGACGCGGAGTTCTGGATCGGAACCGAAGCGTATCTGTTTCATCAGGACCGCAGCGAAACAAGGCCTGCCATCCTCTACCAGGGCGGCATCAACAAACGGCTCGACTTCCCGTTGATCCACGCCCTGATCCACAGGATGTCTGATTGGGATTTTTACTTTTGCGGAAACGAGGATACCTCAATCGCCGAATGGGCGTTGATCAAAACCCATCCGAATGTATTTTATCTGGGCAATCTCACATCTGAAGACATTGCGAAAACCGCAAAAAAGTGTCGTGTGGGACTCGTTCCGTTTATCGATGAGTACGTTCTGCGTACTTCATATCCGCTGAAGATGTTTGAATATGTTGCATGCGGGCTGCCGGTGGTTTCAACCCCGATCGACGCACTGGCTCAATTTGATCAAGAAATATTCTCATTCGCGGATGGCGATATTGCATTTGAAAGTGCCATCCGTGAGCTTGCTCCCACACGCAATGACCCCGTTGTGGTGGATAAACGCATCGCTCTCGCCAGAGCAAATGGATACGATCAGAGATTTGCAGAAGTAGAAAGGATCATATTGAATGAGAACTGCACCGCAGGACTGCGGAAGAACATTCTGGTCCTGTATGACGATAGATGGAGCCACATCAAAACGCTTCATGAGCATGTTTCCAGCTTCCGCAAGCATTCCAGAAACAGGATATTTTACGCCCCTGCGACCGTTGTAGACGGCCAAATTCAGAAAGGACGTTATTTTCCTGACGAGGATAACTTTGACATTTTGAATAGCCGCAATGCAGTGTGGGATTTTGAAAAATTCGATGCAATCGTAATTCACTACTCAGTGCGGTTGTCCCTGGAAGGCTATGTACCCCCCGTCATAGCCGCAAAAGTTCGGGCCTTCAGGGGAGAAAAGATACTTTTCATTCAGGATGAGTACGAGAATACCGAAACCGCACATCGAAACATGGAATACCTTGGCATAACAACGGTATTCAGCTGCGTTCCGCCGGAAAGCCAGGATTTCAGCTACCCGTATGATCGTTTCCCCGACTTGGAGCGGGTGCAGACTCTGACCGGATATGTCCCGGAAGATAAGAGTATTGAGAGCGCCGCCTTGCCCATCGAGGCCCGCACCAACTTGATCGGCTATCGCGGACGAAAATTGCCGCATCACTATGGCATGCTGGGTTTTGAAAAATTCCAGATCGGCGTCCGAATGCGGGAAGAGGCGGACAAGCGCAATCTCTCCGTCGATATTGAGTGGGATGACACCAAGAGAATCTACGGTTCGTGGTATCAATTCCTGGGATCCTGCCGCGCCACGCTTGGCACTGAATCGGGCTGTAATATTTTTGACTTCGACGGTGGCATCAAGAAGCTTGCGGAGACTCACGCTGACCGGCCTTTCGAGGAGGTTTATGAGGAGCATTTTGCAAAGCACGAAAATCTGGTTCGGATGAACCAGATTTCGCCCAAGTTTTTCGAGGCGATACGGCTCCGCACAGCCTTGATCTGTTTTCCGGGCACTTATTCGGGAATCTTGCGTGCCGGAGACCATTTTATCGAGCTGGCGAAGGATTATTCGAATGTGGATGAGGTGTTTGAAAAGCTTCAGGACGTCGAGTTCATCAAGGAGTTGACAGACCGGGCTTATGAGGACGTGATCGCCAGTGGAAAGTACAGCTATGCTGCGTTCATCAATGAGTTTGACACTTGGCTGGATGATAAAATTCCGACCTCGAAGTACGAAATCATCAGCGCCCCCATTGCCGTCCGCCGGGGCAGACGCGTTACGCCAATCCATTTCACCAATAGCCGGGACCTCGTGCTCAACACGACCGTACTGAATGGATCGTTGCAGCGAATGGACTTCGTCGGGCTGTTGGATTCTCCCGGTGGTATCGGGGGATACACGTCCCCTCCATTGCCGACCACCCATGTGACGGTTGAGAAAGCGAAACAATTGTGGTCGGCGATTCCGAATTTTTCGCCGACGAGACCAAGCTTTCTCAGCGATGAGAGCAATCACCATCGACCACTCATTGTCCGAATGATGCCGTTGCGGCTGAAAAGCTGGTTGAAATCCGTCGGCGTCCGGGCGGAATTGGTGCGAGGAGCCGAGCGGCAACCCCTGAAGTATCGACTGGCGCGCCGCGCCTGGCGAATTTTACCTTCCCGCCTCAAACGTTTTGTTGGAAGCCGGGTCTTTTCCGAATAGATGCCTGCCCAATTCGGGAGTGAAGCAGTGGTGCTACTAACGAGAGAAAGTTGGCTATGTGTGGTTTTGTAACGATCATCAACAAATATGAACCGGTTTGCAGTCAGCTGCTGGCGAAAATGCGTGACAACCTGACCCATCGGGGTCCCGATGCAGCGGGCGAAGTGACCTACGATCGTTTCGGTTTCGGACATCGACGACTCTCGATTGTTGATCCCGGAGAGCAATCCGACCAGCCAATGGTCAGTCCCGACCGGCGCTATGTGCTCAATTACAATGGTGAAATCTACAATTACATCGAGTTGCGTGAAGAGCTCCGCGCGGACGGCTATTCCTTTCGCACCGAATCCGACACCGAGGTTTTGCTGGCCGCGCTAACCTGTTGGGGCCTGTCGGCTCTTCCTCGCCTCAATGGCATGTTTGGGTTCACATTCTGGGATGCCGTGGAACAAACATTGTTGATGGCCCGCGATCGCTTTGGCGAAAAACCATTCTTCTATCATCAGTCCGAACTGAAGGGCTTGATTGCCGCCTCTGAAATGAAGGCGATTCTCGCCGATCCGTCCATCTCCGATGCAATCGACGAGGAGAGCCTGGCGGCCTATCAGGCGGGCAGTTACTATGAGGATGGCGCATCGACCCTGTTTGCGCATATCAAACGGCTTCCTCCGGCTCATTATGCGATTGCGGACAGTAAAGGGGCGATCAAAACAATCTCGCGTTACTGGACGCCCGATTACGATCATATCGATCGAAAGATCAGCCGCGCTGATGCGGTAGAGGAGTTCGGCAGGCTGTTTCGGCAGTCGGTGACGCGGAGGCTGCGTTCCGATGTTCCCGTCGGTTCAAGCCTTTCTGGCGGGCTGGATTCCTCGGCTATCGTCGGCGTCATTTCCAGAGCCCGTTCCGCCGGTATTGCCAGCACAACACAAAACACCTTCTCAGCTGTCTTTGATGACGATCCGTCGATATCGGAGGGCGAATTCATCGATGACGTGGTCAACTACACCAATGTTAAATCGTACAGGGTGACGCCCGATCCCGAGTTGCTTCTTGAAGAGATGCGTCGCCTGCACTGGCATCAGGAGGAGCCGTTCCTGTCTGCCTCCATTTACCTTCAATATTGTGTCGCCCGGATCGCAAAGGAAAACGATACCACCGTCCTGCTGGACGGACAGGGTGCAGACGAACTTCTCGGCGGGTATCAGTTTTACTACCGAAATCGGCAGATCGATCTGCTTGACCAGCGGCGCTACGCGGCGGCAATGTGGCAAACGTGGCTGTTCAACCGCCGGCTGAAGGTTGCCAGCCGTGGCTACGCGGAGTCGCGTCGTCGTTTTGACCACACCGTAGCGCTTTCAGCTTTAAGCCTGATCAACCAGGCGCGAGTAGAGCGGCCCGTCTATGGCGGCGCTTACACCGTCGGCGTTCCCCCCTTGCGGCCGGGCAGCAGAATCCGGCGTCAGATGGCAGAAGCCTTGCAGTACAACTGCTTGCCACAATTGCTGCGCTATGCGGACCGCAATTCAATGGCCTTCTCGCGGGAGTCGCGATTGCCGTTCCTGGATACGGATCTTGTCGACTTCACCTTGACGCTTCCCGACGATATCCTGTTTCACAAAGCCTGGCAAAAATATCCGCTCAGAGCCGCGTCAGCGGGATACATTCCAAAGAGCGTGACCTGGCGCGCAGACAAGGTCGGCTATGCTGCGCCGCTGGACCGGTGGATGCGGGGTTCGATGAAAGGCTGGGCGGAAGACCGGTTGTTCAATGGCGCAGCCGCCAAACTGGATGGATTTGACGCTGAGAAAATGCGTGAGCTCTGGGATGCACACCAAAATTCCGCGCAGAACAACTCATGGGCGTTCTGGCGCTGGATCAGCTTGAGCGAATGGCTGGACATGCGTAGCCGCGGCGATCTCCGCCGCAATTTGTTGGCGTCCGAACAACCGGCACCTGGCCCTGATATCAAGGATGGAATGCAAAGAGCATGACCTTTTCCATTGTTACCGTGGTTGGCGCACGCCCGCAGTTCATAAAGGCGGCGGCCTTGAGTGCGGCCTTTACCAAGTCCGACCGGTCCACCGAGCGCCTTTTGCACACGGGTCAGCATTTCGACGACAAGATGTCGTCGATCTTTTTCGATCAGTTGGGGATTGAGCCGCCAAGATGGAACCTTGCCATGGGCGGTGGCAACCACGGCGCGATGACGGGGCGTATGCTCGAGGGGATTGAAAAGATATTGCTGGAAAACACCCCCGACATGGTTCTGGTGTTCGGCGATACCAACTCCACTCTGGCGGGGGCTTTGGCGGCCGCAAAACTGCGCATTCCGGTCGCCCATATCGAAGCCGGACTCCGGTCGTTCAATTTCTACCAGCCAGAGGAAATCAACCGCGTGCTGACAGATCGGGTAAGCGAGCTGCTGTTTTGCCCGACGCAACTGTCAGCCGATTACCTGCAGCGCGAGAATATCCGCGGAAAAGTGGAGGTTGTCGGCGACATCATGCACGATTCGGTGCTTCTGGCCCGGAAAATCAATGCCAAATTGTCAACGCCGCTGGACGATCTTGAACTCCAGTCCAAGGGCTACGCGCTGATGACCCTGCACCGCGCAGAAAACGTGGACGAACCGGTGCGGCTGGCGGCGATGATTGATTACATCCGGTCTCAGGCTGCGGGTCAGCCGGTGATTTTCCCGGTACATCCGAGAACCCGGCAGCGGCTGGCGGAGTTCAAGATCTCGCTAGACGGGTTCAGGTGCATCGAACCAGTGGGCTATCTGGACATGATCGCGCTTTTGGAGCATGCAAGCGAGCTCTACACGGATTCCGGCGGGCTGCAGAAGGAAGCGTTGTTCTGTGAAACCCGTTGCGTTACCTTGCGCGACGAGACGGAATGGCCAGAGACGATTGAGACAGGCTGGAACCGTCTCTGGACCGCGACACACCACGAGCCCTTGTCCCGCGAACCGGTGTTCGGTGACGGCACCACGGCGCACAAGATCGTGGCTTCGGTCGAGACCTATCTCGACACCCGGTCTGGATTGCTGTGAGATGGATCTGATGTCACAAGAAGCCTGTCGCGTAACACCCCTATTTGATCGGTCGCCATGAAACGTCCAGCAATGCGCATTTTGAAAAACCCAGGTCCATTTCACCTGATTTATACATTCCGGCAGAGATTGATCGGTTCGATAGGCGAGGAATTTCGTCAACGCTATGTCGGATCCAGGCTCGGCATACTGTGGTCCGTGCTGTACCCCGTCGGGCTGATGAGCATCTATGCGATGCTGTACGTCTTCATTTTCCGGGTAAGGCCAAGCAATCTGGATGAAACCGGATACACGCTTCTGGTTATCGGCGGGCTGCTGCCGCTCTTGACCTACGCCGAAACGATTTCGCTTTCAGCGTTCTCGATGATCTCGAACAAGGCCCTGCTCCTGAACACCGTGTTCCCGGCTGAACTGATGCCGGTGCGCTCGGTGCTGGCAGGGCAACTGCCCATGCTGATGGCAATCATCATTATCACCTTGATTTCCACGGCTCTCGGATACGCCCAGTTTTGGGCTGTCGCCGCGGTGCTGGTGATGTGGGTGGTCCTTCTGATGTTCATCGTCGGATTGGCCTGGTACATTTCCCTGCTGACGCTGGCCTATCGCGACATTTCCCATGGCCTTGGACTGTTCAACATGCTCATCGTGCTGTTGAGCCCTGCGGCCTACACCGCAGACATGGTGCCGGAGCGGATGAAGCTTATCCTCTACGTCAATCCCTTCAGCTACTTCGTGCGGTCGTTCCAATCCGTGATCTGTTTCGGGGAACTTCCGACGTTGCTCGATGCCGGCGTGAGCCTGTTTCTTGCAGTTTTTGTTTTCTATACCGGGTTCCGGTTTTTCAAGCGAGCCAAGCATGTCTTCGTCGAATTCTGAGACCGACTACGCGATCGAGATCGCCGATGTCGTCAAGACCTATGACCTTACCGGATCGATGGCGTTCTCATTGCCGGAACTGTTCGGTTTCAACCGCAAAAAGCGTGGCCCGGTTATCCAGAAACAGGCTCTGGATCACATCACGCTGAATGTGAAACGCGGCGAGCGCATTGGCATCGTCGGCCGCAACGGTGCGGGCAAGACCACATTGCTCAAGCTCTTGACCGGCAATTATGCGCCGACATCCGGTACGGTGAAGGTCAACGGAACCATCCAGGCTCTGATGACGATGGGCAGCGGCTTCCATCAGGATTATTCCGGCATGGAGAATATCCGCTCGTCGCTGCATTACAGCGGCCTCGGCTCCAGCCAGATAAAGCTGGCGGTTGAGGACATTGTCGAGTTTTGCGAGCTTGGACCCTATATCGATCAGCCTTTCAAGACCTATTCGATGGGAATGCAGGCGCGGCTGATGTTTGCGTGCGCGACGGCGATTCACCCCGATATCCTGATTGTCGACGAAGTGCTGGGCGCCGGAGATGCCTACTTCATCGCCAAGTCGAAACTGAGAATGGAGAAGCTCGTTTCGAATGGCTGCACCATGCTGCTGGTGTCACATTCGATGTCACAGATTCTGGAGATGTGCGACCGGGCGATCTGGATCGACAACGGCAAGATCCGTCAGGAGGGCGCCTGTTTCGATGTAATCAAGTCCTATGAAGGGTTCATGTTTGCGCCGATCCAGGAGATGATCAAGCGGGATGGCGCTGCAGACGGCGAGGAAGCGGAAACGGCGCCGATGATTGTCGAGGAAGAGACCGCCAGCGCCCGGCCGGACAGTCCTTTTCATGCGCTCTCGATGGCCGGCAACGAGATGCGCGACAAAATGCAGGATCCGGCCTTCATTCCGCATACTGACCCGTGCTCCTATGAGCTTGTCCCCAACGACGACTTTGCCGAAATGAACCTTGTGGCCCCGGGGGGATTGTCGCGGTGGGAGGGAACCCAGCGCCTTTCGCTTGTCGGCTTCAGCATAGCCAGCGCGCGCGGGATCAATGACAAGCTGACCAGCTTGCAACCGGCAACTTTCAGCATTTTCGTTCGCGCCGAGGAAGATGGCGTCTTCCCGTGCCGGTGCGGGCTTGCCTTTCACACGATGCAAGGTCGGGCCATCGTCCGCTGCTTTTCCCGGCTGGAGACGCTGGAACTGCGCAAGAACGACGTTCACCGGATCAACCTCACCTTTAACCCGCTGCAGATCGGACCCGGCACCTACACGCTCGGCGTCTCAGTGCATGGCGACGGTCTGCTGGAAGAGGTCAACACGGCGGAGCGCTACGATCTCTTGAGCCGCTCCTTTGTCGTGGATGTGGAGCTGCCCGACAGCCTCAACGCGATCAGTGCGGATTTTTTCCACAGTTCCGAGTGGAACTGGCAGCCGGCGGTGCGGTCCGGGCAGAGTTCGGGCTAGCACCAACCGAGGCAAAATGTGGATGATATTGTCCGCCATCGGCCGTGACCTGTTGCCAGGCGCTTGATTTCTCTCACATAATCACATCACCGGAAGGTGCTGCGGGTCGGGTTTCATCCACACCCGGAAAATCGGACTTAGCATTGGGCCCTGATCGCCCGGAGCCCGAGACCCTTCGTTTCGGCGCGACCCCATGATCCTGGAGCCCGCCATGAACAGCCCCTTCCTGAACCTGCCCTACCTGGCCCCGTCACAGGCGCAGAAACACGTCACACACAATGAAGCGCTGCAAATCCTCGATGACTGTGTGCAACTGGCGGCGCTCACCCTCGGCAGCAACACCGCGCCCGCGTCACCGATGCCGCTGGACCGGCACATCGTCGGCACCGATCCCGAAGGCGCCTGGGCGGGCAACGCCCGGGCGATTGCAAGTTTTGAGGACGGAGAATGGCGGTTCCTGGCCCCCAAACCGGGATGGCGCGCCTGGATAACCGATCCAGGCGCGCTGGCGGTGTTTCATAGCGGCGACTGGCAGATCCAGTCCGGTGTCGGGACCAGCACGATGCTCGGCGTCAACACCACGCCCGACACCAGCAACAGGCTGGCGGTGAAATCCGATGCGGTGTTGTTTTCCCATGACGACCAGACTCCGGGCACGGGCGATGCAGTCTTGAGCATCAATCGGGCGGATTCGGCAAAATCCGCCCAGATCCAGTTCTCGACCGCCTACGTTACCGGCGCACAGGTCGGTTTCAGTGAAGACACCAGTTTCAGGGTTAAGGTCAGCGCCGACGGTGCATCCTTCAAGGACGCCATCACGGTCTCGCCAATCACCGGAAATGTCGGGTTCAACACCGCACCGGGCAGCGAAAGGCTCGCGATACGGGAAGATGTGAATGCCCGCACCGAATGTTCGATCACCAATCTCGACAGCGGCGCCAACGCGGCTTCGACGTTCCGGCTCAACGCCGCCAATGGCCACTACTTCAGTTTTCAACTCTATGGCACCGGCACCGTCTATGCCTATACCAATGCACGGCTGATCCTAGGCACCTATGCCGACAAGCCACTGATTCTGCGCACCGACACGACCGACCGGATGTACATCCATGGCGACGGCCGCATCAGCATCGGCACATCAACCGCCAGCGCCCTGTTGAGCGTGAATGGCGCCATTCGCCACGGCCAATACACCGTGTCGACGCTGCCCGATGCTGCTGCGAATGGTGCGGGGGCGATGATCTATGTCAGCGATGCCTCAGGCGGCGCCATCATGGCTTTCAGCGATGGATCGAGCTGGCGGCGGGTGAGTGACAGGACAGTGGTGAGTTGATTTTCCAGCTCCATTCCCAGTGGAAAATTGCAACCAGCCTCGACTCTTGGCGGTTGAATATGGCTTGACTTCACAACTTCGATATTCCTATCTATCATTCTGAATTATTCGGTGTGTTTAGCGACCAACTACAACAATCGGTAGCAAGGCACACCCCCAATGCTCACGAATTGATTAGATTATGAATACCAATCATTACGTCACTGCTCTGAAACGCACCCCGGATATACTTCACTCCGTGCTTTTCAAGGACGGCGGCCATCTATCCATTGCTATTTGCCGTATAACCCTCTTTACCTACCTATACATACACGTTTTTTCTGCCATTGAAGGCATTGGCATAGGAACTGAAGCCTACTACTCACGGGTCAATACTGACGCTTATACACCGAAATCCTTACTCTTTCTCCTGTTCCCGAACAGTCCTCCTCGCTTTGAAATTGTTGCGGCCATTCTTTTTACTGCGAAAATCTCCACAATTTCTGCGGTAATCGGATTTTTTACACGCCTATCCATGATCACCAGCGTCCTCAGCCTGATCTTTCTTGCGTCGCTGCAGTTCGCCTGGGAGCCGCTCTGGTCCCATCCTTACAACTCAGGCTTGATCGCCGGGATCGGCTTCATGTTTGGTCGCGCCGGTGATTTTCTATCCGTCGATCGGCTGGTCCGCGAGCTGATCTTCAAGAAGCCCCCCAACACAGACCGGCCGGTCTACTATTGGCCGGTTTATCTCGGCATGTTCGGCGTTGCGACAGTCTACTTCGGCGGCTTTTACGCGAAATGGTCAACGCCGGATTTCACCTATAATTTCTCCTGGGTCTGGTCTGACAATCTGAGAAACGCCATGTCATTGCCGTGGCTGATCCGCGGTCAGGAGCTTCCCTGGAATGTTGCCTGGATTGTGAACAACCCCATTATCTGGAAGCTTGGCGCCGCGGCGCATCTGGCCACGCAAGGACTGCCCATTCTGGCCATGTTCTCGATGCGCAAGCCGTGGATCCGCCTCCTGGAAGGTTCGGTATTTGCGGCCGGCGTCCCGGCCTTGCTGTTTGCCATGGGGATGTGGAATCCGGAATGGATGCTTCTGACCGTGTTTTTCATTGATTGGGACCATTTTCTGGGCAAGCGCTTTGGCTACGAAGGCTACTCCGAGACCACGCATCGCGCTCCGCGCCTTCAGCTTCTAGCGACATCAGCATTTGCAAGCGCCTTTATACTGGTCAATCTGGTGATTATCGTGGTGCGATATGATGATCGCGGCACCAGCCTGCTGTACCCATTCTCGTCGATGAACTTCTATTCAGGCGTTCGCGCTCAACGACCCTTCTCGGTTCACCAGCATTATCCGTTTACCTACGGAGAGGTTATACTGAACTATGAAGACGGCACCTCTACCAAATGGTTCTGTACACCACAGATCAATTCGCTATACCTCGCGACATTCCGGAACACAAATGTAGACAATAAATTACAACAGCAATATGGCGCGCTGAGAAGTGTGGTCAACAACGTAAATCGGCGGAAAGGTCCGGACGAAAACGCTGAACATTATATCCAAGACTGCGCTGGCAAGGTGCGGATGCACGGAATTGAGTCGATAGATCTTTACTCGTCTATTCTCCATGTTCCAAGCTACCCTACGAAAATCGAGTCGTTTGAAATTGGTTCACGCGCTCTGGTCGGTCACTATGATGTCGACTCGGACACTTACCTGGTCGCAGCGGGAGACTATGCGTGGGACACAGACACCAAGTCCATAGCTATACGTGTGCTTCAGCAGGGCTTTGCGGAACCGGATATAGATATGTATCTGGCCAACGACCCCTGGAGAAACGACGACCCGGGCCCCTTGATCCCCCTTCCGGGCGAATGGACCGAAAACAAGTACCTGCTCAAAATGGAGGAGCTGGAAGCTATTGGCGAAGGGCGGTTTCCAATTGTAATTCGGGTAAACGATCCCATATCGGGGGACCATGACTTCTTCGGAGGAATACTGTATCGATGACGACCACAACGGAAAGCCCCAGCCGCAATTATATCATTTATGATGGCGAGTGCATCTACTGCAATAATTACGTCAAGTTCGTGTCGTTGCGAGAGACGTTGGGCAAAGTCGACCTCGTCGATGCCCGCTCTGGCGATCCTCGTGTACAGGCGGCAAAGGATTTGGGGATTGATCTGAATGAAGGGATGGTTGCCAGCATTGATGGCGAGATTTATCACGGGGCAAAGGCTGTCAATATTCTGGCTCAGCTTTCCTCCGACAGCAAATTTTTTAACAAACTCAATCGCGCCGTATTTTCCAACAGACTCATGGCAAGTTTCTTATACCCGTTCCTGAAGGCAGGACGACGGGCGACACTCTTCATTCGAGGAAGCAGACTCATAGACCAATAGAACGGCCCGCACCTGCTATCGAATAAGGCTTCAGATCCTCTTCTAGGGCTTGCCAATTTTGATACCAAACAAATAGGCGATTCCACCCGGATCAAGTTTGCGGACATAAAATTGACCAAACGCCTGGCGGGCCTTCAGCACGATATCCACATCCTGCGTGCCTGGCTGCAATGTAATCAATCCGGACCCAGATACTTGCAGACCACGACCAAGACTGCTCAATTGGATGGTTTGGTCCACATTGGACGGGTTGATCAAGCGCAATTTCCCGGTGTAACTCTGGCCTGGCTCAAGATCGCTGAGTGAGATCATCGTCGTGCGGTCTTCCCGCGTGTTCGTCAGGTAACTGGCAACATAGGAAATATCGTTGAACTCATCATCATCATTCAACGATGCGTTGGTTTGCTCCAGCCAGACTTTTGATAGATCGCTAAATTCGGTGTGATCGAAGCTGCCCATGCTGGCTTCGCCCGCTTTCAGTTCCAAAGGAATTTCCAGAACGACGTGCTCATTCGGGTTGTCATTGGAAATAGCTTCGGTGACCCGGTAATTGTTGATGCTCATATATTGGTGATCGAATATACCATCGAAAATCTCGGTGATCGGCTTGTTAATTTTGAGCGGATGATCTTTGTTTGCCTGATGCACATTGGCTTCAAGTGTCTCCAAAGCGGCCGTTGTGATTTCCCGCAAATCCAACACCTGGTCGGCCGATTCGGGATTGGAAAAATATGAACCGAAGGTTGGATCGAAATAGCCCCATTTGCCATTGTCCACCTGCACTTCGACGGCGACGTGATTGCCTTGATTGGGAATATTGTAAAGGCGCGCATACCGTGTTGTCAGGCCCGCGGCTTCTGCCAAGCCACGATATACATAGGAATAGCCACCGCACTGGGTCGCACAATCGTCGTAGAGCTGGGCCAGATTTTCCGGCGTTCCAGATCCAACCCGGCAGTGTTTGTAAACGTAAAATGTCAAAATTTTCGCGCGCTCGCTCGGCGACATCGATTGCAGCCTGGCAAGGGGAATGTCATTGCGCTTGAGCCAGGACTGAGCTGCCGCGAGTTGCTCTTTGTCGACCGGTTGATAGAGACTGCCCTCTGACGCAGCAGCGAAGCTCGCGGACAAGAGAAGACCAATGGTCGAAATCGTTGCTGCGACTTTTCGGGAGACACCGCTCATTCATCACTCTCCGGTAGCAAAGCTTCTAAAAAGCAACCTAAACTCACCCCAAAACACCCAACCGGTGTATCGCGTAGTTTGATTTTCAACTGCCCACACCCGGAAGCGCAATCCAAGCCACATCGTTTCCGGCGCAATATGCGTTCGCCGCACCTTACAGCGCAGAACCATGTCCCCATTGTGTTGCTTGGCAACCGTGCGTTGGATAATTTAGCTTGGCCCATGGTCGCCATGAAATCAAGCATGACGAACGTTCCCGGGCAGATCGTCAGACAAAGTTTTCACGTCCTTCATCTCATGGCGGACAAAGCCAAAACTGAGAAAACCGGCGTGAGTTGTTACAGACTGGCGCTTCTTCTGTGCAAATGTCCCTCGCGCGCCATTCATGCAGTTCGTGCGCGGCCGTTTGCCGAGATATTTTGCGGATGAAAACATATTATATTTTGATGTTGGCTCGATTTCAGACCACTACACTGGCTCCCGGGGATTGTATATCGATTACACTCATGTAACTCCTTCCGGAGCAGAACAGACTGCCAAGTTGATGGCGGCGAAACTGCGTGAAAAAACACTGAACATGGCGGAGAAAATACAGTAGTGGTGATGCGGGGGAATTCTTTCTCGTGGAGTGAATATGAGTTCCGCCGAGCACATCACCAACGAAGCGCCGATTGGCACGATCACCGAGGTGGCGGACTGCCAGCAGGAAGACCCTGTGAAACGGCATGCATGCCTCATCCGGATGGCGGCGGAAGGCGCACGCAGTGTGGGCAGCGACATGACGAGTTTTGAATTTCTGGCGGCGCTGGAAACGCTCAGCTTCGTTCAGTTGACCATTTCGTCGGCGCGCTATGCTTTGCTCGCCAACAAGCTCGGGACGGCATTTCCCGCACCAGTCCTTGATCCCAAGGTGTACCTGAATTCCGGCTATGGAATTTGCGGACAACATCAGATGGTATTCTCTGCGATCCTGGATGAGCTGGGTATCAAATCCCGCATCGTGCAGCTATGGTATTCCCATCCTGACGGCTCCCATGACAGCCACATTGCCGCCGAAGCCAAGATCGATGGCAAATGGGTCTATTTTGACACCACTGCAGGCGCCATCTTCTTCAAGGATATCAACGACCCCGCCAGTCAACTTTCGATCGCAGAGCTGATTGCGTTGGGCCGGAAAAATGTGGACGTCAGCATCAACAACAATGTGGCGTGGAATTTTTCGCGCTTCTACACCGACTATGACTTGCTGGGGTATCTGGATGCCGATGATCTCGACGTTGCCGTCAATGGAGAGGGCACCGTTCGCCCGCTGATAAACTGGGACAATACCGACGGGACCCTGATTACAGCTTACGGGCAAAACTTTATTGGTGACAATCTGGTTGAAGAGAACGGCGTCGGGTACACATACAGGATCACACCGCCGGAACCGGGGAAATACAGTTTGAAGGGGGCGGTGGATGTCGGTGGCTGCGCAGGCGGGCTGGAAATATGCACGCAGGACACGTGTCACGTTGTTTCCCAAGGCGAGATAGATTTTACCGCTGAAACGGGCGACGACGGGGCATTTATCTTGAGCGTGAAGGCTCAGGATGGTGTCTGCTATGCGGTTTTCAGAGAGCTTCACATCAAGAAGATCGAATAGGCTAATAACCCAACACGCCGGCACGCCAGCGGGAGCCAGCCTGGCTTAATCGCTGAACGCCATGTCACCCCATCGCTTCGATAGGCGAACCACAGCGCCTGCCCCGCTCGCGGGTGCGTAGCGCCAGGTTGAAACAATGGTCTGGCTATTAGACCCGGTCTCAGACAAACCGCGTCACTTCCGGCACGAAATGCTTGTGCTGCAGCATGCAGCGCAGGATCGTGTCCTTGTTGGCTTGCGTCCACTCGACCGTGCGCCTGATGCCGTCGGCGTGATCCACCGACGCCTTGAAGCCAAGTTTTTCCAGCGATTTGGTGGTGTCGGCGAAGCGCTGGCCGGAGCGGTCCCAGTCGCGCGCGGGAGTCAGTGCGATCGGGGTTGCATTGCCGGTTGCCGCATTGATCCGCTCGGCCAGTTCGCGGATGGTGATTTCCACGCCGGAGCCGAGATTGTAGATTTCGCCCGGCTCCCCCTTCAGCGCGCAGGCCATCAGACCGCGTGCCATGTCTTCAACGAAGATGAAATCGCGGGTGGCGATGCCACCATTCTCCACCGGCAAGGCATCACCATGCATGGCACGCCAGATGAAGGTGGGCGTCACATTGCGCCAGACGGTGTTGACCGTCCCGCGCCAGCGCCCCGCTCCGAGGATTTCGCCGGGTCCGTAGACATTCTGGAACCGCGCCTTGACGAAGGGCATCTCGTGGCGCGCCCAGTAGTAATTGCCATACATCTCTCCGACCAGCTTTGAGATCGAATAGGGGCTGTCGTGGTAGAGCGACACCGGCGCGTCTTCAAACGTGGCGCTTGCGCCATCAAAGGTCTTGGCGGCGACGGCACAGCCGGCCGCAGCATAGACCACCTTCTTCAGGCTCCTGATGTCTTTCAGCCGCTCAAACAGCTTCAGCGTCGTCAGCGTGTTGTTGTCGTGATCGGCGATGGGATCGGCAATCGAGGACTGGTTGCCGTGATAGCAGGCCAGATGGAAGGCATAATCGAGATCATCATCAATGCCGCGCAGCACCCGGTCGTTGGTGATGGTTTCGCTGACCAGGTGGACCGCCTTGTGATCGGGGACGTTGGCCGGGTCGGCGGAGAGGAAATTGTCGACGATGGTCAGCTTTCGCGGTGCCTGCTCGAGGATTTTTCTGACCAGGTTGGACCCGACAAAACCGGCGCCGCCGACCACCAGAACATTCTTGCCTTCAAAGCTCATCGACTTGCTTCCCTCGTCGCATCATCCGAAAATCTGTTTGAACCGCCCCGGTGTCCGCGACGGCGTTCGCCGGGGGCCGGTTCAGCCCGCCTTGCCGTCGTCTTCAGGCGCCCGCAAATGGCTGAAGATGGCGACAACGCCGTGCTCGTCATACCAGGAGAGCATGCGGCTGATCGTTTCCGCAAAGCTGTAGCGTGGCGACCAACCGAAGGCCTTGGTCGTGGCCGAGGGGTCGAGCACGACGGCCGGGACATCATCGGCGCCGGGGTCGACTTCCGGAACTTCGCCGCCCTGCCAGCCGACATGCGCCGCCACGATATCGAAAATTTCCCGAATCGTGTGGCCGGTCCCGGTCGAAACATTGTAGCGGCCGACCGGCGCATCATCCTGCAGGGCAAGATCGGTGATGGCGAAGAAATCGTCCATGTCGATGAAATCGCGGATCGTGCGCGAACAAAAGCAGGGCTTGTCGGCCTTGAGCCGGGTGTAGAACGTCGGAATCGGGCCAATGGCAAGCCGGGGCCCGGTGACGTTGGCCAGCCGGAAGGACACCCAGTTCAGATCGGACATGGCGAGATAGTCCTCGCCGCCCTGTTTGGAGATGCCATAGCTGGTGAAGGGCCGCGCCGGCGCATCGACCGGAATCGGAACGGTGTCGGGACGGCCATAGCCCAGCGCAGTGTGAAAATTCACGAACCGCTTGACGCCGGCCTTGCGCGCGGCGTTGATCACGTGAATCGTGCCCTCGACATTGGTGCGCGCATCGGTCAGCCAGTCGTCGGGATCCTTGTAGGCCGCCGCACTGTGAATGACATGGGTCGGCGCAAAATCCTCAAAGGCGCGGTCGACTGTAGCGCCAACGCTGACATCGCCTTCGATCACGGTCAGGCCTTCATGGCTTTCGGGCAGCGAGCCGCGGTTGCCGGTGGCGAAATTGTCAAGAACGCACACCGAATGACCCGCCACGAGATACCGCTCGGTGAGGTTCGAGCCAAGGCAACCGGCTCCGCCGGTGATCAGGATGCGCATGCTCATTGGCCTTCCTTGCGGATTTCCCCACGTGCTTCCTTGAGGTGGGTGTAGCCGCCGACGACGCCTTCGCGGCTCCAGCGATCCACGGACACCTGAGCGATATCGGCCAGCGAGGTGATCTCGACATCGCCAAAATCGGCCCGCAACCGCGACGGGTCAAGCAGGATTGATGCCGCGTCGTCAGGGCCGAGCGGGCGCACTTCGGGTTCCGGGTAATCATTGAGTTTCATGGCGTTGACCACCGCATCATAGAGCTCGCGGATCGCCACATCCTTGCCCGAGGAGAAGTGATAGGTGCCGCTTCCCATGCCGTCGGATGCCTTGACCACGACCTTGGCCAGATCACCGGCATAGCAGAAATCGCGGCGGGCTTCGGTGACGAAGCACTTCTTGCCTTCGGACAGGCGCGAATAGAAAATCGGCAGCGGTCCGGAGACGTTGCGCTCGCCGATCACATTGGCGAGCCGGAAGGTGACCCAGTCCAGGCCGCTCAAATGGACATAATTCTCGCCGCAGGTCTTGGAGATCGCATAGGAGCAATTGTCCGGCTCGATCGGGTGGTCCAGAGTGATCGGCTGCTCCTTCGGATGCAAGCCGTAACACAGTGCTGTCTGGAAATAGACAAAGCGCTTGACGCCATGCTTCTTGGCGGATTTTGCAACATTGGCCGTGCCGACGCCATTGACCAGGGCATCGGAGTACCAGTCTTCCGGATCCTTGTAGGAGGCCGCAGTATGGATGACCACGTCGGGCCCAAACTCTTCCATGGTCTTGTCGACCACATCAGCGTCAATGATCGATCCCTCAAGGGCCGTGAGGTTGGGATGGTCCACGAGGTTGTCACGCCGACCGGTTGCGAAATTGTCAATTGAGAAGACGCTGTCGCCGCGAGCAAGGAACATTGCCGCAACCGTGGAACCGACCTGGCCGTAGCCACCTGTGATATAGACTTTCATAGGAATATCCGTTCAGATTTGGGAAGTTGGTGAGACTGGCTCATCTGTGGTGATCATCGCCCGATACTCATGGGCCCGGTCATGAAACAGTTTATGCCAAAGTTCAAGGGACAACAGTCCCCATGTCTTTCGTGAGAACTGGCCACCATCGGCAAAATTGGCCATGATTGCATCGGAGTTGAAAAACGGCCGGGACTTGGCTTTCTGACCAGAGAAAATGTCGCCGACGAATTCATTGAGCGGGCCTGTGTACCATTCACGCAATGGAACCGGGAAGCCCATCTTGTCCCGGCGCTGATAGATGCTGTCGGGCAGATGCGGCCGGGAGATGTTGCGAAGCAATTGCTTGAGCTTGCCGCCCGGAAACTTGATGTCGGCCGGAATTGTCGCCGCCAGTTCAACGATGCGCTTGTCCAGGAACGGCACCCGCGCCTCCAGGCCATGCGCCATCGACATGCGGTCTTCGACCTGCAGCAGCGCCGGCAGAAGGCACTTGAAATCAAAGTGCGTCATCGAATCGAAATAGGCCTCCTTGCGCACGTTGCGCTGGGAATTGAAGACTTTCTGGAAGCGCTCGAACACGCCGCCCATGTCCAGCGCATGCCAATCGACTTCATCCCTGATGTCATTGGAACGGTTGATGAGCTTGAAGTAACGCGAATCCATTCCGTCAAACAGCCCCGATGAAAAGAACTCCCGGATCAGCGGCTTGTATTCCTTGAGGGTCGACAGGTTCGGAATGATGGATTCCGGCGTGACGACGAAATTGCCGTTTTCATAAGTGCCATCAACCGAGGCCATCAGCACCCGTTCGAGATAGGCCACCAGATATCGGGCGTAGCCGCCAAAAATCTCGTCACCGCCCTGGCCGCCCATGACGACCTTGACATGTTCGCTGGCAAGCTTGGAGACCATGAACTGGGGAAACGAGCCGGGGCCGGCGATGGGAAAGTCCAGATGGTAGATGACCTTGGAGATATTGTCGCGGAAATCATCGCTGGTGATTGCGATCTGCCGGAGATCGATACCGGCCTTGTCGCACGCGGCGCGCGCATGAGAGCTCTCATCATAATCGGGACTTTCGAGGAATTTGCCGTGAAAGCCCAAATTGGCAAATGTCGGCTGGCCAGACGAGATGGCCGCGATGAAGCTTGAATCGATCCCGCCGGAAACATAGGCGCCAACCGGCACATCGGAGCGCAAATGAACCGCGATCGAATCCTCGATCATGCCGGTCAGCTCTTCCTCGAAATACGCGGCAGTATGATGATAGTCGATATCGTAATGAACATCCCAGTAACGGGACGTCGTCACCTGGCCATTGCGGATGAGCAAGGTGTGCCCGGGAAGCAGCGATGAAACGCCCGCAAACAGGCATGTGTTGTCAATCGGATACTGGAAGCTGATATAGTCCGCAAGCGCATCCTTGTCGGTCTCGATTTCCGGTAAAAACGGCAGCAAGGCCTTGACCTCGGAGCCAAAATAAAAGGTGTCGCCAACCACTGTGTAGTAGAACGGCTTTATGCCGAAGGGATCACGCGCGGCAAAGACTTCCGACCCATCCCATATCACAAAGGCAAACATGCCCCGCAACCGGTCGACACAGGCATGCCCCCACTTGGCATAGGCGGCGAGGATGACTTCCGTGTCGCTGTGGGTCTTGAAATCCCAGAACGTCTTCAGTTGCTCCCGAAGTTCGACGAAATTGTAGATTTCGCCATTATAGACGATCACGGCGCCGTTCGCGCCTTCCATCGGCTGCGCCGCTCGCTCGTTGAGATCGATGATCGACAGCCGACGGTGCCCAAGAGCGATGCGATCGCAGGACGAAATCCATGATCCGTCGCCATCGGGTCCACGATGGGCGATCAAGGCTTTCATTGCCTTCAGGCGGCGTTCGATGCCCTCCGGCCCGGCGCCTTGCAGCGTCACGATTCCTACAATGCCGCACATCTAATCTGCTACCCTTCAGTTCTGTGCCATTCAGTTCAGACGAATTTCCTGTCGCAATGGCTAACTTGACAAATGACGCAGTATATTTTTGAGACCACGCGGCATCAAACGCAATACAACTTCCAAAAGACTTGGCGGCATTCTGCGCACTGTGCCGGATATCACGGCCTTCAAATGTTTTGCAACCTTCGGACTCAACATTCCTTCCAAAATCGGCTCTGGCCGCCCAAGAGGAACCGAACTCACCAGTCCCGGAAATGGCGTGAGAGTTCTGAACGGCAGACTGGAAAGAGCCTGGGCGGGCGTGAGCACGGCTTGCGGCGGCAAGGGATCGGCAAACAGCTTGGAAAGTTTCGGCGTCTGCGCAAGCGCCTCGGCGATGGTCCTGGCAAATGCCGGATAACCAAACCGGCCTGTGGTGACAATTTCCTCGAACGCCTGACGCCTCAACCTTTCAACCAGATCCTGGTCGTTCAACTGATGCAGAACCTCATCCAGATTCCCCCCGTCTTTGCTCAACGGGATAAAATGTCTGCCGGGTTTCAAAACGCCGGCATAGTTGCCGTCAAAGCCGATCAGCACCGTACCGCTGGAAATAGCTTCGAAAACCCTTGGGGAGATCTGATTCATCAACGCATCAACACGGCCAAGCTCCGGAATGGCAGCCCGGACAGTATCGTAGTCAGCGCCGGGGTTCCGTGCCAAAAACGCGTCAACACTGCGCCGCAACGATCCATCCCAGTCAAAACACGTGGCGCCGGATTCTGTGATCAGGGTCGCGCGGGAACTTTCGACAAACTCGGACCAGGCGGATCCATACAGTCTTTTCCCTTCGGTGGTCTCGATGTCGCAAGGGACACCTTTCAAATCGCAGTGGCTCTTGACCAGTTGCGCAATGCTGAACTTCTCGCGGCCGAGATCGCCGTAACAATAGGGCAGTTCCCGCCCCCGGTAAGCGATCGCGACCTGCCGGTCGGCAAGGGGTCTTGTCCCGGACAGATCCGCAGGGGCCGAGGCCGGAACATAGCCGGTCAGAACATTGATGAACCGGGTGTCTGGAAAGCGGGAGGCCGGATATATTTTCTCAATCTCGGCAGCGGGCACACAGGTGAACACCAGATCGATTCCAGCGCGCTCAATAAA
Source organism: Hoeflea sp. YIM 152468 (assembly GCF_029210485.1). Taxonomy (GTDB): domain Bacteria; phylum Pseudomonadota; class Alphaproteobacteria; order Rhizobiales; family Rhizobiaceae; genus Hoeflea. Next base: position 202,231 of record NZ_JARGET010000038.1, read on the forward strand.
GCTGCGGGTGGTTTCGGTAAAGTCGTACTCGTCCTGTACAAAGAGAACCTTCAGACCGGCATATCGTGACAACATCTCAACAAAATCAGGTGGATAATTCTCAAATGCCACCCGAACGCTGTAATGTATCATCACGATATCAAAGAAATCGAATTCGACGTTGGGTACCGTTTGCTTCATGAACGGCATGAACGCAACCCGGACTCCGGGGATCATTCTGAAACTGTTCAAGTGCTCAAGAACAGCATTGGTGAAAACTGCATAGGGATCATAAAGAGCCAACGCCCGCATTGTATACATGTAGCAATCTACCTGAATTCGTGACTCTGGTCCGTGATATCTGCCAATGCCAGGACGAACGCAATGGTCTGGGAGGATTTTGTGCCTTCAAGATGCGCGGTGTTGAGGGTTGTACGTGCCTTTGCCCGGCTCGACAGCCCACATAGCACGATATCGGTTTGTCATCTTTGTCTGAATGTCGCAGGTGGCGCGCTTTGGTTCGGGCGTGCAAACCCGACACCAGCTCCTTTAAAATGGTGCCGACCCGTCAGCCCCTGCTTGCGGGCACGTTGGGCCTTGACCTGGGCTTGGAACAAGTTCGGGCGCCACCCCGGCACAATCTCGATCACCACCCTCTTGCTCAGCCGCTGCAAATCAGTGCGTTTCATACCCACAAAAATTCAGAGATCGGCCCCCTTGGCAAGGGGGAATTGCGTGCCGCGTCTGCCAGAGCCTCAACGGCACCAACGCCACGCTTGAGCCAGAAGAGGCTGCGTACATACGGATAAATACTTCACTACTCATGTTTGACACGTCACTATGGGCGTTTTATACAGGTACTTTAAATCTTGCTGCGAGACGACAAACCGATGATCACCGCGACACAATTGCGTGCTGCCCGCGCGCTTCTTGGAATAGATCAAAAAACGCTCGCGGCGATGGCCGGCATATCGCTGCCAACAGTACAACGGATGGAAGCCAGCGACGGCAATGTCCGGGGCATCATCGACACCCTGACCAAGGTGACTGACGCCCTCGACAAGGCCGGCATAGAACTTATCGGCGATCTTGCGCGCAGCGAGACTGGCGGGCGCGGGGTCAGGCTGAAAAAACCAACACCTGTATCCGGAAAACCGCTCTGAACATCACGCAAGTCGCGACGGCGACCGCCGACAGCCTTTGCCGACGATCCCGCCACTTGAAGCTGGACAAAGAGAAAACTGAAATACGGCAGTTTTTTTTAACAATGGGCTCTCGAAATGCGCCAACCAAAGATTTTCACGACACTTCAGACCTATAGCTGGCAGCTTTTTGTCGCCGACCTGCTGGCAGGCGCAACCGTTGCCATGGTTGCGCTGCCGCTGAGCCTGGCCATCGCCATTGCGTCGGGGGCCGGCCCGGACAAGGGAATTGTCACGGCAATCGTCGGCGGGTTTCTGATTTCGCTGTTTGGCGGCAGCCGGGTTCAGATCGGTGGCCCGACAGGGGCCTTCATCGTCGTTGTGTTCTCCGTCATCGCCCAATATGGCTATGACGGACTTGTTCTGGCCACCTTCATGGCCGGCATCATCCTGCTTGTTGGCGGTTATTTCCGGGCAGGCAATCTGATTGCTTTTGTTCCAGAGGCGGTGGTCAACGGCTTTACCATCGGGATCGGTGTCATCATTGCCACCAGCCAGCTCAAGGACTTTCTCGGCCTGGCCGTGGACGAAGAACCGGCTGATTTTCTGCAAAAAATTCCGGTGCTCTGGGAGGTGCGTGATAGCCTCAGCATGACAAGTCTTGCCATAGCGCTTGTAACTCTTGTCCTGATTGTGGTTCTGCGCCGCGTCGCACCGCGCTTTCCCGGCCTCATCGTCGCCGTTGGGGTCGGCTCCGCTCTCGTGGCCATCATGGCCTTGCCGGTCGATACGCTCGGAACGCGTTTCGGCGACCTTCCAAGCCAGTTGCCATGGCCGCAACTGCCTCACCTTTCCCTCTCGCGCATGATCGAGCTGCTGCCGTCTGCCTTCATCATCGCCTTTCTGGCCGGGGTTGAATCGCTTCTCTCAGCCATGGTCGCCGACCGGATGATCGAAGGACAGCACAGGCCGAATGCCGAACTGACGGCTCAAGGCATCGCCAATATCGGCTCCGCGCTGTTCACCGGTCTTCCCGCAACCGGCGCAATTGCGCGAACCGCAACCAACATCAAGGCGGGCGGCATGACCCCTGTGGCAGGGCTCGTCCATGCCGCCGTCATTTTGTTGGTGATGGTTTTTGCTGCGCCTCTGGCGAGTTACCTGGCCATGCCGGCCCTCGCCGCACTGCTCATTGTCACCGCCTGGAACATGACCGAACCACACAAATGGAGCACATACGCCCGCGGCAGGACAAGCGACATCCTGCTTCTGCTTCTCACGCTGGTCCTGACGGTCCTTGTCGATCTGACTGTAGCCATCGGCACAGGCGTATCCATAGGCCTTGCCCTCCGCTTGAGCCGCCGCAATGCGGTGGAAACCGATTGGCATGCACCTGACCGGTGAAACCGGACGTGAGGGCTGAAGGCCGCAATCTGCGCCATTGCGGTTGCCCCATGGCAACAGCCCGCCGCTGCCAAGCAGCTGCATTCGACAGCCAGAAAACACTGGAACAGGGCGGTCAATCCGCGCTATCAAGCCAGGCGCGCCCACGACCCGCTCGGGTCTTATCAATGCAGACTGTGCAAGTGTACGAAATGCGGCCTGGTGCGCTGTGACGTTGGCTACCGATTCAAGCAAGGTCTGGAATGGATTTGAAGGTCGTGGTTTCGGGAGCAAGCGGCAACGTCGGACGCAAGATCGTTCCTCTTCTGCTTGAAGAAAACATCGTTCCGCTGCTCGTTGGCAGAGATCCGGAAAAGCTCAAGGCACTGTTTCCCCGTTGTCAGGCGATTTCCCACCCGGAAATAGACACGGCAGCGATGGGCTACGACATCTTCTTGCACCTCACAGCGCTTAACAACAATGTGCCCGCAGCCTATGATGAGTTTGAAAAGATCAATGTCGATCTGAGTGTCGAGGTCTGCAACAGAGCGAAGAACGCCGGTGTCGGGCGCTTCGTCTTTGTGTCGTCCACTCATGCGCTCGACGACAACAATCAATCCCACTACGCACAAAGCAAGAGAGCCGCAGCCAAGCAGCTTGCCGGTATCAGCGGAATCGACGTGCGCGTGCTCTATTCGCCTCCAGTCATCGGAGACAGTCTTTCGGGGCGATTGCGCATTCTGGAGAGCCTCCCGAAAGCTGTGGCTCGGTCCCTGCTCGTTGTCGTTGCCGCTTTGAAGGCGACCGTTCACGCCGAACGGCTTGTCGAGGCAATTGTTCGTCCAGATCCCGGTGATATCGACACCGAGAAAGCGCAATTGGTCACCGATGATCAGGACCGGAACCGTGTTTACGGCGCGCTCAAGCGGATGATGGACCTTTCGGCGGCGATATTTGTGCTGGTCTTGCTGTGGTGGCTTATGGCCATTGTCTGGCTGCTGGTCCGACTGGATTCTCCGGGGCCTGGCCTGTTCAAGCAAATCCGTGTCGGGCGCAACGAACAACCTTTCCTCTGCTACAAGTTTCGCACCATGCACCTGTCCACGCCGCAGAAAGGCACACACGAGGTTCCCGTCAGTTCGGTCACCCGATTGGGCAGGTTCTTGCGCCGCACGAAGCTTGATGAGCTTCCGCAATGCATAAACCTTCTTAAAAACGAGATGAGTCTGGTCGGACCCCGGCCATGTCTGCCGTCGCAAACCGACCTTGTGAGAGAGCGGCGACGGCGCGGCATATTCGCGATCAAACCCGGAATTACCGGCCTTGCCCAACTCAATGGCGTCGACATGAGCGACCCGGAAAAGCTGGCGAAATGGGACCGCCGCTATCTCGATTTGCGCGGAATCCTGCTTGACCTGCGGCTGGTCATAGCGACGGCGCTGGGCAAAGGCGGTGGCGATCGCACCCTGGTCTAGGTGATGCGGCGCTGTCAGTCACCTAAAGGGCAAGGCACCGTATCGTGGGCCTTTGAGACCTGCAGGCAGAGGATCGCCCCGATCACCGGTGCCTAAGCGATGAAACTCGACACCCCGCTGCTGGACCGGGCAACGGCGATTGACGCCTTGCCCAAGGATCTGACATGCGCCATCTTTTTGCAGGTGGTTGCAGACGATGTTTGTTGAATGCGATATGCAGGGATTGCGCAAGTTCGCGCTGCCCAGGACCATTTTGAGCATCACAGCTATCTGGAGACCGTGTGTTGAATGCGATGACCCATCCCTACGCCGGCGACGGCAGCCACACCACAAGCTATTACGCGGCTTCCGCCAACCCGGCGCCAAGGCGGCCGGAGCTGTCGGGTGATCAGCAGATTGACGTGTGCATCGTCGGCGCCGGATACAGCGGCCTCTCGACCGGGCTGCACCTGGCGGAAAAGGGCTACAAGGTCGCCATCATCGAAGGCGCGCGGGTCGGCTGGGGCGCCTCCGGGCGCAATGGCGGACAGATCGTCAACGGGTTGAACGCCAGCCTGCAGACGATCAGGAAACGCTATGGCCAAGACACCGCCACCTTTGTCGCCGGCCTGGTGCAGGAGGGCGGCGAGATCATACGCGAGCGGGTCCGCACCTATGACATCAAATGCGATCTGAAGGACAAGAACATCTTTACCGGCCTGACCAGCGCCCATATGCGCGAACTGGAAGATCGGATGAAGCTCTGGGCCAGCTACGGCATCAGGAATCAGGAGATGCTGGACAGGAATGAACTGCGCAGACACGTCAATTCCGACCTCTATGCCGGAGGCTTGATCGACCACTCCGGCGGCCACATGCACCCGCTCAACCTGGCCCTTGGCGAGGCGGCCGCGTTTGAGCAGAAGGGCGGCACGATCTATGAAATGTCGCCGGTGATCGATGTGGATCATGCGGCGGCACAGCCCGTGGTCAGAACCAGCAAAGGGTCGATGACCTGCAAGACGCTGGTTCTGTGCGGCAATGCCTATCTCGGTCACGTCGTGCCGACGCTGACATCGCGGGTGATGCCAGTGTCAACCCAGGTGATGGCAACCGAGCCTTTGGGCGAGGCGCGGGCGCGGGATTTGCTGCCGACGGATATCTGCATCGAGGATATCCGCTATGTCCTCGATTACTACCGTCTGTCAGGCGACAAACGTCTGCTGTTTGGCGGCGGGACTGTTTATGGCGGCGCCGATCCCAGCGACATCAAGGCAAAGCTGCAGCCCAACATGGACAAGGTGTTCCCGCAGCTCAAGGGAGTGAGGATCGACTACGCCTGGAGCGGCAATTTCGCGCTTTCCTTCAGCCGCGTGCCACAGATGGGCCGGATTGGTGACAACACCTATTTCGCCCATGGCTACAGCGGCCACGGCGTTACCGGATCCCACACCTTCGGGCGTATCCTCTCCGAGGCGATTGACGGCGACCTGACGCGGTTCGACGTGTTCGCCAAGGTGCCGTGGTATCCGTTTCCGGGCGGCCGCATGTTCCGTGTTCCCTACTCGGTGATCGGGTCCTGGTGGTACGCGCTGCGCGACAAGCTTGGCGTCTAAGCCGGTCAGAGCCGAGCTGCAGTGACAGCAACCGACAGCGCCGCGGATCCCATGGGATGCGCAAAGGACGCTATCTGTTTGACTCAATCACCATTCCGGCCTTGGTTTCAGACTTCCGTTCTACTTGAACAGGTTTGGAAGGCCGACTGCAATTCCCGGAAACAGGAAGATGAGGGCCAGTCCGACAAGCTGCAACACGACGAACGGCCCAACCGAGGCATAAACATCGCCAAAACTGACATTCCTTGGCAGGACACCCTTCAGCCAGAACAGCACGAAGCCGAACGGTGGCGTCAGATAGGCGATCTGGATGTTGACAATGAACAGGGCCCCAAACCAAAGTTTGTCAACGCCCAATTGATCCACAATCGGAATGAAAAGCGGCGTGCACAGCATGATGATCGCCCAGTCGTCCATGACCATTCCCAGGATCAGGATAATCAGCATCATCATTGCCAGGATCCCGTTGGTACCGCCGGGCATCGACAACACCAGTTCCGTCAAAAGATCCTGACTTCCCATTGTATTGAACACGTTCAAATAGATGTTAGCGCCGATCAGGATCCAGAGCCCCATCCCGGTCAGCTTGAGTGTTGTGGCAATGGATTTGCTGAAGACATTCCAGGAAAGACGTCCGTAGACCAGGTTGATGATCACTGCACCGGTGGCACCGAATGCGGCCGCTTCGGCCGGGGTTGCCACGCCTCCCCAGATAACGCCCAGAACGAGGACGATCAGAACGGCGAACGGCCAGATATTGATGACAGCCCGGGTTTTTTCCGTTCGGCTGAAATGCTGCTCCTGAGGTAGCGCAGGGCCCAGTTTCGGCTGCAAGCGGCACCGCACACCGATGTAAATGATGTAAAAGCTGGCCAGCATCAGCCCCGGAACAATCCCGGCAAGGAACAGATCCCCGATCGAGACCTTTGCCAGCAGGCCGTAGAAAATGAAAGGCACGCTCGGCGGGATCAATGCCCCCAATGCGCCACCCGAAGCAATCGCGCCAATCGCGATCTTGCGATCATAGCGGTATTTCATCATTGACGGATAGGCGATCTGTCCCATCGTGATCGTCGCCGGCGGGGTAATTCCGGTGACAGCGGCGAAGATAGTGCAGACAACGACCGTCCCCATCGCCAGGCCGCCATGGATATGACCGATCAGCTTGTAGACGGCGTCATAGGCCATGTCGGCAATGCCTGAGTAGCGGATCAGGCTTCCCATGAACAGGAACAGCGGGACCGTCACAAGGATCGAATTCCAGGGCGTGTAGTAAAAAGCGCTCGGAACTGCAAACAACGCGCGGGGTTCGAAAATCATCGCGAAGATGACGGCCGTACCACCAAGCCCGAATGCTACCGGCAACCCCATGAAAAGAACCGCGAACAGCACCAGAAAATAAAGAGCGGTAATGACTTCCAAGCTCATGGGGTATCCTATGAAACAGGGGATAATTCAGGAAATGAATTTGCCGCGAGATCTGGGCCCGCACCGATATCGTTTCGTGTTCTGAGACGTGGCCGGAAGCTTCTGGGGGGTGCCTGTCCCCAGCTCATGTCAGGGACAGGCAAATGCGTGCGAATTCCACTCGGCGTCTTACTCGATATAGCCCTTGTCCTTGAGGAACTGCGTCCACAGGGCGACGCCCTTTGCGTTGCCATCCGACAGGGCACCGACCTGCGGCCAGACCTCGCTGATCGATTTCGCACGCATGCGGGCGATCTCTTCGTCTGCCATGGTGATCACTTCGCCACCGGAATCCTTGAGCACTTGCAAGGCATGTTCGACGCCGTCGAGATGCATCTTGCTGGTTTCGAAATAGGTCGATTCAAAGATGCCGTCGATCTGCTTGCGCTGCCAATCGGTCAGCGCGTTCCATTTGTCCAGATTGATGAAGATTTCCTGATGTTGCGCCGGGTTCCAACCGGGCAGGCTGGCGTATTGTATCACCTCCTCGTAGGACATGTCATCAATACCGCCGGTATCCCAATAGGTGCCCTCAATGGTGCCAAGCTTGATCGCCGTATAGATGTCGCCGGCATTCAGCGAGACGGGTGATCCGCCCATGGCAGCGTGGAAAATCGCCTGCGGTCCGCCAGCCCGCATCTTCTTGCCGGCAAGGTCTTCCAGCTTGTTGATCGGGAACTTGGTGAACATGGCATTGGGGCCCTGGTCCGACCAGCCGGCCCAATGCAGGTTCCGCGCATGGGCGGCCTCCTGGACGATATCGCCAATCCGGTAATCGGGATTGCCCCACATGGCTTCCCATGCCTCCTCCGGGGTGGTCGCGCCCATCGCCATGCCGAAAGCCAGCATGCCTTCGGGCATCTCGCCGCCATAGACCGTGGCCCAGCCGGCATAACCGTCGGTCTGCCCGGCAACGGCGGCGCTGAAGGCTTCCGAGCCGCTGGTCAGAGCGCCTGCCGGTTCGACGCGGATCTTGACGCTGCCCTGGGTGGCCTCCTCGACAGCCTTGACCCAGGGCATCAGCCCGTTGTCCCACCCGGCATCGGTTGAATCGAAAGCCGGCTGGAACACCCAATTCGTCACCTCGTCCGGGGGGCCCTCTGCCTGCGCCAGCACGATCGATCCACCCAGCACCAGCGCACTTGCCGATACGAATGTTGTCTTGAGAATGTTAGTCAGAATATTCATAAAGTTTCTCCTCCCTTTGCCAATTCTGGCCTTCAGTCGTCGCTTGTCTGTCCGATAATCCATCACAGCAAGTCATCATCATTTTCCACCTCTGAGGCCTGTCCGGTCACCAGAGTCCGGATGTCGATAACCAGTTGCTTGAGGACAACCAGCATCACCACCACAGCCGCAAGCGGAATCGCGCTTTTGATCGGGTAGATCGGAATCGGCACGCCTGTCGGCGTGACCTGGTTGAGTTTGATGGAAAGAAGCGCCGCATCGACGCCTTTCCAAAACAGGATTCCCAGAAACAGAAAGGTGAAAGGTACCGTCAGGATGTCAAGAATGGCCTTGGTGCGGGCACTCGCACTTGCATAGAACAGATCGAGTTTTACAAATGATCCGTGGTTGAGCGCATAGGCTCCGCCAACACAGGCGATCAACACCATTGCAGCCTGGATCGATGTGCCGATCCACATCGAGGGCGCATTGAGCACATAGCGCAGGAAGACGTCGGTAATCCCGAAACACATGCAATAAAGGATGAGAATCCAGCCGAGCCATCCCAACAACTCGCACAGTGCGTCGATGCTCCGACCGTACCAATCTGACATACTGTCGCCTCCCAGCCTTTGTAGTCAGTCCACCTCTTCTCAGTTCAGACGCATCATACGGATAACCGGATTTTCGAGATCTGGCAATCATGCAGTGTTCCGCCCCGGATCCGGCCGACCTACGCCTGCAGCGTGCTTTTGTTCGACTTCACGCAGACTCGGGCCCAGCGACACTCGTCATTGCCAGACTGAATGAAGGATGACCGGAAGCGCAATTGACGCAGGGGCAGACAAACCAAGCTGAGGCTTGCCCTCTCACAGGATCAGGATCAAGATAATTGAAGCGTTGCCGATGCGCCGGACACCTCGTTTCAAGTTCCGAAAAGGAAAGCCGATGTACAAACACATTCTCGTTGCGACCGACGAATCCGAACTTGCCCTGAAGGGGCTTGAGCATGGGCTGGCACTTGCCAAATTGCTGGAGGCGAAAGTTTCGATCCTGACTGTGTCAGAGCCCTTGAACCAGGAAGCCGCGCGCCTGGCGCAACTGGAAGGCGTTCACAATGCTGCCACGCGCTACGATCAACAGCTTGAGAGCCTTATGAAGGAGCGGTTTGCATTTATTGAGGACCGCGCACGGGACCACGGGATCAAGGTGGAGCTGATCCACGAGATTGACGAGTCCGCTGCCGAAGCCATCGTCCGCGTCGCCAAGTTGAGCCAATGCGATTTGATCGTGATGTCGTCCCATGGACGGCGGGGTGTGCAAAAGATGCTGCTCGGAAGCCAGACATCGGAGGTGTTGGTCAAGACCCATACCCCGGTGCTGGTCATACGGTAGGAGTTTGATCACCACGGTTGTGTGCGGCATAGACCTTCTTCATCTGCACAGGACAGCACCTCGCGACCAAGGCCGGAAACGCCGCAGCAAATGCCGGGGCGGGTTCACCCCCTAAAGCGGCTTTTTCAGCCATCTCGACAGGACGCCGACGATGCCTTCCCGGAAGACCAGCACCCCGATGACGAAGATCACGCCCTGAATGACCGTGACCCAGGCACCGAATGTGGCGAGATAGTTCTGCATGGTCACGATCATCGCCGCACCGACCAGTGGGCCGAATATCGTGCCCATGCCGCCCAGCAGGGTCATCAGCACGACTTCGCCCGACATCGACCAATGCACATCGGTGAGCGAGGACAGTTGAAACACCTGACTCTTGGTGGCGCCGGCCAGACCTGCCATCGTCGCCGACAGCGTGAACACGATCAGCTTGTAGCGGTTCACGTCATAGCCCAGAGAAATTGCGCGCGGCTCATTCTCGCGGATCGCCTTGAGCACCTGACCGAAGGGCGAATGCACGATCCGGTAAAGCAGCAGGATGCCGCCGAACGTCACCACCAGCACGAAGAAATACAGCGCGATGTTGTCGGCCAGCGATATCAGTCCGAACAGGTCGCCGCGCGGCACGCTCTGAATTCCGTCCTCGCCGCCGGTGAATTCGGCCTGCAGCGCGACAAAATACACCATTTGCGCAAAGGCCAGCGTGACCATGGCGAAATAGATGCCCTGCCTGCGGATCGCCAGCGATCCGATGGCCAGGCCCAGCACACCTGCGGCTGCGGCGCCGCACAGCACCGAAAGTTCCGGGGTCAGGCCCCAGACCTTGGCGGCATGGGCAGCGACATAGCTTGCGCCGCCGAAATAGGCGGCATGGCCAAACGACAACAGCCCGCCAAAGCCCAGCAGAAGGTTAAAGGCCGCCGCAAACAGCGCAAAGCACATCACCTTCATGGCGAAGACCGGATAGACAAAAAACGGCAGCACGATCAGCCCGGCCAGCAGGAGGGAAAAGATGATCTTGTGCAATCTCGGCATGCCGGCGGTCTGCACCACGGGCGCGGCATCGATTGTCTTGTCTTTCATAGCCATCAGGCAGGTCTCCCAAACAGCCCTTCAGGCTTGATCATCAGCACGATTGCCATGATGACGAAAATCACGACGGCTGATCCTTCGGGATAGAACACCCGCGTCAGACCCTCGATGAGGCCGAGCATATAGCCGGTCACGATGGCGCCCATGATCGACCCCATGCCGCCGATCACCACCACTGCGAAGACGACGATGATCAACTGCTCGCCCATGGTCGGGTTGACCGAATAGATCGGGGCGGCCAGCACGCCTGCGAACCCGGCCAGCGCCACGCCGAACCCGTAGGTCAGCATGATCATCAGCGGCACGTTCACACCAAAGGCGCCGACCAGAATCGGATTTTCCGTCGCCGCGCGCAGATAGGCGCCCAGCCGGGTCTTTTCGATCATGAACCAGGTCCCGAAGCACACCAGAACAGAGGCGGCGACGACCCATGCGCGATAATTGGGCAGGAACATGAAGCCGAGATTGTGCCCGCCCGACAACAGATCGGGAATTTGATAGGGCAGACCGGAAATGCCGTAATAATTGCGGAACAGGCCCTGAATGATCAGCGCCAGACCAAACGTCAGCAACAAGCCGTAGAGATGATCGAGATGATAGAGCCGCGACAGCATGGTGCGTTCCAGCACGATGCCGAAGGCCCCGACGATCAGCGGCGCCAGGATCAGTGCAGGCCAGTAGCCAATGCCGAGATAGTGCAACAGCATCCAGGCCGCAAAGGCGCCCGCCATGTACAGCGCACCATGGGCAAAATTGATGATGTTGAGCAGTCCGAAGATCACGGCCAAACCGAGCGACAGAACCGCATAGAACGACCCGTTGATCAGCCCCAACAAGAGTTGGCCCAGCAGAACCTGCGGTGGTACTCCCAATAACTCGAACATGTTTTGGCCCTGTTGCGCGGTTTCGTGAAAGACTGTCCGCCCCACCTCATCGGCGGGGCGGACAGGGTGCCGGGTTTACATCTTGGTGAAGTCGCACTCGTCGAGCATCGGCAGGAAGGCTTCGTCGCCGGTGATGGAAGAGATCTGGTTGTAGAGATCCCATTCACCTTCCGACTGGTCGGGTGACTTGACTTCGAACAGATACATGTCGTGAATTGCACGACCGTCGCCGCGCACGGTGACCTTGCCAAAGAGCGGATCGTTGAATTCCATCTCTTTCATCTTGGCGACGACGGCCTTGCCGTCATCCGCGCTGCCTACGGCCTCGACTGCGGCCAGATAGGCCATCGTCCCGGAATAGACCCCGGCCTGAACCATTGTCGGCTGCGCGCCGTGGATGTCCATGAACCGCTTGGACCATGCGCGGGTGTCGTCGTTCTGATCCCAGTAGAAGGCTTCGGTCAGCGACAGTCCCTGTGCGGTCTCTGCCCCCAGTGCATGCACGTCGGTGACGAAGAACAGCAAGGCCGCCATTTTCTGTCCGGCCTGCGTGATGCCGAATTCCGACGCCTGCTTGATCGCGTTGACGGTATCGCCGCCGGCATTTGCCAGACCGATCACGTCGGCGCCGCTGCCCTGTGCCTGAAGCAGGAAGGAGGAGAAATCCTGCGCCGGGAACGGCACGTTGACCTTGCCGACAACTTCGCCGCCACTGTTCTCGACGACCCGGATGGTGTTTTCCTCAAGCGAATGGCCGAACGCGTAGTCAGCGGTCAGGAAGAACCATTTCTTGCCGCCCGCCTTGGTCATGGCGGCGCCAGTGCCGGTGGCAAGCGCAGCCGTGTCATAGGTCCAGTGGACTGTCGTCGGGCGGCACTGTTCGCGGGTCAGCGAGGTGGAACCCGCACCCGAATCGATCAGAACGCCGTTCTTTTCAGTGGTGATGTCTGCCACGGCCAGTGCGACGGACGACGTCGGCACGTCGAGAATCGCGTTCACGCCGTCCACGTCATACCATTGACGCGCAATGTTGGAGCCGATGTCGGGCTTGTTCTGGTGATCGGCCGAGATGATTTCGACCTTCATCCCCTTGTCGGCAGCCTTGAAATCCTCGACGGCCATGCGTGCGGCCACGACCGAGCCTTCGCCGGACAGGTCTGCATAGATGCCCGAACGGTCGTTGAGCACGCCGAGCTTGACAGCGATCTCCTGCGCCAGCGCCGGGGAACCGGTCATCGCCGCCCATGCAACGGAGCAGATAGCGAGTTTCCTGATCATTTCTTTCCTCCTGATTGTAGCGCGGATGCGCCGGTTGATTGGTGTCTGCTGGCTCACACACCCAGATAGTCGTGAAGTTTCTGGGTATTCTGTTCAAGCTCGCTGTTGGGAATCATATCGACGACCTTTCCCTGATCGACAATATAATGCCGGTCAGCGACCGATGCGGCGAAGCGGAAGTTCTGCTCGACCAGCACGATGGTGAAGCCTTCCTCCTTGAGCGCGGCTATGGTGCGTCCGATTTGCTGGACGATGACGGGCGCCAGCCCTTCGGTGGGCTCGTCCAGCAGCAGCATCTTGGCGCCGGTGCGCAGAATGCGGGCGATCGCCAGCATCTGTTGCTCGCCGCCCGAAAGCTTGGTGCCTTGGCTGCTGGCGCGCCGTTCCTTGAGGTTGGGGAACAGATCGTAGATCCGCTCAATGGACAGGCCACCCTCGGCGATGCGCGGCGGCAGCAGCAGGTTTTCCTCGACGCTCAGCGACGAGAAGATTCCGCGCTCCTCGGGACAAAGTGCGATGCCCAGCCGGGCGATATGCCGTGGCTGCATTCCGATCATTTCGGTTCCGGCAAATGTGACGGAACCGGTCCGCTTGGCCAAAATCCCCATGATCGCCAGCAATGTCGAGGTCTTACCCGCGCCATTGCGGCCCAGCAGCGTGACAACCTCGCCCTGATGCACCTCGAAATTGATCCCGTGCAGAACATGGCTTTCGCCATACCAGCCCTGAAGGTCGCTGACTTTCAATAGCAGCTTCGCCGCGTCAGTCATGGCTTGCTCCGATATAGGCCTCAATCACTTCGGGGGTCTTCGAAATCTCGGCGTAAGTGCCTTCGGCAAGAATTTCGCCGCGCGCCAGCACGGTGATGCGGTCCGACAGGTCGGCCACCACAGACAAGTTGTGTTCCACCATCAGCACGGTGCGGTTGTTAGCGATCCGGCGGATCAGCTGAGAGATCAGCTCCACGTCCTCGCGCCCCATGCCCGCCATCGGTTCATCCAGCAGCAGCATGTCGGGGCTCAGCGCCAATGTGGTCGCGATTTCGAGCGCGCGCTTGCGGCCATAGGGCAAGGCAGCAGCACGTTCGTTGGTGAATTTGGTGAGCCCGACTTCGTCGATGTACTGCCGCGCCTGATCATCGAATTTCGACAGGATGCGGTCGGAGCGCCAAAAATCATAGCTTTCCCCGCGCGTCCGCTGCAACGCCACGCGCACATTCTGCAAGACCGACAGATCCGGGAAAATGGCCGAGATCTGAAACGACCGCACCATGCCCAGCCGCGCGATTTCTGCGGGCTTCATCTGGGTGATGTCCCGCCCCTCGTAAGTGATGGTGCCGCGGGTGGGTTGCAGAAACTTGGTCAGCAGATTGAAACAGGTTGTCTTGCCGGCGCCATTGGGGCCGATCAGCGCGTGGATGGTACCCTTTTCGATCGATAGATTGACGTCGTTCACGGCAACGAAACCCTTGAACTCCTTCGTCAATCCTTTCGCTTGCAGCGCGATTGCCATTCTTCCCCCACGTCGTGATTCGTCCTCGTGTCACGTGCGCAAGTTGCAAGGCCAGGCCGTGTCGAAGGGACAACTACTAGCATCTGGATACTGAATGTAAACACAGATTTGACCTCGTCCGTGTTTCTTCGCAGACGAGGCCGGCGACGCCCACCTCTTGCACATTGCCTGCTGCGCCATTGCGCCCAACGGCAACCGCAGAACCGCGGCGATCATCAACGAACCAACACCGCGAAACGCTGAAATCGGGGACCAAGGTTCAGCTTCAGATGCCCGCCGACACGGCGGCTTCGCGCCAGACCGGCATCGCGGCCGGGCGACATCGCGGGCTAGCCATCGGCGATGCAAAGCCTGATGGCATTGCTGTGATCGAGATAACGAAGGCCAATTTCGAGCACAGCATCCCCCTGGGCAAGAGTAAGTGCCGCGTCTGTTGTGCCGGCAAAGGCAGTGTCACCTGTTGCCAAGCCGTGCGCGTTGACCATCGGCGCGCCTGACAAGACGTGAAACGCCACGATGCCACGCGCAGGCGGCGCGACAACTTGTCGGAGCGGGCCCTGCTTGGCCATCACGTCTGCTTGGCAAAAGGCCGGATCGAACATCAGGTTCAGATCCGTCAGCGAGCCGTCTTTCAGGCGCGCATGGACGTCCAAGCCGCCGTCAAAACGTAGGGGAGTCCAGGGTTCGGCCGCCATCGATCCGTCTGGATGCTGCAAGATCATCCCCCGGCCGGAAACAACCGTCAGGATGCGGACCAACCCGGCAAAATTGGAGAAGGCACCGTCTTGCGTCACATCTGCGCGGCTCAGTCTCCAGACGGATCTGTCACCCGCCATACCCATGGCAATTTCGCGCGTCCTGCCACCGCCGTTCTTCCAGGGAACTTCAACCAGACTTTCACAGCGCAGAAATTTCACGGGACCACTTCCCCTTCGGATATCGAAGGTGCTTGCGGGTTTCAGTAGAGCAAATTCATGTGTCCTCAGGCAAGCAGACCGCGTGCGATGATGGTGCGCTGGATCTCCGATGATCCTTCATAGATGCGGAAAATCCGCAGGTCACGCAGGTAGCGCTCCAACGGGAAATCGCGGGTATAGCCGTACCCGCCGTGGATTTGCAGCGCCGTGTCGGCAATGCGCCATGCCGCTTCGGTCGCGTAAAGCTTGGCGAAGGCGGATTCGGTCGAGTAACGTTGACCGGTTCCGCGCTTGACGGCCGCCTGCATCGACAGCGCCCGTGCGGCGGCGAGTTCGGTGGCGCTATCGGCCAGCATCCACTGCAGACCCTGGAAGTCGGAGATGGGGTTGCCGCCGACCTTGCGCTCCCTGGCGTAGGAAATCGCTGCCTGCAAGGCGGCGTTGGCGATCCCGGTTGCCTGCGCCGCCACTTCGATGCGGCCGTTGTCCAGAACCTTCATCGCCGTGCGGAATCCAGTCCCCTCGTCGCCCAGCCGGTTTGCCTCCGGCACCCAGCAATCAAAGCTGACACCAAACACGTGACCACCCTTGAGGCCCATGGTTCGTTCATGCGGCGCAACATCTATGCCTGGGCTTGTTTTCGGTTCGACGATGAAAGCGCTGACGCCGCGCGCGCCGGCATTCTTGTCGGTCTTGGCATACACCACGATGAAATCCGCGGCCCCGGCATTGGAAATGAAACACTTGGAGCCCTTGATCCGGTATCCGTCGTTTTCACGCACTGCGTAGGTTGTCATATCCGCGGGATTGGAGCCCGCTTGCGGTTCGGTCAGCGCAAAGGCCCCCAATGCCACCCCGGCCGCCGCATCGGGCAGGAAGCGCGCCTGCAACCGAGCGTCTCCACCGAGCAAAATGGAATCGGTTGCCAGGAAATGCGCTGTCAACATCGACGCTGTCGACCCGCAGGCGCCCGCGACGGCCTCGACCGCAGCATAAAGGGCGGGACCCGAAAGGCCGATGCCGCCCATCTCTTCAGGCAAGTTCAGACCCAGCAAACCCAATTCGGCCATGGCCGGCAAATGAAGTGTGGCGAATATCGAATCTTCATCCAGTTTCGCGGCCTGTGGAGCCAGCACTTCAGCACAAAACCGTTCGATCTGGTCGATAACGGCCCGTTCGTCCTCGGAAATGGGATAGGTCATTGGGTCACTCCCTTGTCGAGACCTGCAAGAATTTCATCGGCGTCGGCATTCAGTCCAGGCGCTGCCACACGGCCACCGCGCGGCGCAGCGCCAAAATGCACCGGTTGCTCCGGCACATTGAGATGACCGAGCACAGGATGCAGGACCGCTGATGCCAGACCGCGCTCGATCGCTTGTGGCGACGCCCAGGCCTGCGCGATCGATTGGATTTCGGAGGCGGGAATTCCGGCGCCGGACAGGCTGGCGACAATCTGTTTGACGGTCCGGCCACCGGCCCAGCGGTCGATCCGCTCCGCCAGTGCGGGTTCATTCTTGCGGCGCAAGCTGTCCGAAGCAAATCTCGCATCCGCGGCCAGTTCCGGTTGTTCAATGACATCGCAGAACGTGGCGAACAGGCGGTCATTGAGAACCGCTACGGCGAAATGCCCGTCCCTTGCGGGATAGGTGCCGAACGGCGCCGAAAGCGAATGACGGTTGCCGGTGCGAGTCGGTGCCTCTCCACCCATCAATGTGCGGCAGGCCAGCAATGGCATCATCGCGGTCAGCGAATCATAAAGCGCGACATCCACATATTGCCCCTTGCCGGTCCGGCTGCGGTCGAACAGGGCCACCACCGTCCCCCAGGCGGCAAACAGCCCGCCGGCAACATCGCCCAGCGCCTCGCCGATCATTGTGGGGGAGCCGCCGGGCTCACCGGTCACATCCATCAGGCCGCTCATGGCCTGAATGATGATGTCATAGGCCGGCTTTGCGGCGTTGGCGCCGGTCTGGCCGAAGCCTGAAACCGACACATAGACCAGGCCTGGAAATTCGCTGCGCAAGGCATCCACCCCAAGTCCCAGTTTCTCCATCACACCGGGTCTGAAGTTTTCGACAAGCACATCGGTTTCGCGCAACAGCTTCTTGATCGTGGCAATATCATCGTGTGACTTCAGATCCAGAACGATCGATCGCTTGCCCCGGTTCATGGCCTGGAACAGCAGGCTTTCGCCCTTATGGAAAGGCCCGACATGACGG
Organism: Hoeflea sp. YIM 152468; assembly: GCF_029210485.1. GTDB lineage: Bacteria > Pseudomonadota > Alphaproteobacteria > Rhizobiales > Rhizobiaceae > Hoeflea. The sequence continues at coordinate 219,736 of NZ_JARGET010000038.1, forward strand.
TAGTCGTCGCCATGGGCTGCTTCCACCTTGATCACGTCGGCCCCCAGGTCTGCCATCAGGGCCGTGCAATACGGCCCGGCCAGAACGCGGGTGAAATCCAGAACTCGCACACCTTCGAGAGGTTTGGTGGTTGGGGCTGCTGCGGCTTCTTGCATTGAAATCTCCGGCTTTGCAGACTGGAGATTAGGGCAGATGGTGCTATAGTAACAAATATCAAAAAAACATATGGCAATAGATGAAACCTATACCTGTAACCATGCGGCAGATCGACTATGTGATTGCCGCCGCCGACGGTGGCAGCACAGCCGCCGCCGCCCGGCTGCTGAACGTGTCACAGCCCTCCGTGTCGATGGCGATCGCCAAACTGGAGGCTCACCTCGGTCGTCCCCTGTTTGCGCGAACTTCCGGGCAGGGCGTGGCGCTGACATCCTACGGGCAGCGTAAACTTGGCGAGTTCAGAACTTTGCGCGCACAGGCTCAGCAGGTTCTCGCCGGACACAGTCCCGAGCGCGAGATTCTGGATCTGGGGGTTTTCTCAACCCTGGGCCCACGCTATGCGCCATCTCTGGTTCGCGGGTTTCAGGAGACGTATCCGAATACCCATATTCGCCTGCACGAAGAAAATCTCGACACCTTGTCTGATTGGCTGGAGACCGGGCAAATCGATGTGGCGCTGACCTACGAGTTCGGCCTGCCGTCAAACCTCGAAATCACGCCGCTTGCCGATGTGCGCCCCTATGGCCTTCTGCCGGGCTCGCACCGTCTGGCGGGCCGGACGTCCGTGAGCATGGCCGAGCTGTTGCAGGATCCGCTGATTCTGATGAGCCTGCCGCACAGTCGCGGATATTTTCTCACCCTGGCTCAAATGCATGGCATCAGCCCCAGAATTGCCTATGAAACCGGCTCGGTCGAAATGCTTCGGTCGATGGTGGCAAACCGTTTGGGCGTCGGGCTGCTGGCGACCGATATCCCGCACCAGACCGCCTATGATTGCCAACCCGTCCTTCGGATGCCGCTTGTGGGAAATCTGGCGCCGCACCGGATTGCGCTGGCGAGATCGGGGCGATTGCGCCCAGGCCCTCTGGTGGACCTGTTTTGTCAATTTGCAGTGCATTACTTCAAAGCCTGATCAAGTCTGCGGGCGCAGGCGAGCCGGCAAGGTTTCCGGTCTGCCGCAATTGGCGACAACGGTCCCGGTCAATCCAGCCGCAACCAAAATGCGTCTTAACCGTTTTTCTCTCATCAACCCCGTTTGAGAAAAGGATCTGGACCCATGATCGATTATCCGCATCAGCCTGCAGTCGGCTCTCTCGGCGAACCTGTGTCGCCGCACCAACCCGCTGGTGATCTCAAAACATACCGGCTGGAGCCAAGCGCCCGGCCGGACGATCCGCGATGGGACAATGCGCCCAATCACGGCGTCGTCCGGGTTCGCGCCTTTTCGCCCGCCGATGCCCGCATCGTTGCCGCTGAAGCCGAAGTCGATTTTCTCGATATCGACGCCAAGCCGGGAGACGGAACAACCACCGATTTCGCCAGCGCCTTTCGCGACGACAAGCTCTATCACGTCAGCCTTGATGAGGAAGGCCGAGTGCAGGGGCCGCGCGGGCTGATCCGGGAAGCATGAGGCAGCGCCGCCTTCGGCCTGATCATCGCCCTTGCCGAGGTTAAAGGGCCACACTGCCGAGCCCTGTCGCAATCTGCAGAGGCATCGGGGCTAGCCGGGCTATTCGGACATTGCCCGCTCTCCTGATCCAAGGCCCGCATATCGGTCGGGTCGCCGCACGGGCGATCGGGGACAGTGGTGCCCGTTGATACTCCTGATCCTTCAGCGGAAGTGCGGCGGCAACCCGCGCCACAACTCTCGTCTGATGGCGCTACCCCACGTCACCGCGCTTCTCGATCACACCGAAATCGCTGGATTTTTCGTGCGCCTCGGCTATCTCGACACCTTCGGCGGCAAGGCCGCGGCGCAGCAGCTCGCGCACCGCGGATGCGCGGCTCGGCATGCGCTGCTGAAAACGCCAGTCGTCCAGGGCGCTCAGCTCCTCTGGAGAGACCATGATCTGAAGGCGTTCATTTCTTTCGCGGTACATCTGCTGAACCCCGGAGTTAAAGTGGCTTCCTGCTGTATGTTAGTAAGTGCCGTTATGTTTTCAAGTCACTAAATTTGGGGTGTTGGACCCTTGTGCGTCCGAACCACAACCGTGGCCTTTATAATGTTGTATTTTTCCATCATCATCGAAACCGGCTGCACAACTAACCGGCAATTGCCCTGAGGCTTCACGATCAATTGTCGGTGACGAAGGAAGTAGACATGGAGAGAACTCCGAAAATTCTGGTTTTTGCCGATGAGCCGATGTTCATTGTCACCATGTTGTCCGAACTCGAAGATCGTGGCTTCGCCGTTGTGCCGATGAAACCCGGTGGACGCGAAACATGGCCGCAGCTGCAGGACATTGATGCAGCCGTGTTCGATCTTCATCAGCCCAACGAAACTGCGGTGCACTTGGCTCTGAAGCTTCGCCGGTCGACCATCCCTGTGATCACGCTTGGCAACGGGCCATCGGTCCATTCCGCCCGGCTCGCCGGGGACGACCTGCGCTTTTCCAAACCGGTCGACTATGACCGGCTCGCTGATCGTCTCTACCAGCTGGCCAGCCAGCCTCTCGCCATTGCTCTTCAGGGAAACGCAGGTGCAATCCAGCGGTCCTGCACTGCCTTCGCGGAAGAGCATTAGAGCGCAGCACCGTGCATCCAATGGGCGCAAAGTCGATGTTGCGGCGCGCCCGGATCCCGTTGACAGTGGCGCATCAGCCGGTAATCCGGTCCTCCAGAGCGCTGACAACCGCCTTCGATATGGACTGGTTCACAGGCATCGACAAAAGCGGGCAGGGCTTGTCCAACCGCTTCAGCGCCTGGCCCAGAGCAAATGAATTTGCCGCTTTCAGACGCGACAATTCCTGCCAGGACACAGGCATCGCCACGGGTGCGCCTTCGCGCGCGCGAAGCGAGTAGGGCGCGACCGCTGTTGCGCCGCGATCGTTGCGCAGCCAGTCAACAAAGATTTTCCCCTTGCGCTTCGCCTTTGACATCGTGGCCACATACCGGTCTGGCTCGCACCGCGCCAGGTAGCTGGCGACGGTGCGGGAAAAGAACGCGACCGTGTCCCAATCTGCGGTCCGGCGCAGCGGCACGACCACATGCACGCCCTTGCCGCCTGTGACCATCGGCAGACTGTCGAGCCCGATGGCCGTAAGCAGCTTTTCGATGTCTTTGGCAGCAGCCTTGACGTCGGAGAATGACAATCCCTCGTCCGGATCGAGATCGAAGACCAGCCGGTCGGGTTTTTCCAGCAGATCGGTGCGCGAACCCCAGATGTGAAACTCGATGGTTCCCATCTGTGCAGCGGCGGCAAAGCCCTTCTTTCTGGCGATCACCATATAGGGCTCGGTCTTGCCGGAACTTTCCTTGATATCGACCGTGCCGATGCCATCGGGAAACCCCTTGCCAGCATGCTTCTGGAAGAAGCAGTCGCCGTCCCGGCCATCGGGGCACCTGAGCAAGGACACCGGACGGTTCCCTGCAAGCGCCAGCATCCTGTCTGCCGCCTTTGCATAGTAGTCGGCCACGTCGGCCTTGGTGCAGCCCGCATCGGGAAACACCACCCGGTCGGGGCTGCTGATCCGGACACCCAGAACCGTCTTGGTTTTACCGGTCGCATTTTCCGTTTTCTCAAGCTTCACCACCGTTGCCTCCTTGTCCTCGCGCACACCCTTGAACACCCCGTGACGAATACTGCCCTGATCTGTCAGTTCTGCATATTCCACCTCGACGACAAGGTCCGGCTTCAGCCAGTGCGCCGACCGGGCAATGTCGGCCGGGACCTCGGCAAACGGGCTGGTCTGGCGCTCGCGCCCGCGCATCAATGTGCTGAGGCTGTCGAGATCTGTCTCGCTGAAGCCACCGCCAACCCGGCCGCGATAGTTGAGCTCGCCCTTCTCCCGCGTCCCCACCAGCAGTGACGCGAACGGGCGGTGCCTGGCAGGTGACGGCGAGACGCCGCCAATGATGAATTCCTGTCTGAGCCTGGTCTTGATCTTGAGCCAGCTTCCGTTCCGGTTTCCCGCATAGGCGCTGGCGCAGGCCTTGCTGATGATCCCTTCGCCGCCGGCTTTTCCGATCGCGGTGTAGACCTCGGCTCCGTGGCCTCTCACATGGTCCGAATAGCGGATCGGTGCGCCCTTCTCCTGCCCCGAAAGCAGCAGCGCCAGCGCTTCCTTGCGGTCGGTCAAAGGCTGCCTGTCGAGTTTGTCGCCATTGAGCTCGATGAGATCAAAGGCCATGTAAAGGACAGACCGCCCCTGTTCGAGATCGGCCTGCAAGGCCGAGAAGGCCGAACCGCTGGCCTTGCCGGCGGACACCACCTCGCCATCAATCAGCGCATTTCGACAGTCAAGCGCGGCGAAGGCCTCGGGCAACCCGACATAGCGGTCGGTCCAGTCCAGTCCGGACCGGGTGTAGAGCTTCACGCCGCCCTTGCCGAGCGCTGCGAGGCAGCGATAGCCATCGAATTTCGTCTCGTGCAGCCATCCGTCGCCATCCGGGACGCTGTCGCTGAGTTTTGCCAGTTGCGGCTTGCGGAATTTTGGCGTCGCCAGCGTGAATGTCGTCGCTCCAGACGTCTGCCGCGCCGTTTTGACCGGCGGCTTGCGGCCGGGTTTGCCCGCTGCGATTTCCTCCATGCTGCGCGCAGTGGAAATGCTGGTGACGTGACGCGCGACCAGAGCGTCTTCGTCCTTTTCTTCAAAAGCGTCGTGCTCCTTGATCAGCAGCCAGTTTTCCCGGCTCTCCCTGGTGCGCATCCGCACAAGCGTCCAGCGGCCCTTCATTCTCTGCCCGTGCAGGATGAATTTCAGCTTTCCGGATTTCAGGCCCCTGGCGAAATCTTCCTGAGGCTCCCACCAGCCCTCGTCCCACAGCATCACTGTACCGGCGCCGTATTGCTTTGCCGGAATCGTGCCCTCGAACCCGCCGTAATCCAACGGATGATCTTCTGTTCGGACAGCCAGCCGCCGGATGGCGGTGACCGCGCTTGGGCCCTTGGTCACCGCCCAGCTCAGCAACACCCCCTGCCATTCCAGCCGGAAATCGTAATGCAGCCGTCGTGCGGCATGTTTCTGAACCACGAAAGCCGGCCGATCCGACGCTTTGCCGGCCGCCTCCCCGCTGGGTTCGGCGGTCTTGGAAAAGTCGCGCTTGGCGACATAATCGGCGAGTTTCTGAGCGGTCACCGACATCACGCGGACTTCTTCTTCGCCGCCGCCTTCGTGCGCCTGCCCGCCCTGGAGTTTTTGGAGGAGGATGACTTGCCCTCCGTCTTAGCGAGACTCTGTTTCAGCGCCGCCATCAGATCGATCACATTGTCACCGCTTTCGCTCTCGGCATCACTGTCCTCCGTCTGAACCCGCTTGGTTGCCTTGCTCTTGGTCTTGCGCTCGATCAGAACCTTGAGCGCGATCGCATAATTGTCCTTGAAGGCATCGGCCTTGAATGGGCCGGTCTTGCGCTCGATCAGCGATTTGGCAACCGAAAGCAGGTCTTCGTCTGCGGTGTGGTCCTCAATCTGCGCGAACAGCGGATCGGCATCACGGATTTCCTCCGCGTAATGCAGCGTCTCAAGCAACAACCCGTCTCCACAGGGTTTGACCGCCGCCAGATACTCCTTGCCGCGCATCGTCACCTGGCCCAGCCCCACCATGCCGGTGGAGCGCAGTGCATCGCGCACGACACGGTAAGCGTCTTCTGCCAGATCGTCGGCCGGCACCAGATAATAGGGCTTGTTGAAGTAGAGCGGAGAGATCTCGCAGGCGTCGACGAACTGGACAAGCTCAAGGGTCTTCTTTGTCTCGAGCTTGATCTCGTCGACGTCTTCGGGGTCAATGAGCAAGTACTGGTCCTTCTCGTACTCATACCCCTTCATGATATCGCCGGCATCGACCGGGCCGACACCGGGCACAGTCTTTTGATAGCGCACCCGCTTTCCCGAGGGCTCATGGATCTGGCGGAAACTGATACGCGCACCGGACTTTGTGGCGGAGTACATTTCCACCGGGATCGAAACCAGCGAGAGGCGAAGCTGTCCCTTCCAGATCGGTCGTGCGGCCATGGTCTGCTCCAAACTCGGGTTTCCACGCGCGGAACAAGCCTCAATCCGCCCGCAGAGGTGCTCAGCCTCTTGTGTGACTTTCCGTATAGAGATGCCGGGCACGCAGCCGCGGCGCCAACGCCCAGGCTATTGGTACGGTTGCCACAAATCCGGTCACGATGACCATCGGCAACAGATACTTGGCGTGGTCGGCCAGCGCCGGGATCGACAGCACCGTAACAGCCCCGGCGCCAAACAGCACCGCGTTGACTGGCAGGGCGATCAGGCCGGCGATGAATGTACGGGTTCGCATGGCGGTCTCCTTGGTTCAGGAAATAAACGCGGCGCCGGCGATCTGGTTCCCGCCGGCTTTAGCGCGAGGGGATTTTTACGGCTGGATAGCTGGTCGGCCTCCCCGTCACATGGCCCGGACATTCCTGTATGCGCATGCCGGACGCTGCCGGTCGACCCGCGACCGGCAGCTGCCCTTTGGAGCCAATCCGGAAGTCGGGTTCCCCCTACCCCGATTCCGCCCCGTGGGGAGTCAGTTCACCATCGATGCGGACAGTCAGCTTCCCGTCCCCGGAACGATCGACCCTGATTTCCCGGCGCTTCCCAGCTATCTCGATATGCGCGGTGTAGCCGTTCCAGTCGTCGGGAATGGCCGGGTTGACCTGAAGGTCTCCGCCGCGAATTTCAATCCCCAGGATTGCCTCCACCGCCGTGCGATAGAGCCAGCCCGCGGACCCGGTGTACCAGGTCCAGCCACCGCGCCCGATCTTGTCGTCGGCGCCATAGACATCTGCGGCCACCACATAGGGCTCAACACGATAGGTGTCGGCGGCGGTCTGGTCGAGAGAATGGTTGACCGGATTGAGCATGGAAAAGGCACGCCAGGCGTCTTCGGTACGGCCCATTTTCGCCAGGGCATAGACAACCCAGGTCGCCGCATGGGTGTACTGTCCGCCATTCTCGCGAACGCCGGGCGGATACCCCTTGATGTAGCCCGGTTCCTTCGGCGTGGCTTGGAACGGCGGGGTGAACAGCCGGATGAGTCCGTCGTCAGTGTCGATGAGCTTGTCGGTGACACTGTCCATCGCCTGGGCAGACCGTTCCGCATTGCCTTTACCGGAAAGCACACTCCACGACTGGGCGATCGAATCGATCCGGCATTCCTCCGATTGGGAAGACCCCAGCGGGGTCCCGTCGTCATAATAGCCGCGGCGATACCACTGGCCATCCCATCCGGCGCCGGCGATAGACTTTGTCAGCTTCTTCGCATGGGCGCGCCATTCGGCAACGTCGCCGGCTTCTTGCCTTGCTTCTGCGATCGGGATGAACCGGTCGAGCGCATGCAGCAGGAACCATGCAAGCCAAACGCTTTCGCCCCGGCCCGCTTCTCCGACGCGGTTCATGCCGTCGTTCCAGTCGCCGCCGAGGATGAGCGGCAACCCGTTCGGCCCGGTGCGGGCAATGGCCAGGTTCAGCGCTCTGGCGCAATGGTCATAAACACTGGTTTTCGTGCGCGAGCTGGATGGTTCGAAAAACGCGTCGTGCTCATCTTCCTCAAGAGTCCGGCCAGACAGGAACGAAACCATTTCATCCAGAATTGCCACGTCGTTGGTGACCGAGACATACTGGCTGACGGCATAGGCCAGCCAGACGACGTCGTCGGAAATCTTCGTGCGCACGCCGGCACCCGTGTCGGGAAGCCACCAGTGCTGAACGTCGCCTTCCTTGAACTGCCGGGACGCGGCATTGAGGATCTGCCGCCGTGCCAGGCCGGAATCGTGCATCAGCAGCGCCAGCGTGTCCTGCAGCTGGTCGCGAAAACCAAACGCACCCGAGGCCTGATAGAACGCGCTGCGCGCCGTGATGCGGCAGGCCAGATTCTGGTAGGGAAGCCAGGTGTTGACCATCGTGTTGAACGCTTTGTCCGGCGTTTCCACCTGAAGCGTTCCGAGGAAACGCTGCCACTGCGACAGGGTTTGTTGTTCGAACTCAGCAAAGCCGCGGTCACGCAATCTTTCAAGCATCTGGCCGACATCGGCGGATTTTTCCGCATCGCCCAGCATGAAGACCACGCTTCGCGTTTCCCCAGGCGGTATTTCGATGTCACAGGCAATGACAGCGCACGGGTCGCCGCGGGTTGCTGCGCCGTTGGCGGTGGCAGCGCCGCTCATCACCATGCTTGGCCGCTTGATCGTTCCGCCGGACCCAAAGAAGTCACCGCGCGACGCGGTGAAGGCAACAGCGGGGTGGTCTGCGGCAAGAAATGCGGTGCGCTCGGGGAACGTCAGCGAGTAAGGATTGGTCGCCGTCATGGCCTCGGCGGCCCGATTGAAGCGGCATTGCACGAAGGGCGCGGTCCTGGAGCGGTCATTGCCCAGCACCAGCTCGGCATAGGCATAGACCCGCAGGCGCAGGGGTGCCGACTTGGCATTGGAAACCTCGAGCCGGGCCAGCTTTGCCGGTTCCTTGCCCGCGATGATCGTCGTCAACCGGGAGCTCAGCCCGTCACAGGTCATCGTCATGATGCTGCGGCCGGGGCCGTGGCGTGTTTCATAGGTGGCCGCCCCATCCACCGACAAGGCTGCCATCGGCGCGTACAACGAGCCATCGTCCATGTCGCGCATATAGAATGCCTCGCCCGGACGGTTGATGACCGGATCGTTGGTCCAGGGTGTGAGCTGGTAGTCGCGTGAGTTGCGGCTCCAGGTGAAGGCCGCCCCTTCCGCCGAAATGTGGAACCCGAATTTTTCGTTGGCGATCACGTTGATCCAGGGTTGCGGCGTCGCTGCTCCGGCGGCGAGCCGGATCACATACTCATTGCTGCCGGGGTCGAAACCGCCATAGCCGTTCCAAAACAGCAGATCGGTGCCGGAGATCGCTTCGCCCCGATGGCGCGTATCATCAGACCCTTCGGGCGAGGGCAACATAAGTTGCGGCGCGCCATGGCTCCGCTTGTCTCCCTTCTCGCCTGACTGTCCAAAGACGGTCTCGATGCGCTCAAGCTGTTCCGACAGCTTGCCATTGCGTGTGTGCAACACAACCCGGGCCGCAGCCAGAAGCGCGGAATAGGCACTGGCTGTCATCAGATCACGGCGAACCGCGAAAATATGCTGTCCCGGTCCTGACGCCAGTCCGCGTCGGGCGGCGTTCTGGCAGTAGGCGTCCAGGGCATTTTGAACATCCTGACCGTAGGAAGCGGCGCGCTCGTTGATGATGACCAGATCAGAAATCAGGCCGCGCGATCTGAGATACTCCTGCATGCGGAAGGCTTTCTGCACGATTGGCAAATCGCCATCATTGTCCAGCCGGAGCACGAAGATCGGGAAGTCTCCGGAGATGCCCATCGGCCACAATGCGGACTGCTGGTATTCTCCGGACGCGACGCTGGCGCTGTCGGATGACAGCGACAGATCAGGGTACACGAGATAGCCGGCAAATTTCTGGAACAGGGCCGCTTCCTGCAGCGTGATATCCGTATGGCGCATCTGCACCTGAGACCGTGTCCAGGCGAGATGAAGCTCCTGCGAAAAGCTCTCGGCATGATGGAAGTGTGAAACTGCGGCCTCGATATCCTCGCGGCGAGGCGCGGCAATTGTCCAGAACACCACTTCGATTTCCTTGCCCGGAGGAATCCGCACAATGCGGCGCAGCGCCATGCAGGGATCGAGCGTATAGCCGTCGCTGCCGCTCAGCCTGGCGCCAGGCTCAAAGGCGATGGCGTCCGTCAGGCTGCGCCCGCGGCCGATGAACCGGCGGCGATCAGTCTCCGCCTGGATTGCACGGCCACCGCGGGCGTCGGAAATAAGATGCGCCACGCAGATGTCGGGATCGCTCGGCGACCGCCGGTTGCGTTCCGCGTAGATGACGTTGCCATGTTCGCCGATATGGGTCCGCACGAACATTTTCGAAAACGCCGGATGCGCGGAATCGGCAGCATCGGCGGAGAGGACCGGCTCGCAATAGGAGGTCAGTTCGATGGTTCTCTCACGCTCGCCCCTGTTGGTCAGAACAACCCGGCGGCCTTCAGCATCGAAGCTCGAGGCGACAAGGCATTCGAGGCGGGAGTTCAGTGTGCCGCGGGTCTTGAAGAATTCAGCCTTCTCGTCTGAAAAAATGGTCCTTGCCGGTTCCCCGGGAGAGGACCCGGGCCCCGACGTGGCCGACCACCAATGCCCATCCTCAAGATCGCGCAGGAAGATGAAGTTGCCCCAGTCATCAAAGGTGGGATCGGGGCGCCATCTTGTCACCGCAAGGCCGTTCCAGCGCGCATAACCGGAACCGCCGGCGGTCAGCATGACGGAATAGTGACCGTTGGACAGAAGAAGGACTTCGCGGCGACTTCGCGCAGGGTCGGTGACAATGCGGAACTCACGCTCCTGCAGTTGCGTCAGCCCGTCACCGGCTTGCGTGGATTCGTCCGCCCGCCGCAGCGGCACAAGGTCACTCGGCGGCTTCTCCTGGAGCAGCAGTTCTGCCGCCTCGATCACCGGATCGGCATGAAAACGATCCCGCATCAGGCCATCATGGACAGCGTTGGCAATCGCCACGATGCTCATGCCCTGGTGATGCGCCATGTAATTGCGGACGATGGCGCAGCTTTCCCCCTCCGGCAGCCGCGAGGGGGTGAAATCGATCGCATCATAATAACCGTAGTCGCCAAGCGCATCATACTGCTGCAACTGGTCGAAATTCGCGAGCGCATCGGCTGGCACATACTGGCTTGCCAGCGCTGTCGCATAGGGCGCGATCACCAGATCGTTGATCAGATTGCGCTTGAGGCCGAGCGAGGGCACGCCGAAATTCCGGTACTGGTAATTCAGCTCCCGATCCCGCGCATTGTATGCCGATTCGGAGATCCCCCAAGGAACTCCGTGCGACTGTCCGTAGCTCTTGTGCCGCGCGATCGCCATGCGGTTTGTCTGGCTCAGCAGCCCGCCGCGCCGCTCGTGCATGACCAGCGGCGGCATCAGATACTCGAACATCGATCCGGACCACGAGGCAAGCGTCGCCTGCCAGTTCACGTCCACGATGGGACGTCCCAGGCGAAACCAGTGACTGCTCGGAACATCGCCCTTGGCAATGGCAAACAGGCTGGTCAGGCGTGCTTCGGACGCGAGAAGGTCGTAACAGGACGCATCGAGTTCTCCATCTTCGGGCCGGTAGCCGATCGACAAAAGCCCCCGCGTTTCATCAAGCAGAAACGAGAAATCCATATCGAAGGCTATTTTCCGGGCTCTTTCCGAGGTGATCTGCAGGTGTTCCTGTAACTGCTCGAGCTTGGTGCGATCGAAAGTTGCGTCGGCAAAATGGGCCTCGCACGTCGCGTGCAGGCTTCTCGCCCAGGCGACGACACTGGCGGTTTGCGTGGATTTGATCTCACTGTTGAGATCCACGGCCAGGGCTGTCACCTCCGCTGCTATCACCGACAGCTTGATGGCGCGCAACGGTGCTATATGTGGTTCCTGCATGTGCCGCTCGAAGGTCTGCAGGAAGCCCGCCAACCGTTCTTCGAGCCTGCGCCTCAACGGCCGTGTCTTGCGGCGGTCATCGGCGATTTTGCTCAACGATTGTTCGAGGATGTAGGCGACGTCGCCAACCCCCTTCATGTCGCCAAGCAGATGCACCGCGGGTGCTTCAGACCAGGACCGCAACGCCGAACTGACCGCGACCAGGTGGCCCGCCATGTTGCCGCTGTCCACGCTTGAGACATAACTCGGCTGCAAGACCTCGAGCGTGCGTGTGTTGTACCAGTTGAACAAATGCCCGCGGTGGTGCGGCAGTTTTTCGACCGTATCGAGCGTCTTGTCGATGCGATCGAGAGTTTCAGACAGCGATATCCAGCCGAAATCCCGGGCTGCCACCGTCGACAGCAGATACATGCCTATGTTGGTTGGCGACGTGCGCTCGGCGACCACCGGCTCCGGATCTTCCTGGAAATTGTCCGGTGGAAGGTAATGGTTGTCTTCGTTGACGAAGCGCTCGAAATAGCGCCACGTGCGCCGTGCAACAAGACGCAGCTGCGTTTCGGTCTCGGTATCGAGTTTCAGCGAATCTTCGGTCAAGGCCGGCCTGCTGACAAACCAGGCAATGGCGGGAGCCGCCACCCACAGGGCGCAAAATCCGCCGGCGATCACCGCTGTTTGCGGTTCGAACGCCAGAGCCAGCAAGAATGCCGACAAAGCTATGAACGGCGATTGCCACATCAAGGCATAAAAGGATGCAACCGTGTTGCCGGCCGCCGCGCTGACCTGGTCTGCGGTTTTCCATTCCAGCAGGTGCCGCCGGCTGACAAACACCCGATAGAGTGAGCGGACTATGGCATCGCCCATGACCCAGGCGGTATGGGCGATGAAGACGATCCGCAAGGCCACCTGCGCCGTCGCATTGAAGATTTCGGACGCCAGGATACGGATGTGTCCGCCGATTGACAGGCCTTCGGTCCCGGAGGGAAAGAACGCAGAGAACAACGACAATGTCGGCGCGATAAACAGACTTATAATCAGGATCACCTGCCACACCGCTGCCGTTTCCAGCGGGAGCACGGACCACGCAAGAATGGACCCGGCGAGCCAGGCTATGGGTGTCACTGATCGCCGCAAATTGTCCAGCATCTTGTACCGCCCAAGCAAGTTCAGGCCGCTGGAACTGGAAAAAATCAGCGGGAGCAACTGCCAGTCGCCCCGCGCCCACCGGTGCTGCCGCGAGGCGTCGACATCATAGCGGACAGGAAAATCCTCAACGAACTCCACGTCGGTCACCAACGCGGCGCGCGCGATAGACCCTTCAAGAAGGTCATGACTGAGAACCGAATTCTCGGCTATCCGACCCGCCATGCCAGCCTCAAACGCCTCGACATGGTAGAGGCCTTTGCCCGTGAAGCTGCCTTCACCCAACAAGTCCTGATAGATGTCTGAAACCGTGAAGACATAGGGATCAAGCCCCCGGTCGACCGAGAAAGTCCGCTGGAATGCCGATGCTTCCGAGCCAGCGGTCAGCGACGAGGTAACCCGGGGCTGCAAGATGGAATATCCGGCGGTGATCTTGCCCTCCGCCGCATCCCAATGGGGAGCATTGAGGGGATGGGCCAGCTTGCCGACCAGCGCCCGCACCTGATCGCGCGGCAGGCGAGTATCGGAATCAAGGGTCAAGACATAGCGGATGTCTTCCGGCAGCTCGCTGCTCGGCGTCAGGAATGTCGTGTCAGGGTCGCCACGCAACAACAGGTTGAGCTCATGAAGCTTTCCACGTTTGCGCTCCCACCCCATCCATACACCTTCAGCTTCGTTCCAGAGACGGGCGCGGTGAAGCAGGAAAAAGCGGCGGCTGCCGGTGTCGGCATATTTTTCGGCAAGCCGGTTCGTCTGAGCCTCCGCATATGCCAGGACCTCGAGGTCGTGATCGGACTTCTCTTCATCGCTGTCGGTCCAGTCGGTGGCCAACGCAAAAAAGAATTCCTTGTCGGGATTGGAGAGGTGGTGCACTTCGAGGTTACGAAGCAGTTCGTCCACGCTATCAAGGCTATCAATCAGGCAGGGAATGACGATCAGAGTACGTGCATCTGAGGGCACACCTTCCTTGAACGCATATCCCGGAAGATGGTCGGGGCGGAAGAATGCGAAAGCAGTATACTGAAAGAGCCCGGAAGCCGCATCCCACGCCGGCACGGCGAAAAGCGTCGACAGTATCACCAGCCAGACGACCGGAACGCCGTTACCGGCCAATACCTGCGCGGCCATCCAGACAAAGCTCAACGCCAGCAATGCCACCGGAACGGCAATCCCGAATACCCCCAGACTGCGATAGGTTCGGCCCACTTTCTCACGCAATGTCGGGCGGTAGCCTGTCTTTTTTTGTAGCTGGCTCACGCCTTCGGCAACGAAGTAATAGCCGAGGTTTTTTTCCCTCGCGGCGGTTATTTGCGGATTCGCGCGCGCCTGCTCGGCCAGCTCCAGCGCCGCCAAAGCGACATCCTTCTCGCTGAATTCGGAGCGGCGGGCGATGTGCTCGATAACATCGCGGTAGCTGTTTCTGGTGCGGGCATCCAGAAGCGCAAAATTGCTTCGGGCGCGCAGCACGCAGTCGGCCCGGGAAACGGATTCAAACCATTTGGTCCAGTCTGTCTCGTCGATCTGCCGCAGGCTGCGAATAATGTTTCCAACCGTGAGGTTGTCCATCGATAGCCGGGTGTGCTCGGCAATGATCACCTCCTCGGCGTGGGTTCCCCGCTGCTCGAGCAGGCTCTCCAGCCATGAGAGCGCGTCGGACGATCCCTGAGTGCCGTCGCGCAAACGGTAGAGCAATTGCGCCGCATAGGTGTCATCGGCTGTTGCATCGGCGCCCGAGTTTAAAAGTCCGGAATCTATCGGGCCGCTGCTGGAAGAGGCAACGGCGTCGGCGAACCGGTTGGCCAGCGCGCGCGTCTTGCGAGATGCCTCCACCCGGTCGGAAATCCGTCTGAGGTTTTCGAGCAGAACCATTCGCAATATGGCCGGAATTGCCCATATCTCGCCGATGGTCAGCACTTGATGCTTCTGAAATCCCGTGATCAGACTGGTCAGCCATTCCGGCTCGAAACAAGAATTTGTGTGGGCAATATAGAGCCATGAGATGGCCAACGTGCGGGGAACTTCTCCGCCGCCTTCCACGGGAACTTTTGGCAGCCGGTGATAAAATTTCTTCGGCAGATCCCGCACAACCTGCCTGACATTCTCATCGACAAGATGATGGTTGTCGAGCAGCCATTCGGCCGCCGGCGTAATCAGCAGGCGCTGTTGGGCAGCCTTGGAGATGGAGCGGAAGTTTGTCAGAAGCGCGGACGCATTGTCCTTGATCCGATCGGGAAAATACTTGGTGCGCTCAGGAAACGCGAAGAGCTCCCACGTCGGCAGGTCCCAGTGAGACTGGGCATGGAGCCGTTCTCCTAGCGCCTCAAGCTCTTCCGCCGCCAGGAAATCGGCTCTGATGGCATGGCTGCGCGCCCGGTCAGCCACTTTATGATCGAGATCGGGAGGAGTTGAATTTGGCGAAGAATTCGGGGATCTCAAGTTTGGAAATTCGGACATGGCTGCCATTTCGATTGTTTAGACATGACTAACGTGCCAGCACACTATACGTTCCGCAGACTAGCTGGCTCGTATTGAAGCTGACGGTGTACTCATCCCCAGTGCTTGTCGCGTTCAAATGGATTGATTTGAACGCGACAAGCATTGATTCAAAGAGATACAGCGTCCCTTGCACATCCAACCGGATGCACAAGGAATGCTGCAGGCGTGGGCATCGCCGCTTTGGCTCAACCGCGACGACCCCGCCACCCTCCCTGGTTTTCCTCCTTGCAAACCCGGCAATCTGCATTGCCGCTGACAGGCCCCAGGTGTCGTTGCGATGCTGCGCCTGAAATCGGCTCTGACCGCTCAACTCTGCCTGCCGGCTTTCCTCAGACCGCATCCACCTCTTAATCGATGCATCCGACCATCCCGAACGTCTCGAACGTCTCGACAACGTCCAGGATTCAGCCTGTCACTGACTCAAGAGACGGCTCCTTAGTGTCGTCTTGAGCACCTTGCCGTAATTGTTTTTCGGCAATTCCAAGGCAAAGAAATAGGCCTTGGGACATTTGAAGCCAGCGATCTGGCTGCGACAGTGGCCATCGAGTTCCGGTGAAGCCGGGGGGTGCTGTCCGGCCGGGACGACGAAAGCCACAACCTCCTCGCCCCAGTCCGCACTCGGTCGGCCAATGACCGAGACTTCGGCCACAGACGGATGGCTCAACAGCGCTTCCTCGACTTCGCGCGGATAGATGTTGCTGCCGCCCGAGATGATGACGTCCTTGGACCGGTCGCGCAACGTCAGATAGCCATCCTGATCGAGCGAGCCCATATCGCCGGTCCACAGCCAGCCGTGCTTCAGGCTCTCAGCGGTGGCTGCAGGATCGTTCCAGTACCCTCTCATGACGGGTGGACCGGCAGCTATGATTTCGCCAATCTCACCCGGCTGCCTGTCCTTTCCGTCCGGACCGACAACGCGGATCTGCACACAAGATTGTGGGGTGCCGACCGAGGCCAGACGCTCGTGCCAGCGGGGATGCTGCCTGTCGATGATATCGCCCCGGGTCAGAGAGGTCAACGCCATCGGACATTCGCCCTGGCCGTAGATCTGAACGAACCGGGCGCCAAATTGCGCGGTTGCAGCCTCGATGTCAGCAAGATACATCGGCCCGCCGCCATAAACAATGGTGCGCACGCCTTCGCCGGAATAGCCGCTTTGCCGGGCGGCAGCCACCCAGCGGTTGATCATGGTCGGAGCCGCAAACAGGGTGACGCTGCCGAGTTTGGGAGCCAGCGTCGACAGCTCCTCCGGATCAAAGCCGCCGGACGCAGGGATGACATGACGGCTGCCACGCAGCACATGCATGAAATTGTAAAGCCCCGCACCATGGGACAAAGGCGCCGCATAAACCGCCGCATCCTCGGCCAGCACGTCGTCCACATCAACGAAATAGGCATAGGTCATGGCGTGCAGATTGGCGATGCTCAGCATCACGCCTTTCGGCTTGCCGGTGGTGCCCGATGTGTAAAACAACCACGCCAGGTCATCGGCCGCACGGGGAAGGGGTGCGGTGAGCCCGTGACTGTCAGGCGCGACCACCGGCCGGGTTTCAAGATCGTGCAGAGAGCAGTCAGCCGGCAGCAAGGCCTGCAACTCGCCCGCACCCGCGCCCGAAACGAACACCAGCCGGCTGCCCGAATCCTCGATGATATAGGCCGCCTCGCGGGCATGGAGCTTGGCATTGATGGGAACCGCAACGCCACCGCAAAACCAGATGCCATACAGCAGTTCGAGATAGGCGGGGCAGTTCTTCATGAAGATTGCGACACGGTCGCCGGGACCAATCCGGTACCGGCTGACAAGCGTTGACGCGGTGCGGGAGGCGCGATCGGCAAAACCGGCATAGGTCGAGATCAGGTTTTCACCTGACATCAGGGCTGGTGCATCAGGCTGTCTTCTCGCTGTGCGGATGAGCCACTCTGCCAAATTCATGCCGCTTCTCCACAATCCGATCGCATTCGTATCTAAGCTCGTTGCCGGATCTCAGGTGTCGGGCGAGACACTCTGCGGTTTTTCGTCCGTGCCGGGCAGTTGTTTGTGACTCCATTCGAGCCGCTTGTAGTCGAATCCGTATTCAAGGGTCGGCTTGACGATGCGGAAATAGGGCGACAGGTCGAAATCCCGTGGTGCGAACAGCGAATGATGGCGAATGTGCAGAATTTCCCGGCGGGAATAGTCGGATTCAGCGCATTGCCGTCCTGGCGACCGCGTCACCTCGGGCAGAATCGGATAATCGATGGAGTGGAACGCCTGGGCAATCATCGACGAGCAGATGGCCCGGGTCGGATCGCCAGCCCCGAAGGCAATCAGGCGCCGGCGCCAGCGCACCGGAACCGGCGGCGTGGGAAAGAAGTAGCGCAACATGTCGAAGATGTTCTTGAGATCGTAGCGAACGCCGAGCCTGTCGATCATATAGGTGACAACTGCGGTCCGATCCTCCGGAGTGAGGCCGGCCGGCCGGCAGATCCGGGTGTTGAAACGGGTGTATTTGGCCAAGGGTACGGCAACGCAGCCTTCACCCAGGTTGACTTCTATGAGCTGCGGAAAATCTTCCCCGTCGTCGATCTCCGGCTTGAGCGCTGTCCCGACATAAAGTGCGGCATGAGACCAGGTCGACTGGGTGAGGTACTTGATCGCCGCCGATATCTTCTGGTTGCCCTCAACCAGAAGAATGTCGCCCGGACGAAGGGCGCGTGACAGCGTCTCCGGGTCTGAGGGAGTGTAGGGTTCGTACCCGGAATTGGCTGAGTGCAATCTGCGCGCCAGGAATCGTCCCAGGCGGTCGAGCAGCGTGTCGGTCATTTCCCTTACTTCAGTCATGAGGCAACAGTTGGCCTGTGAGCGGCGCCGGATCAAGCCACGATGTTTCAACTTTGCGTTTTCCGGCTTGAAAAGTGACTTCGCCCCAATTAGTTTAGAACAATTCTAATCCAAGGGATTCCTCATGCTGTCTCGTCTCACCGGCTTCAACCGCAGGTCCTTTGATTCCCTGAGCGAACAGGAGATACTTGCGCTCGCGATTTCGTCGGAAGAGGATGACGGGCGCATTTACCTCGCCTACGCAGATCATTTGCGCGATGATTATCCGCAATCGGCGAAGGTTTTTGAGGAAATGGCGGCTGAGGAGGGCGAGCACCGTGCCCTGCTGATTGAACGCCACAAGGCACGGTTCGGAGATCGCATACCGCTGATTCGGCGCGAACATGTGCGCGGATATTACGAACGGAAGCCGGATTGGCTGGTCAAGAACCAGTCTGTCGACCTGATCCGGCAGACTGCCGAGGACATGGAAGCTCAAGCGCACGCCTTCTATCTTGCCGCGGCACAGCGCAGCCAGGATGCAGACACCAGAAAACTGCTCGGCGATCTGGCGCTGGCCGAAAAAGCCCATGAATCGCTGGCCCGGCGCCTGGGGCTCAAGCATACGCCGGATGACGTCAAGGCCGAAGAGGCCGAAACCAACCGCCGCAAATTCATTCTGACCTACGTCCAGCCAGGCTTGGCCGGCCTGATGGATGGTTCGGTGTCAACGCTGGCCCCGATATTTGCCACGGCGTTCGCAACCGGCGACACCTGGACAACCTTTCTGGTCGGTTTGTCAGCATCCGTCGGGGCCGGCATTTCGATGGGCTTTACCGAGGCTGCCCATGATGACGGGGTCATTTCCGGCCGCGGTTCGCCGGTCAAGCGCGGCCTGGCGTCAGGCATCATGACGGCGATCGGCGGTCTTGGTCACGCGCTTCCCTATCTGATCCCGGATTTCACCATCGCCACCACGGTCGCGATCGCAGTGGTGTTCGTCGAGCTCTGGGCCATCGCCTGGATTCAGAACCACTGGATGGATACACCGTGGAGCCGAGCCATTTTCCAGGTCGTCCTTGGCGGCGCGCTGGTGTTCGCTGCGGGTCTGCTGATCGGGAATGCCTGACACCAGGCCGCATTGATCTCAATCCATTGGCCCATTTTCTGCGCCCGATAGACAAGATCATAGCCGTTGTTCCGGTGCGAGTCGCAGCTCCGGCCCCACCGGAAAACAAGTCCCCGGCACGCCCACCCATCGCGGGTTCTCCGGCCGGTGACGAAAAGGGACATGCGCAATCCGGTCTGGACAAAAATCGTATGAAAAAAACCCGCCGGATCGCTCCGGCGGGTTTCGTGGTCCTAACGTCAGATCCGGAAAGGATCAGTCGTCGCTGTTCTGCTTCTTCAGGGCAGCGCCGAGAATGTCGCCGAGCGAAGCGCCCGAGTCGGACGAACCGAACTGTGCAACTGCCTGCTTCTCTTCGGCGATTTCCAGCGCCTTGATCGACAGACCGACCTTGCGGTCCTTCTTCGAAAAGCTGGTGACGCGAGCGTCGACTGTCTGGCCGACCGAGAACCGCTCAGGGCGCTGCTCGTCACGGTCACGCGACAGATCCGAGCGGCGGATGAACGAAGACAGGTCTTCGTGATCAACCAGCACCACTTCGAGACCGCCGTCGGTGATCGCAGTCACCTTGGCCGAGACGATGGCGTTCTTGCGCAGCTCGCCCGAAGCGGCAGCGTCGCCGATCGAGTCCTTGCCAAGCTGCTTGATGCCCAGCGAGATGCGCTCCTTGTCAACATCGACATCGAGCACGACGGCCTTGACCATGTCGCCCTTGTTGAACTCCTCGATGACCTGTTCGCCTGGACGGTTCCAGTCGAGGTCGGAGAGGTGAACCATGCCGTCGACATCGCCTTCGAGGCCGATGAACAGGCCGAATTCGGTCTTGTTCTTGACTTCGCCTTCGACTTCGGTGCCGGCAGGGTGGCTCTGTGCGAACACTTCCCACGGATTCTCGAGCGTCTGCTTGAGGCCGAGCGAGATGCGGCGCTTGTTGGGGTCGACTTCAAGAACGACCACGTCAACTTCCTGTGTCGTCGACAGGATCTTGCCGGGATGCACGTTCTTCTTGGTCCAGGACATTTCCGACACGTGGATCAGACCTTCGATGCCCGGCTCCAGTTCGACGAACGCGCCGTAATCGGTGATGTTGGTCACGGTACCGGTGATGCGCTTGCCCGCCGGGTACTTGACGCCGATGCCATCCCACGGATCGCTTTCCAGCTGCTTCATGCCCAGCGAGATGCGGTGTGTTTCCTGGTTGATGCGGATGATCTGGACCTTGACGGTCTGACCGATCGACAGGATTTCGGACGGATGGTTGACGCGGCGCCAGGCCATGTCGGTCACGTGCAGCAGGCCATCGATGCCGCCAAGATCAACGAACGCACCGTAATCGGTGATGTTCTTGACCATGCCTTCAACGGTCTGGCCTTCTTCGAGGTTCTGCACGATTTCCGAACGCTGTTCGGCACGGCTTTCCTCAAGCACGGTGCGGCGCGAGACAACAATGTTGCCGCGGCGCTTGTCCATTTTCAGGATTTCGAAGGGCTGCGTGATGTGCATCAGCGGGGTGACATCGCGGATCGGGCGAATGTCGACCTGGCTGCGCGGCAGGAAGGCCACGGCGCCGTCCAGATCAACGGTAAAGCCGCCCTTGACCTGGTTGAAGATGACACCTTCAACGCGCTCCTGCCCATTGAACTTCTCTTCGAGACGGATCCAGCTTTCCTCGCGGCGAGCCTTCTCGCGCGACAGCATGGCCTCGCCCAGAGCGTTTTCGATACGTTCGACATAGACTTCGACTTCATCGCCGACTTTCAGCGTGCCGTCCTTGGCCTTGGCGCCGAATTCCTTGAGCGGGACGCGGCCCTCGACCTTGAGGCCGACGTCGATGATGGCGACGTCCTTCTCGATGGCCATGACGATGCCCTTGGCGACATAGCCTTCGGCGAGATCCTGCGTAGCAATGGATTCGGCGAACAGGGATGCGAAATCCTCTGTCATCGTTTCAGTGTTAGACATAAATTCTCCTGGCGACCGCGTAATCATGGTGCGATCGGATGCGCCTGGTTGGTGTTGGTCGGACCGGCGATGCCCGTCTGTCCTTAACCTTCATGGAGGGGAGGACAAGTTCGGCGCGGGACAGGCTCGCTGGCGTCAGTTCAGCGTTCAAGCGCAGCATCGACAAGGACACGGGCGGTTTCGAACGCGGTTTCTATACCCATTTCGGTTGTATCTAGCAAGTGCGCATTGGCGGCGGGACGAAGCGGCGAGTCGGTCCTTTCCATGTCGCGCGCGTCACGTCTTTCTATATCGGCCAGGATTCCGGCCATATCGGCCTGCCCGCCTTTGCCGCGTATTTCGTCATGACGCCGCCGGGCCCGCACCGCCGGGCTGGCGGTGACATAAAACTTGATCAATGCATCGGGGCAGACCACCGTGCCGATATCGCGGCCGTCGAGCACCGCACCAGGTGCGATTGCGGCAAAATCCCGCTGCGCCTCCACCAGCGCCCTGCGCACATCGGGCATCACCGCGACTTTCGAGGCGGCTTCCCCGATATCATGGGCTGACAGCACCACGCGGTCGAGGTTGGACAAATCAAGCGCGCGGGCCATGCGGGCAGCCACCGCTTCGTCATCAAGCGCAAGGCCGGCGTCGAGCAGCGCCTTGGCGGTGGCGCGGTAGCTGAGGCCGGTATCAAGATGACGGAGGCCGTAACGCGCGGCGAGCCGCCGCGCCAGGGTGCCCTTGCCGGCAGCCGCCGGGCCGTCGACTGCTATCACGATGGGTGATGCTGTCTCGCTCATTCCGGTGTGCCCCGATCTGCAAGGCGGCCATAGAGTCCTACCAGGCCAGCCATTTCGCCGTCACCGTCCTGTATCAGGCCGGCAAGAACCCCGCACCGGTCTGCTTCAGGCCGGTTCTGGCTGACTTTCCATTTGCCGCTCATCCGACTGACGGTGATCTCGATGCCGACAATTGCCCGCAATTGCGCCGCCACAAACGCCGCCGGTGCATCACCGACCTTCCATGGTTCCGAACGGCTTGCCTCATGCCGGTCGGTGAGGTCGGTCACCTGCTGACCAAGCCATGCGGCCTCTTCGTGAACTTCGGCGGCGCCGCGCGCCTGCACCATCGCATAGTTCCAGGTCGGCACGACCTTGCCGTGTTGCGCCTTGGAAGCATACCAGGATGGCGTGACGTAAGTGTCCGCGCCCTGAAACACCACCACCACAGCAGCACCATCGCGAATCTGCTTCCATTGCGCATTGGCCCTGGAGACATGGGTGCGAAGTGTGGTGACGCCCTTGTCGACCGACACCAGAAACGGCACCGGATTGACCTGCAGATCGGTTGGTGATGCCGAGATCAGCAGGCCCAACGGATGCGCGGCAATCAGCGCCCGCATCACCGTCTCGTCCTTTTCCTCAAACTGCGCTGGCAGGTACATGGCGGCTCCTTCCGTCCCGGCGCTTCAGTCTATCCGATCTGCTCAACACGGCCGCCAGCGGACTCGCCGCGGCGCCTTACTTGCGCGTGATCCCCACACTGACGTCATCGAGATGCCGGTAGGGCTCATGCTCAAACAGGGCATCATCGTCAAGCCATGCCAAAAGCATGTCAAACGCATCAACCCCCCAGAAAACCTGGTGGCCTGCCTTCGACCGGGACATGAAGCTGGGAACCCCGAAGACGCCGCGGCCGATTGCCAGATCGGTGTTGGCTCTCAATGCGGCCTTGGCAGCATCATCGGTGGCAAGCGTCAACGGAATGGCGACATGTTCGGCAAAGGCTGCAAGCTCGTCGTCGGTATCGGGCGCCCGGCCCTGCTCGAAGACGAAGTCAAAGGCGCGGCGCACAGTCGCCAGTCCGGCATCGGCGCCGGCCAGCAGCCGCAACGGCTTGAGCGGATTGAACGGATGGCGCGGCGGAAACCGCATCGCAAGCCCGTGCTTTTTGCCCAGAAATACCGACAGCCGGTAGGTGTGCAGCCGTTTTGCCGAAATCTCCGCCGGACCGAGCTGCCCCCAATGGCTGAGGATGGCCCCCAGAAGCACCGGAACCGGCCTCACAGTCACGCCGGCGGGCAATTCCTCGAGCCGCTTCAGCGCCACATGGGCAAAAGGCGAGATCAGATCGTAATGAAACTCGATCGTCCGCGGCGTCATATCTCGGCAATCTCCGCACCCATGCCGGTCATCATTTCCATGAATTCGGGAAAGCTGGTGGCGATGATCGAGCAGTCATCCACCTGCACCGGATGCTCGCTGGCAAGGCCCATGACCAGAAAGCTCATGGCGATGCGGTGATCGAGCCACGTGGCGACAACGGCCTCCTTCGACAGATTGCCCAGACCCTTGCCGTCGGGCCGGCCGCGCACCGACAGCCAGTCCTTGCCCTCGGTGCAATCGACGCCGTTAAGCTCCAGGCCGCGCGCCATCGCAGCCAGCCGGTCGCTCTCCTTCACCCGCAACTCCTCAAGTCCCGGCATCATGGTTTCACCCTGGGCAAAACAGGCGGCAATCGCCAGCACCGGGTACTCATCAATCATCGACGGCGCCCGCTCGGCGGGAACC
Source organism: Hoeflea sp. YIM 152468 (assembly GCF_029210485.1). Classification (GTDB taxonomy): domain Bacteria; phylum Pseudomonadota; class Alphaproteobacteria; order Rhizobiales; family Rhizobiaceae; genus Hoeflea. The sequence goes on from NZ_JARGET010000038.1 coordinate 243,449, forward strand.
GTGACACCCTTGAGGTCCGAGGACCGGACCCGCAGGTCTGCCACATCCTCGCCGCCGGCCTGGCGCGGGTCGAGCACTTCGATATCCGCCCCCATCTCCTGCAGGGTCTGAATCAGCCCGGTGCGGGTCGGGTTCATCAGCACATTGCGAATCGTGACGTCCGATCCCGGAACGATCAGCGCCGCCACCAGCGGAAACGCGGTCGAGGAGGGATCGCCCGGCACATCGATCGTCTGGCCGACAAGCTCGCCGCGGCCTTCGAGCCTGATGGTGCGCACGCCCTCGGCATCGGTCTCGACCTCGAGCGTGGCGCCAAAGCCCTGAAGCATTTTCTCGGTGTGATCGCGCGTCATCACCGGTTCAATCACCGTGGTGGTACCGGGAATGTTGAGCCCGGCCAAAAGAACAGCCGATTTGACCTGGGCCGATGCCATCGGCACCCGGTAACTGATGGGCGCAGGTGCGCGGGGGCCGCGCACTGTCACCGGCAAGCGGTCGCCGGCCTGCGCTTGCACCTGAACCCCCATCAGCCGCAACGGATCGAGCACGCGGCCCATCGGGCGGCTCGACAGGGATGCATCGCCGATGAATGTGGTGTCGAAATCATAAGGTCCCATCAGCCCCATGGCCAGCCGGCAGCCGGTGCCGGCATTGCCGAAATCGAGCGCGGTCTCCGGCGCCAGCAGGCACCCGTTGCCGACGCCGTTGATGATCCATGTATCGCCCTGTTTGCGGATGGAGGCACCCATGGCCTGCATCGCCTTGCCGGTGTTGATCACGTCCTCACCCTCGAGCAGACCCGTGATCCGGGTTTCGCCCCGGGCAAGGCCGCCGAACATGAACGACCTGTGGGAAATGGATTTGTCTCCGGGAATGCGGATGTCGCCTTTAAGCCCCCGGCTTTTTGAGGCTTTGGCAGGACGAAGATGTGCAGTAACGTGGCCCATTTGGTAATTTCCGGCTGATTTGGTCGGGTAAAGCCGGCAGCCCGGCTGATGCGCAGGGGCTCCCTACCACAGCCCTGAGGGGTGCGTCATCTGACTTCGCTCGATTTTTGATGAGAATGGCTTTGACAGCCGCGCTCAACATCATTATGGGGTCCGGACCCGCCGAAACGGGAAGCCTGGCGCTCCAGCCTGGGTCTTCCTGCCAGTTTATGAGGCTTCGACAGTGGCAAAACCGGAACTTGGAACAAAACGCATTTGCCCCGAAACCGGGCGCAAATTCTACGATCTGAACAAAGATCCAATCGAGTCCCCTTATACGGGCAAAACCTACCCGATTTCGTTTTTTGAGGTCCCGGCGCCTATTGCTGTGTCCGAGAAGGTGAAAGAGAAGGTGGCCGACGACGAGGACGAGGACGACGATGAAGTCGCCGAAGTCGAGGCAGATTCGGCCGACGTGGAAATCGTATCGCTTGAAGAGGCGGACGATGAAAAGTCGAGCAAGAAAAGCAAGTCCGAGGACCTTCCCGACATCGACGACGATGTCGAGATCGATGAAGACGACGACGAGGATGCGTTTCTGGCCGATGACGATGATGACGACGACGATGTCAGCGACATCATCGGCGTCAATGACGAGGACGACGATCAATAAAGCGAATTCATCCGCACTTTTGAATTCAGTGATGTTTTCGAAACTGCAAAAGGATTGAATTTTCATCTTGATCTTGTGCGGCTGCAGAAGTATGAAGCCGCACATGCCCGCCTCAATCGGGGCGGCGGCATCTCGCAGGGATTGTATTTTTTGATCAATCTCTTGCGTCCCGGGGCCATAGCTCAGCTGGGAGAGCGCCTGCATGGCATGCAGGAGGTCAGCGGTTCGATCCCGCTTGGCTCCACCATTTTTCCAACAGTGACACTTTTTGCCTTTCCGGTGCCCGCACGCCGCTGCTGACCTCGGGCAATGCGCCGTCGCGCAACCTGTGGCTTTGTCGAGCGCCCTGCGCCGCGCAAGGTTTTGCTAACCACACAGAGGGAAATTCCCGCTTTGCATTGGCCGAATCGCGGTTTGGCGCGGTTTTTTAGCGGAAATGAAGTGTTTTTCGGCGATTGTCTGCCTGGATTGAGGCAGGGACACAATCATGGATGCTGCGAGCGACAACCGGCACGTGCCGCTTTGTATTGACCTGGACGGCACGTTGGTCGCCACTGACACCTTGTGGGAGGGGCTGGTCGCGGTGTTGATTCGCAGGCCCTGGCTGTTTTTCGCCGCCATCGCCTGGGCGCTCTCCGGCAAGGCCGTTCTCAAACGCGAGGTCGCCGCCCGTTACCAGAACAAGGGCAGAGACTGGCCTTACCGGCCGGAGCTGATCGCGCGAATCAAACAGGCCCGCAATGCCGGACAGCCGGTCTGGCTGGTCACAGGTGCGGCCCAATCCACAGCCACCACGATTGCCGGGCACCTGGGCCTATTCGATCGCGTCCTGCACTCGAGCGATACCGAGAACCTCACCTCCCACCGCAAACGCGAGTGCCTTGTCGCCTTGTGCGGCGACGGTGGCTTTGATTATGCCGGCAACAGCCGGGACGATCGGGTGGTTTTCGATGCCGCGCGCCGCGCCATCATTGTTGCACCCGATCGCGCGGCCAAGCGCTGGGCAAAGCAGAATGCGGCGGAAACCCTTCCGATCGCGGCAGTGTCGCGCTTGGCGATCTTCAAATCCATCCGGGTACATCAGTGGCTCAAGAACGTGCTGATCGCGGTTCCGCTGGTTCTCAACCATGAATACGCCGAGATCGGTCTCGTTCTCGCCGCCGTGGCTGCATTCTTTTCGTTCAGCTTCCTGGCGTCCGCGGTCTACATCGTCAATGACATTGCCGATCTGGCCAATGACCGCCAGCATCCGCGCAAACGCCTGCGTCCGCTGGCCAGCGGTGCGGTCTCGATCCCGGCGATCAGTTTCACTGCCGCGACGTTGCTGCTGGCGTCCATCGGGCTGGCAAGCCTGTTGCCGCCTCTTTTCTGGGCGGTACTGGGTCTGTATGCGGTGGTGACCACGGCCTACACCTTTGTTCTCAAGCGCAAGCTTCTGGTCGATGTTTTCACATTGGCAGGGCTGTACACCGTGCGCATCATCGCCGGTGCGGCGGCCACCGGAGTGGAGCTGTCCTTCTGGCTGCTGGCGTTTTCGATCTTCTTCTTTCTCAGCCTGGCGCTGGTCAAGCGCTATGTCGAGCTCGACGAGCTTGCCGAGCAATCCGACACCCGGCTCGAGGGGCGCAGCTATGTCGGGAGCGACAAGGACATGATCGGCCAGGCGGGGATCGCATCGGCGTTCTCCGCGGCGATGGTTCTGGCGCTCTATGTCGACAGCAAGGAAGTGGCGTCAATGTATCCCCAACCGGCCCTGCTCTGGCCATTGTGTCCGCTGATTCTGTACATGCTGCTCAGAATCTGGGTTCTGGCGCGCCGTTCCCAGATGCATGACGACCCGGTGGTGTTCATCATGCGTGACTGGCGCAGTCAGGCCACCACCATTGCCGGCGCGGGACTTGTGCTGCTCGCGACAGTGCAGCTGTGACCGCGCGGCGTGACAGGTTTGACAGTTGGGGCAGGGTCGACCGGCGACCGCGCCTGAGCGCGCCCCTGGAGGACCTGAACCCGACTGCCCAAGGCGGATTCCTGCCTTACGGCAATGGCCGTTCCTACGGCGACAGCTGCCACAATGACCAGGGCTGCCTGCTCACCATGCGACCCGGCGCGGCGATCAGCGCCTTTGATCCCGATACCGGCATTCTGACTGCGGACGCAGGTGTCCTGCTGTCTGATATTCTCGCGCTTGTCATGCCGTATAGATTTTTTCTGGAAGTAACCCCGGGCACGGCGCAGGTCACGCTTGGCGGCGCCATTGCCAATGATGTTCATGGCAAGAACCATCATCGGCGCGGCACGTTCGGCAATTCGGTGCAAAGCTTCACCCTGCTTGGCAGCGACGGGCATCGTCGCACCTGTTCGCCGACACGCAATTCTGCCCTGTTTGCGGCCACCATCGGCGGAATGGGGCTGACCGGCATCATTGAATCGGCCACCATCCGGCTGATGCAGGTCGCGTCCGCCAATGTGCGCCAGACCGCGTTTCGGTTTGCCGCCATCGATGGCTATTTCGATACAATCGAGCAAATCGATGCGGCGCATGAATATTCCGTCGCCTGGATCGATCAACTGGCGCGCGGCGGCAAACTCGGGCGTGGTGTGCTGATGGCCGGCAATCACGCGGAAGACGGCGGAGCGGCAAAGCCGCCATCGGCGCCGAAACTGGCGGTTCCGCTCTCGCCGCCGGTCAATCTGCTCAATCGCCTGACCCTCAAGGCCTTCAATGGTCTGTATTACGGCCGGGCCCCGCAGCAGCCTGAAACCAGGATTGTTGCCTGGTCCTCCTATTTCCATCCGCTGGATGCAATCTCCGGCTGGAACCGGCTTTACGGGCCGCGTGGCCTGTTTCAGCACCAAAGTGTCTTTCCCTCCGCAACCGGACGGGAAACCACCATTGCGCTGATCGAGTGCGCCCAGAATCATGGTGCGGCATCGTTCCTGACCGTCCTTAAACGTTTTGGCGCTTCCACATCTCCGGGGCTGATGTCGTTTCCGCGGCCAGGATTCACGCTGACGCTGGATTTTGCCAATACCGGAAACCGCACCTTGCGGATGCTTGATGCGCTCGACGAGATTGTTCTGGCGGCGGGGGGTGGGCTCAATCCGTACAAGGACCAGCGAATGTCGCCAGAGATGTTTGCAGCCTCGTTCCCACAATGGAAAGACATGGAAGCCATGCGTGATCCGGCTCTGATATCGGATTTCTGGCGCCGGACCGCCGGCAAGCTGAACGCCAGCTGCCTCCCCGGCATACGCACCGCCACCGCCTGACCGGCTGCTTCCGGCTTGCCAGCACGGCGACGGCCCCGTATTTGAGTGGCCTGAGTGACGGAGCGGCAAACGCCGCCATTGAGCGAAGGAGCACAACCCATGGCCCGCATCTGCATTCTCGGCACCGGTGCCTGGGGCACCGCGCTGGCCGCAGCTTTGATCAGACAAGGCCATGATGCGCTGATGTGGGGCCGCAACCCCGCCACCTGTGACGAGATATCGCGCCAGCATTCCAACAAGGCCTATCTTGGCAGCGCGCGCCTTCCCGAAGGTCTTGTCGCGACCACGGACATGGCCCTTGCGCTGGATCGCGCGGAGATCGTGCTGTTCGTGGTGCCGGCGCAATCGACCGGCGATGTCGCCCGGCAGGCAGCCGCGCATCTGCCTGACCGCGCACTGGTAATCGCCTGTGCCAAAGGCATAGACAACCGCAGCGGCCAAACCCAAAGTGAAGTGATTGCCGGGCAGTTGCCCGGCCATGCGGTGGGTGTGCTGTCGGGGCCCAGCTTTGCCGCCGATGTGGTTGGCGGCCTGCCGACAGCTCTCACGCTGGCCATGCCGGACAAGGACGCGGCGCAGGCCATGGCCCAATCGCTCTCCGGCGACGCGATCCGGCTCTATGCATCCGACGACATTGTCGGGGTGCAAATCGGCGGATCGCTGAAGAATGTCATGGCGATTGCCGTCGGGATCTGCCGCGGCGGCGGCATGGGGGCAAGCGCCGAAGCTGCGTTGATCACGCGCGGATATGCGGAACTGGTGCGGCTGGGCGTGGCCATGGGCGCGCGCGCCGAAACCCTGATGGGACTGTCGGGTCTGGGGGATCTGGTGCTGACCTGCTCGTCGGAGCTGTCGCGCAATTTCTCCTATGGCATTGCCGTTGGCAGCGGACGCGATGTTTCGGGCCTCAAACTGGCCGAGGGGGTCTATACGGTGTCGATTGCCAATGACCTCGCCGCCCGCCACCAGATCTCCTGTCCGGTCATGCACACGGCCGGATTGGTGCTGGCGGGCAGGATGTCAGCCGAGGAGGCCCGCGTCGCGCTGATGTCGCGGCCGATCAAGCCGGAAATTCCCACCACTAGCAGGGACATGCCGTGAGCGAGGCTTTGCATTTTGACGCCGGCGGGCATCTGCATGAAAACAATTTTCATTTTTTCCCGGTCTAATGGGCCAAACCGGTAAGACGAACGAGCGGTCGCACGAATCGGAGCATTGCATGAGCTCAAGCCACACAATCACGCCTGTTATCCTGTGCGGCGGCGCCGGATCACGGCTCTGGCCCATGTCACGGGATTCAAAGCCCAAGCAGTTCCACCGTCTGGTCAACGACAAGACCCTTCTCACCAACACGCTTGAGCGCGTTGACTTCAAAGGTGAGGGTCTGCGCTATCTGCCGACGCGGATCGTCGGCGGGATCGCCTTCGAATCGCTGCTGACCGAACAGGGTGAAACCAGCAGCGTCGAGGTTGAACGCTATGTGCTCGAACCGTTGATCCGCGACACCGCTGCGGCGATTGCCGCCGCGATTGCCGATCTGGCTGACACCGATCCCGACAGAATGGTGCTGGTGCTGCCCTCGGATCACCAGATTTCCGATGTGGCGGCTTTCTTCGATGTAATCCGCACCGGTGCCCAGGCGCTTGCCGACCGCGGCGGCATCATGACCATCGGCATCACCCCGACGCGGCCCGAAACCCAATATGGCTATATCGAACGCGGCGATGGCGATGGACCAGTCTACGATGTGTCGCGGTTTCGTGAAAAACCGGATCTGGAAACAGCCGAGACCTTTCTCCGGTCCGGTCGCTTTTTCTGGAATGGCGGCATTTTCATGTTCCGCGCCGGGGAGATGGGCGCTGAACTGGCCCGCCAGCAACCTCAGGTCTGGACCCAGGCAAAGCTGGCTGTCGAGCGCGCCGAGATTGAGGGCAAGTGCTACCGCCTCGGTGCAGACGCCTTTGCCGCCTGCCCCAAGATATCGATCGATTATGCCGTGATGGAAAATGCGTCCCGCATCGGCGTGGTTGCCGCCAGTTTTGACTGGAATGACCTCGGGTCGTGGAACCAGCTGCATGATGGATCGGTGCTTGATGAACATGGCAATGCCCGCTTCGGCGATGTGCTGACGCTCGATGTCCAAAACAGCTACCTCCGGTCTGAAGACCGCTTTCTGGCCGTTGCCGGTCTCGACAACATCATCGTGGTGTCGCAGCCCGATGCGCTGCTGATCGTGCATCGCGACAAGTCGCATCTGGTCAAGGACATCGCCGGCCAGGTCAAGAAAACCGGAGAATGGCCACCGCTGGCGGTTGCGCATTCGGGCCGTCCGGTGCCGTCGCCAAGGGTGATCCGCAAATGGCTGTTTGACACGGCATTGCCGCTGTGGGCGGGCGCCGGCGTCGACCGGGTGCATGGCGGTGTCTACGAGGCGCTCAATCATGACGGCAGCCCGGCCGATCTCGGTTTCAAGCGGCTCCGGGTTCTGGCGCGGCAGATCTACTGCTTTGCCCATGCCGAACTGCTCGGCTGGGAGGGCGATGCGCGGGCAACGCTTGAGCATTGCTTCGCCACGCTGACCACAACCGGCTGGCATCCCGATGGCGGCTGGATCCATCTGTGGAATTCGGACGGTACGGTCAAGGACCCGCAGCGCGATACCTATGATCATTGTTTCGTTCTGCTTGCGCTGGCCTGGCTGTGGCGCGCCACCAAATGGCCCGAAGCGCGGATCTGGGCCGAACGCACCATTGCCTATATGGACGATCATCTTGTCGATCGCGCCAATGGCGGGTTTTACGAATCGAGCCTCAGACTTGATTACCGCCGCGCCAACCCGCACATGCATTATCTCGAGGCCATGCAGGCCTGGTTCGAGGTCACCGGCGAGCGTGTCTTTCTCGACCGCGCCCAGACCGCGGTTGATCTGTTCACATCGGTTTTTTTCGATCCGGAAAGCTGGAGTGTCACCGAGCATTTCGAGCGCGACTGGTCGGTGCGCAAAGACAAGCCGCCCCGCATCGAGCCCGGTCATCACTACGAATGGGTCTGGCTGCTGCTGCGCCAGGCGCGGTTTGCCGATCAGCCGCAGCTCAAGGAATATTGCCGCAAGCTTTATGCGACGAGCCACGCTTTCGGCCACGCCCGGGGCACCGATGCGGTGTGCGATTCGATGGCGCCGGATGGTTCGCAAATGGTCGGCACGGCCCGGCTCTGGTGCCAGACCGAGGCACTCAAGGCGGGTCTGCTGGCACGCGCCGAAGGCCTGCCGGGTGACGAGACACTGTTCATCCGCATGCTCGACGTCATCTTCAACCGCTATCTGACAGCACCCGCACCTGGCGGATGGTATGATCAGATCGACCCGCACGGCCGGGTCATCTCGAAGGACATGCCGACAAGCACGTTCTACCATGTGTTTTGCGCGCTGGTCGAGTATCTCCGGCATGAGGAGATGCTTCCCTGACCGGATCAGGGCAGCGCAGACAGTTTACGGAACGGGAGAGACATCGACATGGCGGCGAAATTCGGCACAAGCGGGCTGCGCGGCCTTGTTGGCGACCTGACCGACGGCACAGCAGGCGCCCACGCCGTTGCTTTCGCCCGGCATCTCCTGGGAACCGGAATGGTTACCATCGGCGCGCCGGTTTTTCTCGGCCAGGACCTGCGTGCCTCAAGCCCGGAGATCGTCGCCCAATGTGCCTCGGCGCTGATTGCCGAGGGTCTGGAGCCTGTGGACTGCGGCGTGTTGCCGACACCGGCGCTGGCACTCTACGCGATGGGGCAAGGTGCGGCGGCGCTGATGATCACCGGCTCGCACATCCCTGACGACCGCAACGGCATCAAGTTCTACCGGCCGGATGGCGAGATCGACAAGCAGGACGAGCTGGCGATCTCGGCTCTGGCGCCGGCCGGATTGGCGCAGAAGCTGCTCGCCCCCAGCCTGCTGGTCGACCGTTCGGCGGAGGCGATGGCAGGTTTCATCAGCCGCTATCGTGGCTTCGTCCCCGATGGTCTGCTGCGCGGACTGCGCATCGGCCTTTACGAGCACAGCTCCGCCGCCAGCGGGGCCCTGGCGTCGATCCTTGAAGAGGCCGGCGTCGATGTGGTCCGGCTCGGCAGGTCCGAGGTCTTTGTTCCGGTCGATACGGAAGCCGTCTCCGAAGAAACCAGAGCACTGGTTGGCGGATGGATCGGTTCGGAAACACTGGATGGGCTGGTCTCTGCCGATGGTGACGGCGACCGGCCGCTGGTGGTCGACGAGACCGGCCGGGTGCTCCGCGGCGATGCGCTCGGCCTGATTGCCGCCCGTTACCTTGGCGCCGATGCGGTCGTCACGCCGGTGACGTCGAATTCGGGCATCGAAAGCCGATGTCAGGCTGCTGTCAGCCGCACCAAAGTCGGCTCCCCTCCGGTCATCGCCGGGATGGCCAAAGCGCTCGCCAGTGGCAGAAGCTGCGTCATCGGGTTCGAAGCCAATGGCGGCGTGCTCACCGGCAATTCCATTGCGGCAGGAGCTGCAATCCTTGCCGCCTTGCCGACGCGCGATAGCGTGCTGCCGATTCTCTGCGCCTTTGCCGCAGCAAGGGCGGCGGGGCAATCGCTGTCGGCCTATGTGGCCGGTCTCGGCTTGCAGGTTGCAGCCAGTGACCGGATCGAGAATTTTCCGACTGAGACCAGCAAGGCCCTGATTGCGCAGCTAACGTCCGATGAGGCGGCGCGCAGCGAGTTCTTCGAGCCGCTTGGGCAAGCATCGAACGTTGATCTCACCGATGGCCTGCGGGTGACCTTCGAGAATGGCGAGATCGTGCATCTGCGGCCTTCGGGCAATGCGCCGGAAATGCGCGTGTACAGCGAGGCGGCGAGCGAAGAACTGGCGTATGGTCTGATTGCCCGGACAGCCGAGCGGATCAGGCTGGTGAGCGGCATCTGACACAGCGCTCCCGGTCTCCCGAAGGGCGCATTATCCCGGATAGCCGAACATCCGCGGCAGCCACAACACGATATCGGGCAACAGGATCAGGCCGGCAAGTGCCAGAACCAGAACCCCGAGAAACGGCCAGATTTCACCAATGATCTCGCGCAGCGGGATCTGCGTCACCGCGTTGATGACAAACAGCAGGATGCCGTAGGGCGGGGTGATCAGGCCGATCATGCAATTGACCACCGCAACCACGCCGAAATGCACCAGATCGATCCCGAGTTCGCGGCAGGCCGGCAGAAACAGCGGGATGATCACCAGAATGATGGTGGTGGCGTCGAGCACGCAGCCAAGCAGCAGAAACAGCACATTGACGCCAAGCAGAAAGATCAGCGGCGACACGTCGAGCCCGACCAGGGCCTCAGCCACGATGTTGGGGATGTTTTCCGACGCGACCACATAGTTGAGGATCAGGGCGCCGCCAATGACCAGCCCGACCGCCGCCGAAGACCGGGCGCTTTCGACCAGAATGCCATAGAGCGCGCGCAGCGACAGAGCGCGGTAGAACAGACTCGCCAGCAGCAATGCGTAGGCGGCTGCCACCGCCGCAGCTTCGGTCGGTGTGGTGACACCGCCATAGATGCCATAGAGCAGGATGGCCGGCATCAGCAGTGCCGGAAAGGCGTTGGCGGTATGGCGCGGCAGGTCTCGGAGCGGAACCGGCTGCTCGATGGCAAAATCGCGCCGGGTGGAAAGGATGGTGTTCATCAGCATCAGCACCGCCCCCATGAACAGCCCGGGGACGATGCCGCCCAGAAACAGGAAGCCGATCGATGTGTTGGACACCAGCGCATAGAGCACCATCGGGATCGATGGCGGAATGATCGGCCCGATGGTCGCCGACGCAGCGGTGATCGCGGCCGCATAGCCGCGGGTGTAGTGGCCGCTCCTGGTCATCATGCCGATAATGATCTTGCCGATCCCGGCGGCATCGGCGACCGCAGAGCCTGACATGCCGGAAAATATCAGCGAAGCGACGATGTTGACGTGGCCGAGCCCCCCGCGAAAGCGGCCGACCGCCGCGACGCAGAATTGCAGCAGCCGTTCGGAGATCGTGCCGGCATTCATGATGTTGGCGGCGACAATGAACAGCGGCACGGCAAGCAGGATGAAGCTCTGGTAGAGCCCGTCCATCAAAACCTTGCCGGCGATGCCGACACCCTGGCCGTTTACACCGAGATAGACAAAGGCGGAAATCAGGATCGCATAGGCAACCGGCAAGCCGATGCCAGCCAGAAAGAACAGTGTAAGCAGGCACAGCGCGAATTCGACCGTCATTTTTCCACGATCCCGCCTGTGCCTGGCTGGTCGATGTCGGCGCCATGACGGAAGGCGCTGATCGCGCGCCAGCCGTAGCGCAAGGCAACAGCGACCAGGAACAGGATGTAGATCGAATAGATGTCGCGCATCCGCACCCAGTCTCCGAGCAGATGGCTCAGCGTTGCCGTCTTCTTCAGCCGCAGAATGTAGAATTTCGACAGGGTTGGCTCCACCGACCAGAGCAGCCCGGCGCAGACTGCGACGCCGCCGATGATCGCGAACCAGCGGCGTGCTTTCGGGCTGACATGGCCATAGACGATATCGAAGGTCACGTGATCGCGTTCACGCACGACAAAAGCCGCTCCCCAGAATACGATCCATACCCACAGCGCCAGACAAAACTCCAGCGTCCAGCCATACTGGCTTGGCTCCAATATCGGGAAGGTCTTGCCCAGCCAGTCGAGCTTTGCCGAATAGCGGATGCCGATCTGCAAGATGAAGGTCAAAAACATGGCGGCCATCAGCATGGCCGCCACAAATTCCGCACCGCGCAGGAACCAGTTGACGAGTGTCTTCATGTCAGGTCCACCGCGGCTTCATCAGTTTGAGAAGATCAATTGCCCAGGGCGTTGATCTTGTCGAGAACCCCTTCGGGCCAGCTGGCGGCAAAATCCGAGCCGACATACTGCGCCTGAACATGGGTGCGGAAGGCGTTCAGGTCCGGCTCATAAATCTCCATGCCCTTTTCGCGCAGGAACGAGACCAGATCCTCTTCCTTCTTCAGCTGTGCCTGGCGCCCGCTTTCTGCCGCATCGACTGCAGCCTTCTGCACGGTTGCCTGCTGCTCAGGTGTGAGCTTGTCCCAAACCGCCTTCGAGAAGGCGACATAGTTCAGATCCACAAGATGCGACGTCAGCACAACCTGTTTGGTGACTTCGTAGAACTTGGCGTCAACCACGGTTGGCAGCGGATTGTCCTGACCGTCGACGGAACCGGTCGAGAGTGCTGTGTAAATCTCCGTAAACGACATCGGCGTCGGGTTGGCGCCGAGCGCCTTGCCGAGGAACTGCCAGGCATCGGACCCCGGCATGCGCAGATTGACGCCTGCCAGATCTTCCGGCTTCATGACCGTCAGCTCTTCCTTGCTCTGGCGCAAATTGACATTGCGGCGGCCCAGATACATCACCGCCAGCAACTTCACGCCGAGTTCATCCTCCACCTTCTGCTTGAATGGCTCCATCAGCGGGTCATTGAACACTGCGACCTGATGGGCGGCGTCCTGGTGCACGTAACCGGTGGCGAAGATCGAGAATTCGGGGAAAAAGGTCGCCAGCTCCTGGGCCGAGGCGATCGACATTTCCAGGTCACCCGAGGCAATGGCTTCCAGTTCACTGCCCTGAGCGATCAGCGTACCGTTGTAATGCGGCTGATAGGCGGCAAATTCGGCCACTTGCGGTGCGAAGACGGTGGCAAGCGCAACCGAGCGCTGATCACTGTCCGACGCAGGCGTCGACATGCGCAATGTAACCTTGTCCTCGGCAAAGCCGGTCGAAACGAATCCGGCCATGCCGGCAGAAACGGCACATGCAAGCAGCATGCGGCGGGTAAAACCAGTCATGAGTTTCTCCTCCCATTGATAATCCGGCGGCTCCCGGCCCTGTCGGATCTGGCAAAATCCTGTCACAGTGCAGGGGCATTTTCAACATACGAATCGTATTTTGTAGGTTATTTCAGACCTCGGAGTATTGGTTGACCCATGGCACCGACCCTGCATCGTTGCGAGCCTTGATGATAAATTCGACGCCGCCGAGAATATGGACGCTGAGGATCTCCCTGGCCTTGTTCGCGTCGCGCGCAAACGCGACTTCCAGCAATTCCGCATGTTCGCGGGCGCCCCGCTCTCCGCGGAATGCCGAGGTGAGTATCTGATAGCGAATATATTTATCAAAAATCTGGCCATGCAGATCGAGCAAGGTTCTGGAATCGCAGCCGGCGATCAGCGCGCGATGAAAGCCCCAATCCGCCCGTTTCCAGTCGTCCCGCGCCGACCTGTCACCCGCAATCATCCTGTCTTCGAACCGGCGCAGTTTGTGATGCGCCGCCACAACTTGTGATTCCCAGTCGAGATCTCCGTTTTCAAAGGACCGGGTGACGGCGTGGCCTTCGACCAGCAATCGCAGCTCCGCAACCTCCCGGAGATCGGCCTCCGAAACACTGGCAACTTCAAAACCCTTTTGCCCCTCGGCCACCACAAGACCATCGGAAGTAAGGCGATTAAGGATCTCCCGGAGCGTCGTGACGCTGACATGGTAGCGCTTTCGCAACGGTTCCAGACGCAGCTTTTCGCTCGGCCGCAATTGTCCGAATATGATATCTCTCCGGATGGTTCGATAGGCGTTGTCGCCGATCGTGCCGTCATTTGCCGCATCAATCACAATCCGCCCTCCGGGTGTTCAACTTGACTGCAGAAGTGAATATAGGACATATATCGTAATATAGGCCATTCCAAAAATGGCGCAATTGCATACCCGGACTTGTCGGAACTGATCCTGCCAAGGCTGGAGACCCCACCATGTTTTTGAGCATCATCCCATTCGCACTCCGCCTCAAGACCCTCCAGGGAATAGACGCCGTGCAGCGTGCGGCCGTTTCCGGCGAGGCGATGATGGTGCGATCGCGCGGCCTCAGCAAACCTTGCAAGAGTGCAGGATGATTTCCGCCTCGGAGCACGCCAAATGATTTCAGGGACAACAGAACTGATTGCCCATCTGGGTGTGCCGACAGGGTCATTTCGTGCGCCGCTGATCTACAATCCCTGGTTTGAAGCCAATGCCATTGACGCGCGGGTGTTTCCGATGGGGTGTGAAGCAGAGGATTACGCGGCCTTGCTGCCGCTTCTCTTCCGGCTCCGCAATATTCGCGGAGCGCTGGTGACGATGCCGCACAAGGTGGCGACAGTCGGGCTGCTGGACGAGATGTCTCCGGCGGTCCGGATCTCGGGCGCCTGCAATGCGGTCAGACGCGACCGTGCCGGGCGGCTGGTTGGCGACATGTTTGATGGCGAAGGGTTTGTGCGGGCGATGCGGCACAAGGGTCGCATCATAGCGGGCTCCACGGCGCTGATTGTCGGATGCGGTGGCGTCGGGTCAGCCATCGCCGCCGCGCTGGCAGCGGCAGGTGTCGCCGAACTGGGGCTCTATGACACGCGTCCGCAGGTGGCCGAAGCGCTCGCCGGACGTCTGCGGCGACATTATCCGCAACTCAGCCTCAGCCAGGGCTCCACCAACCCCGCCGGATGGGCCACGGTGGTCAATGCCACGCCGCTGGGCATGAACCAGGGCGATCCGATGCCGGTCGATGTCAGCCGCATCGATCCGTCCGCCTTTGTCGGCGAGGTGGTGATGAAGCAGACCACAACGCCTTTCATTGCGGCGGCACGCCAGCGCGGGTGCGTGACTCAGGTCGGCATCGACATGCTCTTTGAGCAAATTCCCGCCTATCTGGAGTTTTTTGGCTTTCCGGCTGCAACTGCGACAGAGTTGCGCACGGTTTCGGGAATGGTTGATCAGCCTTGATCGCGGAGCCGCCGCTGAGCAGTCCGGTTGCGCGTCCTACCAAGTCGAAGGCCGCACCAGGAATTGCGGCTCTTCACTAAAAAGGCTCGCGGCATGGATGATCAAGGCTCCGCGCGTGGGCGAATCGGGCCGTGCCGTTGATTTTCGCAAGTATATCGATACAGTCTTCCAAACAAACCGGCTGCCAGAGATCGTTTTTCAGGTTGAAGCGATTGGCGAGGGGAGCATCTTGTGGAAACGACTTCCGGCGAAGCAAGAACTTTGAGATTTGAACAAGTGTGCTACGGCAAACCCGTCCGCACACACAGTGGTCCGTTGCACGAGAGTGCCCTTTACGGCGTCAATTCGGTAACGCCAGGCATCGATAATCCGCTGCGCTTCATCCCGGCCAATTTTCTTGGCCATGCAAACCTCACGTCCAACATGATCGATCCCGAATATGCCGGACAGGGAGCGCTTATCGTCAAGGCTGTCGACGAAGGGCTGGCATTCATGCGGATGCGCTATCGGGCGGAAGCCGGTGAGGGCGAAAGCGGGCGGCAGTTCCTTCTTTCGCGCACACTGGTGCTTGCCGGGGTGAGCCATTGGCACGAGATCCCTCCAGGGCTGTTTTCGTGGTGCGAACAGCGTTTGAATGCGCAACCCTTTGTGTTCGATCAGTCAAGTGCACCATCAGTCCAGCAGATAGAGGTGCCGTTTTTTCAGGCGCGGGACGTGAACTGGTTCGACGAGTTGAGCCAGCGCCGCCAGATCCAGTTGGGATCCGCATTCCAGGCGATAACCCGGCGGGTAGGCTGGACGGTCTCCAGACTGGTTGCCGAGGAGGAAAAGCAAAGGCCCGCGGCGCTGATCGCGGCTGATCTCGATGTTATCGCCTCGCTGCCGCGCAAATTTTCTCTGCGCAACGGCAAGGCCGACCAGTTCATCCTCAATCTCGGACTTGATCCGGAATTGACCCCTGGCGCGGTAAGCTACTTCCCGGGGCATCGCGGCAGCGCCATCGAGGCGCCGGACCTGCACGCGCTCAGGGTTGCCATCATCTCCAGCAAGGACAATCGACCGGCTGAAGCAAGCGAAAAGCGCAGTTCCGGGTTCTCCGACAGTCTAGATCGCAGGATTGGAAGTGAACCGATTCCCTTGAGATGGCTTTCATAATCATATCAAACAATTATGTTGCATTTTAATCATTTACTTTAGTCAAATTCAACTGCTTTCCAACTGTTGCGCTAAGGATTTATAAACGATAACGTTCTGCCTCGTATCAGTACTAGCGTTGGGTCTTTAATGGTAGATTGGGATCTTAGTAACCCAAAGAAAACTCAACTAAGAGTTGAGAATAGTACCGTGATCTGTGATCTGGGAAAGTTCTCATCTGTAGCAACGCTGTACCAGTCGTCTTCGGTTGACGGCGACAACCTAAAAATATCGGTTGCCGGATACATAGAGGAGGCACCCTGGCTCAACGCGTCCCTCTGGGACTCGGAAACCGGCGAGACGATACTTCAATGCGAGATCGGCCATACGAAAAACATTGACCTGGTGCTGGAATGTGCCCGGGAGCCAACCGATGACGAGATTGCAGAGGCATCCCGCGATCTGTTCGCGCTGTCGATAACGCTGCAGTCCAAGCGCGGTGACGGCCAGTCACAGAATCTCAGGGTCGAACTTGCCGGTTTGCGGCTGCAGACGTTGATATGGCAGCCGCCGCTGATTCAGCCGCGGCAGGCCGCAATCCCGGAGATCAGCCGGGTCGAAAAGCAGGATCACGACGAGGTTGATCTGTTCAACATCAACGTCAAGCAACCGGTGGCCCGTCTCGAGTTTGGCGGCGACCCCGTCAATGCGCTCGTTTCCGGACGCTTGAGCTGCCTTGTGGATGACGAAATCCGGGTGGTGTCGGCCGAGTTGAGCCTGGATACGGTTGTGGCCCGTTCGACCTCGGGCGTGGCCTGCGAATTGCGCGCGGGACACGAGGTTTCCATCGCCTGCATCGTGTCCATCAACGAGATCTTCGAAGTGGCCGAGAGCGCGGACAGTCTGCAGATGCAGTTCGAGTGGAACTGTATTTTCAGCGATGAAAGCCAGACCCCGCTTTCGGGCGTTTATGATTTCGGACTGCAGCTGAGGCAGGGGGAAATCCTGGCCCTGAAGTATCGCGATGCGTCGGCGGTACCCAACATGACGCGCAGTCAAGCAGCCTTCGCCGAGCGGTTTCCGCTTGAATTTTCGGTGCCGGTTTCGGGGGGCGGAGTGCAATTCGAAGTCGGCGACACGATCGAGTTCGACGTGGTCAGCCTGGACGACAGCTGGGATGTCGTGGCCCATGCCCACATCCTGCCTGAAGGCGAGAAAATGGCGCTGACCGGCCGTGATGATTTCAAGCTGGTGCGCGACATCGAGGTCGACCAGGCCACTGGCGGCAAGATCCAGATCCCCTTTCATGACACAACGCTGGACGAGACCAGCGATACCGATCGCTATCAGCTTTTCATCCGGTTCGAGGCCCGGCGGCTGAAAATCCGGGCGGGAATGTCGCTTGTCGCCGAAGACGATCTGTTCGAACACAAATACGGAATGGTTGCGATCGACATCGTCTTGCGCCAGCGCGACCCGAAATTCCTGATCTGCCTGGATTTTGGCGCGTCGGCGATTGCGGCCTGGTTTGGCAGGGTGGAGCGAAACCTGGCCCGGCAATTGATTCCGCTGGGATCGTTTGCCTACAGCCTTGCCGGTGCGCATGCGGAATATGATCCGAACAAGAAGCGGTGGCAGAATGTTCTGATCCCATCCACCATCGGCTTGAACCCGACCCGGCACGTGCGCTCGCGCAAGGCGCCATTGTCCTATGGCAACCTGTCCTTCGTCGGCACCAAGCTGCAGGCGGCCGAAAAGCGGATGGCGCTGTTTGGCCGGACCTATGATGTCTCGATTCCGGTGGATAGGGACTTTCTCGCCGATGGCGAATCTTCGGCTTTTCTCGAGCTTCAGACCATCGTGATTCCCGACCTCAAGCGGATGCTGATGAATGCCGAACCGGAGTTCAAGTATCGCATCAAGCAGTCGGTCATCGAGCGCACCACCAATGGGCTGCAGTCGACCAGGGAAATCAACCTGGCAGCCTTGACCCGCGATGCCTTCCACGAGCTCGGATCCTATATGATCCCCAATTCGCTGTTTCATGCGCACGACCAACTCGATGGCCCGATTGTCAGCGAATTCGGCGATGAACGCTTCGATCAGTGGCTGGAATGCGCTGACAGCGACGTTCAGGTCGTGGTGACCCATCCAAGCGGCATCGCCCATCACAAGCGGGAGCTCTACAAGAACGCTGCACGGGCCTTTGCACAAGGGCTGACGGGAACGCAGGACAACCGCGCAGCGCGCGAGCCGAAACTCATTCCCGAAGCCCTGGCTGCCGCCTATTTCGGCATTTCCCGCTCGGCCGGCCGCCGCGACGGAACCGAGATATTTGCGTGTCTCGACATTGGCGCCAGCACTGTCGACGCAAGCTTGATCGAAGTCAAAATGCGCCATGACAGCATCGAGAGCTGGAAGGTGTTCGCGCATTTCGGAGCCACCATAGGCGGTGCCAACCTGGATGAGGCGCTGCTGGCGATGCTGATCCAGAATTTGCGGGAACTGTTTACCTCAACCGAGCCGGTGTTCGAAGATCTGGAGCTCGATCACAGGTTTTTGCGCGACGAGGCGCTCAAGGCAGCACTGTTGCCGCGGATTCAACAGGCAAAGCGTGCACTGTCGGACACGCTCCTGCGCCAGGCCAGCTCGGACAAGGAATTCGGTTGGGCCTTGGAAGGGGACGGCAGCTGTTTCGTGGTCGAATTGAACGACATCCTTCGCAGCGCAACACCGGGACTGCCGCTGAGCGAGCGTGACACTGCCTTCCCCGGGTCACAGGACAAGGTATGGCTGCGCGTCAGAACGACCTCAACCGGCGGGCAAGCAATCTCGCTGGAGATTGCTCCAGACTTGCTCGATGCCGACCAGCCGATTTCAAACCCGACCCGCAGCAATCCGCAAACCGTTGCCCGCACACTGGGCTATGCAGTCCCGGCCATGCTGATCAGGGAGGCACGGCGCTTGAACCTGGGCGATCCGCAGTGGGTCATCACCGGACGGGCGAGCCTGTGGCCATCGGTCTTCACTGGGATCGGCCGCACGACACAATTGTTGGGACAGAGCAGTGATGCGGCCCCGATGCGGCCCTTCGCTGCCGATGACATGAAAAACGCCACTGTTTACGGCGCAGCGCGGCTTGCCACATCCGGACTGGAGATCACCGACGGCGCGGATCACTCCTACGCCCTGGTGCTGCACGATGACGGACGCGGCGTGGTTTCCGAAATCGAATATCTTGACACCCGCTCCCGCTCGGAAGGCAACAAAAGCGTCCGTTTTCTACCCAACCGCTGGCTCAGCCGTGTGTTGCCCGGACTCGATGACGTCGGCAGCGACATGGATATCAGCCGCGACGAGATCGTCCGTTTGTTTGGCGTTTTCGGACAGAAGGTGGTCGTGGATCAGTCACAGGTCAAACCCGGCGGGCTCGCCGGCGGGCAGGATCAGCATGTCGAGATTTCCTGGAAGCGCAGGAACTCCGATGTCGAATTCACGGTCGGTGATGTCATCGTTCGGCAGCCCCGAAGTCGCTTGGCGGGAACGTAGAGGTCGCGAGATGGCGGTGATTGGTATCGAGTTCACATCCGGATTTGCCCAGGTTCTGTTTACAGCGTTGCTTGTCGTCATCATGGTCCTGGGAGTCTGGCTGTTGCGGCGGTTGCGCCGGAGCGAAGCGGCGCTGGGCTCGATTCGCCGGGAAAACGGCAAGCTTCGCAATGAAATCGCCAATATCACTGGCTGGACCACCAATGGCCGCCTGCCCGACGATTGGCAGGAGCGACTGCGCAATGACAAGGCCGCAGCCGTTGGGACAGCGCCGCATGGCGATTCCGAACAGCCCGGCGAACGCATCCTGCTGGCGGCGCATCATGCGCTGCTCTTGGTCGAGCCTCCCCATTTCGCCTCAAAGGACAGCGCCGAACAGGTGGGCCGGTCTCACAAGCGTATTGTCGACCTGATCGAAGGCCTGGCACATGAGCGGATTGACCCCCTGCCTGCCCTCGCAAACGGGGATCTGGACCGGTTGCTGTGTCTGTGGCGCCGCCTAGAGGTATATTTTCCTGATCGGGCCGAAACCGATGCCTACGGGCTCGCCGCCTATGCGGTGCTCGATCTGCTCAAACGCAAGCAAGTCGTGGTCACGGCACCCCGGCCGCTCTCGGTGGAAAACACCAAGAATTGCGTCTTCACCACAGATGATGTGGAGAAGTTGAGGGATATTTCGCGCATCCGGACGGCGGCCCTGGCGGCCAGTTCCCGCTTTACCAACCCCCAGGGAGGAGAGGAACTCGTCATTGATTGTGAGCGGCCTGGATGGAGTGGTCCAAACGGGCACAGGAGTCCACGAATCCTGATCCTCGATCGATCATGGTAACACGCGGACCTTGCCATGACCCTCGGTAATCCAGTCCGGTTCAGTGGTGAGTCAGACCGCCCCGTCATCATGATTCCGGTGAAGATCGATTTGCGCGACAATCAGGCGTTCTGGCGCCGCAAGGTGTTCTCCATCCCGAAGACCGGCTTTTTTGGCTGGTTGTTCAATCGCCGCAACAAGCGCTCCCGGGATTTTCCGTGGATCGTCGGTGGCAATCCGCATCCCAACGGGCGCGCAGACATATTCCGGGTTTCGCGGGGATCGGTCGACGAGGTGCTCTACACCCTCACCAACCAGCTGGTTATCGGGACCGCCAACGGCAGCGAGGTCGTCGAGGTTGCGTTCCAGCACCTCACCTTCATTTCCGGACCCGGCGGGGTCTGTGATACGGCCTCGGAAAGAGGTCTTGAGGAGCGGATTTCCGAAAGCCTGAGTTCCACCCTGAAAGGCTATTTCGACCCGACAATCGGTGTCCGGGTGGACTGCATGGTCAATCCGGCCCTGCCGGCCAATCAGCTCAACATGTATCTGGGGCAGGGCATTTTCGTGCCCAGACGCGGTGAACGGCCGATCGGCTGGATCCGCTATTATCCCGATCATTCCCGGCGTGACCACTACACCGAGCCGCAATTGCTCGACGGCCGCCCGGCCGGGCTCTACAAGGGCCAGGGCGGCCTGGTGATCGGCATCGGCGAGGGGCTGCTGCATGCCGAAATCGATCTTGGTTCAGGCGAGGAGGTTCAATCCTCCTATCTGTTCATCAACAAGGACGCGGTTCTGGCGCCCACCGGCAATGATGACCGGAATCAGGGTGTCGATGCCCGCCTCTCCTTCTGCCACGGCCACGGAAATGAACCGGTCCCGAGCCGCGTGGCAAGTGTTGACGATCAGTGCGACATTGCCTGGAAGATCGATTTTGTGGCAACTGCCCAAGCTCCGGGACGGCTGGAACTGTGTGTAGATTCGCGCAGGTCACGGCTGCACTGGAAACCGTCAGGCCGCTGCAATGCGGCAATCAACTCGCTTCTGTTTGACCTGAGGGATTTCTCGCAGCGCGACGTCGAGCGGCTCTGGGTCGATCTCGATCGGGACAATGTCCTGACCGCCTACGCCCTGCAGGTCGCCCGGGTGTCACTGGTCTGGGACTGTGAAAACGAAGAGCAGTATGTCTATGAATGGGGTCAGACAGGGGCCCCGTTCAAGACGCTGGGAAGCGTCGGCCTCAAATGCCGGACCATCGAGGCCGGCATCATCGAGGTTGGGCGTGCCGACGGGGAGCCATTTGGTTATCTGGAACTTCCGGATTCGCCCGAAAAGGCCATATTCTCCGACGCCTTCCAGTCATTTGGCGGCTACCATCTCGACTGGCTTGATCAGTGCGGCCGGATATCGTTTGGCGACACGGTGCTGTCGCTTGGCGAGGCCTATGCGGAAAAATGCTCAGGCATGCCGGTTTCGGCCTTCGAACCCGGCGAGACACGAAAGATCATCGGCCCTCTGGTTCTGACTCCCTACAGGGAGGGCTCTGATCCATGAAAGCGAGGTTTCTCGGCGCTCTTGGATTTCGGGCTGGTGTGCTGTCACTGCTGGCCGGCATTCTCTATCTCGGCGCGTATTTTTTCGTCGATACTTTCAGGGTCAACCGCATCTGGATGGACCGTGTCGAAATTCCCAGCGCTGTGGCGTTCGATGCCACAACATTCGATTTCCTGGTCGAAGGGGGGGCGATCTGGCCCATTCGTGACGGCGTGTCGGTCGCGCTCGGACATGCGCCCTGCAACACGCTGGCTTTGCGGGCGCCGGAAACCGTCAACCTGGTTACGGGGGCCGCTGGCGAGGCCGGCCGCAAATATGTCCGCGAACTCTGTGAATCGCCGCAAGGTGAACGCATTCGCGAGGAAGTCGCGAATTTCAACCAGAGTTACCGGATCGTCTCAGTCTCCGACAACCGGCAGGCCGACGATGCGCTCAACTCCGCCGAAGGTGTTGCCTGTGCCGATGGCGTCAGCACGGCCAAACTGTTCGTTCCCCCCCGCTGCCTGCCCAACAAGTGGGAAGCCACCATTGCCGCAGACGGGCGGGCTGTTCAGTCGATCACCACCGCGGCCATCTCCCAGTTCGACTACGCGTTTCTTGCCAGCGAAACCGAAAGCTTTTTCGGTGACTGGAAAGTCATCACCCCGGTGATCGACACCCAGACCGGAGAGGCAGGCCAGTACCGGTTCCGGACGTCGATGACGTTTGGCGACATGCCGGTGAGCATTCGCACCATTGGCGCCGTGCGTTCGATTGCGGTGAATGGTGTGCGACTGGCGATAGATCCCGCAACCACCCCGGACGACGTCCGCGCGGTTGCCGGACAGAAGCAGGCTGCGTCGCTTGCCATCTATTGCGCCGATGATGCGGCGGGCACCGGGCGCCGGCAGCGATGCGAGGGAGAAAGCCCGCGCGGCAGGCCGACCGGGTCGCTCCTGTCCCTGTCCCAGCCCACAGGCAGGACCGTCGAGGTTGAAATGGTCATCGAGCCATCAATCCGGGTCGCCCGCGAGCTTAGGCGCTACCTGACAAACACCGAAAAGAACACGACGAAGGCGGGGGACGGGACTGTCTCCCTCGGGTTCGGACGGATCCGCGTTGGATGCCAGCTGTCCCGGTTTGAAATCGGAGCCGCGGCAACCGGACGTTTCGATACCGGTTGCGACTTGAGCTGGAACGTTCCCGACAACCAGAAAATCGAGAGCCAGGCCGAGCCGCTGACCAATCTGAGCCTTCACGGGCTCCCGGTGCTCGATTCGCAAGGCGCCTTGACCCAGAAAGCCTTTGAGCTGGGTCTTGGCGGATTGCTGGGACTGGGCACCGGCGATTCCGGCTCGGTCGCTGCAGCGCTGACACTCACCGAGGACGGCGAAAACCCGTCGCTGACCATTCTGCCCGATTATCAGCGAAAGGCGATTGCAGCGCTCGCGCTGAATTACAAGTGCCCGAAAGATCAGGACCGGTGCGCCCGGCGTGCCGATCTGGTCATTCTTGATGCTGAGGGCGAGGATGCTGGCAATGTGCTTGCCATTGCCAGCTTGCCGCAACCACGCACGGGCCTGTCTTCCTGGGATATCGAAACCCTCGAACTCACCGCCCCTTCCAAGAGCCCCCTCGCCGCCTATGGCTGGCGCAACTACGACCTGCGCGGAACGCCCGGTTCGGCCTTCAAGCTGGTCACCGCTTTGGCTGCCAGCCAGTACGTTCTCGACAGCGGCGACAAGACGCTTGAGGACGTGCTTCTGGGCAATGCCAGCCCGCTGCAAATTGCCGACCTGTTCGGCATTGTCGCAACCCGCCCCTCCTTCAATGGGCGGTGCAAGCCCAACTACGACGAGCGTGACCCCGAAAAGCTCAATGCCCTGCCCATTCCCGGCGCAAGAGGCGGCATCGCTTTCTGCATGGGCAACTCGGCCTCGTCTGCAGGGATTCGCAGCGGCATAAGCCATATCCTCGAGCTTGGCGGGGACAGCGGCTGCGGAGAAGCGCGCGCTCCTCGAGCGGGCCTGTGCGAGGCCATCAAGAAATCATCAAATCTCTACTTTGCCGGCATCGCCCTGTATCTTGATGCGGACAGGTTGATGGACAGCGAGAGCGGTTTTGAACACACCAACCTGGTTTCAGATCTGCTGTTGGCGAAAACCGCGGACCGGCTGTTTCCGGGCGCGCGAAATTCCGATGCGGTGGCGCGCAAGACAGCGCTGGATCTTCTGGATGTCAACTACCCCGCGACCGGGCGCGGGCGCTCGAGCCCACTGATCGTGGAGGCCGGGCTGCCGGTGCCTCCTGGCGAACCGCGTCGTTTGCGACTGGCACGCGGCGGTATCGGATTGAGCGTCAGTGCAAGCCCTCTGGCCATGGCCTCGGTTGCAGCCTCCGTCGCCACCGGAAAGATCGTCCGCCCGCACCTGGTTCCGAAATTCCAGCGGGGTGACACCGACGATCCGCTCGAGGGTGAGCCGGTTCTGACCGCACCGTCCGACAAACAGACGCTGGTCGAGCGGCTGCTCACGGAAATCCGCAGCGGCATGGCGGCGGTCGTGAGAAACAAGGGCGGCACGTCGCGCAGCGCCTTCGCAAAGATTCCGGCCGAACTGCGCAATGCCGTGTATGCCAAGACCGGCACTGCTCCGGTCTTTACCCACGGCACTGCTCCCGAGGACGGACGCTATGCCGCCTGGCTTATCGGTTATGTCGAACCCGACGGGGCCCTGCCGGGTATTGACCAGAGAATTGCTTTCGCCTGCCGGGTGGCGTTTTCGCCCACCTATGGAGGATCCGCCTGCGGGCCTGTGGTCCGCGATTTCCTCATGGCCCTGTATGAGGGCGAAAAATGAAACTGGCGCGCTCCATCAGCACTCTGATCGGCATCCTGATGCGCCTCGGCTTCGGGCTGGCCACGATGGCGGTGATTTTCTGGTGGATGTTTGCGCTCCACACGGCCGCCGGCCATGCGCCGCTCTTCAGCGCCCTGAAGGAACTGAAACTGACAATCCCGCAAGGCAGCGAGGTCGTGCTGGGGCGGGCCGAACTGCTTCAGCCGGCAGGCGCACGGTCGGCGGAACTGCAGCATGTCCGGCTTCGCGCCACAGAAGATGGGCAGATCCTGATCAGCCGCGTGGCCGAACTCAGAGATCTCAATGTCGAATTTGGCGGCAAAACCGAGGAGGGGTCGAGCGAGCGCTACGAGATTTCGAGACGGAAAGGCGCTGTCACGCTGGTTTCAGCCGGCGCGCAATTCGTCAGGATCAGCGTTCGCGATGATGATGCGCTCGAATTTTCCATTGAAGACTGGACCGGAAACGCCACAACGGCCCTGATCCATCGCGACGGCGCCGAGCTGCTGATCAATGGTGAGCCGGCGGACGAATGCTATGATCAGGGGCTGACCGGCTGGGTCGCCTCCAAGGCCAACAGACTGAGCGGCGAGGTGTCCGACCGCCTCGCCGCTTATCTCGGACCCTTCGGTCTTGCTGACCTCTTGCAGCGAAAGGGAAAGCCGACGGTTGCTGTCCTGGGCGGCGACCTCACTTGCACGATGCACAGCCATGCCCTTGTGGCCATGCCACGCGCCAACCCCGAGCTTGAATTCGCCATTCGCAGGAATTTGTCCGATGGCCGGCTGTTTGTATCGATCTACCGGGAAGCACAGCTGGTGCCCGTCAGCTTCGAAACCTGGCTGGATGGAGAACGGATAGGTCAGCATTACGGGCGCACCGGCATTGAAGTGCCGCTGGCCGCCACATCGCCGCTCGCGTATCCGCCCGTTACCCATTTTACCGCAGGCAAGACGCGCTATTCAATCGATGCCGATAGCAATACGGAGGGCGGCTGGGATGTTCACATCCAGCCAGATCGCCGCATTGCCCTGTTTGATGACAGCGTCTGTGCGCAGCCGCTTGAGGCGGACACGGAAACCGCCTCGGTGGAAGATTGCCCGCCGCCTCTCGACAGCTCGCCCAATTCCCTCCCCGAGGGCGCCCGCATCGAGGTGATCAAGCACCAGCTTCCCTCCACCCTTGATCGGCTGTTTGTCGGCAGCCCGGATGGCCTGGTGAGTGCCGAAATCCTGGCAAGAAGTTCCGCCATCGGACTGTCGCTGCTGATTGTCCTGGCCGTTCCCGGTGCCACAATCTGGCGCGCAAACGGCAGTGTGTTCCGGGCAGCGCTTCTCACTCTTGCGGGCTGCGTGGTGCTGGGGCTGGCCCTGCTTCCCGATCTTGTCGCCATTGGCAGACAGCTGACCGCCATACCCGATGCCTCCAGATACATGTTTTATGGCCTTGGTGCCTCATGGGTCTGCGCGACCATCGTCGTCATGCTCGACCGGTCCGGCGGCGCCAGTCTCACTGCCTTGTGGTTTTTGTTGACAGCGATCATCGCGCTGAGTTCGATTTCCATGTTCAGCCTGAGTGCGGAAGGCCCGAATACCGACTGGGAGCGGTTCTTCATCAAGCATAAACTGGTGGTTCTGGATGTTCTGCCGGTCTTCGTCATGGCGCTGACCATCGTCTCGCCAACCGCCCTGAAGCTCCGGATCGGCAACGATTTTGCCGGCAGGCCGTCCCTCGTCTCGCCGACTCTGTGGCTTCTGGCCATTGTCTTCACCTTGTTTGCAGCCTGGTTCTTTCTTGGCAACCAGACTGGTCTTGGTGGCTCCATCCAGCCGGTCGAGGCGGGAAAATTCGCCATTGTCGTGCTTCTGGGGGCCTCACTCGCACAGTGGCTGATCCGCGCCCGTCTTCTGGCGCAGGCATGGTTCGGCATCACGCTGATCGCCGTCATTCTCTCCACCCTGTTCCTGATCGCCCTGCTTTTCGTCCCCGCAGTGAAATCGGATTACTCGCCGCTGATCATCATTGGCTCGGCAACCGCAATCACCGGGATAGTGGGCTTCATGGCCATCGGCTGGCGGATCCGCGAGGAGGAGTATGACGACCTCAGGGACATCAAGCGGATTCCCTTGTCTTACGTGCCCTCGATACAGGATATTCGCTTGAGTGTTGCGCAGTTCTGTCTGCTGCTGTTGCTGTTTGCCGCCATCATCCTTTCACCGCTGGTGTCGCTGGACCTCCTGATCCAGGGGCTTGAGCTGCTGCAACAGTCGGTGGCGTACTCGCTTGCGGCGGTTGTGGGCCTGATCGCCGTTACCATCATGCTCATCCGGACGCTGGTCATCCCGCGCGCCCTGTTCATCGGGCTGCTGGGATTGCCGCTGGCGCTTCTTGGAACCTGGGCGCTCTGGCGTCAGGAAATCTTCATTCTCGCTCTCTCTGTCGGCGGTCTCGTCACGATGGCGTTTGCGGTGGCATGGCGCAATCGTGTCAACTGGACTCTGGCGCGCGTCGCCATCGCTGCGCCGCTGATCGCACTGGTGATGGCGGTGGCCTTGAGGGACGTGCCGGCGAAGGCAGGGCTCGGCGTGCAGGACTGGTCCTGGTTCGACAAGCCCGACAAGCAGATCACGGAGCTGGAAAAAGTGCTTGGCGAGGGCCGCCGCCTGCCGGTCGAGAGGCTGATGAGTTGGGCTGATCTCCGGTTCGGCCGCGATGGCAAATACACCGAACCCCGCCAGCTGGTTCTGCGCGACATGAACTTCCACGTTCTCAGATCGCGCGCCACGCTGGCCAACGCGCCTTGCGGCTTGAGCGACGAACTCAAGGCAGCCCCCTTCAACATCGGCTACGCCGTGGAGTGGATCGGCACCGGCATTTCCAAAGGCCTGGGCATTTCCTGCCCTCAAGAGGCGCGGCAAGCCGAAACCTTGCGATGCACGCCCTCCACCTTGAAGGGCCCGGTGCGGCCGCATTGCGTCCCGGTCGTCCAGAGCGATTTTGCCGCGACCTATATTGCCACCAGGCACGGCAATGCCGCCGCCACGCTGCTGATCGCGCTTCAGGCCTGTTTCATCTTCTTCGTTATCGGACTCTATCTCAAGCTTCAGTCCAAGCGCTCAAGGGATCCGGTCGAGACCGGAGCGGATCAGGCGCTTGCCTGTATCGCGCTCGGATCAGGCATGCTGTTTCTGATGCAATGGATCCTGGCCTGGTCGAATGCGTTCGGACTGCTGCCCGTCATGGGGCAGCCGATGACATGGCTGTCAGCCGGCACCAGTCATCACCTTTTCATGGCAATCCCGGCAGCGCTGGTGCTCCTCGTTGCGACTCGTCTTGCAGGGATGAAAGCACCCGTGTTAACAATTCGTGTGCCGCCAAGACGCCGTGGTTAGTTACTTGTTGAGTGTAAGTTGAGAGGCAGGCGTTGAAATGGAAAAGAAAACTACAGATGGGAATGAAGTTTTAAGTACCACGCGCTTGAAGCAGGCCTTTATCATTGCTTTTGCCGCGGTCGCATTCTTGATGACTGCTTATGCCACAAGCGGTGGAGCTCGAATCTTTCTGAACGAGACCTATGCCTGGATTGGTATAACCGCACTCGCGGTGGGTTTCCTCGCCTTCACCTCTCTCGTCCTGGGCGACGGGATATCCTCGAGCAGGATCACCCAGATCGCTCTGGTGATGCCCTTCTATCTTGTTGCCGTGGCGATCTGCTGGATTTCCTCCTTTGCCTCCTATCACCAGCAATTCCTTAGTGTGGGGCGATCCGATCTTGCCAATGCCGAAACGAATTTGCGGCAGATGGGGCTTTACGCGCACGACATCAGCCAGGTCATGAATGACCGTTATCAGGACAGGAAAATCGAACTGCTTCAGGACGAGGCACTCAAGCAGTACTCGGCCAGAATGAGCGCGCTGACAGACGAGCTGCGCGACCGGGACAAGAAAAAGGAAATCGCCTCGGAACTGCAGGCGCTGATTGAGCTCAAGAAGGTCGAGCTGCGAAACCGGCAGGGCCAGCTGGCGACACGGCAGGAAGACCTTGAGCGCGAGTCGCTCAAGCTGAACGCGCAAATCGAAACCCTCGAAGCTCAAGTCAAGTCCAGACAGGCCCAATCGGTGGCCGCCGAGGCGTTGGTCGGCAGGCTTGAGGCTGCTCTGGTAGAAGAAGAGGGCGAGCCCGGCGTCTCGCCCGAAAGAAAATCGGTTCTTCTGAGTGATGGTCTTGCCAGCCAACTCGTCGATGATCCTGCCTGCAACCGCAGACGCCGGGCCGGCACCGGCGGCGACCTGCCGGGAACCTGCTATCACGCTATTGGCGAAAAGCTGGCCGAAACACGAAAGCTCAAGGCCGATACCGCCAAGATCTATCAATCCGCACGTGCCGACCTGCAAAAAGCGCGCGACACTCAGGCGAAGTTGCAGTCGGACCTGCAGCAGGTGGTGGCAGACCTTGGTGCGGCGAAACTTCAGGCCAGTGAAGGCCTGGCGTCGGGCTATACGCTTGATGCGGACGGATTTCTGCAAAGCGTCAATGCCTTCATCAACACCCCTTCCCAGACGAGTTTCAAGCAAACGGCCAATTACTGCCTGGTGGTGACCGAGGTGCTGTCGGATCTCAAATCCGTGTCTGACCTGCCTGCCTGCGAACCGCAGCCGCTGATGGCGTTGTTTCGCCAGATCGAGACACTCGATGCAGACCAGGCGTCTTTCAATCTGTCCTGTGCTGAAGCCGAGCGCCGCAAAGCCATCATCGACACATTGCGCACCCAGATGCTTGATGTGTCCGGTCCGGACCGGCTTGTTCCGATCACACGCGCCTATGATCAGATGCGCGCGGACGTGCTGGAAACCTGCGTCGTCGCTGCCGAACAGAGGGGTCTGGCCACCGGGCCCTACCGTGAGGATCTGGCCAGTCTTTATGATCGCATCAACCCGTCACAGGACCCGATCAGCAAGGCGATAGGCAAGGTTGAGGCGCTTTTCAACGGCACGGCCTCGGCCCGCGATTATTTCCCCGCCCTGCTCGCCTTGCTGCAGGAACTGTCGCTCTTGCTGTCGAAACTGTTCTGGGATGCAAATGCCATGACCAAGAGGTCAAGGCGCAAGGACGATCTCGACATCTCCGATCTCGATCTCGATGCCCGACCGGATGATCCGGAATCGGTGCTGGCGGCCAAGAATGTCATTCTCAATGGTGTGTTCGACAAGCAAGGCTATCTGTTGCCGCTGTTTTTCGACGAGGAATATTCCCACGACATGCGCAGCCAGATGCGTCTGATTATCGACAACCTGATCCGCAAACAGCTTGCGCGCAAGACCAGCCGCGGAACCTTGATTTCAGAGCAGGGTGTGGCCGAGGTCGGGCGCCGGATCCGCCGGCATTATGAAGCGGCTGAAACCGAGGATTCCGCCGCCTCCGCTGCAAGCAGTGGCACGGAACGGCACCATGCCACCGAGGACCGGCATGCGGCAGCGGAGCCCAGCCAGAAACCCCTCAGCAAGGGCGGGGATGACAAGATTGCCGCAAAGGCCGCTGCGTCCCGGGACAACCCGGACGCTGCAGCCCGTGAATTGCTGGAGGAAGACGCAGTCGATCCGTCGCACCGCCCCCGACGCCGCAGGCCTGTGGTTGTCAGGCCAAATTTCAGGCGTGAGATCTAAGGCAATCTGCGCAAAGGTGTGCAGCGGTTTTGCGACAACGACATGCATAAACAATGAGCCTGAAGTGCGTCATCCGGAACCGGTTTGATGCGACGCGCTTTACGCCAAGCCGCGTTCATATGGCGGCGTTTGAACGCGATTCGCATGCATGGATTGAGAGAAATAGGGCGGAGTTGGCGCGCCCCTTGGGGCGTCAGCAGGCCTAGCCGGGGTTCCGGTTCGCCGTCTCTACAGGGGCAGCCATCGAGCTCGCCACCGCGTCTGTGGTTTCGGCCAAACTTCGCTCCTTCAGGATACCGCTCAAGATTTCGTCCCGGGTGAAGAGGAACGGACTATCAAGACCTAGGGCTGCGAAGATGAACGGATCAGCTGTCATGTAGGGGTAGCGGACATTGTCCGGGGTCAACGGCACCGGAAACCGTGAATTGCCGGGATCGAGGATTTCCGCAGTCGCATCAATGTTGGCGCAGCCCAGTTGCGGGTGGAAGCCGTAGCTTGAGGTGGCGATGAAGCGCAGATCGATGTCGCGTTCCTGAGACGGGAACGGCCTGAAATCCTTGATCATGTCGAAGGCCGGCCGCATGTGGGCATGCAGGATGGCGAGCACTGCTTCGGGTTCGGTGGCGATGTCGCGCGAGCGATTGCCGAAGCGCAGAAGCAGCAGGTCGAACATGCTGATGGCGATCGCCACACGTTCGAGATTCTGGAATTCGGGCTTTCCCGCCCGTTCGAAAAAATCCTCGACCTTGTCGATCAGAGCTTCAAATCCGGCATCCGTGCCGGCATTCAGCACGGAAATGACCAGGACAATCCCCTTGGCCTTGGAAAACCACTCGTCCAGTTCCCTGGTTTTCTCCACATGCGGGTTGGCCGTCCCAGACAATTCAGTGTTCGGAAAAGCCGCCTCGCCGGGAGCATCCCGAACATGGATGGTGAATTGTCGGTTCTGCAATCCATTGCCGGGCGCCGCGCCCTCCGGGGCCGGCAGATCGACTTCGAGATCAAACCGGATGTCGGTTACGCTTTCGGTCGCCTCGGGAAGGTTTCGATAGTAACTTCGAAGTAACCGCCGGTTGATCCGGTCAGTCTCTATCTTGATGTCATGCAGTTGGCGAAATCCGTGAAAGTTCAGTTCCACACATTTCGCAAAGTCGACAAAAAGATTCGTCTTGCCTGATCTGACCGGCCCGGTCAGACCGACATGAATCTCGCTGGTTTCACTCGATGGCAATTCAGCGTTCCCTTTTGCTGAATTTCGTTATAAGTCTTAATAGCAATAAACCATTTGTATAGTACAGGAAAGAGTCGAATGGCTTATCGGGATGGAGGTTGCGAGAATATCTGGTTGGCCTGGGATGGCGAAGATCAGGCAGTTCTTGGTTATTTCTGTTCCAAAGGCGAGGAGCTGATCAAGCACCGCAAAGGCGCCATCGTACTGTGCCATCTAAAGCCTGCCGCCTATCGCGAAGGCAACCGCTCCGGCATTGTCGTTGATGTGTTTTCGATCGGGCCGGGTGAAAATTTTCTCAGGACGCTTCGACTGCCGCGCGACACGCACTCCGTCGAGCTGTTGATCGATGACGGACAGGCGGCCCGGCCGCTCAAGGCCTTCGAACTGGCGCGCGAGACGGACGGAATACTTCCCGAGGCCAGGTACGGAAACGTCGTGATCGCCTTGCCCGAAGATGAGGGCGACGAGCCCGATGCTCGCTTCGTATGGTCCGACAAACGTATCCATCACGTCAAAAAGCCGAATGCCCATATCGGATGGGCCGGATATTTTACATCCTGGCCGATCCATGAAGGGGACAGCACCGGCAACGTCGTGGCCGTCTCCAGCTTCCGGCTTGAGGTTCCGCATCTGGAAGATGCATTGCAGATTTTTCCGGTTGGCTATGACATTACCGAAGCGGAGTTCGCCGCCAGAGACGACACTGCGACCGCGATCATGCGGGCATCGGTAGAAAATGACCGGGTTCAGAATGCGGTCCTGACCATTGAGGGAAGCCGGCCACTCCTGCAGGGGCTGTATTTCCTGCATGTGTCGGCGCACAGGCAACGGGCCAATGAATGGAGCGAAATCATTGACATTGATCCCGGTACTTTCCAGTCGATCAGCGACAACCTCGTTGACGCCTACCGGCAATTGCTCTCCGGAACCGGCGATTGGGACGATGCGGAAGTCGGCAATGCAGGGCAGAATCTGATCGAGCTTCTCACCCAGGAGCATCGCTGGTTCGAGCTCTCCTCGCCGGATTATTTCGTCGATGTTGTCCCCAATGAGACAGGCGAAAAGGTAAAGCTCTCGGCCTACGAGATTTCCGCCGGCGACCATCTGGTGTTTTATGACACAATGGGCCGCAAGCTGCGCGCCGGGCAGCATCTGAGTTCCGACAGTATTCTCGCCTTCAAGGCCAACACGACCGGCCTGCAATTGCTGCGTGGCATCTACACGACAAGCCACAAGAAGATCGCGGAAATCGATGCGCACCGGCCGGCCAAACGCTCGTCCCAGTCGGACGCGGGAAAATTCGAATCGTTGCCTGCTGCGCTAAGTGCCAACCATGATTGGGTTGGAGCCCCGCATTCTCCGTTCGATTTCACCCCCTTGAAAGTCCATTCCGCGCTTTACAACGGCCTGGGCAATGCCGAGGGCGCGTTTGCCTGGGAGACGTTCATCAGGGATCCGGCAGCGTGGTTTCTGGCCGATTCCATCAATCCGAATTTCTGGATCAGCCAGGCGGACTTCCGTGCGGTGCGCGAGGGAAACATTCTGGTCCGGGCTCTGAGCCTGCTTGGCCGCGAGGAAGCGTTCGTGGCGCTGCCGCAACTGGAAGACCAGCTCGTCGCCGCATTCCTGGTCATGCGCCTGGCCAGAACCCCGGTACTGCACAGTTGCATTTACCGGATAAACGGTATCAGCCCCGCCAATGACGACCTGCCGACGCTGGCGGAGATGGTCAACGGGATCGATGAACGCCTCAGCAATGGAGAGTTCCGGGAGTGGCTGTCTTACAGCCAACCGCAGATGCATGAGATGCTCTGCGAACCAAACGGAACGTCAAAGCCGATTGATCGCGGCGCCCTGAAGCAATTGTCCGAAGAGTTGCGGCATGCTGCGGAGGTGTTCGACGCCTTCCACGGCGCGCTGGGCGAATCGGCCAAGCGACCAAAGCAAGTGGTGGCAGAAGGCGTCCGCTGGCAGCCGCAGGGTGTGAGCGATGACGCGCTGGAAAACCTGATCGCCTCCCTGACGGAGTCCGATCTCGCCAGAGACAAGTTCGCCGGCCAGCAATATGAGGCCCTGCTCGGCCGGTTTGGCCGCAACGCCTATTACCGCAGCCGTATCGCCGCGGACATCTACAAAAACTATCCGGACCTGCTGCCCAATGACAGCAAGAAACTGATGGAGTTCCTGCGCGGCCTTCTCACCGAGTCCGGCTGCAATTTCGACATGCGCAATTTCGACGAGAAGCTGGTCGACAGCGTGGCCGAGAACATGCAAAACGTCGAGGCCTGGCTTTTGCCTAACGCGGTCAACATGCGCAAAATGGCGCAGGTCGAGCTCGACAATGCCTCTATGAACACCCCGACCGACGAGAAGAAGAAAGCGGCCATCATCGAGTTTGCCGCCGCCCATGAAATGCAGAAAACCTGGGATGACATCTCCGACATCATCGTACGGGCGGAAACAGCAGGGATCAGGGTCCCGACGAAACTCAGACGATTGCAATTGCTGTGGCCACGTGAAAGCTCGACGACGCTCAGCGAGTTCCTCACCTTTGAGCACAAGCACAAGCACATCCTCGGCCAGGCGCTGAGCGAAACATACGGGTATGACTCAATCCTGTATGCCTGACCACGCTCACCCGGCGGAAACACCGATCTCGCCGGTTCGAAGACGCGTCTTGCGTTTGGCGAGCGTGTCAGCACCGGTTGATTGAACCGCAGTTTTTACCTCCGTTGTGCACGCGATCCTCCTGGCAGCAGGGTTTCGATGGCTGGAGTCGTCATCCCGAAAAGGGAACAATATTTGCCGCTTGACCTTCCATTCACTGGAAGGATTACAGTCGTTGCAGTTTAGTAAGGATTGGCGATATGGAACAGTCGAACCACACCCATGACCACGAAAATTGTGATCATCAACATGAGGACGCTGCTGTCGATACGCATGCGCTTTTCAAGGCTGCGACAGTCCCGGTTGACGGCAAGGTCAAGGATCTGGTGTGCGGTATGGATGTGGCGGTCGACAAGGGCAAGCCGACGCTGACCTACAAGGGCGACGCGTTTCATTTCTGCTCAGCCGGTTGCCACGGCAAGTTCGAGCGCGATCCGTACTTCTATCTGTCGGGCAACAAGGCGCGGAAGAAGCAGCCCGCGCAGAAGAATGCCATGTACACCTGCCCGATGGATCCGGAAATCGTGCAAGAGGGACCGGGCACCTGTCCGATCTGCGGCATGGCGCTTGAGCCGATGGACGGCATCGCCGAGGGTCCCAACCATGAGCTGATCGATTTTACCCGCCGGTTCTGGATCAGCGTCGCGGCCGCCATTCCACTGCTTGTTGTGTCAATGGCCCCGATGCTCGGGCTGCCGGTTCGTGAGTGGATGGGCGAAACCCTGGCGCTCTATCTGGAGTTCGCGCTGGCAACGCCGGTGGTCCTGTGGGCCGCGCGACCGTTTTTCCATCGCGGCTGGGCCTCGATCAAGACCTGGAACCTGAACATGTGGACGCTGATCATGATCGGTGTCGGTGCGGCCTACCTGTATTCGGTTGTCGCGACATTCTTTGCCGATCTGTTCCCGCCCGACCTTCAAATGGAAGGCGGCCATATGCCGGTCTATTACGAAGCGGCCGTGGTGATCATCGCGCTGGTGTTTGTCGGCCAGGTCTTGGAACTCAGGGCGCGCGAACGGACCGGTGACGCCATTCGTGCGCTGCTGGATCTGGCGCCGAAAACCGCCCGCCGGATCACGCCCGATGGCGACGAATATGATGCGCCGCTCGAAAACATTATTGCCGGCGACCGGCTTCGGGTTCGTCCGGGAGACGCTATTCCTGTCGATTCGATCGTGCTCGAGGGCCGCACCTATGTTGATGAAAGCATGCTCACCGGCGAGCCGCTCGCGGTGGAGAAGACAGAGGGCGACACCGTCACCGGCGGCACGCTGAACAAGCAGGGCAGCCTGGTCATCGAGGCGGCAAAGGTCGGCGAGGACACCATGCTGGCGCGGATTGTGGCGATGGTCTCCTCCGCACAGCGCTCGCGCGCACCGATTCAGGGGCTGGCCGACCGGGTGGCTTCGTATTTTGTCCCGGCAGTCGTTGTCGTGGCTGTCCTGGCCTTTGCAATATGGTTGCTGATCGGGCCCGATCCCGCCTTTGTGTTCGCCATCGTGTCGGCGGTTTCGGTGCTGATCATTGCCTGTCCCTGCGCGCTGGGGCTGGCCACGCCGATGTCGATCATGACGGCGTCCGGGCGAGGCGCACAGGCCGGCGTTCTGATCAAGGATGCCGAAGCGCTCGAGCGGATGGCGAAAGTCGATGTGCTGGTGGTCGACAAGACCGGCACCCTGACCGAAGGCAAACCCAGACTGACCGATGTGGTCAGCATCGGCCCACTTGCCGAAAACGATATGCTGGCGCTGGTGCGCGGCCTCGAAGCCGGATCCGAGCATCCCCTGGCGGAGGCCATTGTTGACGGCATTGCGGCGCGCGATATCGCGGCTGCACCGGTGGCCGATTTCGAGGCGACGACGGGCAAAGGTGTGTCCGGCAAATCAGGCGATCAGCATATTGCTCTGGGCAATGCGGCGATGATGGCAACCGTCGGAGCCGACACCAAAGCTGCCGATGCGCAGGCTCATGCGCTGCGCTCGCAGGGCAAGACAGCGATGTATGTCGCCATCGATGGCGAACTTGCAGGTCTGATTGCGGTCGCCGATCCAATCAAGGCGACGACTGCGGAGGCCATTGCCGCCCTTCACCGGGCCGGCCTCAAGATCATCATGGCGACCGGCGACAATGAAACCACCGCCCGCGCCGTGGCCGATCAGCTGGGCATCGACGAAGTCCGCGCCGGCGTTCTGCCCGAAGACAAGAAGGCGCTGGTGGAGGAACTGCACAAAGCAGGCCACAAGGTTGCGATGGCCGGAGACGGCGTCAACGACGCGCCAGCTTTGGCTGCAGCCGAGGTCGGTGTCGCCATGGGCACCGGCGCCGATGTGGCGGTCGAAAGCGCGGGCATTACCCTGTTGAGGGGTGATCTGGGCGGTATCGTGCGGGCGCGCAGGCTCTCGGAAGCGACGCTGCGCAACATCAAGCAGAATCTGTTCTTTGCCTTCGCCTACAACACCATCGGTGTTCCGATCGCTGCCGGGGTGCTCTATCCGATGACCGGAACCCTGCTGTCGCCAATGATTGCGGCGGCAGCGATGAGCCTGTCATCGGTGTCGGTGATCACCAATGCGCTGCGCCTCCGGTCGGTCAAGCTCGACGCTTGACCTTCCGGCCGGTGGAAGCTCTACGGTTTCGTTCGATATGAATAGCCCCAGCCCGCGGGATTGCCGGCTTAAGCAAGAGCGCCGCAGCAAGCGGTCTGGAATCCAAGGAGGCAGACGATGAATATCGGCCAGGCATCTGACGCAACCGGCCTGCCGGCCAAGACGATCCGCTACTATGAGGATATCGGTCTGATCAAACCGGCGCGCGCTGCAAACAGCTATCGCGACTATGACGGCAAGGACGTTCATCGGCTGGCCTTCATTCAGCGGTCGAGAGGACTCGGGTTCACCATCGAAGAGTGCAGATCGCTCTTGTCGCTGTATGAAGACAAGGATCGCGCCAGTGCGGATGTGAAGGCGCTGGCGCTGGAAAAGATCACCGAGATCGACCGCAAGCTGAAGGAACTGAAATCCCTGCGCACCACACTGAAGACGCTGGCTGACCACTGCCACGGCGATGATCGGCCCGACTGCCCGATCATCGACGAGATTGCCAAGGGGGTGCTCGCATGATCCGGCGCAACCTGCTGATCGGCCTTATTCTGCTTGGTGGCGCCGTCTTCATCTTCCGCAGCCTTCAAACGCCCGAAACCGCGCCGTCCGGCGCCGCGCTGGCGAATGTTGTGGTGCCGGACTTGTCGGCTCAGGCCCGGGACGGTGAAATCCTGTTCAACCGGTCCTGCGCCTCCTGCCACGGCATCGATGCTGCCGGACAGGACGGGATCGCGCCACCACTGGTTCACAAGATCTACGAGCCCAGCCATCATGGCGACGCCGCGTTCCACCTGGCCGCCAAAAATGGCGTCAGGGCTCACCATTGGCAGTTTGGACACATGCCGCCGGTCGAGGGCATCACCGATCCCGAACTTGATCTGATTGTCCTGTATGTTCGTGAGCTGCAGCGTGCCAACGGCATTCACTGAGACCAGCAAAGAATCACACTGTTCCGGCCGCTGTCAGGCCGTGATCAACCGGCACATCTTGTGCCGGTTGATCATTGTCGGCGGCTAGGCGACGTCGCTGTCCCAGCCGGAGATCGCCTTGGCCTCAAGGAACTCCTCGATGCCCCAGACGCCGCCTTCGCGGGCCCGGCCCGATGCCTTGACGCCGCCAAACGGTGCCCCGGCGCCGCGCGACTTGCCGTTCATTTCCACCATGCCAGAGCGAAGCCTGCGGGCCATGCGGTTGCGTTTGGCGCCATCCTCACTCTGCACATAGTTGGTCAGGCCATAGATGGTGTCGTTGGCGATCTCGACGGCATGTTCTTCGTTGTCGAACGGGATGATCGACAAAACCGGCCCGAAGATTTCCTCGCGGGCAATGGTCATGTCATTGGTCACGTCGGCAAACACGGTCGGACGAACGAAATAGCCGCGATTGAAGCCTTCGGGGCGGCCAACACCGCCGGCTACCAGCCGTGCGCCTTCGTCGATGCCCTTCTGGATCAGACCCTGGATCTTGTCGTACTGGGCAGCCGAAACCACAGGGCCGATATGCTTGCCTTCGTCATGGGACGACCCGACCTTGACCGTCGCGGCAACTTCGATGGCCTTCTCGACCGCCTGATCATAGGCCGGGCGTTCGACCAGCATCCGGGTCGGCGCATTGCAGCTCTGGCCGGTGTTGTTGAAGCAATGGCGCACGCCGCGCTCGACCGCCTTGGCATCGGCATCAGCAAAAATGACATTGGCGCCCTTGCCGCCGAGCTCCAGACAGACCCGCTTGAAGGTGTCGGCAGCGGCCTTGGAAATGGCGGTCCCTGCGCGCGCTGAGCCGGTGAAGCTGATCATGTCGACATCGGCATGGGTCGACAGGTCGGTGCCGACACCAACGCCATCGCCATTGACCAGGTTGAACACACCCGCCGGGACACCGGCAGCATGAACGATTTCCGCAAACACGATGGAGGAAAGCGGTGCAATTTCGGACGGCTTGAGCACCATGGTGCAGCCAGCCAAAAGTGCCGGAATCACCTTGAGCGTCACCTGGTTCATCGGCCAGTTCCACGGCGTGATCAGTCCGACGACGCCGATCGGCTCCATGGCGATACGATCATTGGGCGCATGCGGACCGAGGGGGCGGAGGAATTCGACTTCCTTGAAGGCGGTGATGAAATTGTCGATGTGCCATGTGCCGGAGGTGACCTGGCTTGAGCGCGACATCGTGATCGGAGCGCCCATTTCGAGGCTGATCGCCTGGGCCATGTCTTCGGCGCGGTCGATATAGATATCGCGGATCTTCTTGACGTAGTCGAGCCGGGTTTCCGGGTCGGTTTGCGACCATGACTCGAAAGCTGCCTTGGCTGCGGCAACGGCCTTGTCGGTGTCCTTGGTCGAGCCCAGCGAGATCACCGCGCAGGCTTCTTCGGTCGAAGGATCGATAACTTCGCAATCTCGGGCCTTGCTCGGCGAAACCCACTCCCCGTTGATGTAAAATTCGCGCTTCTCAATCATGTCATTCTCCAAACTTGTCTCATTCGTGCAGATGGGGACGAAAGCGTCTCAGGTCAAATCTCTAGGGGTGGAAGGCAGTCAAAGGCAACCTCGATTCGGCGCTTCATCGCATGCCGAGCCAGCGGAAGTGCCTGTTTCTGCTTGTTGAGATATTTTCTGACCCTGTCACACCGATGACAGGGGCTTGCGCCCGGTACCCTTGCGGTTTTCCAACATAGCCACCCGGCCTGGATCAGCGCACAGACTTGAGGAGCGCGGCAGACGGGAAACAGGTGGGCTTTTGTCTGTTGCGCGCCTGCCATTCGCCGATCGACCGCCGTGTCTTGTAGCCGGGCAGTCCGTCGGCGCCGCCAACATCGTAGCCCTGTTTTTCCAGAGAGGATTGCAGCCTGGCGATGTCGGATCGCAACATTTTTCCGGTGCTGCCCCACGGCGTCACGAATGCGCTGCCGCCTTGGGCGATGCGGTCGGCAAGATTGCCGATGAACAGCGCATACAGATCGGAATTGTTGTATTCCTTGATCACATAGAAATTCGGCGTGACGACAAATTCCGGCCCGTAGGTTCCTGCCGGGACCAGAACCATGCCGGGCGCGCGGCGTTCGTGATCGGGAAAGGCACGGCCTGAAATCCGGATGATGCCCATATCGGCCAGCGCGCTGATCGGCCGGGCCCGGTCGGGGCCTTCAAGCGCGCAGGTGACGCTTTCAGGGATGACGGCTTCAAAACCCCAGTCGCGTCCCCGCACCCAGCCCGACCGAGCCAGATAATTGGCAATCGAGGCCAGCGAATCGGCGGTTGAATTCCAGATATCGCGCTTGCCGTCGCCATCAAAATCCACCGCATGGTCGAGATAGCTCGACGGCAGGAATTGCGGCTGGCCCATGGCGCCTGCCCAGGAGCCTTTCATTTCAGCGCTTGATACATCGCCGCGCTGCAGGATCTCGAGCGCCGCCAGAATTTCCCGGCGGAACAGCGCGGGCCGGGTCGACATGAAGGCCTTGGTGGCAAGCACCCGCACCGCAGAATGGGGAATTTTTGCCCGGCCAAACCCAGACTCACGGCCCCAGATCGCCACAATGATGGAAGCCGGCACACCATACCGCGTCTCCAGCTTGCCCAGGACATGGGCGTGTTGTTTCATCAACGCGCGGCCTGATGCCGCCAGTCCCTGAAGGCTTTTCTCGTTGAAATAGGCGCCGGGGCTGCGAAATTCGGCCTGGCTCTGGGCACGTTGCCTGGGCTTGGGGAAGCCGGGAGGCGCCAGATCCGGCAGATCCCAGTCAAGCGTGACGCCAGAAAAGGCGCGATCGAAGACCTGCCTGGAAACGCCGCCACGTTTGGCCTCGGGCCATAGATCCGTCTCCAGCCACTGGCTAAATTGCTTGTCCACACCGGCTCTGGTGGCAGCAAGCGACGCCGACGTCACCGCAACGGCGGCGATGAGAGTGAACAGGGCGGACAGAAGCAGTGTGCGAATCATCGCGCCAGCTTAGCCTGAGCAGCCTGTCAGGAAAATGGCGCGTTTTGATTGCCGAATCTCAGGACTGCGAAAACGCCTCGATCTCGATTTCGGTCAGCAGATCGGGATGGGCAAGGCCGGCGACAATCACATAAGTTGACGCCGGCGCATGGCCTTCGAGGACTTGATCGCGGATTTCCCGGTAGGCGGTGACATCACCCGGCGCCACATCATAGACTCTGATCGCAACGATATCGCTGGGTTTCATGTTGCAGGCAGCCACCGCGGCAAGCCCGTTGCGCCAGGCCTGCTCGGCCTGGGCGCGGTAGCCGTCCCGCATCTGCCCGTCCGGCGTGACCCCGATCTGGCCCGAGATGAGCAGACGGCGGCCGGGAGAAACCATCTCAACGGCCTGGACATAATTGGAAGCCGGCTTTGCCATGCTGTCGGGGTTGAAGAAACGCGGCATCTGTCATTCCTCAAAAAAAGCAGTACGGACCTTCTAAAATGCAGTGCGGGCGCGGATGGCGGCTGCCAATGTGCCCTCATCAAGATAATCCAGCTCACCCCCCACCGGCACGCCGTGCGCCAGCCGGGTGATCTTGATCTCGAAGCCGGACAATTGCTCGGTAATGTAATGGGCCGTGGTCTGGCCTTCGACCGTGGCGTTGACGGCAATCAGAATTTCCCGGACGTCGCCCCTGGCAACGCGATCGACGAGACCTGCGATCGACAGATCATCAGGGCCGACGCCATCAAGCGGCGACAGGGTACCGCCAAGCACATGATAGCCGGCATTCATCGCCGCGGCGCGCTCGAGCGCCCAGAGATCCGCGACGTCCTCGACCACAATGATGACACTCTGGTCGCGGGTCGGGTCGGTGCACACCGTGCAGGGGTCAGACGTGTCGGCATTGCCGCAGGTCGAACAGATGCGGACCTTGTCAAAAGCCTCGTTCATCGCCGATGCCAGCGGGCCCATCAACTGATCTTTTTTCTTGATCAAATGAAGCGCGGCGCGGCGCGCCGACCGCGGCCCGAGCCCGGGGACGCGGGCGAGCAACTGGATCAGCCGCTCGATCTCCGGCCCGGTTACACGCTTCTGCATTTCATACTCCCGTCATGACCAAACATGGGCGTGGCTTAGAAAGGCAGCTTCATGCCGGGAGGAATCGGCAGGCCGGCGGTCAGCTCCTTGGTCCGTTCGGCCATCATCGCCTCAACCTTGCCCTTGGCATCATTGTGGGCGGCGACAATCAGATCCTCGAGAATCTCGACATCGTCTTCCTTGAACATGGACGGATCGATGGAAAGGCCTTTCATCAGCCCCTTGCCGGTGAGCCGCACGCTGACCATTCCGCCACCGGCAACGCCTTCACATTCAAGCTCGGCAAGTTCTTCCTGCATGCGCTCCATCTTGGCCTGCATGTCCTTGATCTTGCCCATCATACCCATGATGTCTTTCATCTGGATCTCCTTTTCGAGTGCACTATGCCGGCCAAAGGCCGGATCCGGGCCCGGGACGGCTGCTCTAGTCGGTCTCGTCGCCGGGTTCGATATCGTCTGGTAGAATATCGCCTTCATCGGACGGCGACAGAACATCGCCAGCCAGGATCTCCTCGGTGGCTGCAATGCGCACATCGGTGATGCGGGCACCGGGAAAGCGGGCAAGAATTGCCGCAATGTCTGGGTCCTGGCGCGCGTCACTGACAAGCGCCTCGCGCTTGGCGGTCTCGCGTTCGGCCAGCGTCGGCGCACCTTCTTCCCGGCTGAGCGCCACAGTCCATTTGGCGCCGGTCCAGTCACCCAGCTTCTTGATCAACTCGCCGGGAAGGCTGGGGCTGGCATCCGGCGCAAGATTGATCTCGAGGCGACCGGGTTCGATCCGGACCAGCCGGACACCGGTGCGGATCTGCACCTTCATGGCGATATCGCGAAACTTCTCGGCCAGCGCCACCATGTCCTCGAGCGAGCCGATGACGATTTCCTCGACCGGCTCGGCAACCGCGGGGCTGACAACCGAGGGTTCGGCGGAATGGGCCAGCCGCATCGAAGGCTGTCCGCCGCCGCCTTGCGGCATGCTGCGGTCCCCCACGGCCCGGGCCATGGCACCGCCGCCGGACGGTCCGTTGCCGGCCGGCTGCCCACCGGCGCCCGCCGATGCGCCGCCGGAAGTCTGGAGCGCTTTCACCGCATCCTCTGGCGACGGGAGATTTGCGGCATGGGCAATCCGGATCAAGGTCATTTCCGCGGCCGCCGCCTGACGGCTCGAGGTGTCGGTCTCGGTAATGCCCTTGAGCAGCATCTGCCAGACCCGCGACAGAACAACGGTCGACAGTTTCGCCGCATAATCGGCGCCACTTTCGCGTTCGGTCTGGGTCAGGGACGGATCTTCGCCGGCCTCGGGCACGAATTTGAGCCGCGTCACCAGATGGGTGAAATCGGCCAGATCAGTCAGGACCACAGATGGGCTGGCGCCCGAATCATACTGGTCGCGAAAATTTGCCAGAGCCGCAGCGACATCGCCGGTCATCAGCGCGCCGAACAGTTCGACGATGCGGGACCGGTCAGCCAAACCCAGCATCGAGCGCACGGCCCCGGCGTCGACGCCGCCGCCACCATGGGCAATCGCCTGGTCGAGCAGCGACAGGCCATCGCGCACCGAGCCTTCGGCGGCGCGGGCGATCATGGCCAGCGACTCCTCGTCGATGACAATGCCTTCCTGATCGGCAATGCTCTTGAAATGGGCCACCAGCAGAGCGGAATCGATGCGGCGCAGATCAAACCGCTGGCATCGCGACAGCACCGTGATGGGAACCTTGCGGATTTCGGTTGTGGCGAAAATGAACTTCACATGCGCTGGCGGCTCTTCCAGCGTCTTCAACAGGCCGTTGAAGGCCTGATTGGAGAGCATGTGCACTTCGTCGATGATGTAGACCTTGTAGCGCGCCGCCACCGGCCGGTAACGCACCTGCTCAATGATCTCGCGAATGTCGTCAATGCCGGTATGGGACGCCGCGTCCATCTCGATGACATCGACATGGCGGCCTTCCATGATCGCCTGACAATGCTCCCCTGAAACGGTCAGATCGATCGTCGGCCGATCGATCTCGGCAGTCTGGTAATTGAGCGCCCGTGCCAGAATTCGGGCGGTCGTGGTCTTGCCGACGCCGCGGACGCCAGTCAGCATCCAGGCCTGGGCAATCCGTCCGGTGGAAAACGCGTTGGTCAGGGTGCGGACCATCGGCGCCTGGCCGATCAGGTCGGTGAAATCCTTGGGACGGTATTTGCGGGCAAGAACCCGGTAGGGCACCTGCCCTTCAGCGGC
Source organism: Hoeflea sp. YIM 152468 (assembly GCF_029210485.1). Lineage (GTDB taxonomy): Bacteria > Pseudomonadota > Alphaproteobacteria > Rhizobiales > Rhizobiaceae > Hoeflea. Next base: position 287,430 of record NZ_JARGET010000038.1, read on the forward strand.
AACCGCGTGTGACGCTGTATTGGTACCGGTTGCTTCATCCATGATTGCAGTGCCGCCCTCGCGCTGGCTCGATGGCCATTCAAGATGAATGTTTGCACCCCGGCCGGGTCGCGTCAATGACGGTCTGCCTCGGCCTGCGCGGGCGAAAGGGTGGGAGGCTGGCACGGTGACCCGTGCCGGGCTCGTTAGGGCTGCTTCCTTCCGGACCTGACCCGGTTGGCGAGTGGCTCGTCCACCACCAACCTCCCAAGGCCACATATCGTCAATCGAACAAGCAAATGCAAGCCAGAGCCCAAAAAAACTGATAGAGTTGTACCGCGGCCCTGTCTGACGGACTTATTCATGACCAATTTCGTTCTTGATCCTCGCCTAGAGCGCGACAGCACACCGGTGATGAGACTGGGCTTGTGTCAACTCAGGTTGATGGACGATTCACGCTGGCCCTGGGTACTGCTGGTCCCGCAGCGCCCGGGCATCTGCGAAATCTTCGAAATGACCCCGCTCGACCAGACCATGCTGACGTTCGAAACCGCAATCGCCGCCAAGGCGGTCAAGCAAGCAACCGGCTGTCGCAAGATCAATGTCGGCGCACTTGGCAATCAGGTCCGCCAGTTCCATCTGCACATCATCGCGCGCAATGAGGGCGATGATGCCTGGCCCGGACCTGTCTGGGGTCATGGCGCGCCGGTCCCCTGGTCCCGTAGCGCCCGGACTGCATTTACCGAAAGACTTCTCGAGGCCCTCTGATTCATGACATTTTCCCTGTTCGACCATAACGCACCTCATGGCGAGGCAAGCCGTATGGTCGCTTTTTCCAGCAATATTCTTGACAGCCGCTCTGAATACCGGACCGAAACCGAACTTGATGACGCGCTCAAGGAGCCGACAACGCGGTATTTTGCCATTGCCCAGGGCAAGCTGGTGATGCGCGTGGATGGTGTGGCTCCGGAAGGCTTGCTTGCTGCGCCCGACCTCGCCGCCATGCAGCCGCAAAACGCCGACGCCGTGCTGATCGGCTGGGACCGGGACAACGTCGCCTTCATTGCCATGCCGGTGGCGATTGAGGCCGACGACCTGCCGGAGATGTACAAGGCCATCGACACGCGGTCGGTCTACCGACAGGCGCTGCTGACCGAGGAAAAACTCGGCGCCTACGCACAAGGCACGAGCCTTGTGAGCTGGGCGCTGACCAACCGGTTTTGCGGCACCTGCGGCTGCGCCATGACGCCGAAAGCGGGTGGCTACCGGCGGAGCTGCCAGGCCTGTGGGCACAATGTGTTTCCGCGCACCGACCCGGTTGCGATCATGCTCATCGTGGATGAGGCCAACGACCGATGCCTGCTGGGCCGCAGCCCACATTTTGCCCCGGGAATGTATTCCTGCCTGGCCGGATTCATCGAGCCTGGCGAGACCATCGAGGACGCGGTGCGGCGGGAAACACGAGAAGAATCCGGCATCAGGATTGACCGGGTGCGCTACCATGCCAGCCAGCCATGGCCGATGCCGCATACGTTGATGATCGGCGTCTACGCCGAAGCCAAAAGCCTCGACATTGCCCGTGACACCGTCGAACTTGAAGATTGCCGCTGGTTCAGCCGGACCGAGACCGAGGCCATGCTCTCGACGGCCCTGGGTCAGGCGGATGCCTCGGCACCGCCGCCCGGCGCCATCGCTCACCGGCTGATGCGTGACTGGCTGGACTGGTCGCGGTAGAGACCCGCGTCAGCCCTCTTCCTCTTGCGCAAGCGTTCCATTCTGCGCCAGCCGGAACGGATGGGCCGGATAGACACCCAGAATCCGCAGTTCCCTGGAAAAGTAAGCCAGCTCCTCCATGGCGCGCGCCACCGGCGCTTCGTCCGGGTGGCCCTGGATATCGGCGTAGAACTGGGTGGCGAAAAACTTGCCGCCAATCTGATAGCTTTCCAGCTTGGTCATGTTGACGCCGTTGGTGGCAAAGCCGCCCATGGCCTTGTAGAGCGCGGCCGGAATGTTGCGCACACGGAAAACGAAGGTGGTGACAACCACCTCGTCGGCCACCGGAGGCGGTGGGAGCCTGGCCTCGCGCGAGAGCACCACAAAGCGGGTGACATTGGTGTCGGTGTCCTCAACATTTTCCTCGAGGATATCGAGCCCGTACAGGTCGGCGGCCAGACGCGGCGCCAACGCCGCCATCGTCCGGTCATTGCTCTGCGAAACCATCCGGGCGGCTCCGGCGGTATCGCCGGCAACAACTGCTTTCCAGCCATTGTCCCGCACCACCTTGCGGCACTGGCCAACCGCGTGGACATGACTGTGCACGGTGCGGATTTCCGATCGCTCGACCCCAGGCAGGGCCATCAGCTGGAAGTGAATCGGCATGAAGTATTCACCGACGATGTGCATCTGCGATTCGGGCAGCAGATGATGGATGTCGGCGACCCGGCCGGCGATGGTGTTTTCAATCGGGATCATGGCCAGATCGGCGTCGCCCTGCGCCAGTGCATTGAAGGCATCCTCGAACGTGGCGCTCGGCAAGGGCTCCATACCGGGAAACATGTCGCGGCAAGCCATGTCGGAATTTGCGCCAAACTCGCCCTGAAAGGCGATGCGGTTGGTGGAAGCGGTCATGATGTCTGTCCGTTGCGAGGAAAACGCGCCTCTTGCGGCGCCAGAATTTGGCGGGCCCGTTCAAGATCGGCGGGAGTATCGACACCGAGAGGCACCGAGTCAACGATGGCCACATCAATGCGCATGCCGTTCTCCAGAGCCCGCAATTGTTCGAGCGATTCACGCGTTTCGAGGGTCGAAGGCTTCAGCGAAACAAAGCGTTCGAGTGCCGCGCGCCGCCAGGCATAAAGCCCGATGTGATGGTAGAGCGGACCGTCGCCATAGGGTGCAGTGGCGCGGGTGAAATAAAGCGCGCGCAATAGACGCTCGCCAATGGGCGTGCCGATCACCTTGACGATGCTCGGATTGGTTTTTTCCGTTTCATCGGAAATTTCCACCGCGAGCGTGGCAAGGTCGGCCGCCGATCCGGTCAGCGGCAGGACAGAACGGCGAATGGTTTCCGGCTCGATGGCAGGAATGTCACCCTGGACATTCAGAATTATCTGGGCCTGCGCCTGGGGGTCCATGATCATGGCCGCCTCGAACACACGGTCTGATCCGGACTGGTGATCATTCCTCGTCATGACCGCCTCGAAGCCGGCGGCTTCGACAACATCGGCGATGTCGCGCGAATCAGTCGCCACCGCCACCCGGCCGATATCGGCCAGCATGGCCTGGCGCGCAACGCGGACCACCATCGGCTCTCCGCCTATATCGGCAAGCGGTTTGTTGGGCAGCCGTGCAGACGCCATTCTGGCCGGAATAATGACGAGCGTGTGCCCTGAATCTTTTGCCATAGCGGACCAATTCCCCTGTTATGCCGCGCAAGTGTCAAAAAGTCTCACTGCCGGTGTTACAAACGGTGTTGCAACGATCTTGCAAAAGACATAGGTTCCGCGCGATTTCAAGGCTGGTTCGGATATTGCGGGAAACTGGGCGGGAAACCGAATCGAAACGGAGCGACGGAACATGAACTCCTCATATTTCAACACGGCGGCGGGTGCTTTTCTGGGCATCATGTTTGTCGTCATGACCCTTTCCATTGTTTCGGAAGGGATTTATGATTCACCGAAACCGGAAACCGAAGGCTTCCTGATCGAAGTGGCCGAGGGCGGCGGTGACGCAAGCGCACCGGCTGAAGAGGCTGCGCCGGAATTGATCGCGCCGCTGCTGGCAAGCGCCGATCCGGCCAAGGGTGAAGCCGTGTTCAAGAAATGTGCTGCCTGCCACACCAATGATGCCGGCAATGGCAACAAGATTGGTCCGGGGCTGTGGAATATCGTCAACCGTCCAATCGCAGGCCACGCCGACTTCAAATATTCCTCGGCCATGACCGAATTTTCCGAAGGCGGATCTGTCGTCTGGGATTACGAGCACCTCAGCGGTTTTCTGGCTGCTCCCAAGAAGTACATCAAGGGCACCGCAATGGGCTTCGCCGGCATCAAGAAAATCGATGAGCGTGCCGACCTGATCGCCTATCTGCGCACCCTGGGCGATTCGCCGGCACCGCTGCCGGCGGAATAGGCTGATCGTCTGATCGAATTTGTAAAAGCCGGGCGCGCGATGCCCGGCTTTTTGATGAAATCACACAATTTTTTCAAACAAGATCTGCAAGCGCAGCAAAAGTCGCCTATTCTCTCGCTGAAGACCTGTCGTCATCGGAGACCCGGCCAGAATGACCAATCCTATTGCCTCCATCACCCTGGCGCTCGCCGCATCGCTTCTGTTTGCATCGGTCGCACCGGCTCAGGAACAAACCTGGCATCATGCCACGGCGATGCTTGGCGAGCCGAAATATCCAGAGAATTTTCCGCGCTTTGACTACGCCAATCCGGATGCGCCAAAGGGTGGGATGCTGCGGCTTTCGGAAGAAGGCACATTCGACAGTTTCAATCCCGTTCTGGCCAAGGGTGAACAGGCAGCAGGCCTGGCGCTGGTGTTCGATCCGCTGATGAGATCGGCTGACGACGAGATTTCAGCCTCCTACGGCCTGATCGCCGAGAGCATTTCGTTTCCCGACGACATTTCCGAGGCCACCTTCCGGATTCGCGCCGAAGCCAGATGGCCAGACGGCGAGCCGATCACACCGGAAGATGTCATCTTCAGCTTCACCAAGGCCAAGGAACACAACCCGCTGCAAGCCAATTATTATGGCCATGTCGTCTCCGCCGAAAAATCCGGCGCCCGCGATGTCACCTTCCGGTTCGATGAGATCAACAACAGCGAACTGCCGCAAATTCTGGGTCAGCTTCTGATTCTGCCGCAACATTGGTGGCAGGGAAAGGACAAGGACGGAAACCAGCGTGACATCGGCCGCACAACGCTCGAGCCGGTGATGGGCTCGGGTCCCTACCGGATCGCCGGCTTTACCGCCGGGTCGACAATCCGCTACGAGCTGCGCGACGATTACTGGGCCAGGGATCTCAACGTCAATGTCGGGCACCACAATTTCGGGACGATCGAGTATGGTTACTTCACCGACCGCAACGTCGAGTTCGAGGCGTTCCGCGGCGGCGCCATCGATTTCCGGCAGGAGAATTCGGCCAGCCGCTGGGCCACAGCCTATGATTTTCCCGCAATCGACACCGGCGATGTCGTCCTTGAGGAGATCGAAAATCCGCTTCGGGCCGTCGGCATCATGCAGGCCATGGTGCCGAACATGCGCCGCGACAAATTCAAGGATATCCGGGTTCGCAAGGCGCTCAATTTTGCCTTCGATTTCGAGGACCTGAACCGAAACCTGGCGTTTGACGCCTTCGAGCGGATCGACAGTTATTTCTGGGGCACGGAACTGGCCTCCTCCGGCCTGCCCGAAGGCCGGGAAAAACAAATCCTCGAAAGCCTGGGCGACAAGGTGCCACCAGAGGTGTTCACAACGGTCTACACCAACCCGGTCAGCGGCGACCCGGCAAAGTCCCGCGCCAATCTGCGCCAGGCTCTGACCCTGTTCCGCGACGCCGGCTACAAGCTCGAGAACCAGCAACTCGTTGACGCCCGGACGGGAGCCCCGTTCGAGATCGAGATCCTGCTGTCCAGCCCTTCCTTCGAGCGTTCAGTCCTGCCCTATGTCAGCAATCTGAAGAAGATCGGGGTCAACGCCCGGATTCGCACGGTCGATGCCTCGCAATACACCAACCGGGTCAGAAGCTTCGACTATGACATGATCTGGGGCCTGTGGGCGCAGTCGCTCAATCCGGGCAACGAGCAGTCCGGTTACTGGGGATCGGATTCGCTTGAACGCGAAGGTTCGCGAAACTACGCCGGCATTTCCGACCCTGCCATCGACGCGCTGATCAAGATGGTCATTTTCGCGCCAAACCGCGACGAGCAGATCGCCGCTGTGCATGCTCTCGACCGGGTGCTTCTCGCCCACCATTTCGTGGTGCCGCTGTTTTACAGCAATGCGGTCAAGGTGGCCTACCGCAAGACACTGGTCCATCCGGAAGAACTGCCCTATTACGGGCTCGGCTTCCCGGAAGTTTGGTGGAGCAGCGAGGCAAACTGAGATGCATTCAGCCTTGCGCCTCAATCGACATTCGATTCTGTATGAACACACCACGAATCAGCCAAGGACGACAGGTCGTGGCTGGAAGGATGCGAGATTGATCAGACCTCAAGCGGACAGGAGCGATGAAATCGCCACGACACCGGAGAGCGGCGCCTGATGGGTAGCTATATTCTCCGCCGTCTGCTTTTGATGATTCCAACGGTTGTCGGCATCATGGCGATTTCCTTCGCGGTGATCCAGTTCGCTCCCGGCGGTCCGGTTGAGCAGGTGATCGCCGAACTCACCGGACAGGGCGATTCGGCCATCGACCGGATTGCCGGCGGCGGCGATACCGTTGGCAGCGCCCAGCAGGATTTCGGCGATTCGGTCTCGTCGCAATACCGTGGCGCCCAGGGGCTTGATCCGGAGTTCATCGCCAAGCTGGAAGCCCAGTTCGGTTTCGACAAACCGCCACTTGAGCGGTTCGGCCTGATGATGTGGGATTACATCCGCTTCGATTTCGGCGAGAGCTATTTCCGCAGTATCGATGTGATCGATCTGATTGCCGAAAAACTGCCGGTATCGATCTCGCTGGGGGTGTGGATCCTGCTGCTGTCCTACGTCATCTCGATTCCGCTGGGAATCAAGAAGGCGGTCACTGACGGATCGCGGTTCGATGTCTGGACGTCCGGGCTGATCATCATCGCCTATGCGGTGCCGGGGTTTCTGGTTGGCATCCTGCTGATCGTGATGTTTGCCGGGGGGTCGTTTTTCGACTGGTTTCCCTTGCGCGGCCTGACCTCGGACAATTTCGCCGAACTGAGCCTGCCGGGCAAGATCATCGACTATTTCTGGCATCTGGCGCTGCCGCTGATCGCTTTGTCGCTGGCGGCCTTTGCCACCACGACGCTCTTGACCAAGAACTCGTTCATCGATGAAATCCGCAAGCAATATGTCACCACGGCCCGGGCCAAGGGACTGACCGAAAGCCAGGTCTTGTACCGGCATGTGTTTCGCAATGCCATGCTGATCATCATTGCCGGCTTCCCCGGCGCCTTCATCTCGGCCTTCTTTTCCGGCTCGCTGCTGATCGAGACCATCTTTTCGCTCGACGGCCTCGGCCGGCTTGGCTTCGAATCCATCATCAAGCGCGACTATCCGGTGGTGTTTGCAACGCTGTTCATCTTTTCGCTGATGGGACTGGTGGTGGGGCTGATTTCGGATCTGGTCTACACATGGGTCGATCCGCGCATCGACTTTGAAAAGAGGGACGTCGGATGAGCGCGCCCGCCTCGACGAACGCGCAGCTGTTTAAAGCGGACGGACGGCCCAAAGGCTGGCTGTCGCCGACAAACAAGCGGCGCTGGGCCAATTTCAAGGCCAACCGCCGCGGGTACTGGTCGCTGTGGATTTTTCTGATTCTGTTCATCGCCAGTCTTCTGGGGGAACTCATCGCCAACGACCGGCCGATCCTGGCGTCCTACAAGGGCGAAATCCTCTATCCGGTGCTGATCGACTATCCGGAGGAGAAGTTTGGCGGCTTCCTGGCACGGACCGATTACCGCGACCCGTTCATTCAGGATGAAATCGAGGCGAACGGCTGGATGATATGGCCGCCGATCCGCTATTCCTACACCACCGCCAACTCCTACATCCCGCACTCGGCGCCAACCCCGCCATTCTGGATGATGGACAAGGAGACCCGCTGCCAGGCCTATCCGCTCAAGGCAGAGGATCCCGGGTGCACCCTTGGCAACATGAACTGGCTGGGCACCGACGACCAGACCCGCGACGTGACCGCCCGGATGATCTACGGTTTCCGGATCTCGGTGCTGTTCGGGCTGACCCTGACCATTTTCTCGGCCGTGATCGGCATCGCCGCGGGCGCCGTTCAAGGCTATTTCGGCGGCTGGACCGACCTCTTGATGCAGCGCTTCATCGAGATCTGGTCTTCCATGCCGGTGCTTTACATCCTGCTCATCATCGCCGCGGTGCTTCCGCCGGGTTTCTGGATCCTGCTCGGGATCATGCTGCTGTTTTCCTGGGTCGCATTCGTCGGCATCGTGCGAGCCGAATTCCTGCGCGCCCGCAATTTCGAATACGTCAACGCCGCCCGCGCGCTCGGCGTCGGCAATGGCACCATCATGTTTCGTCATCTCCTGCCCAACGCCATGGTGGCCACACTGACCTTCCTGCCGTTCATCCTTTCGGGTTCAATTACCACATTGACTTCGCTTGATTTCCTCGGCTTCGGGCTTCCGCCGGGGTCGGCCTCGCTGGGCGAGCTGATCGCGCAGGGCAAGCGCAATCTGCAGGCGCCATGGCTGGGTTTGACGGCGTTTTTCTCCATCTCGATCATGCTGTCACTGCTGATCTTCATCGGCGAAGCCACGCGTGACGCCTTCGATCCGAGAAAGACATTCCGATGAGTGGCCCCGTGCGTGACGCCAAAGCAGACGGCCAGGGCGAAGCCCTGCTGTCGGTTCGCGATCTGTCGGTGGCCTTCCATCAGGGCGGTGAAAGCCAGACAGCCGTGGATCATGTCTCGTTTGACATTCACCGGGGCGAGACAGTGGCGCTGGTGGGCGAATCGGGTTCGGGCAAATCCGTCTCGGCATTGTCGGTGTTGCGGCTGCTGCCCTATCCGGGCGCGAGCCACCCTTCCGGCGAGATCCGGTTCAAGGGCAAGGATCTGCTTACGGCTTCGGAACCGGAGATCAGGGCCGTTCGCGGCAACGACATCACCATGATCTTCCAGGAGCCGATGACCTCGCTCAACCCGCTGCAGACCGTGGAATTGCAGATTTCGGAAATTCTGCATCTGCACCGGCAGGTCCGCCCCGAAGAGGCGCGCCGGCAGGTGCTCGCCCTGCTCGATCAGGTTGGCATTCGTGAGCCGGAAAAGCGGTTGGCGTCCTACCCGCATCAGCTTTCGGGCGGCCAGCGCCAGCGGGTGATGATTGCCATGGCACTCGCCAACCGGCCGGAATTGCTGATCGCCGATGAACCGACCACCGCGCTGGACGTCACCGTGCAGGCGCAGATTCTCGAACTGCTGCGCGACCTCAAGACCCAGCACGGCATGTCGATGCTGTTCATCACCCATGATCTGGGCATCGTGCGCAAATTTGCCGACCGGGTCTGTGTCATGACCAATGGCAAGATTGTCGAAACCGGCCCGACCGCCGAGATTTTCGGCAATCCACAGCATCCCTACACCAAGCATCTGCTTGCCGCGGAACCAAGCGGCGAGCCACCCCGGCGCAATCCTGCCGCCCACGCTGTGATGCAGGCAGACAATATCAAGGTCTGGTTCCCCGTGAAGCAGGGGTTCCTGCGCCGCACGGTCGATCATATCAAGGCCGTGGACGGGCTGTCGCTGTCGCTCAAGTCCGGCCAGACGCTTGGCGTCGTCGGCGAATCCGGATCAGGAAAGACGACGCTGGGGCTGGCGCTGATGCGGTTGATCCGCAGCGAAGGCGAGATTTTCTTTGAAGGCGAGCCGCTGCACGCCCGATCGTTCAAGCAGATGAAGCCGCTCAGAAGCGCCATGCAGGTGGTGTTTCAGGATCCATTCGGCTCGCTGAGCCCGCGCATGTCGATTGCCAATATTGTCGGCGAAGGCCTCGCCATCCATTCCCGTGATCTTTCCGCAGGCGGCCGCGACAGGCTGGTTGCGGAAGCCCTGGAAGAGGTCGGGCTCGACGCCTCCACCCGGTGGCGCTATCCGCATGAATTCTCCGGCGGTCAGCGCCAGCGCATCGCGATCGCCCGGGCCCTGGTGCTCAAGCCCCGTTTCATCATGCTCGATGAGCCCACCTCGGCGCTCGACATGAGCGTCCAGGCGCAAGTCGTGGATCTGCTGCGGGATCTGCAGCGACGGCACGATCTCGCCTATCTGTTCATCAGCCATGATCTGAAGGTGGTTCGGGCGCTGGCCAATGACGTGATCGTCATGCGCTCAGGCAAGGTCGTCGAGCAGGGCACCGCCGACCAGATCTTCGATCAACCCGAAACCGCCTACACCAAAGCGCTGATGGCGGCAGCGTTCAATCTCGAGGCCGCGGCCGGCGGCGTCGTCAGCGAATAGGTTCACTCATGGCAGACAGACACACCAACGGGCGCATTCTGCTTGCGCTGACAGGATGGCAATCGGAGATCTGGATTGACGAGCTCGGCAAGGCCGCGCCCGACCGCGCGGTCACTCTTGAGCCGGAGGGCGAGGCGGATCCGACCATCGATTACGCGGTGGTCTGGAAGCAGCGTCCGGGGTTGCTTTCGAACCTGCCCAATCTCAAGGCCATTTTTTCGCTTGGCGCCGGAGTGGACCACATCTTCGCCGACACCAGCCTGCCTGATGTGCCGATCGTGCGCGTCGTGTCACCGGACCTGACCACACGGATGAGCGAATATGTGGTCTGGCAGGTGCTCGACCATCATCGTCGCGGACCGCTTTACCGGGCCCAGCAGGCAGACCGGGTCTGGTATGAGCACCGGGAGCAGACGGCAGCCAGCGCGCTGACGGTCGGCATCATGGGTCTGGGCGAACTGGGTCGCGACGCTGCCGCCAAGCTGCGGGTCCTCGGATTTCAGCTGAGCGGCTGGTCACGGACTGAAAAACAGGTTGACGGTGTTGCCTGTCATGCCGGCGAGACGGGACTCGGTCCCTTCCTGGCATCGGCCGATATCGTGGTGGTGCTGCTGCCGCTGACGCCGGACACGCGGGGCATTCTCAACCACGACCTGTTCAAGCGGATGACCAGGCGCGGACCGCTGGGCGCACCGGTGTTGATCAATGCCGGACGCGGCGGGCTGCAAAGCGAAGCCGATATCCTCTCGGCCCTGGATGAGGGGCTGCTTTCAGCGGTCACGCTTGATGTTTTCGAGCAGGAACCGCTTGCTGCCGAAAGCCGGCTCTGGAGCCATCCGAAAGTCACGCTTACGCCGCATGCCGCCGCCGCCTCGGTTCCCTCTTCACTGATCGCGCCGATTGTGAAGCAGATGGACGCGCTCGAGCGGGGCGAAGCGCTGATGCACCTCGTCGACCGCAAGGCTGGATACTGAGCCGGCTCAAGGCCTGCGATAGCCTGTCGGCAGCGCATAGAGTTTGCCAATACGGTCGATTGCTTGCTGCAAGGGTTCACGGGTGACGGACATGGTCCCTCCGGAGGCGTGGAGCAGCGTCTGCGCGTCTTCGAGAAACCCGACATGGCCTTTCCAGAACACCAGATCGCCGCGTTGCAGGCGGTCGCGCTCCGGATCGATGGCAACGCCCAACTGTGTTGCCTGCTGATCGGAATCGCGTGGCGCCGGCTTGCCGGTCATGGCCAGCGCCATCTGCACCAGTCCAGAGCAGTCAATACCAAACCCGGAGCGCCCGCCCCAGAGATATGGCGTCTCCAGAAACCGGGCTGCGATCGACACCGCATCGTCTGGCGCGATGTCACCGACCGGCCGCAAATGCGTGGCAATCATGGCCGAACCATCATCGAGCAGCGCGTAGGGTGTGGCCCTGGTTTCCGCAGCGCCTGTCACCCTGACACGGCTGCCCATGGACAGACAGTGGCGATGGGGAAAGCGCAGATCCGGACCCGGATAGACAAAGCTGCGCGGAACCGACACCACGTGTGTGGCCTGAGCCTCGCCGTCACGGATACTGTCTTCGCGCACATAACCGACATAGCCGTCGGCGGCCAGTTGGACCCAGGCCCAGCCGCCGGCCCGGTCGAAGACCGTCAATGCCTCGCCATACAGCGCCTGGGTGTCGATGCCGCAATCCTGGTCGGGTCTGGGACGCAGATCGGCAATCGGCACAGCAACCTGAGCCGGAACCCCGCCGGTGTAGCGCTCAGCCTTGACCTGACCCTCAAGACGAATGTCGGCCAGATCCGCCCGATAGGCGTTCAACCGGCGGTCAAGATTTTCGTTCATGTGTTTGATCCCTCGGCCAAAGACAGTCTGCGCCCTTCGGCGATGATGATGTCGCCCAGCTTCTCGACAAAAAGCGCGCCTTCCACCGTTCGCTTGATGATCACATTGCGCCTGTCGCGGTCATCACGCACCCGTCGAACCAGACCCATGTGCCCCATGGTGTCAAGTGCACGGGTAATCACCGGTTTGGTCACGCCCAGCATGGCAGCCAGACCGCGCACCGTGTGCGGCGGCGGCGCCAGGTAGATGTGCAACAGAATGGCCAGTTGCCTGATCGTCAGATCCGGCCCGATGAGGCGCACATGTTCAAGTGTGGCCGCGTGCCAAAGGCCGAGTGCATCGGAAGCCCGGAGGTCAAGTGGCATGGAGACGAGCCTGCATCATTTCGGTACCGGTTTACATTGGCCGAAACGAGGAAGACACGCAAGTCAGCCGATGCGGGTCAAGCGGAATGGTGCTGACCGATCACCTCAAACAAAGCCCGGATACCTTGGGCTTCACCACCCGTCGGCGCATGCGGCTTGTCTTTCGGTGACCAGGCGAAGATGTCGAAATGGGCCCAGCTTACATCCGGCGCAACAAACCGCTTGAGGAACAGGGCGGCGGTGATCGAGCCGGCAAACCCACCTGCGGGCGCATTGGTCAGGTCGGCGATCTTGGCTTTGACGTCGGCCTCGTAGGGCTTGAACAGCGGCAGGCGCCAGAGCGGATCGACTGTCGCGGCGGACGCGGTCGCGATCTCGCCTGCCAGGACTTCGTCATCGGTATAGAAAGGCGGCAGATCCGGCCCCAGCGCCACACGCGCGGCACCTGTCAGGGTCGCCATGTCAATGAGCAGGGACGGCGTCTCCTCGCAGGCAAAGGTCAGCGCATCGGCAAGCACCAGCCGTCCTTCGGCGTCGGTGTTGTCGATCTGAACCGTCAGTCCCTTGCGGCTCATCAAAACATCGCCTGGCCGGAACGCCGCTGCCGAGATCGAATTTTCGACCGCTGGAATGAGCACCCGAAGGTCGACCGGCAACCCGGCGTCCATGATCATCATGGCCAGCGCCATGACGTTGGCGGCCCCGCCCATGTCCTTCTTCATGTTGAGCATCGAAGCGGCAGGCTTGATGTCGAGGCCTCCGGTATCAAAGCAGACACCCTTGCCGACCAGCGTCACCTTGCGGGCACCGGGCTGTCCCCAGCGCAATTCGAGCAGCCGCGGCGCCTGATCCGCGGCGCGGCCGACCGCATGGATCATCGGAAAGCCCTTGGTGACAAGATCATCTCCGGCCACGACAGTGACATCGGCGCTGTAGTGTTTGGCCAAGCGGCGAAACGCAGCTTCCAGCGCGTCCGGCCCCATGTCATTGGCGGGGGTGTTGACCAGATCGCGGGCAAGACCGACAGCCGCAACGGTTCGCCGAATCTTTTTTGCATCGGCATCAGCCGGAATGACCAGCCGGGGGCCGTCTGCGGCCGGTTTGCGGTAGGGTTCGAAACGGTAGGCACCCAAGCCGAAGGCCAGCGCCATGGTCGCACCCGAGATCGGCGACGTCTCGATATGCCAGTCTCCCTTGGGCAGCGAGCGGGCCAGTTTGCCGCCAATGAACGGATGACATTCTGCCTCATCGCCCAGGCCGAAAAGGGCACCGGCAAGCTTGCCATGCCTGGTCGGCGCCAGAAGCACAGACCCCTCACTTGCCGTAAATCCCGCAGCTTGCGCCCAGGCCAGCGCCGTCTTGTCGAAATGGCCCCGTTCAATATCGGCGCGCGATACAGCCCAGACAGGCAAGGTTTCCCCGGACGTCGGTGCAAAAGGTGAAGGGCGATCTATGTGGGTGAAGGGCGGCATGGTTGCTCCTCGTGCTCTCCAGACGCTCTGTGCAGAGAATCAGTCGTTAACTCTTGATTAGGGTTAACAGATTATTGCTGGAGCGAAGACTGTGGCACCTTGACCAAGGACCGCCGCGACACTCGATTTCCGGGATCAGGCCAATGTCAGCGACCCATATACGCTCCAACCTCCCACACCGGCTTTTCAGCGCGGTCTGTATCGTGACGCTCAGCGTCGCGCTGGCGGGATGCGCGTCAAAGGGACGACTGACGACCGGATCGATTCCGTCATTGAACAAGCCGCTCGAAACCATGAATGCGACCGAACTGCATTCGGCCGCCGAAGGCATCGGCAGGACCTATGACCGCAATCCGAAGGATGCAGCGGTGGGGATGAGATATGCCTCGGTGCTGACAATGGGTGGTCGTGCCGAACAGGCGTTGGCGGTCATGCAACAGGTGGCGATTCATAATCCCACCGACCGGACTGTGCTTGCCGCCTATGGCAAGGCGTTGGCCGGCGCCGGTCATCTGGACAAGGCGCTCGATGCCATCCAGCGCGCGCAGACACCGGACCGACCGGACTGGCAATTGCTGTCCGCGGAAGGCGCCATCCACGACCAGCTCGGAGACCCGGCTACTGCGCGCGCACGCTACCGCAAGGCGCTCGACATAAAGCCCAACGAACCCTCGGTGCTGTCAAACCTTGGCATGTCCTATGTGCTGCAGGGAGACCTCAGAACGGCCGAAACCTATCTTGCGTCCGCAGTTCGGCAGCCAGGCGCCGACAGCCGCGTTCGCCAGAACCTGGCGCTCGTTGTCGGGCTTCAGGGCCGGTTCAAGGAAGCGGAAGCCATCGCCAGTTCAGAACTTTCCGCCGAGCAGGCAAGCGCAAATGTGACCTATCTGCGGGCCATGCTGTCCCAGCAAAATGCCTGGAACAAGCTCAAGGATTCGGACAAGAACAACACCAACTGAACCCCGCTCTTTGGGCTTCCACTTGAGCCGCCTTTGTCATGCGGCTTGGGAAATGAATGCACGACCTCGGCTCCGGCCACTTTCGGCGCGGATCGTCCCCTCAACCGAGAAAGCAGAATTGCCTCCATCCAACCCATGAGCCACTCTCATGACTTGGCAACCCATTCTACCATGACAGTTTTTCGGGCGGTAATCGGATTGAATCAATGCTCGGGAGACATCCTGGGCCAGGTGCAGCGGACGGGGCCGCCACCCGCTTGATTGGTTGGGGCATGATTGCTTTTTCACTTCAGCCGGCCAATGCGGGCCGAGTGCGGTTTCACCCGCCGCCGAAATTGTCCATCACCTGGATCGCCGCAGGTCCGAGAATCACGCCGATCAGCACCGGCAGGAAGAACAGGATCATCGGCACCGTCAGCTTGGGCGGCAGGGCTGCAGCCTTCTTCTCCGCCTCGTTCATGCGCTGGTCCCGGCTTTCCTGAGCCAGAACCCGCAGGGCCTGGGCCATCGGTGTTCCGTATCGCTCGGACTGGATCAGCGCCTGGGTCACGGACTTTACGGTGTCGAGACCTGTCCGATTGCCGAGATTCTCAAAAGCCACCCGCCGTTCCTGAAGATAGGACAATTCGGCCGTCGTAAGCACGAACTCCTCAGCAAGAGCTGTCGACTGAACGGCGATCTCCTCCGCCACCCGCTTCATCGCGGCCTCGATGGATACACCTGATTCGACACAGATGAGCATCAGGTCAAGCGCATCCGGCCAGGCAAGCTTGATGGAACTCTGGCGTTTCTTGGCCTGATTGGAGACGAACATGTTCGGCGTGTAGAAACCGACATAAGCCCCGACGATACAAGCCAGAATTCGAACAGTCGTTGGCTTGTCGACCAAATTCTCGAGCACAAAGACATAGACGATTGTCCCAACCAGAAAAATGAACGGCAGCACGAAGCGCGCCAACAGGAACATGTTGAGAGCGTTCTGGGTGCGATAACCGGCGGCACGGAGCTTGGCCACGGTCGCATCATCGGCCAGCGCGCTCTTCAGATTCAACTGTTCAACAATTCCGCGCACATTGGCGTTGTCGCGGGACCGCAGACCGGCACTTTTTGCACCGCCACGCGCCTGTTCGGCATTGAGGCGGGCACGTTCCCTGGCTCGTATTTCGTCCCGTTCGAGGGCCGCCGACTTCATGCGTGCTTCGAGATCGCCGCGCTCAAAATAGGGCGCCAGGACACTGTACAGAGTGGCCAGGACCGCAATGGATATCATGACTGGAAACAACACTGCCGGGTCAGTCAGGGACAGAGCGAAATCTGCTATCATGGTTCTTGGCCCCTAGATGTCAAAATTGATCATGTTGCGCATCACCATTATGCCGATCGACATCCAGACGGCGGAGGCGCCCAGAATGACGTGCCCACGGGTGTCCGTGAATAGAATCATGATGTATTCCGGCGATGTGAGATAAACCAATGTGGCCACAATGAACGGCAAGGCGCCGATGATTGCGGCCGAAGCCTTGGCTTCCATCGACATTGCGTTGATCTTGGCTTTCATCTTCTTGCGGTCACGCAGCACGCGCGAGAGGTTGCCCAGAGCCTCGGACAGATTGCCGCCCGCCTGGGCCTGAATGGCAATCACGATTGCGAAAAAATTTGCTTCCGACAAAGGCATGCGGGCATAAAGGCGCGCACACGCTTCAGGTATGTTCATACCCATCTGCTGTGCCTCGACAATTCGCTTGAATTCCGTGCGAACCGGCTCCTGGCCCTCTGCCGAGATCATGCGGATGGCATCGTTGAGTGGAAGGCCGGACTTGATCGAGCGCACCATGACGTCAAGAGCGTTGGGGAACTCAGCAAGAAAAGCCTTCATCCGGCGGTTGCGCAGAAAGCCAACGATCCAGCGCGGCATGCCCGCACCGAAAATGAGCATTACGCCGAGAGCAACAAAGAGATTGCCCTGGAACACAAAGGCCATGAAGCCAGCAAGCAAGCCGAGAGCGACAGACAGGGCATAGAACTTTCGGATCGAGATGGTCAGGCCCGCCTGAGTAATTCGATCCTTCAGCGCGGGCGAAGTGCGCCGGTCATTTTCCTTGTTCTTCTCTTCCAGAGACTTGAGCGAATCCTGAACCGATTTGCGCCGCTTGTTGGCTTCATTGAGCCGGTCGCGCGCTGCGGTGGCCTTGGTTCTGTCGGTCTCAGCAGCCTTGACACGCTTGACGCGGCTCTCCGCCCTGCGTTCGCCTTCGATCCGGCTGTAGAGCACGCCGTAGCCCAAGGCCGCCGCGGACAGCGCTGCCAGGCCAATGATGGCGACCACGATTGTATCCAGACCAAACACGCGCGCGTCTCCTTAAGATGTCATCTTTTCCATGGCGTCGAGAGACGCGGCGAGGCGTTTGTCTTCACCATAGTACCGGGCGCGATCCCAGAAGTTGGGACGACCTATCCCTGTGGACCGGTGCTGACCGATGATCTTGCCGTTGGCGTCCTCGCCCAGCATCTCGTATTTCATCAGATCCTGGGTGATGATCACATCGCCTTCCATGCCGATGACCTCGGTGATGTGGGTGATGCGGCGCGAGCCGTCACGCAGACGGGTGGCCTGAATCACCACATCGACAGATCCGGCAATGATTTCGCGGACGGTTTTGGCGGGCAGGGTAAAACCGCCCATGGCGATCATCGATTCCATACGGCTCAGACATTCGCGCGGACTGTTGGCGTGGATCGTTCCCATCGACCCGTCGTGGCCTGTGTTCATGGCCTGCAGAAGGTCAAATACCTCCGGGCCACGCACTTCGCCGACAATGATCCGCTCGGGCCGCATGCGTAGGCAGTTCTTGACCAGATCACGCATGGTGATTTCGCCCTCGCCCTCAATGTTGGGCGGGCGGGTTTCAAGCCGAACCACGTGCGGCTGCTGGAGCTGGAGTTCCGCCGAATCTTCGCAGGTGATGATACGTTCGTCGGCATCAATATAAGCTGTCAGACAGTTGAGCAGCGTCGTCTTGCCGGAACCGGTACCGCCGGAAATCACCACATTGCAGCGAACCCGGCCGATAATCTGCAGAACCGCTGCACCTTCCGGCGTGATCGCGCCGAACTTGACCAGTTGATCCAGGGTCAGCTTGTCTTTCTTGAACTTGCGGATGGTCAGCGCCGTTCCGTCAATCGCCAGCGGCGGCGCGATCACGTTGACGCGGGAACCGTCAGGCAGACGGGCGTCGCAAATCGGGCTTGATTCGTCGACCCGGCGGCCCACCTGGCTGACGATGCGCTGGCAAATCGACAGGAGCTGGCTGTTGTCGCGAAAACGGACATCTGTTTCCAGAACCTTGCCGGCGACTTCGATATAGGTGATGCCGGCCCCATTGACCATGATGTCGGCGATATCGTCACGTGCGAGCAGCGGTTCCAGCGGGCCGTAGCCCAGAATATCATTGCAGATGTCGTCGAGCAGCTCTTCCTGCTCCGCGATAGACAGCGCGAAGTTCTTGATCGTGATGATATCATTGACAATATCACGAATTTCCTCACGCGCGCTTTCCGCATCGAGCTTGGCCAGTTGCGACAGGTCAATCGTATCGATCAGAGCGGAAAACACCTGACTCTTGGTATCATAATAGGCTTCATTGCGGGCCGGTTTGCGCTTGGCAACCGGCTCCTCCCGGCGCGGCACAACAGGCTGCGGCGCAGGCGTTGGTGCGGCCGGGGTCTCGGGCTGAGCTGTGGCCACGGCTTCAGGCGCCGGCGTCGCCGGGATATCGGCTTGAACCAACGGCTTGGGCGCCGGGGCCTGCGGCGGCTTGGCCGGGCCAACATTGCTGCGTTTGCCGAACATATTCAGTTCACTCCAGACTTACAGTTACTTGCGGCTCAAAAGACCGATCAGAGACGACAATCCCTGTTTCCTGCGCTTCTTCACTTCAGCCCGCCCTGTGACCACGTGAGCTATTTGCGAAATCGCTTCCGCGGTCGGCGATTTGGCAGAGGATTCAGCAATCATCAGACCCGAATTGGCTGCTTCACCGAACAGCGCCGCATCGAAGGGGATAATCGCCAGAGGCTCAACTTGCAGCGGATCGCAGAACACATCGGGGGCGATTTCGGGCCGCTTGGCCATACCGACCTGGTTGAGGATCAGAAACGGCGCATGATCGTTGGGACGCAATTTCCGCAGGGTATCAAACAGGTTCTTGGTGTTGCGCAAATTGGCCAGATCAGGGGTGGCGGTGATGACAATCTCGTCCGCCGCGCAAAGCACCTTCTTTGTCCATTCGTTCCAAACATGCGGAACATCAAGCACGGAAACCGGGGCATTGCGCTGCATGATGTCGAGGATGGGAAGAAAGGCTTCTGCAGAAAAGTCATAGGTCCGGTCCAGCATGGAAGGTGCTGCCAGCATTGACAAATGTTCCGAGCATTTGGCGAGCAACCGGTCCAGAAACACCTCATCAAGCCGATCCGGCGAGTTGATTGCCTCGGCAATGCCCTGGGTGGGATCGGTGTCGAAATTGAGATTTGCGGTGCCAAATGCCAGATCCAGGTCGGCCAGTATGACCTCGCTGGAAAACAGGTTGGAAATGCTCCAGGCGCAATTGTGGGCGATGGTGGAAGAACCAATGCCGCCCTTGGCGCCGACGAAGGCGATGGACCGGCCGAGTGGTGCGGCGTCCGGATCGACAAAAATCGCGGACATGACGCCGATCACGTCAGCCATCGAAACCGGCGCTACGATGTACTCGGACACGCCGTTGCGCATCAGTTCACGGTACAGAGCCACATCATTGACATGTCCAACGATCACCACTCGCGTATCGGGATCGCAGACTGCAGCAAGCTCGCCGAGTTCTTCGATCAAAGTCTGCCCGTCGGCCCGGGTCTCCAGAATCAGGAGATTGGGTGTGGGAGAGCCTGCAAACATGTTGGCTGCAGCGGAGACGCCGCCGGAATTGATGCGAAGGTTAACCTTGGCCATGCGGCGGTCCTGAGAACACCGCTCCATAGTGTTGGCCACGCCTTCCGTTTCAAAGAAGGCGTGCACAGAGATCCGCGGCAACGGTCTTACCCGTTCGAAATCGCTGCGCCAGGATGTCGTGTCGTCGAGCTCCGGCCCGGACTCCTGCACGAGCGCATAATCAAGGTTGGTCATGAACTTTGTCCTGCTTCAAAGAGCGCGTTGCGGTTGAGCCTGCTCATTCGGTAACCAGTCCGGCGCCGCCTGTTCGATAGGTTTCGATCACTTTCGATCGACGCTCAGCGTCAATCGGTGTCATGCCACGCGGCGCGATCAGATCTCCCGGGTTGGCGATCTGGGCTGCGAGATTGTTTTGAGATGCACAACCGAAATTGGCCCAGGTCTTGTTCTCCGTGGAATTGGCAAGCATGTCTTCGGGCCAGCGTCCGCACTCGCCGGTCGACGCGGTGATGGCCAGAAAGGCGATGCGAATAGGCGCCGCATCATCGGGAGACGAAACGTGGTAGGGCGAGGAGACGATGCGGTCCCCCGGCACGCCTTCGCTGCGCAGGACTGAGGCGACCTGCTCCGACAGCACTGAGGCGGCATCGGCATTGGCAGAACCGACAGGAACCATGATGCGGACTGCGCCGGTCGCACTTGACTTGTAATTCTGCGCCGCCCCGCGCACGGTTTCGCGCATTGAGACAGTCAGTTTGCGATCGCCCGAGGCGACAGCAAGATCCACCGTGCGCTCCTGCTCGGAGACGATGATGGGATGGTTGGTGCGGTAATCATCGGGAACCGCGCCGACGGTAATGCTCTTGCCGCCCCAACCGGCACAGCCGCTCAATAGCGATGCAGCAAACAGCATCGGGATGACTGCGAACCGGACCTTGTGTAGATCAGGATTTGCGGGAACTGAAATCTTGCTCGACATGGTGAGGTTCCTGATCACTTGTAGATAAAGCCGACGACGCCGTGGTAGCGGCCTGGCGGCAATTTGGTTTCCATGCGACCGTAAACCCGGTTGACGCGGCCAAGGAAAAACCCGGCGCCGTCGCCGGCGGCATTGAAGTTGTCGTCCGGACGGGCAAGTTCGTTGCGGGCCACCGGCTTGACGATATAGGGCGTGGCGATGATGACGAGTTCGGTCTCGTTGCGGACAAAATCACGGCTGCGGAAGAGCGTTCCGAGTACCGGCAACTTGGACAGTCCGGGATAGCCCGACATTGCCTGGCGAATATCGTCCTTGACGAGACCTGCAAGCACAATGGATCCGCCGGAGGGCAGTTCGACAGCGGTTTCCGCCTCACGCCGCTTGATCGAGAGCCTGGTCATCCCGGGCCGGCCCGTGGACCCCTGAAGCGAGGTGGAGCCTTCGAACGTCGGCTCTGATACTTCGGTATGAACCTTTAACGAGATCCGTCCAGGTGACAGCACCACCGGCGTGAAGTTGAGGCGAATGCCATATTCGACTTCACGGTCGGTATAGGTGGCGGCACCGGTCGCTTCATCGTAGCTGACCCCGTCGCGGAGTTGAAATTCGCCGCCGACATAGAATCTGGCGCTTTCACCTGAAATCGCTGTGAGACTCGGCTCAGCCAGGGTGCGCATGACACCCGCCTGTTCCATGGCATTGACATAACTTGAAATGGAACGGCCGTTAAGGGAACCACTGGCGATCTGGGCAAAGTTGAGGCCCGTCGACAATGTTCCCAGATTGGCGGGGTTGGAATTGACGAAGGTTCCCGAACCGCCGCTGATCGACGAGTTGAAACCAAGCTGCTTGAGCACCTGCCGGCTGACCTCGGCGATGGTGACCTTGAGGGTCACCTGGTCCTCGCCGTCGATCTTGAGAAGATTGACGATCTTGGATTTCTGCCGGTCTTCGGCATTGATCGCGGCGTCGCCACCTTCACTGGTTGCTGTTGTCACGCGGGTCGTGGCCTCACCACCGGTCAGGAAGATTTCCGCCAGCCTGGCGGCCTGGGCGGCGTCTTGCGGCGTGCGCACCGAGCCGGTCAGCACAATGTTGTCGGAGATGATTTCCACATGGATGTCGGAATCGGGAAGAAAGCGCGCCAGGTGGGCTTGAAGCCCCGATACATCGCGCTCGATTTCCAAATCGATGGCGACGATTTCTTCGCCATTCGGACCGAAGATGAAGATGTTGGTCTGGCCAACCGTCTTGCCGAAAAGATACAGCCTGCGGGAGGTGCGAGTGACCGCGTCGGCAAGGCTCGGATCGGCAACGAGGATGTCGTGCGCATCGGTCGGAAGATCAATCACCAAGGCCTTGTTCAAACCCAATTTGACCCGCTTGTTGACGCCGGGTCCGGTTCGTTTGATCTTGATGACGCTTTCGGCCGCAGCTGCGGCAGACAGGAAATGCCCGCTGGACACATCGATGCTGACACCGGCGATCATGGTCGTGCCCACCAGTGCAATACTGGCGATGGAGGACAGAAGCTTTCTTGCTGTATGACGCACGTTCATTCCCCGCTTTGGTTGGTGGCACCGATTTTGGAAATAGTGCCGGAGCGGATCAGCTGGATGGCCGGAACGCCGTCTCCGCCGCTCAGTAGATATTTTGCGCCGTCGCTGTCTGGTTCCCGAACATCAGCGACGCTGCGCAAGGCAAGGGTCAGCCGGTCGGCCATCTGTTGGGCAACGGTAATTATTTTTGTCTGGTCTGGCGTCAGCTCGAGGGTTGCCGTGGTCCCAACGGCGGTACGATTTCCTTCGGCGTCCTCTTCGATCCGCTGATCGATAGCCAGAATCCGGATGTTGGACAGGATTACCTCTGTGAGAAACCCTTCTTCCGATGTTTTCCGGCGCACCATGATGACATCCACCCGATCATTGGGCAGGATGAAGCCGCCGGCGCTGGTCGCCACCGAGATCTCTGTCGCGACAGCGCGCTTTCCGGCGGGCAACAGCGAAGACATGATGCGGGAAGATGAATCGACAATTTTCTCGGATCGAAGCGGCTCGCCCGCAAACAATGGCAGCCTGACGACAACACCGGTGAGTTCGGTGATCGCGTCGGGCCGGGCATCGCGGCGAATCAGCCCTTCGACCACCCCGTCTTCCGGCCAGCCTTTCCACTCCAGACTGTCCTCATTCAGCCGACTCCCGACGGGAAGGTTGGAGGACGTGACCAGAACGTCGATGGTCGGCATCTTCTCGATTACCGGGGTTGAGGAGATTTCGTTGATGTGAACGGTCGGGGAAGACAGGTTCATGGCCAAGTACCCTGCCAATCCTGCGGCCAGGACTGCCACTGACATGATGACGACGCGGGCGGTTTTCATGCTGTTTCCTCAAACGAATGTTGGGTACGCTCGAAACAGCATGCAGTTGTAATCGTGTAATTATGGTTAATACGGCGATACCAAACACGGTTAACGCAACATTGCCGCCGATAAAACTTGCGCGCGGCATGGGGTAAGAAGCCGGCGTGAGCGGCCGGTACTGGATCGTGCAACGGCAGCACCGGTGGATCGGGACCTGGCAAAGGGATGCGGAAATCAGAGCCCAGTCTGGGCTATGGATTCCAAGGCCCAGGCTATGGATCAGTCGCAGCAGCTCTTAATAAGGACGGCTGAGCGCGTTGAGAAAAATCGAGGTTTCTGGATAGGTGACAAGCGCCGCGGCGCCTATAGCGACGCCATAGGGAATCCCCGCACGGTCCTTGAAAAAGTGCATCGGAATGGGGATTGGCGAAACCAGCAGGATATTCTGGTTGGCGCGCACGACAAGAACGATAAGCGCCAACCCACCGCCAAAAATGCCGGTGTAGACCAGGAACGCGACCAGATCGGCGTTCAGGCCGTACCAAAGTGCCGTTGCACTCAAGATCTTGGCATCGCCACCGCCCATCACATTCAGAGCGAACAGCGCGAAGCAACCTGTAAACACGGCAGCTCCGGCGAGGATCGACCATCCGAAAGTGGCCAGATCCATGCCGCTGAACGGCGCCACAGCAAAGAACGACAGCGCCAGGACAACCGAAACCCGGTTGGGAATTTTCATGGTCAGGATGTCGAAAAAGGCGGCCATCGCCAGGCACAGCGGCAGGATGACGAAAATGGCGGCCTCAAGCATCTGCTTACTCCCAGGTAAAGCCCGATCGTAAATGGAAGACATTAAGAAACAGCAACACGGACACAAAAAGCCGCCCCGAAAGGCGGCTTTGGTCTGTTCGCCTGGCTCTGGATCTGAGCTTAGTGCTTGCCGCTGGCAGTGTTCATATGGGTCGACAGAGAATTGAACTGGTTGCTCAGCGTGTCGCCGAGTGTGGTGGCGCCGGTGATCAGAGCGACCGAGATCAAAGCGGCGATCAGGCCGTATTCGATTGCTGTTGCACCGGATTCGTCTTCAACAAAACGATTAAAAAGGTTCTTCATGGGTCTGTTCCTTCATCCACTAGATGTTTTTCAGCACTCCGCCAGCTGCTTTGGCTGGTCGGATTTGACGATCATAGGAGAGGGGGTTTTCAAACCGCTTAACGAACAAGGTTAGCGGATTCTTTCACTCGCAATAAGGTCTGCATGGTAAACAGCCCGCTAAGAACCGAGCGCCCACATCCGCCTAGAGACGGACGCGCCGGCCTGCCCAGCGTCTCACAGTCCGATGTCTACTTCCCATTATAGAGTGTGTCGAAGCAAGCCCGGTCCGCCAGATGAGCTCCGGCGCCAGCCATAAACCATCTCAATCTGGAAGATTTGTCCCTGTTGGCTCCGCCTTAAGTGTTCATTCACCAATCCGCGCGATTTTATGGAGCAGACGCTAACCCGAGGAAACGGCATGACCCATCCCTTCCCGCTACATCGCAGACTTGCCGTTGCCATCAGCAGTCTGGCCCTTGTCGCGATGTCTTCCTTCCCGGCCCAGGCCGTCGAGGATGTGATACGCGTCTTCATGGATCATGCCCGCATCCTCAAACTCGACCGCAACGTCAGCAAGGTCATCATCGGCAACGCCAATGTCGCGGACGTGACCGTTTCCGATCCGCAAACAATCGTGCTGACCGGAAAATCCTATGGCACCACCAATCTGGTCATTCTCGACCAGAACGGCGAGGCTATCGTCGACGAGCGCATTCTGGTGTCAGTTGACGAAGCCAATACGCTTCGCGTCTTCAAACAAACCTCCCGGTCTGTCTATTCCTGTTCACCGGCGTGTGAAGAACATACGCCCACCTCCGGTGCGCAGCCCTGAGCCACGACCGGCGCCGATCTTAAGATTTGCTTAACCAGCCCCGCAATCTCCCGAAGTGTGGGTTACGAATATTCAACCAGTATGTCCTAGCATCGATCCAGGAAACGACTGTCCGGGAGTCCGATGATGGATGTCACAGAACTAGCAGTTCAAACTGGAAAGCCGCCACAGCAGAAACGCCGGATATATTCCCGCTTCCGCAAGTCGCAGGATGGTACCGCTGCGATTGAATTTGCCCTGCTCGCGTTTCCGTTTTTCCTGCTGATCTTCGCCACGATCGAAGCGTTTATCGCCTTTGCCGGGGAGCAAGTGCTGTCAAACGCCGTTGATACCATGGCGCGGCAAGTCCGTACCGGGCAAATCAAGAATCTGTCCGCCGAGCAGTTCCGCACCAAATTCTGCGCTGAAGTCAGCCTGATGATCACCTGCGCTGAAAAGGAAGACCCGAAGGACAGGAAGCTCTATCTCGATGTCCGGCAATTCGCGTCTTTCGCCGCCATTCCCAACTACATTCCCAAGGTTGACAACACGCTCTACTCGGAGCTGGACCCCAGCGATTTTGAGTATAATCCCGGCGGACCGCAGAGCATCAATATCGTCCGGGCCTATTACCGCTGGGAAGTGATGACCGACCTGGTGCGCCCGTTCATCACCAATATCCGCAAGGAAGGCGAAATGCCGCGCGATTATCTGATGGTCGCAACCGCGGCTTTCCGCAACGAGAATTATCCATGAGCGGCATTGCGGTGAGCTTCAAAGGCGGAAACCAAAAGGAACCACGATCATGACGGGCATGCTGGCAAGACTGAACCAAAGCGCTCGGAAACTTCGCGGCGACAGCTCCGGGGTCGGAGCCGTCGAATTTGCCTTGATCGCGCCGGTTCTGATCGTGCTCTACATGGGCGCGCTGGAAATTTCGGTCGCCATGTCCGTCAACAAGAAGCTGGCACGTGCGTCCAGCACCGTGGCAGACCTCGTGACCCAGGAAGAGGACGTCAACAAGGCCACCCTGAAGTCCATGGTGAACGTGGCGGAAAGCGTGATGATGCCATTCCGTACAGACGGGATGAAGGTCAAGATCACCGGCATAGCCGTGGACAGCACCGGTGTGGGCAAAGCCAATTGGTCGTGGCAGCAAGACGAGACACGGCCTTACTCCGTCGGATCAATCCAATCCCTTCCCAAAGAACTGGCCGTTCCGAATACCTTTCTGGTTCGGACCGAAGTCGAACTGGATTACGAACTGCTGCTGGTCCTGTCGGGCATCCAGGACGTCGATTTCAAGACGCTCGAAATGAAAAAGACCTACCATCTGCGCCAACGGGTGGGCGAAAAGGTGACCTGTTCCAACTGTTAGCGCCGCCCGGAAAAAGCCAGATAGCCGAGTATACCAGGACGCAAGACCGCTGCGGAAATGTCAGCGAAGGCTGCCTGCGGAGGTTTCGTCGGGCAATGCTTCCACAAGCCCGCGGACATTGCGGTAGTCTTCAGGACCGGGCGTGACGTAACCACCGCCATAAACAGGCTCGAACGCATCCAGCAATCCCGGAGCGGACGACGCCATGTCATCGAGAAATGTTCCGAGCACCGCAACCAGATCGTCAGGCAGGGAGCGGTGAACCGCATGCGGTCCGTAGGGGATTTTCTGGGAAGACCAGACCACCCGGAGCGGGTCGGCAGCGCTGATCGACGTCTGGTTCCAGCCGCCAAACAATTGCCCCAGGTCCGATCCTGCGTTGCCGGGGATATCGGGCAGCCAGGCAAAGAAGCCGTCAATTTCACCGGTCTGATAGAGCTCAACCACCGAGGCAACGCTGCCAGCTCGGACCATCTGTGGCCGTTCCAGACTGCCCGCCTTGATTGCCTGATCGGGTAACTGCCAGCCGGAGACAGAGCCTTCGTGCGAATACCCCACTGTCAAAGCGGAAACCGGTGCGTTGACGCTGTCGCGGACCACAAGCACCGCCCGGAAACCAGTGGATCCATCTGCAGCGACTGGAGACCGGAAAGCCCGGACGCATCCGCAGGCAGCATCCGCAGCCGCATATGATCTTGCCGAATGGATAGCATAACCGACGCGGCCACTGGCGTGCGCGTCAATCAACGCCGCATAGCTGCCCAGCTTGATGATCTCGACCGGTATGCCAAGAGCGGTGGCGAAGGCAGACTGCACCGCTTCAAGCTTGAGCGGATTGGCAGCGGCAACATAGCTTTCAACCACACCCAGGCGAAGCACAGAGAGAGATTCCCGGTAATCTGCGCGCGCCACGCTCGTCATCATCATCGCCAGCGCCACCATTGATCCACCAAGCATCCAGCCGCCAGCCTTGGCGCGCGATCTGGCAAGTCCGGCAATTCTGACACTGGGCCTGGTCTCTGTCATGACCGATCTATACCACTCTGACGGATAAATGCACTTTCATGGTTACAACAAGGTTACCAGGACAGAGAGATCCGGTCTTTCGATCACGACACAAACCGGCTAACTTGCCGGTCAGTTGGAGACATTTCGCATGGCGCGCGCATTTCTGTTTGTTCTGGATTCTTTTGGCATTGGCGGAGCCCCTGACGCGGAAGCCTATGGCGATCTGGGCGCCGACACGCTGGGTCACATTGCCGAACAATGCGCCGCCGGGCTTGCCGACCGTCCCGGCGTGCGCAAGGGCCGTCTGTCGCTGCCGCATATGCAATCGCTCGGCCTGGCTGAAGCAGCGATCGCGGCATCGGGCAACCTTCCGGCCGGCTGGGTGCGCGCCGCCCGCCCCCGCGGCCTGCATGGCGCTGCGGCCGAAACATCGAAGGGCAAGGACACACCATCGGGGCACTGGGAGATCGCCGGCCAGCCGGTGATGTTCGACTGGGGCTATTTCCCCGATGTCGGCCCCGCTTTCAGCGACGAGCTGGTGGCCAAGATCGTGTCGGAGGCGGAGCTGCCGGGCATTTTGGGAAACTGCCACGCCTCGGGTACGGAAATCATCGCCCGGCTTGGTGTCGAGCACATGAAATCCGGCAAGCCGATCTGCTATACCTCGGCCGATTCCGTATTCCAGATTGCCGCACACGAACAGAGCTTCGGGCTGCAGAACCTGATCGATCTGTGCCAGATCGTGCGCAAGCTTGTCGATCCACTCAACATTGGCCGTGTCATTGCCCGGCCTTTCGTCGGCTCGGCTGAAGCGGGTTTTGACCGGACCGGCAACCGCCGCGATTTTTCGGTGCCGCCACCGGGGCCGACCTTGCTTGACGCGGTCAGCGAGAGCGGCCACCGGGTGTTTGCCGTCGGCAAGATCAGCGATATTTTCGCACACCAGGGTGTGACCGATCTGCGCAAGGCCAGCGGCAATGCCGCGCTTTTTGACGCCACACTGAAGGCAACACAGGATGCCGGGGACGGCGATCTGGTGTTCACCAATTTCGTCGATTTCGACATGCTGTACGGACATCGCCGCGATGTCGCAGGCTATGCCGCGGCACTGGAACAGTTTGACGCCATGCTGCCGCGTTTTGCCAAGATGTTGAAACCGGGAGATCTGGTGATCATGACGGCGGATCACGGATGCGACCCAACCTGGCGCGGTACGCAGCACACCCGCGAATGTGTGCCGATTCTGGGTTTCGGACCTGGAGTCGCAAGCCGCGACATCGGCGTGCGCACATCATTCTCCGATGTCGGCGCAACACTGGCGGGGCATCTGGGGCTGCCACGCGGCGACAATGGAAAGAGCTTTTTGTGACACACGCCGTCAAGAAAGCCGAACTGCATTGCCATATCGAAGGCGCCGCATCTGCGGCGCTGGTGCTGGCTCAGGCGGAAAAATACAACAGCGACATTTCCGGTTTCATCTCGGAGCAGCAATATGTCTGGTCCAGTTTCACCGAATTTCTCGCAGCCTATGATGGCGCCGCCGCCCTGTTTCGGAGTGCCGAAGACTACGCGCTGCTGGCGCGGACCTATCTTCAATCGATTGCGGCTGAAAACGCCATTTATGCGGAAATCTTTGTTTCCCCCGATCACGCGGCCGCTGCCGGCCTGTCGTCTGAAGCCTATTTCGAAGGCCTGGCCGAGGGCATTGCCCAGGCCAAGGCATCTTCCGGGATCGAATGCCGGATGATCATCGTCGGCATCAGGCATCTGGGGCCGGAAAAGGTGGAGGCGGCAGCCAGGCTCGCCAGTACGCGGCCTCACCCCCTGATCACCGGGTTCGGCATGGCCGGAGAAGAACGTTTCGGCAAGGTTGCCGATTTCGCACGTGCTTTCGACATTGCCCGCGATGCCGGACTTGGTATCACCATTCATGCCGGGGAACTCGCCGGACCCGAGAGCGTGCGTGACGCGCTGGACCATGTTCGCCCGGCCCGGATCGGCCATGGCGTGCGGGCTTCCGAAGATGGTGCGCTGACCAGACGGATTGCCGAGGCCGGCGTGGTTCTGGAAGTGTGCCCGGGATCCAACCTGGCGCTTGGCCTGTATCCGGACATTGGCAAACATCCGTTCGACCAGTTGCGCCGCGCGGGCGTCAAGGTGACGCTGAGTTCGGATGATCCGCCACATTTCCGATCGTCGGTGGGCCGGGAATACCAGATGGCGGCGGATGCATGGGGCTATGATACCGCTGATCTTACCAGCATCACCCGAACTGCAATCAAGGCCGCATTCGTCGACGAGCAAACGCGGTCAAATCTCTTGGGACAGCTTGACTGAAATCCAATCTGGCGGTTGCTGGAACCCGGGAATAAGTGTCTAAATCAGGCATGGTTCATGCCGCGCTCCCGGAGGTTTCCCACGGTGGAGCCGGCGCAGACATTCTACCGCGCAGGCGTTTTCCGCATCAAGTTCGACAAGCAGCGGGGCATCTGACACAGATTCAAGGCAGAAAAACATGGACGGCGTTACAGTCATCAACCATCCTCTGGTGCAACACAAGCTCACCATCATGCGTAAGAAGGGAACTTCCACGGCCGGCTTCCGCCGCTTGCTCCGAGAAATCTCCACATTGCTTTGCTATGAGGTCACCCGCGACCTCGAACTGACCATGGAGCACATCGAAACTCCGATGATGGAGATCGAGGCACCGGTTCTTGAAGGCAAGAAGCTGGTTTTTGCCTCCATCCTGCGCGCCGGCAACGGTCTGCTGGAAGGCATGCTCGATCTCGTCCCCTCGGCGCGCGTCGCCCATATAGGCCTGTACCGGGATCACGATACGCTGGAAGCGATCGAGTATTACTTCAAGGCGCCGGAAGATGTGAGCAGCCGTCTGATCATTGTGGTTGATCCAATGCTTGCGACAGGCAATTCCTCCATCGCCGCAGTTGAAAAGCTCAAGGAGCGCGGCGCCCGCAATATCCGCTTTCTTTGCCTGCTGGCCGCACCGGAAGGCATCCGCACGTTCCAGACTGCGCATCCCGATGTGCCGATCTACACGGCTTCCATCGACAGCCATTTGAATGAACAGGGCTACATCATTCCCGGCCTCGGTGACGCCGGTGACCGCATGTATGGGACAAAGTAGGACCCGGCCGCCGCGTTTGGACCCTTTTAACCAAACTTTCGGATTTTCCAGCCATTGGCGCGGCGTTTCATCGACCGTTAGTCTCAAACCTGTTCAATGGGCTGGTATTATCGGGAGTACCGGCATGTTCAAAAATCTGTTTCTTGTCTGCTGTGCCGTGCTCGCAGTTTCCGGCCTGCCCTATTATGCGCAGGATATCTCGGGGTTCATTTCCCAGGATGTCGGCCTGGAAACAGCCGATGACAAGCAGATTTCCGCCGCGGTGGCAAAAGCCCCGCAACAGGCATTGGCGCATTATGCGACCGGTGTCCGCTCGGCGTTTATCCCGCAAAACAAGATGGGTCATTTCTCGGCGGATTTCCAGATAAATGGACGCTATGTGCTGGGAATGATCGATACCGGCGCAACGTATGTGGCGATCAACACCTCAACCGCCCGCCGGCTTGGGCTGGGATTGACCAATGCCGACTTCAAACACCAGGTTCAGACCGCCAATGGCCTGGCCAGGTCGGCCCTGGTCGTGCTGGATCGCATGAACGTCGGTTCCATTTCGGTCAGCAATGTCGAAGCTTTTGTGCTTGATGACAAAGCGCTCACCGCAACCCTGATCGGCATGAGTTTCATGTCGCGGCTCCAGTCCTACCGGGTCAAGAACAACAATCTCGAACTGATCAATTAGACCGCTTCAGCCGGTGTGGCGGCGGCACCGGTCTTGCTGGCCGTTGCAGTTTCAAGCCATCCATCCCGCGCACCATCCTTCACCCTTTTCGGCCAAGAATTACCGGCGAGCGGTCGGGTGGGGTTTCGCTTACCTGCACGGCAGCACGCAATTGGCGTTGCACCATCGCCACCTGATCCTCGTTCCTTGCGTGAACAAGGGCGAGCGGCGTGTCTTTCTCCACCCGCGCGCCGACAGGGAGCAAGCCGGTCAGACCGACAGCATGATCGACGGGATCACCGGGCCGGGTGCGGCCACCGCCGAGCGCAACGACGCTCATGCCGATGCCGCGCGCGTCGTAGCCCGAAACATAGCCTTCCCGCCCTGCGCTCAAGGCTGATATCAGCGGCGCTCTCACCAGATGGCGACCGGGATCGCGGAGGAAGTCCGATGGCCCACCGAGCTCGGCAATCATGCGGTTGAACTGTTCGGCGGCTTTGCCGTCTTCAAGCGCTGCAAGTGCGCGGGTCCTGCCCTCGTCCGCATCGGTTGCCAGTCCGCCTGACACCAGCATTTCCGCTACCAGGGCGAGGGTGACGTCGAGCAAGCGACCATCACGCGCCTTTCCGGTGAGAAAGTCGGCGGCATTAGCCACTTCAACCGCATTGCCGGCGGCACTTGCCAGCGGCTGGTTCATGTCGGTAATCAGCGCGGTGGTCGGCATCCCGGCGCCAGTCGCAACTTCCACCAGCGAGCCAGCCAGCTCATTGGCCCTGTCGGGATTGTCCATGAAGGCACCATTGCCACACTTGACGTCCAGCACCAGGGCGCCGAGGCCTTCGGCGAGCTTCTTGGACAGAATCGACGCGGTGATCAGCGGTACCGATTCGACAGTGGCCGTGACGTCGCGTATTCCATAGAACCGTTTGTCGGCGGGTGCGAGATTGCCGGTCTGACCGATGATCGCACACCCGGCGGAGGCAATCACCTTGCGAAACAGGGCATTGTCGGGCACCGCATTGTAACCGGGAATCGATTCCATCTTGTCGAGCGTCCCGCCGGTATGGCCAAGACCACGGCCGGAAATCATCGGAACCGCCAGGCCGCAAGCCGCCGCGATCGGGGCCAGCATCAACGACACATTGTCGCCAACACCGCCGGTCGAGTGTTTGTCGACAACCGGCCGGTCAAGCTCCGGCCAGGACAAAACCTCGCCGGAATCGCGCATCGCCAGTGTCAGCGCCACGGCTTCAGCGCGGTTCATGCCCTGAAAATACACCGCCATCGCCAATGCCGCGACCTGGCCCTCGGTCACGCTTGAATCAGTCAGCCCCTGGACAAATCTGGCAATGTCGGCGGGATCGAGCTCGCCGCCATCGCGCTTGGTGCGGATGATCTCCTGGGTCAGCATGGTCTACCCCTTACACGCCAAATGGCGTCCAAACCGTCTTGATGCGGACCGCGCGGAAAAGAAACTCTTCGCCCTGGCCCTGTGAGGAGTCAAACCAATCACGCGCCTTGCCATTGTTGGCCCAGACGGCTTTCAGGTTTCCCGCCGATTCCCGCTCGACGAGTTCGGTCCCCCCCGCACTGCCGAAATACCAGTGCGCGGCGACATCGTCATGTTTGGCGATCGTGTCGGCAAGACTGTCCCGGTCACCGGTAACGATGTTCACAACTCCCCCCGGCAGATCGGACGTGTCAAAGACCTGGTAGAGGTCGCAGGCGGCAAGCGGCTGCCGCTGCGACGGCGTCACCACCACCCGGTTGCCCATGGCAATTGCCGGCATGACCAACGAGACGAAGCCCAGCAACGGCGCTTCATCGGGGCAGGAAATGCCCATCACATCCCAAGGTTCGTTGAGCGCGAGCGTCAACAGCCGCTTGTCGGGTGCGCGCACCGCGCCGTCATATTTGTCGGCCCATGCTGCGTAATGCATGATCCTTGCAACCGAGGCCTCGACCTCGCGCCTTGCCACAGAGGAAGACGCACCCGCGTCAGCCAGCCGCCCGGCGAATTCGGCCGCCCGCAGTTCGAGGTTTTCCGCCAGGAAATAGAGCACCTGCGCCCGGGCATGACCGGTCATCCCGCTCCAGCCGCTTGCCTTGTGTGCCGCCTCGACCGCGTTGCGTATGTCCTTGCGGTTGCCGAGCCCGACTTCCGCCAGGTGTTTGCCGTTCTTGCCGGTGACCGGGTAGGAGTAGCCCGAATCCGGGCGGGCCTGCTTGCCGCCGATGTACATTTTCACCGTGCGGTCCAGCCCAGCGGTGTCACCACCGGGAGTCGGCACCGGCGCGGGAAGCGGCTCGCTTTCGGCAAGCGCTTTCGCCTTTTTCTGCCAGGACGGCACCAGATACTCGAGCATGCCTTCGCGGCCTCCCTCGCGTCCAAAGCCGCTCTCCTTGTAGCCGCCAAAGCCGGCAGAGGCGTCAAACAGGTTGGTCGAGTTGATCCAGACAATGCCTGATTTCAGCGTCCGCGCCGCGTCAAATGCCTCATCGAGGTTCTGCGACCAGACCGAGGCAGCCAGGCCATAGCGGGAATTGTTGGCCAGTTGCACGGCTTCGGCAGGTGTGCGGAAACTCATCGAAGCAAGCACCGGGCCGAAAATCTCTTCCTGCGCCAGGGCCGAGGACGGGGCAACATTTGTAAACAGGGTCGGCGGGAAGTAGCAGCCGTCGGCACTTGTGACCGCCTGCGCCCAGCTCGGCTGCCACATCTGCGCGCCGTCAGCGAGTCCCGCCTCCACCCGGGCGGTGATTTCCCGGATCTGGACCGGCGCAACGACGGCGCCCATATCCATGGACTTGTCGAGCGGATTGCCGACGCGCAGTTTCTCCATGCGGGCGCGCAGCTTGTCATGGAAGCGGTCTGCGATGCCTTCCTGGACAATGGCACGCGATCCGGCGCAGCAGACTTCGCCCTGGTTGAACCAGATTGCGTCGACCACACCTTCAACCGCGGCATCCAGATCGGCATTGTCGAAGACGATGAAGGGGGATTTGCCGCCAAGCTCCAGCGACAGCTTCTTGCCCGATCCGGCGGTCTGACGCCGCAGCAGCCGTCCGACTTCGGTCGACCCGGTGAAGGCGAGCTTGGCGATGCCGTCATGGCCGGCAAGCAGGGCGCCGGTCTCGCCGGCGCCGTTGACGAGATTGAACACCCCGTCCGGAAGGCCGGCTTCCGCGCAGATTTCGGCAAAAGCGAGGGCAGTCAGCGGGGTGTGTTCAGCTGATTTGAGAACAACCGTGCAGCCCGCGGCAAGCGCCGGCGCCACTTTCCAGGACAGCATCAGCAGCGGGAAATTCCACGGGATGATCTGCCCGCAGACACCTGCAGCCTCGTATCCGGGAAAGGCGGTGTCGCAAAGCTCGGCCCAGCCGGCGTGGTGGTAGAAATGCCGGACCACCAGCGGAATGTCGATATCGCGGGTTTCACGAATGGTCTTGCCGTTGTCCAGCGTTTCCAGCACCGCGAGAAAACGGGCGTGTTTCTGAACATGGCGGGCCACGGCATAGAGATGACGCGCACGCTGATTGCCCGATAGCGCCTGCCATTTTTTGAGCGCCTTGGCGGCTTCATGGACCGCGCTGTCGACATCGGCGGAATCGGCTATCGCGACATCGGCCAGTTTTTCACCGTTCGCCGGATTGGTAACGGCAAATGTCTTGCCTTTGGCTTGCGTGAACCTGCCGCCGACAAAGTGTCCAAATCCTGCCTTGTGGCTTTCAAGCCATGCGCGGACATCCTTGTCGTCTTCGGGAGCCGGGCCATATTCCATGGTGTTCAAAATATCTCTGATCTTGTTCATGGAGCGCTCCTCACGCCAGTCCGTGACGATGGGCCGAGGAATAGCGGCCGCTCACATTATGTTCGATCTGCCGCTCGATATCGCCCAACAGCGAACTTGCGCCGAACCGGAAGAGATCCGGTTTCAACCAGTCGTTTCCAAGCTCTTCCTTCATCAGGATCAGCCAGGAGATGGCTTCCTTGGTGCTGCGGATGCCGCCGGCGGGCTTGAAACCGCAGATCTGTCCGGTCAATTCCAGATAGTCGCGAACCGACCTCACCATTGTCAGACTTACCGGCAGCGTCGCATTGACCGCTTCCATGCCGGTCGAGGTCTTGACGAAATCGGCGCCGGCCATCATCGAGACCATCGACGCCTTGTAGACATTTGAAAGGGTCTTGAGCTCGCCAGTGGCCAGAATTGCCTTCATGTGAGCCTCACCGCAGGCTTCACGCATCGCGCGCACTTCGTCATAAAGGTCCGACCAGTTGCCAGTCAGCACGTGACGGCGGGAAATGACAATATCGATCTCGGCAGCGCCTTCCCCGACGGCATAGCGGATTTCCGCCAGCCGGTCTTTCAGCGGCGTCAATCCGGCAGGAAAACCGGTCGCGACCGACGCCACCGGAACGCCCGAGCCTTCAAGCGCCTTGACCGCGGTTGCGACCATCATCGGATAGACACAGACGGCGCCGGTCTTCAGATCGTAATCTTCCAGCCCCAAAGCCTTGCGCAGATCCGCCCGCAGCGGATTGCGGGCCTTGGCGCAGAGCCGTTCGACCTTTCCGGGCGTGTCGTCTCCTGCCAGTGTCGTCAGGTCGATGCATTCGATTGCCCGAATGAGCCAGGCTGCCTGCCAGGCCTTCTTGACGGTCCGCCGGGTCGCAAGCGTCGCAACGCGGCGCTCGGTCGCGGACAGATTGACCGACATGTTCTCGAACATTGCCGGAAGGAAAGCGGTGCCGGTATTGCGTTTGTGGACCGGCGCAAGCGAGACGAGCTGCGAGCCCGTTGTCTCGCGCGCAACACCCGGTGTTGGGGCATTTCCTGGACTCATGCCAAATCTCCGATGAGGTGCGTGAGGATGGCGGACAATCGTTTGCCGCCAACCGGAGCCATGTCCTTGGTTTCCTGATGGCTGAGTTCGCCGCCCGTCATTCCGGCAGCATAATTGGTAATGACCGAGGCGGCAGTAACTTTCATTCCGAGAAACCGGGCAAGAATGACTTCAGGGACCGTCGACATTCCGACAGCATCCGCGCCCAAGATGCGCGCCATGCGGATTTCCGCCGGGGTTTCGAAACTCGGACCCGAGAGCCACATGTAGACGCCTTCGTGCAACTCGGTGCCCGTGGCTTGAGCCGCCGCTTTCATGCGTGCAGCGAGGTCTGCATCATAGGCATTTGTCATGCCGACAAAACGCCGGTCGCTGGGTTCGCCAAACAGCGGATTGGTGCCTGAAAAATTGATGTGATCGGAAATCCGCATCACCGAGCCCGGCGGCATCTCCTGACGCAAGGATCCGGCAGAATTGGTCAGGATCAGATTGGTGACGCCAAAGCCCTGCAACGCCACCAGCGATGCGCGCATCGCGTCAGCTCTGCCGTGTTCGTAATAATGCGACCGGCCCGACAGCATGATCACCGGGGTTTTGCCGATATGGCCGGCGACAAGTTCTCCCGCATGGCCGGAAACACCACTTTCAGGAAAGCCCGGCAGATCGCTGTAGGGGATGCGCACCGGGTCGGCGACCGTTTCGACCAGGGAGCCGAGGCCCGAGCCCAGGACAATGGCATGGCGCGGTTCCAGACCATGCAGCCTGTCGGTGAGGACATCGATCGCCGCGTTCATCCGATCACCTCGGTTTCAAATGCAAAGGGCAGCAATTCATCCATCCGCATTGTCTGTCTGACGCCTTCAGCATCACACAGATGCACCAGCGTATCTGCATCGGCAAACTCGGCCAATCTTTGCCGGCAACCGCCGCAGGGCGGACACAGTTCCAGCTTTTCGGCCACCACCGCAACTTCGCGGATGCGGTGTCCGCCAGCCATAATCATGTGACTGATTGCCGTGGTCTCGGCACACCAGCCTTCGGGAAAAGAGATCACCTCGATATTGGCGCCGGCATGGATCCGGCCGTCCGCATCGCGGATGGCGGCGCCAACGGGAAACTTGGAATAGGGCGCATGGCATCTGGCCATGGCGGTCCGGGCGGCCTCAAACAGATCACGGGACATGTCATCGTTCCTTGACATAGGGCACGCCGCCGGCACGCGGCGGAATGGCCTTGCCGATAAAACCTGCCAGCAGGATGACGGTCAGCAGATAAGGCAGCGCCTGCATGAACTGAACCGGCACCATGCCGATGAAGGGAAGCGGATTGCCCTGCATGCGGATCGACATGGCGTCGAGAAAGCCGAACAACAAACAGGCGAACATGACGTTGACCGGCTTCCATTTGGCAAAGATCAATGCCGCCAGCGCGATGAAGCCCTTGCCCGCGGTCATGCCCTTGACGAAGCCGGCCGTCATGGCCATCGACAGATAGGCGCCGGCGACACCGCAGAGAATCCCGCAGCAGATCACCGCCCGGTAGCGCATCCAGGTCACGGAGATTCCGGCCGTATCAACCGCACCGGGATTTTCGCCGACCGCGCGCAGACGCAGCCCGAACCGGGTCCGGTAAAGCACCCACCAGGTAAACGGAACCAGCGCGAACGCCAGATAAGTCAGCAGGAAATGGCCTGACAGCAGGTTTGAATAGATCGACCCAAGCACCGGTATGTCGGCGAGTTCGGCGGCAAAGGGCAGTTCGACGGTGGTAAACCGTTCGCCGTCGCGCAATTGCGGGGTCCGCCCGCCCTGCCGGAACCAGGCCTGGCCGAGAATGACTGTGGCTCCGAGCGCAATGAAATTGATCGCAACGCCGGAAACGATCTGATTTCCTCGCTGGGTGATGGACGCAAAGCCATGCACAATCGCCAGGCAGACCGAGACAAACACCGCAGCGCAAAGTCCGATGAATGCCGAACCGAACACCGACGCTGCGGCACCGCCGGCGAAGGCCGCGGCGAGCATTTTGCCTTCAAGCCCGATGTCGAAAATACCGGCGCGCTCGGAGTAGAGACCTGCAAGCGCCGCCAGGATCAACGGCACCGAAACCCGGATGGTGGATTGCAGAATAACGATGAGGGTGTCGAAATATTCCATGATCTCACTCCGCCGCTGGCAGGGGTTTGTCGGCGCGGGCGGAACCCAGTGTGGCAAAGAACGTGGTGATTGCCGGCCGGAACATGTTTTCCAATGCACCGGCAAACAGGATGACGAGGCCCTGGATAATGGTGATCATGTCGCGCGAGATCTCCGGCATTTCAAAGGAAATCTCCGCGCCGCCCTGATACAGCACACCGAACAGGATCGCCGCCGGGACGATGCCGACCGGATGGGACCGGCCCATCAGCGCCACGGCAATGCCGACAAAGCCGGCGCCTGCCACGAAATCGAGCTGCATCGAGTGCTGATCGCCCATGATCGGGTTCAGCGCCATCATGCCGGCCAAGGCGCCCGACATCATCATGGTGATGATGATGATGCGGCTTTGGCGAATACCGGCATAGCTTGCCGCCGAGGGGCTGTGGCCCATGGTGCGGATCTCGTAGCCCAGTTTTGTGCGCCAGATCACAATCCAGACCACAATCGCAGCGACCAGTGCCAGCAGGAAGGACAAATTGAACGGCGCGCCGCCAATATCCAGCCCGACGGACGCCAGCAACCAGTCGAGACGGGGCAGTTGCCCGCCGTCGGCAAAGGTGCGGGTTTGCGGCGCCATGGAGCCGGTCGGCTTGAGCACATCGACCAGCACATAGACCATCAAACTCGACGCGATGAAATTGAACATGATGGTGGTGATCACCACATGGCTGCCGCGTTTGGCCTGCAGCCAGCCCGGTATCATCGCCCAGAAGGCACCGACCAGTGCGGCGCCCAGGATTGCGACCGGAAAGACGACATACCAGGGCGCAAACTGGTCGAGCCAGAGGCAGGGCAGCGCCACACCGAGGCCGGCGACATAGGCCTGGCCTTCGCCGCCGATATTGAACAATCCGCAATGAAAAGCGACAGCGACAGCCAGCCCGGTGAAGATGAAGTTTGTCGCATAATAGAGCGTATACCCGATTCCCTCGCCATAGCCGAACGCGCCTTCGATCAGCAGAGTGGCAGCGCGCAGCGGGCTCTGACCAACCGCCAGAACGACCAGACCCGCCACCAGAAAGGCAACCGCCAGATTGACCAGCGGGATCAGTCCATAATCCACCCAGGCGGGCAGCTTTGCATAGGGCACGCTCATTCCGCTGCCTCCCTGGTATCTTCGACGCCCGCCATCAGCAGTCCGAGTTCCGCCTCCCCGGCGTCCGGCGCGCGTTCGCCGACGATGCGACCGTCGAACATGACCAGAATCCGGTCCGACAACGCACGAATCTCGTCGAGCTCGACCGAAACCAGCAGAACTGCCTTGCCGGCATCGCGCATTTCAATAATGCGCTTGTGAATAAATTCGATGGCGCCGACATCGACTCCGCGGGTTGGCTGACCAATCACGAGAACCGCCGGATCCCGCTCCATTTCACGCGCCAGCACAATTTTCTGCTGATTGCCGCCGGAAAAATTTGCCGTTTTCAGCAGTGGGTTGGGCGGTCGAATGTCATATTTCTCGATCTTGTCGGCCGCATCCTTGCGGATTGCGTCGATGTTGAGAAAAACTCCGTTGAGATATTTCGGATCGTCGTGATAGCCGAGGATGGTGTTCTCGCTCTGATCGAATTTCAGCACCAGGCCCATGTGCTGACGGTCTTCGGGGACATGGGCCAGGCCCCGACGTCGCAATTCGGCGGCATCGGTCTTTCCAGTCACGTGAACCGGCTGACCTTGCAGCTCAACCTTGCCCCTGACGGCGCGGCGAATGCCGGAAATCGCCTGCAGCAATTCGGACTGGCCGTTGCCCGCAATCCCGGCAATCCCGACAATCTCACCGGCGCGAACGGTAAAGGAGACATCCTTGACCATATCGACGCCGCGGCTGTCGCGCACCGTCAGGTTTTCCACGGACATGAGCACTTTGCCGGGCGATGCCGGGCCCTTGTCGACCTGTAGCAGCACACGGCGTCCCACCATCAGTTCGGCCAGTTCTTCGACCGAGGTTTCCGCAGTTGCGCGCGTTGCCACCATCTCGCCCCGCCGCATAACCGACACCTCGTCGGTCACCGCCATGATCTCGCGCAGCTTGTGGGTGATCAGCAGGATGGTCTTGCCCTGCGATTTGAGCTGCTCAAGAATGCGGAACAGGTGATCGGCCTCAGCCGGGGTGAGCACCCCGGTCGGCTCGTCGAGAATCAGGATTTCGGCGCCGCGATAGAGCGCCTTGAGGATTTCGACACGCTGCTGGATGCCAACCGGAAGCTCTTCGATGACCGCATCGGGATCCACCTCGAGCTCGTACTCATCCTCAAGCCGCTTGAGTTCCTGACGCGCCTTGGTGATGCCGGCATTGAGGATCTGGCTTTCCTCCGCGCCGAGCATGATGTTTTCAAGCACGGTAAAATTCTCAACCAGCATGAAGTGCTGATGCACCATGCCAATTCCGACGGCAATCGCCGCATTGGGGTCCCTGATCTCGGTTTTTTTGCCATCCACAAAAATGTCGCCATCGTCGGCCTGGTAGAAGCCATAGAGAATCGACATCATGGTGGACTTGCCGGCGCCGTTTTCGCCGACAATCCCGTGAATCGTGCCCTTGCGGACGGTCAGATTTATATTCTTGTTGGCATGAATGAGGCCGAACTTCTTGTCGATCCCCTTCAGCTCAATGGCAATGTCGTTCATGGCCCCTCGTTTTTTCCCCAGGTTCGTCATTACCGCCCTTCTTGCGGCCGCGACCTTTGGCTTAGTTTCGACAGTTCTTTCTGCAAAGTCCAGAATCATTTGGCCAAACACGCGTATGGCAATTTGCACTCACTCCCTCCGAGCCTCCGCATTCATAAACGGCAAAGCAGTTGACAAAGTCTTGCGAACCGCCGCCGGGCATGGTGAAAGCACTGCAATGACACGCACACCACCGCCAATCCGCACCGACTTCAAGATTTTCCGCGAGCTTCAAACCCGCTGGGCCGACAACGATGTCTATGGCCACATGAACAATGTGGTGCACTATCAGCTGTTCGATACCGCCATCAATCAGTGGCTGATCGAGACAGGCCTGCTGGACCCGCTGACCGGCGCCGTGATCGGACTGGTTGTGGAGACGGGATGCCGCTACCACGCCGAAGCCGGCTTTCCCGACCGCATCACCGCCGGGATTTCGGTGGTCCGGCTCGGCGGATCGTCAGTGACCTACGCAATCGGACTGTTTCGCAATGGTGAGGAGACGGCCTTTGCCGATGGCCGGTTTGTCCATGTCTATATCAATCGCGCCACCCGGCGGCCGGTAACGCTGCCGGAGCAATGGCGGGCGACACTCGGGAAGATCACGCAATGAACCTGAATGACGAGACGCGCATGGAAACCGAGGCCCGCATGGTGCGGCTTGAGGAACTGGTGGCGCACCAGCAGGCGGCGATCGAGGAATTGTCCCGGCAGCTGACCGAGAGCTGGAAGCAATCCGAGAAGCTGCGCGCCGAACTCGCACGGCTCAGTGACCGGTTTCAGGACATGGAAGACACCGCCGAGAGCCCGCCGGCCAACCAGCCGCCGCCGCACTGGTAGGCTGACGGCAAGCCGCGTCCGGCGCGCGCTCAGCGGTTGCCTTGGTGATACCGGACGAAAGCAAACCGGCTGCCATCGGGTGACCAGCAGGGCACGTTGATGGTGCCCTGGCCGCCAAACAACGCCAGCAATGTGCGAACCGAGCCGTCAGCCAGATCCAGGAGCCGCAATTCGACATTACGGTCGCGCGGATGACCTTCGGTTCCGGGGTCGTAGCTGAGGTAAAGCACCGAATGGCCGTCGGGACCCGGGTGGGGAAACCAGTTGACCCGGTGGTCATCGGTCATCTGCTCCGGCGCGCCGCCGCCTGCCGGTATTCGCCACAGTTCCATGCTGCCGCCGCGGTCCGAATTGAACCAGATCCAGGCGCCATCTGGTGAATAGTCGGGTCCGTCATAGTGGCCGCCCCTGCTGATCAGATGC
Source organism: Hoeflea sp. YIM 152468 (assembly GCF_029210485.1). GTDB lineage: Bacteria > Pseudomonadota > Alphaproteobacteria > Rhizobiales > Rhizobiaceae > Hoeflea. Next base: position 329,566 of record NZ_JARGET010000038.1, read on the forward strand.
TGTTCGTCGCCAGCATCGACACCGATCGTGTAGATGCCGAACCCACCGTCGCGGCGGCCGACATAGGCGAGCGTCTTGCCGTCAGGCGACCAGCCATGCCACCAGGAAGGAACCTGCCGGGTGACTTGGCGCGGCGTACCGCCGGTGACCGGCAGAACCCAGATGCAAGAGGCCCCGGTGTCAGTGGAACCACTGATCACCAGCCGGCTGCCATCGGGCGAAATGCCATGATCATTGTTGCAGTCAACTGCATGGCCGGTGTCGATCGGTGCCAGCTCCGGCGCATCAAGCGGAACCCGGAACATGCGGCCATCGCCATTGACGATCAGCGATGCGTTGTCCGGCGTCCAGTTTGGTGCTTCGATGAGGCGCGGGGTGGCCAAAACCTCCTGCACCGCGCCGGTGGCAAGCGCATAGGTACAAAGCTGACTGCGCATCAGGCCTCGATCGGGATGTAGGCGAAGCGGTCAAAATCCGCCTCTATCGCGCCGCCCGAGGTGTCGAAGGCGGCCATTCCGGTGAACGCGCCGGTGAAGGAGGCGTGCTCGCTTCGGCCTCCCTCATCGGAAATGACGCTGGCATCGAGCACCGGACCGACGGGTCGCCACTCCTGGGCCGGCAGTCTGTGGAAGAACTGCAGCGCCGCGCCATCGATATTCATTGCCAGCTCGACCGCGCCGTCTTCTGGCAAGGCAACAGGCTGTTCGAGCGGGAACTGAAGCTTGCCATCCGGCCAGTCACCGGGGCAGCTCAGGATGGTCAGCACCCGTCCCATGTCTTCATGCCAGGTCAGCGCCAGATAGTGGAATTTGTAACGGTTGTAATAATGCACCAGCCCGGCGGCCTGCTGGAAATTGCACGGCGCAAAGCTGACGCTTGTCTCGGCGCGGAATCCCAGATGCTCCTGCCGCCGCGCCACCAGCGCCTGCTCGAACCAGCTGCCGATGGATTCGCGCGCATGCAGCCTGAGCGCCGACCCGGTCAGCGAGAAAATCCGTTCCGGTTGCGGCGTGCGGAGCCACTGGAATTCCTCGGGCAAGGTGTCGCCGGTGAAATCGCGGTGGATGGCCTCGTCCGGCAGCTTGCGGCTCGCCGGATCGGGTGCAGGCACCGCGACATCGGGGACCCGGCCACCCTGCGCCAACCGCAGCCAGCCATCCTCGCCCCAGACGCATTTCTGAATTGACGTTTCGCGCCCGAGCGGCGAGCGGCGAACGCCCGGCAGGGGCCGCGAGCACAGATGGGTGTGATAGACTTCGCCCTCCGGGGTCTCGACCATCTGGCCATGGCCGGCGCGTTGCAACACGGCGTCAGGCGCGTCCTTCGAGGTCATCAGGAAGGTGTCGGGGTGCAATTCATAGGGCCCGGTCAAATCGCGCGAACGGGCCATGGTGACGGCATGATCGTAACCGGTGCCGCCTTCGGCCACGGTGATGTAGTACCAGCCGTCGCGCCGGAACAGGTGTGCGCCTTCGACCAGGCCGTGAGAACTGCCGGCAAAGATGTTGACCGGTTCGCCCACCAGCTTGCCGGCCGCAGCATCATATTCCTGCGCCAGAATGCCTGCGAAGGCCGGATGCTTCGGGCTTCCGCCGACAGAATCCGTGCGGTGGTTCCAGACCATGTTGAGGAACCATTTGCGGCCGTCATCATCATGAAACAGCGACGGGTCGAAGCCGGAAGAATTGACATAGACCGGATCGGACCAGGGGCCCGTGATGTCGGGCGCGGTGACGATGTAGTTGTGGGCGTCCTTGAAGTTGCCGTCGAGCCGCTTGACGTCGGTGTAGACCAGCCAGAACAATCCGTCGGCATGAGACAGGCACGGCGCCCAGATGCCGCAGGAATCGGGGTTGCCGCGCATGTCGAGCTGGCTGGCGCGGGTAAGCGGGCGGCTCACCAGCCGCCAGTTGACCAGATCCGTCGAGTGATGGATCTGGACGCCGGGATACCACTCGAAGGTCGAGGTGGCGATGTAATAGTCCGGGCCTGCCCGGCAGATCGAAGGGTCCGGATTGAAACCGGGCAGAATCGGATTGATGATCTGGCTCATGGCGCAGCCTCCTGATAGGCGGGCAGCCCGGCAGGCACTGAGTCCCAGGCCTGGCGTGTCCGCGTGAACTGGGCCTTTTGGGGCGTGAACAAATGCCGGTCATCGAGGCTGCCGGCATAGATCGTGACAAAATCCGGCGCGGCCTCCGGCGTTCCGAACAGCAGGCTGTGGCAATTGGCGCAGAAGTTCCGGATCGCCCTCAAGCCGCTGCCGCCGGTGACTGTCGACATGACCGTCGGGCCATCCACCGTGAAGCCCGACCTGGCCACGCCCATGATCGGAACGTGGCCGGTCCCGGAGGCCTTCTGGCAATCCACGCAATAGCACAACAGACTGAACAGCACCGGGCCACTCGCCTCATAGCGGGTTTGTCCGCACAGGCAACCGCCCGTTATGCGCATTGCGGCGGCTTTCATTTTCTCGAGGGCCCCTTCCTCTCGGCGGATGCCGCCCACAGGTTGATGTCGGCGTCACGGGCATAGGTGTCGATCTCAGCCAGTTCGGCCTCGGTGAAGTCCTGATTGTCGAGCGCGCCGACGCAATCGATGATCTGCTGCGGCTTGCTGGCGCCGATCAGGGCTGTCGTCACCCGGCCACCGCGCAGCACCCAGGCCAACGCCATCTGCGCCAGCGTCTGGCCGCGGCGCTTGGCAATCTCGTTGAGCGCGCGGATGTTGTCGAGGTTGCGCTCATTGAGGAAGCCAGCATTGAGCGACTTTTCCTGCGCCGCGCGGCTGTCTTCGGGGATACCATTGAGATACTTGGTGGTCAGCATGCCCTGCGCCAGCGGCGAGAACACGATCGAACCGATGCCCTCCTGTTCAAGCGTGTCGAGCAGGCCGTCATCCTCGACCCAGCGGTTGATCATCGAATAGCTTGGCTGATGGATCAGGCACGGGGTGCCGAGCTGCTTGAGAATCGCTGCGGCCTCCTTGGTGCGCTTGGAATTGTAGCTGGAAATCCCGGCATAAAGCGCCCGGCCCGACCGGACGATGTGATCGAGCGCCATCATGGTTTCTTCCAGCGGCGTATCGGGATCATAACGGTGCGAATAGAAGATATCGACGTAGTCGAGACCCATGCGCTTGAGGCTCTGGTCACAGCTTGAAACCAGATATTTGCGGCTGCCCCATTCGCCGTAAGGCCCGGGCCACATGCCGTAACCGGCCTTGGACGAAATGATCATCTCGTCGCGCAGACCGTGGAAATCGGTCTTGAGGATTTCGCCGAAGGCGGTTTCGGCCGAGCCGGGAGGCGGGCCGTAATTGTTGGCCAGATCGAAATGGGTGATGCCCAGATCAAACGCGGTTCGGCACAGTTCACGCTTGAGCTCGTGCGGCGTGTCGCCGCCAAAATTGTGCCACAGGCCGAGCGAGATGGCCGGCAGCTTGAGCCCTGAGCGGCCGGTGCGGCGATAGCTCATGGTGTCATAACGGTCTGGTGCAGGTGTCCACATGTTCGCTTACCTTCTATTTCAGGAGTGCCGCCGCTTGCTCGATTCCAAGCGGGGCTGGCTGCTCGCAACTGGTGGTGGGCCGAACGAATTCGCCGGTTTGCCCAGAATGAAGGATGGCGGTCATGACGTCCACCACGTGCAGGGCAAATTCGAGTGAACAGCGGTGCTGCCGCCCGTCAAGAATGGCATTGGCCATGTCGGCCAGACCGGCGGTCCGGTAGTTGGCCATCATGCCCTGATTGTGCTGTTGATTGGGCACCCCGAGCGGGTGATCCCATGCAGGCAAATCTGCCTTCTCTCCATCTGAACCGATCAGTTCAACCGCGCCGCCAAAGAAATTCGGATCCGGCACCACCAGGCTGGCCTCGGTGCCGTAAAGCTCCATCGGGCGGTGGCCGTGGGCTTTCACATCCCAACTGGCGCCAAGGGTGGCGACCGCGCCATTGGCAAATTCAAGGATGGCCTGCACGGTGGTCGGGGTCTCGACCGTGATCATCTCGCCATGGCGCGGCTGGGAGGTGATCATCCGCTCCGGGCTGGGGATCGAGCACATGGCGGCAACGCGGGTCACCGGTCCGATCAGTTGCACCAGATTGGAAATGTAATAGGGCCCGAGATCGAGGATCGGCCCGCCGCCCGGCTTGAAGAAGAAATCCGGATTGGGATGCCAGTGCTCCATGCCGGGGCTCAGCACATGGCAGGTGCCGCCGGTGATGCGCCCGGCAGCGCCACTTGCAACCAGATGCCGCGCCAGCTGATGCGCCCCCCCGAGGAAGGTATCGGGGGCAGATCCGATGCGGAGCCCCTTGCGCGCGGCCCGTTCGGCAAGATCGCGGCCCTCTTCAACCGAGAGCACGAAGGGCTTTTCCGAAAAGACATGCTTGCCCGCGTCGAGCACCGCAGCCGAAACGGCATAATGCACGGCAGGTACCGTGAGGTTGACGACCAGGTCGATATCGGCGGCAGCCAGCAACTCTTCCACGCTTTGCGCGCGGATGCCGTATTCGGCGGCGCGGGCCTTGGCGGCGTCGGCATTGATGTCAGCGCAGGCGCGAATCTCGATGCCCCTGAACAGAGGCGCCAGCCCGAGATAGGTGGTGGAAATGTTGCCACAGCCGATGATGCCGACGCCCAGAACCTTCGTCATATCCATTACTCCGTGCCGCCGCGGCACCAGTCCAGTGATCGCGAGGCGAACCGGCCGACGTCCGAGGGATTGTCATGTTCCATGATGAAAAGTGTCGCCGGCGTGCCGGCCTTGAGCTGGGCAAACATGGCTGCCCAGTCAACGGTGCCATAACTGACATCGGCCCATCCGTCCTCGTCAGCGGCTTCCCCTGCAGGGGCGATATCCTTGACGTGCACCGCGGTGATCCTGCTGCCGAAGCGGTCGATCCAGTCCGCCGCATCGGCGCCACCGCGGATAACCCAGGCAATGTCGGCTTCCCATTCGAGTTCGGGAGCCGTTTCAAGCAGGATCTGCATCGGCACGGACCCATCGCCGAGCGGCACGAATTCGAAATCGTGGTTGTGCCAGCCGAACCCGAAGCCGGCTGCCCGAACTTTCTCGCCGACGGCACTCAGCCGTGCGGCAAATGCCTGCCACCCGGTCTTGTCGGCCGGGCGCAGATCGGCTGCAATGTTCGGACAGTAGATGCGCTGGATGCCGAGGGCCGAGGCGGTTTCGAAAACCGCCTTGATGTCACCCTCCAGTGCATCAAGCGAGAAATGCCCCGACGGCATGGCCAGGCCATTCTGGTCCATCAGCTTGCGAAAGCCGGAGGCGTCTTCATAGACACCGCCAAATCCTTCGACATTCCTGTAGCCCGCGCTGGCGAGCATCGCCAGAACATCGGACCAGGGCTGAAAATTCCGGGCGCTGTAAAGCTGGAATGAGAAATTCATCGGTTTGAACTTTCCTGTTTTTGCAGTGGCTTTGTTTGGTCTTATGCGGCGGTGAGGATGGGCATGCGAATGAGAAAAGCGTGGAGAGTAGAGGTTAAGCGGCCTCAGAGCCGCAGCTCGCTCCGCGCATCGAAAATGGAGGCCTTGGCCGGATCGAAACCGATGCGAATGGACTGACCGGCATGCAGCGGGCTTTGGCCATCGACCCGGAAGCGGAATTCCTTGCCGTCCAGCACCGCCCAGACCAGCGTATCAGCGCCCATCGGCTCGACAACCTCGATTTCGACGTCGGTGCTGAAGGGTTCATCCGATGCAGCAGTGCCGCAGCTGACGTGTTCCGGCCTGATCCCGAATATGGCGTGGTTTGGCCTGTCGGCCTGCGCAAAAGGATAGCGCGCCAGCGGGATCTGCGTCGACGCGAAATTGAAATCCGAATCACCGGCTCCGGAGATTTCACCCTCGATGAAATTCATGCCCGGCGAGCCCATGAAGCCGGCAACATAAAGGTTGACCGGCCGGTTGTAGATTTCGTGGGGGGTGTCGAGCTGCTGGATGATGCCGTTGCGCATGATGGCGATCCGGTCAGCCAGTGTCAGTGCCTCGATCTGGTCGTGGGTAACATACACCATGGTGTTCTTGAGCCGGTGATGCAGGCGCTTGATTTCAACCCGCAGCTCGGCGCGCAGCTTGGCGTCGAGATTGGACAGCGGCTCATCAAACAGGAACACATCGACATCGCGCACCAGCGCCCGGCCGATGGCGACACGCTGGCGCTGGCCGCCCGACAGCTGCGCCGGCTTGCGCTGCAGAAGCGGCTCGATCTGCAACACTTCGGCTGCGCGGGCGATCCGGCTGGCAATTTCGTGCTTCGGCATGCGGGCGTTTTTCAGGCCGAATGCCAGATTTCCCTCGACCGACATCTGCGGATAAAGCGCATAGGACTGGAACACCATGCCGATGCCGCGTTCACTCGGTTCGGTCCAGGTGACATTGTTGCCACCGATGAAGATCTGGCCATCGGAGATGTCCAGCAAACCTGCAATGCAGTTGAGCAAGGTCGACTTGCCGCAGCCAGAGGGTCCGAGAAGAACCAGGAACTCGCCTTCGTCAATATCGATATTGAGCGATTTGAGGACTTCAAGAGATCCGAATTTCAAAGTCAGATCACGGATCGATACACTGGTCACGATTGTTACCCTTTCACCGCACCGGCGGCGATGCCGCGCACGAAAAGTTTCCCGGAAACGAAATAGATGAACAAGGGAACAAGCCCGGTGATGATGGTTGCGGCCATGTTCACATTGTACTCTTTGACGCCCTGAACCGAGTTGACGATGTTGTTGAGCTGCACGGTCATCGGGTAGACATCGGGCTTGGTGTAGACCACGCCGAACAGGAAGTCGTTCCAGATGCCGGTGATCTGGATGATGATGGCGACGACGAAGATCGGCAGGCTCATCGGCAACATGATCTTGAAATAGATGCCCCAGAAACCGGCGCCGTCAACGCGCGCGGCCTTGAACAACTCCTCGGGTACTGTCGTGAAATAATTGCGGAACAGCAGCGTCAGGATCGGCATGCCGAAGATGGTGTGGACCAGACTGAGGCCCCAGAGGGTGCCGTAGATTCCAAGCTCCCGCAGCAGGATGACGATCGGGTAGAGCATCACCTGGTAGGGGATGAAGGCGCCGAAGATCAGGATGGTGAAGAAGACGTCGGCCCCCTTGAAGCGCCAGTTGGCCAGCGCGTAACCATTCACCGAGGCGATGGCGATCGACAGCACCACCGACGGGATAGTGATCCGCACCGAATTCCAGAACCCGCGCGACAGGCCCTCGCAATTGAGGCCGGTACAAGCGGTCGCCCAGGCCTTGACCCAGGGCTCGAAGGTGATTTCCACCGGCGGGGCAAAGATATTGCCGAGGCGGATTTCCGGCATGCCCTTGAGCGATGTGACAATCATCACATAAAGCGGCAGCAGGTAGTAGATCGAGACCAGCAGCAAGGTGCCGTAGATGAAGACATTGCGCGGCGAGATGGCGCGTTTGGGCTTGCCGCCGCGCGGGCCGTCCACCAGACCCGTGGATGCAACGGGCCGTGTGGCGAGAGTGGTTGCGTCAGTCACGCTGGCGTCCTCCGAATTCCATGTAGGCCCAGGGGATGAGCACGATGAGAACCGCCAGCAACATCATCGTCGAGCCGGCAAAGCCCTGACCGAGGTTCTGCGACAGGAACATCGCGTCATAGACATATTTGGCCGGAACTTCCGAGGCGATGCCGGGTCCGCCGGAGGTCTGTGCGACGACGAGATCGTAAAGCTTGACGATGCCCGAGGCGATGATCACCAGGGTGGTGACGAAGACCGCTCGCATCATCGGAATGACAATGAAGATATAGGTTTTCCAGGCCGGAATGCCGTCGACGCGGGCGGCCTTCCAGATATCCTCGTCGATGCCGCGCAGGCCCGCCAGCATCAGGCACATGATCAGGCCAGTGCCCTGCCAGAGGCCGGCGATGAGAATGCCGTAGATGACAATTTCCTGGTTGTTGAGCGGATCGAAGGAAAAGCTCTCCCATCCCATCGAGCGGACCACTTTCTGGATGCCGAAATCGGGGTTGAGGATCCACTGCCAGACCAGGCCCGTGACAATGAATGACAGGGCGAAGGGATAGAGCATGATGGATCGGAATGTGTTTTCGAAGCGGATCTTCTGATCGAGCAGGGCTGCGAGAACGAAGCCGATCACCAGCGAGAATATCAGCGAGCATATTCCGTAGATCAGCAGGTTTTCGATCGCGATCCCCCACTTGGAGCTCGACCAGAGACGGTCGTACTGATCAAGACCGATGAAGTTGGCCTTGGGCAGCAATTTCGACTTGGTGAACGAGAAGACGATCGTCCAGATGGTCCCGCCCATGAACACCACGACGGCTGTCAGAATCATCGGAATGGCGGCAATCTTGGCTGCCTTGTTGCGAAACAGGCGTATCGGACGCTGCGTGGCCGCGGGCGTGCTGGTCGTGATCATCGACGCTCTCCAGGTGACTGATGACCGCCGGCCCTAACTCAGGAACGGGCCGGCGGTGCGATCAAGGACTTGATCAGTCAGCGTCTTCCACGATGGCGACGTAGCGCTTGTGGGCGTCTTCCGGCGTGATCGACTTGTCGTTCATGAACTCGACCATGAGATCGTTGAACTGGGTCTGGGTGTCAGCCGAGAAAACCATGTCGCCGGATGGCAGCAGGTTGCCGGTTGCGAGGATTTCCAGACCCTTCTTCATGCAGTCATTGGCCGCCGAAAGATCGATGTCACCGCGGATTGGCAGCGAACCTTTCTTCAGGTTGAAGGCGACCTGGGTTTGCTTGGAAATCATCACAGACGCCAGTTCGAGCTGGGCTGCGGTCTTTTCCGCATCATCGAGCTTGGGGAAATAGAAGGCGTCGCCACCGGTCGAGAGATATTCGTGAACCCCGAGACCCGGAAGACAGGTGTAGTCCTTGCCGGCTGTCTGCTCGGCAACCTGGAATTCACCCTGCGCCCAGTCACCCATGATCTGGCCGCCGGCGGTGCCGGTGATGACCATGTTGGTGGCCTGGTTCCAGTCCTGAACATTGGAGCCGTCAGCCATATCGCGAGCATCGCCCATGGCCTCGAAGACCTTGGCCATGTCCGGACCGCCGGCTGCATCGACATCCTTGCCGATATTGACCTGCTTCCACAGGTCCAGACCGCCGACACCGATCTGAACGGCGCCGAAGAGCAGGTTCGACTGCCAGGGCTGCTGACCAAGGGCGAGCGGCTGAATGCCGGCTTCGCGCAGCTTCGGGGCTGCAGCAACATATTCGTCCCAGTTGCTGGGAACATCCACGCCGGCCTTTTCGAAGGCGGCATGCGACAGCCACAGCCACTGCGGTGAATGGATATTGACGGGAACGCAATAGATGCGGCCATCCAGGGTGCAGCTGTCGAGCAGGTTTGACGGATTGACGATGTCTTTCCAGCCTTCCTTTTCGGCGAGCTCGGTCAGGTCGAGCATCAGGCCGGCTTCAATCAGCTCTTCGGCCTGGCGACCGTGGTTGAACTGGGTCGCCGCCATCGGATCACCACCGGTGATGCGGGAAATCATGACCGGGCGGGCCGTGCCGCCACCGCCGGCGATGGCGCCGTCGACCCATTTGTTGCCGGTGGCGTCAAACGCCTTGGCAAATTCGGCCACAGCCGCGGCCTCGCCACCGGATGTCCACCAATGGGTGACTTCCAGATCTGTTGCATTAACGGATGTCGACAGTGCCAGCGCGGACGCGCCAGTCAAAAAAAGCTTGAATGTGTTCATCGAGTTCCCTCCCAGGATTGTTCCTCCTCCCGGTCTCGTCGCTCCCAGCAACTGCCCGGGCCCACCGGTGTCCTCACACCGCTTTCAATCGATTACATCGATCTGTACTCTGATGCGCTGCAATCGATTACATAAAGGTTGACCGTGATGACTTTTGGAGTCAAGTGATATTTGCGTTACGTACCTCAAGTCCGTCTCGCAGAACCGGGAATACGACTCATCATGGAAACCAAAGCGCCGAGAATTACCGATGTTGCACGGCTTGCCGGGGTCTCGACGGCGACCGTCAGCCGGGCGCTGAGCAAACCGGAAACAGTAGCGGAATCAACACGTAATGCGGTGCTTGCCGCCGCGGAGAAAAGCGGCTACCGGGTCAATCTTTCGGCCCGCAATCTGCGGCGTCAGCGCACCGGCGCCATCGTCGTGCTGGTCCCGAATCTGGGCAATCCGTTTTTCTCGGAGATACTCGCCGGCATCGAGGTGGCCCTGTCGGACGCCGACATCAACATGCTGGTTGTCGACACAAGGCAGGCCCATACAAAGCCGCAGCTGGTGCTGGAGTATCTGCACGCATCCCGGGCCGACGGAATCATTGCGCTGGATGGCTCCTTGCCTGACGAAATCCTTTCGGTGGCGAGTGCGGGAACCGGCGCCCCACCCATTATCTTTGCCTGTGAGTGGCCCCCGAAGGACGCATTTTTCTCGGTTCGCGCCAACAACAGCGCCGGCGCCGGGTTGGCGATTGCACATCTTGTCGGGCTGGGGCATCGCCAGATCGGAATGCTGGCGGGGCCGCCGGAAAACGTGCTGACCCGCAGCCGAAGTGCGGGCGCGGAAACGGAGATGGTGAACAGCGGCCTGGCTCTGGACCCGTCACACCTCTTTTTCGGCGACTTCAGCCTCGAATCCGGCGCGCGCGCGGCTCAGGCATGGCTTCGACTCGATCATCGCCCCAGCGCTGTCTTTTGCCAATCCGACCAGATGGCTTTCGGCTTCATCTCGGAACTGGCGCGCAACGATGTCGCGGTTCCCGGCGATGTGTCAGTGGTCGGGTTTGACGACATCGATATCGCCCGCCGCTTCATTCCGGCGCTGACCACCGTTTGCCAGCCCCGCAAGAAGCTGGGGCTGTACGCAGCCAAAATGCTGATTGACCATGTCCAGACCAACACCAGCCCGGCGATAGAAACGACGATACTGGAAGTCGAACTGATCGTGCGGGACAGCACACGGCAACTTGCCGGTTGAATATTCGAGAGAAATTTCTTATATAAATGATCTTGAATGTTTAAATATCGGAACGCCGACCATGCTTGACGCACACGACATGCTTGAAATGGAACCGCGGATTGGTGAGGCGGCGAAGCTGATGGAAATGCTGTCGCAGCCGGTGCGCCTGCGCATTCTTTGCATCCTGCTGGACGGAGAACACAGTGTGCTCAGGCTGGCGGCGATGGTCGGCCTGTCGCAGCCCGCCATGTCGCACCATTTGCGCAAGCTGCGCGACGCGGATCTGGTCGAGACCAAGCGTGATGCCCAGACGATTTACTATTCGCTGAAAGGCAAGGAAGTGGCGGCTGTGCTGGAAGTTCTGCACCGGCTCTACTGCGCGGAGCCCGCGGAGGTCAGCGGCTAGCCCGGCCATTTGCGATGCCCCACCCTGTTGCCCTTGGACAATCACCCCGCCCGTGCACGCCAATCTGGCCTTAAAGGAAGTCAACCTGGCTTTACCCGCCGCCCTTGACATTTCCACGGCTGCACGGTCCGTTTGCGCTGCGGTCGCGGAGGGCGCCCGCATCGGATTGCCGTACGGCAACAATGGAACGCGCAGCACCCTGGGGCAGCGCGTCTTCGGGAGGGCGAATGAACCAGACCAGCAGGGCTCCCAGCACGGCTGACGGCACAACCGAGATTCGCAAGACCACCTGTTACATGTGCGCCTGCCGCTGTGGCATTGATGTTCACATCGCCGACGGCAAGGTCCGCTATATCGAAGGCAATCGCGACCATCCGATCAACAAGGGCGTGCTGTGCGCCAAGGGATCGGCCGGGATCATGCAGCATTATTCGCCGGCCCGGCTGAAGAAGCCGCTGCTCAGAACCGGTGAACGCGGCGCGGGGCAATTCAAGGAAATCGAATGGGACGAGGCTTTGGCGCTGGCCACCGACTGGCTCGGCGACGTGCGGCGCAGCGATCCGCGCAAGCTGGCGTTTTTCACCGGCCGCGACCAGAGCCAGTCCATGACCGGCTGGTGGGCGCAAGCATTCGGCACGCCGAATTATGCCGCCCATGGCGGTTTCTGCTCGGTCAACATGGCCGCTGCCGGCATCTACACGATGGGCGGCGCCTTCTGGGAATTCGGCGCGCCGGACTGGGAAAAGACCGAGCTGTTCATGATTTTCGGCGTCGCCGAGGATCATGATTCCAACCCGATCAAGATGGGGCTGGGCAAACTGAAAGAACGCGGCGTCAAGGTGATCGGCGTCAACCCGGTGCGCACCGGCTACAATGCCATTGCCGACGAATGGCTCGGCATCACGCCGGGCACCGACGGGCTGCTGATCCTGGCGCTGGTGCACGAACTGATGCGCGCCGGCAAGATCGATGTCGATTACCTGATCCGTTACACCAATGCGCCCTGGCTGGTGATTGACGACCCCGACAGCGCTGACCACGGCCTGTTTGTGCGTGACGAAGAGGGTACGCCGCTGGTGGCCGAGCGGACAAGCGGCAAGGCACTGCCGTCGTCCACCCCAGGGATCAAGCCCGCCCTGAAAGGCCGGTTCGACTTGCCCGACGGTCGCTTCGCCATTCCGGTGTTCGAACTGCTGGCGCAAAAATATCTTGATCCGCAATATGCCCCTGCCGAGGTTGCCGAACGCACCGGAATTGCGGCTGACACCATCATCCGCATTGCCGGCGAGATTGCCGAGGCGGCGTTCGAGCGCGAACTCATCATCGAGCAGCCCTGGACCGACATGAAAGGCGAACGCCACGAGCGGATGATCGGCAGGCCGGTGGCGTTTCACGCCATGCGCGGCATCTCGGCCCATTCCAACGGATTTCAGACCTGCCGGGCGCTGCATCTGCTGCAGATCCTGGTCGGCTCCATTGATTGCCCCGGCGGTTTCCGGTTCAAGCCACCCTATCCGCGCCCCGTTGCCGGCCAGCCACGGCCGCATGGCGGCGCCTGCGCCGACACCGCGCTGGCGGGCCCGCATCTGGGCTATCCGCGCGGGCCGGAAGATTTATTGCTCGAAGCCGACGGCGCGACGGCGCAGCGCATCGACAAGGCGTTCTCGTGGGATGCGCCGCTGTCGGCGCACGGCATGATGCATATGGTGATTTCCAATGCCCATGCGCGCGATCCCTATGGCATTGATGTCTTGTTCATGTACATGGCCAACATGGCATGGAATTCGTCGATGAACTCCTCGTCGGTGATGGATATGCTCACCGACAAGGATGAGAAGGGCGATTATGTGATCCCGAAGATCATCTATTCCGACGCCTATTCGTCAGAAATGGTGGCGTTTGCCGATCTGATCCTGCCCGACACCACCTATCTCGAACGGCACGACTGCATTTCGCTTCTCGACCGGCCGATCAGCGAACCCGAAGCGCTGTGCGATTCGATCCGCTGGCCGGTGGTCGAACCCGATCGCGACGTACGCGGCTTCCAGAGCGTGCTGCTTGATCTCGGCGCGCGGCTGAAGCTTCCGGGCATGGTCACTGAGGATGGATCACCGGCCTACAAAGACTATGCCGACTACATCGTCAATCACCAGCGCAAACCCGGCATCGGGCCGCTGTCAGGCTGGCGCGGCGAGGACGGCGACAAGACCGGGCGCGGCAAGCCCAATCCGAACCAGCTCGAGCGCTATATCGAGAATGGCGGATTTTCACAGGTGCATGTGCCCATGGAAGCGCATTACTTCAAACACGCCAACCGGGCCTGGAGCGACTGGGCGATCGAAAAAGGCCTGCAGGACGGCCCGGTGGAAAACATCTTCCAGCTCTATCTCGAACCCTTGCGCAAGTTCCAGCTCGCCGCCGAAGGCAAGATCAAGCCGGTGCCGCCGGAACATCATCGGGAGCGGATCAGATCCTGTTTCGATCCGCTGCCAACCTGGTATCCGCCGTTTGCCGATGACGGGCTGAGCGAGGAGGCCTATCCGCTGCACGCCATCACCCAGCGGCCGGCGGCGATGTATCATTCCTGGGGCTCGCAGAATGCCTGGCTGCGGCAGATCCACGGCGAAAACGCGCTCTATGTGCCGGGTGATGTCTGCGACAGCCACGGACTGGAGACCGGCGACTGGGCGCTGGTGTCCTCGCAATCGGGCGAGATCCGGGTCAGGATTGCGCGCATGGACGCGGTCAACGGCGCGACGCTGTGGACCTGGAACGCCATCGGCAAGCGCTCCGGCGCCTGGGCGCTTGATGCCGACGCACCGGAAGCAACCCGCGGGTTCCTGCTCAACCATCTGATCGATGAATTGCTGCCGCCGAAAGGCGATGGCCGACGCTGGGCCAATTCCGATCCGATCACCGGTCAGGCGGCGTGGTTCGATCTGCGGGTGGCGATCCGCAAGGATGCCGATCAAACCACGGGTATCAGCCTGCCGCATGCCGCCTCCCAGGCAAGCCCGGTCGGGCCGGCGCCGAGGAATGTCAGTTTCGGACCGGAGGCCGCTGAATGACCCGTCTTCCCGCGACCACCGAAAAGCGGCTCGGCCTTGTCATCGATCTCGACACCTGCGTCGGCTGTCACGCCTGCGCGGTCAGTTGCAAGGAATGGAACACCAGCGCCGGAGCCTCGCCGCTGTCCGATGTCGACGCCTATGGCGCTGATGTGTCCGGCGCCTGGCTGAACCGGATCCACACTTTCGAAGTCACCCCCGAGGGGGCACCAGCGCAGATCGTGCATTTCCCCAAATCCTGCCTGCATTGCGATGACGCGCCGTGCGTGACCGTGTGCCCGACCGGCGCCAGCTACAAGCGGCCCGAAGACGGCATCGTGCTGGTCGACGAGGATTTGTGCATCGGCTGCGGCCTGTGCGCCTGGGCCTGCCCTTATGGCGCGCGGGAAATGGACCCGGTCGAAAACGTGATGAAGAAATGCACCCTGTGCGTCGACCGGATCTACAGCGAGACCCTGGCTGAAGAAGACCGGATTCCGGCCTGCGTGCGCACCTGCCCTTCCAGTGCGCGGCATTTTGGCGATTTCAATGACCCGGACTCCAATGTTTCACAACTGGTGGCAGACCGGGGCGGCATCGACCTGATGCCGGAGATGGGGACACGCCCGGTCAACAAGTACCTGCCGCCGCGGCCGAAAACCCGGTCGCAGCCGGCGCCCGCGCCGGCCCTTGATCCAACACCTGCGCCCAAGGCCGACGGGTTCCTCGGCTGGCTCGACGCCGCACTCGACAGACTCGGATAATCCCATGCACCCTGCAGTTTCCGTTATCTTCTTTACCGTCATGTCGGGCGCCGGTTTTGGCATGATCTTTTTGCTCGGGCTCGGGTTTCCAGTCGACGGCGGCGCCGGGAAGGTGTTTTTGGTGTCGCTGACCGGTGGCGGCCTCGCGGTCGCGGGCCTGCTGGCTTCAACCTTTCATCTCGGCCATCCCGAGCGGGCCTGGCGGGCGCTCAGCCAATGGCGGACGAGCTGGCTGTCGCGCGAAGGCATCGCCGCCATCATGACGCTGATGCTCTTCGGGCTCTATGCGTTGATCTGGATGACAAGCGGAACCCGCAGTTCGCTGCTGGGGTGGACGGCAGCCCTTGGCGCGGCGGCAACAGTGTTCACCACCTCGATGATCTATGCGCAGCTCAAGACCGTGCCGCAATGGAACAGCCCGCTCACGCCGGCGGTCTATTCCGGCTTTGCGCTCGGCTCGGGCTGGTTGCTGGCCTCCGCATTCGGAAATCACGGATATGCCGAGGTCTGGGGCATGGTGCTCGTCGCTCTGGCCTGGTCAGCCAAATGGCTCTGGTGGGTTCGGGCCGGCCGGGCGCGGCTTGCCGATTCGGGCTCATCGCCGGAGACGGCAACCGGACTCGGCTTGATCGGCAAGGTGCGCCTGCTCGAACGCCCGCACACCGGCGAGAATTACCTCACCCGTGAAATGGTTCACCGCATAGGTCGCAAACACGCCCGCACCCTGCGCATGCTGGCCTTGCTGCTGGGCGCCCTCGTGCCCCTTGTGATCCTTGCACTCATCGCGCTCAGCGGCGCCCCGGCGCTTTTCATCCTGGCCGCAGCGCTGTCGATGAGTGTCGGACTGCTGGCAGAACGCTGGCTGTTCTTCGCCGAAGCCGAACATGCGGTGTCGCTCTATTACGGCCACCGCTGAGATCGGGCCAAAACGACCGCTTCATCGGATCATGCCGGCTTCCCGGTAATACTTCTCTGCACCGGGATGCAGCGGGATGGCAATGCCGTTCAGCGCGGATTGGAGCGTTACCACCGCCCCCTTGGCATGACCGACATCGAGCAATTTGCGTGTGGCCGGGTTCCACAGCGCCCTGGTGACCTGGTAGATCAGATCCTCATCCTGCTCCAGCCGGGTCAGCCACTGTGCTCCCACCGCAATCGTCGGGACGCCGGGCACACCGTCATAGACGCCGTCCGGTATCGCGTCCCGGGTGAAGAATGAATGCTGCAGAACCATCCCGTCCACGTCGGGGCCTTGGATGGGAACGAGCACAATGGCAGCACTGGACGCAAGCTCGGCGATGGCCCTGGCGGGATAGCCGCCGACAAAGAACAGCGCATCGATCCGGCCTTGGCGCAGCGCATCGGCCGCATCCTCCGGCATCAGGTTTTCGATCGTGATGTCGGCATCGGAAAGACCGAAGGCCTCGAGGACCAGACGTGCATCGGGGTAGGTTCCCGAATCGGTCTTGTCGAGGGAGACACGCTTGCCCTTCAGGTCCGCGACCGAGCTGATGCCGGAGGCCTTGGCGGCAATCAGGTGAATATGTTCGGGATAGAGCGCAGCGATGACGCGCAGATCGCGCATCGGTTCCTGGCCTTCGAATATTCCGGTACCGGAATAGGCCCAATAGGCGACGTCGGACTGGGAGAAGCCGGTGTTCAAGCCGCCCGAGATGATGGCGCTGACATTGGCCACTGACCCATGCGAGGATTGCGCCACCGCCACCAGACCGGGGACACCGCAGGACCCGCCTTCATCGCATTGGCGGGAACCGGGCGGGTTGGAGATGGCATTGGCGATGGTGCCGGCCAGCGGGAAATAGGTTCCGCCGACGCCGGCGGTTCCGATGGTGAAATAGCGGATGTCCTGGGCCTGGGCACTGCCCGCGCCGGCGACCAGCGCAACCGCACTTGCCAACACCCTGGCGGCGCATAACAGCGTCGATAGCCTCAGTCCCATCTTTTTCCCCCACCTTGCAAGCTGCACGGGACCGGTCTGGTGCCGATCTTTTTCACGCCGCAACAAAGTCGCGGTTTGGCTCATCAAAGTCAAAGGCAGCCGCTGGAAACCGCTCAGCGTGGTAAAAAAGGATGTCAGTCTTCGAGGGCGCCCTTTCGTGCGGCAACGGCTGCAGCCTCGCCGATGATCTTGAGCACATTGTCACCCATGCGAATGAAACGACGGATACGCCGGGTCAGCACATAGCCCGCCTGCGGCGCCAGCACCGCAACAGATCCACCCTTGCAGCCGGGATTGACGATGATTTCGGCCAAGACTTGTCCTGCGGCGACACGCTGGCCGGGCTCGACATGAAACAGGATCGTGCCGCCCACCGGCGCCAGCACCATCTCGACATGGCGGATGGGTTTGCCGACGAAGGTCTGGCTCAGGACCGGGGCCTGTTTGCCGTCATTAGCGACAACGCCTCGCCCTTGCAGAAACCGGTAAATGCCCTCGGCGTCCTTCCTGGCCAGGCTTGCATCCACATCATTCTGGCCGCGCAATTCGACCGTGGTGACACAGTGACCAGACAGATCGCCGTTTGGCGCCCGGGCCAGCATCTGCTCGAAAATGGCCTCTTCGAAAGCCCGGTCGGAGCCGCAATCCCACAACACGGCTGCTTCTGCGTCCAGGCAGGCGGCGAGATCGGACATGTCCGGCCACAGTCTCTCGGGCGCATAGATATACTGAACAGCCTCATCGTCGCAGTGCAGATCGAGCACGATCGGACAACCATCGGCAAGTTCGAGCAGCCGGCTTTTGAGACGGCGCTCGGCGAACACCGGCGCCGACGCGTGGTCGAGGTGTCTTGTGCCGCTCGCGTCGGGAACCGGGAAATCGCGGTTGAAATTGGCCCGCGTCCCGGTCGAAAACCGGCCCATGTGCTCCCCGTAATGATGCTGCGCCGCGCCGATCGGGTTGGCGTGCGGCACCAATGTCAGCGACCCCTGGAGACGTCCCTCGGCCTCGGCCTGCTCCAGCATCGGAATGAGGTAATGCATGGCTGCGACACCAGGGCGTTCGTCGGCATGCAGGCCAGCCTGGATGTAAACGCTCGGGGCGGAAGCGTCAGAGCCGGCAAACCTGTGAATGATCAGCTCATAGGCTATGCCCGGAGTTTCACCGGCGATGGATTCGATCTCGGTCTTCATCTCGTATCACCCTGACTGTCTGTTTTGCGGCGCGCAGACGATTACACCCGTCGCGCACCGATGTCGCTCAGAATTTCGCGCGCGGCATTGTGGCCCGGAACACCGGTGACGCCGCCGCCGGGATGAGTGGCGGAGCCGCACATGTACAGACCCTTCATCGGGGCGCGATAGGCGGCATGACCCAGAACCGGACGCGCCGAGAACAGCTGGTTGAGACTGAGCTTGCCATGGAAAATGTCGCCGCCGACGAGCGACAGCTTGCGTTCGAGATCCAGCGGCGACAGCACCTGGCGGCCAAGCACGCTCCTGGCAAAGCCGGGCGCATAGCTGTCGACTGTGTCGATCATCAAATCGGCGACAGCCTCCTTGTGATCGTCCCAGGATGAGCCGCCGGGAAAGTCGTCGGGCAGGTCCGGCGCAACGTGCTGGCAAAACAGGCTGGCGACATGCTTGCCCTCGGGCGCCAGTGTGGAATCGAGCGTTGAGGGGATCAACATTTCGACCACTGGCTGGCGCGACCAGCCATGGGCGCGGGACTGAAGATAGGCGCGGTCCATGTAGTCGAGCGACGGCGCAATGATGATGCCCGCGGTCAGGTGATCGCCTGCTTCGGGACGCGCCGTGAATCTCGGCAGCGCATCCAGCGCCACATTCATGCGGAAGGTGCCGGAGCCGCTTTGCCAGTAGCCGATGCGGCGGCGGAAATCGGCGGGCAATGGCGCGTCCTGCAGCAGATCGCCGACCAGCAGTTGCGGATGGATGTTGGAGGCAACGATATCAGCTTCGTAACGGGCACCGTCTTCGGTGATGACGGCGGACACTTGGCTGCCGGCGGTGTCGATACGGGCGACCGAGGCGCCGGTTTTTACCACAACGCCTTTTTCCTCACAGGCCCGCCGCATGGCTTGGGTGATGGCGCCCATGCCGCCGATGGCGTGGCCCCAGATGCCCTGTTTGCCGTTGACCTCGCCAAAGCAGTGATGCAGCAGCACATACCCGGTGCCCGGCGTATGCGGACTGACCCAGGCCCCGACAATGCCATCAAACCCGAACAGCGCCTTGATCGGATCGCTTTCGAACCAGCGGTCCAGAATCTCGCTGGCCGAACAGGTGAAGAGATCGAACACATCGCGGCGCGCATCAAGCGGCAATCCGGCGAACTGGCGACCCAGTGATGCGGCCTTCAACAACTCCGGCACTGCCGAGATCCAGTTGCCTTCGGTGACATTGGGCGGCGTGCGCAGCAACAGGTCACGCAGCACATTGGCGGCGGCGTCGAGCATGCGGTTGAACCCGGAAAGCGCCTCGGCGTCTTTTTGCGAAAACTGCGCGACGGATTGGCTGGTCCGTCCGGGCCCTGCCTCGAGCGCGCGGCCATCGGGCAACGGCAGAAAATTGCTCATGCGGCGCTCGACGATCTCAAGTCCGTGACGGGCCAGGTCGAGATCGGCGATCACCTTGGGATTGAGCAATGACACCGTGTAGGAGGCGACGGAATTGCGGAAACCGGGATGAAATTCCTCGGTGACGGCGGCGCCGCCGATGATGTCGCGTTTCTCGAGAACGGTGACCTTGTGCCCGGCCGCAGCCAGATAAAAGGCGCAAACCAACCCGTTATGGCCGCCGCCGACGACAACTGCATGTTTCATGTCTGATGTCCTGCTCCCTGTACCGGCGCATCCTGCACCGGGAGCAAAGCCCGGCGCAATGGTTTGCGAGCCGGCACCGGTGGCCTTCGCAGCTTCCCGGCTATATTGCAGGAAATCTCCTGTCGGCGATCCTGTCGACCAGTTCGGTGGGCAGATCAGTCATGAATTTCAGGTGCAGGCCATCGTCGGACCGATCAATCACCGCACAGGGAAATTTCACAGCCAGTCCCTCAAGCACGAAGTAGACGAAATCGGGTATCGGCTCTGCAACAAGCCGGCACACGTGACAGCCGCTTTCGGAGATATTGTCCATCCTGCAGGACTGCGATGTGTAACCGCGAACCCCGTGACGCAAATAGTAGACTTTGCCCACCTTGTTGGTTTGCCGGCGCGGTTTTTCACGCCTGTCCTCATCGGGGAGACGCGACAAATAATGCTTCGGTGCTCTCAAACCAGTCCCTCCCTATGCCGCTCGACACATGCCTAGGTTTTCCGGGTTAAGTTCCAGTGAAAATTGAATAAATGACCCACGCAGGATCGTGCTAACGGCACGGCCTTGTAATCTATGATCAATCTGCTTTTGTGCGCGGCCGCTGCTGATATCG
The DNA here is from genome assembly GCF_029210485.1 of Hoeflea sp. YIM 152468. GTDB lineage: Bacteria > Pseudomonadota > Alphaproteobacteria > Rhizobiales > Rhizobiaceae > Hoeflea. The sequence continues at coordinate 350,169 of NZ_JARGET010000038.1, forward strand.
CAATTGCCATCATCGGGCATGAGAGGCGAGACTTGACGCAGGTCGCGTCATGGTGCGCACTCGGCTATGCCTTCACTTATGAATGATTCGCCCACAAATGCCGCCGAGTTCACGGTCAGTGAGCTGTCTGGCTCGATCAAGCGGACCGTCGAGGATACGTTCGGCTATGTCCGGGTCCGCGGCGAGATATCCGGCTATCGCGGGCCGCACTCCTCAGGTCATGCCTATTTTTCGTTGAAGGATGACAAAGCCCGTATCGAAGCGGTGATCTGGAGAGGCGTGTTCTCGCGGCTCAAACACCGGCCCGAAGAAGGGCTGGAAGTGATCGCCACGGGCAAGATCACCACCTATCCTGGTTCGTCGAAATACCAGATCGTGATCGATTCGATCGAACCTGCCGGGGCCGGGGCGTTGATGGCGCTGATCGAGGAGCGCCGGCGCACGCTCGCCGCCGAAGGCCTGTTTGACGAAGCGCGCAAGCAATTGCTGCCCTCTATGCCGCTGGTGATCGGCGTGGTGACATCACCGACAGGGGCGGTGATTCGCGATATCCTGCACCGGATCGAAGACCGGTTTCCCGTCCATGTCATTGTCTGGCCGGTCCGGGTTCAGGGCGAGACGTCAGGCGAGGAAGTGTCTCGCGCCATTGCCGGGTTCAACGCGCTTGGTCCAGACGGTCCGATCAAACGACCCGACCTGGTCATCGTTGCGCGGGGCGGCGGCAGCCTTGAAGACCTTTGGGGTTTCAATGACGAAGCGGTGGTGCGCGCCGCAGCGAGCTCGGAAATACCGCTGATCTCGGCGGTCGGCCACGAGACCGACTGGACGCTGATTGACCACGCCAGCGACCGGCGCGCGCCGACGCCGACGGGGGCTGCGGAAATGGCAGTCCCGGTCAAGGCGGACCTCGAAGCACAGATTGCCGCGTTCACGGCCCGGTTGAAATCGGCCCAGTCACGCACCCTTGACCGCCGCCGCGAGGCGGTCCGCTCGCTGGCGCGGGCACTGCCGACGCTCGACAGCGTGCTGGCGCTGCCGCGGCAGCGGCTGGACCGGTCGGGTCAGGGGCTTGGCCAAGCGCTGCAACTCAACACGGCAAACCGGCGGCGCAGTTTCGACCGGCAGGCCGGGCGGCTCACGCCGGTCGCGCTGGTTTCGGCGATTCGGGAAAAGCGCCAGATGGTGCGCGACAGGATTTTGCGCGCCGATCGCTCACAGGAGCGGCGGCTCGATGGGTGGCGGTCACGGCTGGAGCGCCATGCTCAGGTTCTTGCGGCGGTGCCTCGCCGGATCGCCGACATCCATGCGCGCGGGCGGGATCGCCTCACAGACCTTGGCCGCAGAAGCGACAGCACGCTGACCATGATGCTGGATCGGCGCAAACGTGGCCTCGACGCCCAGGCGCGGATGCTCAACTCGCTGTCGCATCACAGCGTGCTGGGGCGGGGATTTGCGGTGATCCGCGATTGTGACCGCAAGGTCCTGGCGCGGGCTGCTCAGGTCGATGCCGGCACCATGCTGGCCATCGAGTTTGCAGACGGCGAGGTCTCGGCTCTTGCCAACAGTGGCGACAAGCCTGTGTTGCGACCGAAGAAGCCGGTTCGCACCAAAGCCGGCAAGCCGGCCGATCAGAAACAAGGCGACTTGTTCTGAACCGGATTGCCCGCTTCCGCCACGATGGCTTCGCCTCTAAAGTGCGTCGCATCAAACCGGTTCCGGGTGACGCATTTTAGGCACTTTGTTTATGGATGTCGTGGCCGCAAAACCGCTGCACACTTTTGCGCGACCTGCATCAGCTGAAAAACTGCTGGTACAGATCCGGCTTGAAGCCGACGAGGATCCGGTCATCCGCCTGCAGCACCGGGCGCTTGATCATCGATGGCTGGGCCAGCATCAGCGCGATGGCCTTGTCTGTGTCGAGATCCTGCTTGTCGGTGTCGGGGAGCTTGCGGAAGGTGGTGCCGGCACGATTGAGAACAGTTTCCCAGCCGGCTTCATCGCACCAGCGCTGAAGGTGGTCACGATCAATGCCCGAAGCCTTGTAATCGTGAAACTCTGCCTCGATCGAATGGTCGGCGAGCCAGGCCCGCGCCTTCTTCATCGTGTCGCAGTTTTTTATGCCATACATGGTCACGGTCATGATCGGTCTTTCCCGGTGTTCTATCCAGAGATCAGCGGCGCCAGCGCCTCATTCCCACTCGATGGTTCCGGGCGGCTTGGAGGTGACGTCGTAGACGACGCGGTTGATGCCCTTGACCTCGTTGATGATCCGGGTCGCGGTCTTGCCGAGGAAATCCATGTCGTAGGGATAGAAGTCCGCGGTCATGCCGTCGACCGAGGTGACAGCACGCAGCGCGCAGACGAACTCGTAGGTGCGGCCATCGCCCATGACGCCAACAGTCTGCACCGGCAACAGCACAGCAAAGGCCTGCCAGATGGTGTCATAGAGGCCTGCCTTGCGGATCTCGTCGAGATAGATGGCATCGGCCTGACGCAGGATGTCGAGCTTGTCGCGGGTGATGCCGCCGGGGCAGCGAATCGCCAGTCCCGGGCCCGGGAAGGGATGTCGGCCGATGAAGCTTTCGGGCAGGCCAAGCTCACGTCCCAGCGCGCGGACTTCGTCCTTGAACAGTTCGCGCAAGGGCTCGACCAACTGCATGTTCATCCGTTCGGGCAGACCGCCGACATTGTGATGCGACTTGATCGTGACCGACGGACCGCCGGAGAACGACACACTCTCGATAACATCGGGATAGAGCGTGCCCTGAGCCAGGAAATCGGCGCCGCCGATCTTCCTGGCCTCTTCCTCGAAGACCTCGATGAACAGCCGGCCAATGGTCTTGCGCTTGGTTTCAGGATCAGCCTCGCCTTCAAGCTGCGAGATGAAACGGTCGGAGGCATCGACCATCTTCAGCGACAGATTGTAATGCTCACGGAACATCGCCACCACGTCGGCGGCTTCGTTGAGGCGCATCAGGCCGTGATCCACCAGAATGCAAGACAGCTGATCGCCGATGGCTTCGTGAATGAGCAGGGCTGCAACGGAGGAATCAACGCCGCCCGAGAGCGCGCAGATGACCTTGCCGGAGCCGACCTGGTCGCGGATCTTCTGCACCATTTCCGCCCGATAAGCGGCCATCGACCAATCGGATTTGAGACCGACGATCTTGTGGACGAAATTGGACAGCAGTTTCGCACCATCGGGCGTATGCACGACTTCGGGATGGAACATGGTGGTGTAATAGCGCCGCTTTTCGTCAACCGAGATGGCGAACGGCGCATTGGGTGATGTGCCGATGACCTCGAAACCATCCGGCAGCCGAGTGACCCGGTCGCCATGGCTCATCCAGACCGGATACTTGTTGCCGACGTCCCAGACGCCCTCAAACAGCGGCGAGGGTTTCAGGATCTCGACGTCGGCGCGGCCGAATTCACGGTGATGGCCGCCTTCGACCATGCCGCCGATCTGCATGCACAGGGTTTGCTGGCCATAGCAGATGGCCAGGATCGGCACGCCGGACTCAAACACTGCCTGCGGCGCGCGCGGCGAGCCTTCGCGGGTGACCGAATCCGGCCCGCCGGAAAAAATCACGCCCTTGGGCTGCATCCGCTCAAAGCCTTCATCGGCGAGCTGGAACGGGACGATCTCGCAATAGACGCCGGCTTCACGCACCCGGCGCGCGATGAGCTGCGTCACCTGACTGCCGAAGTCGATGATCAGAATGGAATCTGGATGAGTGGTGTGGAGGATATCGTTCATGGCGAGCGATTAAGCCAAAGCGGCGCCGGATGCAATCGCTGCTTCGACGCGATCCACCGCTTGGGCGAGTTTTTCATCGATGATGTGGAGATATTCGGTCCAGTCGCCGATATGGTTGAGCTCAACCTTGCCATCGGAGATGCCGCGCAGGCCCAGGACCGGGACGCCGAAACGGCTGGCGGCGCGCAAGACCGCAAACGTTTCCATGTCGACCATGTCAGCGTCGATGAGATCGTATGCGGCACCCGAGACGATATTGGCGCCGGTCGACAGGCTTGCCGATGGAACGTCTTGCGCGATCACCGGCAGCGGCACGACGGCCGGCAGATCGAGAAACGGCGTGCGCCCCTTCTCGAAGCCAAGCGCGCTCGCGTCCATGTCGCGGTAACTGACCGCTGAGACCTGGTAGACATGGGTTTGCTCCAGCGACCGCGACCCCGCCGAGCCCAGACAGACAATGCAATCGGGCAGTTCATGCTCGATAGCGGCAAGACTTGCTGCAACCGCCCCTGCGGCCTCAACCGGACCCACGCCGGTGAACAGCGGCGTGAACCGCGCCTTGAGATGTGGGCCATATTCCGGCTCCGCCGCCATCACATAAAGCACCCGGCGATCGCCGGCCATCTTGATTGCGCCACTCATCCGTCGATCCCTTCGCGTCCGCGCACCACCATCATGGTGCCGGTCATGGATGCAATCAGCTTAGCCGGGCCATCGGAGAGCGCATATCCACGCCCGTCACTGACAATGATGGTGCTGCCGGGCTTGGTGACCTCGCCGCGAAACAGGAAGCGGTCACCCCGGCCGGGCGACAGCAGATTGATCTTGAACTCGATGGTCAGCACTGCGGCCTCCGGCGGCATGACCGAGAGTGCGGCGTAACCACAAGCCGAATCAAGCGCTGTCGACAGAATGCCCGCGTGAAGAAAACCGTGCTGCTGGGTCAGGTCATCGCGAAACGGCATCTCGATCTCGACAACGCCATATTCGACGCGGGTGAGAACCGCGCCGATGGTGCGCATGGCGTTCTGGCGGTCGAAGCTGGCGATGACGCGTTCGCGGAAATTCTCGTCTGGCCTCTCATTCATGCGGCAGATCCTTTCGCAGGTGCGAAGGTGCCAAGCGACAGGACAAACAGCAAGCGAATTTTCTGCAATGCCTGGATCAGACCGGATTGAGCCACCAGATTGAACCGTTGAGCAACCCGGCAAAGGCGACCCATGCGGCATAGGGCAGGAACAACAGGGCGGACGGCCGATCGCGGTTCCAGCCGATCGCAATAAAGCTCAGGATCGCAACCAGCATGGCGATCAGCACCACGAGCGCCAGATCGGGCCGGTGCAGGGTGAAGAATGCCGGCGACCAGAGGAAGTTCAGCGTCATCTGGACAAACCAGAGTTTGGGCAGCCAGGTGCCGCGCTCGCGGATGAACACCCGGGCGCCGGCGATCCCGATCAATATGTAGAGCGACGTCCAGACCGGGCCGAAAATCCAGCCCGGAGGATTGAACAAAGGCTTCTGCAGTCCCTGATACCAGGGACCGGGGAGCGTCAGATAACCAATCGCGCTGCCGCCAGCGACCGTGAGGCCGATAAACAGAACCAGGATCAGTGCGTGCGATCTATTCATCGTTCCCCCTCTTGCCCCTCACGATCGATTGCCGGCCCGAAAATACCGTCTCCGATTGTCACATCTTGCGGCGGAAGCCGGCGAAATAAAATCCGTCGGTGCCGGTACGGCGCGGCGACAGCAGCAATCCCAGGTTCGAAACCGCATAGGGAACCGGTGCATCGGGATCTGCCACTGCGGACCGCCAACGCTGCTTGAGGCTGATGGTTTCAAATTCCGGGTGGCGCTGCAGGAACGCCTTGACCCGATCCGTGTTTTCTTCAGGCAGGAGCGAACAGGTGACATAGGCCAGTTCGCCGCCTGGACGGACATAGAGCGATGCATCATCGAGCACCTGATCCTGATCGGCGATGCGGTCGCTGATGTTCTTTTCCGATATGCGCCATTTGGCATCGGGGCGGCGGCGCCAGGTTCCGGTTCCCGTGCATGGCGCATCGATGAGCACCCGGTCCATGCGGCCTTCAAGACCGGAGAGTTTGGCCACCCGATCCTTGATATAGATGATCTCGGCGCCTGCACGCCCGATGCGTTCGACCATCGGCGCAAGCCGGCGCCGGTCGGCATCATAGGCATTGATACTTCCCTCATTGCCCATCATCGCCGCGAATGCCAGCGACTTGCCGCCCCCGCCAGCGCAATAATCAAGCACCTTTTCCCCGGCAGCCGCGCCTGCCAGACCTGCGGCCAATTGCGATCCTTCATCCTGAATTTCAAACCAGCCGCGGGTGAAACAGACCTCGCCGGTGGCAGCGATCTGGCGCTTGGGCCCTTCGCTTGCTTCGATCCGGATACCGTTTGGTGCCAACCGGGTGGGCCGGGCGCCATGCGCGTTAAACTCGGCCAGCACCTGATCGCGCTCGGCCATCAGTGTATTGGCTCTGAGATCAAGCGGAGGACGGGCTGCCATCGCCTGCGCTTCCGCTTCCCAATCAGCGTCGAATGCCCGTTCGAAGGACCCTGCCAGCCATTCCGGGATATCGGCCCGGACATGGGCCGGCGCCGCCGACAGATCCCGCCCCAGGCAAGCCGCAAGGACCCCGACAGACGGAATCTCAGGTGCGAACTTGTCTCCATCGAGGCTGGAGGTCAGCTCTTCCGGGCTGATGTTCCATTGCCGCAGCAAGGTGGCCACGGCCAGGTCGGCGGGCGTATCGCCATCCATAAGGAAACCGTGCGACAATTTCATGCGCAACGCGTCATGCACCAGGTTGGATATGGCCGCGCGATCACCGGAGCCGGCAAAACGATGCGACGCACCCCAGTCCTTCAGCGCCTCGGGCACCGGTCGATGCCGGGTTTCGATGTCGGTGAGAACTTCAATGGCTGCTTGCAGTCGACCGCCGAGGCGCATGATCTTGTCTCCGAACGCACAGGGCTCATAGCCAGACACCTGAACTATACCGCTTATGCATTGCTTCAGTTGGATGGAGCACCTGGCGCATCCCGGCTGAGGTACGGCGCTGCAGGTGGCCTCTGCTAGAGGGTTTCGTGCGCAAATGAAAGCTGTTTGACTGTCAGTACGCCTATATACAGCGACCGCCGTCAACTTCCATGGCGACACCGGTGATCATCGCCGCCTCGTCGGAGCAGAGGAAACAGGCGGCATTGCCCATGTCCTCGGGCGTCGAAAACCGCCCCAGCGGGATGGTCGCCAGGAATTTGGCACGCATTTCCGGCGTGTCTTCGCCCATGAACGACTTGAGCAGCGGTGTTTCACCTGCCACCGGATTGAGGGCATTGACCCGCACGCCGGAGGGAGCCAGTTCCACCGCCATGGATCTGGTTGCCGTGATCATCCAGCCCTTGGAGCAGTTGTACCAGCTCAGTCGCGGGCGCGGGCTTACCCCTGCGGTCGAGGCGATGTTGAGAATGGCGCCCGAGCGCTTCTGTTTCATGGCCGGAACAAAATGACGGGCGGTGAGGAAGACCGACTTGGCATTGACCGCCAGCACCCGGTCGAAATCTTCCTCGCTGACCTCGTCCAGTGCGGCCGGCAAATGGGTGATGCCGGCATTGTTGACCAGAATATCGAGATCGCCGTAGCGGCCAAGCACGTGCTTGGCCATTGCTGCAACACTTTCATTGCTGGACACATCCACAGCCACGGCACATGCCTGATCGCCGAGCGCCGATGCAAGGTCCGTGGCCGCATCGGCGTTGATATCAGCGATGGCGACGCGTGCGCCCTCACTCAGAAACTTGCGAACGATGCCTGCGCCAAATCCGGATGCGCCGCCGGTCACCAGAGCCGTCTTGCCTTCAAGTCTCATCACTTGCTCCTCAATGAAACATCAATGACCATGCCAGACGGCGACAGTCTTGAGAGCGGAAAATCCGTAAAGCGCTTCAAATCCCTTTTCGCGGCCATGGCCTGATTTGCCGACGCCGCCGAAGGGCAACTCCACCCCGCCACCAGCGCCATAATTGTTGATGAAGACCTGCCCGGAGCGGATGGAGCGCGCCATCCGCATCTGACAGCCGCCGTCGCGGGTCCAGACGCCGGCGACCAGACCGTAATCGGTGCCGTTGGCGATGGCCACCGCTTCCTCTTCATCGCGGAACGGAATGATCACCTGCACCGGGCCGAAGATTTCATCACGCGCAAGCGCATGGCCGGGATCAACATCGCCGTAGAGCGTTGGCCGGACATAATGTCCGCCCATCGGCGCGGATTTCGGCATCTGTCCTTCGGCCACCGGGGCGAGACCGTCTTCATCGGCTTCCGCGAGAAACCCCTGAACGATGTTTTTCTGGCGCTCCGAGATCAGCGGGCCAACCGCCCGATCCTCGATCGCCGCACCGACGGTCAGCGCCTTGTAGCGCTCGCTCATCAGCCGCACGACCTCCTTGTGGATCGAAGCCTCGACAAGAATGCGCGACGACGCCGAGCAGGTCTGACCGGCATTCTGGATGCCGGCATTGACCAGAAACGGCAGCGCCCGGTCGAGATCGGCATCGGCGAAAACGATCTGCGGAGACTTGCCGCCAAGTTCGAGCGTCACCGGGATGACATTGCGCGATGCGGCTTCCTGAACCTTGCGTCCGGTCTCGACCGATCCGGTGAAGGAAACATGCTGGATGCCGGGATGGCCGCAGAGCGCCGCTCCAGCCTCCTCGCCCAGTCCGGGCACCACATTGAGCGCGCCATCGGGCAGGCCGCAATCAACCGCGATGCGGGCGAAGGCCAGCGCCGTCAATGACGCTTCTTCAGCCGGCTTCAAGACTGCGGCATTGCCCATCGCCAGCGCCGCGCCGACCGAACGGCCGAGGATCTGCATCGGATAGTTCCAGGGGATGATATGGGCCGTCACGCCGTGCGGCTCGCGCAGTGTGTAGACCGTGTAATCATTGAGATAGGGGATGGTTTCGCCGTGGATCTTGTCGGCCGCGCCGGCGTAGAATTCGAGGTAGCGGGCCAACGCGCGGGCATCGGCACGGGCCTGGGTCAGCGGCTTGCCGACGTCATGAGCCTCGAGATTGGCCAGCCATTCGATGTGATCCTCGACCGCCCGCCCGATCCTGGCGAGCAAGCGGCCGCGCTCGGCAGCGCTCAACTGGCCCCATTCGCCATCGCGCGCAAGCTGCGCTGCGTCAACAGCCGCCTCGATTTCGGGCTTGCCGCCACGGGCGATGCGTCCGATCTCCTTGCCGGTCGATGGATCTTCCACCGGCAAGGTCTTGCCGCCGCTGGCGCCGATCCAGCGGCCGCCGATCAGACACTGGCTGGTGTCGAAACCGGCGTCAAAGGGGTTGGACATCTAGGTTCCTTTCCTGGTTTCAGCTTGCCGGCGCCGCCAGTGCAGCCTCCAGCGATGGCGTCGCGGCCACCAGCGTCTGTGTATAGGGATGCTGCGGATTGCGAAACACGCTTTCGGTTTCGCCCTGCTCGACGATCTGGCCATCCTTCATCACCAGCACCCGGTCGGTGATGGCACGGACCACCGACAGATCATGCGAGATGAACAGGTAGGACAGATCAAGCCGGTCCGACAAGCCGGCCAGCAGATCCAGCACTTGGGCCCGAATCGACACATCAAGCGCCGACACCGCCTCATCGAGCACAATCAGCGCCGGCTCGATAATCAATGCGCGGGCGATGGCGATGCGCTGGCGCTGACCGCCGGAAAATTCGTGAATATACTTGCCGGCATCGCTGGAGGTCAGGCCCACCTCGGTCAAGGCGCGGTCCACCCGCCGGTCCAGTTCGGCGCCGCGCGGGGCTGACCCGACAAGATGAAACGGTTCCGAAACGAGCCGGTGGACCCGGTGACGTGGGTTAAATGACCCATAGGGGTCCTGAAACACCACCTGCATCCGGGAACGGAGTTCGGGGTTGGGGCCGTCGCCGGCGCTGGTGAACACGTGACCATTGAGCCGGATGTTTCCGCCTTGAAGCCCGTCCAGCGCCAGGATCGCCCGCGCCAGGGTCGACTTGCCGCAACCGGATTCGCCGACAAGGCCGACATTCTCACCATGGCGAATCTCGAAACTGACCTGATCGACAGCGCGAAACGGCGGCGGCCGGACGAACAGGCGGCGACGCGGCTGCTGGTACTCGCGGACGACATTTTCCACCGCGAGCACCGGCGTGCGGGCAAGTGCGGGCTTGCGACTCCGCTCGGGCACATGGGCGGAGGCAGAAAACAGGGCCCGCGTATAGGGATGACGCAGGGCGCGGAAGACCTCGCGGGTGGGGCCGGACTCAACCACTGCGCCTTCTTTCAGTATCGCAATCGAATCGGCCAGTCCGGCCACCACGGCGAGATCGTGGGTGATCAGCATCAATCCCATATCCTCTTCGCGCACCAGTTGCCTGAGCAGATCGAGAATCTGGGCCTGCGTGGTCACATCCAGCGCCGTGGAGGGCTCGTCTGCAATCAATACCTTGGGCCTGAGCGCGATGGCCTGGGCAATCACCACCCGCTGGCGCTGGCCGCCGGAGAGATCATGCGGATAGCGATCGAGCGGGAAACGGTCTTCAGGCAGACCGACACGGTCAAGCATCCGGCGTGCAATGGCAAGCGCCTCGCGGCGGCTGGCGCCGGTGTGGACACAAACGGTTTCGGCCACCTGATCGCCGATGGTGCGGACCGGGTTGAGCGCGGTCATCGGTTCCTGGAAGATCATGCCGACATCGCGGCCGCGCATCTGGCACAGGGCCGCCTCGTCCAGGGTGTCAAGGTCATTGCCGGCGACGCGTATATCGCCGCTCCACACGCTGCCGCGCGGCAGCAATTGCATCACCGACAAGGCGGTCATCGATTTGCCGGAGCCGGATTCGCCGACAACACCCAGAATGCGGCCCGCATCGAGCGACAGGTCGATGTCGTGCAGAACAGTGGTGCCGTGAATCTGGACCTTGAGATTGGAGATCGAAAGCGCCGTCATCCGCGCCCTCTCCTGAGTTTCGGATCATACAGATCGCGCAAGCCGTCGCCCATCAGGTTGAGACCCAGCACGGTGATGATGATGGCAAAGCCGGGAAACAAGGCCATGTGCGGGGCCAGCGAAATCAATGTCTGCGCATCGGCGAGCATGCGGCCCCAACTGGGCAAAGGCGGCTGCGCCCCGAGGCCCACATAGGCCAGCGCGGCCTCCGCCAGAATAGCCAGCGAGAACTGGATGGTGCCCTGAACGATCAACAAATTGGCGATGTTGGGAAGAATGTGCTCGATCGATATCCGTGCCTTGCCCTTGCCGGAGACCCGGGCGGCGAGAACGAAGTCCCGGGTCCACAGCGACAAGGCGGCACCGCGCGCCAGCCGCGCGAACACCGGTATATTGAAGATGCCGATGGCGATGATGGCGTTGATCGCACCCGGACCGAACACGGCGGTTATCATGATCGCCAGCAGAAGCGCGGGAAAGGCGAACACCAGATCGTTTCCGCGCATGATGATCTCGTCGGTGAGACTACCGCGGCGGGCAGCGGCGTACAGCCCCAGCGGGACGCCCAGACCGATGCCGATGCCGACCGCGACAAAGGCCACGGCAATCGAGACCCTAGCCCCCACCATGATCATGGAGAACATATCGCGGCCGAAATGATCTGTTCCGAACCAATGATCGAAGGAGGGGCCCTTGAGCTTGGTGGCAATGCTGAGTTTGGTTGGATCGAACGGGGTCCATACCAGCGAGAGGAGCGCCAGAAGGACGAAAAATGCGGTCAGCAGGAAGCCGATGACAAGAGAGCGGTGGCTCAGGGCCATCTTGAGGATGGAACGGTCGGGGGCGAAGGACCGGGTCATTGCCTGTGCCTGCGCAGCCGCGGATCGACAGCGGCATAGGCCAGATCGACCAGAAAGGTGACGACGATCACGGCGAACACCAGAAGAATGACCACCGAACGGACGACAATCAGATCGCGCTGGGTGATCGCCTGAAATACCAGCCGCCCAAGGCCGGGCAGATAAAACACATTCTCGATGATGATGCCGCCGGCCAGCAGGAACGAGAATTGCAGCCCGATGATGGTCAGGACCGGGATCAGCGCGTTGCGCAGGGCATGCCGCCACAGGGCCTGGCTGCGGCTCAGGCCCTTGGCCCGCGCGGTGCGCATGAAATCTTCCTCCAGCGTGTCAATCAGCGACGAGCGCATCACCCGCGCCAGGATCGATGCCTGCGGCAGAGCCAGCGCAATTGCAGGCAGGGTCAGAGCTTTCATTGCTGATCCGAAGCCGGCTTCCCATCCGGGAAATCCACCGGCGGACATCCAGCGCAGATTGATGGAAAAGATCAGCACCAGAATCATCGCAAACCAGAAATTGGGAATGGCTACGCCGAACTGGGTGGCGCCCATGACGGAGAAATCGGCGAAGCTGTTGCGCCGGGCGGCCGCAATGATGCCTGCCGGAAAGGCAATCAGCGTCGACAGCGTCAGTGCATAGAGCGTCAGCGGCAGCGAGATCACGACGCGCTCGGCGATCAGTTCGGACACCGGCACCCGGTAGGTGTAGGAGACGCCGAAATCCCCCTGAAGCAACCCCGCGACCCAGCCGAGATAACGCAGCGGCAGAGGGGCATCGAGGCCAAGCTGGCTGCGCAGGGCGGCCACCGCAGCCGGGTCGGCATTCAGACCCATCATGAACGACGCCGGGTCGCCGGGCACCATTTCCATCACCAGAAAGATGACCAGACTGGCGGCAATCAGGCTCAGGCAAAGGGACAGGAGGCGCCGCAGCAGATAGGCGGTCATCGGGCTTGATCCAGGGGTAGGGCGTCACGACGGCCGGACCTGAGCCCGGCCATCGCCTCCGCATCAGGTCTCACTCTTCCCAGTACACGCCGGTCATGTCGTTGGCCTGGGTCGGCGAGTTGGGCCAGATGCCCTTGAGCTTGGCGTTGATGACGCCGGCACGCGCAAGCTGGAACAGATAGGCGTTGACGTAGTCGTCCGCGATTTTCTTCTGTGCTGCCTGCATCAGTTCGGTGCGTTTTGCCGGGTCGGTGGCTTTGTCGAGGTCGGCCATGATCGCCTTGAATTCCGGGTCACCATACTGGAAATAGTAATCGTCGCGGGCGTAGATGCCGATATCCATCGGCTCGGTGTGCGACACGATGGTCAGATCGAAATTCTTGGCCTTGAACACATCTTCGAGCCACTGCGCCCATTCGACATTGGTGATGTCGACATTGATGCCGACCTCGCGCAATTGTGCGGCAACGATCTCGCCGCCACGGCGGGCATAGCTTGGCGGCGGCAGTTTCAGGGACAGGGTCAGATCGCTGACGCCGGCTTCAGCCAGCAAGGCCCTGGACTGCTCGGGATCATGGGCCGATTGCGCCGTCAGATCGACATAGGCCGGGTTGTGCGGAGCGAAATGGGTGCCGATCGGCGTTCCGTAACCGAACATGGCGCCATCGATGATGGCCTGACGGTCGATGGCATGGGCAATTGCCTGACGCACCAGGATGTTGTCGAGCGGCGGCTTCTTGTTGTTCATGGCGAGGATGGTTTCACCCTCGGACGAGCCATTGATGACCAAAAAGCGTGAATCGGCCTCAAACTGGACCAGGTTTTCCGGCGCCGGAAAAGCCGGATAGGCGTCGATATCGCCGGCCATCATGGCGGCAAAAGCCGCCGTCGGATCGGAAATGAACTTGAAGGTCACATGGTCGAGCTTGACCGCGTCGCCCCAGTAATCGGGATTGCGGGTGAGATCGACACGGTCGCCCTTGACCCATTCAGCGAAGACGAAGGGTCCGGTGCCGACCGGCTTGGCGGCATTGTCGGCGGCGGTTTCAGGCGCGACGATCACCGCATCGCCCCAGGCCATGTTGAACAGGAACGAGCCGTTCGGCTTGGACAGCGTCACCTTGACGGTGGCGGGATCGACCACCTCGACCGAGGCGATGTCGGCAAACAGCGCCTTCTGGGCATTGGTCGACTCGTCAGCGCGCGCGCGGTCGAGCGAGAACTTGACGTCTTCGGCGTCGAAATCCGAGCCGTCGTGAAATTTGACGCCCTGGTGAAGTTTGAACGTGTAGGTCAGACCGTCCTCGGAAATCTCCCAGCTATGTGCCAGCGCCGGAAGTATGGATCCATCCGCGCCAAAGCGGGTCAGACCCTCGAACACATTGGCATAGACCACTTCGTCGATCGCTGCGGCTGCGCCGCCGGTCGGATCGAGATTCGGGGGTTCGAGCTGCATGCCGATGGTGACATCCATTTTGGCGGCCATTGCCGGCGTAACGCCAAGCGTCAATCCCAGGGCCAGAATCGAAGCGGCTACTGCCGCAATCGGGTTGTTTGTCATCTAAGCTTCCTCACTCCCGTTGGCACAATTTGCGTCTTAGGCGCGCCCGTGCAGTAGATCATCCAGGGCAAAGGCCATCACCTTTGCCGAGTCGACCATGTCATCTATGCCCACATATTCATCCGGCTGGTGCGCCAGGTCGAGAATGCCGGGGCCATAGGCGATACAGTCTTTCAACCGGCCAATCCGGTCAATATGTTTCTGGTCGTAGGTGCCCGGCGAGACCACATGCACCGGTTCGCAAGCCAGCGCCGCACGGATGCTGCGCTCGACCGCGCGCACCACCGGTGCGTCGACCGGGGTCATGGTCGGGCTGACCTGCCACAACTCTTCAAAATCATAGCGAAATCCCGGCCGTTCAGCCCTGACCCGTTCGAGCAGGTCGACGATTTCCTCGCGCACCTCGTCGGCGCTTTCCTCAATCAGATAGCGCCGGTCGATGATCATGCGGGCCTCGTCGGGCACGCAGGCCGAGGGAAAGCCGGTGTAGCCGGGCTCGGGCTCGGCCTGTCCGCCATGCAGCGAATTGATATTCATGGTCGATTGCCTGGCTCCGTCGGGAACAACCGGCATGGCCGTGTGCTTGCGCGCCAGAGCCGGAAACAACGAGGCTTCCATCTCGGATATCACCGCGCCCATGTGGCGCACGGCACAATCGCCGAGAAACGGCATCGAACCATGTGCAATCCGGCCGTGGGTGCGGATCTGCGCCCACATGACGCCACGGTGTCCGAGGCAGATGCGATCCTTGTTGAGCGGTTCGGGAATGATGACATGCTGAACCCGCTCGGGCGAAAAATAGCCCTGCTCGGCCAGCCAGGCGACACCGCCATAACCGCCGGTCTCCTCATCGGCCGTGCCGGAAATCTCGATTGCACCGGGATAGTCGGGCCACAGGGCGACAAAGGCTTCCGCGGCAATGATCGAGGCGGCAAGCCCGCCCTTCATGTCGCAGGCGCCGCGGCCATAGATCTTGCCGTCCGAGACCGTTGCGGCAAAGGGATCGAAGGTCCAGCCAGCGCCGGTTTCAACCACATCGATATGGGAATTGAAATGCACGCACGGACCGGACCGACCGCCCTCGCGGCGAGCAACAATGTTCCAGCGCGGATGGCGTTCGCTGTCGCCAGGCGTCCCCTCGGCGCGCAGAAGCTCGACCTGGAAGCCGGACTTTTCCATCCGCCGGGCCAGCAGTTCACAAATGTCACGATAGAACTCGCCGGGCGGATTGAGCGTCGGGATGCGGATGAGATCCTGGGTCAACGCGACGAGATCGTCGCGCCGGGAGACAATCTCCCGGGTCAGTGCCTGCTGCCTGTCAGTTATGTCGACGACCTGCGCCATCCAAGTGCCTCTCTGCCTGCTTCGCCACAATAGCGAGGCAGGCCGGTCTGGCAAGACGCGTCAGGTCAGGAAACCACGTTATAACAAACCTTTGCGACGCCTGCATTGATCATGCCCAGGCGACCGGCGGCGGCCTTGGAAACATCGATAATGCGGCCTTTGACGAAGGGACCCCGATCGTTGATGCGAACGATGACGGATTTGCCATTGCGTGGATTGTGCACTTCGACCTTGGTGCCGAAGCGCAGCCGCGGATGGGCGGCGGTCAGCTTGGAGGGATCCATGCGCTCGCCCGAGGCGGTGCGCGAAGTCAGCGCATACCAGGATGCACGTCCGCAGGAGGGGCCGGCAGCCGAAGCCGGCGGGACGATGGTGACAATGGCTGTCACGGCCATGAGGCCGGCGAGGAACAAAGCGGCGGTTCGTGCATTGGTGCTGGTTGACGTCACTGTTTCAATCCCTTTTGCTGAAGCCGAGGTGGTGCACACCGAACCGGGCCAAAAAAAGTTCGGTAAAGTCACTTGTTGTTGCGGTTTGTTGCAATGCAGCAGGGTCAGCCTGCCCAGCTTTGCTCTCGCCAGAGGGCGCCAAGGCCGGCTTCGTAGTCCGGATGAAGGAACTGATAGCCCGCAGCCTTTATTCGGGCATTGGAAACGCGCTTGTTCTCGCCGTAGAAGGATCGCGCCATCGGTGACAGATCGGCTGTCTCGAAATCGACCTCCGGCGGAGGCGGCACGCCCATCAATTTGGCGGCATGCGCGACAACATCCTGCGGCGGTGCAGGCTTGTCATCGGTGACATTGAAGATGCCACCCAGGCTCTGCCGGGCCAGCAGGGCCGTGGCCCCGCCGATATCGGCGACGTGGATGCGATTGAACACCTGACCCGGCTTGATCAGACGCCGCGCCTTGCCCTCGCTCATGGTCTTGAGCGCGTTGCGACCGGGACCGTAAATCCCCGACAGACGGATGATGGCCAGCGGCACGCCGGCGTGTTCTGCCATGCCGGTCCATCCCTGTTCGGCGCCCATCCGGGCCACGGATCGTTTGGAAACTGGCTTGCAGGGCATGGTTTCGTCAACCCAGGCGCCGCCATGATCGCCATAAACACCGACCGTGGACAGATAGCCGATCCAGGCGAGCTTCGGCATGAATTGTTTCAGCCCGCCGCCCAGGCGCCCCAGCAACGGATCGCCATCAGCGTCCGGCGCAATCGACATCACCAGATGGGTGGTCTCGCCCAGCGCAACCCTGATGCTGTCGGAAAAATCTGCCCCCTGATAGAGGAACGGCGTGAGGCCTGCCTGCGCCAGATCCGCGAACCGTTGCGGATTGCGGGTGGTGCCGCCGGCAAACATGCTCTGCGTCGCAAGCGCGCGCGCAATGGCGAGGCCGGAAAAACCTGCACCAAAAATCATCAGTTTCATTTTGCCATCCATCCTCTTGTTGCTGCCCCCGTTTCAGGGTTGCGCCGTCTGGTGGTCTGCGCAGAGTGCGCGCCGCCATTCGGCACGGACATCGGCATCCGCGTCTTCTCCGGCGCGTGCCGCCAACCGAGCCATATGGGCGGCATCGGTCAATTGCGACACGGCCCAGACTGCTGCACCACGCACCAAGGGTGCGGCATCGTCGATCAGGGCTTCGCAGGCAGCAACCAGCGCCGGGTCAGCGCTGTTTCCCGCAGCCACCAGCACGTTGCGCAGGAACCGGTCGCGGCCGATTCTCTTGACCGGAGAGCCCGAGAAAAACGCCCGGAATGCCGGATCGTCCATTGCCAGGAAATCGGTCAGGGGTGGGGAAACAAGGTCATCGCGGGCGACCAGCTTGGCTTCACGGGCGGCGTGCGCATATTTGTTCCACGGACAAGCGGCAAGGCAATCATCGCAGCCATAGATCCGGTTGCCCATGGCGCGGCGGAACTGATGCGGAACCGGGCCCTTGTTCTCGATTGTGAGATAGGAAATGCACCGCCGCGCGTCGATCTGATAGGGCGCTGGAAAGGCGCCGGTCGGACAGGCATCAAGGCAGGCCCGGCAGGAGCCGCAATGATCGGTGTCGGGGGCATCCGGGATCAGGTTGACGGTCGTGAAGATCGACCCCAGAAACAGCCAGGAGCCATGCCTGCGGCTGACCAGATTGGTGTGCTTGCCGATCCAGCCGAGTCCGGCTGACTGGGCCAACGGCTTCTCCATCACCGGTGCGGTGTCGACAAAGACCTTGACGTCGCCGCCGGCGCGGGAGACGAGTTTGCTTGCCAGTTGCTTCAGCCGGCCCTTGACGATGTCATGATAGTCGCGATTGCGGGCGTAGACCGACACGGAGGCATTGGATTTTCGATCGAGATTGGACAACGGGTCGGTGTCCGGGCCGTAATTCATCGCCAGCATGATCACCGAGCGGACATCGGGCCACAAGGTTTGCGGATCAACCCGCCGGTCCAGCGTGTCCGCCAGCCAGTCCATCGAACCATGCCGCTCCAGCGCAACAAACTGCTCAAGCCGTGTCCGCACATCCGGATCGGCATCGGCTCCGGTGATGGCAAGTTCGCAGAAACCGAGGGCCGTGGCCTCCTTGCGAAGATAGGCGGTCAGACGCTCCGCCCTGGCATCGGCCCGGGGCACAGACGGATCGGGACGAGAACCGGGCATGGCTCTAGAAATCGAGATCGGCGTAATGGGCGACCGGCGGGAGGTTTCGGATGCGGTCGACCAGAAGCGGTCTGAACGAAGGGCGGGATTTGAGGCGCTGATACCATTCCTTGGCGGTCGGGTATTCGTTCCACTCGATCTCGCCGAGATAATCGAGCAACGACAGGGAGGCGGCGGCGGCCAGATCGGCATAGCTCAACCGATCTCCGGCCAGCCAGGCCCGTGATCCTGCCAGCCATGAGAGATATTTCATATGCTGGCGTATATTTGCGCGACCGGTGCGAAGCATTTTCGGGTCGGGTGCTCCGCCACCATTGCTGTTGGGTATTTGCAGTTTGATAACCCGCTCCCGCACCAACGGGCGAACCACATCCTGCTCGAACTTAATCAGGAACCATTCGATAAGACGCCGGATTTCGGCGCGGCGGAACGGATCTTCAGCCAAAAGCCGGCGATCGCGTTTGAACACGCCAAAGGATTCGTCGAGCCATTCGGCGATAATATGCGGACCGCACAATACGTGGCCGTTGTCCGTCACGCAGACCGGAAGGGTCCCCGCTGGATTGATCTTGAGAAACCCCGGCCGCCTTTCCCACGGCAATTCCTCTGTCAGTTCGACGGCAAAATCGACCTCGTCGAAACAGACCCGGACAAACCGGGACGCGGTGGATGTAGTATGGTGATATAAGATTGGCATCGTGAAGCTGAACGGGTTTGCGTTGGCGCCCGGTGCGCGGGACTGGTCAGATTCCGGAAAATAGAGCTATAGGGACTGGCCCACCGCAAGACAAGCGAATCACTGAACAGGTATTGGTGAATCCTTGCGGCAAGAAAGGGCAAGAAAGAGGCCCGGGTCAGCAATTTGACATGACGCGGGCGGCAAAACGCGAAATGGAGACTGCTCCAGCATGAATGATTCGACTATTGTCGGGGCGCTGCTCGGCCTCATAGAGGGACTTACCGAATTCGTTCCGGTCTCCTCGACCGGGCACCTGCTGCTGGCCGGCCATTTCCTCGGTTTCAAATCACCCGGCAACAGTTTCGAGGTGCTGATCCAGCTTGGCGCCATACTGGCGATTCTTTCGGTCTATTCCGTCCGTCTCTGGAGGCTTGCTGCGGATCTACCCTCCAGCGCAAGGGCGCGGCGCTTTGTCGGGGCCATCCTGCTGGCCTTCCTCCCCGCCGCGGTGATCGGTGCGCTGGCGCATGGGTTCATCAAATCGGTGTTGTTCGAATCAACCGCGCTGATCTGCTGGGTGTTGATCGGCGGCGGCATCATTCTGCTGATCATCGACCGGATGAAACTGACGCCGAAATACACCAACGTCATGGATTATCCGCTGCCGCTGGCGCTCAAGATCGGCCTGTTCCAGTGCCTGGCGATGATACCGGGCACGTCACGCTCGGGCGCGACAATCGCCGGAGCCCTGCTGCTGGGCGCAGACAAGCGTTCGGCTGCGGAATTTTCGTTCTTCCTCGCCATGCCGACAATGGTCGGCGCCTTTGCGCTCGATCTTTACAAGAATTACGACAAGCTGGCGTATGACGACATCGTCACAATCGTGGTCGGCTTCATCACCGCTTTCATCGCGGGCGTGATCGTGGTGCGCGGGCTGCTCGATTTTGTCTCGCGGCACGGCTTCGCACTGTTTGCGTGGTGGCGCATCCTGGTGGGCAGTCTCGGACTCTTGGGCTTGTGGATTCTCGGCTGAGATGCCGGGCCGGCTCTATCGTGGCGCTGACGCATGATTTCGGGATAAGCTACTCGGCACTTGCCTGCATGGCACAGGGGTCCACACCGTAAGCAGGCGCACAGCCCTTGGATGAGTGAGCGACGCTACGCGGTGCAAAAGCCGAGGCGGCGAGGATCACCACGATTGCGAAAGCGAACGCGGATATGACGGTCTTGCCCATGACTTTACTTTCCTGATTTGTTTCAAGTCCAATGCTGCGACCCTTGGACTGGTTCCCGCGGCTGCGGTCATTTTCTTAAAAAGACATTAACTGCCCCGTGAGCGGGGCTGGTGAAGCGATCTGGGGCTCGGCATCTGCCGACTTCGCAAGAGGCAGGGGCGATGTACGGGGCTCCGAGGCGAGGTTCAAGTCTCCGGCATGCAGGATAGGCATTAAGACCGTGGATTGTTAAATCATTGCTAACCATGCGCCATTTCGGCAACACCACGGCGCACCAGGTCCAGCGCCAGAACGGTCAGGCAAACCCTGAAAATCAGCTGAAAGCGGTTTTCGGGCGTCCTGCGCAGGATATGGCTTCCCACCCAGGTTCCCGCCAGTCCGGTCAAAATCATCGCCGCGACCAATCCGAGCCAGGGGCCAAAGACAAAGCCTGCCAGGGCGAAGGCAATGGTCTTGACCAGATGCTGCAGGCTCATCAGCGCCGCCGTTGTGGCCTGAAAGCGCAGCCGCTCCGGAAATGTCTTGGACAAAATCACGGCGTTGAGCGGCCCCGTCGCACCAAAGATCATGGTCAGAGATGTGGTGACAGCACCGGTCAGCGCAAAGCCCGGCAGCGTTATGGCTGAGAGACGCGGAAGCCTGATCCAGGTGATCGCCAGGATAAAACTGCCCAGGGCCGCCTTGAGCGCTGGTTCGGCCAAGGCGCCGACCGCCGCGCTGCCGGCCCACGCGCCGGGGATGGCGCCAACCAGAAAAGCAGCGAGACAGGTCCAGGCGACCTCCTTGCGCAGGATTGCTGCTCGGCCAACATTGGAGCCCAGCTGCACCACGCCGTGCAGCGGAATGATGGCCGCAACAGGGATGAGATAGCCCATCAGTGCCAGCATGGCGATACCGCCGCCCACACCGATGGACACCGTCAGGGCGGAGGCGAAAAAACTTGCGCCGATCAGAACTGATGCGGCCCATATGTCGAGCCCCGGCGGCGCCAGGACTGATGAGAGCAAGGACGTGAACAGGTCGCTCAGGCTTCGCTTCCCGTACCGCTATACTGGCCATAGGGCCGGAACCGGGTGAGATAGCTCGGCAGGATCGCCTCAACCGATGTCTGCGGAATCCCGATGCCGGCCAGAGTGCGATTCTCGACGACAGCTTCGGGCGAGACCACATTATCGCTCTTGAGCAGAACCACCTGATCAGCGGTCAGGGGCGGGTCAACAAACGGAATGAACGTGGCGACCTTGCCGATCAACGATGCCACGCGCCACGGCAATGAAACCAATGCACGCTTGCGGTGGGTGATAGCCAGAACCTCTTCGAGGACTTCCTTGAAGCTCATCACCCGGGGGCCGCCCAGTTCGTAAATCGTACCGCCGGCCAAGGTTCCGTCGACGCTGCGGGCAACCGCTTCGGCGACATCGCCGACATACACCGGCTGGAACCTGGTTTGTCCTCCGCCAATCAGCGGAAGCGCCGGCGCAAAGCGCGCCATTTCGGCAAATTTGTTGAAAAAATCATCACCGGGCCCAAAAACAATCGAAGGCCGCAGGATCACCGCGTCAGGCAGAACCTTGAGGATGGCCTGATCAGCGCGGCCCTTGGAGCTGGCATAGACCGATTCCGACTCACTGTCTGCGCCAATGGCCGAAATGTGGGTCAGGCCAACGCCCGCCGCACGGGCAGCCTCCGCCACCGCGCGGGCACCAAAATCCTGGACCGACGCAAAGGTGTTGCGTCCGGATTCGAAAAGAATGCCGACACAATTGACGACGTGGTCCGATCCCCTGACTGCACGGTCGACCGACTCACGATTTCGCAGATTGGCCTGAACGGCGGCAATCTGGCCGACGCCCCCCAACGGCTGCAAATGACCGGCAAGGTCGGGCCGGCGGACGGCAACACGGATGCGGTAACCGCGCCGCGCAAGCGCGCGAATCACATGGCGGCCAACGAAGCCGGAGCCGCCAAACACCGTGACGAGCTTGGGTTGATTGAGCGATGTCATCTATGCACTCCCTGGCAGGATCATTCTGGCCGGTTGATTTGACACAGCGCCACGCGGCCACCCGACGCACAGTCTAGCAAATAAAGTCACTGTCCGGCTGCTCTAAACCAGTCCGGGTGACGCCGCCAAACCGTCGCGCAACCGGAATCGACCGCAGTCCAACCAAGCTCATAGTCAAAAACTGCCGCGAGGTGAAGGGCCAAGGATTGCGCTGATCCGACAATCTCGGTTCAGGCGTCGTGACCTTTGACGACAACCAGTTCGCCCTCGGCGAATTTCTGCCGGATTGCCCGCGCCTTCTGATAGGTGGCGGAGTTGTAGCAGGCCAGGGCGGCCTCGTAGCTGGGGAACTCGATCACGACATTGCGGGCGCGTGCCTGACCCTCAACCGGATCAAAGTCCCCGCCACGAACGAGAAAGGTCGCACCGAACTCCTTGTAGGCCGGTGTCGCGGTCTCGACATAGGCCTTGTATGCTTCAGGATCATGCACATCGATACGGCCGATCCAGTATCCCTTTGCCATACTCATTGTCTCCGTTTTCAAGTTTGTGCCATTTCCAACCGGATTGCGCGGGCGGCAGCGGCGGGATCCCCGGACGCCGAAATCGGCCGGCCCACCACCAGGTGCGACGCGCCCGCGGCAAGCGCCTGAGCCGGCGTCATGACCCGTTTCTGATCTCCGTGGGCTGCGCCTGCCGGGCGGATACCCGGAGTCACAACAGCCATATCGGGACCGACCAGGGCTCGGACAGCGCGCGCTTCATTGGCCGAGCAGACAATGCCGCCCATGCCGGCGTGCCGGGCCTGGGTCGCGCGTTGCAACACCAGCGCCTCGGGAGACAAGGCATAGCCCGCCTCCGCCACATCGCTCGCATCCATCGAGGTCAGCACCGTGACGCCAAGCAGACAGAGATCGCTGCCTTGCGCGGCGGCGACTGCGGCACGCATCGCCTTGGGGTAGGCGTGGAGCGTCAGCATGTCCACGCCCATGCGGACGACATTCTCGACGCCCTTGGCAACCGTGTTGTCGATATCGAGAAGTTTCATGTCGAGGAAAACGCTGCGGCCCGACTGCTTGAGGTCGCGGGCCAGCTGCAAACCGCCGGCGAAGGCAAGCTGGTAGCCGATTTTGAAAAACGCGGCCTCATCGCCAATTTTCGCCACCAGCGTCTCGGCTTCGGCAACAGTCGGCACATCCAGCGCAACAATCAGCCGCGGATCGGCGATGTCACTGGCCGGCGCCTTCACGTCGAACGCTGTCTCTGTCATGCTGCATTCCCTCCGGAGTGTCCGGTCCTCGCACATAGATTTGCTGTTCACAAGGTCCGCTGCACCATAGCCGGCAAGCAACCGCTGCCGTTTCTGGAAAACACATTGCAGCTTGCGGATCAAGGTGGCGCGCGATCAGGGCACTTCAGCGGCCGCTCATCATCATGCAATGCGCGATCAGCGCGTTGCAAGTCTTGGCGAGCATGGCCTGTGTCCGCTCATCCTTGAGCCGTCCGTCCGCCTCAAACGCCTCTGCCGCGCCGCTGACGGAGCATTGCTCGCTGATGATCTGGGTTCCGACATTCATCATCACCGTGCGGACATGATTGAGGCAGCGAATGCCTCCAAACTTGCCGTTGGACGACGACCCGAGCGCCACATAACGGCCAGACCAGGGCTTGAACGGGCGGTCGTCATCTTTGGAAATCAGGCTGACCCAATCGATCATGTTCTTGAGCAGCGGAGGGATCGAGGCATTGTACTCCGGACAACACATGAACACGCCGTGATGGGCCGCGATCAACCGACCGAGCTTCATGGCGTTGTCGGGTATGCCGGACTGTGCCTTCAGATCCTCGTCAACAATCGGCAAGGGATAGTCACTGAGCGAGATGCGCGTCACATCGGCGCCCTGCTGCGCCAGTTCATAGGCGGCCGCGGCGGCGAGCGCGGCGCTGAATGCGCCGCTCCGGTTGGATCCGGGGAAAACGAGGATTTTTGGGATCATGGTCTGCTCCGCTGCGTATCAGCTGTTTGGCGCGATTGGTGTATAGGGGGGGTGGCGACGGGTGATAGACCAAGGAACAAGGCCAATCGGTCTTGCCAGGTCTAACTCTATGCCGGGTTCAACCGGCGCGGCAGAACGTGCGCCCCAGAGGCTTTGTTTCAACCAATGGGACCTCCGCGGCGATAGATCCACACCCGGGCGGGCGGGATATTGCGCAGTACGAAGTCATGGTGGACCACCTCGAAGCTTGCACCGTTCGGTGTCACCGGCGATGACAGACCGTAGGAGAACTGGACGACCGGCCGCCCCGGCGGCAGGCGGTCAAGCAGACCCTCGATCAGGGCCACGCGCTGAGTCATGGGGAAATTCAACAGCGGAATCCCCGAAACCACGCAATCAAACCGGCTCGTTTTCAGCTCACCAAGGGCTGCATCGAGATCGAAGGCATCGCCACGAATGAAGCGCACCCCCGGGAAATCCAGTTGCAGACGGGTGTGGAAAGTGACCGAGTGTTCAATCGACACAAGTTCGGAGGGTTTGACGCCACGGGCGAGAATGGCCCGGGTCAAAACACCGGTCCCCGGCCCGAGCTCCAGCACGGGACGGCCGGAAGCGGGATTGACCAGCGACGCCATCGACCGGGCGACGACCGATGAGGTCGGCATGATTGCGCCAACCGCCTTGGGTCCGTTTATCCATCCCTTGAAAAATCGAATCTCGTCGTCGAAACGTCTGGCTATTCGCCCCGGAATACTCAAATTCACGATCTGCGTCCTCCCCGCCGACGGCAACATGATGCTCCGCGCAGCTTACTCCCCTACTGCCTGAAGACAAAACATGGCCACTCTTGGACCATACCCGCCGGGGCCATCAGATCAATCCGACATCGTGTCGAAAAAGCCCTTCATTCTGGAAAAAAAGCCATTTGATTCCGGGCTGGTCTCCTTGGAGGAGAGTTCCTGGAACTCCATCAGCAACTCGCGCTGCCGCTTGGACAGCTTTTGCGGCGTCTCGATGGTGATGCGGACATAGAGATCGCCAAACTGTGCCGAGCGCAGCACCGGCATGCCCTTGCCGCGCAGCCGCAACTCCTTGCCCGGCTGCGTGCCTTCGGGCACCGTCACCCGGGAGCGGGCGCCATCCATCGTGGTGATGTCAAACTTGCCGCCGAGGGCAGCCGAGGTCATCGAAATCGGCACGGAACAGTACAGATCGGCGCCTTCACGCTGAAACACCGCATGCGGCCGGACCGAGAGGAAAATGTAGAGATCGCCGGACGGGCCGCCGCGCATGCCGGCTTCGCCTTCACCGGAAAGCCGGATCCGGGTTCCATCTTCAATGCCGGCAGGAATATTGACCGAAAGCGAACGCTCTTCGGTCACACGGCCGTGGCCAGCACATTTGGTGCAGGGATCGGTGATGGTTTGGCCTCGGCCGTGACAGGTCGGACAGGTCCGCTCAACAGAGAAGAATCCCTGCGACGCACGAACACGCCCGGCGCCACCGCAGGTGGCACACGTGGTCGGCTGGGTGCCCGGCTTGGCGCCCGAGCCGGTACACACATCACAGGTTATCGAGGTGGGAACGCGGATCTGCGCGGTCTTGCCGGCATAGGCCTCCTCGAGTGAAATTTCCATGTTGTAACGCAGGTCTGCGCCGCGCTCGCGCCCACCGGAGGATCTGCGTCCGCCGCGGCCGCCCATCATCTCGCCGAAAATATCTTCGAAGATGTCGGAAAATCCACCGCCGCCGCCGCCGCCCATGCCGCCCTGTTCGAAGGCGGCGTGGCCAAACCGGTCGTAAGCGGCACGCTTCTGGGGATCTTTCAAGGTCTCGTAAGCCTCGTTGATCTCCTTGAACTTGTGCTCGGCTTCCGAGCTGTCCGGGTTTTTGTCGGGGTGGTACTTCATGGCGAGCTTGCGGTAAGCAGCCTTCAGCTCTTTCTCATCGGCACCGCGAGCTGCGCCAAGCGTTTCGTAAAAGTCAGCCTTAGCCATTCAACCAACCTTCAATTGTCATTTCATCCACGCCGTTATCCAGTAGTTTTGCTTTTGCGGTCGTTACCGCAGACTCATCAAATTGATTGGCGTGACGCAACAAAACAGCTTCAATTGTCAAATCCACGCGTCCGTTGTCAGCCAACATCTGAGAACTTTCAGTGACCGCCGGTCGACCAGCCAAATCCTCGACGCTTTTTTTCGCGCCGTCGCGATTGTATTTCTGTCTTGTTCTCGTCAGCCGTGTGGCTTTGCCGTTTTCAAACGACTTGAATTCCTCGGCAAGATACACTGCCGTCCAGAATTCTTTCTCCAAAGCATCATCAAACTGCTGACTGCCCAGTTCGGCAATTCTGATCTGGCATTGGACGACCAAATCGTCATAGCCCAGCCTGCGCGCATTGACCATCAGGTTGCGGATCTTGTCAGGATCATCGAAGTTGTTTGGATCGGGAATGTTTACCAATTGTTACCTCCATCATATCTGGTCCGCCCGGCAGCAACCTGCCGGGCGGATATTGATGAAGAAACTCAGGCGGTCTTCTTCTCGTCGTCGTCGTCGTCGTTGACTTCCTCGAAGTCCGCATCGACGACCTTTTCCTCGCCTTCGCCATCGGCTTCGCCGTCACCGGCTTCGGCCTGGCTCTGTTCATACATGGCCTGACCAAGCTTCATGGAAACTTCCATCAGAGTCTGGCTCTTGGCCTGAATGTCCTCGGCGTCCGGATCCTCGGCTTCCACCGCGGTCTTGAGCGCGGCGATCGCGTCGGCGATTGCGGTGCGATCTTCCTCGGTGACCTTGTCGCCATAATCCTTCAGCGACTGCTCGGAGGAATGGATCAGACTTTCGCCCTGGTTCTTGGCTTCGACCACGGCGCGACGCTTCTTGTCGGCTTCGGCATTGGTTTCGGCTTCCTTGACCATCGCCTCGATGTCGGCGTCGGACAGGCCGCCAGATGCCTGGATGCGGATCTGGTGCTCCTTGCCGGTGCCCTTGTCCTTGGCCGAGACGTTGACGATGCCATTGGCGTCGATATCGAACGTGACCTCGATCTGCGGCACGCCGCGCGGGGCCGGCGGGATGCCGACGAGATCGAACTGGCCGAGAACCTTGTTGTCGGCCGCCATTTCGCGTTCGCCCTGGAAAACCCGGATCGTCACCGCGTTCTGATTGTCTTCAGCGGTGGAGAAAACCTGGCTCTTCTTGGTCGGGATCGTGGTGTTGCGGTCGATCAGGCGGGTGAAGACGCCACCAAGCGTCTCGATGCCGAGCGACAGCGGCGTGACGTCGAGCAGCAACACATCCTTGACGTCGCCCTGCAGAACACCGGCCTGAATGGCGGCGCCCATGGCAACCACTTCGTCCGGGTTGACGCCCTTGTGGGGCTCCTTGCCGAAGAACTTCTTCACCACTTCCTGGATCTTGGGCATGCGGGTCATGCCGCCGACCAGAACCACTTCGTCGATTTCCGCCGACTGAAGGCCGGCATCCTTGAGAGCAGCCTTGCACGGCCCGATGGTGCGCTGGACGAAATCGTCGACCAGGCTTTCGAACTTGGAGCGGCTGAGCTTCATCGTCAGATGTTTGGGCCCGGAGGCATCGGCCGTGATGAAGGGAAGGTTGATTTCAGTCTGGGCCAGGGAAGACAGCTCGATCTTGGCCTTTTCAGCAGCTTCCTTGAGGCGCTGCAGCGCGAGCTTGTCCTTTCTAAGGTCGATGCCCTGCTCTTTCTTGAATTCGTCGGCGAGATAGCCAACCAGGCGCATGTCGAAATCTTCACCACCGAGGAAAGTGTCGCCGTTGGTCGACTTGACCTCGAAGACACCGTCGCCGATCTCGAGGATCGAGACGTCAAAGGTGCCGCCGCCCAAATCGTAGACCACGATGGTCTTGCCTTCGGTCTTGTCCAGACCATAGGCAAGCGCCGCGGCAGTTGGCTCGTTGATGATGCGCAACACTTCAAGGCCGGCAATCTTGCCAGCGTCCTTGGTGGCCTGACGCTGGGCGTCGTTAAAATAGGCCGGAACGGTGATGACGGCCTTCTCGACCTTTTCACCAAGATAGGATTCTGCGGTTTCCTTCATTTTCTGAAGGATCATCGCCGAAATCTGGGCCGGCGAATAGCTGTCGCCATTGGCTTCAACCCAGGCATCGCCATTGTCGCCGCGGACGATCTTGAACGAGACAAGCTCCTTGTCCTTGGTCACAGCCTTGTCTTCATAACGACGACCGATCAGACGCTTGACCGCAAACAGGGTGTTTTCCGGATTGGTGACAGCCTGGCGCTTGGCCGGCTGGCCGACCAGACGCTCACCATCTTCGCTAAAGGCCACCATCGACGGTGTAGTGCGTGCGCCTTCCGCGTTTTCAATCACGCGGGCCTCTTTGCCATCCATCACTGCGACGCAGGAGTTGGTCGTTCCGAGGTCGATACCGATTACTTTCGCCATTTTATTTTCTCCTTGAAGCGAGCTGCCGGGACCCGGTCAGGCGTTCCATTCGACAGCCCCTAACGGGACATCACTGAAAACAGGATGACCCGTGTCATCCGTTTCCGCCGCCAAAGCCAAGACCGCATCAAAGCAGTGCTCGCCGGAAGCGTTGAGCCGTATATAAGAATGTCCCCTGCAGACTGCAAGCGTCATGGGAAACGCAGGTGACGCGACATCGCCGGTTTTTTGCAAATCATTGGGATGCAACTGATTTTTCGAGCAAACCAGAGTGAAGTTGATGCGTTTCAATTGCCCATCAGGATATCCAGCAGGGTGGTTCGCCTGCTGCTTTCGGGTTGTGACGGGGTGGTCCCCACTGCCGAAGGCGGCGTCAGAACGGTTCTGTCGGTGGCACTTGCCGCATCGCGCGGGACCGGCACCGGCGTGAGATCGCGCACCAGTTCGGCCATGGCATCGCCCTGATCGGAAGCGGGGCCATCGATTGTGGCGGGCGGCGCCGGCCCGCCGACCGGCAGGTTGGCCGGGGGCAGACCGGAATGCGCAGCCTGCATGAATAGTTTCCAGGTTTCGGCAGGCAGACCGCCGCCGGTCACATTCTTCATCGGCTTGCCATTGTCATTGCCGAACCAGACACCGGTGGCAAGATTGGCCGTGTAGCCCACAAACAAGGCATCGCGATAGGACTGGGTGGTGCCGGTCTTGCCTGCCGCCGGCCAGCCATCAAGGCGGGCCTTGCGGCCGGTACCTTCCTCGACGACCCGCACCAGCATCTGGTTCATCATCGACGCCACTGCCGGATCAATCACCCGGGGCGGATTTGCATAGGCGTTCTGATACAGCACCTTGCCATCGTGGGTGGAGACGCGGCGGATGACATGTGGCGTCGCCTTGTAGCCACCATTCATGAACGGGGCATAGGCGCCGGTCAGCTCCAGAAGAGTCACTTCCGACGTGCCCAGCGCGATCGACGCATTGGCCTGCATCGGTGCCTCTATGCCAAGCCGTTTGGCCATCTTGACCACGGTCCTGGGGCCGACTTCCATGACCAGCTGTGCCGCAACCGTGTTGAGCGAGTCTGCCAAGGCGTCGGACAGGGTAACCGGCCCGCGGTATTTGCCGGTGTAGTTTTCCGGCGTCCATTTGCCGATCCTGACCGGTGCGTCATTGCGAATCGACAGCGGGGTACGGCCCTGCTCAAGCGCTGCGGCATAGACGAAGGGCTTGAAGGCCGAACCTGGCTGACGCAAGGCGTCGGTGGCGCGGTCAAACTGACTGGTGGCATATTCGCGGCCGCCAATCAGCGCCCGCACGGCTCCGGTTCCATCGATCGACACCAGCGCTCCCTGGCTGACATTGAGCTTGGCGCCTTTTTCCTCAAGCATTGCCTTCAGCGCCTTTTCGGCCTCTCGCTGAAGCTGGAAATCGATTGTGGTCTCAACCACCAGATCATCGGTAATCTTGCCGACCAGATCCGGCAGGCGCTGCATCACCAAATCAGCGACATAGTTTTCCGAGCCGGTCCAGTAGCTCTTGGCGCGCACCTGCGGACTGGTCAGCGCCGTGGCAATTTCGCTGTCTGTGACCACTCCATGATCGCGCATGGCAGCCAGCACCACCTGCGCCCTGTCTTCGGCCGCCTTGGGGTCGCGCGCTGGCGACAGCCGCGACGGCGCCTTCAGCAAACCGGCCAGAAGCGCAGCTTCCGCAAGCGATACATCCCGTGCCGGCTTGCGGAAATAGCGCCGTGAGGCGGCTTCAACGCCGTAGGCGCCGGAGCCGAAAAACACCCGGTTGAGATACATCTCAAGGATCTGGTCCTTGGTGAACCGATGCTCGAGCCACAGCGACAACAGCACCTCCTGTACCTTGCGCTCGATCGTCCGCTCGGGGGAAAGAAACAGGTTCTTGGCCAGTTGCTGGGTAATGGTGGAGCCGCCCTGGACCATGCGGCCGGCCATCGCATTGGCCAGCATGGCGCGGGCCAGCCCGATAGGATCCACGCCGAAATGGGAATAGAAACGGCGATCCTCGATGGCAATCACTGCTTCGGGGATATAGGGCGACATCTCGCCAAGCAGCAGAGCTTCGCCACCGGTCGCGCCGCGATTGGCCATGGTCTCGTTGTTGACCGAAACGATCTTGACGTTCGGCGGGCGATCGGGGATCGACCAGGTGGCGGCACTGGGCATCCGCGCGCCATAGAAAATGACCACGCCGGCAATGGCAATGCCGCCCCAGATCCCCAGCACACAACACCAGTAGATGGTCGACCGCAAAATGCCGGAAAGCCTTCCGCGCGACGTGCGCGCCCTGGACTTGCGGGCTTTCGTCCGGGGCTTCTTCCGGGCTCTGGACTGCGTGGCTTTTGGCGTGTTCTTGCCGGCGACACGATCATCGGCAATCGTCCGGGAACTTCCCCGCGAGCGCCCGCCTTCAAACGAAGGTTCAATGCGGCTTCGGGTTGTTTTCTTGCGCGCCATGAAGGGTCCGGATGCTGATGCGGCCCGGATTGCTCCGCATTCAAGAATGTTGCGACAGCGTTCCAGGTCCTGGTTTGACAGCAATTCCGGTGGAAGACATGCACTGTCCCATTCCGAAACTGCCCGGCGATCTGGAAACACCCTAAATGCGACGATTTAAGGGGTGGTTAAGGAAACCACCCCTCTCACTCCCGAAGATCGGCAATTTGGCAACCGCGATCAACCGCGGGCGCTATCGCACGGACAAAGCGGCGAGAATGCGGACCCAGGATCTGATTCCCTTGGAAAAGGATGTCAGGTCATACTTCTCATTGGGAGAATGGATGCGGTCGTCGGTGAGACCGAAGCCGCAGAGCATCGACTGCAGACCGAGAATGTTCTGGAAATCGCCGACAATGGGAATGGACCCGCCCATGCCGATCATCACCGCCGGTTTCGGCCACTCGTCGGTCAGCGCGGTGCGCGCCTTGGTGACCACGGGTGAATCGAATGGCAGCTGAATCGCAGGCGATCCGCCATGCGGTGCAAAACTTGCGGTGCAATCGGCCGGCAGACGGGCTTCGACATGAGCCCGGAAGGCGGCGCGGATCTGGTCGGGATCCTGTTTGCCGACAAGCCGGAAAGAAACCTTGGCCGAAGCCTCGGCTGCAATCACGGTCTTGAAGCCGGCGCCAGTGTAGCCGCCCCACATACCGTTGACCTCGGCGGTCGGCCTTGCCCAGGTCAGCTCGAGCACCGAGCGGCCCTGTTCGCCAGATGGAACTGACAGGCCAACTTCGCCCAGAAAACTTTCGGCCGTCTTGCCGAGGCTATCCCAGCTGGCCAGCACCTGGGCCGGGGTTTCCTCGACACCGTCATAAAACCCGTCAAGCGTGACCCGTCCGGTTTCATCATGCAGGTCGGCGAGGATCTTGGAGAGAATGTGCAACGGATTGGCCGCTGCACCGCCAAACAGGCCGGAATGCAGGTCACGATCGGCGGCATGGATGGTCACTTCCTCGCCGACGAGGCCACGCAGTCCGACAGAAATCGCCGGGGTCTCGGTGTCCCACATGCCGGTATCGCAGACCAGCGCGCACTCGGCCTTGAGCTCCTCAACATTGGCCCTGAGAAACGGCTTGAGCGATGGCGAGCCGGATTCTTCCTCGCCTTCGAACAGGATGGTGATGCGACACGGCAAGGAACCGGCGGCGGCCTTCCAGGCCCGGCAGGCCTCGACAAAGGTCATCAGCTGGCCCTTGTCATCGGCCGCGCCACGGCCGGTAATTACCTTGCGGCCCGGTGCAATCTCCTGGATTGCGGGCTCGAATGGCGGATTGGTCCAGAGATCGAGCGGGTCGACCGGCTGGACGTCATAATGTCCGTAAAACAGATAATGCGGCGCGTCCGGCGTCGCGCCGGGATGGTGCGCCACGACCATTGGATGACCGGTGGTATCGCGCAGACTTGCATCGAAACCGAGCGATGTCAGCTCATCGACCAGCCATTGGCCTGCACGGCGGCATTCCGGCGCATAGGCCGGATCCGTCGAGATCGACTGGATGCGCAATAGCTCGAACAGACGCTCGAGGCTATCATCAATATGGGCGTCGGCAGCGGAAAGGGCGGCGGTCAGGTCTGACATGAGGTGCTCCGGAAGGGAATCAGAAGCCTGCAGATTAGCGCCACGACCGGACAAAAGAAAAGCCGCCATGGCCGGAGGGGGGAAGGCCATGGCGGCGTATTGACAGGACAAGGGCCATAAAGGGGGGCGGGGCGGCCCTTGTCCTTGGTCCGGAAGCGGCGGGGGACGAGCCGGAGTTCCAGACATCGGCTTTATTCGTTCGCCGGTACTTCGAATTTGGCCCCGCGAATGTGGCTTTTCAAGGACACGAAGTATTTCGAAAGATTACAATTTGGTAACCATTGTGTGATCGCGACAGCACTTCAAATTCATCTGGTCAGCTTATCCCTTGATTTCAACATATTAGGAGAAGCTGAAGCGGCAGCGCGCAAGGCCGGCAAAGTGCTCCGGCAATCATGGTCGATGCGATCAATCCCAGCGTCCGACGACAAAACCGCAGCGCCATGCCGAATTTTGCTCGCCTCCGGCCGTGTGTCGGGGGCTTGGGAAAACCAATATGGGCTTGAGCGGATCACCTCCCCGAACGCTCATCGAGGTTCTGTGAAGAACGCCTCTTTGCATTTTGCAGCCCCATCGACACAAAGCGTTGTGGACCTTGGCAGCACCCCGCGCTAATCCTTGCCTCATGAAAAAAGGTGATCATCTCTTCCTCGTCGACGGTTCGGGCTATATTTTCCGGGCCTATCACGCACTTCCGCCGCTGACGCGCAAATCCGACGGCCTGCCGGTCGGGGCCGTGGCCGGTTTCTGCAACATGCTGTGGAAGCTGATGTCGGAGACGCGCGACACATCCGTGGGTGTGACACCAACGCATTTTGCGGTGATTTTCGACTATTCGTCGAAAACCTTCCGCAACGAGCTTTATCCCGACTACAAGGCCAACCGTACAGCGCCGCCGGAAGATCTGGTGCCGCAATTCGCCGTTATCCGCGAGGCCACACGTGCCTTCGACCTGCCCTGCATCGAGATGGAAGGATTTGAGGCCGACGATCTGATCGCCACCTATGCGCGGCTGGCGCGCGAAGCCGGCGCCGATGTCACCGTGATCTCGTCGGACAAGGACCTGATGCAACTGGTCGGCCCGCAGGTGACGATGTACGACAGCATGAAGGACCGGCAGATCGCCGTGCAGGACGTCATCGACAAATGGGGCGTGCCGCCCGAAAAGATGATCGATCTGCAGGCGCTGACCGGTGATTCGGTCGACAACGTGCCGGGCATTCCCGGGATCGGGCCAAAAACCGCGGCACTGCTGATCAGCGAATTCGGCGACCTCGACACGTTGCTGGCGCGCGCCGGCGAGATCAAACAGAACAAACGCCGCGAGAACATCATCGAATTCGCCGACAAGGCACGCATCTCCCGCGAACTGGTGCGGCTCAGGGATGATATCGATATCACCGAAAAGCTTGACGAGCTGGTGCTCAATCCACTCAATGGACCCAAGCTGGTGGCATTCCTCAAGGGTATGGAATTTGCATCGCTGACGCGGCGGGTGGCCACGGCCACCGACACCGACGCCAGCGCGGTCGACGCGGCGGAAATCGCTGTCGATGCTGCTGCTGACATGCGGGGACCCGATCTGGATCCGGGCCAGGCTGTTTCGGCGGGCGGCTCTGGCACGTCTGCGGGAACCACCGAGGGCAGCGATACACCGCAGGGACTGGCCAAGCGGCGCGCAGATGCTGCCGCGTCGGCCGGGATCGACACCAGCGCTTACGAAACGCTGCGCGAACTTGACCAGCTCAGGGCCTGGTGCGCGATGGCGCGCGAAACCGGCATGGTGGCGATTGACACCGAGACCACCTCACTGGATGCGATGCAGGCCGAACTTGTCGGCTTCTCACTGGCAATCCCGCTCACCGCACCGGATACCGGCGAGCTGAAGGTCAGAG
Organism: Hoeflea sp. YIM 152468; assembly: GCF_029210485.1. Classification (GTDB taxonomy): domain Bacteria; phylum Pseudomonadota; class Alphaproteobacteria; order Rhizobiales; family Rhizobiaceae; genus Hoeflea. The sequence continues at coordinate 384,671 of NZ_JARGET010000038.1, forward strand.
CCTGTTATGCGCCACTTGGCCACTCCAATGGTGTCGGCGATCTGCTGGGCGGCGGCGGCGCACAGCCCGGACAGATGCCGATGCGCGCGGCGCTGGATGAACTCAAGTCGCTGCTCGAGGATCCTGCGGTTCTGAAAATCGGACAGAACCTGAAATACGACATGCTGGTGCTGGCGCAACATGGCATTTCCATCGAGAGCTTCGATGACACCATGCTGCTGTCCTATGTGCTCGACGCCGGACAGGGCGGGCACGGCATGGATCCGCTGGCGGAACGCTGGCTCGGGCACAAGACCATCAGCTACAAGGACATCACCGGATCGGGCAAGAGTGCGATCCCGTTTGCCGAAGTCGATATCGACAAGGCAACCGCCTATGCCGCCGAAGACGCCGACGTGACGCTTCGGCTGTGGCATGTGCTCAAGCCGCGGCTGGTCTCGGAGGGCCTGGCAGCGGTCTATGAGCGGCTTGAGCGGCCGCTGGCACCGGTGCTGATGCGCATGGAAAACCGCGGCATCCGTGTGGACCGGCAAATCCTGTCGCGGCTGTCAGGCGAATTGGCGCAGGGCGCAGCGGCGCTCGAAGCCGAGATTCAGGCGCTGGCCGGCGAGAATTTCAATGTCGGCTCACCCAAGCAGCTCGGCGAAATCCTGTTTGACAAGATGAGCCTGCCGGGCGGGTCGAAAACCAAGACCGGGCAATGGTCAACATCGGCCCAGGCGCTGGAGGATCTGGCAGCGGCCGGTCATGAACTGCCCCGCAAGATCGTCGACTGGCGGCAGCTGACCAAGCTCAAATCCACCTATACCGACGCTCTGCCGGGGTTCATCAACCCTCAGACCCAACGGGTGCACACATCCTTTGCCATGGCGGCGACCACCACCGGGCGGCTGTCGTCCTCGGATCCGAATATCCAGAACATTCCGGTGCGCACAGCCGAAGGCCGCAAGATCCGTACTGCGTTCATCGCCGAGCCGGGCAATGTGCTGATCTCCGCCGATTACAGCCAGATCGAACTCCGGGTGCTGGCGCATGTCGCCAATATTCCGCAACTGACGCAAGCGTTTTCCGATGGCGTCGATATTCACGCCATGACCGCGTCGGAAATGTTCGGCGTTCCGGTCGACGGCATGCCCCCGGAAGTGCGCCGCCGCGCCAAGGCGATCAATTTCGGCATCATCTACGGGATCTCGGCCTTTGGCCTGGCCAATCAGCTCAGCATCTCGCGGTCCGAAGCCGGCGAGTACATCCGCAAATATTTTGAACGCTTTCCCGGCATCAAGGACTACATGGAAGCCACCAAGGCAGAGGCCAAGGAATATGGTTATGTGACCACCATCTTCGGCCGCCGGGCGCATTATCCGGAAATCCGCTCGTCCAACCCGCAGGTCCGCGCTTTCAACGAGCGTGCCGCCATCAACGCCCCGATCCAGGGCTCGGCCGCCGACGTGATCCGCCGGGCCATGGTGCGGATGGAACCAGCATTGGCAACCGCCGGCGTCGAGGCGCGGATGCTGCTGCAGGTGCATGACGAACTGATTTTCGAAACCGCCAAGGAAGATGCCGAGACGATCATTCCCTTGATCGTCTCGGTCATGGAAAATGCTGCCATGCCCGCCGTCGACATGGCCGTGCCTTTGGAAGTCGACGCGCGGGCTGCACTGAACTGGGACGAAGCGCACTGATGGCCGCGCCTTCCTCCAATTCGGAATTGGCGGTATTGACCGGCGATATCGTCGGTTCGGCGAAATTGGATCCAGGCCATCTTCGCACATTGCTGGACGAAATCTGCCAAGCCGCCGTGCGTTTTCAGATCCCGTATCCGGGTAGCATCATCGGGTCGGCTGATGTGTTTCGTGGCGATTCCTGGCAAATTGCCGTGGCGGCTCCCCAACTCGCGCTGCGGTTTGCGGTTTATGTCCGGGCCACGGCCATTGCTTCGGGACTGGCAGATACACGGATTTTCCTGGGCTTCGGCACCTCATCTTCCATTCATGAGCGGACGACTTCCCTATCCACCGGCGAGGCCTTCGAAATTTCGGGAAGAGGTGTCGACGGCCTGAGGTCCGAACGCCTCGGCATTTCATTCGGCAACAAAGCAACCACTGCTGCAGCGTTCGGCAAAGCCGCTGCGGCATTGCTGGATGCATTGATCCGAGACTGGACGCCAAAGCAGGCCGGTGCGGTGCGGCAGGTCCTGGAGAAGCCGGGACTTTCGGACGCCGCCATCGTTGGTGATCCCGCCAGCGATAGCGAAAGGCGCAATTTCACCAAGCTTCGCAATCGCGCGCATTGTGACGCCATCCTTGTTGCTCTGGAAGAGTGGGAGGCGCTGCCACGATGGGCAAAGGGTCCAAATTCGGACCCCTGACTGACCTGGAACCATATTCGGTTCCTTTTTTACTTTGGTACCAATAACGGTTCCCGTTTAAGGCAGGATGATCGGACACGCGATGGCCACCGAGACATTTGCTCTGTTGTTGATAGCGCACTTGCTGGGGGATTTCACGCTCCAGACCGAGTTCATGGCGATGAACAAGAAGCGCATCAGTGTCCTTGCGCTGCACATCCTCATTATTACGGTGTTGGGTATGTTGGCCATCGGCCAGTTTGACTGGAAACTGCTGGGAACGCTTGCACTTACCCATTTCCTTATCGATTTCATCAAGGCACGCAACAATGGATCCAACCTCACCTGGTTTGTCGCCGACCAATCTGCCCATGTTGCTGTGCTCGTTGCCCTTTCAATTCTGTTGCCCATTGATGTCAGCCAGTCACTGCATCTGGGCCTGCTTGATCCAGACAGCCGCAACGCCATCTTTAAGGTGATCATCCACGCGTCCGGCCTTATTCTTTGTGTCACCACTGGCGCCTATGTAACCGGCTTGGCGGTCAAACCCTTCACAGATGAAATCGGGACCGCGCTGAACGGGTTAAAGACTGGCGGACGGATTATCGGACAACTTGAACGGTTCATGGTGTTCATGTTCACATTGACAGGAAACCCGACAGGCATCGGATTTCTCATCGCCGCAAAATCGATTCTCCGCTTTGGCGATATTACCAATCCGGATCAGCGGAAGATTGCAGAGTATGTCATCATCGGATCGCTGATAAGCTTTGCTTGGGCCATCACCGTCTCACAGCTCACGATTTTCGCAAGCAAACACATCACTGCCGGCTGAGCCGGCAGCTTGCAGCACAAACCCGCGCATAATTTGATAGCTATCGCACACAGCCGAATCACCAAAATGTGACGCGCTTGCGGCTGGCGTTTATTTGACGGCATCATGACCGTGTGGTGTGTGGATGTAACTTTGCCGCCTGAGGAGAAATGCCATGTTGAAGTCGCTGAGCGTACTTGCCGGCATGTTGATTGCAACGCTCGCCCTGCCAGCCACACCCTGGGCTGCCGACCCGGATCCACGCGACTGGGACGCAGTGCTGGCTGAAGCCAGGGGGCAAACGGTTTATTTCAACGCCTGGGGTGGATCGGAAAATATCAACAGCTATATCGGCTGGGCCGGAGAAACGCTGAACCAGCGCTTCGGGGTCAAAGTGATTCACGTCAAACTCGATGACACCGCCAACGCCGTGGCCAAGGTGCTGGCCGAGAAGGCCGCTGGCAAGAACGAGGGCGGCTCTGTCGATGTCATCTGGATCAATGGCGAGAACTTCGCTTCGATGAAACGCCAAAACCTGCTGATGGCGCCGGACTGGACCACGGGTCTGCCCAACTGGGTTTATGTCGACCATGAGAACATGCCGACAATCCTGACCGATTTCACCATCCCGACCGATGGGCTCGAAAGCCCCTGGGGCGGGGCCAAAATGGTGTTTTTCCATGATACTGCCCGCACTCCAGCCGACAGCATACCGCACTCCTCCGTTGAACTGCTGGAATGGAGCAAGGACAATCCCGGCCGCTTCTCCTACCCGCAGCCACCGGATTTCATCGGTTCGTCGTTTCTCAAGCAGGTTCTGATCGAGACCATCGAAGACAAGTCCAGGCTGAGCCAGCCGGTCAATGCGGCGAGCTTCGCCGAAGATGCGGCGCCGCTGTTTGCCTATCTTGATGACTTGCACCCGAATCTCTGGCGCGGCGGCAAGGCCTATCCGCAGAACTATCCCGACATGAAGCAGAAGCTGGCCGACGGCGAACTCGACATCATTTTTGCCTTCAATCCGTCGGAAGCCTCGGCGGGCATTGCCGCGGGCGAACTGCCCGACACCGTGCGCTCCTTCAGCTACACGGATGGCACGCTTGGCAACACCCACTTTGTCGCCATCCCCTACAATGCAACGGCCAAGGCCGGGGCGCTGGTGCTGGCAAACTTCCTGATTTCGCCCGAAGCTCAGCTCCGCAAACAGGATCCGGCGCTGTGGGGCGACCCGACCGTGCTGTCGATGGACAAGCTGTCGGCCGAAGACCGCGCGGCGTTCGCGGCGCTGGATCTCGGCGTCGCCACGCTGACACCGGATGAACTTGGCCCGACGCTGGATGAGCCACATCCCGACTGGATGGAGTATATCGAGCGCGAATGGCTCAGACGCTATGGCGTAGCCAACTGAAGCGCGTGATGTGCCGGCGCGGGACCCTATAGAATGACCGGCGACATGCGCCTGGCGCGGCTGGCGCCTCCCCTGACGCTGGCAATTCTGCTTGGCCCGCTGTTCTTCGGACTGGCGGGAACCGCACTTCCGGCGTTCGGCTATCTGCCGGAACTCGGCGGGGAGAAATTCACCACCCAGCATTTTTCCGCTCTCGCCGCGGTTCCGGGAATTCTCCGCTCCTCGGTGCTGTCGATCCTGATCGGATTGGTCACCACGCTGGTGTCGCTGGGCACGGTCGCAGCCTTTGTCGCCAGCGATCTGGGAACCGCCGGATTTGCGCGGGTACGGCGGATGATTTCCCCGCTGTTGTCTGTGCCGCATGCGGCGGCGGCGTTCGGTCTGGCTTTCATGATTGCCCCTTCGGGCATGATCATGCGCCTGATTTCGCCATGGGCCACCGGCCTTGACCGGCCGCCCGATCTGCTGATCGTCAATGACCCGATGGCGCTGTCGATGATGGCCGGCCTGATCGTCAAGGAAATCCCGTTCCTGTTTCTGGTGACCCTCTCCGCCCTTCCGCAGACACGGCATATGGAAACCATGCGGCTCGGACGCTCTCTGGGTTATGGCCGCATTGCCAGTTTCACTTACCTGCTGTGGCCACCGCTCTACCGGCAGATCAGGCTGGCGGTGTTTGCCGTGGTTGCCTATGCCAGCTCTGTGGTCGATGTGGCGTTGATTCTGGGGCCGCATCTGCCACCGACCCTGCCGGTTCGGCTGATCACCTGGATGAACGACCCGGATCTCAGCATCCGTTTCCTGGCGTCGGCCGGCGCGGTGGCGCAGCTCGGCGTGACACTGACGGCGCTGCTTGGCTGGGTCGGGCTCGAGCGTTTGGGTGCGCTGCTGGTGTGCAACAGCCGCAGTGCCGGGCGGCGATTGCGCCGTGATACGGTGCTGCGTCACGGCGCGCGCGCTGTCATGATCGCCTCGGCAGCGGTGGTTTTCGGGGGAATCGCCATGCTGGCGGTGTGGTCGGTTTCCGGCCTGTGGCAGTTCCCCGACGCATTGCCGTCCAGTTTCAGCTTGCGCAGCTGGACCCAGGCGCTGCCGCGCATGAGCGGGCCGCTTCAAACCACCTTGGCTGTCGCAGGACTTTCCACGCTGATCGCGCTGGTGTTGACCATCTTGTGCCTCGAGCGTGAATACGAGACTGGCCGCGGGCGGGGCGGCGGAGCCCTGCTGCTGATCTATCTGCCGCTGATCGTGCCGCAGATTTCCTTCATGTTCGGTCTGCAGGTTCTGTCGATCTGGCTCGGCGTCGATGCCAGTTTTTCTGCGCTGGTGCTGGCCCATCTGGTGTTTGTGCTGCCTTATGTCTTCCTCTCGCTCAGCGATCCCTGGCGCGCCCACGATCGCCGCCACGACCTGATTGCCGCCGGCCTTGGAATGAGCCGGACGCGGACGCTTGTGCGGATCCGGCTGCCGATGTTGACGCGCGCCATCCTGACGGCGGCTGCGGTCGGGTTTTCGGTTTCGGTCGGGCAGTATCTGCCAACCGTGCTGATCGGCGCGGGGCGGCTGACCACGGTCACCACCGAGGCGGTGGCGCTGGCCGCCGGCGGCAATCGCCGCGCCATTGGCGTCTACGCGTTCATGCAGACGCTGTTGCCGTTTTTCGCCTTTAGTGTTGCAACCGGATTGCCGGGCCTGCTATTTCGCAACCGGCGGGGCTTGCGGGTATGACATTGGACAATCTGACCACCCATCAGGGACTGAGGCTCAGCGGCATCCATATCTGCCTTGGCGACCGCGTGCTGGTCGCGCTCAATGCCAGGGTCTTGCGCGGACAAACCCTGACAGTGATGGGCCCGTCGGGCTCGGGAAAATCGACGCTTCTGGCCTATCTGGGCGGATTTCTCGATCCGGCGTTTGAAGCCACTGGCCGGGTGTTCGTGGACGGCGTCGATCTGATCGCTCTCAAGGCGGAAAAACGCCGCGCCGGAATCCTGTTCCAGGATCCTTTGCTGTTTCCTCATCTCAGTGTCGCCGACAACATCGCCATCGCCATCCCGGAAACCGTGCGCGGCCGCAGGCAAAGACGCGCCCTGGCAGATGCCGCGCTTGAGGAGGCCGGCCTTGCCGAATATGGTGACCGCGATCCCGACACGCTGTCGGGGGGGCAAAAGGCCCGCGTTGCGCTGCAAAGAGTGCTGATGTCGCAGCCGCGGCTGCTGTTGCTTGACGAACCGTTTTCAAAGCTGGACGCCGGCCTGCGCGAGCAGACCCGGCAGTTGGTGTTCGACCAGGCACGCCGCGCAGGGCTGCCTGTCGTGCTTGTGACCCATGACGAGGAGGATGCACATGCGGCGGGGGGCCAGGTTCACGAGGTCGGACCGGCATGAGTGACATTGCTGCCCGGCATCGCGATCTTCCGGTCTCGGATGTGCTTGCTGCCTTGTGTGCCGCGCTCGCCGATGGCCCCAACGCGGTGCTGGCGGCGCCGCCAGGGGCGGGCAAGACCACGCTGGTTCCGCTGGCGCTGGCGGACGAAGCATGGCTCTCCGGCAAGATCATCCTGGTCGAACCGCGGCGTCTGGCAGCCCGGGCAGCAGCGCGCCGCATGGCCTTTATGCGCGGGGAGGAGGTCGGCGGAACCGTGGGGTACCGGATGCGGCTCGACACCAGGGTGTCTGCCAGAACCCGGATTGAAGTGGTGACCGAAGGCGTGTTCACCCGCATGGCGCTGTCATCGCCCGATCTCGACGGTATTGATTGCGTGATTTTCGACGAATTTCACGAACGCGCGCTGGAGGCCGATTTCGGTCTGGCGCTGGCGCTCGACATTCAATCCGGGCTGCGCGAGGATTTGCGCATTCTGGTGATGTCGGCGACGCTCGATACAGATCGCGTGGCGTCGCTGCTTGGCAATTGCCCGGTGATCGAAAGCCTTGGACGAAGCCACCCGGTCGAGATCCGTCATCTCGACCGAAGCCCCGGGGATCGCCTGGACGCGGCGATAGCCAGCGCCATCGAAACCGTGCACCGGGCCGAGACCGGCTCGATCCTGGCTTTCCTGCCCGGTCAGGGCGAAATTCGTCAGGTGGCGCGCCGTCTGGAAGGCCGGCTTGGGCCGCTGACCGACATCCAGCCGCTGTATGGCGGACTCCCTTCCCAGGACCAGGACGCCGCCATCAAGCCGCCACCGGAGGGACGGCGCAAGGTGGTGCTCGCCTCCCCGGTGGCCGAAAGCTCGATCACCATAGATGGCGTGCGCATCGTCATCGACAGCGGGCTCGTGCGGCAGCCGGTCTATGAGCCGTCAACGGGAATTACCCGGCTCGACACCATCCGGGCTTCACAAGCTTCTGCCGACCAGCGCGCCGGACGTGCGGGACGAACGGCACCAGGCATTGCCATTCGTCTCTGGCGCGCCGAGCAGACCCGAGCTTTGCCCGCCTTTGCGACACCGCAGATACTGGCAAGCGACCTCTCGGCCCTGGTTCTCGATTGCTTGGCCTGGGGTGTCACAGAACCCTCGGATCTGCGCTTTATCGAGTCTCCCCCGGCTCCGGCCATTGAGGAAGCCCGGCAATTGCTGAGAGGGCTTGGCGCGATGGACGAGAAAGGCGGGCTCACCCGACGCGGCAAACAGATCCGCGCGCTGGCGTTGCCGCCACGGCTGGCCTCGATGGTGGTGGCGGGACAGGAAGCTGGACAGGGTTTTGCCGCCGCCGAACTGGCGGTGCTGCTCACCGAGCAGGGACTCGGCGGCCAGGATGTGGATCTGGACACGCGATTGTCGCGCTTTCGGTCCGATCGCGGGCAAAGGGCGTCTCAGGCACGTGCCCTTGCCAGCCGGCTGGCGGGAGCGGGCACAACAAGATCCAGCGGCGGGGTTGCATCGGCGGCTGCACTGCTCGTGCATGCCTTTCCGGACAGGATAGCGCGGCAACGCGGCGGGCGGGGCCGTTTCATCATGGCCAACGGCCGTGGCGCCGCGATCGACGAGACCGACCGGTTGGCCGGCATCGAGTTTCTGGTGATCGCCGATCTGAGCGGCAAGGCCCAGGCAGCACGCATTCTGGCGGCTGCCGAGCTCACCGGCGAAGCGCTCGACGAGGTTCTTGCGCTCAGGGCTGTGTCTGCCGAGGACTGCCTATTCGACACCCAATCCGGGGCCGTGCGTGCGCGGCGGATCAGCCGGATTGGCGCCATCATTGTGGCCGACTCACCGCTGCCAAGGCCCGACGATCTGGCTGCGATGGCGGTGTTGTGCGCAGCCATTCGCAAGATCGGCTTCAAGGCCTTGCCGTTCTCGCGCGAAGGCCTGCAATTGCGCGACCGGATCGGGTTTCTTCACCAGAGTCTGGGCGCACCCTGGCCGGACGTCTCTGATCAGGCTCTGCTCGACGCTCTCGATCTCTGGTTTGCGCCCTATCAACCGGGCGTCACCTCGCTCAGGGCGATCAGCCGGGACGGACTGCATCAGGGTCTTCTGTCTCTGTGCGGCCCCGGCGCCCAGTCTGATCTGGCACGGCTGGCGCCAACCCATTATCAGGCGCCCACAGGAACGCGCGTCCCGATCCGCTATGAGGAGAAGAGCCCGGTCGTGGCTATCCGGGTGCAGGAGTTGTTCGGCGAAACCCGCCACCCTTCAATCGCGGGCGGGCGGCTGCCGCTGACGCTCGAACTGCTCTCGCCGGCGCAACGTCCGATCCAGACCACGCGGGACCTGCCGGGGTTCTGGAAGGGGTCGTGGGCCGATGTAAGAGCTGACATGCGCGGACGCTATCCGCGTCACCCCTGGCCGGAAAATCCGATGGCGGCGGATCCGACACGGCGCGTCAAACCGCGCGGCAGCTGAGCGCCGTCTGCCGCAAGCGCCGGGCTTCGGCGGCAGAGGCAAAAACCAATTGGGAAAGTCTTCGTTGATAGGCTAGAGCAGAACATATGAACGTGTTTCCTTCATTTCTTGATGACCCCTCGATCCGGCACCGGCTTCGGTTGCAGACTTTGACACGGTTGAGATGGATGGCGGTCATCGGCCAAAGTGTCACGGTGCTGATCGTTGCCCATGGCTATGGCTTCAACATGCCGGAACTGCTGTGTTTCGCACTGATCGCCTGCTCGGCCTGGCTGAATGTGTTCCTTTCGCTGCGGTTCCCTGCCGCCCATCGGCTTCCGCCGCTCGGTGCGACAGGACTGCTGTCTTTTGACGTTCTGCAACTGTCGGGGCTCTTGTTCATGACAGGCGGGCTGGCCAACCCGTTTTCGGTCCTGCTGTGCGTACCGGTGATCATTTCGTCGCCGCTGCAGCCCGTGCGCCACACCTTGAGCCTGAGTGCCTTGTCGGTGGCGTCGGTTTCGGTTCTGGCCTTCTATTCCCTGCCACTGCCCTGGTATCCCGGCAGCAATTTCGAAGTTCCGTATCTTCTCATTGCCGGGGCCTGGATTGCCATCGTCTCAACCACTGCATTTGCCGCATTCTATTCCTTTCAGGTGTCGGAGGAAGCCAACAAACTGACTGATGCGCTGGCGGCGACCGAACTGGTCTTGCAACGCGAACATCACATCTCCGCGCTGGACGGGCTGGCAGCAGCGGCAGCGCACGAACTGGGAACGCCGCTGGCGACGATACAGGTGGTGGCCCGCGAAATGGAAAAGGCGCTTGCCGACGACACCCGTTTTACCGATGATCTCATGCTGTTGCGCAGCCAGACCGAGCGGTGCCGCGATATTCTCAGGCGGCTGACGACGCTGTCGGCGGAGGATGAAGCTCATATGGTGCGGCTGCCACTGCGGTCGCTGATTGAAGAGGTCATCGCACCTCACCGCGAATTCGGCATCGCCATCGAGGTCATAGACCATGAAACCGACACGCCGGAAGCGGTTGGACGACGCAATCCCGCTATTCTGTTCGGACTCGGCAATCTGATCGAGAATGCGGTCGATTTCGCCCACAGCCTCGTCCGCGTGACGGTGGCCCATGACCGGGACCGGGTCGAAATCACCATAGAAGACGATGGTCCGGGGTTTGCACCGGACGTGCTGACCCAGATCGGGGTTCCGTTCATGAACCGGCGCAACCGGCAAGACAGGGAGAATGCCGGCGGCCTGGGTCTGGGACTGTTCATTGCCAAGACCCTGCTTGAACGGTCCGGAGCACACTTGGAATTTGCCAACCGGCCGGCTCCCGAAAGCGGTGCGCAGGTGAAGATAAGCTGGCCACGGGAGAAAATGGACCTGTTTGGTGCCGAAAAAGACAGGTGAAACGGACGTGGAACTGGAAAAATTCCAAAAAAGTATTAAGTCGGAGGTATAACTCCGCATTGCCAGCACCGGTGAGATGAATAATGATCGGCGAAATTTCCCAAGCAACCGAAATGCAATCCATCGGACCTGACGCAACTCTGTTGCTTGTCGACGATGACGCACCCTTTCTGCGCAGACTGGCGCGCGCCATGGAAGCGCGCGGCTTTGACGTCGAGATTGCCGAGAGTGTGGCCGAGGGTCTTGCCAAAGCCCGCACCCGAACGCCGAAATTTGCGGTGGTTGATATGCGGCTGGAGGATGGCAACGGGCTGGACGTGATCAAGGCGATCCGAGAACGCCGCGACGATACCCGGATCATCGTGCTGACCGGCTATGGCAACATCGCCACGGCCGTGACCGCAGTCAAGCTCGGCGCCATCGATTATCTGGCGAAGCCTGCCGATGCCGACGAAGTGTATGCTGCGTTGACCCGCAAGCCCGGCGAAAAGGCTGAAGTGCCGGAAAACCCGATGTCGGCAGACAGGGTGCGCTGGGAGCATATCCAGCGGGTGTATGAAATGTGCGAACGCAACGTCTCCGAGACTGCCCGGCGGCTCAATATGCACCGGCGAACCTTGCAGCGAATCCTGGCCAAACGGGCCCCGCGCTGAACCGGCCATACTGCAAGCCGGTTTAACCAGCCGCCAATTCCGCCAGCAACAACCGGTCCGCCGCCGAGCGGGCAAACCGCAACAGCATCGCCTTGCGGCTCGCCGCGGCGAGCCTGTGTTCAGGCGCGTCGCGCAGCAGGTGCGCCGACCATTCATCGGCGATGATCAGGCCGCAGTCCTGCGGGAACAGCTCCGGCGGAACGGCTGCATGGGTGGCAAAGAACAGCCGGTCGCAATGCTGCCTGTAGTCGGGCCACTTGCGGTCGGAGCGGAAATCCTCGACTGAGGATTTGATTTCCACGATCCAGATCTCGCCGGTTCCGCTCAGCGCCACCAGATCCGCGCGGCGGCCTGAAGCGAGCGGCAGTTCCGGCACCATCGACAGGCGCAAATCGGAAAAGAGGCGCTGCACACCCCGGCGCACCAGGAGCGCGCGATCGGATTGACGACGGTCAACAAGCGGATTACCAGTATGGGGCGAAACGATCGGCATGGTCTAAAGGTGCCACGGCTTCGGGTCGATCGCAACGCAAGTGGTGCCATGTTGCACAAAAGCAATGCGCCCTAAGAAAGCATGAAACATTCGATGGTTTTTTATCGGAAACAGTTGCATGGTTAAGACTTATTTAAAATATACACCATCACGTTGAGCGCGATTTCAAACCGGCGCTTACGCCTCGCTCTCGGAAGTTTTCAATATGATATCTCGCTTTTCGCTTACCGTCGCTGGATTGGTCGCAGCGCTTGCGCTTGCCGGCTGCTCTTCAAGCACCGGGGATGGCGGTTCCGGTGCCACTACGCAGATCTTCACTTCTGAGTATGGCTCGGTCGCCGACGCGGGCTATTCGATCCCGGCGGTTCCGATCAGCAAGCTCAACAAGCAGTTTTACCGCCAGATCGTCTCCTACAGCACCAAAGAAAAGCCCGGCACGATCATTGTCGACACGCCCAATCGCTTTCTCTATTTCGTGCTGCCGGGCAAAAAGGCCGTGCGCTACGGCATTGGCGTCGGAAAGGCCGGATTTGCCTGGGAAGGTGAGGCCTATATCGCGTGGAAGCGGGAATGGCCAACCTGGACTCCGCCGCGCGAAATGATCCAGCGCAAGCCGGAACTCGCCAAATATGGCGAAGACGGCATGAAGCCCGGACTGAACAATCCGCTCGGCGCACGTGCGCTGTACCTGTTCAACCAGAAGGGCGAGGATACCCTGTTTCGCCTGCACGGCACGCCGGAATGGGCGTCGATCGGCACGGCTGCCTCATCGGGCTGCATCCGGTTGATGAACCAGGACATCATTGATCTGTATGACCGGGTCCGTCCCGGCAAGGGCGCCCGCGTGGTGGTCAAGCAGTAAAGCGTGTCCGGTTCACATGGATTGATCTGAACGCTCGCCAACAAACCTCATTTCAAGGCGCTGCAGACCCCACCAAAGAGCCAGTAAAAAAAATCCCGCCCGGAACCGTCCCGGCGGGATTTTCCGTTCGTGCGGCGGATCGCAGTCCGCTGCACCTTGTCACCTCATCAGCCAGCGGCTGCCTTCAATTGCAGACGGCGGCGGTGCAGCACCGGCTCGGTATAGCCGCTGGGCTGGGCGCGGCCTTCGAGCACCAGTTCGACAGCCGCCTGGAATGCGATCGACTTGTCGTAATCAGCCGCCATCGGACGATAGGCCGGGTCGCCGTCATTCTGGCGGTCAACGACCACGGCCATCCGCTTCATGGTCTCGATGATCTGCTCTTCGGTCACCACCCCATGATGCAGCCAGTTGGCCATGTGCTGGGCTGAAATCCGGAGCGTGGCCCGGTCTTCCATCAGGCCGACATTGTTGATGTCGGGAACCTTGGAGCAACCGACGCCCTGATCGACCCAACGGACCACATAACCGAGAATGCCCTGCGCATTGTTGTCAATCTCGTGCTGGATTTCCTCGGGCGTCCAGTTGGGCTTGCTTGCCACCGGGATCGACAGGATGTCATCGAGCTTGGCGCGGCCGCGTGTCTTGAGGCCTGCCTGAACCTCCGCGACATTGACCTTGTGGTAGTGGGTGGCATGCAGGGTCGCCGCCGTCGGCGACGGCACCCAGGCACAGTTGGCGCCGGCCTTGGGATGAGCGATCTTCTGCTCCAGCATCGCCGCCATCAGGTCGGGCATGGCCCACATGCCCTTGCCTATCTGGGCGTGGCCGGCCAGTCCGCATTCAAGACCGATGTCAACATTCCAGTTTTCATAGGCCGCAATCCACGCAGACTGTTTCATGTCGCCCTTGCGGATCATCGGCCCGGCTTCCATCGAGGTGAAGATCTCGTCGCCGGTGCGATCAAGGAAACCGGTGTTGATGAACACGACGCGCTGGCTGGCGGCCCGGATGCACTCCTTGAGATTGACAGTGGTGCGACGCTCTTCGTCCATGATGCCCATCTTGATGGTGTTGGGCGCCATGCCGAGGGCTGCTTCAACGCGCCCGAAGATCTCGACGGCGAAGGCCACCTCTTCAGGCCCATGCATCTTCGGCTTGACGACATACATCGAGCCACTGGCCGAATTGGCGCGGCGGCCGTCGGGGCCAATGTCATGCAGGGCGATGAGACCGGTCAGGAATGCATCCATGATGCCTTCGGGGATCTCGTTGCCGTCTTGATCGAGGATGGCCGGATTGGTCATCAGATGGCCGACATTGCGGATGAGCATCAGCGAGCGGCCCTTGAGCGTGGCCGGCTTGCCGTTCGGGGTGCTGAATTCGATATCGCCATTGAGTTTGCGGGTGAAGCTCTTGCCAGCCTTGTGCACTTCCTCGGTCAGATCACCACGCATCAGGCCAAGCCAGTTGCGGTAGACCAGCGTCTTGTCTTCCGCATCGACGGCCGCGATGGAATCCTCGCAATCCATGATGGTGGTGACGGCTGATTCCAGGATCACATCCGAGATATTGGCTTTGTCTGACTTGCCGATGACACTGCCGGGATCGACAGAAACCACCACATGCAGGCCGTTCTTTACAAAATAGAGCCGGTAGGCATGACCGCTTTCGCGCTGGTAGCCGGTGTATTGGGTTGAATCGGCAAGGCCGGTTGGGCCACTCGCAGCCTGGATGCTCAGTTCCCCGCTGTCGAAATCGAAGCCGGTGACATCAGCCCATTTGGCACCGGCCAGCGGCACGCTCTCGTCAAGGAAGGCTTTGGCCCAGGCAATGACGCGGCCGCCGCGCTCCTCGTCGTAACCGCCAGCCTTGGGAAGGTCGCCCAGTGCATCGGTGCCATAGAGCGCATCATACAGAGAGCCCCAGCGCGCATTGGCGGCATTGAGCGCAAACCGCGCATTCATCACCGGAACCACGAGCTGCGGACCGGCAACCACAGCAATCTCCGGATCGACATTTTCGGTGGACACCTGAACCGGGCCGCCTTCAGGGAGCAGATAACCGATCGAGGTCAGGAAATTCTTGTAGACGTCGAGATCATGCGGCGCGCCATGGTCACGGTGCCATGCATCAATTTTTTGCTGCAACGTCTCGCGCTTGGCCAGCAATGCACGGTTCTTCGGAGCCAGATCCCGAATTGCATCGCCAAAAGCCTGAAAGAACCCTTCGGCCGTGACACCGGTTCCCGGTAGCGCTTCATTGAGAATGAAATCGTGCAGGTCAGCGCTGATGTTGAGGCCATTTTTTTCGATTCGTGTCACTTGGAGTCTCCGTCTTGCGGGCGCCGGGAGGCGCAGCCAGTCTGTACCATGACCGTGCCGGTCACGGCATTGCCTGTCAATTGAGCCAAGGTGAGAATGATTTATTCCAATCGGGAACAAATCATTTGACTGCCATGCGCGGTCGTCCGGACGCTGCGGCGGTGAACCGGGCTTCGATGAACTTTTCCAGCCCCTCGATCACCGGCATCTTGATCTCTTCGACGTGTTCGACAACCGGGTGATCGGCACCGCTGCGGATGGCGGCCTGACGGGCTTGCGTACCGGCCAAAAGCCTCGCCCGGTCAAAGGCAGCGGCGCGATCCTTGAAGATATGGTGTTCGCCGGCGCCGTTGACGGCGTAACGCCCCTCCTCCGGTTCGGTGACGAACACGATCACGGTTTCACGCACCTGGCCAACAACTGCGCCGACGGCATTGGCTACCCCGGCATGATGCGGGACGAAGCATTCGGTGTCGAGCATGTCGGCAACAGCGGGATAATGCACCGAAGCCGAGGCGCCAAGTGCCACCAGGGGCCGGTCTGGTTTGATCCCGAATCTGACAAGGCCCGGTGTGCGGCTCAGAGCACGATCAATGAAGGCCGATCTGGCAACCTCAATCCCGCTGATGCCGGCATCGGCTATCAGCGCCATCAACACGGCTTCCGCGCTCTGCCGGGTCAGGCGCGCTGAGACCATTTCAGCAAGCTCCCCCGGTGATTGAGCCACGGCAAGGCCAGACCCGGTTTTGCGACGGGCAAAGATTGCCGCACCAAATCGTGCCGCCTCGACATGCCACTGGTCCTGCCGGCCCAGCACATGCATGGCGTCTGATGGCGTGAATCCTGCTATCAACACCAGTCCGCGCCCCACCAGAGCGTCGAGCGTGGCGCGCTGAGACGTACCGGTCAACACCGTGGCAAGCGGCAGCGGTTCCCGTGTTATACGGCTATAGAGCGCTGCTTCCTGGACCGTGAGCCCGGACGCAAGCGTGTCCGGAAGCCCGGTTCTGAGCGCAAAACGGCCATCATCGCGTCCCGGGAAAGCCGACTGGGCCTGGCGTTCGAGATTGGCGAGCATCGGTTGCGGCCACAGGTGCGCGGCGAGGCTTAACGGCATCAGGCGGCGCGGCCCCAGGGTCAGACCGGCGTCAAAGCTGCCTTCCGCAAGCCTCACCTCGGAATCGCCGCCAAGCCCGCTTGTGTGCATGGCAACCGCCTCGACCATGGTGCGGTAACGTCCGACCGTGGCCCCCTCGGTGTCGAGCCGGGGCAGGCCGCCTTCGAGCACGGCCACATCGGTGGTGGTGCCGCCAATGTCGGATACAACGGCGTTGTCGAGGCCTGTCAGATGGCGGGCTCCGATCAGGCTCGCTGCCGGACCGGACAGAATGGTTTCAATCGGCCGGGTCAGGGCTTCCTCGGCCGAGATCAGCGCCCCATCGCCCCGCACCACCATCATGGGTGCGTTGATGTGGCGGCTGCGTAGATACCCGCTGGTGGCGTCGATCAGGCGCGCCACCATCGAAATCAGCCGCGCATTGAGCAGGGTCGTCAACGCCCGGCGCGGGCCACCGAGTCTGGACGACAGATCATGGCTGCAAGTGACCGGCAGGGACGTGCGCTGGCGCACAAGGTCACGCACCGCAATCTCGTGGGCGGGATTGCGCACAGCGAAGTATCCGGCAATCGCCACTGCCGAGACATCGCTGGCCAAATCATCAAGCTGCGCCTCAAGCGGGGCAAGATCGAGCGGCGTCTCATGGCCGTGCACATTGTGGCCGCCAACCAGATAGATAACCGGATCACTGCCCAGCGCTTCGGCCAGGCCATCACGTGCGAGATCCTGCGGGCCGAAACCGATCATCACCAGACCGGCCCCCCCCCCTGGCCCTCGACCAGCGCGTTGGTGGCAAGCGTGGTTGACAGCGACACCAGCCGCACACGGCCAACTGCATCTTCAATTTGGGCAAGCACCGCCTCAACCGCCCCGGACACGCCAACAGCCAGGTCATGGCGGGTGGTCAGCGATTTGGCCGACGCCACAACACCTTCGCTTTCACTGTACAGCACCGCATCGGTGTAAGTGCCGCCGGTGTCGATGCCCAAAAACAGAGGAGATGTCATGTCTTGCCGTCCATTCAAAGCGCAGCGCCCCGATTGGGAGCCACCATCTCACTTATGATGAAATTCCCCAGGATGCCACCTCTTCCCACGCCAGGACGGGTCGCTATCAGTCAAGGACGCCACCTGACCGGCCGGAAGACGGCAGCGCCATGGATTAGCGCCGGCTGACCCGCATCGGCAATCCGCCTTCAGGCTGGGTGGTGAGCTTCTGCACGGGCCAGGGTTTCGTGTCCTCAGTGCAGTCAAAGCGGTAGCTTGAAAGCAGCACACCCAACGCGATCACCGCTTCCTGCAATGCGAAGGTGGCTCCGATACAGATGCGCGGACCGACACCAAACGGCAGATACTGGAAGCGATCTATCCTGCCGCGGTTTTCGGGCAGAAAACGCGAGGGAATATAGGCCGCCGGCTGATCCCACAGCTTGGTGTGCCGGTGCAAGGTCCAGGGCATCACCAGCACCGTGGTGCCCGCGGCGATGGTGACGGTCTCGCCCTTGCCGTTGTCCCACTGGTCGTCGGCGATCGCAGCGCGGTTGATCGACGGGGCAGGCGGATAGAGCCGCATCGCCTCCTCGAAGGCGGCGCGCGTCCACGGCATGGCATCGAGCCATTTGACCGGCTCCAGACCAAGCGCCAGAACCTGGTCGATCTCGGCTTCGACCTTTTCCCGGTCCGATGGCGAGTTGGCCAGACAATAGAGCGTCCAGCCCAGTGCCCGCGCCGTGGTTTCATGGCCGGCGCCAATGAAAGTGATGATATTGTCCTCGATCTCGTCAAGCGTCAGGCCCTCAGGACCATGAAGCCGGATCAGCAGTGTCAGAAAATCCTCCGGAACCTTGGCCGGATCGGACTGCATCAATTGCTGCCGGTTTGCCATCGTGTCTTCGACGATCCGGCGAAACTTGGCCAGCACGGGGCGACCGAACATCCGGCGGACGCGCGGCACCCAGGACGGGGCCTTGAGCAGATCCATCGGATCAACCCGGCCCATGGTCGAAAGCAGCCTTTCAATATCGCCGGCGAACTCGGCCTCCGTACCGGCAACCTGGCCGGAAAACAGTGTGGCCGCGAGAATGTCGAACGTCAGTTCCGTCATGTCGACGGCGATATCGCGGACCTCCCCCCTGGCAGCCGCGATGTCGTAACGAGCGGTGAAGGCGCGGGATTGCTCGAGCATCTGCCGGGCAAAGCCGCCTGCATGGCGTGGCGTGAACACCGGTGCCATCGCCTTGCGTGACCGCCGCCAGGTCTCGCCTTCCGCCGTCAGCAAGCCGTCGCGCAGGATCGGTCGCAGAATCAGTTGGCGGATAACCGCCATCCGGTAGTTTTGTGCATTGTCGACCAGAACATGGCGCACGAGACCGGGGTGATTGACGATCAGTGTCCGTTCGTTGAAAAACTTTGCATTCAGCCATTCAAGCCGGAAGGAAGGTTCGCCCCACAATTCCAGCGGGTTGCGCATGACCGTGCGGATGATCTGAAGCCGCGATGGCGGGACGGTTCTGGGGACCGGTGCCGGAGGCACAAACGGAGCATGGGGGCGTGTCATTCGACTTCCTTCATCATCTGCTCTGGCACAACAGGGCCAGACCCCATATATGCATTGTGAAACCCACAATTCCATGGCTTGGCGGATTTGGATTTCATCTCGCGCGCCCCTATAGTGGATCCACGTCCGCGCGGTGATTCGAAGCCGCGTTTCCTGACTCTTCCGCCCGACACAGCCACCTTGGACCGAAAGACCCGCATGATGAATGATTCGCCTGAGACAAACCCGAGCGTGGACGCCGATTACGGCGCCGAATCGATTAAGGTTCTCAAGGGCCTGGATGCGGTACGCAAGCGGCCGGGCATGTATATCGGTGATACCGATGACGGCTCCGGCTTGCATCACATGGTCTACGAAGTCGTCGACAACGCCGTCGACGAGGCTCTTGCCGGTCATGCGGACCGCGTCACCGTGACGCTCAATCCGGACGGATCAGTGACCGTCACCGACAATGGCCGCGGCATTCCGACCGATATTCACCAGGGCGAAGGTATTTCGGCCGCCGAAGTGATCATGACGCAACTGCACGCAGGCGGCAAGTTCGACCAAAACTCCTACAAAGTGTCCGGCGGCCTGCATGGCGTCGGCGTTTCCGTGGTCAACGCGCTTTCGGTCTGGTTGAAACTGGTCATCCGGCGCCAGGGCAAGATTCACGAGCTCCGGTTTTCGCACGGCATCGCCGATGCGCCGCTGGCGGTGATCGGGGATAGCGGCGGCGAGACCGGTACCGAAGTCACTTTCATGCCGAGCAGCGAAACGTTCACGATGACCGATTTTGACTTCGGTACGCTTGAACACAGGCTGCGCGAACTGGCATTTCTCAATTCTGGCGTCCGCATTCTGTTGGCCGACCGACGCCATTCCGACGTCAAAGAGCTGGAACTGTTCTATGAGGGTGGACTGGAAGCCTATGTGCGCTATCTCGACCGCGTAAAGAAGCCGCTTGTCGCCGACCCGGTGACCCTTCTTGGCGAAAAGGACGGCATCATTGTCGAGCTCGCCATGTGGTGGAATGACAGCTACCACGAGAATGTGCTGTGCTTCACCAACAACATTCCCCAGCGCGACGGCGGCACCCACATGGCCGGCTTCCGTGCGGCGCTGACCCGGCAGATGGTTGCCTACGCCGACAGCTCCGGCATGACCAAGAAGGAAAAGGTCTCGCTCACCGGCGATGATTGCCGCGAGGGGCTGACCGCGGTCCTGTCGGTAAAAGTGCCTGATCCGAAATTCTCGTCGCAGACCAAGGACAAGCTGGTATCCTCGGAGGTTCGGCCGGCTGTCGAGAACCTGGTCAATTCGACGCTCAGCGCCTGGCTTGAAGAGCATCCGGCTGAATCCAAGATTCTTGTCGGCAAGGTGATTGAAGCGGCTGCCGCGCGCGAGGCTGCGCGCAAGGCGCGCGAGTTGACGCGGCGCAAGGGCGCGCTCGACATCTCCTCGCTGCCCGGCAAGCTTGCGGATTGTTCGGAGAAGGATCCGGCCAAGTCGGAACTGTTTCTGGTCGAGGGCGATTCGGCGGGCGGATCGGCCAAACAGGGCCGGTCGCGGGAAACCCAGGCAATTCTGCCGCTCCGAGGCAAGATCCTCAATGTCGAGCGGGCCCGGTTCGACAAGATGCTCTCGAGCCAGGAAATCGGCACGCTGATCATGGCGCTCGGCACCGGCATCGGCAAGGACGAGTTCAACGCCGACAAGCTGCGCTATCACAAGATCATCATCATGACGGACGCCGATGTCGACGGCGCCCACATCCGGACCCTGCTGCTGACCTTCTTCTTCCGGCAGATGCCGGAACTGATCGAACGCGGTCACCTCTATATCGCCCAGCCGCCGCTGTATAAAGTGTCGCGCGGCAAGTCCAGCCAGTATCTCAAGGACGAGAAGGCGATGGAAGAATATCTGGTCACGACCGGACTTGATGAGGCCACACTGGAACTGTCGACGGGTGAAGTGCGAACCGGGGCAGACCTGAAGGACACCATCACCGATGCCCTGAGAATGCGGGCGCTGCTGGATGGCCTGCATTCGCGCTACGATCACTCCGTTATCGAGCAGGCGGCGATTGCCGGTGCCTTCAACCCGGAGCGGATTACCGATTCTGCTTCCTCGGAAGCCATGGTGGCGGAAGTCGCCCGGCGGCTTGACATGATCTCCGAGGAATCCGAGCGCGGATGGACTGGCGTCACCAGCGAGAACGGGTACCGGTTTGAACGGGTGGTGCGCGGCGTCAGGGAGGCCGTCTATCTCGACTCCGGGCTGATCGGCAGCCAGGACGCCCGAATGATCGATCAGATGAACGCCAAGCTGCGCGATGTCTACGCCGAGCCGCCGGTGCTGCGGCGCAAGGAAGGCGGCACCCAGATCTCGGGGCCGCGCGAGCTGCTTCAGGCGGTGTTCTCGGTCGGCCGCAAGGGCCTGACATTGCAACGCTACAAGGGCCTTGGCGAGATGAACGCCGAACAATTGTGGGAAACCACGCTGGACCCCAATGCCCGCTCGCTGCTGCAGGTCCGGGTCAATGACGCGGTCGACGCCGACAGCCTGTTCTCGCGGCTGATGGGCGACGAGGTCGAACCGCGGCGCGAGTTCATTCAGGATAACGCATTGTCGGTCGCCAACCTCGATATCTGACAGCTCTGGCTCGCAGAGAAGGACACCGCCGCTCCGGACCGGAAGCGGCGGTGTTTTCGTTTGCGCGCCTGGCAGGTCAGATCAGTCATTACCAAGGGCGGCACGGACTCGCTACCCTGGTCTCAGAACATTGGTTTTATTCGGGTTTTTCTGGTCCTATGACTTGCCACCCACTGGCTCTATCCCGATAGCGACGTCTTCGGCGATGCTCTGATGCCGAAGGACCGGCACTCACCACCTGCACGGGAGGCTCCGATCATGAATTTGCCCATCCAAGCCAACGATATTCAGGCGGTTATCGAGGCTGATCGCGCCCATGTCTGGCATCACCTGATCCAGCACAAGCCGTTTGAAACCATCGATCCGCGGATCATGGTCGAGGGCCGCGGTATGCGGGTGTGGGACGCGACCGGCCGGGAACATCTCGACGCGGTGTCGGGCGGGGTCTGGACGGTCAATGTCGGCTATGGCCGGGAGAGCATTGCAAACGCGGTGCGCGACCAACTGGTCAAAATGAATTATTTCGCCAACAGCGCCGGATCGATCCCCGGCGCCCTGTTCGCCAGGCAACTGATCGAGAAGATGCCGGGCCTTAGCCGGGTCTATTATTCGAATTCCGGGTCGGAGGCCAACGAGAAGGCCTTCAAGATGATCCGGCAGATCTCACACCGGCATCATGGCGGCAGAAAATACAAGATTCTCTATCGGGACCGCGACTATCACGGCACGACATTGGCGACACTGTCGGCCGGCGGCCAGCCGCAGCGCTCGGAGCAGTACGGGCCGATGGCTCCAGGATTCGTCATGGTGCCGCACTGTCTGGAGTATCGCAGCCAGTATCCGGATGCGGAAAGCTACGGCATGGCGGCAGCGAACGCGATCGAGGAGGTGATCCTGCGCGAAGGGCCCGACAGCGTCGGCGGGCTCTGCCTCGAGCCAATCACCGCAGGCGGTGGTGTGATCACGCCTCCACCAGGCTATTGGGAACGGGTTCAGGAAATCTGCGCCAAGTACAACATCCTGCTGCATATTGATGAAGTGGTCTGCGGCGTCGGCCGCACCGGCACCTGGTTTGGCTACCAGCATTATGGGATCAAGCCCGACTTCGTGACCATGGCGAAAGGCGTTGCGTCAGGCTATGCAGCGATCTCCTGTACCGTGACAACAGAAGCGGTGTTTGAGCAGTTCAAGGACGATCCATCCGATCCGATGTCCTATTTCCGTGACATCTCGACCTTTGGCGGCTGTGCCGCAGGTCCGGCGGCGGCGCTGGAAAACATGCGGATCGTTGAAGACGAGAACCTCATCGAGAATACCCAGGCCATGGGGGCCCGCATGATGGACAATCTGCAGGTGCTGCAGGACAGGCACGCGGTGATTGGCGATGTTCGCGGCAAGGGTCTGTTCATCGGCGCCGAGCTGGTCAGCGACCGACGCACACGGGAGCCGATGGACGAGAAGAAAGTCCAGGCAGTGGTGGCCGACTGCATGGCGCAAGGCGTGATCATCGGCGCCACCAATCGGTCGCTGCCGGGCTTCAACAACACGCTGTGCTTCAGCCCGGCGCTGATCGCCACCGCGTCCGACATTGACCAGATCACCGAAACTGTCGACAAGGCGCTGACCAGGGTATTCGGCTGAGTTTCCAGCAAGTCCCAATGGGCGATCAGACACCAGCCGGGACAATCATTCCGCTGCCCCTTCCGCTCGGCTAAGTCTGGCGATATGCTGGCAAAAACCGGCCAGGCGATCGTATGACGATTCCGATAGACACGTTTTTTCTCGATCCCAAATTCGAGGGAACTCTACAGCAGAAAATCCAGAGGATGATCAGCGAAGGTGTTTTGTCCGGACGCTTCATTCCGGGTGTGAAAATGCCCTCCAGCCGCAAACTGGCGACGCATCTGGGGATCAGCCGCATCACCGTGACCCTGGCCTATAGCGAGCTCGTTTCAGACGACTATCTGATCGCAAAGGGCCGCTCGGGCTATTACGTTTCACCAACCGCGCCGCAGCGAACCCGTTTTGACGCACCACGCGGTGTCGTGTCGGATCAGGTGGACTGGGGCCGGGCCATCGGCCAACGCTTTTCCAGTCAGGTGATGCCGGAAAAGCCGATTGACTGGCGAAGCTACCCGTACCCCTTCATCTACGGGCAGGCTGACGAAAACATCTTCGATCACAGCAACTGGCGGCAATGCGCCCTGCAGGCGCTGGGCAAGCGGGCGTTCTCGACCGTCACGGCCGACAGTTATGAGCGCGATGACCCCGAGCTGGTCAAATATATTGCGCTCAACACCCTGCCGCGCCGTGGAATACACGCCAAGCCGGAACAGATCCTGATCACCATGGGCGCCCAGAACGCATTGTGGCTGTGCGCCGAGGTGCTGCTCAATCAACGGCGCGTCGCCGCAATGGAAAACCCGGGCTATCCTGGCCTCCGAGGCGTGCTCAATCTGGCGCGGTGCACAGTTGCCTCAATTCCGGTAGATGATTCCGGTCTGCAACTGAACGCCTTGCCGCGCGAGACCGATGTCGTGTTCACCACGCCGAGCCACCATTGCCCGACCAATGTGACGATGCCGCTCGAGCGGCGGCACGGACTGCTGGAGATGGCTTCGGAACACGACTTCCTGATTGTCGAAGACGATTACGAGTTCGAGATGTCGTTTCTCAATCCTCCGGAGCCGGCGCTCAAATCCCTCGATGAGGAGGGCCGGGTGATCTATATCGGCTCATTCTCCAAATCTCTGTTTCCCGGCTTGCGGCTCGGTTATGTCGTTGGCTCCGAGATCTTCATCCGGGAGGCGCGGGCGCTGCGCGCGGCGATCCTCAGACATCCTCCTGGGCATTTGCAGCGGACAGCGGCCAATTTCCTCTCGCTCGGACATTATGATGCACTGGTGGCGCGGATGGGCCAGGTCTACCGCAAACGCCGGGAGATCATGCAGGAAGCCCTAACCCGATGTGGGCTGCCTTCACCCGGCCTTTCTGTCGCCGGCGGATCAAGCTTCTGGATGAAGACCCCGGAGGGCATTGATGCCCGCGATCTGGCACGCGACCTCAAGGAGCGCGGGGTTCTGATCGAACCGGGAGATGTGTTCTTCGAGCGACCCGAAGACGGCGCCCGGTACTACCGCATCGCCTATTCGTCGATTGAAAGCTCCAAGATAGCATCGGGAATCGAGCTGATTGCCCAGACCCTGGCGGCTATCTGCCGGCGCTGACGATGCCGGAGATACGCGGCCCCGTGCCCAGGTCCGGCTTCATGTCAGTTTCAGACAGCAAGACCCCCGAAGGCTGGCGTCCAGCTTTCGGGGGTCGGTCGTCAAGCGCGGTTGGCTCAGAGCTGCGAACCCGGGATTGTCAGACAGCGCCCTTTTGCGGGCGCATGTCATCGCGGCTGACGCCAGCGACAACGACCGGCTTCTTCATGGCGTCGCGGCGGAACGGCTCGCCCAGTTCCTGATTGAGCACAACTTCGATGAAGGTGGTCTCGCCGGCCTTCATCTGCCGCTCGATGGCTTTGGCGAGTTCCTCGCTGAGGCTTTGCTGATCCTTGACCACGACCCCCCTGGCGCCACAAGCCTCGGCGATCCTGGCATAGGATGTATCGCGATCAAGTTCGGTTCCGACAAAATTATTGTCATACCACAGCGTGGTGTTGCGCTTTTCCGCGCCCCATTGGTAGTTGCGGAAAATCACCATGGTGATTGCCGGCCAGCCTTCACGTCCGCAGGCGGTCATCTCGTTCATGGAAATGCCGAAGGCGCCATCGCCGGCAAATCCGACCACGGGAGTGTCAGGGTGTCCGATCTTGGCACCGAGAATTGACGGAAACCCGTAGCCGCAGGGGCCGAACAGACCGGGCGCGAGGTATTTGCGGCCCTGTTCGAAGGTCGGATAGGCGTTGCCAATGGCGCAGTTGTTGCCAATGTCGGACGAGATGATGGCGTCCTTGGGAAGTGCCGATTGAATGGCGCGCCAGGCCTGGCGCGGCGACATCAGATCGGCATCGCGCTTGCGTGATTCCGCGTTCCAGACCGTACCCGGATCATCCTCCTCATGATCGAGCGAGGACAGTTCCTGGGCCCAGCGGGATTTCGTCAGCGACACCAGATTGCGCCGGTCTTCGCGCCCGGCATCGCCGGCACCATCCGCAAGCCGGGCCAGAAGGGAGCGTGCCACCATGGTTGCATCGCCCTCAATTCCGACGGTGACCTTCTTGGTCAGGCCAATGCGGTCGGCGTTGATATCAACCTGGATCACATCGGCGTTCTTCGGCCAGTAATCGATGCCGTAGCCGGGAAGGGTCGAAAACGGATTGAGGCGGGTGCCGAGCGCCAGCACCACATCGGCCCTGGCGATCAGTTCCATCGCCGCCTTGGAGCCATTGTAGCCAAGCGGGCCAACCGCGAGGGGATGCGATCCGGGGAAACTGTCATTGTGCTGGTAATTCGAACAGACCGGCGCATCTAGCCGTTCTGCCAGCCGGGCCAAATCAGCTATGGCGCCCGAAAGCACCACACCGGCACCCGAAAGAATGACCGGAAATTTTGCATTGGAGAGGAGTTCAGCGGCCTTGGCGATGGCTTCCTTTCCACCGGCAGGACGTTCAAAGCGAACCATTTGCGGCAACTCGACATCAATGATCTGCGTCCACATATCGCGCGGAATGTTCATCTGCGCCGGGGCCGAACCGCGCCAGGCCTTCATGATCACGCGGTTGAGCACTTCGGGTATGCGGGAGGCGTCACGCACTTCTTCCTGGTAGCAGACGCAATCGGCAAACAGCCGCATCTGCTCCATTTCCTGAAAGCCGCCCTGACCGATGGTCTTGTTGGCCGCCTGCGGCGTAATCAACAGCATCGGTGTGTGGTTCCAGTACGCGGTCTTGACCGGTGTGACGAAACCGGTGACGCCGGGTCCGTTCTGGGCGATCGCCATCGCCATCTTGCCGGTGGTGCGGATGAAGCCATCGCACATCAGCCCGGCATTGGTTTCGTGGGCGCAGTCCCAGAAGGTGATACCGGCCTGAGGGAAAAGATCGGAGACCGGCATCATCGCCGATCCGATAATGCCGAATGCATGCTCGATTCCATGCATCTGAAGAACTTTGATGAAAGCTTCCTCGGTTGTCATTTTAGGCATGGGATACTCCTCCTTGTTGAGGGTTAGAAACCACAACTGGCCCGAACCTCTGTAGTGCCAGTTTGACGGCTTTGCAGAGCCAGATCGGATGAACAGCGGCTTTTCCGGCGAGGCTGCGGTCAATCGTCATGGAAATCGCCCGGAAACACAGCCGCCTGTCTCCGCCGCCTGGTTGATTTGTGCCCCCATCCGCGCCTTGCCTCCGCTCCCCCCGCCACGGTCTCTGCGAGCATGATAGACTGCGCGCTGCTGTTGCCCAGCCCAATCACCGGCTTGATTGCAGCCTCGGCCATTCGGAGACCATCAATGCCGTGCGGCGGTGAGAAGCCGGGGCGACGAAGCAGGGTGAAATCGTCGGCGTCGCAGTCGCGCCGCCAATGCCGGCTCCGTGTCACGCCCTCGACAGGCTCAAGCACCAAGACCACCCGTCTCAAATATCTGCCTTCTCAACCCATTGCACGGCGTGACAGACCTTGAAACCAGCAACGGCCGGCTCTGCTGACACTCTCTTCCAACCTTTCCCGAGCCTTATCACCTGCTCGAAAGCCCTCCAAAATCACGGGTGTCCATTGTTGCAATGCAATAAAACCGTGATAGGGTCTCCCACCGTTTACGCGCTGCAACAAGTCAGACTCCGGTAAGGAAATGACATGCATGATGGCGGAAACCGGGCAGCTTGTCTGTCATAACAAGAGGCATATCACCATGTTCTACCAGATGTACGAACTCAACCATGCGGCCATTGCGCCGATGCGTGTTTACGCCGATGCCATGCGTATGACTTTCGAGAACCCGGTCAATCCATTGTCCCACACGCACCTTGGCCGATCGCTCGCCGCCGGGCTTGAAGTGTTTGAACGCACAACGCGCCGCTACGCCAAGCCCGAATTCGGACTTGACCAGACCAAGCTCGTTACCGGTCCGGTGTCGGTTCGCGAAAAAACGGTCTGGTCGCGGCCCTTTTGCAACCTGGTCCATTTTGAACGCGCCTTGCCGGCCAATCATCGCCCCGACCCCAAGATCCTGCTTGTGGCCCCGATGTCGGGCCATTACGCCACGCTGCTGCGCGGCACCGTCGAAACCCTGCTGCCCAGCGCCGAGGTCTACGTCACCGACTGGACAGATGCCCGGATCGTGCCGGTAAGCGAAGGCCGCTTCGATCTGGACGACTACATCGACTACATCATTTCCATGCTGCACGCGCTCGGGCCCGACACGCACGTGATCGCTGTTTGCCAGCCCTCCGTGCCGGTTCTGGCGGCGGTGGCGGTGATGGAAGAGAATGGCGACAAATTTGTCCCGTCGACCATGACGCTGATGGGAGGCCCGATCGACACCCGCATCAGCCCCACCGGTGTCAACGAACTGGCACAGGCAAAACCGATCGAGTGGTTCGAAGACAATGTCACCATGCAGGTGCCCTGGCCGTTGCCGGGCTTTTCCCGCCAGGTCTATCCTGGCTTTCTGCAATTGTCGGGCTTCATGACCATGAATCTCGACCGGCACATGATCGCGCAGAAGGATTTCTTCGTGCATCTGGTCAAGGATGATGGCGATTCGGCGGAACGGCACCGTGAATTCTACGATGAGTATCTTGCGGTCATGGATATGACCGCCGAATTCTATCTGCAGACCGTCGATACGGTGTTCATCAAACATTCGCTGCCAAAGGGCGAAATGATGCACCGGGACCGCAAGGTCGACACCGCTGCCATCCGCAATGTCGCCCTGTTGACGGTGGAAGGCGAGAATGACGACATCTCGGGTCTGGGCCAGACCAAGGCGGCGCAGACCATTTGCCCCAATATTCCCGATGCCATGCGGCACCACTATGTTCAGCCGAAAGTCGGCCATTACGGTGTCTTCAACGGCTCGCGCTTCCGCTCGGAGATCGCGCCGCGAATCCTTGATTTTGTCCGCACACACGCGCTCGACAATCGCGCCAAACCAGCGGCGCCAAGGCTCGTCAAAGGTGGCCTGAGCAACTGATTCTTCATTTGCCAGGTATTTTAGTCAACCAAAATTCATCTATTAAAACAGACGAATAGCGGTTTCCTGCGACCATATTCTTGAATAGCTGTCTGGCATTTACCACATCAAATTCTCAAGGGAACGATCCCCGCTTCCCTTCACCAGATGAGGTTTCAGCTGATGACACAAACCGCATTGATCCGCCCTGCATGGACGCCGGCGACGATCGCCTTGATGGTACTGGGCTTCATGGTATTCTGGCCGCTCGGGCTTGCCATGCTTGCCTATATCATCTGGGGCGACCGGCTTGACGCGTTCAAGGCAGATGTAAACCGTGCGACGGATGATTTCACCGGCGCGTTTCGCAAGACCCGTCACGGCATGCGCACAGGCAGCGGCAACGCAGCCTTTGATGACTGGCGCGACACCGAACTGGCGCGGCTCGACGAAGAGCGCAAGAAGCTTGATGAAATGCGCCGCGAGTTCGACCAGCATATGCGCGATCTGCGCATGGCGCGGGACCGTGAGGAGTTTGACCGCTTCATGGCCGATCGTCAGGCCAGCCAGGACAAAGCCAGAAAAGGCGGCTCGGTTCCTGAAATCGATGGCTGACTGGCAAACAAGCAGATGCGGGCGGCGCTCTTTGCGGGGCGCCGCTTTTTTAGCACCCGGCACTGTATTTTCCGGCCTTTCCCGTCGGCGAATCGGATAAAATCACCGCCATGTTCGGATTTGGCCATATATCCCCCACCAAGAAGACTTCAGCACCGCGGCCCGAGACCATCTCGGTCAATGGCCGTGACTTGCCGCTGGCCATCCGCGAGAACCCGCGTGCGACGCGGATGACGTTACGGATCGAGCCCGGCGGCCAGGCGCTGAAACTGACCATTCCCCGTGGTCTCCCCGGTCATGAAGTGGAAGCCTTTCTCCTCCGTCATCATGGCTGGCTGATGACCCGGCTGGCGCGCGTAGAGGACGGCGAAACCCTCAAGCAGCATGGAAAGATCGCCATTCGCGGAGTGGAGCACCGGATCGAGATGACCGGGAAGCTGCGCGGTCTGGCCGAAGAGACCGAGATTAACGGAGTGCCGACCCTGCTGATTTCGTGTCTGCCCGAGCATATCGGCCGGCGGGTTTCCGATCACCTCAAGCGGGTTGCCAAGCGTGAACTGGAAGCCCGTGTCAGGATACATGCCGCGACCCTGGGCAAGCCTGTGCGGGGGATCTCCTACAAGGACACCAAGAGCCGATGGGGATCCTGCACATCCGAGGGAAACCTGTCGTTTTCCTGGCGCATCGCCATGGCGCCGGACTTCGTGATCGATTATCTCGCCGCCCACGAGGTGGCGCATTTGAAAGAAATGAACCACGGGCCGGATTTCTGGGCGACCTGCAAACAGCTCTGCCCACGAACCGCTGAGGGCAAGCGCTGGCTCAAGCAGAACGGGTCACGGCTGTTCGCGGTGAGTTTCTGACCCACGCGACCGGCTGAATCGACGCAGCGGAAGCCATCCTTATCTCGACTCAGCCGCCGTTTTGTGCGACGTCAGCCGGCATGACACTACAGATCAAGATTTGCGGCCTGAGCACGCCTGAAGCGGTGGATCGTGCGGCTGATCTGAACGCCAACATGGTGGGGTTCATCTTTTTCGAGAAAAGCCCCCGCCATGTCGCCGTCGGAACCGCAGCCACACTGGCCGAGCGTGCGCGATCGCGTGGGCTGGCGACGGTGGCGGTCACTGTTGACATGGATGATGCCGGGCTTGATGAGATTGTCGGCCGCATGAAGCCGGACTGGCTGCAGTTGCATGGCGGCGAAAGCCCCGAGCGCGCAGCCTGGCTCAAGGCCCGCTACGGTTTGCCGGTGATGAAGGCATTTGCCATCCGCGAAGCCTCGGATCTGGCGCGGATTTCCCCCTACCAGGGCATCGCCGACCGGTTTCTGTTCGACGCCAAGCCGCCGAAAGATTCCGACCTGCCCGGCGGCAATGGTGTCAGCTTTGACTGGCGCCTCCTTGCCACGCTTGACGGGGCAACCAGTTACATGCTTTCCGGTGGGTTGACGAAAGACAATATCGGCGCAGCGCTTGGTATCAGCAGGGCGCGGGCAGTTGATGTGTCCTCAGGCGTTGAAAGCGCGCCCGGCATCAAGAACCTCGACATGATCACCGCGTTTGTTCAAGCTGTTCATCAAGCGGACGCTGCGGCAGCGGCAGGGAATGGTCTCAGGAGTAAATGAATTGAACCAGACAACCCAACCAAACTCATACCGTACCGGCCCCGATGAACAAGGCATGTTCGGTATTTTCGGTGGCCGCTTCGTTGCCGAAACACTGATGCCGCTGATTCTGGAGCTGGAAGAGGAATGGACCAAGGCCAAGAACGATCCCGCCTTCCGGGAGGAACTTGCGCATCTCAACAGCCATTATATCGGCCGTCCGTCACCGCTGTACTTCGCCGAGCGACTGACCGAGCATCTCGGCGGCGCCAAGGTCTACTTCAAGCGCGACGAACTCAACCACACCGGATCGCACAAGATCAACAATTGCGTCGGTCAGATCCTGCTGGCCAAACGGATGGGCAAGACCCGGATCATCGCCGAAACCGGCGCCGGCCAGCACGGCGTCGCCACCGCCACCGTAGCCGCGCGCTTTGGCTATCCGTGCGAAGTCTATATGGGCGCCACCGATGTGCAGCGTCAGGCGCCGAACGTGTTCCGCATGAAACTGCTGGGCGCTCAGGTTCATCCGGTGTCCTCCGGGCATGGCACGCTCAAAGACGCCATGAACGAGGCGCTCCGCGACTGGGTCACCAATGTTGACGACACCTATTATCTGATCGGGACCGCTGCCGGTCCGCACCCCTATCCGGAAATGGTCCGTACCTTCCAGTCGGTGATCGGCGAGGAAACCCGGGAGCAGATGATGGCTCAAGAAGGACGTTTGCCGGACATGCTGGTGGCCGCTGTCGGCGGCGGATCCAACGCCATTGGGCTGTTCCATCCGTTTCTGGACGACCAGAATGTGCAGATCGTCGGTGTGGAAGCCGGCGGCAAGGGTCTGGACGGCGAAGAGCACTGTGCCTCGCTGACCGCCGGCTTGCCCGGCGTGCTGCACGGCAACCGCACCTATCTGCTGCAGGACGGCGACGGACAGATCAAGGAAGGCCATTCGATCTCGGCCGGTCTCGATTATCCCGGAATCGGACCTGAACACTCCTGGCTCAAGGAATCGAACCGGGTCGACTATGTGCCGATCATGGATACGGAAGCCTTGGAAGCTTTCCAGCTGCTGACCAAGCTTGAAGGCATCATCCCGGCGCTGGAACCTTCCCACGCCCTGGCCGAAGTGATCAAGCGCGCGCCGAAAATGGACAAGGACCAGATCATCGTGATGAACCTGTGCGGTCGCGGCGACAAGGACATCTTCACCGTCGGCAAGATTCTCGGTGTGGAACTCTGATCATGTCCGGTTTCTCCGATCTCAAGGCAGTGTTCATCAACACGACGCTCAAGAGCACGGCGCAAGGCGAGAGCCACACCGAGCGGCTGATGCACAATGCCATGGCAATCATGGAGACCAATGGCGTTCAGGTGGATCTGCTGCGCGCCGCCGACCATCATATTGCCTTTGGGGTGCAGCCCGACATGCGCGAACACGGCGCTGACCGGGATGATTGGCCGGAAGTCTTTTGGCCGAAAATCCGCGATGCCGACATTCTGGTGATCGGGACACCGTTGTGGCTGGGCGAGGAATCCTCGCTGTGCCGGGTGATCATCGAACGGCTCTACGCGCATTCGGGCCAGCGCAACGACCGCGGCCAGTATATCTTTTACGGAAAGGTCGGTGGCTGCGTCATCACCGGCAACGAGGATGGCGTCAAGCACGCCTCGATGACCTGCCTCTACGCCATGCAGCATGTCGGCTACACGGTTCCGCCGCAGGCCGATTGCGGCTGGATCGGCGAAGTCGGGCCGGGCAAATCCTATGGCGATGACGGCGCCGGCTACGACAATGATTTCACCAAACGCAACACCACATTCATGACCTGGAACCTGATGCATCTGGCGCGGATGCTCAAGGATGCAGGCGGCATTCCCAATCATGGCAATGATGTTGAAGCCTGGAACAAGGGCGCGTTGTTTGACCACCCCGAGATCGGAAAATCCTGAATGACCACTCGTATCGATACCCGTTTTGAAAAGCTCAAGGCCGAGGGCCGGCCGGCGCTTGTGACCTATTTCATGGGCGGCGATCCGGATTACGACACATCGCTGAAGATCATGCAGGCGCTGCCAGGCGCCGGTTCCGACGTGATCGAGCTCGGCATGCCGTTCTCCGATCCGATGGCCGATGGCCCGGCGATCCAGATGGCAGGACAACGGGCGCTGAAAGCCGGCCAGACGCTGGCCAAGACCTTGTCGCTGGCGGCTGATTTCCGCAAGGGCGACAATGACACCCCGATCGTGCTGATGGGCTATTACAATCCGATCTATATCTACGGCGTGGACAGGTTTCTGATCGATGCAAAGGAAGCCGGCATCGACGGTCTGATCGTGGTCGACCTGCCGCCGGAAATGGACCAGGAATTGTGTCTGCCGGCGCTGGAGGCAGGGCTCAATTTCATCCGCCTGGCGACGCCGACCACAGACGACAAACGGCTGCCGCGGGTGCTGAGCAACACTTCGGGCTTTGTCTACTATGTGTCGATGACCGGAATCACCGGATCGGCCATTGCCGACACGACAAAGGTCAACGCCGCCGTGGAGCGGATCAAGGCTCACACCAGCCTGCCGGTCTGCGTCGGTTTCGGGGTGAAAACCGCCGAACAGGCCCGCGCCATTGGCCGCTCGGCCGACGGCGTGGTGGTCGGCACGGCGATCGTCAACCAGATCGCCAATACACTTGACGCCAAAGGCGCTGCAACGACCGATACGGTGGAAAGTGTCGCCACCATGGTGCGCGGCCTTGCCACCGGCGTTCGCGCCGCGCGCCTTGCACCGACGCAATAATCTCCCCACATAGGTAGAGCAACCGGAGAAGATGAAGTGAACTGGATCACCAACTACGTCAGGCCGAAAATCAATTCGATACTCGGTCGCCGTGAAGTCCCGGAAAACCTCTGGATCAAGTGCCCGGAAACCGGCGAGATGGTTTTCCATAATGATCTGGAAGAAAACCACTTCGTCATCCCGGCATCAGGCTTTCACATGAAGATGACCGCCGAGGCGCGGCTCAAACATATGTTCGACGAGGGCAAATATACGGTGCTGCCTTCGCCCAAAGTGCCTCAGGATCCGCTCAAGTTCCGGGATTCCAAGAAATACAGCGACAGGCTGCGCGAAAACCGCACCAAGACAGGGATCGAGGATTCAATCGTCTCGGCGCATGGCTTAGTCGGCGACGTCGAGATCGTCGCCTGCGTGCATGATTTTGCCTTCATGGGCGGATCGCTCGGCATCGCCGCCGGTGAGGCCATCATCCAGGCCTTTGAAGCCGCCATCGCCCGGAACTGTCCCCTGGTCATGTTCCCGGCGTCGGGTGGCGCGCGCATGCAGGAAGGTATCCTGTCGCTGATGCAACTGCCGCGCACCACCGTGGCTTTGCAAATGCTCAAAGAAGCCGGCCTGCCCTATATCGTCGTGCTGACCAATCCGACCACCGGTGGCGTTTCCGCCTCCTATGCCATGCTTGGAGATATTCACATTGCAGAGCCCGGTGCGGAAATCGGCTTTGCCGGCAAACGAGTGATCGAACAGACCATTCGGGAGAAACTTCCCGAAGGCTTCCAGACATCGGAATATCTGCTCGAACACGGCATGATCGACATGGTGGTGCACCGCCACGACATTCCCGGCACCGTCGCCCGGTTGCTGCGGATTTTCCTCAAGCTGGATGCTCCCGCCCCGGTGGCACTTCCGGCCCCGCCGATTGAGCCTGCACCGGCTGAAGCTGCGGAATAGGTCTCAAGTCACGCCGGCATAGCGGCGGGAGGAACGGTCGTGTCGGCTGCCGAACGGGAAATCAATGCGCTGATGGCGCTGCATCCGAAAGGGTTCGACCTTTCGCTGGGTCGAATCGCGCGTCTGCTTGAGCGGCTCGGGAATCCGCATCAGAAGCTGCCCCCGGTCATTCACATTGCCGGGACCAACGGCAAGGGATCGACGAGCGCATTCTGCCGGGCCATTCTCGAAGCCCATGGTCTGACGGTCCACGTCCACACCTCGCCGCATCTGGTCAACTGGCATGAACGTTTTCGTCTTGGCGCCGAAGGCGGCGGGCAGCTGGTTGGAGACGCGGTGCTGGCCGATGCCGTGCGCCGGGTCGCGGACGCCAATCAGGGCGAGATGATCACGGTCTTTGAGATCCTCACCGCAGTGATGTTCCTGCTGTTTTCCGAATCTCCCGCCGATGTGGCGCTGATCGAGGTCGGACTCGGCGGACGGTTCGACGCGACCAACGTCATCACCAACCCCGCCGTTTCCGTGATCATGTCTATCTCGCTGGATCATCAGGCCTATCTGGGGGATCGCGTCGAACTGATCGCCATGGAAAAGGCCGGTATCATCAAATCCGGATCTCCGGTTGTGATTGGCGCACAGCCCCAGAGTGCGGCACGCGAGGTGCTGATCGAAACCGCTGGGAGGCTGAGTTGCCCGCTCAGCATCTACGGCCAGGATTTCCTGGCCTTCGAGGAAAACGGGCGGCTTGCCTATCAGGACGAGGACGAGCTGATCGACCTGCCCTTGCCCAAGTTGGCCGGAAGACACCAGCAGGCCAATGCAGCCGCGGCGATCCGTGCGCTGAAAGCGGCCGGCTTCAAGCTTGATGAACCGGCCATCGCGGCCGGTCTGCTCTCGGTTTCCTGGCCGGGACGGCTGGAACGGCTCACGCACGGACGACTGGTCGATGCGGCAATGGAGGGGGCTGAGCTGTGGATCGACGGCGGCCACAATCCCGGAGCGGGCCTGGTCATCGCCGAAGCCATGGCCAATCTAAATGACCGCGAATCACGGCCATTGTTCCTGATCGCAGGCATGATCAATACCAAGGATCCGGCCGGCTATTTCGAGGCCTACGCCGGCATGGCCCGGCATGTCTTCACCGTGCCGGTGCCTGGTTCTGATGCCGGGCTTGATCCGGCGTTTCTCGCTGACACTGCCGACGAGGCTGGATTAAGCGCCGAACCGGCCACAGATGTCGAAACCGCAATTTCCGTCATCTGCAGGAACTGGACCGCATCGGAGCAGCCTCCGCGCATTCTCATCTGTGGCTCGCTCTATCTTCTGGGCGAGGTGCTCAAAGCCAACGGCACGCCACCAACCTGAGCGCGGCCGCGCCAAACGATAATACCCGCCCGGTGTCCCGGACGGGTATCTGGTAGCTCGCGTAGCGTTTTCAGCGCATCAAGGCTCGATGAGCGCTTCAGGCAACGGCGCCGGAGATCCAGCTGGAAAGCGCTGACTTGGGCGAAGCGCCGACCTTGATGTCGGCCACTGCCCCATTCTTGAACATGGCCAGTGTCGGAATCGAGCGGACGCCGAACTGCGAAGCCAGTTCCGGATTTTCATCAATGTTGAGTTTGACGACCTTGACGGCGCCTTCCATCTCTTTGGAAATTTCTTCAAGACTCGGCGCAATCATTTTGCAAGGGCCGCACCATTCCGCCCAGAAGTCGACCACAACAGGTACCTTGGAATCGAGCACTTCACTCTGAAAATTTGTGCTGTCTACTTTTACGGTTGCCATGATTGGGCACTCCTTTGGTGGATGACTCATATGGAGCCAATGTGATGATTCGGTCTTGGGTATTCAAGGCTTTTCGAACGGACTCACCGAGCTGTGATCTGCGGCGTTACGTGGTCGGTCGATCCTGGCCATGGCCTGATCCAGCTCCGCTGCGGGGATTTCCATCAAAAACGGGCCGGAAACATAGATCAAGGCTGCGTCAATTCGCCGTTCGGGATAAAGAGGCGCCAGAAGGGCACGGTAAATCGCCAGCTGGGAAACGTGATCATCCGGCGGTGCCTGTCCCGGCTTGGGCGCAAGGCCGGTCTTGTAGTCAATGATCAGCACCCGGTCGGTTTCAATCGCGATGCGATCAAGTCGCCCGGAGACTGCCCGGT
This sequence comes from Hoeflea sp. YIM 152468, assembly GCF_029210485.1. GTDB lineage: Bacteria > Pseudomonadota > Alphaproteobacteria > Rhizobiales > Rhizobiaceae > Hoeflea. The sequence goes on from NZ_JARGET010000038.1 coordinate 421,384, forward strand.
CTTCGCCGGCTATTCGCAAGGTTCCCATCACCGAAACCTCCGCCTCGCCCGGGGCATCAAACACCGGTGCAAAGCGGGCGTCTTGGAGAACACCGAGAACCTGGGTCTCTATGCTCTGAGCCAAGGCAGCCTGTTCCGGCGGCAAGGCCCGGGCGAGATAGCGTGCCAGAACCGCCTGGCGCTCGGCTGCGGCAACTCCCGGCAGCACCTGCAGCAGCCGGTGGACCATGCTGCCGCGTTGCAGCGCCGCCGTCGAGCCGGCCGCACTTTCGCCAAACGGCGACCGGGACGCCACCTCGCCACTGTCCTCGAGCACCGCGCTGACGCCGGAGGGCGCCAGCGGGCGCGGCAGACGCGCTGGTGCCGGCAACGGGCTTGTCGGGATGGTGATTTCGCTTTCGCTGACGGGCGGACGGCTTTGCGCCGGCACCCCAGCAGCAGTTCCGGTGTGTGCCGCTTCAAGCCGACTGCGGCAGTACCGGCGCACCTCGAACGGAGCACCCGCCTGATCATGGGTGATATCCCGGATCAGGTAACCGGTATCTCCGGCGGCACGGTCCAGACCGGCGGTGGCAAGCGAATGCCAGGTCGGGGTCTTGACCTCCCTGATGCCGCGATAACCGCAAACCACAAGCCGATCGGCGGCCCGGGTCAAACCGACATAGAGCAACCTGCGGTACTCCTCCTCCGCCTGCGCCCGCATGATCTCGCGCATCGGGGCGATGGCCTCGTTGTCATGGCTCTTGTCAGGCAGCCAGACGGGAACCGTCGGCGCACCGGGCGTGCCGGGCTGTTGCGGCAGAAGCCAGAGCCGGGGCTGGTGGCTGTGCTGGAAAGCCTCGCCGCCCGAATCGACCAGAAACACGATCGGCGCTTCCAGTCCCTTGGCGGCATGAACCGTCATGATCCGCACGGCATCGGACTGGCCTTCCATCTCGCGCTTGATCTCGGGCATGTCGGCCTCGAGCATGGCCAGAAAGCATTGCAGACCTGGCAAGCCCGCCTGTTCATGGTCGAGTGTGAGACCGAGGAACTCGTCGAGCACATCACTGACCTCGTGGCCGAGCCGGGCGAGATAGGCGCGGCGTCCACCATCGGGACCAAGCAGTTCGGCATAGAAATCATGCGGCGGCAGGTTGGCGCCACGGGAAACCCAGCGTTTGAGCTTGTCCACGGCCTGGGCGAACCGCGTATCGGTTTCTGCACGCTCCAGCAGATGCTGCCACACCGACATGCCCTTCGGCCGGGTCGCGGTCAGATTGAACAGATCATCCTCATCAAGGCCGAGCAGCGGGCTCTTGAACACGGCGGCCAGGGAAAGGTCATCGTCAGTGAGAAGAACAAAGCGGCCAAGTGCCATGAGGTCCTGGACGGCGATATGGTCGGTCAGCCGCAACCGGTCGGCGCCGGCCACCGGTATATCGGTCGAGGCCTTCAGCGTGCGCAACAGGGTTGGCACGAAACCGTCACGCTTGCGAACCAGAACCAGAATATCGCCGGGTTTTATCGGCCGCAGCTGCCGGGTTTTCTGGTCTTCAATCATCTCGTGGCCGACCCAGCGGCCGAGAACGCCGGCAATGCGGCGCGCCAGCTGGGCCGCCGGCGCGGTTTCAGGGACTTCGTCGAAGGCGGCAGTCCAGTCCTCGTCGTTGCCGGCCGGTTCCCTGGCAATCATCGGCCAGACTTCCACCAGTCCCGGCGCCTGCAGGCGGGCGGTTTCGTGGATCACCGGCTCATCCAGCGAGCCCATGCCGCGCAGGGCGTCCGGATCGGCAAAGACGTGGTCGACAAGCCTGAGGACTTCAGTGGCGGAGCGGAACGACACCCGCAGCGAGACCTTGGCGAAATCCACATCGGCAGCCCGGGCACGACCGGCGACGCGGCTCCGCTCCTGTGCAAAGCGCTCGGGGCGGGCGCCCTGGAACGAATAGATCGACTGCTTCTCGTCCCCGACAGCAAACAGGGTCCTGAGCGCGGGACGCGCGCCTTCGCCGGCAAAGAATTCATCCGACAAGGCGCCGATGACATTCCATTGCAGGGGCGCCGTATCCTGGGCTTCATCGACCAGAACATGGTCGATGCCCTGATCGAGCTTGTAATGCACCCAGGCGCTGGCACCGCTTCTGGACAACAGCGCCTCGGTGGCGGCAATCAGATCATCGTAATCAAGCAGCGCCTGGCGGGTCTTGAGTCTCTCGAATTCGCCGAGATAGTGCTGCCCCAGACGGAATGCCGTCAGTGAGGCTGACAACATCCTGAGCCGTGCCAACCGGTCGAAGACACCGACGATCTGCGATTGCGCTGCCGCCACCCGGTCGCCGAGATCCGGAAAACGCTCGAGCACCGATTTGGAGGCAACATTGCCAAGCTTGGCGGGGCTCCCGGACTTGGTGAAGAACACCTGCTTGAGCAAAGCCATACGCCCGGCAGGATCAGCCTCCGAGCCAACTGCCAGCAGTCCATAAGCGAAGGTATGGGCGCGTGCTGCGGATTTCGCCGATTGTGCGTAGTCGAACAAGGCCCTGACATAATCGACCGGCAGCGGATCGAGGGGCCAGAGAGCTTCGAGGGCCGAGGTTTCGTCATCGTGCGGCGACAAGCCCAGCGCTGTCCTGATCAACGGTTCCGCACCGCCGGACACCCGGGCTCTGGCGTCGAAGGCGAGAAAATCGCGGCGGCGGGCATAGAGCCCGGAGACAAGGCTATCAAAACCGGCCTCGCCGCCGATATCAAGCACATGGGTGACTGCGGCAGCCAGATCCGGATCGCGCTTGAACGTCTGCGCCGACATCAACTGCCTGCGGGCCTCGGCCAGCAGTTCGGCAGCCTTCTGGTCATCAAGAACATTGAAATGACCTGGAATGTTGGCTTCCAGCGGAAAGCGGTGCAGAACCGCTTCACAAAAGGCGTGAATGGTCTGAATCTTGAGACCGCCGGGCGTCTCCAGCGCCGTGGCGAACAGCCGCCGGGCGCGAATCAGCTGCTGCGGTTCGGCAGCCGTGCCCTCGAGTTCGGCAATGCGTGCGGCAAGCTCGGCATCATCAAGCCGCACCCACTCACCCAGCGTCCTGAACACCCGGTTGGACATCTCGGCGGCGGCGGCCTTGGTGTAGGTCAGGCACAGAATAGCCGAGGGACGCGCGCCACGCAGCAGCAGCCGGATCACCCGCCGGGCCAGCACATGGGTTTTGCCGGAGCCGGCATTGGCCGACACCCAGGCCGACACTGTCGGCGTTGCCGCCAGGTTCTGGCGGGCGGTGGTGTCAGATATGATGGTGGCGCTGGAGGTCTCACTCATCGCTGTCGCCGCCTTCCGCGTCCACCGCAGTCTGCCATTCGGCGACACGGGCCAGATGATCATATTCGCCGCCGAAATCACGGGCGCTTTGCGGAATCGCGCGCGACAGGAATCCGCGCTGGCCGCTGCGCAGCATGACCACCAGCCGGCTGAATTCCACAGCCGCCTTGGCGGCAAGATCAGCCGGGCTGAGAACTTCGTCGCGGCCGGGCTTTTCCGGATCAGTGTCGATGCGTTCGGCGAAGGGTTCCTTTCCGGTCAGCCGCTGATAGAAAAGGCCGGACACCGGCCTTTTGCCTGTATCTGCAAAGCCGCCATTGATCAGGGCATGGGCCTCGAGCGCCAGTTGCGGATCAAGCAGGATCCGCGCCTCCTTGCGCGACGGCGAACCGCCGGTCTTGTAGTCGATGATCCAGACGCTGCCATCGCGGCGCAGGTCGATGCGGTCGGCCATGCCGGTGAGCCGGATTCCGGCTTCCGGCATATCGAGGACGGCGCGGGCCTCGACCAGCGACCGCACCACATCAGCGGCGTTCTCGCTCTCCCAATCCACGATTGTCCGCGCCGCCTTGTCGAACCGCATCCGCCAGACCAGCGCAGCGGCATCCGGCAGGCCCGCCTTGGCAAAATGCTCGGTCGTTATCCGGCTAAGGGTCTCCAGGGTGCGGGCATCGGGCTCGGTGCTGGAAACAAACGCCTCAAGAATCGCATGGTACAGCGTGCCCCGCTCACGCGGACCTGGATCAGAGCGGAGGTCTTCGAGCGGATCGAGATGGAGAATGCGCCGGGCATAGATGGCGTAAGGATCACGACGCAGCTTGCCGACTTCCGAGAAGGAATAGGAGTTCGGCTGGAGTTCGGCCGCTGGATGCGGCTCGGGACGCAGCGCGGCGGGCGCAGGCGGACCCTGGTCCAAGGTCCTGGCATGCGTCAACAGCATCTGGCCGCGCGCGCGAAGCGCGTCTGACGGCGCCGGACCGATCACCGCCAGCAGCCGCTGAAGCCAGCGCGAGGCAACGGTCGGGGCCTTGCCGGACCGGAACGACCGCGACAGCACCACCTCGGGCGCGCCCATCGCCATCTGAAAATCATGGGCGGCCTGACCGATCCGGCGCTCGGGCGGTTCCAGCCCGATTGCCGCCTTCATCGCGCGCGACAGGAACGGGTCTTCCTGCCCCGCTTGCGGCCAGACGCCCTCGTTGAGCGCGCCCATCAGCAGGGTATCGACATGTTGCAGCCGGGCCTCGAGCGCACCCCAGATAAAAGCGCGGGGATGGCCGCCGGCCCGGGGCTTGACCATTCGTCCCGCCATTAGCGCATCCAGTGCGCCCACCCACTCCGGACCGGTCATTTCCAGCATCGAGCCGCTGTCGCGGGTTTCAAGCAACAGATCGGCCAGATCGGCCCCGGCTTCATCGCCCCACAAAAGATCCAGCGCGCCGGTTTCGTCGACGCAGATCCGCTCCAGCGCTTCGGCGGTCAGCGCCGCCAGACGGCCGATTGTAAACCGGGTGCTGGCCTCCTGTCCGGTCCTGTCAGCCTCCATCGAGGTCAGCGGCGCAAGCGCTTCTGTGGCGCGGCGGGCGAACTCACGCGCCTCATCGGCCTGGCGATCGCTGATCCGCGCCCGCCATTGCGGCGCGTGACGATCGTGCCGCGCGGGCTCGCGCAGGGTGACAAGGGAATCAAGCGCGCCAATATCGACGGCGCCGCTGCCGCCCCGCAGCGCAAGGCGTTCGACAAGACCGGCACAGGCGCTGGCCCTGGCCCGGGTGAGACCAAAACGCGCCAGCGGATGCTTGATGAGAGCGGTGATTGCCACCGCATCCCCCGGCGCAAAGGCAAGCTGCACCGCCAATCGCGCCAGCCCGCCCTGCAGGCTGGCGGCCAGCGGCGCGCCGCCCGAATCATTGGCCTGTATGCCGTAGCGGCCCAGTTCGGTGACGACACGGCGGGCAAGGTTGCGGTCCGGCGTGACCAGCGCCGCCGTCGGCTCGGGAAGTCCGGGACGCGGCTCCAGCGCCCGGCGCATGGCTGCGGCCAGCGCCGAGGCTTCCTCACGCTCATTGGTCGCCTCGATCAGGCTCACATGGTCAAAGCCCGGCCCGATCACCGTGGGAGCCGGCAGAAACCCCGGCTCTCCCCAGGCTTCGGTGGAACTCGCCGGCAGGAGTGCGCTGGACACCATCCGGCGGCGAATCGCCAGTTCGGATGAAAGCTGGCCGATTTCCGGAATGTCGCCGATCCGGTCGGCCTCCAGACCACAGCTTTGAAGCAGGTGCAGCAGGCCATATTGCGGATGGCTGCGGATGGCGACATCGACCAGTATGCGGCCATCCTCCGATTGTTGATTGGCTGCCGCCCGCGCCAGCGCCTGCCAGTGCTGCGGGCGCATGACCTGGTCGAGTCCCGGCAGCACCACCGCGCCCTGCGGCAGGTGCGCCACCATGGCGATCAACCGGGCAGTTGACGGCCGTGTCCCGGTGGATCCGGCAACAATGACGGGTCGATTCGCAGCCGAAACGGCAAGGCCGCGGGTGAACACGTCAATCATCGCGTTGTGATGCCGGGCCGGGCTGGAGCGATGGATCTCTTCAAGCAAGCTCGGCCAGAATTGCCGCGCGATCTTGAGGAATTCGCTTGTCAGTTGCCACCATTGCTGCAAATCGGCGTCAATCACCGTCTCGAGTCCGGCAAAATCCCCCTCTTCGGTCTCCACCGCCTGGATCAGATCAAACAGGGCGCTGCCCAGCCAGATGGCATCGGCCGGATTGGCAGGCGCGACCAGCGGCATGCCTTCGAGGTGATCCCTGACCGCCTGCGGCAAGGCCTGCTTCCAGGCCAGGACGAGATCCGCCAGGCGCAACGTGGCGGCTATTTGCGGGATCGGCGGATCAAGTGTCAGCGTTTCAGGCTCGGCGGTGTCGAAGAACCCTGCATCATCATCGGTTTCGCCCAGAGGGCGGATTACAGGCAGAATCGCTGATCCCTTGCCGATGCAATCGGTAAGTTCGGAGCGCAGCACCCGGGCGGCACGGCGCGTGGGCACGAACACAGTGGCGCCGGCCAGCGACAGCGGATTTTCGGTGCTGTAGGCGAGTCCCGGCAGCAATGTGCCGGAGACGATCTGGTCAGCCAGTGTGGCGAGAAAATCCACCCCGGGCGGGATCGTTGCAATGCGGGGCGCGGCCCGCGTCACTGTACCGGCTCGCCTGCGTCGGCAGACCGGGCGGCAAGAAAGGCGGTTCGTGCGGCTTCTGCCTCACCGATGGCTTCCGGGGTCCCGACCGTGAGCCAATGACCCTGCATTGGCGCGCCGAACAGCCGTCCGGCGCTGGCGGCCCGGTCGAAACACTGGTTGATGGAAAATCTCGGCACCGATATGGCGTCAAACACAGCCGGGTTCAGAATGAGTGCGCCGGCATAGATCAGAGGCTGTCCGTGACCCTCGAAGCGGGTCAGGCGGCCTTGTTCATCCGACGTGAAATCCCCGGCTCCGGTATGGCCTGTGGCCTGATCGAGACGGGCTGTCATCACCAGAATGTCCATCGATTCGGCATCGAAACGATGTGTCATGCTGGCAAGATTGTCGATGTCAGCCTGCGGGTCCTCAAGCCAGAATGTATCGGCATTGAGCACCAGGAACGGCTCGGTGCCAAGATCGGGCAACGCCTTGACGATGCCGCCGCCCGAATCGAGCAATTCGGCGGTTTCATCGGAAATGATGATTTTCGGGCCGGGCCGGGCCCGCAGCCAGTCGATCAGCAACGGCGCCAGATAATGCACATTGACGACAATGGAGCTGACACCAAGCCGCTCAAGCGCTTCAAGCCCGTAGGCAATCAACGGCTTGCCCGCCACCTCGACCAGCGGCTTGGGCAGCGTGTTGGTGATTGGACGCATGCGGGTGCCAAGCCCGGCGGCCAGAATCATGGCGGTTTTGATCGTCATCGGATTGGCGGTTCCAGTTTATGATTCGCTGTCTCCGATACCAGCCTTTGCAAACCAGATGCGCAAGGGTTGCAACGCCGGATGTTGCAGAGAAGCCGAAATATAGGTCTCCATCCGGGGAAGATGGCGCATATAGCCGGCTTTTCCGTCGCGCTGCTTGAGCCGGACGAAGATACCGAGAATCTTGGCGGCGCGCTGGGCGGCCATGATGCTGTAGGCCTGACGGAATCCGGCCTCGTCAAAGTCCGGGTTGCCGGTCCGGCGGGCAGCAACATAGCGATCCAGCAGCCGATCAGCGAGTTCCGGCTCAACCGTCACCCGGGCATCCTGGCACAGCGACGCCACATCATAGGCCGACGGGCCGATCATCGCATCCTGGAAATCGATGATGCCGAGCCGGTCCAATCCTTCCCTGCCGGGGCGCCAGATCAAATTGGGGGAGTGATAATCCCGCAGCACAAGTGATCTTTCGGCGGTTTCAAGCTGCGCGAACAGAGCCCGCCACACGTCAAGATACGCGGCGCGCTCCTCATCGGGCACGACAACGCCGCGCCGCCAAGGCAGATACCAGTCGGTCAGCAGTTCCACCTCGATCTGCATCGCCCGGGCATCGTAAGCCGGCACATGATGCGACCGGTCTGCAGCCGGTAACGCACCGGGAAGTTGCTTGCCGTGCAGCATGGCCAGACAATCGATGGCCAGGCCATAGCGCTCCGGATCAGGCTTTGCTTCGCTGTCCAGAATACCGTCACTGCCGAGGTTTTCGATCAGCAGGAACCCCTGATCGAGATCACTGGCGATGATTTCAGGTGCGGCAAGTCCCTGCGCACGCAGCCAGCGAGCGATGGCCACAAACGGAACAACATCCTCGGCCAGATGGGCAATCTGCGAATAGGGCAGGCCGTGGCGCACCGGCGGACCGTCCGGCTGCCTTGGCGCATTCATCAAAATGACCGGCTCACGTGCCTCGGCGCGGATCGTCTCATAGGTGCGGGTGGAGGCATCACCTTGCAGATGATGCCGCGACGCCGACCCCCAACCCGCAGCGTCGAGAAATGCCCGCGCCGCGCGGGACCGCTGCAGCCGGGCAACAAAGGAGTCCGGGCCGGACAGGGTGATTGTGCGACTGTCGCCAATGCCGTCAAACCGGATCACCACCTGATCCTCCGGCAGACTGTCAGCCGCCTTTTCCGGCCACTCGATCAGCGCTGCTCCCTCGGCGAGCGCATCGTCCAGCCCCAGTTCAGACAGCTCATCAGACGAGCCGATGCGGTAGAGATCAAGATGGGCGATCGGCAGGCGCAACTGGTAGACCTGGACCAGCGTGAATGTGGGGCTTGGCACTTCGAGATCAGGATCGTCAGCCACGGCGCGGATCAGCGCCCGGGCAAAGGTGGACTTTCCGGCGCCGAGATCTCCCGACAGGCAAAGGCAATCGCCCTGTTTGAGGGCGAGGGATACATCTTGAGCAAACAGGGCGGTTGCAGCCGTGTCAGCCAGTTCAACACGGATGGACGCTGGACCCATGGAGGCTACTCGGCCGCGTCGCGGGCAAGTGGCAGATGTGTCGGGAAGCGGCAGACCACGGTGGCGCCGCCCTCGTCGCCGTCTTCGATGGAAACAGCTCCCTTGTGCAATCCGACGAAACTCTGAACGATGGACAGACCCAGCCCGGCGCCACTGCGGCGGCCCGACTGTCCATTGGTCTCAAAGCGGGCAAAAACATCCCGGCGGGCATTTTCAGGAATGCCGGGCCCGGAATCCGATACCGAGAAGTACACCGCGTCCTCGTCCTGACGGCAGCCAAGCCGTATCACAGAGCCATCGGGCGCAAAATTTGCAGCATTCATCAGCAGCTTGAACAGGATCTGCTTGAGCCGTTGGTGATCGCCGATCATCTCCTGCGGCGCGCCGGTGGTATCGATCTCGAGCACCAGGCTGTTTTCCTTCAGACGGTCGGAAATCTGATCGCCCGCTTCGCCGAAAAGCTCGGATATATTCACCGCGCCGGCCTCGATCTTCATGATACCGGCATCGACCGTCGCCAGATCAAGAATGTCGTTGACGATGGTGAGCAGCACCGAGGACGAGGTCGAAATATGGTCAAGATACTCGGACTGGCGGTCATTGAGCTCGCCAATGCCGGGGGTCTGCAGCAATTCGGTGAAACCGATGATGTTGGTGAGCGGTGAGCGCAACTCGTAGGACACATGCTGCACGAAATCGTTCTTGAGCGCGTCGGCCTTGCGCAAGGCTTCGTTCTTCTCGGTCAGCATCCGCTCGGCCCCGACGCTGTCGGTGACATTGACGAAGGCGATCATGGTCTGGCCGTTGGGCAGCGGCACGATGGCATAATCGAGGATGAGGCCGGTGACCAGCTCAATGCGGCCTTCGCGGGTTCGCCGTTCATCCTCGAAGCCGGTGATGGCGCCGGCGAACAGGCGCCAGCCATCGGGCTCGCGGTAGGATGGTTCGCAAGCCTCGGCGATGTCACGAATATGGGTTCCCGGCTTGACCTGCAGATCGGTCAGACCCCAAAGCGCGCGGAAAGACGGATTGGACAGACGGATCTTGCCATCAGGCCCAAACACGCCGACGCCTTCGGCCAGGTGATCGATGGTCTCGCCCTGCGCCTCGAGCAATGTGTTGTAGCGGGTTTCCAGGTCGACCTTTTCGGTCAGATTCTCGAACACCCAGGTCACGCCGCCTTGCGGATGGGCATTGGCGAAGACATTGAGGGTTTGCCCGTCAGGCAGATGCCAAAGCTGTGGCGTGGTGTCGACGGACCGGTAGACGGACAGAATCTGGTCCTTCCAATCGCGCCAGGCATGCGGCTCGGGCAATTTGCCGTCGGCCCGCAACCGTTCGAGAAATTCGCCATTGTCAGGCCGCCGCGCCAGATAGGGCGTGTCGAGTTCCCACAGCCGCTGAAAAGCCTGGTTGTGAAACTGCAGACGCTGATCGCGATCGAAAATCGCCACCGGCGTTGCCAGATGATTGAGTGTTTCGGCATGGCTTTGCAGGGTGCGCTTGAGTTCTTCGCGCAAATCCTGCTCAACCGACACATCCAGGGCCAGACCGGCATTTCCGCACGGTGTCTTGACGTCAGCCACCTCCAGGAACCGGCGATGGCCGTGAATGACCGTCGACACCTTGTCGTGGAAGGGCCGATCGGCGGTCGCCACAGCGCGCACACGTTCCCGCGCCGCGGTTCCGAGCAACTCCAGCCCGCGCTGCAGTGCATCCTGGCGATCCCCTGCCTCAACCGCGTGGGCATAGGCGGAGTTGACCCAGAGAAGTTTCGCATCAGGTCCGCGCAACCAGACAGGCATGTCGATGACATCGAGCAGCGCCTGGAATGTATCCAGCGAAGCCAGCAACCGGTCCCGCTCGGTCTTGAGCTCGGCCAGCTCGGCGCGGACGTTGGACAGGGTGACGAACCGGACAAAGGCGCGGCCGCCGGAAACCCGGCCCTGGGCCTCGATGACATGCCCACGGCTGGTTTCGACGATCATGTCGAAACGTTGAGCCTGGGCCCGCAGCTTGTCGATGGCATCATCGAGTTTGGCCGCCGATCTCGGTTCAAGCCAGCGACCGAAGGCGAGAAACTCGGCCGGTTTTTGCGGGGCGCCGGTTTCGGCGGAGAGGCATCCAAGCACTTCGGCCGGCAAACCGGCCCCATCCCAGACAACGATCTGGCGGTCGCGGTCGACAATCAGGGCTTCGTAACGGGAAATTCTTGCGTTGGCATCGGCCAGGGAAGCCCGCAGACCGACATTCTCGAGGTCTATCTTGGCGCGTTCGCGAATCAGCCATATAGCCGAAATCATGGCCGCCGAGATGGCGCCGATGACCATGGCAAAATTGACCACTTCCAGAGACGAGATGGGCAGGCCGCCGGGCGCCTCGCCTGCCGAAGCCTGAGCCATGACAGGGGCTGCAGAGGCCAAAAGACTGCCGCCAAGCAGTGCTGTGCCGGTTGAAACCTTGCAGCCGACCCGATGAAGGTCACCTGCCAGGGTTTTTCCAAGCCTCAATAGCCTATTGCGCCCAAGTGAATCCGTTTTCACCGGCATGCCTTCGTCCCCTCGTCGACTGTTTGACAAGACATCGCCAACCCGTTCTCTGCGCCGCCACAACGCAAAACGAATCAATGGGTAAAACATACCTGTTTCACGAATCACGGTGAAGGGGAGAGCGGCAAAAAGAAAACCGCACCCCTGTTGTCAAGGATGCGGCATCAATATCTTGTGGGTAGAGACTAAATAATTAGTACCGGTAGTGTTCCGGTTTGAACGGACCCTCAACCGACACGCCGATATAGTCGGCCTGTTCGGTCTTGAGTTCGGTCAATTTGGCGCCGATCTTGTCGAGATGCAGTCGCGCGACCTTCTCATCAAGGTGCTTGGGCAGCACATAGACCTGGTTTTCATACTGGTCGCCCCTGGTCCAGAGTTCAATCTGTGCCAGCACCTGGTTGGTGAAGGACGCCGACATCACGAAGCTCGGATGACCGGTGGCGTTGCCGAGGTTGAGCAAGCGGCCCTGGCTCAACAGGATCATGCGATTGCCCGAAGGCATTTCGATCATGTCCACCTGATCCTTGATGTTGGTCCATTTGTGGTTTTTCAGCGCCGCGACCTGAATTTCATTGTCGAAATGGCCGATGTTGCCGACGATGGCCATGTCCTTCATCTCGCGCATATGCTCGAGCCGGATCACGTCCTTGTTGCCGGTGGTGGTGACGAAGATATCTGCGGACTTGACCACATCTTCCAGAAGAACGACTTCAAAACCGTCCATCGCCGCCTGCAGAGCGCAGATCGGGTCAACTTCCGTCACTTTCACGCGGGCGCCTGCGCCGCGCAGGGATGCGGCCGACCCCTTGCCGACATCACCGTAGCCACAGACAACCGCAACCTTGCCCGCCATCATCGTGTCGGTGGCGCGACGGATGCCGTCAACAAGGCTTTCCTTGCAACCGTATTTGTTGTCGAATTTCGACTTGGTGACCGAATCATTGACGTTGAAGGCCGGGAAGGGCAGCAGACCCTTTTTGTGCAGATCATAGAGCCGATGCACGCCGGTGGTGGTCTCCTCCGACACGCCCTTGATCGCGTCCCGTGTCCTGGTGAACCAGCCCGGGCTTTGCTTCATGCGCTTCTTGATCTGGGCGAAAACGGCTTCTTCTTCTTCCGATGTCGGAACTTCAATCAGATTGGTCTCGCCAGCCTCGACCCGTGCGCCCAGCAGCACGTAGAGCGTGGCGTCGCCGCCATCATCGAGGATCATGTTGGCCCCTTCAGGGAACAGGAACGAGCGGTCGAGATAGTCCCAATGCTCGGTCAGAGTCTGGCCCTTGACCGCGAACACCGGAACACCGCTCTTGGCGATGGCTGCCGCTGCGTGGTCCTGGGTCGAAAAGATGTTGCAGGAAGCCCAGCGGACATCGGCGCCAAGCGCTGTGAGAGTCTCGATCAGCACTGCGGTCTGGATGGTCATGTGCAGGGAACCGACAATCCGGGCCCCCTTCAAAGGCTGCTCTGATCCGTATTCTTCGCGCAGGGCCATCAGGCCCGGCATCTCGGTTTCAGCTATATCAAGCTCTTTGCGGCCAAACTCAGCCAATTCAATGTTGGCAACGAAATAGTCTTGAGTAGCGGTCATTGATTTTCCAATGGTTTTGAGGCCCAGACGGGACAGGCTGGATTGCATGCGCGCTGCCATAGCAGGAAACACATATGCTGGCAACACGACATAAAGATGTCTTTATGTGAAAATGATCAGGCGTCCTCGCCAAAGCGATCGGCAATCAGCGCCTCAAGCGCCGCAAGCACCTCGCCGGCCTGACGCCCTTCCGCTTCAACGTCAATGGAGCAACCCGGGCTCGCGGCCAGCATCATCAAGCCCATGATCGACGTTCCACCGACGGTGGCGCCGTCGCGTGTCACCCGGACGACGGCATCAAAACCCTCGACCGTCTGGACAAAACGAGCCGACGCACGGGCATGCAGCCCGCGCTTGTTGATGATCTTGAGTGAGCGCGCCTGAGCGGAAGAACCGGGCGTCATTTTCCGGTCAGCAAACGGCTTGCAACATTTATGTATTTGCGTCCCGCATCCTGCGCGTCGACAAGCGCCTTCTGCATGTCATTGCCACCGCGGACGCCGGCCAGCTTGATCAGCATCGGCAGATTGACCCCGGCAATGACCTCGATACGTCCGGAATCCATCACCGATATCGAAAGATTGGAGGGGGTGCCGCCAAACATATCGGTGAGTATGATCACACCGTGACCATTTTCAACACGCGACACGGCCCCAACAATATCCAGCCGCCGCTGGTCCATATCGTCTTCGGCCCCAATGCAGACTGTTTCAATTGCGGTTTGCGGTCCGACGACATGCTCCAGTGCATGCCTGAACTCTTCAGCGAGCTTGCCATGGGTGACAAGCACCAATCCGATCATTTTGCCTCCAGCAGCATGCGGCAAGCCTGGGTTTATCCCAAGCCACGCCAAATGCTTCGCAACCGCGAACTGTTTGAATTTTCATCTTGGACAGATGCGGTCGAAGTTCAAGCCAAAAATCGCCACACGTGTGGCAAAATCTGCCGAAACGGCTCTCAGCAACCGGAAAACAGCGGCCTGGACGTCGCAAGCAGCCTTGACAGCGGACCGGCTGCGCCATCGTGCCACAGACGCAAAAGGGGTATCGTCGCTGCGCTGCACGAAAAGGTTTCATGCTCGGCAGGCAATCGGCTGAGAGGCGATGGCTCGGTCAGGGCCACCGCACAATGCATCACCGCCCGATCCACGTGGCGTGTTGTGATGATGCCGCTGCCGCGCACTTCGATCAGGCCGCGAATGGGTTTGGGACAGGACGCGACGATGCGACCGGCCTGAACCATGAGCATTGTCCGGTCATCGGCAATCAGCGCGGCGTTCCACCCCCATGCCGCTGCTTCGGCCAGGCAGGCGAATGCGGCGCTGCTTTTGCCCGAGCCGGAAGGGCCCAGAAACAGCAATCCGGTCTGACCGACGACGATTGCGGTTGCGTGAATGGTTTCCCTGGCGCCGGCCGAAGCTCCGGTCATTGGATTTCGGCCGGTAGTTCGATAATGAACCTCGCGCCCGCCCATGTGCCGGCTTCGCTGTCGGGAATGTTTTCGACGGCCAGGCTGCCGCCATGTGCCTCAATGATCTGGCGGCTGATCGACAGCCCAAGACCCGAATTCTGACCGAAATCCTCGCCATCCGGCCGATCCGTGTAAAACCTCTCGAAGACACGATCAATTACCTCGGCCCGGATACCCGGACCGTTGTCCTCGACCACGACATGGACATTGCCACGACGGCGGCCTAGCCGGATGGTGATCGAGCCGCCGGTTTCCGGCACGAAGGATCGGGCGTTTTCGATCAGGTTGGTCACAACCTGCCCCAGCCTGAGATCATGACCGAGCACACTGAAGCCGGACTTGCCAGCATTGCGCTCATCAATCTTGAGCTCAATTGTCGCGACCTTGCTTCCGGACCGGACTTGCCGGGCAATGTCGACCATATCGGTCAGCAATGTTCGCATATCGACGCTCTTGCCATCTTGGCGCGCCAGTTCCGCATCCAGCCGCGAGGCGTCGGAAATGTCGCTGATCAGGCGATCCATGCGCCGGACATCGTGCTGGATGACATCCATCAACCGCTTGCGGGACTGCTCGTTGCGTGCAAGCGGCAGCGTCTCGACAGCGCTGCGCAGCGAGGTGAGCGGGTTCTTAAGCTCATGACTGACATCAGCGGCAAAGCTCTCAATGGCGGCAATTCGATCATAAAGCGCATTGGTCATGCCACGCAACGCCACCGACAGATTGCCGATTTCATCCTGGCGGGCGGAAAAATCGGGAATCTCTTCTCGGGCCCGGACACCGCGGCGCACTCTGACAGCGGCGGCTGACAAACGCCGGAGTGGTGTGGCGATCGTGCTGGCAAGCAGAAGTGACAGCACGATGTTGACCATTGCCGCAACACCAAACACCCGGAAGATTGCCATTCGTTCGGCATGGACAATCTTGTCGATGTCACCTGCCTGTGTTGACAACAGCAAAACCCCCAACACCGCGCGAAACCGCTGAACCGGGACCGCCACCGACACGATCAATTCACCTTTGTCCGTCACCCGGACCACCGCCCCGCGGCCGCCGGTCAGCGCATTCATGACTTCGGGATAAATCGATCCATCGGCGCCGGGCGGCTCACGATAGAGAGGCAGGTCGCGGCGCTGGAAGAAGCGATTGAACCAGCTCGACACTGTTTCGCGCAGACTGAGCGGGACGGTTTCAGCCGGGGGCAGATCGTAGCGCAGCACCTGTCCGCTGGTATAAAGATAGCGCGAATCGAGAATCAGGCTTGCATCGTCATCATAGATGCGGGCGCGGGTGCGTGTGGGCGAAATCAAGCGCCGCAGGACCGGTGCGATTCGTTCCGGATTGATCGGGAAATCCAGATTCTCGTTTGAATTGGTCGGCAATATGCTCTGCCCGGCTTGCAATTCGAGAAGCTTTTCCGGATCGATGGTGATCGAGTTGGTGTCGACCGAGGCGGATGCGGCCACCGCGCCGGCAATGATTTCCCCCTGGGTGAGAAGACTCTCGACGCGCGCGTCGATCAGCCCCTCGCGGAACTGATTGAGGTAGAGGATGCCCGACACCAGCACGACCAACGCCGCCAGATTGAGAAACAGGATGCGGCGGGTCAGGCTCGAAAACACCAGATTGCCGAACATCCGGCGCACCAGCTTGACCGGATGAGCCCAGCTTTTCGGGCGGTGGGTCTCAGCCTCGGCGTTGTCCAGCTCGTCCGGTCTGTTTTCGGTTTCAGTCACCATTCCGCTTACGCCGCAGCCAGCAAACCGACAAAGACAATTTGGCGGTCATGC
The DNA here is from genome assembly GCF_029210485.1 of Hoeflea sp. YIM 152468. Taxonomy (GTDB): domain Bacteria; phylum Pseudomonadota; class Alphaproteobacteria; order Rhizobiales; family Rhizobiaceae; genus Hoeflea. The sequence goes on from NZ_JARGET010000038.1 coordinate 437,560, forward strand.
TGCTTCCCTGAACCGGTACCCGACGCCGTAGAGAGTTTCAATCATGTCGAAATCATCATCGACCATCTTGAACTTCTTGCGCAAGCGCTTGATGTGGCTGTCGATAGTCCGGTCGTCGACATAGACCTGCTCGTCATAGGCAGCATCCATCAATGCATCGCGGCTCTTGACCACACCGGGTCGCTGGGCGAGCGATTGCAGAATCAGGAACTCGGTCACGGTCAGTGTCACCGGCTCATTCTTCCACGTGCAGGTATGACGCTCCTGGTCCATGACAAGGTTGCCGCGCTCGAGTGATTTTGTCGGTGTCGTGGCCGCACGGCCCGGCGCCGCAGCCGCAGCTTCGCGGTTGGCGGCGCGGCGCAGAACGGCCTTGACGCGTTCGACCAGAAGCCGCTGCGAAAATGGCTTGGTGATAAAATCATCCGCGCCCATCTTGAGGCCGAAAAGTTCATCGATTTCCTCATCCTTGGAGGTAAGGAAGATCACCGGGATATCGGATTTCTGGCGCAACCGGCGCAAAAGCTCCATCCCGTCCATGCGCGGCATCTTGATGTCGAAAATGGCAAGTTGCGGCGGCCGGGCAATCAGGCCATCCAGTGCGGACGCGCCATCGGTGTAGGTTTCAACACGATATCCTTCTGTCTCGAGCGCAATCGAAACCGAGGTCAGGATATTGCGGTCGTCGTCGACGAGCGCGATTGTCTGCATGTCTGTCGTCTCCATCATGTCTTGCACGCCTCCGGGAAGTGCCCCCGATTTCTCCGTCAAACCGCATTATCGCGTCTTTTCGGAACCAGCCGCCACGTCCATGAGGATAAAGTGAGAACAAAATGTGGCACAGATCCCTGCCAGTGTCATTCTCTCATTGTCCGCCCGGCTGAGCCTGCAGAGGCAATTGAACCGATTTAAAACGGCTGCAAAATATTTAAATCGATTAATACACTGATATCATTAAGGAATATGTGAAAGACGTGTTGTTTTTTCAAATTCCCATCCCTATGGTCCGGCCGAAATTGAACCTCTCTGCGCCGGACTGAAAAGGAATCCAAAGTGACCAAGGATCTGGGAGTGCGTAATCCATCGGCTGGAATTGATTTGTGCGGCCTGACCACGAGCGGGCTGGTCCGCTACAATTGCATCGAGGCGGAACTGATCGAACTCGCCGTGGCACGCGGCGAAGCCACGCTGACCGCCCATGGCGCGCTTCGGGCCCTGACGGGTCAGCACACGGGCCGTTCGGCCAAGGACAAGTTCGTGGTCCGAGACGCATCCACCGACAGTCAGATCTGGTGGGACAACAACAAGCCGATGACGCCCGAGGCGTTCGACCTGCTGCATGAGGACATGGTGGCTCACGCCCGGGACAAAGAGCTGTTTGTCCAGGATCTCGTCGGTGGGGCGGACGCTGCCAACGCACTCAATTCGCGGATCGTGACCGAATATGCCTGGCATGCCCTGTTCATTCGCAACCTGCTGATCCGTCCGGACCGGGCAGCGCTGGCCGATTACGCGCCGAAGCTGACCATCATCAACCTGCCATCCTTCCGCGCGGATCCGGCGCGGCACGGCTGCCGCTCCGAAACGGTGATCGCGGTCAATCTGAGCCGCGGCCTGGTGCTGATCGGCGGCACCTCCTATGCCGGCGAGATGAAGAAGTCGGTCTTCACCGTGCTCAACTATTTGCTGCCGGCCAAAGGCGTGATGCCGATGCACTGCTCGGCCAATGCAGGCCCGGACGGCGACACCGCGGTGTTCTTCGGCCTGTCCGGCACCGGCAAGACGACCCTTTCTGCCGATCCGAAGCGCACCTTGATCGGGGACGACGAGCATGGCTGGGGCGAGGACGGCATCTTCAATTTCGAGGGTGGCTGTTACGCCAAGACCATTCGGCTGTCGCGCGACGCCGAGCCGGAGATTTTCGGGACCACCGAACGCTTTGGCACGGTGCTCGAGAATGTGGTTCTGGACCACAACCGGGTGCCGGATTTCGATGATGGCTCGCTGACCGAAAACACCCGCTGCGCCTATCCGTTGCACTTCATCCCCAATGCCAGCGCCACCGGACGCTCGGGGCATCCGCATAATATCATCATGCTGACCGCAGATGCCTTCGGCGTCATGCCTCCCATCGCCAGGCTTACTCCGGAACAGGCCATGTATCATTTTCTGTCGGGCTACACCGCCAAAGTGGCCGGCACGGAAAAGGGCGTGACGGAGCCCGAGGCCACGTTTTCAACCTGTTTCGGCGCCCCGTTCATGCCGCGTCACCCCTCGGAATATGGCGATCTGCTGCGGCAGTTGATCAATGATCACCAGGTCAATTGCTGGCTGGTCAACACCGGCTGGACCGGTGGCGCCTATGGTGAAGGCCAGCGCATGCCGATCAAGGCGACCCGGACGCTGTTGACAGCGGCCCTGGACGGTTCGCTGGAAGACAATGATTTCCGTGTTGACGCCAATTTCGGTTTCGCCGTCCCGGTCGCCGTAAACGGTGTCGAGAGCACGATCCTTGATCCGCGCTCAACCTGGAGCGACAAGAAGGCTTATGATGCCTCGGCCAGTCGCCTCGTCAGCATGTTCATCGAGAATTTTGCCAAATTCGAGGCTCACGTCGATGGGGCGGTGCTGGATGCGGCGCCGGGCTTCAAGTCCGCAGCCGAATAGCCGGCTCTGTCTGGTTGGATTTTGACAGGCCCCGTTGACCCGGCGGGGCCTGTCGCGCATTTTCTGCTCGTCCACATCCCGGCAGGAGCGTCGTGTCATGAGCAAAACCATAAAGACTGTTGCGCACTCGCTCGCCCGGAAAACGGACGCGGAAATGCTGGCCGCGGCACAACAGTTCTTCGATCTGATGCAGGCGCGCCGGACGGTGCGGGAGTTCTCCCCAGATCCGGTCGATCCGGACATCATCCGGCTTGCCGTGCGTGCCGCCGCGACCGCGCCATCGGGTGCCAATCAGCAGCCGTGGAGTTTTGTAGCCATTGGCGATCCGGAGACAAAGCGGGCAATCCGGCAGGCCGCGGAAGAGGAAGAGCGCGCCTTCTATCAGGGCCGCGCCGGCCAAGAATGGCTGGGAGCGTTGTCACCTCTGGGCACTGATGCGGACAAGCCTTTTCTCGAGACCGCGCCGTGGCTGATCGTCATCTTTGGCCAACGCTGGGGGACCGATGCCGACGGCGGCAAGGTCAAACACTATTATGTCCCCGAATCCGTCTCGATCGCGATCGGACTGCTGATTGCCAGCCTGCACGCGGCAGGCCTTGCGACCTTGACCCACACACCGTCTCCCATGGGCTTTCTCAACCAGATCTGCGGCCGGCCCGACAATGAGAAGCCGCTGGTGCTTCTGGTTGTCGGCCACCCGGCTGACAACGCAAGGGTCCCGGCAATCAGCCGCAAGCCGGAACGTGACGTGCTGTACTGGAAAACCAGGTCATGAGCGCCGACTCTCTGTTCGCGGCGCGCGGGATTGTCATAGCCGGCTGGGAACTGAGCGAAAGCTTTATCCGCGCCTCCGGTCCGGGCGGTCAGAACGTCAACAAGGTGGCGACCGCGGTGCAGTTGCGGTTCGATATCCGCAATTCACCGTCGCTTGCAGACCGGGTCAAGGAAAATGCCATCAAGCTGGGCGGCAGCCGGGTCTCCAAGGATGGTGTCATCATCATCGAAGCCGGCCGGTTCCGTACCCAGGAGCGCAACCGGGCGGATGCGCGGGCAAGACTGGTGGAGCTGATTGACCAGGCTTCGGCGCCACCGCCGCCGCCACGGCGCAAGACCCGGCCAACCCGCGGATCGGTGGAGCGGCGTCTGGCAGCCAAAACCGGCCGCGGCATGATCAAGAAAGCGCGCGGCAAAGTCACCGACGAATAGGCCGCTAAGCCGCAACCCGTCTGGGCATCCCCACCAAGCCGCGATCCGGTGCGGTCAGGCACATTGCCGCAAGGCCAGGCTAAGACGCCGGGCGCTGACGACAGCAGCATCCCCATAGAGCGGCCAGCTTTGTGTCAGCCCCTCGATGATCAGGGTCATGTCGACATCACGCCCGGCCTGGCCGGTAACTGCCGCAGCGCGGCGCGCCACCTCGGCCTTGTGGCTTTGCAACAAGGCCCTGAGTGTCGGATCATGCGGAGCCGCGGCGACAGCGGCATGAAACAGGCACCCGTGCGTGGCCTCGCGCCGCATCCATCCTGCAACACGGTCAAGAATCGCTGAGACCGCTGCGTCCGCATCACCAGGCAAGTCATCAAACACATGGGCAATGTAGCGCCGGTGCCGGTGTTCCAGCGCGGTGCGAACCATCACGTCCCGTGACGGCGCATATTTGTAGAGCGTCCGCAGGCTGACTCCTGCGGCATCCCTGAGATCTTCAACACTGGGTTCGGCAAAGCCGTTTTCGGCAAATGCCCGCTCCAGTCCGGCGGCGATTTTGAGTTCGATGGCGTTCATGCTTGACGATGTAGAACGATCCCTCTACCTACGCAAGTAGAAGGAACGCTCTACAAGGATATTCGAGATGGCACTCCCTGCATCGATGCGCGGCATCATACTGACCGGCCATGGTGGTCTGGAAAACTGGAGTGGCGGGAAGATTTGCCTGTTCCGGCTCCAAAACCCGGCGAAGTGCTGATCAAGGTCGGCGCTTCGGCGGTAAACAACACCGATATCAACACGCGCACCGGCTGGTACTCCAAGAGCGTGCGCGGAGGCACGGCCGCAGGAGCATCGCAGGGGTACCGATCATCAGCGACGGATATCGACGGCAGCTGGTCAGGCACGCCGTTATCGTTCCCGCGCATCCAGGGCGCGGATTGCTGTGGTCAGATTGTGGCGGTGGGCGCTGACGGCGATGCCGCGCGGATCGGTGAACGGGTGATGGTGCGCTCGATGCAATCGGGTTCCGCCGCGGGTGAAGACCTGGCACTGGTTACCTTCGGGTCCGAGTATGATGGCGGTTTTGCCGAATATGCTGTCGCCCCTTCACACCACACCATCAAGATCACATCCAGCCTGAGCGACGTCGAGCTGGCGAGCTTCCCGTGTGCCTTTTCGACCGCCGAGGGGATGATCCAGCGTGCCGGGCTTATGGCTGAATCGGTGCTCGTCACCGGTGCCTCGGGCGGTGTCGGGTCGGCAGCAATCCAGCTTGCCAAACGGCGGGGCGCGCATGTGACCGCCGTGACAACCGCCGCAAAGGCAGCGGATCTGAAGGCACTTGGCGCCGACGACACCTTTGATCGCGACGCCGATCTACCCGGCCATGCCTTCGGTGTGGTTCTTGATCTTGTCGGCGGGCCGCGCTGGGACAGCCTGATCGCCAGCCTGCGCAATGGCGGACGCTATGTCACCTCCGGCGCCATTGCCGGGCCGATTGTAGAGCTGGACCTGCGGACGCTCTACCTGCGCGACCTGTCCCTGCTTGGCAGCACCCACCAGCCCGACCATGTCTTCACCGATCTGATCAGATATATCGAGGCCGGTGAAATCCGTCCGGTGATGGCCGCAACCTATCCGCTGCGGAAATTGCCGGAAGCACAAACAGCGTTTCTCGGCAAATCCCACATCGGCAAAATCGGAATCACCGTGGCAGGCTGACCTCGGTTGATCGACAGCCTGCCGGTTCTATCGAGACCGAAAGCGGACCACGTCAGACCAACCGGGCCCAGCTTTTTGTTGGCAGACCGGGTCGCTGCATGCTTAAGTTGGGCGACATCCAACCAGGAGACCATCACACATGGGCATTTTTGATTTCATCAAATCGGCGGGCAAGAAGCTCGGCATCGGCGGCGATGATGACGCTCCCGAAGCCGATGCTGTCAAGAAGGAACTGGATTCGCACGGACTGGGCACCGACAAGGTGGATGTGACGGTTCAGGGTGACAAGATCGTGCTGTCGGGGGTGGTTGAAGATCAGTCGATTTTCGAAAAGGCCATCGTCGCCGTCGGCAATACGCTCGGCATCTCCAAGGTCGAGGCTTCGGAGCTCACAGTGGTCATTCCGGACTCCGGCCTGTCGCTCGGCAACACCGACATGACCGAACTGGTCAAGGCATCAACACCTGCCAAGACACCGCGGTTCCACACGGTCAAGAAAGGCGACAATCTGTGGAAAGTGGCCGAGGCCGCTTACGGCAAGGGCAAGGGTCCCAAATATACGGTGATCTTCGAGGCCAACACGCCGATGCTGTCGCATCCCGACAAGATCTATCCAGGTCAGGTGTTGCGCATTCCCGATATCGAAACCGCCTGAACCGGCGACAGCTCGACAAGGCGAAAGATGCTCGTTCTGCCAAAGGGAGTGCGCCACATTCCCGGCCATCTGGACCGCGACGAACAGGCTTCGCTGGTTGAAGACATCCGGGCGGTGGTGCGGCAAGCGCCGCTTTATCGCCCGGAAATGCCGAGAAGCGGCAAACCGTTGAGTGTCCGGATGACCAATTGCGGCGATCTGGGCTGGGTTGCCGACAAGTCCGGCTACCGCTACCAGCGGCAGCATCCGGTTACCGATGCGCCCTGGCCGCCGGTTCCTGACCGGCTGCTGCAGCTCTGGACCAGGCTGACCGGGGAAACCCGCTTCCCCCAGGCCTGCCTTGTCAATTTTTACGACAGCGGCGCCCGCATGGGCCTGCACCAGGACCGTGACGAGGCCGATTTTTCCGCGCCGGTGGTGTCGATTTCGCTGGGCGACGCCTGCCTGTTCCGCATCGGCGGCACGAAGCGCGATCAGCCGACACGATCGTTCCGGCTGGAAAGCGGGGATATCGTCATCCTTGGCGGCGAAAGCCGGCTGGCGTTTCACGGCGTCGACCGGATCTACCCCGCCACCTCGACCCTGCTCAGGGATGGCGGCCGGATCAATCTGACTTTACGGCGGGTTACGGCCTGATTTTCAGGCCGTGTTGGTGCCGGCCGGAAACCCCGCTCCAATCCGGATGCCCGATTGCAGGCTTGCAGAAGCGTCATGCGGTCTGGATGACCGTCCGAACAGGCAGTTTACCGCAACAACACAGATCGCTGCCAACGGGACACTCGCCACAATGTCGACCAAATAGTGGTTCGCGTTCACGACCGCGGACAGCGCCATAGCCAGGTTGAGCACAAGAAATGGATAGCGCAGCCAGATATTTGACCAGGTTGCCCAGATCAGTAGATAGGCGACACCCGCATGCACGGACGGGAACGTCAGAATGCCCGACATGGCTTTCGATGAGACCTGAAACGTTTCGCTGCTGCGTACCGCTTCGAAGTGATTGATGAACTCGAAGCCGAAATAGGCATTGATGTTGGCGAGTTGTCCTTCGGCATAGCCATAGACGGTGTAGGTCCCATAGGCGGGAAACCAGACGGCCACGACGGCTGCAAGCAGGGTCAGCAGGCCATAGGCGATCATGAACGCATGGGCGCGGCGGTGGTAGCCCAAAAACAACAGCAGCACCGGCACCAGCGCGGTCTGTATCAGGAAGGATTGATACGCCTTGCCGAATGCGCCGGCAAGCAAGGGGCGCGCATCCACAAACGCGATGAAGGAATGCCAGTCAAAGCCGAGCGCCTGGTCCATCCGGATCAGCAGATCATCCGCCAAAGGCATGTTCAGCGACATCGCCATGTAGTTGGCGGTCACCATCGGCAGCATGATCAGAAATTGCCCGGCGATGACGCTGGCGATGCTTCGAAACAGGTTCAATCCCATACGGCCCAGCAGGTATCCCGAGCCCGCAACCAGAAAGCCGGCAAGCAGACTGGCGTAAAATTCATTGTAGGAGACCGTCACTTTGGTGAAGGGCTGGACCAGTAGAACCGCGATCCACATGGCCGCGAGCGCAAGGAAAAACCTCTTCTGGATGTCGTCCAAACATTGATTCCGCATCAACCGGGTCCCGAAAACACAAGTGCCCGGCAGCCTATCCGGCCAACAATAACTTCCAGTTAACAGCTCGGTCTTGCGGCTGCGCGATCCGGTGGATTGATCCGATCTGCCTTGGCATGATCACAGCTTGCGCAACGCAACCTGCTCGATGCGATGGTTTGCCGCCTTGCGCAAGATCAGATCGGCACGCGGACGTGTCGGCAGGATGTTCTGGTGCAGGTTTTTCAGGTTGATGTTTTGCCACAGGCTTTCGGCTATGGCGCGTGCCGCATCGGCTCGAATCGCGGCAAAGCGATGGAAGAAGGATTCGGGGTTGCGGAAGGCGGTTTGCCGCAAGTTCATGAACCTGTCGACATACCATCTGTGAATGTCGGCTTCCGCGGCGTCGATATAGATCGAAAAATCGAAGAAATCCGAGACAAAGGGGACAATCTTGCCGTCTGCAGGCAAATCGCGCACCTGCAATACATTGATACCTTCAAAAATCAGGATGTCGGGCCGGTCGATGGTGATGAATTCGCCCGGCAGAACATCGTAGGTCAGGTGGGAATAACGCGGCGCCCGGACACTGTTCTGGCCGGCCTTGATCTCGGAGAGAAACCGCAGCACCGCACCGACATCATAGCTTTCGGGAAATCCTTTCCGGTCCATCAGGTTTTCTTGCCTGAGCACCTCATTGGGATAGAGAAAGCCATCGGTGGTCACCAGATCAACCTTTGGACTTGAGGGCCAACGCGCCAGCAACTCGGCGAGAACGCGGGCGGTTGTCGACTTGCCCACAGCCACAGAACCGGCGATGCCGATGATGAACGGGGTCTTTGCCACATCTGACAGATTGAGAAACCGCTTGCGTTGTTCAAACAGCAATTGCGAGGATTCGACATGCGCCGACAGCAGCCGCGACAGCGACAGGTAAATCCGCCGCACTTCGTCCAGATCGACCGGATCGTTGAGCGAGCGCAGCCGGCGGACCTCGTCTTCGGTCAGCGTCAGCGGTGTATCGGCGCGAAATTCGGCCCATTTGTCAGCGGTAAAAAAACGGTAGGGCGAGAACTCGTCGCCGGTGAAGTGATCAAGAACAGCTGGTTGGATGTTGGTCAGATCCATACTCACTCCACCGCGCGCCCGGATTTCTCGGCCAGTCCCGATTGCGCAGTCCGGCCTTCGAGCTCGGCCATCACCTCTTCAAGCGGTATGTCGGCTATCCTGAGCACGACCATCAGGTGGTACAGAAGATCAGCGGTTTCGCCTATCAACTCGCCTCGGCTCTGCGATGTCGCGGCGATGACCGTTTCAACGGCTTCCTCGCCGAGCTTCTTGGCGGCTTTGGGCATGCCGGCGCCGACAAGCTTGGCCGTCCACGATTGCGACGGGTCGGCCGACGCGCGCTCGGCGACTTTGCGTTCAAGGTCGGCAAGGGTGAAACTGGTCATTGCAGACATTTCTCCTGGGGGCATTGTTGCGTGCCGCCTGATCAGATCAGGCGCATGTCGAGCCCGGCATCGGCCATATGCTGCTTGGCCTCTTGGATAGTATAGGTTCCGAAATGGAAAATCGAGGCGGCAAGCACGGCGGTGGCGTGACCATCGCGGATCCCTTCCACCAGATGATCGAGCGTGCCGACACCGCCTGAAGCGATCACCGGCACCCGCACCGCATCGGCGATCGTGCGGGTCAGCGCGATGTCGTATCCGCTCTTGGTGCCGTCCCGGTCCATTGAAGTCAGAAGCAACTCGCCGGCACCGCGTTCGACCATCCTTACAGCGAATTCCACCGCGTCGAGCCCGGTCGGCTCACGGCCGCCATGGGTGAAGATCTCCCAGCGGTCGGGCGCACCCGGCGCGGAAACCCTTTTCGAATCGATCGAGACCACAATGCACTGGTTGCCGAACTTGTCGGCGGCTTCCGCCACGAAATCCGGATTCTTCACCGCAGCCGAGTTGATCGACACCTTGTCGGCGCCCGACAGCAGCAGCTTGCGGATATCGGCCACCGTGCGCACTCCACCGCCAACCGTGAGCGGCATGAAGCAATGTTCGGCGGTTTGTGCGACCACGTCGAAAATGGTTTCGCGATTGTCGGACGAGGCGGTGATGTCGAGAAAGCAGAGCTCGTCGGCGCCGGCGGCATCATAGGCCCTGGCGGCTTCCACCGGATCTCCGGCATCGATCAGGTCGACAAAATTGACGCCCTTGACGACGCGACCGTCCTTGACATCGAGACAGGGGATGACTCGAGATTTCAGCATCGGCCGGCCGCTTTCCTGGTTTGCACGTCCTCGCGGCAAAGCCGCTGCGGGGCGCGCGGGCATTCCTTGACATCCAGATAGGGAATGACACGGGATTTGGGGGTCATGAACGGTCAGCGTCCTCGAATTTGGCGGCGTCAATTGCAAGCGTGCCATTGAGGACAGCCAGCGCTTCGGCCGGATCGATGCGGCCATCATAGAGCGCCCGGCCGGAGATTGCGCCTTCAAGCTTCGCTGCGTCGGGCATTTTCATCCGAACGATGTCGGCAATGGAGGCAAGCCCTCCCGAGGCGATGACTGGAATCGAGACCGCACCGGCCAATTCTATGGTCGACTCCCAGTTGATGCCTGTCAGCACGCCGTCGCGGTCGATATCGGTATAGATGATGGCTGAAACGCCGGCGCCCTCGAAACGCTCCGCCAGTTCGAGAACGCCCAGCTCGGAAGCTTCCGCCCAGCCCTCGACCGCCACTTTGCCGCCCTTGGCGTCGATGCCGACGGCAACACGGCCTGGAAACAGCTTGCAGGCCTGCCGCACCAGATCGGGATCTCGAACGGCAATGGTGCCGAGGATCACCCGGGCAAGGCCCTTGTCGAGCCAGGCTTCGATATCGGCCAGCGTGCGAATGCCGCCGCCGAGCTGCACCGGGTTGGTCGTGGCCTTGAGGATTGCCTCAACCGCCGCGCCATTGACGGACTGGCCTTCGAACGCGCCGTTGAGATCAACCACATGCAGCCAGTCAAAGCCCTGTTGCTCGAAGGCGCGGGCCTGGGCGGCCGGGTCTTCATTGTAGATGGTGGCCGTGTCCATTTCACCCAGCTTGAGCCGGACGCAGTGGCCGTCCTTGAGATCGATGGCGGGAAACAGAATCATGTCAGGGCATCCATTTGAGGAAATTGGCGATCAGCGCCAGACCCAGCGTCTGGCTCTTCTCGGGGTGAAACTGGGTTCCGGCCTTGTTGTCGCGTGTCACCGCAGCAGTTACCGGCCCTCCATAATCGGTCGTGGCAATCACGTCGGCAGGATCATCAGCCGACAATTGATAGGAGTGAACGAAATAGGCATGCAGCCCATCCGGTCCGGTCGGAATGCCGTTGAACAAGGGATGCCCGGTCTTCACGTCGAGGGTGTTCCAGCCGATCTGGGGAATTTTCAACGCCGGATTCGACGGCGCGATTTCCACCACATCACCGGGAATCCAGTCAAAGCCCCGGGAGACTGATTTCTCAAGGCCGCGCGTCGACATCAGCTGCATTCCAACGCAAATGCCGAGAAAGGGCCGCGCCTTGTCCTCGACCGCATGACGCAAGGCCGCGTTCATGCCATCAATTGCGTCCAGTCCGGCCCGGCAATCGGCATAGGCGCCGACGCCCGGCAACACCACACGATCCGCGCTGGCAACCCGATCGGCGTCGGCGCTGAGTACGATATGGGCGGAAACATCCGATTCCCGGGCAGCCCGTTCAAACGCCTTGAGCGCCGAGCGCAAATTGCCCGACCCGTAATCGACAATGACAACCTGCATGGGATTCAAATCCTTTCAACCGGCACCAGACCGATGGACCCGGTCTCCCGGCCGGTCGGCCGACCCGGTTTCAAGACGGGGGGACCGGCTCGGGCGCTTGTCTGACCTGCCTGTTCCACGGCCTGGCTTGCGTGAATTTCATAGGCCGTCTCCGGATCGTCGGCCTCAACCACATCCACAAGCCGCCAGCCACGCCGCTGCAATGCGGCTGAACGCCAGTTGCGGCCTTCCAATGCGGTGATTGTCGACACGGCGAGGCTGATCGCCAAGCCGGCAAACGGCTGTCCGGAACTGCCCGCCATCACGGCGGCAGACAACAAGAGCAGCGCACCGATGGCCTCCAGCCACAGCCGGCTGAACAGAAGCCAGAGGACAGGCGCGACAAAAGCCAGAGGCGCGAAGCGATCGGCAATCATGACCGAATGCTGATCGGGAATCCGTGCACCGGGACTGGCCAGGACGAGATAGGTGGTCATGACGGTTTTCTCCGATCGGTCCAACCCCGGACGGGATCAGGCCAGCGAACCCTTGGTCGAGGGAATCCGGTCCTTCTGCCGAGGGTCGACTTCGCAGGCTGTGCGCAACACGCGGGCCACCGCCTTGAAGCAGGTCTCGGCAATATGGTGATTGTTGGCGCCATAGAGAGTGCTGACATGCAGCGTGATACCGGCATGCTGAGCCAGCGCCTGGAAGAATTCGCGCACCAGCTCCGTGTCGAAGGCACCGATCTTGGCGGCCGAAAAGGACACATCCCAGACCAGAAACGGCCGGCCGGAAATGTCGATCGCGGCCCGCGTCAGGGTTTCGTCCATGGCGAGATCGAGCGAAGCATAGCGGTTGATCCCCTTGCGCTCGCCCAGCGCCTTGGCCAGCGCCTGGCCAATCGCAATACCGGTGTCCTCGACCGTGTGGTGATCGTCGATGTGCAGATCGCCCTTGGTCTTGATGTCCATGTCGATCAGAGAATGACGCGACAATTGCTCAAGCATGTGATCAAAAAAACCAACTCCGGTCGAAATCGACCCGGTGCCGGTGCCGTCAACTTTCACGGAGACGGAAATATCGGTCTCGTTGGTTTTACGGGAGAGAGTTGCGGTGCGCGCATTTTTGTTGGTGGCCATCTGACGTCTCCGGACAATGCTTTTGCGCGCTCAATATCAGGCCGCAATCGAAATATCCAGAACGGCTTTGGCAGCGCAAGCATTCCCGCACTCCGGTTGGGGAACTCAGGTCGGATTTGCAATCGCTTTCGGGACACTTACATTGGATTTATCAGACTGCGGCTCGACGCGCCGCCTGCAATAAAGGATGTCCCATGGCCGAGCATAATCCCTTTGGCGAAATGCACGCCACAACAATCATCACGGTGCGCAAGGGTGCGCAGGTGGTCATGGCTGGTGATGGCCAGGTCAGCCTTGGCCAGACGGTGATGAAGGGCAATGCCCGCAAGGTCCGGCGCATCGGCAAGGACAACGATGTGATTGCCGGATTTGCCGGGGCTACGGCTGATGCCTTTACATTGCTGGAACGGCTTGAAGCCAAGCTCGAGCAATACCCCGATCAGCTGACCCGCGCCGCGGTCGAGCTTGCCAAGGACTGGCGCACCGACCGCTACCTCAGACGGCTTGAGGCGATGATGCTGGTCGCCGACCAAACCGTGACCCTGGCGATTACCGGCAATGGCGATGTGCTGGAACCCGAATACGGCACCATGGCTATCGGCTCAGGCGGCAACTTCGCCTATGCCGCAGCCCGTGCCTTGATGGACAGTGAAAGGACCGCCGAAGAGATAGCCCGGCGGGCGATGGAAATTGCCAGCGACATTTGCGTCTACACCAACAGCAATATCGTGATCGAAACCCTTGAGCTCAAGTAAGCCGGCCAGGATCGAATTCCGGCCGGTCACGGCGGATGATTTTCCCTTGCTGGAAACATGGCTGAACGCACCGCATTGGCGTGCGTGGTGGGGCGAGCCGGAGACTGAACTGGGCTATATCCGCGCCATGGTGGAAGGCCGGGACGCCACCCGCCCGTTTGTATTTCTGGTCGACGGCAGTGCGACCGGTTACATTCAGAGTTGGTGCGTGCGTGACCAGCTCAAAGAGCCGTGGCTAAGCAAGGCACCCTGGCTGAAGCAGGTTCCCCCCAACAGCATTGGCGTTGACATGGGCATCGGCGACGCGTCGGATCTGTCGAAGGGGGTTGGTTCAGCCGTGCTGAAGGCGTTTGCCGGCCGGCTTCGCGCCCAGGGTCACGAGAACATCCTCATCGATCCCGATATCACCAACACGCGCGCCATTCGCGCCTACGAGAAAGCCGGGTTCGCGCCGCTGATTGTTTCACGTGAATCATCGGATCATGAGAATGCTGCTGTCTTGATCATGAAACTGGCGCCATCCAGCACCCAAACCAGAAGCGAGACGGCGGTATGATTGATGAAGCAACACTTGATCGCGCGGTCTCCGCCGGCATCCTCGACGCCGGACAACGCGATGCCTTGCTGAGGCTGGCTCGCGACCCAGCCAAACCCCGGTTGCCTCCGGAACCAATCGCCTCGCTTTCGGTCGATGACCAGATGCGGCTGGTCGGCGGTGGCAATGACATTTTCGTCACCGTCGGCATTGTCCTGCTGTTCTCCGGAGTGCTGTTTGCGCTGCGGGCGGTGCTACCTGCAGACAGCATGCTGCTGGCGGCGTCTCTGGCCGCAGCCAGCTGGGGCGTTGCCGAGATTGTCACACGGCAGAAGCGGATGCGGCTGTCGAGCACATTGCTGGCGCTGGTGTTCAGCGCCTCCATGGCTGGCTTGCTGCTTGACTTCATTGGCACCCGGTTCGCGCTTCCCGGCGCCATCAACGCCTTTTCCCTGCTGGCGTTGCGGGGTGATGCCCTTCCGATCGGGCTGATCCTGGGTCTGGGTCTGATCGCCGCTGCTTGTGTCTATTTCATTCGCTTCAAGGTGCCTGTTCTGGCCGCAATCGTGGCTGTGGCCGGTACCGGCCTGGCCTTTCTTGGCGCGGTGCTGATCTATCATGACCGGATGATCAGTGGCGATATCGCCGCGCCGGGGCCCAACCAGCTCGCCGATGTTTTGTCCAGCGCGCTGGCGATTCCGCTCTTGTGCGGAATGATCATTTTCATCGTTGCGGTGTTTCTCGACCTGCGCGACAGAGACCGCCAGACGGTCTGGTCGGATTGCGCGTTCTGGCTGCATGTGATCTCGGCACCTTTGCTGGTTCATCCGCTGTTCATCCTGGCCACAGGTCAGGAGGTGTTTTCGGGCCAGATCGAGCCGGGCGTGACTGCCGGCGTTCTGCTCGGCGTGATGATGGTGGTCTTCGTGCTGGTGGCGCTCGCCATCGACCGGCGTTCGCTGCTGGCGCCGACGCTGGCCTATTTCGGTTCGGTCGGCATCTACTACCTCGTCAGTGGCGCCGCCAATACAACCGGCATCCCGCCCTTCGCCCTGATCCTGATCACCATCGGAGCCATGGTCATCCTGTTCGGCGCCGGCTGGCAAAGGATCCGGCGCTTGATAATCGGACCGCTTCTTCCCACATCATTCCTCGACAGACTTCCCCCGATAAAGGCTTGATTCCGACATGAGCAATTTCTCCCCCCGCGAAACCGTGACCGAGCTGGACCGGTTCATCATCGGCCAGAAGGAGGCCAAACGCGCCGTTGCGATTGCCCTGAGAAACCGCTGGCGCCGGCAGAAGCTGGAGGGTCTGCTGCGTGAGGAAGTGATGCCCAAGAACATCCTGATGATCGGGCCGACCGGTGTGGGCAAGACCGAGATCTCGCGGCGGCTGGCGCGGCTGGCTGGTGCGCCCTTCGTCAAGGTGGAAGCAACCAAATTCACCGAAGTCGGCTATGTCGGCCGCGACGTCGAACAGATCATCCGTGATCTGGTGGAAGTCGGCATCGCCCTGGTCCGCGACCGCAAGCGTGGCGAAGTCGAGGCCAAGGCAAAGCTCAATGCCGAGGAACGGGTCCTGGATGCCCTGGTCGGCAACACCGCGTCGCCCGCAACCCGCGATTCGTTTCGCAAGAAACTGCGCGACGGGCAACTCGATGACAAGGAAATCGAAATTGAAGTTGCGGACAACTCGTCAGGAATGCCGCAGTTTGAACTTCCGGGCATGCAGGGCGGCAATGTCGGCGTTCTCAATCTTGGAGAGTTGTTCGGCAAGGCAATGGGCGGGCGCACACGCAAGATCAAGACAACGGTTCTCGAGTCTTACGATGCGCTGATCAATGATGAATCCGACAAGCTGCTCGACATGGAACAGATTCATCAGGAGGCCCTGCTTTCGGCACAGGATGACGGCATCGTTTTCATCGACGAGATCGACAAGATCGCTTCGCGCGAGGGCGGCATGGGCGCCGGGGTTTCGCGCGAGGGCGTGCAGCGAGATTTGCTGCCGCTGGTCGAAGGCACAACGGTGGCGACAAAATACGGTCCGGTCAAAACCGATCACATCTTGTTTATCGCTTCAGGCGCATTCCATGTGTCCAAACCCTCCGACCTGCTGCCCGAATTGCAGGGCCGTCTGCCGATCCGGGTCGAACTCAGAGCGCTCGGCAAAGACGACTTCCGCCGGATCCTGACCGAGACGGAAGCCAGTTTGATCAAGCAATATGTAGCCTTGCTGGCCACCGAAGATGTCACTTTGGTGTTTACCGATGACGCCATCGACGCGCTGGCGGAGGTCGCCGTGCACCTCAATTCAAGCATCGAAAACATCGGCGCGCGGCGTTTGCAGACGGTCATGGAGCGCGTTCTGGATGAGATTTCTTACACCGCGCCAGATCAGCCGGGGTCGACAATCACCATTGATTCAGACTATGTCCGGGAGCACGTTGGCGACCTCGCTCAGAATACAGACCTGTCGCGATTCATTCTCTAATCCGCGCGATGATGACGTGTGCTTGGTGACCTAGCTGAGGGCCTTGCCGGGCCTCAGGCCAAACATCTTTGACGCATTGGAGAGCAGAATGATTGTGCCCAGTTGCAAGCCCGGTTCCGTGATAGCGATCTCGGTCGCGCTGATGCTGAGCCTCGCGCCGCTGCCACAAGCCTACTCGGCCGACCTTGTGCCTTCGGGCAACCGCAATGCACAGCAGCCTGACATCCCCGGGACCTCGAAGCGCCGCACCCAGGCAACCAAGTCGACCTTTGTCCAAAAATACCAAAAGATTCGCGATCTGATCGTCGAGGACTCAAAGCTGCGCGGGAAAATCCGCTCGGTTTCGGACCAATACAAGATCGATCCGATTCATATTGTCGGCGCTCTGGTGGGCGAACATACCTACAATGTCGACGCCTATGACCATCTGCAAACCTATTACATAAAGGCAGTGTCCTATGCCGGTGAACGGTTTCGGTTTGAACATGGTGGCGAAAGCGTTGTCGATTTCGTCAAACGGCCCGAATTTGCTGCCTGTGACGAGGATTCAGGCTCGGTCAGACTCTGGACCTGTCGCGAGAACATCTGGGAAACCACGTTCCGCGACAAAAAGGTGTCCGGCACATCCTACCCTGATAACCGGTTTGGCGCGGTATTCTTCCAGCCGTTTTTTGCCGGGCAAACCTTTGGCCTGGGCCAGCTCAACCCGCTGACGGCGCTGACCCACACCGATCGTGTCAACAAGGTATCAAGACTACGCAAGCTCAACGCCGGCAATGCTTCGGAAGTTTACAAGGCTATCATGGAGCCGGATTCCACTCTGGCTTACATGGCCGCCGTGATTGCCCAAGCCATCGACGATTACCGGGACATTGCCGGATACGATATCTCGAAAAACCCCGGCCTCACCGCGACGCTCTACAATGTCGGCAATTCCCTGGGCCGGGCAGAAGTGCTGGCAGCGGAAAACCAAACTCGCAAAAAGCGCGGGCAGAAGCCAAAGCTTCCAGTCGAGAATTACTATGGCTGGCTGGTCAACGAGCATGAAGACGAATTGCGTGACATCATCAAGCGTTGATTGCCAGCCAAGCGAGTGGCGGCAGGTGAGGCACGTTGTTCGGATTAAGGTGCATCGCAATCAGACGGATTGGCGTGATGCGCTGTATCGGCTTGACATGATGGCATCGCATCGTCGCCCGGATTCCAAACGGGCGGCGCGTTGCTAGCTTTCGGACTCAGGGTGATCTGGCGCGTCCCCTGTCTCGATAAGAGTGCCGATTTTCTCAAGCGTGTCGTCACTCAGACTGCCGATGGCGGCCGCCAGTTTGTTGGCTGTTTCGGTTGCTTTCGGTGAAAGGCCGGAGGTATCGATGGTTACTTTCGGGCGGGACAGGCCCGCCAGCATCTGCAATTCCTCTGCTTCATCCCAAATGATGTTGAAATAACCAATGACGCGCTGAACGAATTCCCAGCTCGGCTCGGAGCGATTTCCGTGTTCAAGGGCAGATAGATAGGCGGGCGAAACACCAATGGCCGTGGCCATCTCGCGTTGGGTAACGCCGCGTTCGGCGCGCAGCCGGCGCACCGCCTCGCCAAAGGGCGTCATGACATTTTTCCTTTTTCCCGACGCAGGCGGATATAGAGCGCGCCCTCACCGCCATGGCCACGGGCGGCATTTTCGTGGCCGGAAATGAGGAACCGGAATTCCGGCTTGGTCAGCCATATCGGAACCTGTCGCTTGAGAGCGCCATCGCTGCCGCGCGATGCCCCTTTTCCGGTAATGACCAGAACATGCCTGAGACCCCGCTCATGGGCGCGGGCCAGAAAACCGAAAAGCAGATTGTGGGCTTCACTCAATGTCATCCCGTGCAGATCGATGCGGCCATCAATCGGCAGCCGGCCTTTCGACAATTTGCGGGTTACAGGTTTCTCGATCGATTGGAGTTTTGGCTTGGGAAGCGGATTCGGATCGGAGGCCGCTTTGGGCGTCTGTGCCGGCTTGAGCGGCAATGGAGGCTGGGGAGAAACCGTATTTTCCACCGCAAACCAGTCATCCTCGGGGATCTGTTTTCCCGGCAAGGCATCCACTGTTCGCGCGACCCGGGCCCAGATGATCCGGTCTTCGTGGCTGAGTTTGTTTTTATCACCGCTCATGACCAGCCCGCCGCGCAAGATCCGATCCCGCCGGCGCCAACACGATGAACCGCGCCGTCGCCACGATGGATCCGGCCTTGTTGCCAGCTTCGGCACCGCAACCGGCAAACAGATCACCGCGGGCCGGCCCAACAATGGCTGTCCCGGTATCCTGAGCGATCATCAGCCGGGCGAAAGGTCTCGGGGCCGCGAAATCCGAAAGTGCGGGCGCCGAAACAAAGATCGGTGTAGCAAAACTATGAATATGCCGATCGACCGCAAGGGACCGGCCCGGCTCGAGCGGCACCTTAGCGGCTGCAACCGGGCCGAGATATTCATTGTCGACGTCGGCCTCTGCGAAGAAGATATAGGATCTGTTCTCGCGCATCAGCCGGTCGGCCCGGTCTGCATCCACCGCCAGCCAGGCTCTGATCGAAGCCATCGAGACCGAAGCCGCCGTCAACTCGCCGCGTTCAACAAGCAGCCGGCCAATCCCGGTAAAGGGATGGCCGCTCTTTGCCGAATAGGTGAGCCGTCGCGTCCGGCCGTCCTCGAAGCGCAACCTGGCACAGCCCTGCACATGGGCAAAAAACACATCAACACGGCTGCGCGCCCAGGCGATCTCCATATCGCGGCCATCGAATGCACCGTTTTCAATGGCCTGACGGTCGGGACAGGTTTTCATGACGCCGGCATCGTCAAGCATGAAGGCATATCCCGGCGGAATGCCATCCGGCGGGTTGTCAGGATCTGGCACCTTGATCAGGTTCGCGGGCTTGCGCAGAAATGCAAACCGGTAGCCGGATTCTGATTTTTCTCGAGCCTCTACCTCCGGCTCATAATAGCCGGTTACAAGCCCTGCTCCCTGGTCCGGACAAACTTCCACCGGACGGAACCAGGTTTGGAAGAAGCGGCGTGCTTCGAGACGAGATGGATAGCCGGATTCGGGAAATTTCAGAGCCGCGGCATAGGCGGGTTCAAAATCGGCATGACTGAGGCCGAGTGAACCGGTGCGATAGGGTTTGCACTGCATCGCATGAACCGCCGATCGGCGGAAAGCGGCTAACGCGGCTGCAGGATCATCCTGCTCCCAACCAGGGAGGGCCGCGAAGTCTTCCCGCCGAAGCGACAGATCCATTACTGATCGGCTTCCGTCGCAATCAAACGCCAGTTGGGATCGCGTGATCGCGTGTCGCGGGCGAATGTCCAGACATCATTGACATCGGTCGCCTCGATGAGATCGCCTTCGATGACTTCTCCGTCCTTGTCCAAGGTCGCTGATATCAACTGGCTGATGATCCGCAGCGTGATGTTCGCCTCGGTGCCCTTCATGTCAGCCTGGATGATGCTGGCTTTCTCGATGCCGACAAAATTGGACCGCACCGTCTCGCCGCGGGCCTCGCGCTCGTCGATCGCGGCAACGAAGCCGTCATAAACTTCGCGCGAGAGAAGCCCCTTCAAGGTTTTGCGGTCGCCTTCGGCATAGGCGGACACGATCATCTCATAGGCCATACTGCCGCCCTGGACAAATCCGGCCGGATCGAATGTGGAATCAGCCTGCATCACCTCGCGCAGCCCATTGTTGAGTTCGCTGCCCGGTTCCGCATAGGCGTCAGCGGCCGCGAAAGTGTCGCTGGCAGCAGGCTCACGACCGCGACGCGGTAGCGTGACGACCTTCGGATCGTCCAAGCCCCCAGCGTCAGGCGCCTGATCACGCCGGGCCAACCGATCCTGAGGCGGGTGTTCATGCCCGGTCCGCTTGCCAAGCACAGAGCGGAGTTGGATGAATATGATCACCGCAGCCACAAAAAAGAAGAACGTCACAAAATCAAAGGAACCCATTCCCGCCTTCTTTCCATTTCATCATCAAGTAGGATGCATATAATGCCCTCTGACCGATCAATCAAAGGGTCGTGTGATTCTATTTCTTGCAGCCTGTATAAATCGGGCCGCTTTGACCGCGGATAATATGACATGCGTTTTTCCCTCGTTCCTCTCATTCTGCTGGTCATACCACTGGCAGAGATCGCTGCCTTCGTGGTTGTCGGCGGTCAAATCGGCGTTTGGGCAACGCTTGGCATGGTTCTGCTTACAGCCATCATCGGCAGTTTTCTACTCCGCCGGCAGGGGATCGGGCTTTTCAACCGGATCAACGGGGAATTGCGGAGCAATCGCGTTCCGGGCCGCGAACTTGTGCATGGGGTGATGATTCTGGTCGCCGGCGTGTTGTTGCTGACCCCCGGTTTTGTCACCGACTCGTTCGGGTTCCTGTTGTTTGTACCGGCCGTCCGGGACCTTGTCTGGCGAAGTGTCAAGGACCGGGTTGTGGTTCAGGCCATGTCGGGCGGTTTCGGGGCCGGAACGGCGGGCTTCGGTCACCCGTCCAGCCGCGGCGCTGCCGATGACGGAGTGGTCGATCTCGACACCGATGAATATGAGCGCAATCCCAATCCATCATCGCCCTGGTCAGATGATCGCGACCGGTTAAACCGGCCGGGCCAAGGCGGCAGCACCGGCGGAGACGGGTTGTAAGCCCAGTGTCAAAATGCTAGCCCATGACCGAACTTTTTTTACCGGATAGCCGCATCGGCGGATGAAAAACAGGGAAGACCAGATGGCAAAAGATACCACCAAGGGTGATGCGGCAGCAACCGAAGCCAAAGGCAACGGCGAAGCGCCTTCATTGAATGTTTTGGCTCAGTACATCAAAGATCTTTCCTTCGAAAACCCTGGTGCACCAAAATCGCTCGGACCTCGGGAAAAAGCGCCGCAAATCAACATTAATGTCAACGTCAACGCCAATCCTTTGAGCGAAACCGAATTCGACGTTGTTCTTACGATGAATGCCGAAGCCAAGACCGGCGAGACCGTCGTGTTCAATGTCGAATTGACTTATGGTGGCGTTTTTCGCGTGGCGAATTTCCCGCAGGAACATATGCTGCCGCTGCTGTTCATCGAATGCCCGCGGATCTTGTTCCCGTTCGCTCGTCAGATCATCGCCGATGCAACGCGCAATGGCGGCTTCCCGCCGCTGCTGGTCGACCCGATCGACTTTGCCCAGATGTTCCAGCAGCGCATGGCTGAAGAGAACACCAAGGCGCAGGTTAGCCCCGCTGGCCAGGTAAACTGATACCGAGCTTCAGTAGCATTGCCTGTCAGGAAAGCCGCTTTCGGGCGGCTTTTTCTGTGCTGTCGTATAATTTTGCTTCAATTGCCGCCGGCAAGCTTGTGCCAGAGCGCCTTTGCCCCGATTCGGTCAATCAAGACCGCATGGGCTTGCCGTTCGGCATTGGTCAGACGTTGCGGTAAGGCTCGGGGCCGCTCTCCGATTTCAACGATTTCATCGCTGCGGTTGCGCGCTTCCGCTGCATCGTCACTGTTTGACAACCCGAGTGCCGCTTGACGACCGCCCAACATCTCGATGTAGACATCCATAAGCAGCTCGGCATCGAGCAGCGCGCCATGTCTGGTCCGGTGCGAGTTGTCGATGCCATAGCGGCGGCACAGCGCGTCAAGACTGTTCGGGCCCATCGGGTGGCGACGGCGGGCGAGCGAAAGCGTGTCAATGACCACGTCCGGAGCCACCGCTGGAAGGCCGATCCGCTGATACTCGCTGTTGAGAAAACCCATATCGAATGTGGCATTGTGAGCAACATACCGGGCGCCCTCGAAAAACGCGGCAATTTGCTCTGCAACCTCTGAAAACAGCGGCTTGTCCGCCAGAAACGCATCGGTGATTCCATGCACCGCCAGCGCGTCCGGATGCACCTTGCGGCCATCCGGGTTGATGAAGAGATGCAATGTCCTGCCAGTGGGGAACTGGTTTTCCAGCTCGATGCAGCCGATTTCGATGATCCTGTCGGTCTTGTTATCAAGCCCGGTGGTTTCGGTGTCGAAGACAATCTCACGCATTGTTCTTGTCCCGCAATCCGGTCTTCGACAGCTCTGCAACAATAGTGGCGACCTGGCGCTCGGCTGCCTCCAGCCCGTGGCCGGTGTCGATCACATAATCGGCGCGGGCGCGCTTTTCCGCATCCGGTGTCTGCCGCGCCAGGATGGATTCATATTTGTCCTTGCTCATTCCCGGACGGGCCAGCACACGCTGGCGCTGGATATCGGGTGCGCAGCTCACCACGATGATGGTATCGACCCGGTCGGTGGCGCCGGTTTCAAACAGCAACGGAATGTCGAGCAGCACCATTGCTTCGCCGCGGCGGCGCGCAGCTTCGATGAAGTCCCGTTCCTTGGCGCGCACCAGCGGATGAATGATCGCCTCGAGCCGTTTGTATCCCTCGGGTGCAGCCATCAGTCTTTCCGACAGGAGGGTTCGGTTGACCACGCCATGGGCGACGGTTCCGGGAAATTCCGCTTCGATCAAGGGTGCCGCCTCGCCACTGTACAATTGATGGACGATCTCGTCGGCACTGTTGACCGGTATCCCCTTCGCCTTGAACATGTCGGATGTGGTGGATTTTCCCATCCCGATCGAGCCGGTCAGTCCGATGATGATCATGATCCTTTCTCCATTGCACCGATGATCAGCTGCCGCAGCTCCGGCGTTACGCGCGGCGTCTGGCCGAACCATCTGGCAAAGCCCGGCACTGCCTGGTGCAACAGCATACCCAGACCATCGACCGTCGTCAGTCCCTGGCGCCGGGCCAGGGCAAGAATCGGTGTTTCCAGCGGCGTATAGACAATATCGGTGACCAAAGCGGTTTCAGCCATGATGGTGAAATCGATATCGGGAACAGCTGAGCCACCCATTCCCATCGAGGTCGTGTTCACGAAAAGATCGGCGCCTTTGAGCAATTTTTGCAACTGGTCGATTCCATGGGCTGAAATCCTGTCGCCGAATTGATCTGACAAGGCCCGCGCCCGCTCAAGCGTCCGGTTGGCAAGACGAATGGATTGAAACCCGCGCGAGAGCAAAGCATGGATCACCGACCGGCTGGCTCCGCCGGCGCCGAGGATCACCGCGGTTTTGCCGCTGGTCCAGCCAGGCGCGCTTTCGTCGAGATTGGCGGCGAAGCCATGCGAATCGGTGTTGCCCGCCATCAGCCGGCCATTGTCGAGCCACAGGGTGTTGACAGCTCCGATCTGTCGCGCGGTGTCATCAATTTCGTCAACCAGCTCAAGCATGGCTTCCTTGTGCGGAATCGTGACGTTGCCGCCGACAAAGCCGGAGGAGCCGTCTTTCAGTGCGGCGACAAAAGCGCGCAATTCGGCAGGGGCGACCGCAAGCGGGTGATAGCTTCCCGCAAGGCCGGCCTGATCGAGCCAGTGGCGATGTATGAGTGGCGAGCGGGAATGGCCGATGGGATAACCAACAACGAACGCACGGGGCTGATCCAACTCACCCATCGATGGCTCCCAATTCTCTCAGCTTTGCCAACAGCGGCAGCAGCGGCAATCCGATGATGGTGAAATAATCGCCTTCGATGCGGTCGAAGAGTTGAATTCCCGCACCTTCCAGCTGATAGGCGCCGACCGAGGAGAGCACCTTGTCGCCGACGCTGGACAGATGGCGGCCGACAAAGCCGGGATCGAGATCACGCAGGGTCAGCCGCGCGATCGACATGTGCCGCCAGATGGTTTCGCCATCCCTGACAAGGACGATACCGCTGTTGAGTTGATGGGTGCGACCGGACAGCTTGAGCAGGCGGTGCCGGGCTTGCTCCATCGTCTCAGCCTTGTGAAACATCTCGCCGTCGAGCGACAATGTCTGGTCGGAGCCAATCACGATCGCGCCGGGATTTCGGCTGGAGACGTCCTGGGCCTTGGCCTCGGCAAGAATCAACGCCACTTCGTCCGGTTTAAGGTCAACGAGAGCCTCTTCCACAGCGCGCTCATCGGTCTGTGCCGGTTCAACGGTGAAGGTCACACCGGCATTTTCTAACAGACTTTTTCGGAACCGGCTTGCCGAAGCAAGTATGATGGGCGGTGTCATGGACGTCTCCTGGAACGAGGCCTTGTCGGACAAGTCGGGGTTAACGCCACTTGGGACGCAAGGCAAGGATGGCGGCCGCGGTCTCTTCAATCGAACGGCGGGTCACATCGATGACCGGCCAACCGTGCCGTTCGCACAGCGAGCGGGCATATTTGAGCTCTTCGCTGATCAGCGCGCGGTCGGTGTAATGTTCACCCTGATAGCCGGTGGTGGACCCCAGGACCCGGTTCTTGCGCACCTGGGCGATCCGATCAACGGAGGCGACAAGGCCGACCACTGTCGGCTTCTTCGCCGTGATCAGGCCTTCAGGCAGCGGCACGCCGTGGACAATGGGAATGTTTGCAGTCTTGATGCCGCGATTGGCGATATAGATACTGGTCGGGGTTTTCGATGTCCGGCTGATACCCAGAATGATCAGATCGGCCTCTTCAAAATCGGCCGGCAATTGCCCGTCATCGTGATCAAGCGTGAAATTCAGCGCATCGATGCGCTTGAAATACTCTTCGCCCATGACGTGCTGGGCTCCGACCCGGCGTCGCGAAGGCGCTCCCAGATAGGACTGGAACACATCGATCACCGGTTCGAGCACCGACACGCTGGGCAGGCCCATGTCCCGGCATTTGAGCTCGATAATGGATGCCAGGTCGGAATCGACGATGGTGTAAAGCACGATGCCGGGCGCGCCATCGATCGCATCGAGAACCGCAATGAGCTGCTTGCGGGTGCGGATCAACGGATAGAGGTGTTCGAGCGCCTGCGCCGACTGGAACTGCGCGGCGGCGGCGCGGCCGGCCGCCATCAGCGTTTCTCCGGTCGAATCGGAGATCAGATGCAGGTGAAAATAGTTTTTGCTCTGCTCCACAGGATTCTCCGGGGGGTGTTGATAAGCCGGGACAAGATTGAAGTAGGAGCCCTGCCCGACCTTTTGCAAGGGATAACCCACCGGTTTGTCCACAATCGCTCTTGCCGGGATGGTTTCAAGGCACGGTTTTTGGATAATTGGGACAACGATGTTTGCGGCTTCGGTACCTGTCTCCGATTTGGATTGGTAATGGCTTGGAATTATGCGTCATTTTGAAGCCAAAGCAGGCAAAAACGCGAATCCGGTTGGCCTTGGGCAGTGAGCGCCGCTATATGAGCAAGCTGTGGACAGGCTGTGGATAAATCCTAATCCCCGTAAACCACAGAGTCTAAGAATCAGAATCCTTTTCAATAAGGATTTATTAAAGGAAGTGGTGATGACGAAAACCGGTGATCGCAAGGTGATGAAGGTGTTGGCCGGGGAAACAGTTTTTCCGCCCCCGATCTGGCTGATGAGACAGGCAGGCCGGTATCTGCCGGAGTATCGGGCAACACGGGCGTCAGCGAACGGTTTTCTTGATGTCTGCTACACCCCCGACCTGGCAGTCGAAGTGACGCTGCAGCCGATCAGGCGATTTGGCTTTGATGCGGCAATCCTGTTTTCCGATATTCTGGTGATTCCGGATGCGCTTGACCGCAATGTGCGGTTTGTCGAAGGAACCGGCCCGTTGATGGATCCGATATCGGTTGAAGCCATTGCGGCGCTTGATCCATCACGGCTGCATACGCATCTGGCCCCGGTCTACGAGACTGTGCGACGGTTGCGGTCCGAATTGCCGGCTGAAACGACGCTGCTGGGATTCTGCGGCGCGCCGTGGACGGTTGCCACCTACATGATTGCCGGGCGCGGGACGCCCGACCAGGCGCCGTCGCGGCTGTTTGCGATGCAACACCCTGAGGCGTTCATGAAATTGCTGACGCTGCTTGCGGAAATGTCAGCCGATTATCTGATCGCGCAAATCGATGCCGGTGCAGATGCGGTGCAGATCTTTGATTCCTGGGCCGGAGTGCTGTCGGAACGCGATTTCACCAGGTACTCGATCGAGCCGGTGAAATACATGGTCGACCGGATCAAGCGGGAACGGCCCGGTGTGCCGGTGATCAGTTTTGCCAAGGGCGCCGGCGCGTTACTGGAAACCTACCGGGCTGCGACGGGGATTGATTGCGTCGGGCTGGACTGGACAGTTCCTTCTGGCCTGGCAAGGAAGATACAGCAGGGTGGAGCTGTGCAAGGCAATCTCGACCCCTTGCGGATGGTGGCGGGTGGCGCGGCGCTCGATGAAGGCATCGACGAAGTGCTGGAGACCCTGGGCGCCGGTCCGCTGATATTCAATCTCGGTCACGGGATCACGCCGCAGGCAGATCCTGAAAATGTCACGCGCCTGATACAGCGTGTCAGGAGCGCGCAGCGCTGATGAGCGGCGATCTGGCAACCAGTGGCACTGAAGGCAGCAAGGCCAAGCGCAAGGCCTATCTGAGCATTGCCAGTGTGGTCGCGCTGGCGCTGGCTGCCTGGTGGTTTGAACCGGCCTGGCTCTACGAGTGGCTCAAGGTCCTGCATGTGGTCGCGGTGATCTCGTGGATGGTCGGGCTGTTCTATCTGCCGCGGCTGTTCGTCTACCATGCCGACGCGGCCGCCGGTAGCGAGCCGGCGGCGACATTCGTGGTGATGGAACAGCGGCTTCTCAAGGTGATCATGGGCCCGGCAATGATGGTGTCCTGGACAGTCGGATTGTGGCTGGCATGGAGCGGGTTTTCGTTTTCAGGGCTATGGCTCTGGATCAAGATTGCCGCCGTGGTCGGGTTGACGTTGTTCCATGTCTTTCTTTCCCGTTCGGCGCG
Organism: Hoeflea sp. YIM 152468; assembly: GCF_029210485.1. Classification (GTDB taxonomy): domain Bacteria; phylum Pseudomonadota; class Alphaproteobacteria; order Rhizobiales; family Rhizobiaceae; genus Hoeflea. The sequence goes on from NZ_JARGET010000038.1 coordinate 464,891, forward strand.
CCGGTTTGCAGCCGGCACCAACACCATGACGGCCCGGCAATGGCGGATCGCCAACGAGGTCCCGACCGTGTTAATGATCGTTGCCATCATCATGGTGGTCATCAAACCGTTCGGCTGAAGCGGCCCTACGGTCTGCTGCGGGAGTGTGATGCAGCAAATAAGCCCGAAACGGGGCTTGCGACGTTTCACGTGAATCGCTATCTAAGAAGCCACGTCTTTCAAGGCGGGCGCCAGTATCCATCTGGTCGGCTTCCCAAAGCCTGGTTCCAAATGCCCGTCTCTTCCCATACCTATAAATACAGAATTTGGATTTCCCATGCAGGAAATGAAGCTTCAAGAGCTCAAGAACAAATCCGCTACTGATCTTTTGGCATTTGCCGAATCAGTCGAGGTGGAAAACGCCGGTGTGCTGCGCAAACAGGAATTGATGTTTGCCATTCTCAAGCAACTGGCGGAAAAGGATGTCGAGATCATCGGAGAGGGTGTTGTCGAGTTGCTGCAGGATGGCTTCGGCTTCATGCGCTCGGCCAATGCCAATTACCTTCCGGGACCGGACGACATCTACATATCGCCCTCCCAGATCCGTCGCTTTTCACTGAAGACCGGAGATACGGTTGAGGGTCCGATACGCGGGCCGAAAGAAGGTGAACGCTACTTCGCGCTTCTCAAGGTCAACAAGATCAACTTTGAAGATCCGGAGAAGATCCGGCACAAGGTTCATTTCGACAATCTGACGCCGCTTTATCCCGATGAGCGCTTCAAGATGGAAGTGGACAATCCGACCACCAAGGATATCTCCGCCAGAGTGATTGATCTGGTGGCGCCGATCGGCAAGGGGCAGCGCGGCCTGATCGTGGCTCCTCCCCGGACCGGTAAGACGGTGCTGTTGCAGAATATCGCGCACTCGATCACTGCAAATCACCCCGATTGTTACCTGATCGTGCTGCTGATTGACGAACGGCCCGAAGAAGTCACGGACATGCAGCGCTCGGTCAAGGGTGAAGTCGTGGCCTCGACCTTCGATGAACCGGCGGTACGCCACGTCCAGGTTGCCGAGATGGTGATCGAGAAGGCCAAGCGCCTGGTTGAACATGGCCGCGACGTGGTCATTCTGCTCGATTCGATCACCCGATTGGGACGGGCTTACAACACTGTTGTTCCATCATCGGGCAAGGTGCTGACCGGTGGTGTTGATGCAAATGCGCTGCAGCGTCCCAAGCGGTTCTTCGGCGCGGCGCGCAACATTGAAGAAGGTGGTTCGCTTACCATCATCGCCACGGCATTGATCGACACCGGATCGCGCATGGATGAAGTGATCTTTGAGGAATTCAAGGGTACCGGCAACTCGGAAATCGTTCTCGACCGCAAGGTTGCAGACAAGAGAATCTTCCCGTCGTTGGATATTCTCAAGTCCGGCACCCGGAAAGAGGATCTTCTGGTGCCGAAGCAGGATCTGCAGAAGATTTTCGTGTTGCGGCGGATTCTTGCGCCGATGGGAACAACCGATGCAATCGAGTTCCTGATCGACAAGCTCAAGCAGACCAAGACCAACAGCGATTTCTTCGACTCGATGAATACCTGACCAATCTCCGGAATCATCACATCGATTCGGTACCGGTATGGATAGACGCGCGACAATCTACGCTTTGTCTTCGGGCCACCCTCCAGCCGGGGTGGCGGTTATCAGGCTATCAGGTCCACGAGTTCGATTCGGACTCGAAACCTTAATTGGTTCCGTTCCAACCGCGCGGACCGCGCACCTGGCGCAGATTCGTGATCCGGCAGGAACCCTGCTTGATCGCGGATTGGTGCTGTTCTTTCCTGAACCGAACTCTTTCACCGGGGAAGATGTCGCCGAGCTGCAAATCCATGGTGGCCGGGCATCCGTTGATGCCGTTCTTGGAGCATTGTCGTCCCTCTCCGGTTTCCGGATGGCCGATCCCGGCGAATACACCAGACGCGCTTTTGCCAATGGACGGATGGATCTGACAGCGGTGGAGGGTCTTTCGGACCTGATCCGGGCAGAAACAGAGGCCCAGCGCCGGCAGGCTCTCGAACAGGCTGACGGCGGATTGAAGGATCTCTACCAGGGTTGGGCGACGAGGTTGACCCATGCGCGAGCCATGATCGAGGCCGAACTTGATTTTTCCGATGAGGAGGATGTGCCGGGCTCTGTGACCGACCTTGTATGGCCGGATATGGCGTTGCTTGCTCAGGAAATCGCCGGACATCTGCAGAATGCAAAGGCGGGTGAACTTATCCGCGACGGATTCCGCATTGCGTTGATCGGCCCGCCAAATGTCGGAAAATCCTCCTTATTGAACCGCCTGGCGCAACGCGATGTGGCCATTGTCTCCGCGACGCCGGGGACGACCAGAGATGTGGTCGAGGTTCGTCTCGACATCGGCGGCCGTCTTGTCCTGTTGCAGGATACAGCGGGTTTGCGCCAATCCAGTGATGCGGTCGAATTGGAGGGAATGCGCCGCAGCCGCGCCACGGCAGAGACGGCTGATTTGGTCTTGGAACTGCGCGATCTTGCCGATACAGCAGCCGGCACCGCAGACAACACCGCAGATGCCGGGGACAGTTTGCTGATCTGGACAAAAGCGGATCTGGTTGCAACGAACTCTAAGGAGATGCAGAAACCAGGCTTGCTGGTGTCGAGCACGACCGGATTTGGTGTGGATGAGCTGATCGCCGAACTCTCACATCGCATTTCCAAATCGGTGGCAACGCATGCGGAGTTGGCGCCGTCCCGGGCCCGGCACGTCGAGTTGCTGCAGTCTTGCCTGAGGGATTTGCAAGAGGCTATCACTGATCCGGAGTCCCCAATCGAAATTCGCTCGGAAAACTTGAGATCCGCGGCGGCCTCACTGGGGAGAATCACCGGATCGGTTGATGTGGAAGATTTACTCGGGGTGATATTTTCGGAATTCTGCGTCGGCAAATGATTCACGTGAAACATGGGCTGTGTCACGACACCTTGAATGATTCACGTGAAACATGACAATCAACCGGCGATGCGCCACCGGACTGGCTGATTGTTGTTTCACGTGAAACGTTTGCCCTTGACTTGCAAAACAACTTGCCCAAGAACACAGCCATCGGAGAACTGTGATGAAGTATGATGTCATCGTCATCGGTGGTGGACATGCCGGCAGCGAAGCCGCCGCGGCCTCAGCGCGTCTGGGTGCACGGACAGCTCTGGTTACCCACAATATCGAGACAATCGGCACGATGTCCTGCAATCCCGCCATCGGTGGTCTGGGCAAGGGACATCTGGTGCGGGAAATTGACGCCATGGACGGATTGATGGGCGTCGCCGCCGACCGGTCCGGGATCCAGTTCCGAATGCTGAATCGCCGAAAAGGACCGGCTGTCTGGGGACCCCGAACCCAGGCCGACCGAAGGCTGTATCGTCAGGCTGTCCAGCAGCTGCTGACAGATACCCCGAACCTGGATTTGATTGCGGGCGAGGTCGACGATCTCGAGATCGATGACGGCAGCGTTACCGGGGTCCGGTTGAAGGACGGCCGCGCGATCCAGTGCGACACCGTGGTGCTGACAACCGGCACGTTCTTGCGCGGCCTGATCCATCTGGGAGATCAGAAGATACCAGCCGGCCGGATGAATGAGGGTCCGTCCCTGGGCTTGTCAGCCACGCTGGAAAAAGCCGGTTTTCAATTGGGCCGACTGAAGACCGGCACGCCGGCGCGCCTGGACGGCAGGACGATCAATTGGGATCTGGTGGAATGGCAGGAGGCGGACGCCGAACCGATTCCGTTTTCGTTTCTCACAGATAGAATTGAGGTGCCGCAGGTCCGCTGTGGCATCACCCGGACCACGGAAGCGACCCATCGGATCATTCGCGACAATATTCACCGGTCAGCGATGTATTCGGGGCAGATTGAAGGCGTCGGCCCGCGCTATTGCCCTTCGATTGAAGACAAGATCGTCCGGTTCGGGGAACGCGACGGACATCAGATATTCTTGGAACCGGAAGGTCTGGATGATCCGACTGTCTATCCCAACGGGATCTCGACGTCGTTGCCGGAAGATGTGCAGGCTGAATTTCTGAAAACCATCCCGGGTTTGGCTGACGTCCGTATCATTCAGCCTGGCTATGCGATCGAGTATGACCATGTCGATCCGCGCGAACTGAGCCAGACGCTTGAAGCCCGCCGGATTAACGGCCTGTTCCTGGCCGGCCAGATCAATGGTACCACCGGCTATGAGGAAGCGGCTGCGCAGGGGCTGGTGGCGGGCTTGAATGCCGCGTTGAAAGTTCAGGGCCGGCCAGCCTGCCTGTTCAGCCGGACTGATTCCTATATTGGTGTGATGGTCGACGACCTGACCACCAAGGGGGTTTCGGAGCCCTATCGGATGTTTACATCGCGGGCAGAGTATCGGCTGTCGCTGCGGGCCGACAATGCCGAAACACGCTTGACCCCCAAAGCGATGGAACTGGGTTGCCTCTCATCCGGGCGGCGGCAGAAATTCGAGACCTATGTCGATTCGCTTGCGGAATGCCTGCACGATTTGAAGGTGTTGAGCCTCTCGCCCAATGAGGCGATGCGGCATGGCCTGTCACTTAACAAGGACGGTATAAGGCGATCAGCATTTCAATTGCTGTCTTACCCGGATATTTCGATTGATACGCTGGTCGGGATCTGGCCAAGGCTCGGCCAACATGATCCAAGGGTATTGAACGCTGCCGCGGTGGATGCAACCTATGCCGTCTATCTCGACCGGCAGAAACAGGATATCGACCAACGCCGCCAGGAGGAAGCTCGCTTGATTCCCGATGATTTTGACTATGATTCGCTGTCGGGGCTCTCACGCGAGTTGAAAATCAAGCTCGAAGCGGTTCGCCCGCCTTCAATCGGGCATGCTGAACGGATCGAAGGCATGACTCCGGCAGCGATCGCGCTTTTGTTGGCCAATCTCCGCAAGATTACCGCGTCCCCACCACCGGTAAAGATTGGTGGCTTGGGCTGATATGACAATGGAATCGAAGACAGAAGGATTCTTCCCTGAATCCGAATTTGTTTCACGTGAAACATGGGAAAAATTGCGTCTGTACGCAGATTTGACACGCAAATGGCAGGCATCCTTTAATCTCATTTCTCCCAAGACAGTGCCGGACCTGTGGGAGCGCCATATTCTCGACAGTCTGCAGCTCTACCGGCTCCGCCCGGATCCCCTGACCTGGATGGATATGGGAAGCGGCGCGGGCTTTCCCGGCCTGGTCACGGCGATTTGCCTGGCCGAACAAGGCCAGGGCTGGGTCCATCTGGTGGAGAGCAACCATAAAAAGGCAGCGTTCCTGCGGCAGGTGATTGTGGAAACCGCCGCCCGCGCCAGCGTCCATCCCATCCGCATTGAAACCGCCTGCTCTACGCTCGGCGATATCGACGCGATATCGGCGCGCGCGCTGGCACCGCTGACGGATTTGCTCAATCACGCCTGGGTTTTCGCTCAGAAGAAACCTTTATTGGAGATTTGGCTGCATAAAGGACTGGATTACCCTGCAGAAGTTCGATCAGCACGTGACCTTTGGCGTTTTGATCTGATAGAACATCCAAGTCTGATGCAGGATGGATCGGCAATCCTGCACATCAGATCCCTTTCCAAGCGTAACTAAGCCGCGGACCCTTTTCGATGCAGCCTTCGAAGAACCGGATCATCACAATCGCCAATCAAAAAGGCGGCGTTGGCAAGACAACCACCGCCATCAATCTCGCCACGGCACTTGCTGCCATCGGCGAGGAGGTTTTGATTGTCGATATCGACCCCCAAGGCAATGCCAGCACCGGGCTTGGCATTGATCGCAAGGATCGTGGAGTTTCAGCCTATGATCTGTTGACCCAGAATGCCTCGGTCAGCGAAACCGTCATGCAGACCGCCGTGCCGCATTTGAGCCTGATTCCGTCAACGATGGATCTGCTCGGCGTGGAAATGGAAATCGCCGGCGCCCCCGACCGGGTGTTCCGGTTGAAAAAGGCTTTGCAAGCGGACGATGCACGGCACTATGATTACGTGTTGATCGACTGCCCGCCCTCGCTCAACCTTCTGACGATGAATGCAATGGCGGCGGCGCATTCGATCCTGGTTCCGTTGCAATGTGAATTTTTTGCGCTTGAGGGCTTGAGCCAGTTGCTCGAAACCGTCGGTCAGGTGCGCGATTCGCTCAATCCGACGCTGGATATCCAGGGCATTGTCATGACCATGTATGACGCGCGCAACAATCTGGCGCTTCAGGTTGTTGAAGATGTGCGCTCGCATCTGGGCGACAAGGTCTACCGGACGCTGATTCCGCGCAATGTGCGCGTGTCCGAAGCCCCGTCCTATGGCAAGCCGGCGATCCTTTACGATCTCAAATGCGCCGGCAGCCAGGCCTATCTGCAACTGGCGTCCGAAGTGATTCAACGCGAACGCAACCGTAAGGCTGCCTGACCCGAGAGGTTGCGCAGCAAGAGTGGATAAGACGATGTCAGACGATTTTTCAAAAAAGCGCCTGGGCCGTGGGCTCGCTGCCCTGATCGGGGAAATTGACAAGCCATTGGAATCGGAGGCCCGGCCGTCGGTGTCGGCCGACCGGCAGGTGCCCATCGAGCATGTCAGCCGCAACCCGCGCAATCCGCGGCGAATGTTCGACCCGACGGATCTTGAGGACCTGTCACGTTCAATCCGCCAGCACGGTATCGTGCAGCCGATCATGGTGCGCAGCGCCGGCGATGACCGCTATGAGATCATTGCCGGCGAGCGGCGCTGGCGTGCCGCGCAAATGGCCGGGCTGGTGGAGATTCCGGTTATCGTCCGTGATGTCGACGACCGCACCGCGCTGGAGATAGCGATTGTTGAAAACGTGCAGCGTGCGGATCTCAATGCACTGGAAGAAGCGCAAGGCTACGAACAGCTGATCGCCCAGTACGATTACACGCAAAACGATCTTGGCGAGGTGATCGGCAAAAGCCGCAGCCACGTGGCCAATTCGTTGCGGCTGCTCAAACTGCCTGATGACGTGCGCAGCATGCTTGCCGATGGCGCACTGTCAGCCGGTCATGCCAGGGCAATCGTCTCGACATCCGACCCGGTTCGGCTGGCGAAATTGATTGTCGACGGCGGCTTGTCCGTGCGCGACGCCGAACGGCTGGCGCAAAAGGACGCTGATCAGGCCGCCAGCCCGGGTGGTTATGAAACCAAATCCGTCCGGCGTGCGGACGACAAGGATGCGGATACGGTCGCGTTGGAGCGAAGCCTGTCTGACGTGCTGGGTCTCAAGGTGCAACTGGCGCACAAGGGAAAGGGCGGGCAGTTGCGTATCGACTACAAATCGCTGGAACAGCTGGATGAACTTTGCCGGCTATTGGGCGAAAAATAACAGTCACATCAACATGTTCTATGATTAACGACTGAGCAGGCAGGTTCGCAGCAGTGCCTGCCTGGCGATTGATGCTTCCAGATGCGGGCGCCGGCGGGTTTCGAAAACAGCTTCCGACAACCGGCGCATTTCCCGGTTTATCGCCTCCAGCCGCCAGTGTCTGAGCGCCCGTTCGACCACCGGCTTGCGCTTGAAATGGATACCACGGCCTTTTTCGCTGATGGCCTGGGCCGGCTGCCGGCCGTGGCTTTCAACCAGTGCCCGCATGACATCGAGCTGTTCAAATTGCAAGATACAGCCGCGCAACACTAAAAACACGGACGTCTTGGAAGCGAGGATGCGTTCCAAAGACGCCTCCAGACGCACGAGATCTCCGGAAAAGACGGCATCGACCGCATCATCGACAGAAAGAGCGGCGACGTCGCCGATGGCTTCAATGACATCGTTATCGGTGACGGTTCCCGATCCGTGGCAGTAAAGAGCAAGCTTTTTCAACTCGTTACGGCTTGCCAAGCGATCTCCACCAAGCAGTTGAGCCAGCCTCTGGCGGGCGTCTGCGTCAACTACCAGATTGGCGCCGCCTAGCTCGTCGTCAATCAGCGTCTGGATGCCACGGGCGTCATCGGCATAGCACGGCACGGCCAGCGCAGTCCGTGCGGTCTCGACAAGTTTGCGCAAACCGCTGGATTTCTTGAGGTCGCCGGCCTCGATCAACAGATGGGACGAACCCGGATCAGTCTCTGCGACCGCCGTGAGCGACTGAATCAGGCCGCGATCATTGCCGGCGTTCTTGACCCAGACCAACCGGTCGCCGCCAAACAGACTGATGGCAGAAAATTCATCCGCCAACCGTCCCGGATCACCGGTCAGATCCGAGGCTTCCAGTTTGAGAACCGCAAAATCGTCCGTGAGGTCAACACCTGTCTTGGCTGCGATCAGCGCCGCGCGCTCGGAGACCAGACCGCGATCCGGGCCATAGACCAGGACAATGCGATAGGGCGTTCCCTCACGGCGGATGAAAGCGGAAAATTCGTGGGTTTTCAGCTGCGCCATGATCTGCGCCAGTCCAATCCAGACATCACCGCGCGAGCGCTGCTGCCACATCAGCGCGGACAAGGGCGGCCACTGCCCGGGCGGCGCGATCTTCCGCTTCCAGCTTGGCCCGTTCCTGGGCAAACAGCTGGGAAGGAAGGTCCAGTTGCGCGTCGGCGCTGCGCGATCCGGATGCGACAGTTTCACCGGTGCTCACCGATTTGAGCACATATCTTGCGGTCACTGTGGTCCGGGCTGCGGAAAACTCATTGTCGAGGCCGCCCGGCAGGATGCCGGACATTCCGGCGGTGACGGCAAGCTCGAGGTGATAGGCGCTGTCTTGGTGTTCACCGCCAAATCCCAAAACCAGTTCATTGCGTACGATCTGTTCCACGCGCTGTTCGGCTGTCGAAACCGAAACGGACTGGTCCGGGCCTGCAAAGGTGCCGTAAAGCGGCTGCGCCTGGCAGCCAGCCAGCATTCCAAGGCCCAGGATGACGGCCAGAGCCCGCATCTTCTGTCCCGGTCGGAGAACTTCAAATGACAACATTGACGATCCTCTGCGGTACGATGATGAGTTTTCGCGGCGGATTGCCTCCGGTCGCTGTCTGTACGAAATCCAGTCCCAAGACGGCGGTTTCAATCGCAGCTTGATCGGCATTGCGGTCAATTGTCAAATCACCCCGTTTCTTGCCGTTGATCTGCACCGGCAGGGTGATCTGTTCATCGGTAATCAGGCCGGGGTCATAGGCCGGCCAGGGCGTGGTTGCCACCATGCCGTCATTGCCGAGCAATTTCCAGCTTTCTTCCGCCAGATGCGGCATCATCGGCGCAATCAGCAACACCAGCATATCGGCAGCCTGTTTGCAGGCGGCCTTGAGGTCGGCGTCAGCTTTGCCGGCCGTCACATCCGCCAGCGGCGCTGCAAGCGTGTTGACCAGTTCATAGAGCCGCGCCACAGCCTTGTTGAAGGCCAGCTTCTCGATATCCTCGCCAACAGCCTTGACGGTCTTGTGGGCGCTGCGTGAGAGCGCAAGCGCCCGTCCGCCTTCTCCGGTCCCGCCTTCGGTTCCTGACAATTGACCGGCTGCATCGCCAAGCAGGCGCCAGATCCGCTGGACAAATCGGTGCGCTCCCTCGACGCCGGCCTCGGTCCAGATGACGTCGCGGTCGGGCGGGGAATCCGACAGCATGAAAAAACGGGCCGTGTCGGCACCATAGCTGTCGATGATGTCGTCGGGATCGACAACGTTCTTTTTTGACTTCGACATCTTCTCGATCGAGCCAATGACCAGGGGTTCGCCGGTTGTGGCGTGGCGCGCCTGGCGCAGCCCGTCGGTGTCCTCGATCATCACCTCGGCTGGGGCAATCCATTCGCCCTTGCTGCCCTTTTCGGTGCGGTAGGTTTCGTGAACCACCATGCCCTGGGTGAAAAGACCGCGGAAGGGCTCCTTCAGGTCGATATGACCGGTCTGCTGCATGGCGCGGGTGAAGAACCGCGAATAGAGCAGGTGCAGGATCGCGTGTTCGATGCCGCCGATATACTGATCCACCGGCAGCCAGGCACTGGCGACTGCCGGATCGGTCGGAGTCTCGTGCCGTGGCGCGGTAAACCGGGCGAAATACCAGGATGAATCGACGAATGTGTCCATTGTGTCGGTTTCACGCCGTGCCGGCTTTTCGCATGCCGGGCAATTCACATGGCGCCAGGTGGGATGGTGGTCGAGCGGATTGCCGGGCTTGTCCAGCGTCACGTCATCAGGCAGCCGGACCGGCAAATCCTTGACGGGGACCGGGACAACACCGCAATCGTCGCAATGAATGACCGGTATCGGCGCACCCCAATAGCGTTGACGCGAAAGACCCCAGTCACGCAACCTGTAGTGGATTTTGCGTCGGGCTTGCGGCGCATCGCCAAGAGTTTGGGATTCGAGCAGATCGGCGACGGTATCGAATGCGGTTTCCGGCGACAGGCCATCAAGGTTGCGCGAGTTGATCATGATGCCATCGCCGACATAGGCTGTGTCGGTGATCACGAAGCTTGCCGCATCGGCATCGGCGGGCATGACGACGGGTGTCACCGGCAAATTGTATTTGCGGGCGAAATCGAGGTCGCGCTGATCGCCTGACGGGCAGCCGAAGATGGCTCCGGTGCCGTAATCCATCAAAACGAAATTGGCGATGAAGACCGGAACGGTCCACTCCCGATCAAGCGGATGGACCACGTTGATCGTGGTCTTGAGGCCGATTTTCTCCGCAGTGTCGAGTGCGGCGAGCGAGGTTCCGGCGCGGCGGCACTGATCGCAAAACTCGGCGACGGCGGGATCCTTCTTGGCAAGGGTCCGGGCCAGTGGATGATCGGCGGCAATCGCCAGGAACGATGCGCCAAACAGAGTGTCCGGCCGTGTCGTGTAGACTTCAATATCGGTTGCGCCATCCGCAGCGGCGGGATTGGCGATTTCCCAGCGCATCGACAGGCCCTCGGACTTGCCGATCCAGTTTTTCTGCATCAGCCGGACCTTTTCCGGCCAATGATCCAGGTCATCCAGCGAAACCAGCAGATCCTCGGCGAAATCGGAAATTCGGAAGAACCATTGTGTCAGTTCGCGCTGCTCGACAAGCGCGCCGGAACGCCAGCCGCGCCCGTCAATAACCTGCTCATTGGCAAGCACGGTCAGATCCACCGGATCCCAGTTGACCTTTGAATTGCGGCGGTAGATCAGGCCGGCGGCGAGAAAATCGAGGAACAGCGCTTGCTGCTGTTTGTAATAGTCGACGTCGCAGGTGGCGAATTCGCGACTCCAGTCCAGCGACAGGCCCATGGATTTGAGCTGCTTGCGCATCGCGTCGATATTGGCGTAGGTCCAGTCGCGCGGATGGACCTTGTTCTGCATGGCCGCGTTCTCGGCGGGCATGCCGAACGCATCCCACCCCATCGGGTGCAGAACGTTGAAGCCGCGGGCCCGCTTGTAGCGCGCCACCACGTCGCCCATGGCGTAATTGCGGACATGCCCCATGTGAATCCGGCCTGACGGATAGGGAAACATTTCCAGCACATAGTATTTCGGAGCAGAACTGTCGTCGAGCGTCTCGAAAATACGTGCTTCTTCCCACTTGCGTTGCCAGCGGATTTCCGCCTGTTTGGGATTGTAACGTTCAATTGTCATATGGGATCATCCGAAAACCTGTCCGATTTTGCCGCGACCTTCACCATGAAACCCGCCTAGCGTCAACCACCGAGCGGCTTTGCAGCCCAAGTTGGCGGACGGCGAGATCAGTTTGCTGATGTTGCTGACTTGCGTGCATGGCAGCCTGCTGCTGGATTGGCAAGCCGATCGGGCTGCGCTAACACCATGTCAGATAGCAAAAAAAGCAAGAGAATGGAGCACAGCGTGAGTGCACGGGAAAATCTCGAGACCATCCGCGCAGCCATAGCAGTGGCTGAATCCGAAGCCGGCAGACAAACAGGCATGGTGCGGCTTGTGGCCGTGTCAAAGACCAAGACGGCTGACGAAATCCGACCGGTGATCGCAGCCGGGCAACGTGTGTTCGGTGAAAATCGCGTTCAGGAGGCGCAATCAAAGTGGCCTGGTCTGACCGCTGAAACAGCCGGGATCGAGCTTCATCTCATCGGTCCTTTGCAGTCGAACAAAACGGCGGACGCGGTGGCCCTGTTTGACGTGATCCAGACCGTCGACCGGGTAAAGATTGCCCGCGAAATCGCCCGCGAAATGGAAAAGCAGGGCAAACGCCCGGCGCTCTATGTTCAGATCAATACCGGATCCGAGCCGCAAAAGGCCGGCATCGAACCGAAGGAGGCCGGCGGTTTCATTGAGCTGTGCCGCACAGACTTGGGCCTGGAAATCGCGGGTCTGATGTGCATTCCGCCTGCGGAGGAGAATCCGGGGCCGCATTTCGCCCTGCTCGCCAAAATCGGCCGTGACAACAATATTGACGTTTTGTCGATGGGCATGTCGGGCGATTTCGAGACGGCAATAGCGCTTGGTGCGACGACGGTCCGGGTCGGATCGGCGATTTTCGGCGCGCGCCAATCGATTTGACCGGATGACCTAGTCCAATGTCTAGTTTTCGCAGCGGGCTGATGCGCCTAGGGTGGCTGTGAAGCCGGAGGATGCAGGAATTGCGCGGCTGCACAAGCGACGCGGTGTCTGTTGGATGTGGAGGAGAGGTCCATGACGGGCAATTATGCCGAGGTCTACAAGAGCTGGCGGGAGGATTCACCGGGCTTCTGGATGGAGCAGGCCGCTGCGATTGACTGGTTCATAAAGCCGGAGACCGCTTTTGATCCCGATCTGGGTGCCTATGGCCGGTGGTATCCGGATGGTGTCACCAACACCTGTTACAATTGTCTTGATCGCCATGTGGCAGCCGGTCGCGGCGACCAGGCGGCGCTGATCTATGACAGCCCGCTCACCGGAGCGAAGCGGCGCATCAGCTACTCAGCCATGCTGGCGGAAGTCGAGGCCTTTGCCGGTGCACTGTCGGACAGGGGAATCGGCAAGGGAGACCGGGTTATCATCTATATGCCGATGGTGCCCGAAGCCATCGTCGCCATGCTTGCCTGCGCCCGGCTTGGCGCAGTGCACTCCGTGGTGTTTGGCGGTTTTGCGGCGCACGAACTCGCCACCCGCATAGACGATAGCCAGGCCAAGCTCATCGTCACCGCGTCCTGTGGCATCGAGCCGGGCCGCATTGTTGCCTACAAGCCGCTGCTTGATGCGGCGATCGAGCAAGCGCGGCACAAGCCCGATAGCACCATCGTGCTGCAGCGGGACAACCACCGCTGCGAGTTGATCGAGGGGCGGGATTTTGATTACGCGACACTGATTGCGGCAAATGCCGGCCGCAAAACCGAGTGTGCGCAGGTCCTGTCGACCGATCCGCTCTATGTCCTGTACACATCCGGCACCACCGGCAAGCCCAAGGGCGTGGTGCGCGACAATGGCGGTCACATGGCCGCACTCTACTGGTCGATGCACGCGATCTACGGCGTCAAACCCGGCGAGGTATTCTGGGCGGCCTCCGATATCGGCTGGGTGGTTGGCCATTCCTATATCGTCTACGCGCCATTGCTGCACGGCAACACCACCATCGTGTTCGAAGGCAAGCCGGTCGGAACACCCGATGCGGGGACGTTCTGGAGAGTGATCGCAGAGCACAAGGTTGCCGTGCTGTTTACGGCTCCGACCGCGTTTCGCGCCATTCGCAAGGACGATCCGCAGGGAAGCCGGGTCAAGTCTTATGACATGTCCGGCTTCAGGGCGTTGTTTCTGGCCGGCGAGCGTGCGGATCCGGACACCATCCAGTGGGCCGAGCGAATCCTGGATGTTCCGGTTATCGATCACTGGTGGCAAACCGAAACCGGCTGGACAATTGCCGGAAACCCCATGGGGCTGGGGCTTCTACCGGTCAAATATGGCTCCCCGGCGGTGCCGATGCCCGGCTATGATGTGCGGGTCATCGATGATGAAGGTCATCCGGTGGCTACAGGAAGCTTGGGCAATGTGGTGCTGCAATTGCCCTTGCCGCCGGGGTGTCTGTCGACGTTGTGGAACGCAGAGAGCCGGTTTCACGAGGCGTATCTGGCTGAATTTCCGGGCTATTACAAGACGGCGGATGCCGGCTATGTTGATGATGACGGGTATCTGTTCATCATGGCCCGGACCGATGACATCATCAATGTGGCAGGTCACAGGCTGTCGACCGGCGGCATGGAAGAGGCGGTGTCGGGCCATCCCGATGTGGTGGAATGTGCGGTTATCGGGATCGCCGACACCATGAAGGGGCAGATCCCGGTTGGCTTCATCGTCATCAGTTCAGGCCCGGACCGGAGCGAAGCCGAGGTCGAGAAAGAAGTGATCCAGCGGGTCCGTGACCAGATCGGCCCGGTCGCCGCCTTCAAGACCGTGATGGTGGTCAAACGGCTTCCCAAGACCCGGTCAGGCAAGATCCTGCGGGCTACAATGCAGAAAATTGCGGATGGCGAAGACTGGACTATGCCTGCGACCATTGATGATCCGGCCGTTCTGGACGAGATTTCCGACCTGCTGACAAAGCGCGGGATCGGCAAGAAGCGCGATTGACCTCCCCACTCACCCGGGTCAAGGTTGCGTGCGTCGTGAAACGGCGGGCGGAAAAGCCGGTTTGGCGATCACTTGCAACCGGCACCACCCTTGAAAGCCGGGCGCGGCTTTGCGTCAAAATGCGCGCGTGACACCCTCAGACAAAGGACAAATCATGAGACTGGATGGACGAACAGCAATCGTGACCGGTGGCGCCAAAGGCATCGGCCTGGCGGTGGTGCGGCGCCTGGCATCCGAAGGCGCAAGAGTGATGATCGCCGATGTTGATGAGGCTGCCGGCGCTGCTGCGGTGGAATCAGCGTCCGGCGATGGCGAGGTGCTGTTTACGGCAACCGACGTGGCCGGACGGCTTGATGTTCACAATCTGGTGGCAAAAACCATTGATGCCTTCGGCTCGATCAATGCGCTGGTCAACAATGCCGGCATTGTGCATGCCGCCGATTTTCTCGACCTCGAAGAGGCCGATTTCGACCGGGTTCTGGCGGTCAATCTCAAGAGTGCGTTCTTGTGCGGTCAGGCCGTGGCTCGTCACATGGTCGAGCAGATCGCCGCTGGCGAAGCGCCGGGCTCAATCGTCAACATGTCGTCGATCAACGACACGTTCGCGATCGCCAATCAGGTTGCCTATTCGGTGTCGAAGGGGGGTGTGAGCCAGTTGACCAGGGCGATGGCGCTGTCGCTGGCGCCGCACGGAATCCGCGTCAATGCCGTCGGTCCAGGCTCGATCATGACCGATATGCTGGCATCCGTTGCCGACAATCCGGAAATCCGGACCCGGATCCTGTCGCGCACGCCGCTGGGGCGCATTGGCGATCCGTCGGAGATTGCCGCCGTGACGGCGTTCTTGCTGTCAGAGGATGCAAGCTATGTGACCGGCCAAACAATCTATGCCGATGGCGGCCGGATGCCGCTCAATTACACGGTTCCGGTCAAGGAATAGGTCGGCCGGAGCCACTGTGACGACTCAGTCAAAAAGCCCGGGCCTTGAAGGAACTGACCCCCGAAGTTGGTGTCCAACATTCGGGGGTCGGTTCAAAATTCCGGGCCCTTCGCATTGGGAGAGCAGGTCCGGATCAGGGGTTCTCGTCTTCGTCTTCGGGCTCGGTGCGTTTCATCGAGGTCAGCTTTGCGAACACCGCATCTGCATCGATTTCCTTTTCGCCTGGCTCTTCAACCGGTTGTGCGGTTTCGGTCTCACGGGCGGAAACCAGCACACTGCCCTGTCCCTGGTCGGCCAGGGCGACACGGTTCTTCGACGCGCGTTCGACTTCCATGTCGAGATCAATCTGGGTGCAGAGGCCGAGTGTCACCGGATCCATCGGCGTCAGATTGGCGGCGTTCCAGTGCGTGCGGTTGCGGATCTGTTCAATGGTTGATTTGGTCGTGCCGACCAGACGGGAGATCTGTGCGTCCTTGAGTTCAGGGTGGTTGCGAACCAGCCACAAAATGGCATTGGGCCGATCCTGACGCTTGGACACCGGCGTGTAGCGCGGACCCTTGCGTTTGGTTTCGGGTACGCGAACCTTCGGTTCGGCGAGTTTGAGCTTCACCTCGGGATTGGCTTCCGCCGCCGCGATATCTTCGCGCGAAAGCTGTCCGGTGGCGACCGGGTCGAGACCCTTGATGCCCTGCGAGGCCTCGCCGTCGGCGATGGCCTTCACCTCAAGCGGGTGAAGCTTGCAGAACAGTGCGATCTGATCGAAGCTCAACGCGGTGTTGTCGACGAGCCAGACGGCGGTGGCCTTGGGCATGAGAAGCTGCTGCGCCATAAATACAATTCTCCTGTACGTCCGCTCCGGGGGCGCGGGCCGTGGATGAAACCACTATTTCCGGGAAATCGGCGTCTTTATAACCGCAAGTGGGGTCAATTGCAATTGTTTGAGCGTGCATTTGCGAACCGATCCAATGTCTAATTGCGACAATGCTTTGCACTGCTAATAATGGGCGTTATGAATGTTGGGTGCGATTGATTTGTTGAGACGCGCACACCGTAAGTGAGGAGGCCCCCCATGTCGCAAAAAACCTACAAAGTCCTGAAGGATGCAAAATCCAGGGCGTTGATCGATGATGAAACCTACCAGAAATGGTACAAGCAGAGCATCAAGGATCCGGACAAATTCTGGGGCAAGCACGGCAAGCGGATCGACTGGTTCAAACCCTTCACCAAGGTCAAAAACACCAGCTTTACAGGCAAGGTGGAAATCAAGTGGTTTGAAGACGGCCTGACCAATGTCTCCTATAACTGCATTGACCGGCACCTTGAAAAACGCGGCGACCAGGTCGCCATCATCTGGGAGGGCGACAACCCTTACGATGACAAGAAGATCACCTATCGCGAGCTTTACCATCAGGTATGCCGGCTTGCCAATGTGATGAAATCGAAGGGTGTGAAGAAGGGTGACCGCGTCACCATCTACATGCCGATGATCCCCGAAGCGGCCTACGCCATGCTGGCCTGTACCCGTATCGGCGCGGTGCATTCGATCGTTTTTGGCGGATTTTCGCCCGACGCGCTTGCCGGGCGAATCATCGATTGCGAATCAACCTTTGTGATCACCGCGGATGAAGGTCTGCGCGGTGGAAAGAAGGTTCCGCTCAAGCACAATACCGACCTTGCCATAGACCTCGCCCGGCGAAACAACGTCGTGGTCAAGAACGTGCTGGTGGTGCAGCGCACGGCCGGAAAGATCGAGTGGTTTGAAGACCGCGATATCTGGTATCATCAGGCGGTTGCTGCGGCGAAGCCGGATTGCCCACCTGCCAAAATGAAGGCGGAAGATCCGCTGTTCATCCTTTACACGTCCGGGTCAACCGGCCAGCCCAAGGGCGTGCTGCATACCACCGGCGGTTATCTGGTTTTTGCCTCGATGACGCATGAGTATGTCTTCGACTATCATGACGGCGACATCTACTGGTGCACGGCTGATGTGGGCTGGGTCACCGGGCATTCCTATATCGTCTACGGCCCGCTGGCCAATGGGGCGACCACGCTGATGTTCGAGGGCGTGCCGAACTATCCAACACCGAGCCGGTTCTGGGATGTGGTCGACAAGCACCAGGTCAATATTTTCTACACGGCGCCGACAGCAATTCGGGCGCTGATGGGCGCCGGTGACGCGCATGTCAAGAAGACGTCGCGCAAATCTCTCAGAACGCTTGGATCGGTGGGTGAGCCGATCAATCCGGAAGCCTGGGAATGGTATTTCAATGTGGTCGGCGAGAAGAAATGCCCGGTGGTCGACACCTGGTGGCAGACCGAAACCGGCGGCATCATGATCACGCCGCTGCCCGGCGCCACCGCTCTCAAGCCCGGGTCGGCAACACGGCCGTTCTTCGGGGTGGAGCCGCAACTGGTCGATGGTGATGGTGACGTTCTGGCGGGCACGGCTGAAGGCAATTTGTGTATCACCGATTCCTGGCCGGGCCAGATGCGGACTGTCTATGGTGACCATGAGCGGTTCATCCAGACCTATTTCTCGACCTACAAGGGCAAGTACTTCACCGGCGACGGCTGCCGCCGCGACGAGGACGGCTATTACTGGATTACCGGCCGGGTCGACGATGTCATCAATGTCTCGGGGCACCGCATGGGAACGGCGGAAGTCGAAAGTGCGCTGGTATCGCATGATTCCGTGTCCGAGGCCGCTGTCGTCGGCTATCCGCACGACGTCAAGGGCCAGGGCATCTACTGCTACATCACGTTGATGGAAGGTAAAGTGGGCGATGATGCGCTGCGCAAGGCGCTGGTTGCGCATGTGCGGCATGAAATTGGTCCGATTGCCTCTCCCGACAAGATCCAGTTTTCGCCCGGTTTGCCCAAAACCCGCTCGGGCAAAATCATGCGCCGGATCTTGCGCAAGATTGCCGAGGACGAGTTCAGTGCCCTGGGCGATACCTCGACGCTCGCCGATCCTGCTGTCGTCGACGAATTGATCACCAACCGGCAGAACAAGAAGAGCTGAGCAGGCGCCGGGGCGGGTTGTCCCGCCCCGGCCCTCCGGCCCGGCGTATCGCGGCCTGGTGATCTGAAAATATTTTCGCTTCAGCGCTTGGCAAGCGGAGATGTTTGTCCCACATTGAGCCTGTCATTAACAAACGAGAGGAGGTGATCTGATGTCGAGTGATTCCCAAAAGCCGGTTCGTACGATTCGGATTGCCGGACTTCGGAGCAGCCTCTGAAGCGCCGGTAACACTGGCAAGTCCTGATCCATCGCTGATGGGATCGGGCAGGCGTCCAACCGGCGCTGGAATTCACGAAGGCCACCCTCAGGGGTGGCCTTTTTGATGTCTGGTGGTTCACCCGGTGCAGGCGGGCTTGGGACGCTTGCCACCTTGGTACGGCCGGGCGAGCCCGCTGGCCAGCATGGCTGCGGCGATGTCGCGGTTGCCTGCCTTCACGTCGGCCAGAACCCGGCCGAAATATTTTCCGCCCGAGACATTGATCAACTCGATTGTCGCAAAGCCGGAGACCAGCCGTTCGAGCTGGGCGTGCGCCCGTTTTGCCGCCGCGCGCTGTTCCGGGCATCGGGATCGCCGCTCCGGCGTATCGATGCCGCGCAACCGGATCGAGACACGTACCGCATGACCCGGCCAGGGATGTGCATCGACCTCAAGCGTATCGCCATCGATTATCCTGACCACCTGCGCTGTGACCGGTCCGGCAATGCTGCGAAAGCGTTTGTCGGCGGCTGCGGCAGTGATCGCGCCGGCTTGAGCGAAGCATAAAGAGATGATCAGGAACAGACAGGAGAAGGAAAAATGTCTCATAGACAAGGAATATATTGGCGATATTATACTTGACAAACCCAATGCGGTAAGCGATAACCCAATCAGCAAGTTAGCTGATTGGGTTATGTCATGTCCGTACTGAGCAGGGAATATTTTCACAACGAGGCCGCAGCCTTCGAACACGTCGAGAGCATTCTGTGGCCGAACGGCCCGGTTTGCCCCCATTGCGGAAACAATGACCGCATCTACTGCCTTGAGGGTGTGCGCTCCAAGCCTTCCAAGAAGAACCCGGAAGGTGTCGAGCGCCACGGCCTGAAAAAGTGCGCCGAATGCCGCAAGCAGTTTACTGTTCGCATTGGCACGATCTTCGAAGAAAGCCACATTCCGGTGCACAAATGGCTTCAGGCCATCCACCTGATGTGTTCCAGCAAGAAGGGCATTAGCTCTAACCAGCTTCACCGCGTCCTTGAAATCACGCTCAAGAGCGCATGGTTCCTGTCTCACCGTATCCGTGAGGCAATGCGGACCGGCGTTTTCGATACCCCGCTTGGCGGCAACGGCAAGGTTGTGGAAGCCGACGAAACTTTCATCGGCAACAAGAAGGGCTTTGAAAAGAAGGGGGGCGGCGCTGGTCACAAGATGACTGTCATGAGCCTTGTGGAGCGTGGCGGCGACGTCCGTTCGGTGGTTCTGGACCGGATCAGCAAGCAGGGCATTGGCAAGGTTATCGCAGACAACGTGCATCACGAGAGCCGACTAATTACCGATACCGCTGTCTATTACAAAAAGCGCGGCTTCAACGTTGCCAGCCACGAGATGGTCAACCACCACAAGGGCGAATACGTCCGGGATGATGTCTACACAAACACGCTGGAAGGCTTCTACAGTATCTTCAAACGCGGCATGAAGGGCGTCTATCAGCATTGCGCTGAGAAGCACCTGCACCGCTACGCTGCTGAATTTGATTTCCGCTATAACAACCGCATTGCGCGGGGCGTGAACGATACCGAACGGGCGATGAATGCGCTGATCGGTGTTGCCGGTAAGCGGCTGACTTATGAAGGGTCTGATTTCGTCTGAAGGTTTTTACAGGCCGGAACAGCTCAGGTTCCGTTTCTACAAAGCCTCATTTCGGAAGCGGAACAAAGGTTGAATTTTTGAGCATATTTACCCATAATGGGATAGTCGCGGTGGCCGAAACCTCACCCTATTGGGTAAGGGCGTGGCCTAAGCCATGGCTCCTTAGAGCCTAGGCCATCGTGGCCCGTCTGTGTTTGGCGTCGAAATCAAGATGCCATATGTCGAAACCATCTCCCCTCGGAAGAGGTGTTGGGACGGCAAAAGATGGAACGCGGAACAAGCCTCGCGCCTCGGGTAAAAAGTCTCTTTTGTGGGCTGCCGCGTCCAAGGCAAGGTAGTGCATGTTTGTATCGTATGCGACCAAGCCAGACAGTAAGTCTGCCAATTGGATTAGCCTGCTCTTTTTGGAATTTGCGAATTCGACAACCCTATATGGGGAATAGTTGATGCCGCTGTCTTTGCGGAACCGCGCGTTAAGTGTTTCCTTGAGCTTGTCTGGGGTGTGCTTGGTGGTCCGATCGTCAAGGAAGACGCAAAATCGATTATCGTGTCCGCGAGTCCGTGCGTACTTGTATAGAATAGTGAAAAGAAACTTCGTGAAGCCGAGATCTCTGTCACCATCGTTATGTTGCCGGTGGTTGACTTTCGTCATATCGACCACCAGGCAGTTAAACTGGAGGTAATTGGCGTCGATCATTTGCCAAATGCTCTGGTAGATATGTGCATACATCGGGGCGCTTTTTCGGGTGAATTTGCCCCATTTTAGCTCTGATGTTCCCGCGCCATGTGATCGCATGATATGGTTGATTGTAGAAGCAATGCGCGGGGCCATCGACGCTGCGCAGAATATTGTACCGATAACTAGATATCGGTTCTTGGTTTGCGAGCTCTCGTCGCAATACACATGGAATTTTGGGAGTTTAGCTATGTCGAGCAAGTTGAAGGTGCCGCCTCTCCCGGTTGAGTCGGAAAAGGAGAAGCTTAGTCAGGTAGACAAGTTCAAACAAGCCGCCCGCGAACTGGAAACAGACGACGACGAGGCCCGGTTTGACGAGCGCCTCAACAAGATTGTCAAAGCGCCCGCCAAAAAGCCGCCTAAGGATCAGGCAAGTTCGGAATAGAGTTCCCTTGCCTGCGCTTCGCTGCCGGGGTGAAGGGTGCCATTCTTCACCTCTGAGATCCTGCCGCCGTTAACATCGTATTTCGCTGCAATTCGGCTCTGGATACAGCCGTCCCAAAGCATCATGTGGATCTGAACAGGATCGTGTCCCGCAGCGTGGTGTAGCTGACAGGGTGGTCACCAGTGTTTTCCGGTAGGGTCG
>NZ_JARGET010000039.1 GCF_029210485.1 Hoeflea sp. YIM 152468
ACCGAATGCAGAAACTACTTCACCGCAGCAGGCTATGGATACACTTGAATGCACGACGCTCTAGGCGTTGGGTTCCGTGGATTTGCGCCTACACAGGGGCACGTGTGGGGGAAATCGTGCAACTCCGCAAACGAGACGTTTTTATGCGAGATGGACATCTCGTCATCAACATCACACCGGAGGCGGTCACCGTCAAAGATGGTGAGGCTCGAATGGTGCCGCTGCACCCTCACCTACTTGAGATGGGTATTGAAGGCTTCATTCAGGGCTCGCCTGATGATCTCCTGTTCATGTGGAGTGGGAAGGATCGAAAGGCATGGCGCACAGCCAAGAACCGCATTACCGAATTCGTTCGCGAGCACCTGGCAGACCCCAACGTTCAGCCCAACCATGCGTGGCGTCATACCTTCAAAACGAGAGGTGCTGAAGCAGGCATAGGGCAACGCATCCTAGATGCCATCTGCGGGCACGAGCCGGGGACGGTAGGAGAGGCCTATACGGACATCACTGTTGCTACCATGTGGAGGGCCATGAACGAGTATCCGCCATACCTTATATCTGTCACTTCCATACAAGAGGCCGACGGACGCTCGTCTTTTTGAATTGGAACAGAGGGTTAGGAGCTTGAAACATCGCTTCGCAAGCTCCACCTGCTTCTGCCGAAGCGAGAAAGCGAAAGCGGCAAGGAGCCGATAATGTTTGTTGAAGACGAGGAAGCGTTGGACCCAAACGAGCCAATTATCATGGATACAGCGGGTAGTTTCTTTCCGGTAAGCGAACAGGGCGCCTGGGCTGCTCTTGTGGTGCAAGAAAAAGCGGACGGTACGGATATTGTCCTTCGGCGCAGAGGCTTCATTTCCAAGAAAGACTGCCCCGGAAAACAGTATAGCGTCCAGGTGGTGGGCATCCGGAATCTCCTTCAAGAACTGCACGATCAAGGGATTCTGGGTGGAGTGACGGTACGCTCTACCGAAGGCGTAATTGTGAAGGCCCTTAACGAGTATATGCCGGATTGGAAAAGGAGGAACGGAAAAAGGGCTGACGGCAAAAAGGTCGCCAATTACTCAGAGTGGCTGGATATTGAAAGGCTAAGCAATATTCTGAACGTTGAATGGCAAAAGCGGAAAAAGGGAAAGGGCGATGGAGTAGCGGAAATCGATCATATCGACCGGGCTCTGGATGAATGGAAACAAGAGCGCCTCGACGAACTCGCGAGGAAACGCGGAATGGCAAGGGACCCCTACGGTTGATCTCGCGCAACGCCCGTCGAAAAGCTGCCGAAACCGTGAAGGAACGTGCCAAGAAGCGCTTGTCCGGTGCCCTCGTCAAATGTGCTGTTCTGGGCTGTCAGCACGCTACCCAAAAGGCAGCCGGAAACGGCCTCTCCAAAACTCACTGCAAGGCTCACGTTGAGTTCCATCGCCGTCATGGTTCCTATTGGCGGCGCTCGTACCTTGCCCGTGAGATTGCGCCATTTCGCAGGGCAGCTCGGCAGTGGTTGCGGGAGCATGAAGGCAGTCCGGAAGTTCTGGATGCGATAGACCAGTTGGATGGCCTTCTGTTCGCATCGGGTCGCCCAATCAGCGCCTTCAATTTGAATGGGCGTAGTTCAGTCGATAAGGCGCAAACCGCGCTGGCGAGGCTTAGAGAAGCGGGAAAGACGGGCGAGGACCTTCTGGAAATTGCGCTTACCATCTCCGCCACCGTTTCGGAGCTTGGACCGAGGGGAAACGATGAGTTTCTCAATGTGCAGGTCGCCAAGTTGGCGCATCGCCTTGCCAGTGGAACGATCCTTAAGAACCATGAGGGCGTGCCCTACAGCGAAATCTACAAAGGCGCGAAGGGCAGCATGTTTGTCCGCTATCCCCGTGCAGCCGGTGGCTACATGCGGCTTCTGGGCCAAGCCATCCTGAAACGTGCCTCTGGGGCTTTGGAGAGGGAGACCATTCAGGCGATCAGGGCCGGGGCGCTTTCCACCGCCTCTGGTGTGGGTAATCATTAAGATGTCAGATCGGGTCTTCGTGCGTGAGGCGGTCAGGTCTAGCAAGGTTGAAATGGAGATGGAAAGTTCGCGCCATCCGGTGGACTGGGATTGGGAGTTTCCGGGCGAGGATAAGGGTGCTGTGGATGCACACCATGATCCCTCGTTGGACATAGCCGCACCGGGTTTAAAGGCGCTTGCTGATCACATTCACGAGGTCATACAGGCCAGCCCCGAATGGAGAACCGCAAGACGGGATGCCCGGCATAGCCGCTACCTTGCCGTCTGCAACATCATCGCCAACCTTGCCCAGCTGGCGGAATCCGAAAGCGCCGAAACGCGCATCGCGATCTCCCTGAGGCAACGAAGACTAACCCGATATGATCGTCTCGATCTGCCTGTAAAAGCGCTTTCCGGCGTTATCGAAGCGATGGAGTCGCTCGGATACCTGGAGGCTTCAAAGGGGGACCAAGGGAAGCCTATTTACGGTCAACCCCGAAGACGCACAACGATAGCCCCAAGCCCAGTCTTGGCGCGAGACATACAGCAGGCCTTGGCCCGACCTACGGACGCGAGGCCGGTGATAGAGCAGCGCTGGCCAACCGAGACCATCATTCTGCGTGCCGGTGGCGGGCTGGGCTCTCAGATCGACTATGAGGATACTCCGGAGAGTACCGGTTTGCGGGCCGATATGGCAGTGATCAACGCGGCCTTGCATAGCGCGGATATCCGGCTTGGCGGAAAGCATCATCCCCGCCGCCGCATCTACAGGATATTCAGAGGAGAAACCGGAGGCGCTCCCCGGTTTGATCGGCTTGGCAGGCTTTACGGCGGATTCTGGATCAACCTCCCCAAGGCCGACCGTCACCGGATTACGATAGATGGCGAGGCGGTTGTGGTGACCTGAGACCCTAAACTTCCTCCAGA
>NZ_JARGET010000004.1 GCF_029210485.1 Hoeflea sp. YIM 152468
GATCGTGTCCCGCAGCGTGGTGTAGCTGACAGGGTGGTCACCAGTGTTTTCCGGTAGGGTCGGGTTGTTGAAAGCCAACCTGAAGGACACCACCGATGACCGACGATATGATGAACCTGCGCTCGCTTGTTGAGAAGAGTGCCGACGCTGATTTGTTGCGCGAGATGATCGGCTTTGCCGCCGAGAAGCTGATGGCGCTCGAAGTCGGGGCTGCGACCGGCGCGGGTTATGGCGAGAAGACCGCGTTGCGGCTTGCGCAGCGCAACGGCTACCGCGATCGCGACTGGGAAACGCGGGCCGGGACGGTTGAGCTGCGCATCCCGAAGCTGCGAACGGGCAGCTATTTCCCGAGCTTCCTGGAGCCGCGCCGCATGGCGGAAAAGGCTCTCACAGCCGTCATCCAGGAGGCCTATATCCAGGGCATCTCGACCCGCTCGGTCGACGATCTGGTCAAGGCGATGGGGATGAGTGGCATCTCCAAGAGCCAGGTCTCGCGGCTTTGCGAGGAAATTGACGTGAAGGTCAAAGCCTTCCTCGACAGACCCATCGAAGGCGAATGGCCCTATATCTGGATCGATGCCACCTATCTCAAGGTCAGGCGCGGCGGCCGCATCGTGTCGGTGGCCGCCATCATCGCCGTGGGCGTCAATGCGGATGGACGCCGTGAGGTGCTTGGCTTGGAGATCGGAACGTCGGAGGCCGAGGCGATCTGGACGGAATTCCTGCGCAAGCTGACCCGGAGAGGCTTGAGAGGCGTCAAACTCGTGATCTCCGATGCGCATGAAGGGATCAAGGCTGCCGTTTCCAAGGTGCTCAGCGCCACCTGGCAGCGTTGCCGCGTTCATTTCATGCGCAATGCCCTGGCGCATGCGGGCAAGAGCGGAAGGCGTGTCGTATCCGCCTTCATTGCCACAGCCTTTGCCCAGGAGTCCCCCGAGGCAGCCAGCACCCAGTGGCGCAGCGTATCCGATCAGATCAGGCCGAAGGTGCCGAAACTCGCCACGCTCATGGACAGCGCCGAGCAGGACGTGCTCGCCTACATGACCTTCCCCAGACAGCACTGGACCAAGCTGCACTCCACCAACCCCATCGAGCGATTGAACGGCGAGATCAAGCGACGCACAGAGGTCGTCGGCATCTTTCCCAATGACGACGCCATCGTCAGGCTGGTCGGTGCTTTGCTGCTCGAACAAAACGACGAGTGGGCCGTCCAGCGCTCCCGCTATATGACACTTGAGACAATCGCTACGATGAGCGATGATCCGCTCATCAGCCTGCCAGCGGCAAGCTGATCCATTTCCGGCTCTGTTCGGAGGGCAAGGCGAACGCCGAAGCTACACCACGTCCTGGGACACGATC
>NZ_JARGET010000040.1 GCF_029210485.1 Hoeflea sp. YIM 152468
CGGATACCTACCAGGTCTCGGGCACCGGGCACGGCTACGACAGCTTCTCCGACACCGGCGCCGACGGCGCCGACTCGGTGGTGGCGCTGTCCAACAACACCGATATCGGCCTGCTGGGTGATTTCGGCTCGGCCAACGGGATCGAGGAGTTTTCGGCGAACGGCTTTGCCAGTATCGATGTCAAGGGCGACAACTCCGGCAATGCGCTCGACTTCTCGGATGTGAATCTCACCGACATCGCGCGGGTTCTGGGCCAGGGCGGAAACGACCTGATCACCGTCTCGCGTAGCTTCACCGGCAACACGCTTTATGACGGCGGCTCCGGCCAGGATACGCTGCAGATCAAGCTGACGCTGGCCGAAGTTCTCAATCCGGCGTTCCACGGTGAACTCAACGCGTTCAACGCGTCGCTTCCGTCGGCCGCGCCGTTCAGCTTCACCACGCTCGGATTCCGCGCGGTCAACTTCGAGACCTTCGAAGGTCTGGTGGATATCGGCGGCTTTACCGCTTCCTTCGAGAACGTGATCCTGGGGACCAACGGCAACGATACCATTGTACCCTTGCCTGGAGTGTCGTCCGCAGGACTCGCCGGCAATCCTCCGCCGACCGACTTCGACGATCTCATCTTCGGCTTCAACAACAATGACGTGATCGACGGCGGCGGCGGCAACGACGTCATCATCGGTGCGCATGGCAACGACACGCTGAATGGCGGCGAAGGCGATGACTTCTTCCTCTATTCCGGCAACAACAACGGTTCCGACACCGTCTTCGGCGACGGCGGCACGGACACGATCGTCATCACCGCAGCCAACACGGTGGTCGGCCTCAACGGCTTCGACAACAGCAACAGCGTCGAAACGGTTGACGGACTCGACATGTCCGGCTCGAAGATGTCCGGCACGGGCGGCAACGACACGTTGAATTTCTCCGGCGTCACGTTCAACAATGTGGCGGCGGACTTCGAGATTGATGGTGGCAACAATGACGACGTCATCACCACTTCGAGCCAGACCGGCGGCCTGAACTATCGCGGCGGTCACGGCAACGACACCTTCAATATCAGTGCCACGCGGGACGCGATGTTCCTGTATTCGGGCGCCAACAACGGTTCGGACACGTTTACCGGCAACGGCGCCAATGACGGCGTGGTCAACACCATA
>NZ_JARGET010000005.1 GCF_029210485.1 Hoeflea sp. YIM 152468
ATGTCAGCCATCGCAATCGCGGCAACCGTCATCTTCTGGATCAATCAATGAGTCCTGAGCCTAAGCACAAACCATCTTCTGCCGGAACTTCTTGAGGCGCCGGAGTGTTTCCGGCGCCTTTGACACTTTAGCAACAAGAATGACACGCAATTCAAGAGTGCATTATGACAATGGCATCGGTTAACGAATCTGACCGGCTTCGGTTCGTCCTTGCGGGGCTGCGGAGTGCCGGGGTGTCGATGATGTACCAAGACGTTGACCTGATCATCCGGTTCGCAGCCAACCTGCCCGAAAGTTGGCTGCTGACAGAAGCTCTGGAGGGGCGCACCGACGAAGCGGTGTTCAACCCGCAACATGCCGCCAAGGTCATCAGCACCAAGCGCAGCGTAATCGACAGCGGCACAGCCACCAAGATGGAAATTCTTCACGCCGTCGAACATGAGCGGCACTGGTTCATGCTCAACGTCGAGCCTGACGTGAACTCCGCAGGCGATGTCATCGGTGTCTTCACCACCATAATCGACATCGACGACCTCAAATATCGAGAGACCGTTCTCAAGACATTGCTGCGCGAACTGAGCCACCGCTCGAAAAACCTGCTGGCGATCATTCAATCGGTCGCCTCGCAAACCGCCCGCTATTCGCAGGGGCTTGATGATTTCCTCCTGGCGTTCCGCAATCGGGTGCAGTCCATGGCACAATCGCAGGATCTGATCACCGAATCCGACTGGCGCGGCGCGGAACTGTTCACGCTGACGAAATCGCAGTTGCAGCCATTGATGGGCGAACTTCCGGCCAGCTTCACGATGGTGGGGCTGGATGCCTATCTGCTGCCCAACGCCGCCTTGCATCTGGGTCTGGCCCTGCACGAACTGACCATCGACTCCCTCGCCAGAGGCGCCATGGGTCCGGCCGGGGGAACGGTGCGGCTGTCCGCCCAGGAGAGCAAGAACGACGAGGGCGAACCGGTTCTGATCGTGACCTGGAGCGAGGCATTCGCCACCGGCCCGGACCAGTCCGAAATCCGGCCCACCGCCAAGAACGGTTTCTCCGGAACCGTGCTGGGGCGCATTGTGCCCCAGGCGCTTTCGGCGGTCGTTCGGCACGAAACAGGCACTGATCGAATGATTTATCAACTGACCATTCCCGACACCCAGTACGAGGTCAGCTCAAGACGATAACCCTCACCCCCGGATGTGCCGGCAAGTGTGATGGGTTTTTCGCGCTCCCAGCTCGGGCGCCCATCGTCTCATCCCGAAGTCTGAACGGCATGCGGCAATTATTGATTGATTTGCTTGGATTGTTTCACCCTGCGCCCCCGAGATAGCTGTTGTGTGGAACCTTGGCTGCGGCGGAACGTTGGTATGCCAAAGGAGAAGCCACATGGAACACATTGCCGCATTCATGCTGCTGATCGCCTGTAGCGACGACCTTAAGGCCTGCGAAGAAATCCCGGCCCCTGCTGTGGCCTACGAAACGGTCGAGCAGTGCGAGCAGGACCTGACCCAGGCCGTTCATGCCATGGCATCCCGCGAGAAATCCTATGGCACCTGTGTCGAGATCGACCCGGCCCTGATCTATGAGGATGCCGAGATCGTCTGGGATGTCACGCAAGCCGGCGGGATTGAGGTCAGCATCGAACTGATCAACCCGCACGTCGAACTCAATGCGGTTGCGCGCGCCGACTCGCCTGCGTCACCGACCCAGATCAACTAAAAGCGCCCGGCGCCGGCAAGCTTCAGGGCGCCCGCCCTGCCCGTCTTCCAATTCGGAGTGCTGCCGCGCCAGGCCACCCCACAGCAGCCAGAGGGCCTGACCATGTCGACACCAGCCCCCGCCATCGCTCACCGTTCTGTGTTCGAGGCTATCGCCATCATCCTGTCGCGGTTGAACCAGATCGGCCGTGAGCTCGAGATCCAGCTGACCGATGCAGCTTCCTTCAAGCGCGACAGGCTTGAGAGCGTCTTGCAAACCAACCAGGCGCAGATGGCCGACCTTGCCGCCTTTCTTGACCGGCACGGATACAAGGCGGACGAGCCAGCGCCACAGGAACCGCTGGTGGATGAAGGCGTGGCGCGGATCAGAGCCCTGTTGTCCAGTCTTGATATCAATATTCTCCCGGACATCGCCGCGGGTCAGAGATCCTTGTTGTCGACCTATGATGACGCGCTGGAGGCGATGATGGAGTGCGGCGGCAGCTTGGACGACATGGAGATGCTGCGCGGCTTGCTGCGCACACATCGTCGTCAGCTCGAGCAGATCATTGCCGATCTTGCCATCTCACACCGCGGTGTGGCGGATCACGCCGCAAATGAATCGAGAGCCTGACGGGCCGAGCAGAGTTTAATCCTCAACCTTGAAGTCCAGTCTGCGTTGCAGGAATTCCAGATCGGATCTGATCGGCTGTGCCAAGCCTGCAGTCTGCAGCAGGGCCTTGCCGTGCGAGCTTAACAATTTCCGCGCGTCCGGCCCGGCCACTTCATAAAGGGAGTTGAGGACGACGCCGAGATGATCCAGCATCAGAATATTGCCCTGTGCGGCCTGGCGCAGCGGATGCAGGGTCATGTTGAGCAGATCATCCAGCGACAGACCCGGAACCTTCAAACGGGCCACGCCATTTTCGTCGGATCGCACGTCACCGCGCAGCCCATCAGAGACAGGTTTTACCAGCGCGGCTGCAATGCGGTCGGCACAGGTGACGGCGGTGAAACTGTCATTGACGCCCGGCGACAGCGCCCGCAGCGCAATTTCGAGCAGGATCCGGACGGAAAACCGGATGTCGTCAACGGCACCGCGATAAGGTTGCAAATTGATCGCGTCGCGCACCGCGCAGGCAGATTTTTCATCGTCACCGCCGAAGCCGACAACGGCCAGTGTTTGTCCCGAGAGAACGAAGTCCCCCGGCGCGACCCGCACGGCAATATAGGTATCATTGTGCTGTGCAAGAGACAGCAAGGCGGTCTCATCGAGCGTGGTGACATAGCCCGATTGCGCGGCCTTGAGCGAGGTTTGCAGTCGGTCCTCGTCGAAATCGACGTGCTGTGCATCGGTTTCCGCCACAAGCGCATTGATCTGGCGTTCGAGCTGTTCGGAAATCTTGACCACTTCCGCATCGATCGTCACGCTGCGCGATACCGAATGGACAAAGTGAATGACCTGCAACACCGACAATGCGGCCAGAAGAAACGCCATGGCGATCGAGAGTTCGGGCCGCAGATCCGGACCAGTGGCTCTCAGGACGCTCAGCGAATAGAGGAATGTGCCACCCAAAAGCCCGGAGGTG
This sequence comes from Hoeflea sp. YIM 152468, assembly GCF_029210485.1. Lineage (GTDB taxonomy): Bacteria > Pseudomonadota > Alphaproteobacteria > Rhizobiales > Rhizobiaceae > Hoeflea. The sequence goes on from NZ_JARGET010000005.1 coordinate 3,284, forward strand.
ACCTGGTTGACGCGATCACGGGAAAACCGCTGCAGAAGCCGGGGCGCGATGTTGCCAGCGGCCAGCGTGAACACCACCAGCATGATGGAATAGACCATGCTCAACGTGGTGATTGCCGCGGTTGCTATCGTTGTCAGCAGCGACCTCGCAGTGTCTTCCGAAATAGCCAGCCAGAACGGCAGCGGATCGCCGACAATGGTGAAATGCGTGTCTGTCCACACCAGCGGCACCGCAAGAAGCCAGAGACCGATGGCGATTGCCGCGGGGACGCCGAGCATGCCGTTCAAAGTGACAAACGCGCGAAATTTCATGAAACGTTCCTTTAAATCTTACTGGTAAACGCGCAAATCCGCTGATTGTTTCCGTTTGTCTGCAGATGATCCGCTGTGGCTACATGACCCCGTTTGGCCAAGTGTGTCGACCGGCAGGTGCCCGCTTTGGGCCCGTCCAATGCGCAAGGTAACACCATTGCCAGACCAGCCTTGGCAGATCAGCTCGACATCGAAGCGGAACCCGAACCCCGGCTGTGCGTTGACGCCCACACGGACAGAAAGGGTTTTCCATGACAGATCTTACGAAAACACGAAACGAACCGATCGAGCAACTGTTCGACATACTCGACGACACCCATGCGGTCATGATCGGCCTCGACCGGACTGGTGACGGGATGCAGCCCATGGCGCCGCAGGTCGATGAGGAAAAGCGCGGCATATGGTTTTTTGCAAAACGCGATTCAGACATGGGCGGGACAGTTGTCCGCCATCCGGCCAGCCGGGCAAACATCAGCCTGGTCGGCCCTGACCACAATTATCACGCCTACATCACCGGCACGATGAGCGAGGAACCCGAGACAGCGCGGATCGAAGAGTTCTGGTCGCCGGTGGTCGCAGCCTGGTTCGAAGGCGGCAAGGACGATCCGAATCTGATCCTGATGCGGTTTGACCCGGCCGAGGCCGATATCTGGGCTTCTTCAGGCAGCGTCATCCGCTTTGCATGGGAGATTGCCATGGCCAACATGAGTGGCGACGAACCCAGCCTGGGCGAGACAGCGCGGGTGGTGTTTCCAGGCGCTGCGCCGCACACCCAAGCGGTAAAATAATGAATTAAAAGACTTGGTGCGGAACCAAACTCCGGACATGGCGTTGTTCGAGCAGGCCGGACGCGCACTCACCCAACGGCCGAGTTATTGATCACAACCAGGAGAAAAAAACATGAACTGGGACATCGTTGAAGGCAAATGGAAAGAGTACAGGGGCAAGGCTCAGGCTCAATGGGGCAAACTGACCGATGACGACCTCGATGTTGTCGAAGGCCGCCGCGACGAGCTGGCCGGCAAGATCCAGACCCGCTACGGCAAAACCCGTGACGAGGCCGAGCGCGAAATCGATGACTGGCTCGGACGCAACTAATACACCCGTCTTTTCAAGACCCGGCAATCAGATTGCCGGGTCTTCTCTTACCTGAAAGCGCGCCGCATGAAGTCAGAAAGCCAGAGTGCGATTCCCGAGAATGCCAGCCCCTTGGTCAGGCGGCTCGGACGCACCGTCCTGTTGACTTCGGAAGAGGTCGATTATCTCGAAACCATGCAGGTCAACCAGGCCGCCATCTCCAAAGGCGATGAGTTCATCCGCGACGGCGAACCGTTGCGCGCGACCTTCCTGGTGCGGCGTGGATGGGTAATCCGCTACAAGATCACACCGGCAGGCCGCCGGCTGATTATCGGCGTCTCCCTGCCCGGCGACTTCATCGGCCTGCATGTCAATTTCAACCACACCTCGCTCTACTCGGTCGCTGCGCTGACCAATGCCTCGCTGGCACTGATCGAGCCGGTCCGCGTTCTCGAAATCCACCGCCGGTTTCCGGTGCTGGCGTCCGGGCTTGACTGGATGACGGTCCGTCATTCCAACATTCTTTCAGAACACAAGGTGTCACTCGGCGCGCGCACGGCGGCGCAACGGATCTTGCATTTCCTGCTCGAATTGTGGATCCGGCTCGAGCAGGTCGGGCTGGCCACGGCCAAAGGCTTTGAGCTGGAATTGACCCAGGAGCAGATTGGCGACTGCATGGGATTGTCCACGGTTCACGTCAACCGCTCTCTGAGCCGCCTGACCAAGGAGAAGCTGGTGCACATCGGCAAGGGCATGGTGAGCTTTCCCGAGACCTCGAGAGCGATCAGCTTTGCAGATTTTGATGAACGTTTTCTGGTTGAGTTTTCAACAGATTCAAACAATGGGGGCATCAATCAGCGGTTTACCAAAACCTGAATGACTGCTTAACCTGTGTTATAGACATGCTTGGCGTCAGGCCCTATCCGCAAGCATCGATCTCTTCGTCTATCATACAGGCACGCGTGCCATCGGCTCGGGACACAACTGGAGGTGCACATATCCGGCTTGATCCGCTCATTCTTGCGTCGCATCGGCAAGTTCCTTAACCGGATTGCCGCGCGCCCTCACGACAAGATTTTGGCGCTGTTTTACCGTGTGCAGCCAGCACTGGTGTTTTTCGTTGTGGCGCTGTTGGGCATGCTCACGGCGATTGCGTCCTGGTACACGATTGACCACGCCAACCGTTTGGCCTTCGTCAGCATTGCGGAAGATGCGGTGCGGCGGGTCGGCGATCGGGTCGAAAATCACATGCTGTTGGTCAAATCGGTCGAAGCTCACTTCCAGGCAGCGGGCGAAGTGCCCAGCGCAGAGGCCTTCAAGGTTTTCGTCAGCCATCTGCGGAAGACAGAACAGTTCAGCGGCGTCCAGGGCATTGGCTTTGCCCGCTATGTGACGACGGGAGCCTCGTCGGACCAGGCCATCGCCGCGGAACTTCAGCGCAATTACGGCATCAACCGCAAGCCGTGGCCGGAGACGAGCGAAGAGCAGCGGACACCCATCGTGCTGCTGGAGCCGGCGACCGATGCCAATATGCGCGCGCTGGGCTTCGACATGTACTCTCAGCCGATCCGCCGCGCGGCAATTCTGGCAGCCCTGGCGGAGCGGCAATTGCGGGCTTCGGGCATGGTGCAACTGGTCCAGGAAAATCCCCAGAACCCGCAGGCCGGATATCTGATGTACACGCCCTATTATGCCGCCAATTCAGGCAGGGCGCTCGGCCTGGTCTACGCCCCATTCCAGATTCCCAGCGTGTTTGAATCCGCCCTCAACCGATCACCGATATTGCCCATCCACGTCACCGCCTGGGACGGGGAACCATCCGACACGAGCCTGATCTACCGTTCAGACGGCAGACCCAGCGACCGGATCAACCGCCCTCAGCCGGTGGTGATGTCATTGGAAGTTGCCGGACGCAGCTGGAAAGTGGAAATCCGGCCATCGGAGAGCTACAGCCCTGCAGTCGATCAGACCCGGACATTCATGCTGGCCTTGGGCGGCTTGCTGCTCGCCGGAGCACTGGCCGTGTCATCGCGATCACAACAGCGCACCATCGAAGTCGGCGAGGCCTTGCGGGAACAATCCGAACGTGCGCTCAACGACCGCGAACTGCTGCTGCAGGAAATGAAGCACCGGATCAAGAACATGATCGCCCGGGTTCTGGCCATGTCACGGCAGACGGCGCGCTCCTCCACGTCGCTTGACGACTTCACCCAATCATTCAATGCGCGGCTGCAGGCGATGGCATCCTCGCAGGATCTGCTGGCGCGGACCGCCTGGCAAAGCGCTGATTTGAGAACGCTGCTCATGCAGGAACTGCGGCAGCTGTTCGGCGGCACACTGGACGAAGCTGCGCTTGAAGGGCCCGACATCGAGCTCAACGAGGTCGCCGCACAGGCATTTGGCCTGGCGTTTCATGAACTCGCCACCAACGCGCTGAAATACGGTTCGGCGCAATCGGATACCGGAACGCTCGAAATCAGGTGGCAGGCCGAACCAAGTTCAACCAGTCCCCAAACCCTGATCTTCTCCTGGCGCGAACGCAGCGAGCAACCACTGGGTGAGAAGGATTCAGCCGCGCTTGCCCGCAAAGGCGGCTTCGGCACCAAGCTGCTGGATGCCACTATGCGGGTCGAGTTGGGCGGGTCCCTCGACATTGTGCCGGATTCGCACGGGATCGACGTCATCATCCGCGTGCCTTATGGGCGGGTTGTGACGGATCGCCAACTGCGGCGGCGCGTCAAAGGCGCCTGATTGTATCGGCTGCCGGAGCGCCACCGTTCTCATGCAGGTCGCGCAAAAGTGTGCAGCGGTTTTGCGACAACGACATGCATGAACACAGAGCCTGAAGCGCATCCCCCGGAACCGGTTTGGTGCGACGCCTTGTTTTAAGAGCGCGTGCATCGGGAATTGGCTTCTCCGGGCGCTCAGATCCGATCGGGAACGATTGCTTCCGGGCGGCGTTGTCCCTGTTTATCACAGGGAATATCTGGATGAAGCCTTTGTATCGCCTGGAGCCGCCGGTTGTCCGGATCGCCGCGAAATCCGGCATGGATGCCGGGCTTCAATCGACAGCTCGCATTGCCATCATCATCACCGGGCTGGTCGCCACACTTGCCGCGCTCGATCACAGCCAGGCCTTCCTCGCACCGGTCACACTTGCTCTGGTTACCGGATTGATGGCATCGCCGGTTGCCAGTGCGCTCGAGCGCGTCGTTCCGCCATGGCTATCGGCGGCAACCGTGGTGGTGCTGTTTCTGGCCCTGATTGCAGCGGCGGTGGCGCTGTTTTCCATGCCATTGTCTATCTGGATGGACCGTCTCCCGCGCATCTGGCTGGAATTGCAGCGGCATCTGCTGGACTGGCGGACTGTATTCGACACCCTCGGCGGCGTGCAGGAACAGATCCGCAGCCTGTCCGGCGGTGAGACGAAAATGACCGTCGAAATTGCTGACAACACGGCTGTTGAGGAAATCGCCACGTTGGCGCCCGCTCTGATGGCGCAGATAATCCTGTTTCTTGCCAGCCTGTATTTCTTTCTGGCGACACGTCATTCGATCCGCACCAGCGTGCTGTCGTTTTGTTTCAGCCGCCGTTCCCGCCTGAGAACCGCGCGCATGTTTCGCGATGCCGAATGGTTCGTCTCGCGCTATCTCCTGTCGATTACCGTGATCAACGCCGGCCTCGGCCTGGCCACGGCCAGCGCGATGTGGCTGCTCGGCGTGCCCCAGCCGTATCTGTGGGGCATGCTGGCCTTCTGCCTCAACTATATTGTCTATATCGGTCCGGCCGTGATGGCGGTCATCCTGCTGGGTGTCGGCCTGGCAACATGGGATTCTCCGCCCGCCATTATTCTGCCGATGGCCACATTTCTGGTCCTCAACATGATCGAGGCACAATTCGTCACGCCTCAGATCATCGGGCGCTCCGTCACGCTCAATCCGTTTGTCGTGTTTCTGTCGCTGGCCTTCTGGATCTGGCTCTGGGGTCCGGTTGGCGGCTTGCTGGCGGTGCCGATGCTGCTCGTCACCTATGCGGTGCTCCGGAACGCCGTTCCCTTCCATGCTGCAAACCCGCGACATGGCGAAAATCAGTCAAAAAAAGTTGAACGCCGCCGGAACCAAGCGTGAGGGACAGCGTTTGATCCCTGTAACCACCGCCGAGCCGGCCCAGCGCTCTCACACACACGGTCCAGCCCGGCGGGCACCTTTCGATGCAAAAAGGAAATTATCATGTTTAAGATGCTCTTGGCCAGTACGGCGCTCGCGACACTTGTAACCACCTCCGCGCTTGCAGCAAGCCACTCCCAGACACCTGCCGCCACCTCAGAAACCGTTGTGACGACGGATCAGGGCGCAGCCATGGATACCAACATGAACCTGGCCAGCCGGCTGATCGGTTCGTCGGTCTATGCTTCGGCTTCTGAAGACGCTGAAAAAATCGGCGACATCAACGACATCGTCATCCACGATGACGGGCAAATCTCTTCCATTGTCGTTGGCGTTGGCGGCTTTCTCGGCATTGGCGAAAAGGACGTCTCGGTCGACTATGACACCATCGAGTGGGTCGAGCGTGATGGCGACCGCTGGTTGGTCGCCAATATGAGCCGCGAACAGCTTGAAGCGGCGCAGCCGTTTGATCGCACGACCATTTATCCCGACCGCGGCGCTGCTGTGGACATGACTGCCACTCCCGACGCCGAACAGCCGACCGGAATGGCGACCGACACGGACAAGCCGGCGGAAGAAATGACGGCGGAAAAAATCGAAAACGGCACAAGTGCCGTCGCGCCTGCCGAACAACAGACCACGTCGATCGATCGCTCGACCATGACCGTATTTTCAGCGGAAGAGCTCACCGCAGACAATCTGATCGGCCGCACTGTCTACAGCGCCAATGACGAGAACATCGGCGAAGTCGGTGACGTGCTCCTGACCAGCGACAACAAGGTCGAAGGGTTTATCCTGGATGTCGGCGGCTTCCTCGGCATGGGTGAAAAGCAGGTGGCCGTATCGCCGGAAAACCTCGACATTCGCGCCGACGCGAACGGTGATCTGACCCTGTTCACGCCGTTCACTGAAGATCAGCTGGAAGCCCAGCCTGAGTATTCAGAGGATTCCTGGAAGACCGACCGCGACGGCGTCATCCTTCGTGCACCAGCCCGCTAACGGCGCATGACTTCCCACTGAAGGCTGCCGGGTTTCGCCCGGCGGCCTTTTATTTTGAAGCAATCCCGACCGGGATGGAACCTTTTGCTTCGGCACAGCGTTGTCGAGGTGAACGTAACAGGAGATTTGAAAATGGCTGCCACAGGCAAAACCACACGATCCAATGGCAATGACGTCGTCGACGACATCGCCGAGCGCACGGCGCGCATCCGCGAAGAGCTTGCAGCACTTGGTGAGGCACTCGCCGGAGCCGGTGCGCTCAAGGCCGGAGTCGCACGCGAGGCAGCTGAAGCCCGGATCGACGATGTTCTCAAAAACGGCGAGCAATTGCTCTCCGAGATGGCCGGCAAATATTCGCGCGCCGAAAAGCAGGTCAGCACCACCGTCCGTGAAAAGCCGCTTCAATCGCTGGGCGTTGCCGTCGCCGCCGGTTTCCTGGCCGCGATCCTGCTGCGCCGGTAACTCATGATGTCATTGCTTCTCTCCCTCTCCAGCCTGGCCTCGTCCTATGCCGGCGCCAAGGCGCGGCAATTGTGCCGCGAGGCCATCCTTGTCGGCTTCGTCTGCCTGATGGCGCTGGTGGCGATCGCCGCGCTGTTTGGCGCCTTCATCGTGCTCGTGGCCGAAACCCACGGCCTTGTGTACGGAATGCTGGCGGGCGCGGGATTGGCATTGGCGCTGGCGGTACTGGCCCTTGGTCTGCGCGCGCTGGTGCGCCGGCGCGACAGGCGCCGGACGAGCGTGGAGCTGTCAAGCAATGCATCGGCGGTGGCGATCTCTGGCGCTGCCAGCCTTATCGCCAGGAACAAGACAACCGCGATCCTTGCAGGCTTGGCAATCGGCGCGATCGCCGCCTCCCTGACGCGCCCCAGCCGGAGTTAACCCCATCCGTGACCGAATAGGAAAACGATATGAATGAAAAACCACTGGATCCGGTCAGCGCCCGCCAGGCGCGTCAGGGAAAACCAGTTCTGGCGATCTTGTTGATCAGTCTGGTCCTGGCTCTGATCGGCGGATGGGTGCTTTGGGGCGTCATGGTCGAGGATGCTGGGCCGGTCGACACCAATTCGTCGCAGATCGAGGACGCACCCGCCAACGCTGCCCCGCAGTCTTGAGCCCTCTGCCGAACCAACCAAACGTTATCAGAAAGGAATTCATCATGGCCAATGCCGCACAGCCAAGCCTATCGCCGGAAGCCGCAAAGGAAGCTATCAACACGGGCCTGAAAACCGACTATCGCAAGTCGATGGCCAAGGATCTTTCGGAGTTGCTGGCGGCGACCTACCGGTTGACGATCAAGAGCCACATCTACCACTGGAACGTGGTTGGTCCGATTTTCAAACCGATTCATGAATTGACCGAAGAGCACTACAATGAGCTCTTTGGCGCCAGCGACATCATCGCCGAGCGTATTCGCGCTCTGGGTCATCTCGCCCCCGTGAGCTTCAGCATGACAAAGTCCTTCGCGCCGATCGAGTCGGACGTCGATCAGGCATCGGCGCATGACATGGTGGCGGATCTCATCTCCGAGCACGAGCAAACGGTGCGCGATGCCCGCAAGGCAGCAACCAAGGCCGGCGACAATGATGACGTGGTCACCGAAGACGTCCTGACCGCGCGGCTCACCTTCCATGAAAAGGCGCTGTGGATGCTCAGGGCCGTGATCGCCAGCTAAACCGGCCCGGTCGCGACGAACCACATTCGGGGCAGAGGCCATTTGCGGCTTCTGCCCTTTTTTGGGTGGTGGTCCGGAGACACAAAAAAACCCGCCGGAGCGGGTGTTTTATGGTGCGGTCGAGAAGAACAGAACAATCAGCTTTTTATGAGTAAAATCAATGATTGAAGTGTCCCACGACCGCCGAAGCCAGGTCGTTACACATCAATAGGTTAGCTGGCAGGTGTCCCACGCCACAAGCCGCAAATCATCCACTGAAATCAGCATCTGTGGATAAGTCCCTTATGTGTTGTTCAGTTTAAGACCCTGCGCGTCTCACGCATTTGGTCGAGGATGTACTGCGCAAGAGCGACCTCGCCTGTGCTGCGGATCAAGTCCCATCCGATATCAATCGTCACGATCTTGTCGTCCATGGCGATGCCTATTTTGAAGCTATCGAGACGGCGGGCCTCTTTGAGCTTGTCAGCAAAATGCGCGTCGATCTTCTCGCCACGTTCTGCCGCCATGATCGTCGCTGCGATCTGATCGGCCTGAGCCTTGAGAACGCGAAGCGGTGAATTCTTGGTTGTCATGTTCCCACCTTTTCATCCGTCCCTGACCAGACAAACTCGCCGTTTTCACCGACCGGGAAGTGCTTGCCGCAACCGACACAAAAAGTGCCAGAATAGAAGAACGGATCACGGGCATAGGTTTCCGCCAGGCTGTCGCCCATCGTGGTGACGACACCGCACACAAGATGCTTGTAAGCGTTGCGGACCGGGCGAACAAAGCCCTTCGCTCGCTCGTCATCTGACAAAACCACATAGCCTTTCTGCTGGCCGTTGGGCTTCAATTCGCGGTGATCCGACGTGACCGGCGATCCGTCTGTAAGCGTTGTTTTGGGCATGGTCGATGGTCCCTTTAATTATTAAACGATAGCGGCGCTGTTGCCGCCTGTTTCAACAAGATTAGTTGACTCATAGCGCGATGTCAACTAGGTTATGTTGACAAGTTGAAATTAGGGGCGCATATAGGGCAAATGAGAATTGCATATGGAATGAACCGTCGAGAAAAATCCTTTGCCAGCGCCAACATTGCGCCGGGCAAGTTCTTCATCGACACAGACAACAGCAAGCAGCTTGAACGCGAGGCGATGCTTCATTGCGTTCGCCCCGGCGTGACCGTGGTTGTGATGGCAAAGAAGGATCTCGGAGGCGGAGCCGGTCAGGTATCAATCATCAAAGCGATTGAAGCTGCTGGCGGGTCTGTCGAGGTGCTGGAGGGCGTCAAGGACGCGCCGCCGCCGTTGTCCGAGACAGAGATGAACGCGGCCCAGGAGGCGGAAATCTGCCGGATATGGGGCAACAAGGCATTGTCCGAGGCAACCCGCCTGATCCGGATCGAGGAATATCTCGGGAGCCCGATGGAGAAAGCGCAGGTCTATTACGTCTGTGTCACCAAACCGAAGCGCAAGAAGGCCAAGTGATGTATGCTGTCTATCGCCATTTCGATGAGAACGACCAGTTGCTTTATATCGGGCAGTCATTGAACCCGTTGCGCCGGATGGAAGAACACAAATATCAATCAGACTGGTTCGACAGCATTGCCAAAGTGACCATTGAAAAGTTCAATGAACACGCCGCAGCGCTAGTGGCTGAAGCCGCAGCAATCAGGGCGGAAAAGCCCATGCACAACGTCCAATATGCACGGACGAAAGCGGAACGGCACAAAACGCCAAGGGCAGATAGGCAAGCAGAGATGCGGCAACGGTGCGAGGCGTCGAGGCTTGAGGGCGCGGCGATCATAGGACTTACGAGAACCCTGCCAGAGCGGGAGTGCGCAGAGTTTATGCGCAGCAATTTCGAACACTGGAAGGCTGAGAACCGGGAACTTTGGCAACAGGCTATGAACGATGCCATGCGGATCACGGGGTACCAGATCCCGAATGATGATGACGTGATTGAAGCCAACAGTGAGGACGACACATGAGCGTACCCTACGCAACAGCCCGCAGCGGCCATGCCGCCCGCGATGAAATTACCAAGATACTGCAACGGTTCGGCTGCGAGAGTGTCGGCTTCATGGACGAGTTTGCAGAGCATTCGGTTTTGCTGGCTTTCCAGCATCGCGGACGGAGTATCCAGTTGAAGGCATCCGGCAAAGGATGGGCGGCGATGTATCTCAAAGCCGAGCCGTGGTCTCATCGGCGCAAGGGAAGCCGCCAAGCATACGAGCAGAAGGCGCTCGACCAAGGCATGATTGCCGTGAACTCGATCCTGCGCGATTGGGTCAAAGGTCAGGTTACCGCCGTCGAGTGTGGAATGCTCTCGTTCGGGGCCGTGTTCATGCCCTACATGCTGACCAATGATGGTCGAACGCTCTATGAGCGCGCCGACGAAATCCCGCTGCTTGCAGCGCCCAAACAATAGGAGGCATGGCCGTGACGACTGATCTATACCGGCGCACCATCGAATGGAGCGAGAAAAAGCTAGACGCCGAGGGCCACGAATTGACGCTCAAGTGCTGGCAGTCCCGCCCGTGGATGGTTGATGCCTTCACAGACGGGATCAACAGTGACCGCGAGCGCGAGATGAACGAGTGGTGCCGCGACAATTTCGGGCCCGAAGCGTGGCCGATCCACGGCAAGCCGGGGGATTGGTATCGCGGCAGCGCGACTGTCTACGGATGGACGCACATCGGGTTTGCAACCGTAGACATGATGAACCAGTTTCTGGCCCGGTGGCCAGCGCCCGAAACCGTATAATCGAAGGAGGCTGATCATGCCGAAGCCATGGCAATTCCAGCGCGACGAGCTGCACCAAACGCAGCCATACAAGCGGGCATTCGAGATCAACAATGCGGAAGCACGGAAAGCCGGTGGGTGCTGGTCAAAGACGGACTACTGCGACGATACGCATTGCCCTTGCGCCGACAAGAGTTTGGCCCGAGCCAAGGCTGAACTCAACAAATCTTAGGAGCAGACCATGCTGAACGACATCAGGTTCATCATCGTGGATAAGGTCTTGCTGTTCTGCCTTTGGCTGGCACCAGAGGGCCATGAACGGACGATTTTGGCCACTGCTCTGCTGGCCTATTTCAAGTCGAGCGTGGTGCTAGCCGAGCGCCGCAACCCCACCAAATAACAGGAGGGCCTGACCAATGGGCATCGAAGACCAGATATTGCAGGCATACCTCCAGAAGTCGCATGACAAGGGCGGCGGCTGGCAAATGGCAATGCGGATGATGGCATCGCGGATGCTTGTTCTCGAAGACCGGCTCTTGCGCGCCGGGGTCGATTTCCCGATCGACAGCACATTCGCCAATCGCTCGCACAATCATGCCCATGTCGAGAGATACGACAGCATCAACTGAAAATCGAAGGAGATTGCTATGACCGAAAAATCCGATGAACAGCAGGAATTGGATGAACTCGCAGGAGGCTGGACTGATGCAACCACCTTCGGATCATCCTATCAGCACTACATAAATCGAGATGGGCGGCAACGGTGGAGGCCCTATGCAAAACCTGACGATGCTGAGCCGCCGAAGTGGGAGCTTGGCGTGCCGCCAAGCGATGGCGCCGATCTGAGCAAAACCAAATCGTAGGAGCTGAGGCTTTGTGGCATTACATCACCCGCCCACTCAGAGATAGATCAGGATGGATTGCCCTCGCGAAACGGGAACCATTTGTCACTGAAGGCGACGTCATCCAGGAGCCGGGTGACGTCTGGTTTAACTTCGGAGCGACTGAAGCTGAAGCCAGAGCGAACATCGAAGCTGAGGTGCGATCGCTTCTCAATTGATCGCCTCGAGATATTCGAAGGAGAGCATGACCGATGGCTAGAGTTATGACGCCAGAGCAGTTCCAGCAATGCCCGGAAGGCACAGTGTTTGCCTATGGCGAGCGGTGGTGCTTTTCGTCGCTTATGGTCTTGGAAAGCCACATCACGGGCGACGGATATTGGGGCTTTTGGGCGGTCAACCCGATGTGGGTCCAGGCGCAGGACTCCGGACAGGCTTTCGACCGGCTTGAGGAAATGCTTGAGACTGGCACGAGCTATCCAGTCGAAGATGCCGCAAGCAAATTCATGTCCTACGATGGTGACAAGATGGAGGCGTTTTTCGTGTTTGAGCAAGCCGACATCGAAGCACTGGTTGCTACATTCAACCGAAAATGACAGGAGAGCAGGCATGGGAGTTGTCGGTGATTTCAAGAGTGCGCTTGATCGGGAACGCAAGTGGTATCTGAGCGCGCTGCGGGCGGCCGAATCTGACCTCCGAACCATCTCCCCTGAGCCAGCATCGCTTGAACTGGTCCGAGATCGGGTTGCGGCACTTGAGCAGGAATGTAGATCCAATCACGCAAGGAGCACCTGATGCGCTGGCTTAATTCATTCCGGGTCCGCAAGCTCCTTGAAACGGGCGGTCTGACCCATGAGAGCTCGGAGCGGATCATGGCTATCAAGGGGCTCGATTTTGTCCACTATCTTCGATATCGGCGAGCCGTGGCAGGCGGGATAAGCTCAGCGCACTTGGCCCAATACGAACAGAACAAACGCTATTCCAGGCGGCAGCATTTGCTGAGATCTCGAACCGGCGTTTTGGTGAAACTGAAATAGCCGAAGGAGGCATGCCATGCAAATCATCGAGATTGATGGCGTCAACGTCATCTTACACGGCTCGGAGAAAATGAGCTCGGGTGATGTATTGGATCTCGCAAAATGGCTCAATGCCGATGGCAATAATGCAGAAGAGGAAGTTGAAAAGGTCCGCGAAATACTGCGCTATCTCGCAAACAAAATGGCGCAAGGCCACATTACCATCCGATAGGCTACCTTCTCAAGGTGACGAATACTTCAAGGAGCCAGCCATGACCGCCGCAATTTCTATCATGGCAGTTATCTCAGCGTTTCTGGCCTACCGCAGCGGCCAATGGTGGGCGTGGCTTGCGGCTGCGGCGCTTAATGCCGGCGCGGCCTACGTGACGTGGGGTGTGGGGTGGGCCTGACCCCCAGAACGCAAAAAAGAGCCCCATGATCCGGCGGGACCACGGGGCTCTTCATTTTGATACAGAGTCCAAGCCAGGCAGATTGCAGCCACCCTGGCTTGGTCACACTTCCCGCAACCTACGCGGGGCCGGGCTGCCCCGGCGGGCAAACGCCGCGGATTGCGGCGAATCTGTTCAAGGCGGCGGGCGGCCGGTCCAATAGGTGTAGACGCCGACGAACCACCCGGCCGATGCCAGCACCCACCCGCCGACACGCAACAACGCATGGCCGAGTGTTCCTAAACCTTCGGCCTGATGGGTCAATTTCGTCACACCATCGGTGACATCCTTCATATCGCGGACCTCGCCGCTTAGGGCCTCCACCCTTCCGTTCATTGTCGCCACACTGGTTTCAAGATGGGCCTGTCTGAGGGTCACATCATCAAGTCGTTTATGGACTTTGTCTCGGCTCGCGGCTGACGCCCTTTCCGACTCCTTCATATCTTCACGCATCCCACCGAATTGATCGCCAAGGTTTTCGACCTTGTTGAGCAAGGTGCCCAGCAGCCGATCTATACTTTGATCGCTCATGTCAGCACCACCCGCGCCAGCAGAATGACCATGGCAATACCGGTCAGGTAGAGCGTGATTTCTCCGGGGTTCGCATTCACCATTGCTTTACCCCTGCCTTGATAATCCTCGTCTCAGCCATGTCGGCCTCCGTTTAGGTCGGCTTGGTCAGGGTCGGCCCGAGGTCGCATCTCAGGCCGGCCCGCTTAGTGTTGGCGGATCTCCGCCCCGTGCCGGGCGCATTCGGCCCTGGTCCACACCGAGGCCGCACAGATGCCGGTCACCGTCCGGTTGATCTTGTGCTGGTCATCAGCCGTGGCGCCCTTCGTCCCGATCAGGTCAGTCCCGACCACGTTACGGAGTCCGCTGACATTTGCCGGCGCCGAAGTCCCACACGCGGCCAGCACCAACGCAATCATCATAACCAAGCCGGGCGATATCAGCACTTTGAGCCGCTTCATTGTTCTGCCTTTCAATCTTGTTTCTGAGAGATTGCGCCCCGTCGGCGCGAAGCATCTGGATCACGGCCAGAACAGCGAGGCCGATGGCCACATATCTTGCAACGGTCCACCAGATCATTTGCCGGCCCTCCGCTTGCGAAGGAAGACCAGCCCGCCCACAGTGCCCGCCAGCGCGAGGAAGATGGCAAGGCCCAGCACTGTGCCCGGAGAGCCGTCATGCTCGTTCTTGGCCGCCTCTGGCGATTTGGCGGCCGGTTTAACCTGCGGCGCTGCCTTTGGAGTTGTGACGGCCGGCATATCGAGCCCGGCAAGACAGATCTCCAGCTCGCCAATGCGGTTGGCGTCCCCCATCTCGCGCCGCAGCTTGAGACCCCTGACCACCTTGCCGCCGGCGCGGTTGAACCAGGTCATGGCCTGGCACGATTGCTCAAGGTCTCCCGCGATCGCAAGCCGGGCGGCCGTCGATTTGCAAACCGCACCCGGCCCGACATTGTAGGTCAGGCTCAATATCGCCACCTGCCAGCCGAGCGGATAGCCGTCAAAGCCGGGAATGCATTTGGTCAGCGGCTGGCGGTAATCCTTCTCCAGCGTGGCCTGCAGCATCTCTGCGCATTGCTTGTCGGTGTAGCGATCGCCCTTTTTCACGCCCTTGGTCTCGCCGGTGCAGACCGTCCAGACCCTGCCGAGACTGTCCCAATAAGCGAGGTTTTTTGTGCCTTCCCAGGGCTGCATGAACACAGCCGTGAGCGCGATGACACCGGCAGCGCCACCGGCAAGAAGTGATTTTGCGCGTTTACTCATCGTCATCATCCTTTTGAGCAATCAGCCGGGCGGCGAAGGCCGCAGCAGTGGTGAGCGCGGAGAGCGCGGCGAAAACACCGGGCGCGATCTCCAACAGGCCATCAAGAAACGGAAGCGCCACTTCCGCGCCGGAGAGAACGGCAGCCAGGATCATCAGCCGGACCGACCAGGCCCGCCGCAGCACCCGCCGCCAGTCAGGAAGCAACGTCATGTATCGATCTCTTCAACAGTCAGCACCATCGCCCGCACACCACCGAAGGTGCGGCCTGCCGCCGTCCCGTTGAAGTAAATGTCACCAGCACTTGAGCGACCCATGCGGATTGAAATCGTGACCGCAGATGTCGTTCCGGCAACATACTCATGTTCAATGATGAGCTGCCTGGGCTCTCCAGCAGCTCCCCACACCGTATCCGCCACAATGGCGTTGACCCCGCCGTTGAAGACCGAAGCTGTGATCGAGGCCGAACTGGCGGGCGGGGTGTTTCCGTTGAGAATCGCCTTGATCCGCAGCTTGTTGGTTGATTTCGTCGGCGTGATCGTAGCTGAAAGAACCTGAAACCCTTCGGAGCTTTTCGGAATAGTGTCGTCGAGCGGGATGATCTCTGTGCGGGCCACATAGGCGGTGTAGATGTCGCGCACGACCTGGACTGTGTTGACGCCTCCTGAGGCTACATTACCTTCCGCATCAACCTTAAGAACGCCAGCACCTCCCGCGCCCGCTACGCCCTCAAAACGGACATCTTCGGTTGTGTGCAGTTGAGCTTCTGGCGAAGCCGTTCCAATCCCAAAGTGCGCACCACTTGCTGTGGCGACTCTCGTGCCGCCACGGAAAAGCGAGAGGCTGCCATTATCCTCCCGGTAAAGGCCCGTGTTTTCGCCAATGGGCTTAATCAGATAGCCCGCGGCGGCTGGGCGCGTGAACGCACCTTCCACGTTCAGATCCCCGGTGACCGTACCCCCCGACTTGCCGAGCCTTTCGTCAAGCGCCGACTGCAACCCCGTTACCGTGCCAATGGCTTGAGAGCCGGTATGGTTCGCCCGATCGAAGACATCCTTTGCGATTGCCTGCGGGTCGTATGTCGCAACAACCATGTCTCCAAATCCGTCGCCATCCGCACCTGGTGTGCCCCGCTCGCCAGCCAGGTTGATCGTCCAGTCACCCCGCGTCCCGGCCCCGCCCACAAGATCGACAGACATCTCCAGCGTGACGCCCGAATAGGCCGTGACAACGCCTTCCATCCATCTCGACCCGTCCGCATCCGACGATGCCCGGAGCCGCGCACCGACGCCCCAGCCTCGATCAGCCTCTGTGACGGTAAATGTCTTGCTGCCAGAGCCGATTGCAAGGCTGGTGGCGCTGGTGCCGACAACGTCCGACGACCCCGGCGCGCCGGCGGCGCCATCAACACCATCAACACCGTCGGCGCCATCAACACCGTTAACACCATCAACACCGTCAACACCATCGACCCCCGCCGGGCCAGCCGGGCCGCGGATCTCCACACCGCCGGTCCATGTGCCCGGTGTTGCGCTTGACCTGACATAGAGGACAGGCCCGCCGGTTCCCGATGCCGGCAACAGCGCGAACTTGAACCCCTCCGCCTCATCGTCAAACGCATCGCGATCGGCAAGCGCGGTCCCGAAGGCGTCATAATCGAAAAAGAACTGGCTTTCGAGCTTGTCGACCAGATCGGCCAGCTTGTCCTGGGCATTGACCAGACGGGCCGCTGATGCGGTTGACCTGACAATGATATAGGCCACCTCCGAGACAGTTGACCCGGCCCAGTCTTGCTCCAGCGTGGCGGCGGTGTCGCTTTCCACGCTGGCGATAACGCCGATCACCCCATCAACAATCAAAATACCGCCCGCACAGGCCCTGACGCTGAACAGCGTCATGTCTCCGGTCACGGTCTTGCTCCCGGCCGTGAGGCTGATCACGCCGGTTTTTTCAGTCGTATAAGCTGTCATGGCAGTCCCTGTTAGGTGATGATCAGAGAGGTGGCGGGCGGGCGGCAGGACTATGTCGGGATGCCAAAGATGTAGTAGCGGATGCCGACCGTCGGGTAGGTGTCGTCAACAAAGGCCGTTTCGCCCGATTCTATAATTCGACCTCTGAACGCATGAAACACAGCCTGGGTATTGCTGTTCAACGTGCAGTAGACTGTATCCCCCCCCAAGCGCTCGAACTCGCTTCCGGGACTGAACGGGCCTATACGTTTGCGAACAACAGGCGAGCACGCGATGTAAGGCGGCGATGCCCCTCCCCCGCGAACAACGGACATTTTTATGAAGGGGAACAGGTTGCCCGGATTGGCGAAGTTCACTGTGAAAGACTGGTAGCCCGCAAAGGGGTTGGCGTTATACACGCTCAAAACATCGAGATAGCCCTCATCCAAAATAGGAATACTGGGCCAACGGCTGTCGATAACGATGTCAGCCAGCGCAGGCGGCTCCGCAGACCCTGGGCGTAAAATCTGGAAGACGGTGTCGCCATCTACGTCAATCTGCCGGAACACCTTGTTCGACCCTGTTGTGGGCGGTGCATCATCTGCGGCGATGATCATATATCGAATGTGATAAGTGGTGGCTGTGTCGTTATAAAAGACAACCTTGGAGCCGCTGATTTTGTACTCAAAATTCCACGTGTCATCGATGTATAGGCTCGGCGGAAACGGGAATGATATCGCAGACCCGGAATACATCGCTTGCTCTACGACAACCGTGTCATTCAATGCGATTCCACACTCGACAACATGCGTGGTTCCACCGGCAATCGCCACATCCCCGGCAGCTATAACCTTGCCCGGACGTTTGTCAGCGGAGAATACCAGCTTGTCGAAAGTGGCAGTGTCAACATTGTGACCCTGACGTGCAATCTTGAACTGCGTGGGGCTTATGGTTATGGCCTTGACCCCCGACGTTCCGGGGATTTTGGCAGCGTCTTCCAGCGGTGTGTTGTCGGCTGGCAAATTCCACAGAACCTGTGCGGCGCTCCTGCTCAATTTTGAAACGACATTTCTCAGAATGTAGCCGCCGCCTTCGTAATTGAGCCAATGCAGCCTCTCTGCGCCTGTGACCGATGCGTTATCCGGGAGTGTGTGGTAGCCGCCACCAGCGGGCACAACAAAGGCAGACTGGGGCGAAACGGGCATTGAACCGGTGGATGCTGTCAGCACGTAACCGCCACCAGGAATCGACAGGCCTGCAACGGTTCTGATATTCGCGTATCTGCCGTTCGATGTGTTTTTTGTGCAGTCTGAAAGCAGCGGGCAACCATACCTCAGATTGTCAAAATACCGTGTGCTGTACAAAGTCTCCCCAACCACACCCCCGGATACTCGGATTGTTGCCTTCTTATAATTTGTGCCATTCGACCCCGGCGGCGACATATAAAGATAGCCGGTATTCGGACTTAGCGGATAGACAACAGGCGCGCCGTACTCGGCACCGGGAGTGCCGGTTTCCCTTGTGACAACAGCACCAATAGCTGCATTCCCCGCATCATTGCTGTTGTAGGAAAACTTGCTTCGCTGGCTGTCAGGCGTCGAGTAAGGGTCGTCAGCACTGTCCCGCGTGATTTTCAAAGCAGGAATCCCATTGCTATCAATACCAATGAACAGTCTGGACATCAGGAGAAAACTTCTATTGACGCAAAGGAATCCGACCCCTTCAGCACCAGTTTCCCGTTCGCACTGGAAAGCTGATCGAAAACAAGCGATCCAACCCTGATGTTCTGCAACAACAGATCCGCCCCGGACGTCCCGAACACTGCAATCGGCGTCCCATCGGGCTTGAGGATGTTGAACTGGTCATTGAAAAATGACCACGAAGCTTTTGTTGGCGTGATATCAAGAACAGCACCAGCCTCCCGGTAAACCCCACCCGCTTCGGCGCGCCCGTACATCGAAAGCCGGGTCAGAGATCCCCCCGTACCTGCCGATGCCTCGATCTTGAACAAGCCCGATGCGGTGGCGTCGTCGGCCTTGGCCCCGACAGCGGTTAGCGAACTGGCGAGAGCTTCGTCACCGTCAATGCGGGCCTGGGTTTCGGTCTCGACGAAAGCTGCGAATTCACCCTTTGACCGCCGGATGATGTTGCGATCCAGAAACCGTTCGGCAGTGTCGGCCGAGGCGTTGCCGGCCGACAGATCCAGCTTGCTTTCCAGATCATCCACCTGCTCGCGAAGCCGCTCAAACAGGCCGTAGACATCATCACGTGCCTGGCGAAGCCCGACCGTCACATCACTGGATGGCGGGTTGGTGGTCGTCACCTCTTTCCAGGCGGCCGGAACAACCGGGCGCGCCGGGTCGGTGCGGAGAATGTGGCGCGCCTCATAGGTGGTGTTGCGCACGACGGCTTCACTCAGGATCGCAATCGTCATGTCGCGGCCAACGATCTTCTCGAACACATTGGCCGGGTCTGCCTTGACACGCCATTGCAGCACCGCGCCCGAGACCGTCGGATCGGTCGGCGCGGTCCACGATGCCCGGATGATCGGATAGGCCTGGCTGTCCGACCCCACCCCGGTTGCCGCCGTGACAGTGAAATCCTGCAGCTCATTGGCATAGACCGGGGTGGCGGGCCCAAGCGGGATGGGCGGCACGGTAATGCCGACGCCGGCATAGATATCACCGGACCTCTCCTGCAACGACAGCACCACATTGCGCGGCCCGTCATCACTGTCAGCCATGATCTGCATGTCGGTGACCATGAAGGTTCGCGAGCCGTAGCGCGCAGAATTCCAGGTGATCCAGTCGGCTACCTCCAGCACCTGCCAGCGGGGCCGCACAGTCAGGCTCGCGGTCGCCTCGAACCGGTTTTCCGAATAGTAGATCGCGGCGAGCTGCCCGGCCTGCTTCGGATAGGGAACCGTGTCGAAATTGATGGCGACATCCCGTGTGCGGCGGTCGATTGCGACAGTGCCGGCGTCCCGCGCTGTAGCGTAGCTGGTCGACGACCACAGATTGTCCGGATTCGGAAACGTGCCAGAAACCGAATTGACCAGCTCATCCATGGCCCGGCGGCGCTGGAAAGAAACCGGCTGCCCGACGACCAGGTCGTCATCCGTCAATGTGGCCACAACCGACTGATCGGTGCCGACGACAAAATAAATCTCGCCAACGCTTGTGACCAGGATACCGCCGCAGGAGGTCATCACCGCTTCAATATTGTCGCCATGGGCCGCCGTGCAGTCAAAGCCGATCGAGCAGCGATAGCGCGGCCCACCATCAACAGTCTCGTCACAGATGTTGGCGGCGAGCGTCAACTTCGACAGCGGCAGATCGGACTGGCTGACCTCCATTCCGCAAAACAGGTCGCCATTGATCGCAAACCCGCGATGATAGGCATAAAACATCAGCGCCGGATTTTCCGAGAATTCCCAGGTGGTGACATCGTTCCAGCGATGCGCGCCAGAACCGCCAACGGTCGAATCCTTGCGCCAGTCGTAGAGCGGAGCGCCCTTGGCCTCGAACAGGAATTGAGGCGGTTGCGTCAGCTTCTCCTGGTCGTATTCCATGGTGACGACCACATAGGAAATACCTGTGCCCTTGTGCGCCGCAGTCCATCTCCCGGACGGATTGGAGCCCGCCACCAGCCCCGAGTCTGCTGCCGCCTGCCTGCCGTCATGGTACTTGATCCAGATCTTGCCGGCATGTTCGCCATTGGTGACAACCGCCCCCCTGGTGGCATCGACCGCGCCGAGGCTGGCCAGCTCACCATCAATCCACACCTTGTCGAGTGACGTGGTGTAAAAATCCGACAGCACAAAAACCTGTTGCAGCGTTTCATTGGCGGGGCCATAGGCATTCGGATAGACGAAATGCCCGGCGACAGCGAACCGCCCGCACATCACCTTTCGCGGGACGTTTTCGCCATATTGCAGATCCAGCTCGACACCGGATACCGGCGCAGCGGGCTTCTTGGCGAAGGCCTTCTGCACCGCCGCAGCGGCCAGATTGAGCCCGATCGACAGCGCGGCCCTGCCGAACAAACCCAACCCGCCAAGGGCGCCTGTGAGCGGCGCAATGAACGAGCCGACAGCCGTAATCGCTGCGCCGACGACGCCTATGATGGCCGAAAAGATTGGCATGTCAGGTAACCTTGAACGCGCGCGTCATCGCGGTGACCGGGTGGTATTCGAGCACGGATGACCCATCATCGTAGAGTGTCTTGACCGCCAGCCCCAGGGAGGTGACCACGCCGCAGCTTTCCAGCCCGCCCCGCTCGATCAGGCCGAGATCCCCGCGCTGGGCCATCAAGGCCGGGCACTCCGGCAGATGGGCAGCCAGCGCCTCGCCAACAGTCGTAAACCCGTGTTTGGCAAACAGCTTGTAGCCGGCCTTCTCGGTCTTGTAGCGGCGAAGCTTCGGAGCCAGCTTCTTGCCCGTCACGGCCTCATGGGCTTCGACCGCCAGCATCCAGCAATCCGACACACCCCACTGGCCCGGAAGGTCGCGATGGCGCTCCACGATCGCCTTGAGGCATTTCTCCCAGCCGTCGATCCTCATGTCTTGCCCCACTTGATTTTCTGCCGCCCGGTCAGTGATGCGTGCTCGAAGAACCGATCCCCGGCCGCACGGCGCTGCTGATCCTCCTGAGACCGGATGCGGCCATTGGTCCGGCTGTAATCAATCGCCCGGCTCTCACTCTCGACTGTCATCAAAAATCCGGCATCAGGATCGTCATTGTGGATGATGGCGTTGATGTAGCCGCGCTCCATGATCACCGGATCGCCAAGCACCGCCCCGGTGTCGGGATGCCGGTGCAGGTCATAAATCGTCACCGGCCGGTCGCGGTAATCGTAATCCTCGATATTGAGCAACACATCAGGCGTGATGCCATTGTCCGGACTTTCCGACAGCCGCAGCACAAAGCCCGAGGCCGATGTGCCAGAGCCGCGTGAGAGGCTGGAGACCTCGATCAAGCCATCAAGCATCGCCTTGTAGGTGACCCCGCCATAAACATAATCCGACGACTGCCGGATGAAGCCAAAGGAGCCCTCACCCAGGTCAAACCGGATCATGCCCGCATAGCGAACCCGGCCCTCATCGAGAAGATCCAGCAGCACCGGCGGATAGCTGCGCATCAGATCACCTGCACAGCATCAAACGAGACGGGCGTCAGGTCGAAGGTCGAGGTAGATTCGAACGAACCGTTGACGATCTGCATCTTCACCTTTGGCCTGCGAAACACGACCGCTGCAGATGCTGTAAACACATCCTGCACCAGCGGCTCGACCGTGACTGAGATATTGCCGGAACCGTCTGCCGTGGCATCTTCGGCGACATCGAAATATCCGTACCGGCCGCCCTCGACCAAGCCAACGCGGTCACCGATCATCAGTTGAAATCCTGCCGGAACACCAGACGCATCGATCTGTCCCGGAGTCGCCAGGCTGGCAACAGTGCCCTCGCCATTCCACGTCGCGGCCAGAATTTCTGGAACACCATTCGGATAAGCCCTCGGCTCTGCCCTGGATATATCCCAGGCAAGGAAAAACCGGAGCCCGCCCCGCAAGGTGTGGTGCCACGCCTGCCATTGGTTGCGAACAGGATGCTCGAGCCGAGGCGTTTCCAGACGCATGGTCCAGACCGCCTCGCGGATTTGAGAGACCGTCCCGGCGAGCCCCTTTCCATGACGGGCAATGGACGTGCCGGGATCGAGCGAAAACGTGCTTTGCGAGGCAGAGATAAACGGAAGTTCGCGAACGGATGGAATCGCCATTACAGCACCCGCCGCTTCTGTGCGTTCTGCACTGTCGGGATGATCTGCGAGTTGGACTTCTGCACCGCAACATTGATGATTGCGCCGCTTGCGGTCTTGATCTGCTGATCAGCAATCGAAGCCATACGCCCGCTGTCATCTTGTAGGACGATTGTCACAACGTCGCGCGAGCTGCTGCCACCGCCCGTTGTTCGCGTATGGTCTATTACAGTTTCGTTGGGGTGCAGAAGAGCTGCGAACCCGCCCTTACCATCCAGCCCACCTGTTCTGGAACCAAAGCCTGTGTGCCCCCCACCATCGAATGACAGCAAGTTACCCAACCATCCGCCACCGGCAGTCCCCCCCCCAAAAATACCGCCGATCAGCGACTTGAACAGGGAGTTCGTCGCCATGCTGGCAAACTGGCTGAGCAAGTCACGCAGCACATCCTTCACCTTTTTCGACCCGTCGATAAGGCCCTGGAACGCACTGGAGAAAGTGGAAGCAAGCCTGTCGCCAATCCTCTCCATCACGCTGCCGGTCTTTTTGCCGGCCTCTTCGGCCTGCTTGAAGGCGTCCTGAGCCTGCAGCACGGCGCGGTTGTAGGTGTCCTGGCTGAGCTTCCCGGCCGCCAGCAACTCATTGAGCCGCGCGATCTGCGCTTGATATTGCTCAAGTGGCGTGCGCGTAGCCTCGAAGATGCGCGCAGCTTCCCTTTGCATATCCTTTATCTTTTGAGCCTCAGACTTCGCCGCCTCACCCACCTTGCCGAATGATCCAGCCGCCTCTTCGCCAAACCGGAGATAAGTCCCCATGCTGCTCGCGACTTGGCCATCGACACCCTCGATTTCAGCGCCGAGCCCGGCAAGACCGGCGGAGAGACTGTCCAGCCCCTCCCTCATGCTTTCCGGCAGCGCATTCATGATGTCCGTCGCTGTGCTCGACAACCATCCTGCCATGTCGTCAAACGTACCGGTCAGCTTTGCAATCACCGCAGCCGCCAGTGCGATGGCCGTGATCTTTGCCCGGGTTATTGTGGTAAAGGCGACCATTGCCAGGCCACTGACGCGAATAGCCCGCGCCAGCGAGATGAAGCCACCTGCCAATGACACCAGAAATGTGACAATCTTCGCCGCTACAAAAACCTTGAAGAGGTCATAAAGCGTGCCGAGATTATCGAAAACAACCGAAATACCGCGTGCCAACGCATTCATCGCCCAGGTGATTCCATCCGCGATCGAGGTAAGCTGACCGCCAGCCTGCGATGCGGCAACGAACCTGTCTGACAGATGAGTAAAGCCACCAATGACTCCGGCAAGAACCCGGTTCCACAATCCCGTCATGGAGCCGGACAGCCGTGCAATATTGTCATTGAATTGTTCTGCAGAGCGGGCTGTCTTTTCATCGAATACAAGGCCAAGGCGCTCCGCCTCATCCCCCATAGCCTTGAGCCCTTCACGGCCTGTGTTGAGCATCGGGATCAACTGAGCCCCGGATCGTCCGAATATGGCGATGGCCGCGTTCGTCTTCGCAACACCGTCCGGCATCTTGGAAAAACGATCAGCAATATCCTCGATTACCGAAGTTGACGACCTAAGCTTCCCATCCGAATCCTTGACCTTCACACCAAGCTGATGAAACGCCTTGGCAGCCTCGTTGGTTGCACCAGCCGCAGTCTGGCTGATCGCCTGAGAGGCCCGGCGAATACCCGTCTGCAAAGTTTCAAGCGATGCACCACTCATCTCGGCAGCGTGCGTAAGACGGCCAAGCTCATCAATGGGCATACCCAGAGACTGGCTGCTCTTCCAGGCATCGTCTGCCCGCTGCGCCGCACCACGAATGGCGAGAAAGGCCCCACTCGCTGCAGCGCTTATTGCAGCGAAAGCGACAGCAGCGTTCTTCGCAAAATTCTGGATGCCCGACTGACTTTTCTTCAGCCCATCGCTGAACTGGGCAGAATCCAGACCGAGATTCACGCGCAATGCGCCTATTACGCTAGAGCTCAATTGATATCTCCTGATGCAAAAACAGCCAAGACAGTCTCCATCATCCTGTTCGTGCGCGGAAATTGATCCTCACGCATCGCTAATGCAGTCTGTTGGCTTCACTTAAGTCACGGTCGCGGAGAGAATGACTCATCTTGTCTGCGCTGCTAGGCTATCTACCGGCGAGCGCACACAATCCAAAGATCGCAACCTTTTCAGGGGAACCCGACATGAAGAAGATCACGCTGTTAACTCTCGCCCTGTCCGCAGGATCGGCCTCCGCCGATCAACCAACCATCACTGACGCCTGCCAGAGGGCAGCCGAACACCACTGGAACGCCTCCGGTTCAATAGCTACAGACGTTCAGGCCTTCCCCGACCTGTCACCACCGCGCGTCCGGATGAGGATTGCAGTTGAACTGCCGAACCGGCCAAGCAGGGTTGCAGCGTTGCTGAGCGGTGAGAAACAACCATCAACCCACACCGTTGATCAAGGCGAGGTTGAATGCTCATTCTCGCATCCGACCGCACCGTTCGGCCTGTCTCAGTTTTGCCCACCGGAAGGCTGCTGGCTGATCTCCCCATCTCGCCTCGAAGAGCTTCAGGAACTCATGAGGCGTGATGGACTTTAACTACTTCGACCCCATCGATGACAAAGCTTCCGCCATACTGATTCCGCGCAAGCCCTTGACGGATGCCCGCAGCCGCATATCCAGAAACGATGCCGGCTCCGCCTTGCGGGGCGCGCCACCGACAAACTCGTCATAGGTCGGCGGATTTTTCTGCTGGGGCAGGAAGGCACCCTGCCAAACCAAACCACGCTCACGCCTGACCCGGGCAATCGCGCCGTTCAATTCGGTCTCGTAAAGCCGGGGCGTGATGTCCCAGAAGCGCGCAGGCGGCAGGCCGGCAGCGACATAGGTTTCGCACAGACTTGCGAAATCTAAGCCGCCGCCTTCCTCTTTTTTGCGCCGGGGCCATCCTTGCCCCCTTCCTTGACGTCGGGGAATGAGGACGTCAGCAACTCACCAAAGGCGTCGGCGTTTTCAGCAATCAGGTCATCGACCAGCCACCGATCAGCCTCATCCTCATGGTAGCGCTGCAGAGCTGCAATAAACACATCCTGGATCACCCGCAGGTTCGGCATCTTGCCGTCCTTGGGCGGCGCCAGGAGTTCGTCGAATTTGTCGCCGAATTTCTCTTGCAGATCGGCAAGCACTGACATCCCCAGATGAAGGCGGTATTCCTTGCCGCCCGCCTTCATCACTTTAACGCCTGCTGGATGAGCCATGATCAAGCCCCAATCACGTCAGCAGTCGGCGCCGATGTGGCGCTCGCATTGCCATCGCTGTTGGTGCCAGTCACAGCAACCCGGATCGGGTTTCCGACATTGGCGGTCACGACCGTGTAAGTCCTGTCAGTTGCACCGGAGATCGCGGCATAACCGGCACCGGTGTCCTCTTCCCAGGAATAGGTAAATGTTGGTGAGCCAGTCCATGATCCTTCAATCGCCGTGAGCACCTGCCCCTCCTGGGCAACCCCCGAGATCGATGGCAGCAACACATTGGCCGGGGCCGCAGTTGCGATGACACGAGCCATCACCTTCCAGGCGGCAGCCACCATCTGCTTTTCGCCAACCGATGACGAGGGCACATACTCGTTGAGATAGGCCTGAAACAGCCAGGTCGACCCACCATTCGGCGTGATCTCCAGAAGCACGATCTCACGCGACCCTGCCGAGGTCAGATCGGCAAGCTCCATCAACAGAAGATCTGTTGCGGATCCAGGCCAGTATTGCAGCTCCAGCGAATAATCCGCGACCGGCTTCAGGCCCGGTTTGGTCTCGCGGGTGCGTCCCGGCGATTGAAAATGAGTAACATCGATATCTTCGGGTGGCTGCGACGGAACACCGGCCGTCTCTCCACCCATGATCTGTGTCCAGGTCGGGCCGACCCCACGGCCCACCCGAACGACGGTGCCATAGCCGATATCGACCTGAGAAAGTGCTTCAGGCATGTTGCTTCTCCGTTGTGTACAAAAGCGCCTGCCCACGGCGCGATAGGGCTATGATCACGCTTCGCGAAACCAGACCATCAGATCAATTGACACGCGAAACAGATGATTGACCTCGCCGGCATCGGAGGCGGGAAGATCACGAATGCCGTCGACGAAGATTGCTCGCATCGCACCACTGCGATATCCACTCACAAGATCGACAATTGTTTTCGAGATATCGCGGGCCGAAGTGTAGGTATCCGCATAAATGTCGACCTGCACCCGTGTCTCCGGCAAGCCGTCATCCCCTTCAGACGTGTACCCGCGAACCTGACTGATCCGGTTGAAAACTATGAACGGCCGCGCAACTTCCTGCGGCGCCCTGCCCCAATAGCGCCGCCCGCCAGTAACACTTGCAAGTAGCGCGATGATTGCCTCTTCCATGGGTCAGCCTTTCGCCGCGAGCCGTGCAGCCTTGCGCGCCAGCCGCTTGGCGGCCTTCTCGATCTCGCTCCACATTTCCGTCCTGATGATACCAAGCGCCTGACCCTGCTTCTCGTCCCAGGCCGGACGCCCAGCCGGTTGCGGGCCATGGTTGACGTTGCCGAACTCCTGCTGATGCGGATGCGGCAACGGTCCGGCGCCGACGAACATTTCAACCGAAGCCTTGTCGTCGCGAAACATCTTGCGGTGCGCCGCCCTTTGCCGCTTGCTCAGCTTTGTGCTGACTGTAATCGAACTCCGGTAATCATCTCCGCTCGTGTTCGGATCGTCAGGCGCAAGCGACCGCCACCTGTCAGCAATCGGCTCACCAGCCTTCTTCAGCGTCCGCCGGATCACCGCCTTGCCGGTCGATTTCGGCAATTCGGACAATGCGACCTCAAGGTCGCGCAAGCCCTCGATCTTGACAGTGGTCTTCATCATTGACCTGTAGTATTTTGTATGAATGGAAAGTTTTCAAAGCGTAGTCATCGCTGTCATTGCCATCTCAATGGCACTCAGCTTTTCGGTCTTGTTCCTGATCGCCAGGCCAGATCATGTTGTCTGGCGTATCTGGCAACGGGCTAGAGGGCGGCAATTGCTGTTCTACAGCGATTACTCCGGGCGGAGCCTCAAACAGGTCAAAGCATCGAGAATGACATGGGTCATTGATAACAGCCCGTTCGAATGCTGGGGTTAATCAGTCCAGATCCCGCGCTACAGTAATCTCGAGATACCGGCGGCGCCCATCGGCAGTTTCCTTGATGCCGAAGATCGACCAGATACCCCCGTCATGATTGACGCGATCACTCGGCTTGATCGCTCTGGATTCAGAACTTGATCTCACCGTAAACCGGCTGGAGAGGGAAGCCCCCACCTGCCCGCCAGCCAGCTTCTCGCCGTCGCTGACATCCTTGCGCGCAGCCCATATCCTGGCATAGGCCGCCCAGGTCTTCACCGGCTCATTCAGCGCGTTGTAGGTCACCGTGGCCCGCTCGATGACGATGCGGCGGTCGAGCTTGCCAGCGCCAGCCATCAGACCCCTACCCGGCGATAAGGCGCAATCAGCGCATCAACCGCCAGCGGCAGCTCGCTCGCGATGGTGCCCGTCACAACACTCTCGCGATTTTCATACCAATTGCCGATCAGCAGAAGTATCGCGGTCTTGATGGCCGCAGGAACCGTCGATTGCGCCGGTATTGCCGGTATCTCGCCATCCGCCGGAACTTCCGGTGTCGTCGGGTACCCGGAAAGATAAGTGATACTCACAGAACCCGAGACAGACACTCCATCAAACTCAACGCGGGAACGCCCACCCGCATCAGTCTTGAGAGAATAGGAGCCACTGTCCACGATCGCCGGATCACCGTTCGCATCCGTATAGTCTACGCTGGTGATCGAAATGACCGGACCGAGCGGGAGGGACAGGCAGGAACTGAACGCATCGAAGTCCTGCCGCCATTCCTGTTCGACCAGGCTCCGGCCCAGAATGCCCGACCACCCGTCCAGATGATCCACCGCAGCACCCAGCAGTGATGTGATCAGCGTGTCGTCGTCGGCATGATCCACACGGAGATGCAGCTTCGCCTCGACAAGCGAGACGGGCAAACCCGCAGGAGGCGCAACAAGAACAGGACGGTGCATGGCATCCTCGATTGAGAGCGGCGGGGCGACCGAAGCAGCCCCGCTCAGTTTCGTGATAACCGCGGATTAACTACGCGACAGGCGCGTCGTAAGGCTCGCCACAGACAACCACAGCACCTGCGGCAATCGATGTCCCTGACTGCTTGGTGATCACCGCACGGACATATCGCCTGGAGCCCTTGTAGCCTTGCTTGTAGACCGAAGCTGCAGCCAGAGCAGCCGGAAGCGTGCCGAGAAGATCAGAAGCAGGAACATCGACAAAATCGCCGCCCGTGGTCGTGTCGCTGTGCTGGAGCTTCACGTCATAAAGACCAGCACCAACAATCGCACCGGTATTGATCACCAGCGTTGCGGAGTTGAAGTCTTGCAGATCCACAGCCGTACCATCGGCGGATGCGGCGACCACAGCAGGAGCCAGCGTGGCGCCAATGCCAACGCCCGAATAACCGTCCTTCATGGGACTATCCTTTCAGAGAATGGGAGAGTGCAGCGGGCGACCTAAGTCGCCCACCTTTGAGTCGGGGTGAATCGGCGGCGGGTTAGGAAGCCGCGACCTTGAGGAGTTTCATGGCCTCGAAGTTCACGATTCCGCCACCGACACGCTTTGTCGTATAGAACAGCACGTTGGGTTTGGCGGTGTACGGGTCACGCAGCACACGGATACCGGCGCGATCAACGATAAGGTAGGAGCGCTTGAAATCACCAAAGGCAATCGGGAACTTGCCAGCCCCGACAGCTTCCATGTTGTCGTCGTTGTGGACCGGCTTGCCAAGTATTGTCGCCACTTCCGCCGCACTGGTCGGCGGGGCCCAGACGAAGGCACCATCCGCATCCTTGAACTTGCGAACAGTGCTCATGGTCGCATCCGACATCAACCATGATGCGTTGTTCCGATACCCGGCCTTGAGCGCATAGTAGAGCTCAATCAGGCAATCCACCGGGCTGACAGTCGTCGAAGCCGCCTTGAAGTCGGCAGCCTCCTTCGTGGCGATATACCCCAGCTTGCCCCATGCATGGGAGGCGTTTGCCACCGTGTCATAAGCTAAGATCCCGCGCGGCTTGTTCACACCATCACCGGTTGCGAAGGCAGCACCTTCCTGTTCGGCAAACTCGATGCTGACTTCATCGGCAAGCCAGCCGGCGATGTCGATACGGCCATCATCCAACATGGACTGCGTTGCACCAGGCATTGCGTAGATTTCGCCGGTATTGATGGCGATCTCGCGCAGCGTCGGGGTGCCGGTTCCGGGCCGCGAATCTTCCTCGCCAACCCAACCCGATGTAGCGCCACCCATATTCACCAGCTTCTTGTAGGTGTTGGTCGAGATCGACATGGTTCGAGCCAGAGAGCGGATGGTCGACACAGTCCCAAGAACGCGATCGATGCCGGTTTCGGTTTCTTCCGGAACCAGATAACCGCCGTCCGGGTCCGACTGCGTGGTCAGCTTGGCCTTGACTTCAAGATCACGCAAACCGGCCTCGGCACCACGCCGGAAAAACTGGTTGAACGCCTGTGTGTGTTCTGCCTTCTCCGGCTCCGCGGTATTGCCGCCAGCTCCGCCGAGCTTGATTGCCGCGAGAGCTGCGTTGACTTCATCCAGGGATTTGCTCAGCGTGGTGATTTCCGCGTTGATACGATCAACCTTATCAGTCTGCACCACATCGGCAAACTTGGCGTTGATGCCCTCGAGCTCCTTGTTGCGCTCTTCCTTGAATGCCTCAAAAGTCGCGTTGAGCTGGTTGAGAATTTCGGTGGCGTTGCCAGAATCTGCGCGAACGGCGACCAAACCGCGGGCGCGGTTGTTCAGTGCGATGTTCATGATATTTCCTTTCAGGACCGCATTGTTGCAATGAGCCGCAGAAGTGCGGCGGGGTCGAGGTCAGCGTCGTGCGTGACCGGCGGGATAGCGTTTTGCGTATCCCCAATTGCTTCCTTGATCATCCTGCGCCGCTCGGAACGTGGCACACCAGATTGCGCAAGGATTGCATCCATTCGCCGTTTGGCCTGGATCTCAGGGCGGACAGATGCCGAAGCACCTCCGCCAGTTTCGTTTTCCATGAGATCGTCCGCAAATCCTTTTTCCATAGCGGACTTGGCGCTGAAGAAAGTCTCTGCATCCATGTATTCTTCGATCTGGGTCCGCTTCAATCCGGTTCGGACTTCGTAAATATCCATTTGTGCGCCGTCGATCTGCGCCAGCATTTCAGATGCCGCGACCAGATCGTTGCGGTTTCCCATCACCACACCCCACGAGTTATGGATCATGATGAAAGAGCCGAGACCCATTTTGATGTCGTCACCAGCCATCGCGATGTATGACGCCGCAGACGCTGCAATGCCCATGACTTCCACAGATACTTTCGCCTTGTGCGAGCGCAGCTCGTTGTAGATAGCAAACCCCTCAAACACATCCCCACCCGGAGAGTTGATTCGGACAGTTACGTCCTTTGGCCCGATCGCCCGCAGCGCTGCATTCATCCGCTTGACAGTGAACCCGCCACCGTACCAAGTGTCCTCACCGATTACGTCATAGATCGTGATGGTCGCCGGATCGTCATTCGCTGCTGCGCAAGGAGTCTCGACCCATCGCGCCAGCGCGTCAGACGGCACGTCCCATTGATAAGCCTTGGGCCGCTGAAATGCCTGGATCTCAGGCAGGTTTCTAAGACTCATCACCATCATCCTTTTTTGTGTCGGAAGTGCCAGCCGTGTTCGGCGGGTCGTAATATCGTCCACCCATACCGTCCGGCCGCGGGTTCATATCCTCAAGCGCTCGAACTTCGTCAGGGCAATAGACACCCCATTGCAAGCCTTTCACATAGGCTTCCCACCGGGTCTTCAGGTCGCCTTTTACCAGTGCAGCCCGGTTAAATCGGGCATACATTGTCAAATCATCATCAGCGATCAGATCGCGACCGATGGCTTCTTCCCAGGTCGTCAACCAGTCTTCGAGCGTATAGGCCACGAAGCCGAGGGATTTCTGTTCGAGACCCGTGCCCCAGTTGCTGTCCGATCCGGAGTTATCTCCCAGCATCGAGGGTGGAACGCCCATGAACATGGCAATGTCGACACGGCTGAACTCGCGGCTCTGGAGCCATTGCGCATCTTCCGCCGTCATGGCGAGCGGCTTAACATCCATCCCTTCCTCAAGGATGAGGGCTTTGCCTTCGCTTTCGCCGCCGGACCGATAATCATCCAGGCTGGTACGCAGAAACGCGAGCCCCTCCGGACCGAGCTTCCCCGGATGCGACAGCACGTTCGAAACACGCGCGCCGTTCCTGAACGTGGTCGCACCGTGATTTTCCATCGACAGCGCAAGACCGATGCTTTCGCGGGCATAGGTAATCGGAGACACACCGTGCACACCATCAAGCGTTAGCCCGACAAGATGAAAAACCTCGCTTTGCGGCAACCTGATCTTTCGCCCGTCCTTGCGAGTGTAGGTGTATTCAAGCTGCAGATCATCGTTCTGATTGCACTCGACCTGATCCGGATGCAGTGGCACCAGTTCCATGACCCTGCCAGCCGACCTGACAATCATCGCGTAGGCATTGCCGCGCAGAAGCAAATGCGCCTGCATCATCCGGCGAAACTGCGAGGGCGTTTGCCAGCGATTTGGCTTGCGGCGAAGCACAACGCCTAACGGGTGCTCCGATGCGTCTTCCCGCGTCCGCTCATCAACCCTAAGCTTGAGTTGCAGCGGCATATTGGCCACGGCACCGGAGATGATCCGAACTGACGCATAGACCGACGACACGTTCATCGCCTTGTTCGGCGTAACCGTCGCGCCTGATGCGGTGACCCCACCGGTCCGCAATGCCTCTTCAAGCTGCGCCGGCGTTGTGATGGCCACGCCACCACCAGCATCCTGATAGGACGCACTCGGATTGAGTGTCCGTGACGCCTTCGCCCCGAACCATCGCTGGAGTAGGTTCATCGAATTTCCTTAAAGCACCAGGGCGCCGCGGGTTTGATAGATTGAAGGCGATTCATCGCCCTTGTCGCGAAGCGCGATGCCGAGCGCATTGACCAGGGACGCGACACCGTCGATCCGTTGCGTCGATTTGTTCTTGGCTGGCTTGATATTTCCGGCTGCATCTTCCTCGACCGCAACGACCTTGGCATGCTGCCTCAGCACCGGATGGCCACCATGATGAAACCCATTGTCCAGCACCAGCCGCTCAAGTTCTGCCGAGGGCGCCGCCAGCGAGGCAAAGCCCTGACCGAACAGAACCACAGGCAAACCTTCCTGCTGCAACTCGATTGCCATCTGGGTTGCGTTCCATCGGTCGATTGCCAACCCGCCCTGGCCATCCTCCAGCTTCTGCGCGCCGGCATGTGCAATACTGAATTTCTCGCCATCATCCAGTATCTGCTTCTTGATGAAAGCGTAGTCGACCACATTGCCTGGCGTAGCCGTGATCGCACCCTCGTCCACCCACCTTTCATAAGGCAGTTTGTCACGCCGCCCGTGCTCTCTCAGAAGCCGTGATGGTTTGAAAAACCGGGAAAGAAGCGCCGGTTTTTCGAGACCGGGCTGGATCGGAAACCACCATGTTAGCGCCGAAATATCCTGCACTGCCGACAGGTCGAGCCCGCCAAAGCAGCGCTTTCCAGCGAGGTGATCTTCCAACTCCTTCCAACCGATCGGCCCTTGGCAATGATCCCATCCGAACGGGTTGCCATCATCATCTACCGCATCTATCGGCAACCAGATCGACGCCTGGTCGGTCCACATGTTGAGCTGGTAATTCTTGAACCCGTTAACCAGCCGCGGCAATTGCCGTGCGCGTTTGGCCGCGGCTTCCATGGCTGACAGCTTTTTCGAGATACCCAGATTGGGATTGGCTTTCGCCCAGACCTTCGGGTCGGTCCAGTCGTCGTCAGGATCAGCGGCATAGATCACAACCAGCGTTTCCGGGTCGTCAATGCTACCGTCACGTATAGCCTGGCATTCGTCCCAGACCTCTTCGCCGTAACCTCCCTTCTTGCCTGCTGTCGAGATCAGGAATTCCAGTGGCTGGCGCCGGGCCGAACTTGAATCATGAACGAAGCTGTAAAGCTCGCCATCCTGCCATTCGTGAATTTCGTCACCGATCAACCCTGAGGATGAAAGCCCGTGCTTGCCGCCTGACTTGCCAGACAGCGGCTTGAATGCCGCGTTGAGCTCCGGGCAATAGACCGATGTCTTGTAACCCTCCAGAACCTGCCCCAGCGTCGGCGACCGCTGCACCATCGCGATGGCCTTGGTGAAGCAGAGTTCCGCCTGATCCTTGTTGGTGGCAATCGAATAGACCTGACCGGCGGGCTCACCATCGCCGACCAGCATCAGGATGGCCATGCCGGCAGCCAGTTCGGTCTTGCCGTTTTTGCGTGGCACCCAGACAAACACCCGGCGGTAACGCCGCGTGCCGTCTGGTCGCTTCCAACCATACACCGGGCGAACGATGTCATGCTCTTGCCAGTCAGCCAGGTCGAATGGACGCCCGGCCCACTCACCTTCCGTCAGAACCAGATGGTCAGGGAAGAACCGCGCCGCCTTTTCAGCCGCCGCTTCATCAAACCAGAATTCACCGTCCGTCCAGACGCCCCGCTCCCCATCCCATTTGCAATGGACAGGCACCGCTTTCGGTCGGCGGCGCGGCCTTCCGGCCTTTGGTTGCCTCACCTGGACAGCCATGATTACTGCAGAAAGCCGATCGTCTTACCGTGCGTGGATGCCGGAACGCTGGGTTGGGTCGGCGATGCCGGCGCAGCAGGCATGGTCTGGCCCCGGAACAGATCATCCGCGCCGGGCGTCTTGGCCGCACGGGCAGCAAATATCCGCTGTCGTTCTGCCGGGTTGAGACCGAAGACCGATTCCGCCGAGACCAGTTGGCGCTCCAGACGGTCGGCGATCATGTAAGCCGGGTCCGCGCGCCTGACCGTGCCGGACGCTGTTTCGATTTCATAAATCTCGCCCATGTCATCAAGCCGGGTTTGCATGCTCAACCACCGCGCATAGTTGCGGCAGTAGCGTGCGAACGTGTCAGCATCGGTTTGCGTGAGCAGCTTCAGCGCCACCAGACGCGGCGCGATCTTCTTCCAGATCTTCAGGCCCGGCCCCTTGAGCCATGTCGGATGGGTGATACTGGACGCGACTGCACCGCCGGCCTCGACCGGATCACTGCCGATCTTGCGACGACCGGGATTTCCCTTCGCTGCTTTCACCGCCGCCGGTTCCGGCTTCGGTCCACGCCTTGACATTTTTGCACCTCACACCAGGCCAGCCGGCCACCGACAGCTGCCCTCAATAAAAAAATTATCCCGAAACTTGCGCCCACAAAAATTTGACTACCCCGCCGGTCTAGAAGCGAGAGGGTTGGGGACTTTTGACCACCCCCCCGGGTCTACGGCGGCGGGCCTGCTCACGCTGGCGCTCGCCATCGTGGTATTCCTTGCTCACAGTGCGGATGTTGTCGATATCCCAGAACAGATCCGGGTCGCCTTCAGGTTCCGTGATGTGGTCAGCAACCGGGCTGTTGCCCGTCGGATACTTTCCACCACACAGCACCCCGGTCACCTGGCACACGTAGAGATCACGAACATGAACCTTGACCTTGAGCTTCTGCCAACGCGCAGTCTTGTACCACCGGCGCTGCTCACGATCGTCACGCCGCTGGTCATAGACACGACGATTATCCTGCCGCGTCGGCATGTGCGCCGGACGGAAGGTCGGCGGCATCTCAGGCATGATGATATCCAGACATAGCTTGCGCACTGGCCTTGAGTCGATCAGCCCGGACAATGGGCGGTCTCAAGGCCGGGGCCGGAGGGTGAACTAGGTCAACCATCACGATCGTCAGTGATG
This sequence comes from Hoeflea sp. YIM 152468, assembly GCF_029210485.1. Lineage (GTDB taxonomy): Bacteria > Pseudomonadota > Alphaproteobacteria > Rhizobiales > Rhizobiaceae > Hoeflea. The sequence continues at coordinate 38,969 of NZ_JARGET010000005.1, forward strand.
GGCATCAGCGCGCCCCGGTCATCCCGGTTGCCTCCCCGCATCCACCGCAGGCCTTGGCCTGCTGTCGGTGGAGCGGTTCAGCTGGGTTGGATTCGCTAAACCTAAATCTTGAGCTGGTCAAGCCCCAGCTCAACCGGCGTGATCCGACCGAAGATATTCACCTCCACTTCCGCGCGGCCATGGCTGCGCATCACACGCCTGATCTTCGCCTCGAACGCGGCAAACGGACCATCCCTGACAATGGCCGACATCCCGGCCCGGATACGCGGCACCAGGCTTGCCACTTCCGGGCTTTTCACCTTGATCATCAAGGTGTTGATCTCACTGGCCGGGATCTTCGCCGGCACACCGTCAACCCCCAGATAGCCCGTCACACGACCTGCAATGCCAGCGCCGATCCATGCTTCTGCACAGTCGGGCAAACGCAGGAAAACATAACCTGTGAAGATCGGTCTTTCCACCGTCACCGCAGGGCGACCACGCTTCGCATTCCGCCGCTCACTGGCCATCGGACACCACACAGCAATCGATCTGGCCTTAAGTTCATCAGAGGCGATTCGCTCCTGGCCGACCGGCACACGGGCAATCACCCACTCAAGCCGCTCATCGTCGATGCGGCCGCACGCCGCCTTCATCAGCCGGTCAGCGCTGCCGGCTTCCAGCCCGCACCGGCGGATCTCATCATCAATCCGCGCACGCTGCTCTGTGGTCAACTCTCCCGGATTGACCTGCCTGCCGTTCAACCGCCTGCCCTTGAATGTGGAATTGTGCATCACGCCGTCGTCTCCTTTTGCGGTGTCGAAAGGGCCTCGAACGCGGCCAAACCTTCCGGCCCGCCGACCGGAAAATACATACCCTTCATGCCGTCATGGCGCGGCCACATCGGCCAGCAGCGAGCCTTGTATTCGGCTTCCCATGCCGCCCAGGCGTTGCAGCCTTCGGGCACGAATTCCATCTGGTCCTTGAGCGCATGCAGCCGTGGCGGCAGAATGACACCGCGCTTCATCGCGGCCATCTGGTGCAGCCCCGCCATCTCCGGCCAGGCGCGGCGCAGATCTCCGGCCAGCCACAACGGGCCATCCGGCGCATAGTCGCGGTGCTCTGGCCCCTTGAGCAGCACAAGGTGCAGATAGGCGGAGAACACCGGCCCCATCGACACCGCCCAGCCTTCGGGCTTGGCATGCTCGGCGGGCTTTGCGCCCTGCGCCGCCGCCTTCATCGCCCGCTGCAGCAGCTCCGGATCCAGCCCTTCCCACAACCGGTCGCGGAAGAACGTGCCCACCGGCACCGGCTTTTTGCGCCGCGTGGCGATGTCACGCAGATAGGCATCGCGCCAGCGTTCGGCATGCTGCCGGTCGGCTTCCGACAGCTTGGCAAACTGCCGCCCGATCCATCCCGGCGAGGATGTGTCCCAGTCCGGCCAGGGACCGGCGGCAAAGTCCCGTCCATTGCAAAAGCGCATGACCCGTTTCTGAAAATCAGCCGTTTCCGGCACTGTCGACGGATCAGGCTTGTCTGAAATTTCCTCTTCCTGCCCTTCCCCGTCCGCATCCGCGCTTGCGCGCTCTCTCTCTGTTACAGGTTCTATTACTGGTTCCCTTACAGGGTTAGAGTCCGAATTTCGGACACGGGATTGGCCTTTTTTCGGACACGGACCAGCCCCTTTTTCGGACACGGCTGCACTGCTTTTTCCATGTCCGATTTCCGGACACGGTTTTGCGGGTTCTTCACGTGTTTCAGCCATTTCAAATCCCAGCACATATTGGGTCGGCAACTGCTTCCCGGTCTCCGGGCAACGGCCCGCCGCCCGCCGGATCAGGCCCGCATCCTCAAGCTTTTCGAGGTGCAGATTGACCGTCGACCGGCTCATTTCGCAGGCATCCGCCAGCCATTCCTGCGAAGGAAAACACCCAAGTTTCGGGTTGTGGCAATCGGCCAGATGCCACAGCACGATCCGCGCCGCAGGCTTCAGCCCGCGCCGTGTAATCGCCCAGTTGGTCGCTGCATGGCTCATTCCGCAGCCTCCCTGAATTGCGCCAGATGCGGAACATTGGCCCGCGTGATGGCTTCGGCCAGCGGTGGACAGACGCTGTTTCCGGCGCGTCCCACCTGGTCCGATTTGGAGAACATGTTGCCTTCCAGATCCCGGTCGATCTGATAGTCGGGCGGAAACCCCTGGGCGTTGAACAGCTCGCGCGGTGTCAGCATCCGCATGCCGATATCGACCATGACCAGTGTCACGCCCTCGACGTCGAGCGTGACGAATTCCCGGTCATCCCAGAAGCCGTGTGCGCGCAGGAAACCCGCCACCTCGCGCGCCCGCGCGTGATGCTCCGGGCCGAACGGCGGCGCCGCCATGGCCGCCTGAGACAGGCAGAACCGGTCCTTCGTCGTCACCGTGTGCAGCGGCCCGGATGGCTCCTGTCCGTCTCCGGTGCCGTAATACTTGGTCAGCGCACCCGCGACGACCGCCGACTGCCCGCCGCCGGTGCAGGCCACCCGCGCAGGCTCATCCGCCCCGCTGGCGCGCCGCGCGCTGCCCTTCATCGAGAACATGTTTGCGGCCACGACCTGGCACTGGCTTCCGGCCTGCGTGACCGTCGCCAGTGGCGCCGCGGCGGCACGGCCAATCACGCCATTGCCGTTGTGCTGCGCCATATAGGCAGCTACCGGGGCATGTTTCACGCCACCGGCCACAACAGTGCCGAGCGGCGCGGACGGGTCGAGCGCGCGCGCCGCCTGCCCTTCCCGCTCGCCATAGCCGGTCTGCACCAGCGAAGCGGCGACACAGGTCAGCCCGGCCCCGCCGGCGGTCACCGTGTGCGCCGGCTCATCCGCACCCTGGAATGGCTTACCGGCGTTGCGCATGGTCATCAGATGCGGAGCAACCACCGCATGCTGCACCCCGCCCACCGTGACCGTGTGATAGGGCTCTTCGACCGGATACTCCCGCCGCCCGCCGCTGTCGCCGTGCGCGATCGACACCAAGAACGGCCTTGCCGCATCCAGCACATAGCGCTTGATGCCACGCGCCACCCGGGCTTGCGTGTTTGCCGCCAACGGCCGCACCGCGCGCAGCCCGTACCGGGCCATGATTTCGGCCTTGGTGTCGAAGATCGACGGGCAGGCAATCGACCAGTCGATCACATCGCACCCGGCTGTCAGCCATGGCTTGAGCTTCCCGCTCTTCACCTCGTCGCTGTCCGGGCTGGCATGTGTCGGCTCCGGCCAGACGATCTTCTGACCGTCGAACCGGATCAGGATGAACACCCGCTTGCGGATGGTCGGCGCGCCGTAATCGCAGGCCCGCAATTCGCGCCATTCGATCTTGCCGCCAAGCTGCCTGAGCTTTCTGCACCAGGCACGGAAAGTCTCACCCTTGCGCTCCGGGTCCGGCACCAGTCCCTTGCCGGTGGTCAGCAGCGGCCCCCAGGTCTGGAATTCCTCGACATTCTCGATCGCCACCACATCGACCTTGCCGCCCGATCTCTGGATTCGCTCGATCCAGCCCGGAATGATCCAGGCCAGATCGCGGATATTGCGCTGCACCGGCGCGCCGCCCTTGGCCTTGGAGAAGTGCTTGCAGTCGGGCGAAAACCACGCAAACCCGATATGGGCGCGGGCGAAATGATCGAGCGGGTCGACCTGGTAGACATTCTGGCAAAGATGGATGCTGTCGGGATGATTGACCGCATGCATGGCGACTGCCACCGGGTCGTGATTGATGGCAAAATCCGGCGAACGGCCGAGCGCCATTTCAATCCCCGTCGAAGCGCCGCCGCCACCGGCGAAACAGTCGATAATCAAGGGTCTCGTCATCGGCCCATCCTCCGCATCAACTGAAGATCCCGCGGCGAATGCCCAAGCCCTCGGGGCTCTTCATCTTCCCGATGTTTCACGTTTGACCCGCTGCAACAGGTTGATTTCGTTGTCTTGATCAGCGGTGGCAGATAGAAGTCCATCACCCCGAACCCGATCCACTTGCAGATGGCGATCACCTTCTGCACGCTGACAATCTGCCCGCCCATGGCGCGCGACAGGTCGCTGGCGGTCACGCCCATTTCGGTGGCAATTGCGCGCAGGCCGCGCCCGTCCGAGCGGTGTTTCATGCTCAGCTCATGCGCAAACCGCCGCCAGTCATAATCGGCCATTTTCGGATTTCGTCCGTTTTGCAAACCGGTCATTCCTGCCCTCCGTCATCGGTCAAAGTCACGCCATGGTCGGCAGGCACATGGCCGAGCGCGCCCCACAGCTTCGCCCGCGCTTCGGCCGTGTTCAGCCGCCCCGTCCAGGCAAAATTGAATTCGAAATTGGTCACGCCAGCCGCCTTGCGGATTCCCGCCTTGGCCTTCCGCGTGGCATCATAGCGGACCCCGCCGGCAGGCTCCGCACCGCCCGCCCGAAACACCGCATCGGCAATCCGGGCGCGCAGGAACACCTTGAGCATCGCGGGTGAGAATTCCGGCCTCATGCTTGCGCCCACGCCGAATATTCCGCCCGCATCTCGCGCCAGCGGCCAGCCGCATCCGGGTCGGTGTTGAGCTGCGACCGGCTTTCAATCGCCAGCGCCCGGCGCAGCACCGCCGCCGCCGTGGCGCTGTCGGCCAGGTCGCCATCATCATCGGTGGCGTGATGGAGCCTGAGCCATGCCTGAAACCCCGGCTCGCCGCATTTTATCGACGCTTCGGCCGCCAGATTCTTGACCCGCGCCGGCCCGGCCGGTGGCGCCACCCTGTCGAGCCGCGCCCGCTGCTCACGGATCAGCCGGCCCGCAGCCGTCAACTGATCGAGAACGAAGGCCAGATCACTGCGCGCCTCGCGGACGAATTCCTTTTCAAACCAGGACGCATCCGGACCGAAACTGCACAGCGCCACCGGCGCCTCATTGCCCGCATGGCGGCCCTGACTGTCGATCACCGCGCGGGTGATGACGATACTCTCTCCGGCATCGGAAAACTCATGGCTCCAGCGGTCGGCCCGCACCCGCGCCAGCCGCTCGCGGATTTCATCGAGCCGGGCGCGGATTTCGCCGGGTGTGACGGGCGCGGCGGTCATGGTCTTGGCCTCACGCTGTCGCCGTCCCTGACGGCTGCGCTCCGGCCAGGGCGGCGCACCGGCGCCGGCGCCCGGTCGGGCTTGCGGCCAGCGGCCGGGCTGTTGTCTCCTGCCGCTTCGGTCCGTCCGCCCTCGCCCTCGCCCTCGGCCTCGAAGCCCCAGAAGGTCCAGCCGTCCGGCGCCACGCCCCGGCCAAACAATTCGAGCTTGGGCAAGCTGGGAAACATGGTGTCGATTATCTCGCGGAACCGGTGCGGCTTGGCCGAGTGCTCGGTCTTTGGTTCGGTATAGACACTCAGCGGCTGCGTCCCCGGCAGCGGGCAAGGCGGGTCACCCCGCTTGCAGATCATCAGCACTTCGTGACAATCGATCACCCAGCGCCCGGTGCCGCGATGCACCTTGTTCCACATGATCTCGGTAACGACCTCGAACCCCCAGGCCTCCACGACCTCAAGCGCGGGGCGCTGGCGGTTGCCGGTACGCCAGAAAAACAGCACCGCATCATCGGTGAACGGGCTGGCGTCACCGGCGCACAGCGCCTTGATCTCGTCGAGCGGCAGGGTCGGATAGGGATAGGCCCGGTCGTTGCCTGTCTCATGATCCCAGACGTTCGCCTGCTCCCACGGCACATCGGCATAGCCGACGGCGAAGGCTTTCGCAGGCAGCGCGCCCGGCCTTGCACGCTCGAGCCCCTTGGCCGAAATTGCCGCCATCAGCGACAGCCTGCCCGCCCGCGATGCAGCCATCTTTTCGGTGCGCAGCGCCTTGGCCGTTTCCAGCACCGCCCGGTCACCGGCTTTCAGCAACCGCTGCACATCCGGGTCAGGCAGCGTCTTGAGCGCATCGGCGGTGTGAACCGTGACGCGGCCATCGCGAATGGCGTCAAACAGCGCCGGAGCTCCATGCTTGCGGATCGAGCGGCAGGCCGCCACGGCCCGCTCGGAGATCGACAAGGCCCGCGCCGCCTGCCGGGTCTGCAAATTTGCAGGCCCCGACGTGTGCTGGTTGACCCCCTTCTCCCAATTGACCAGTTGCGCCGCAATGGCCGCGCGCTGGCTTTCGCTCAAATGCCGCCGGGCCAGGTTCTTCGACAGCACGAAGGCCAGCGCATCAACGCCGTCATATTCGGTCACCATGCCATCGGGCACCAGCCCCAGTTCGGCACAGGCCGCCTGCCGGTTGCGGCCGTCGAGCACCTGGCCATCCAGCGTCACGATCGGCTCGCGCAGGCCGTTGTCGGCAATATCCTGCAGGAAGGCGGCAAAGGTCTCGCCATCCATCGCCGGAAACAGGGTGCACAACGGGTGCAGCGGCAGGAAGGGAAATTCACTCATGGCGCATCACCTTGGGTTTTTCCCAGGCACCGAGAGCCGGGTTCCAGTGGTGGCGATAGTCAAACGCCCGGTCATCGCCCGAAGCCAGGCCGGCGCCATCGAGCGGCACCGACCTGATGCCGGCGGCAAACCCGGCCCGCCAGATCTTGCGGACCAGAACCGCAAGCCCGAAGCCGCCGACGACACACCAGCCCAGCATGAAGGGATCAATCATCATGCCGCCCGCCCGCCATCATCACCGGCAAGCGGCACCAACCCGCGGCTGCGCTGCCTGATCACCGCCGCCTCGGTCCGGTTGACCGGTTGACCGGCGTGAATCAGCGCCCGTATGGCCCGCGCCTCTGCCCGGCTTCCGGGCCATCTGTCGCGGCCATAAATCGCGGTTGTGTGGTCGCGCCCGCCCATCTGCCGACCCACCATGGTGGTCGACATCGAGGTGCGCCGCAGCGCCCAGTGGGTCACGAAAAACCGCGCCATCACGATCCGCCGGGTGCGCCGGATGCTCTTGATATCCGCCTTGGTCACGGCGAAAGCGCGCATGGCTATCCCCATCAGCCGGTCCATTTCGCTGCTCATCGCCGGGGCAAACTGGACCACTCCGAATCCGTGCGCCAGCATCCGCAATTCGCCCGTCGTGCGGCCTTCCAGCACCAGCGCCACATCGGCGCCGTGCAGGGTGGCATAGCGGCTGAAGCGCAGGGTCGAAGTCACGCCGCCATCGGCCAGCGCATCGGCCAGCGCAGCCTGCATCCGCTGCTTGAAGACCGGTTGCCCTGTGCGGCGCGGAGCCGCAACTGCATCCAGGGCTTGTGTGTGCAACACCATCGCTTTCACTCCTCTGCCGTTTCGCGCATCGCCTGATGCCTGAGCACCTGCAGCGCGCTGCGCTCGCCTTGCGTGCCGGTGCCCACAGCGCGCGCTGCATGCGCCGCGCAATAGGAACTGCCCCTGGCCGCCACCTCACCGCAAAACCGGTGACCGCCGCTGTCATGCGCATCATCAACCGGCCAGCGGCAGTGATGCCTGGAGAGATCGAGAAGGGACAAACTCATCACGCCCCCTCCGGATCTGGCGCCATACCCAGCGCGTGCAGATAGGTGTCGAGGATCGCTTCCTGCTCGAGCCGCTCGCTCGGATCGACCTTGCGGATCGCAATCACCCGGCGCAAAACTTTGGCGTCATAGCCCATGGCCCTGGCCTCGCCGTAGACATCCTTGATGTCGTCGGCGACCACCTTCTTGTCCTCTTCCAGCCGCTCGATCCGTTCGACGAACGCGCGCAACTGGTCCCGCGCCACAGCCCCGGCATCCGACGAATTCACCGGCACCGTCTGCCGTGGCGCATAGGGATCGTGCACAGCGCCGCTCATGGCCGGTCACCCCGGCCAGAGGCCGCAAGGGCAAGCGCCCGCCGCGCGTTGTCGCGCGCCCCGTCTGGAGCGCAGCCGCCACAGGCGGCGACAGCGTGAAGACAGATCAACCCGCTCATGGCTCACCTGCCTTGAAAGCCACCACCTGGCCGCCGTCGGCCGCGCCGCGGGCCAGAGCCATATCAAGACTGGCAAGCAGCTCACGCACTGGCGCGGTCTGGCGGGATATGAATGACAATTCGTTGGGTGTCAGTTGCCCATCGGCCAGAGCGTCGGCGACAGCCATGGTCAACGCCCCGACCTTGCTCATGATCGCATTGTTGCACCGGAAGACATCGGCGGTCAGTTTGGCCTTGTCTCCCCCATCACTTCCGGGCGCGGCCAGGCGGTGTCCGTTGAGTTCAGCCATTGCTGCAGTTACAAACGGAACTCCGGCCTCCGCCTCCAGAACAGCGACCACCGGCAGCGTCATCACGGCCGGGTGATCCCGGTTGTTGAAATTGCCCATCTGGCCGGTGGACAATCCGGTAAATTCAGCCGAGCATTTTATACCACCCGCCCGCTCAATCAGCGCGCGTTGCGCAGACTTGATCCGTGGAAGCCATCCCCTTGGCAACGGCACCGCATATTCGCCACTCATCTCTTCCGCCTTTCATTCATCGCCCGCCGGAACACGATTCCACCCGGTGGAAAATCACACCGTTTTTCCAAGTGCAGGAACACTCCAAAACTGGTTTTCTCAGGCCTTGCAGACCCCGATCACCGGAGACCGAAAGCCGATGACCTACCCGCCGACCCCCGCAAGCCGCAGCCAGGCAGCACCCGGCCAGGCCAACTGCCCGAAGGCGGCGGCCACATCCTGCGCCGCCAGCCAGATCGACCAGATGATGACCGGGGCGCTGACCGCCAGGCCAGCCCAATCGCCCGACTGGCGAAAGTCGAATTCGCGACCCAGAAACCAGATGACGACCAGCATTCCGGCGATCAGCCACAGGTCGGCAGCAAATCTGAAAATCTCAAACATGGGCAATTCCGCCTTTGCGCTCGATTTCGGCAACCACAAGCCGCGCCACGGCGCCGGACAGGCTTTCGCCATGTTCGGCCGCCAGCAGGGCCAGCAGCCCCGCCGCATCGGCACTGATGTGAAGGGTAACGAGGTCAACGGCCGCAGGCCGCAAGCCCGACCGGGCGTCGGCGCCCGCAGCGCCGCCGGCGGGCAAAGTGTGAGAGCGCCGCTCGCGCGCGAGGTCAACCAACTCGAGGCCCGGCGCGGGAGGAGGATGCGCCGGGCCCCTGCCACGACCGGAGGCCGCCGCGGCATCGCCGGAGGCGCGGGAGGAGGATGCCCCGCCGGCGAAGGAAATATCGGGATCATCCGGACGGGAGAGAGAAAGGGGATCAGATCCCCCGCCCGGCGTTCCGGCAGTCACGGCCTTCAGACCGCCGGGAAGGAAACTGGTTGCAGGGGCCGGATTCGAACCGGCGAACTCCTGGTTATGGTGAGCCGCAGGCGAACGGCGGGATGGACCAGACTTCCCCACCCTGCAATTGAAAACGGCCTCACTCATTCCGCAACCTCGGCAACAGCGGGCCGCTCGACGCCCTCGGGCCACTCGGCACCATCGGGCCAGTTGGCCGAAAACCACATGACAGCGGCGTTGAACCGCCCGGTGACGATATCGGCGCCATCGTGCAGGCCCTGCAACTTCTTGCTGTCGGAAAACACGCGGCTGCTGACGGTCTTGCGCGGGATTCCCAGCGCGTTTCCGTACACTTCAGCCAGCAAGAGGAGTGATGCGATCTTAAACATGGCGAATCTATGCGGTAATTTAACCGCGCTTGTCAATGGTTATATTACCGCTAACCGCAGACCGAGCGGTAGGGTTACTGTGCCACCATGTTGAAAGATGTCGTCACACGCATAGAAGCACAGCTTGAGCTCAAGGGACTGAGCGCGTCAAAAGCCTCGGAAGCCGCAGGCTTGAGCCGCGATGCGATCCGCAACCTGCAAAGAGCGGTGCACGACGGCAAGGAGGCAGGCGCATCCACGAGAACAATCACGGCGCTGGCCACCGTTCTGGAGGTCTCACCGGCATGGCTGCTGACCGGCCAGGGACCGGAAACTACCGAATCACCGGCTGACGGATCAGATCCGGATCACACTCTGTTCACCGAAACCGAGATCCGCACAGCCATCGAGAGCATTTTGAATAATGGCGCGATGCGCGATGAGCCCGCCCCTATCGTCTCCGCCCTGGTGATCTCGATCATGATCGAGCGCCGCCGCCAGAGCCGCAGCCGTTAACCAAGTTTAGGCATTGCTAAGATTTTAACCAAATACAATCTGGACGCGACAACGCCCCACATGTGAGGCTTCCAACCGACGCTGCGTATCGCAGCACCTTCGGGGGAGGGCATCATGCGCGAGAGCGATGCAGACAAACTGTTAAGAAAATACACCACCGGCAACAGCTTTTTCAGCGCCCGCCGGCCCACGCGCCACAGGCTGATTTGGGCAGGCGCAGTCGGCGCATTGAGCGCCATCACCGTGGGTGCCGGCATCATCACCGGCTGGTATCTGCACAACACCTATTGGCGTCAGGCCGAATTTGACTACACGCTGAGCCGTGCAGCCGGGCAGCTTGCCTATTGCAAGGGGATCAGCCGGTCCGAGCTGATGCGCAACATCGAGGATCATATCGCCCGGCCCAGCCGGCTGTTCCAGCTCGACGACAAACTGGTGGCGCTCGACTTCATCTTTGACCGCATCGAGGCGCGCGGCTGCATCACGATCCAGGCGCGCACCCCTGCGCCGTCCATCGCCTCGCGCCGGAACTCCGGCTAGCCGAGCCGCACATCGCGCCAGTCAAGTGTGAGGTATTTTTACCGACATTGTTGACATGCGGTTATTTTACCGTATTCTCTCCGGACAGCCTCCCTGCTGTTGGCCCAACTGGCCGGGGTCTTTGCACCCCGGTCTTTTTTCCGGAGACACCATCATGACCAACCGACTTCCAGCCCTTGGAGACAAGGTCCGAGACAGGATCACGGGCTTTGAAGGCATAGCCACCACTCACGCCGCCCACCTCACCGGCTGCGACCGATTCTGGGTCACCCCGCCGGTCGGCGAGGACGGTAAGCCGGTCGATGGCATGTGGGTCGATATCGACATGCTGGAAATCACGCAGCCCTCCGCAATCGAACGGGTGGAATACACCCGCCACGCCCCCGGCGGCATCGACCTGCCACCTTCCCGATGACGCAACACGAAGTCGCGAGGATACCATCATGAGCACTTTCACCTGTCCCGAATGGACCCGCACCGGCGGCGAATGCTGCCCGCGCGGCACCTTTCAATCCGATTGCCCGGCGCTGAAACAGGCATTGGCCGCCCGCCGCGCAGACGCCGCCTTTCTGCCCGACGCAACCACCGCGGAACCCTTGACCGGCACCAGGCTCGAGGCGCTCAGCCGCCCGCCCTGGCCAATGTCTGCCCGCATCCTGCTGGCCAGCCTCGCCGGCACCCTGCTCTTCACCCTCACCGGCCTGCTCATCTGCCACCTGCGCTCAGCCGAGACAGCCTTCCAGCTGGCAGCGAGGGTGTGAAAATGGGCGTCTTTGGTATCGATTGCCCGGGAGGGACATCCATCGATCCAGACGAGTGGATCTTGATCAATCTCCCAGCCCGCGGAGACGTGGTGGGCAAGTTTTCGGGCATCTGGAAAAGCAGCCGTTTCGGCTGGATGTTTGGGATCAAGCATGCGCGTCAGACTGACGGATCCAAGATCGAAGGCACGGTCTATTGCCCACTAAACGAGAAAAACCGTGACCGCCTTCATGCAGCAGTTCGCATCAGGAAACCGGTTTGGAAGAACGGAACTTGCACGATCGAGAAACTTGACCAGATGCCGGATCCGCTGTCATGACCGCCCGCCGCTACATCTACCGCTGGAACCGGCAGGGCCGCAAAGGCCAGGTCTGCACGGTCACCGCGCGCGGCAAGATGAATTCCATCTGCGTGCGCTTCGCCGACGGCTACACGATGGTGACCAGCGGCAATGCGATCCGGAGACTGCGTCCATGACAGAGCCCGCCGCAATCAGCCAGACACCAGCCAGGAAGGCCACCCGTGTGCGCGCCAGCGAGAATGCCTTGAGCGTGGCGCTCAAGGTGGCACGGGCGGAGGGGCTGGCTGTGGACAAGCTGTTGATAAGCGGTGGACGGTTCGAGCTGCACTTTGCCGGCGTTGAGCGTGACGCAAGCCCGGAGCACGATGAAGGCCTTGAACAATGGTAGGGGCCAGCATGAACATCGATTATCCAGGCTTGTTGAAAGAGCCACTGCCCTCGGGCCAGGTCCGCTACCGGGTTCGGCCGGAGGGCCAACCGCGCAAGCGCATCACCATCCACGCCAGCCCAGGCGACGAGGATTTCCAGCGGCAATACCTTGCCGCCCGGCGCGGCGGCACCGCCAAAACCGTCAAGCCGGCGTCAACCTATGCCAAGCCGCGCTCGATCGGCTGGCTGGTCAACACCTATTTCGAATATCTCGAGGCCCGCGTTTCAGCCGCGACAACCAGCGCCAAGACCTTGAAGAAAAAGCGCAACCTGCTGGCGCGCCTGCTCAAGCGGCCCGACCGCGTGATGCTGATCCCGCAAGAAAAGCTGATCGAGATGCAGGACGGAATGGCAGCAACTCCCGCCCAGGCCGACGCCTTCATCGAGGCCGTCGCCGTGATGTATGACTGGGCGGTCAAACGCAAGCACGTCTCGCACAACCCGGCCCGCGGCATCGACCGCGTCTATGTCAAAGGCCATGGCGCCACGCCGTGGAAGGCGGATGATGTGCGCGCCTTTTTCCAGCGCCACAAGGCAGGCTCAAAACCCCACGTCGCCATGTCGCTGCTGCTGTGGACCGGATGCCGGGTCGAGGATCTGACCACACTCGGCCGCCGCCATGAATGCGTGATCGAGGGTGTCGAGGCGATTCGCTGGACGCCGGGCAAGAAGGGATCGTCGGAGGTGGCGATTCCGTTGCTGCCGCCCCTCAAGACCGCCACGCGGGCGCCGATCGTGCAGGGCGCGACCTATGTGCTGGGCCGCGGCGGCAAGCCTTATGCGAGCGGCGACAGCATGTCTGCCATGGTCAAGCGCTGGTGCGCCGATGCCGGGCTTGGCCACCTGTCGGCACATGGTGTGCGCAAGGGCCTGGCCGAACTGCTGGCCGAACTGGGTTGCTCGCAATATGAAATCATGGCGATTCTCGGCCATTCCGAGGCGCGAACCAGCGAGGTTTACACCCGTCGGGTCGAGCGCTGGAAGCTCGCGCTGGGCGCGATGGACCGGGTCACTGTATCAGGCGCTTGGATCTGATGTGTCCCACGCCGCATAATATGGGACACAATTTCATTGAAAACATTACACTTTTTCAGTGTGCTTGGTGCGGTCGAGAAGACTCGAACTTCCACGGGTTGCCCCACAGCGACCTCAACGCTGCGCGTCTACCAATTCCGCCACGACCGCACGTGGTAGAGCCGAAACCTGTCGGCGCGCTGCATGTAGCAAATGGGCTTGGGCAGCACAAGCTGCATTCGTCATAAAAATCAATTGCCATCACCGCCAGTGTGGATCCTGGATTTGCCAGCTGACAAAACGGCTTGGAAGTGCCGTCGGCGGCCGCTTTCGCGCTTGACAGCGAAGCTGCAGCCGCAATTTTGATTGGTGCTGAGCAGCTCCGCTGGCAAACCCGGACCATCCCGCAGCCCTTGCCCATGCAACAACACGACTGATTCTGCGTTCTGGACGTCTGCTGGCGTCAGCACAGGTGCCCCGGGTGAGATCGACGACGCCAAAGCGGGACCAACAAGCCTGTTTCCTTTGGCCCGAAACCGCTCTAGACAGACAGCATGAATCGTCTCGATACCCACGAAACACAGTTCTTTGCACACCCAGGCAGCCCGCCGGTCCGATGGCGGATAGCTGCGGGGCTCATCCCCTACCCTGACGCTGTCAGGCTGATGGAGACCGAAGCTCAGCGGATTGCCCTGGGCGAAGCCGATGAGCTGGTCTGGCTGCTCGAACATCCACCGCTCTACACCGCCGGCACCAGCGCCAAGCCCGAAGATCTGGTCGCACCGGATCGTTTCGAGGTCCACACGACCGGGCGCGGCGGTGAGTACACCTACCATGGGCCGGGCCAGAGGGTGGCCTATGTGATGCTTGATCTGAAAAGACGGCGGCAGGATGTGCGCGCCTTCGTCTCAGCGCTCGAGGCGGTGATCATCGATACGCTGGCCAGCATGAATGTGACCGGAGAGCGGCGCGAGGACCGCGTTGGCGTCTGGGTTCGCCGTCCCGACAAGCCGCCGCTCGCCGACGGCTCCGTCGCAGAAGACAAGATTGCCGCCATCGGTATCCGCCTGCGCAAATGGGTGAGTTTTCACGGGCTGGCGCTGAACGTCGACCCGGATCTTGAGCATTTTTCCGGTATCGTTCCCTGCGGTGTGCAGGCGCACGGGGTCACAAGCCTGCTCGACCTTGGGCTGCCAATCGCGATGCATGAAGCCGACATCCGGTTGCGCGAAGCCTTCGAGAATGTGTTCGGCCCGACGCGGGATGATCGTCTGATCTGACCTGTGCAGGAGGCGCCTGCTCCGCAGCGGCGCGCCATTTGCCGCCTATTTGTCGCTTGAAAAACAGGCGATCCAGTCAGTTTTGGGGGCTTGTATTTCAAATAAACACGGATGACGCTCTGGACGGAGGGAGGACAATCACCGATAATAACTTCTCCGGACTTCAGGCCTATCCCCGATTCAACTGGTCCGGCGTTTCACGCAATGTGAGGCCATTGAAGGGGACTGCCGCAGTGACAACTGGCGGAAGGCCATCCAGTCTGACACGCCAATGCATGTCGCGCGTCCACAGGTTCAACCGAGCCACACGGTCCTTGCAATGGCCTATTCCGACAAGAGTTGTGCCCGGGCGCCTTTTCGCGCGACCGGACCCCGCTTTGTCGGCAAATCAAAGGAACGACAATGAATGACATGACAGCGAACACCTCTGCAGAAACCTATGACGATGGTGATACCCTGGGCGGCCGAATTACCCGTGCGCGCGATCTCGCAACGTTGAAACTTGAAGACGCGGCATCGCGAATCGGGGTTACGGACGAGACGCTTGCCGAGTGGGAAACCGACCGGTCCGAGCCCCGCGCCAACAAGATCATGACATTGGCCGGCGTTCTCGGTGTCTCTCCGGCATGGTTGATCAGCGGTGCGGGCGATGCGCCGCAGTCGAAAAGCTTGGCCATCGCAGTCGATGAGATGACCGGCGAAATCAACCGGTTGCGAGATCTTGCCCTGCAGATTACCGCGAGTGTGGAAATTCTCGAAAACCGGCTGGCGACCTTGACCCGGGTTGCCAACGACTGATGACCCCTCCCCGCGGGGGAATGCACACAACACCATGACAGCGCCGCGTGATCATCCGATTGCCGCGGCGTTGTCGTCTTGGCGGCGCGGTGCAATCGTCAGAATTGGGGTTGAGCCGCGTCTTCCGGTCTGTCAGGTTCAGATCATTGGAGACCACTATCTGGGAGTCAGGCGATGGATGTTCGGGCAGCCGTAGCTTTCCAGGCCGGAAAGCCGCTGGAAATCACCACTGTCCAGCTCGACGGACCGCGCGCGGGCGAAGTGCTGGTCGAAATCAAGGCAACGGGCGTGTGCCACACCGACGAGTTCACCCTCTCGGGCGCCGATCCGGAAGGCCTGTTCCCGGCCATTCTCGGCCATGAAGGCGCAGGAATTGTGGTTGATGTCGGACCCGGTGTCACCTCGCTGAAAAAGGGCGATCATGTGATTCCGCTCTACACGCCGGAATGCCGGCAATGCGAGTATTGCCTCAATCCGAAGACCAATCTGTGCCAGGCGATCCGCACCACGCAGGGCGCCGGCCTGATGCCGGACGGAACCTCGCGGTTCTCGATCGAGGGCAAGCCGGTCCTGCACTATATGGGCACGTCAACCTTCGCCAATTACACCGTGCTGCCGGAAATCGCTCTGGCCAGGATTCGCAGCGACGCGCCGTTCGACAAGGTCTGCTACATCGGCTGCGGCGTGACCACCGGCATCGGCGCGGTGATCAACACGGCCAAGGTCGAAATCGGCTCGAAGGCCATTGTCTTCGGACTTGGCGGCATCGGCCTGAATGTGCTGCAGGGCCTGAGGCTTGCCGGCGCCGACATGATCGTCGGTGTCGATCTCAACCCGGGCAAGGTCGAGATGGCCAAGCGCTTCGGCATGACCCATTTCGTCAACCCGGGCGAAGTCGAAGGCGATCTGGTGCCCTACCTCGTCGACCTGACCAAGGGGGGTGCGGATTACACCTTCGACGCCACCGGCAATGTCGGCGTGATGCGCACCGCACTGGAATGCGCGCACAAGGGCTGGGGTGAAAGCATCATCATCGGCGTGGCCCCCGCCGGGGCGGAAATCTCCACCCGGCCGTTCCAGCTGGTCACCGGACGCTCCTGGCGCGGCACGGCCTTCGGCGGCGCCCGCGGACGCACGGACGTGCCCAAAATCGTCGACTGGTACATGGACGGCAAGATCGAGATCGATCCGATGATCACCCACACCATGGGGCTGGACCAGATCAACGATGCGTTTGATCTGATGCACAGGGGCGAAAGCATCCGTAGCGTGGTGGTTTACTGATCCGGGGCGCAGACCTGTCGGCCGGTTGTGGGTGCGCGGCCGGCTTGAGAGCCCGACGAGCGGACAGAGCGTAGATTCCGCATGTCACGGATGAGGTGACGCAGCACAGCGCAAATGGACCCGGAAGCGGACGTAAAAGCCATGAAAATCATCTCGGATGCCAAGGCCCATAGCGGACGCCAGGGTGTTTACACAATGGAATCAGACGCCTGTAGCTGCGACATGAGCTTCGCAGTGTTCACGCCACCCCAGGCCAAAGAGCATTTGTGCCCCGTGGTGTGGTATCTGTCGGGGCTGACATGCAGCCACGCCAATGTGATGGACAAGGGGGAATACCGGCAACTGGCCGCGGAACTCGGATTGATCTTTGTCTGTCCCGATACCAGCCCGCGCGGCGACCAGGTTCCCGACGAGCCGGACAACTGGCAGTTCGGCCAAGGCGCAGGTTTCTATCTCGATGCAACCCAGGCTCCGTGGTCGCACCACTACCGCATGGAGACCCATATTCTCGATGAACTGCCTCGCCTGATCGCGGCCCATTTCGCCGCCGACATGGGCCGTCAGGCGATCATGGGGCACTCGATGGGCGGGCATGGCGCGCTGACCTTTGCGCTGAAAAACCCGGGCCGGTTCAGGAGTTGCTCCGCTTTTGCTCCGATCGTGCAGCCTTCGACAGCGGACTGGTCGCGCCCGGCGCTGGAAAAATATCTCGGTGAGGATGAGAGCGGCTGGCGGCGTCACGATGCCACCCAGCTCATCGCCGACGGCGCCCGGTGTGACGAATTGCTGATCGACCAGGGCACCGCCGACACCTTTCTGGAAAACGGCCTCCAGCCTTGGCTGCTGGAAGAGGCGTGCCGCGACAGCGGCATCGCCCTGACATTGCGGATGCAGGAGGGCTACGACCACTCCTACAACTTCATCTCGACCTTCATGGGAGACCATCTCCTCTGGCACGCCGAACGGCTGGGGTGATCGTCGAGATCACGCTTTTTCGGAACCATCAGTCCCGGTTGATCCCAGACTGTCCGGTTCCGGACGCGACTTTTGTGATCATCTGCGATCTGTGCCCGTCAAACGATGCTTTCAAAGCGGTATTGGGATGCAGTCCTGGTGACATACCCCACGCCCGGGAAAGGCAAATGCATGCCGGCCACAAGGATCCTGTCGGTTGCGGCTTCGTCAAAGATCTTGAGACGGGATGTCACCGACTGGTCGGCATCGGCATCAAAAGCACTTGACCAGCCAGGATGGGCAAATTGCAGTTCGGGGCACACCACGGCATCACCCCAGATGATCATCTGCTCAGCGCCCGAGGCAATCCGCAGGCCGGAATGGCCGACCGAATGACCAGGCAATGCGATCGCAAAAATACCGCTCAAGGTTTCCGCGTTGCCGGTGAACAGGCGCACCCGGTCCCTGTAGGCAACACTTGCGGCGCGCGCGCCGGTGAAGGAGTATTTGAAGCCATCCGGCGCCCGGGAAAAATTGTCTTCGTTGGTCCAATAATCCCACTCCAATGCGGGCACCACCAGTTCGGCATTGGCAAACATCGCTGCCCCGTCAGCGCTCGTCAGCCCGCCAGTATGGTCGTTGTGCATGTGGGTCAAGACAATCGTTGTGATGTCGTGCGGGGCGACACCAAGGGCTGCCAATTGCTGCGGCAGTTTGCCAAGACCTGGTCCATAAAGGTCACGTGTACCCGTATCGATCAGGATCTTTTTGCCAGCAATATCAAGAAGATAGGCATTCACATCAAGGTTGACCTTGCCCTCAGGATGCCCGGCATCGGTCAGAACCGATGCCATTCTTGCCGCATCGTCGGTGGTGAAGATCGAGCTGTCCACCTGGACAACGCCATCAAAAAGCGCGGCGCAGGAGATCTCGCCAATGCTCCAGGTCTGACGGCCAGAGAGGCTGATCTCGGCGTTGGAGTTTGCCGCAAGGCCAACAGGTGGGAAGGCCGCGCCAGCGGCGCCGGCAATCAGGCCGGTGGTGACATTGTGCAGAAAGGTACGACGGTTCTGTTGCATGGGAGAGCCCTTTGTAGATGGTGTGAAAGGGCAGAATAAGTCGGACCAAACCTGCAATAAAGATTGCTATCGGCAGACTTGTGCTGCATTTTTGCAGAATGGAGAATTGGGATGAGGTCCGGTATTTTCTCGCCGTCGTCCGCCAGGGGAGTATCTCGGCTGCGGCAGAGACGCTGCGGGTGAACCACACCACCGTGTCACGCCGCATTGCGGCGCTCGAGGCGCAGCTGGATGTGCGCCTGTTTGATCGCCGCAAAACCGGGTTTGTGCCGACGAAGGAAGCCGCACAGCTGATCGATGCAGCGGAGGAGATCGAAGCTGGCGCAATGCGGATCTCTCGCCTGGCGCTGGCCAAGGATACCAGGCTGGAAGGAGTCTTGCGGATCACCGCACCCCTGGTGCTGATGCATTATGTGCTGGCTCCCATCTTCGCCGCTTTCAAGCGGGACTATCCGGACGTCGAACTCTATCTGCAGGGCTCGGACGAAATCTACAATCTCATCAACCGTGAATCCGATGTCGCCTTGAGGGTCACCGCAGCGCCGATGGAGACGCTGTATGGCTACAAGGTCGCCGATACCTATTCAGGGCTCTATGCCGCGCCCTCCCTGCTCGCTGAGCGGTGTGTCGATGCAGCCCAAGCCTGCTCTGTCGACGATTTGAACTGGATCTCCGAGGGAGAGGACGTGTCGCGCCCAAGCTGGCACCAGCACTTGTTTCCGAACGGCCGGCTGGCCTGTCATTGCGACAACAAACTGACGGCGATCAATGCCGCCGTGCAGGGTATGGGGGTGATCGAATTGCCCACTGTACTGGGAAAAGCAGAGCCAGGTCTGGTCCGTCTGCAAGGGTATGAGGTCAAATCCGAAAAGGGGATCTGGGTGCTTTATCACCGAGATTTGCGAAACACCGCCCGGGTACAGGCGTTCGTTTCCGCCATGCGTGCAGCATCGATTGGCCGCTGAACAGGTCTATCGACGGCGCCAGAAGCCGTGCAGGTGCGTCGGACCAGCGCACAGGTGCCGATCCCGCTCCTGTCCTGCAGTGCGCGAGCAGGCCTAGCGGCTGCCGGGGTCAACACAGTCACTCTCGAGCGTAATGATGCACGGCTCGTCCAGCACGTCGCTGCCCCCAGACCCGACGTCGGTCACATGTGCCTGTGCCGGTGTCTGGGCCTGTATCTGGGCCTGTGTCTGTGTCTGGGCCGGTGCCTGTTCCTGTTCCTGTGTCTGTGTCTGTGTCTGCGTCTGGGCCGGAATTTCAAGTCCGTTGGGCAGTTTGACCAGAGCCGGCGGCGCCATGGCATCTTTTGGGGCCGGTGCGGCGATGGCCGGGGTTGCATCGAGCAACGGCCTGGAAATATCAATGGAAGGAGCGGCATCAGGCGCGACATCAAGCACTAGCGATGTTGGCGTGAGAGTGCCGTTCAACAGCGGGTCCGCTGACAACAGCGCCGCATCTGTGAGTTCGTCGGCCGCGCCAGTGCCCGGCTTGCTCTGCGGGACAACCACCGGCAGCTTGGCCCCACGGACCGGGAATGGGGTGTAGCCAGCGAGCCCGAGCAGGGTGCGGATATCATCGGTCAACTTGCTGATCAGGACGGCTTCACCCTGGCGACCTGATGCGCCAACACGCAACACGTGCGAGCGCAGGACATGCCCGCTCTCAGAGTCGAGCAGACTCAGATCAAGACTGGCCGACTGCGTTTGTCCAATGAAGAAACTGACCGGCCCGAAGTCCGTCCGGCGGTCGAGCACGACAATTCTGAGCACCGTCGCCTCGCCGATATCGGCGGTAGACCGCCCAACCGACGCCGATAGCCGGTTCTGCAGACGATCGGCAAAGCCGAAATCCTCGATGTTTTTTGGCAGAACCCGCACTTCGGTCACATTGAACGGCCGGGCCGGATCCAGCGGCTTGGGCCTTCCGGCACATGCGGACAGCGCAAAACCGACCATGATGACAAGCACCACTTGCGCGAGACGATTGAATCCTGAATTGCTTAGAGACACACGGACGCTCCGGGTATTGGCAGATCAACTCACCCGAAAATCTCATCTTATGGTTAGCAGCAGGTTAACTTGCTCAATATCAGCCAGATTTGCAGCACGGCTGTTCTTGTTTCTTACCAGCGCCGCGCAGCCAATACATGCCTGCGCCTCCAACAGGACGCGCAAGGACCCACAACAGCACTTCAAAACAATGCTTGTTCGCCGTCGTTGACACCAGTCGATGGACCGCGACCTGCACTTAAAGGCAGCCCCCGCTCGACATCGTGACCCATCTTAGACCTTGACTGTCGACAGAATAAGGGTTGCGGCTTGAAAATCGGTCAGCCGCTTGGCGCGGCGCGCGGCAGCCTCAGCATCACCACCCCACTGGGCGATGTTGAAATCCTCGTCGACATGGGCTGCGTCCCAGATTTCGGAGGGCTCGCCCTGCCCTTCGGCCAAGGCCAATGCGAGGATCAGCGAGCCCGTCAATACGGTGACCGCGTGCAGTGCGGTCAATTGCAGAGGTGTGGCATACCGGCGAAGCAGCACGGCAATGGCACGGATTGCCTCCGGCGGCTGTTCGACATGAACAATGCCTTCGGCGAGCAGCATCCGCGCGCCCATGCTGGCCGCCCAGTCAAGATAGGGATCCCACAGCTCCGCCTCGCGCGCCACCAGCGCGTCTGGCGCGGCGGCGCGGTAGCACAGCAGATCCGATCCGGCGAAGCGCAAGATTTCCTCGAACACTTCTTCCTGGGCTGTGGCCACAGCATCGATTGCGGTGTTGATCATCCGCGTCAGCGGCATCGTTGCCGGATCGATCCTGTCGGTTTGCGCCTCCCATTCCGCCGCCAGAGCAGCAGCCAGGCCTGCATCGGAGACGCCCAGTTCCTGGCCGGACGGCGTGCGCACGGGCTTTCCATCAAGCGCGACGACGAATCCGCTGTCGTTTCCGGGCAGCACTGCGGCCTGTTTGTAAAACCGCTTGGGCAGGGCTTTTTTCATGCCGGCCTGGATTTCGCGCACCGGATCAGACGGCTTGGCGTCACCCAGATCAAGGTCGCCCAAAATGTCGCGCATGATCACATCTCCCGTGATTAGATCAGAGTAGCAATTTCGCCGGCAGTGGTCACCACATGCGCGGCGCCGGCCGCCCTGAGCGCACCCACCGAAGCATAGCCCCAGGACACACCCACGCCCCGGGCTCCGGCGTTGACCGCCATCTGCATGTCATAGATCGCATCGCCAATCACTGTCGTGCGTTCGGGATCGATTCCGGCAGCCGCACAGCATTCCAGCACCATAGCCGGGTGCGGCTTGGACGGGCAGTCATCAGCCGTGCGGGTGGTGAAGAATGCCTTTGTCAGATCATGATGTGCCAGGATAGCGTCGAGCCCGCGCCGGGATTTTCCGGTGACCACGCCCAGTACGACATCGTCGCGGGCAGCCAGTTCGGCGATGAGAGGCAGCAGGCCGTCATAGGCGGATTCAAAGCCACCACCATTTTGACGGTGGTCCATAAAGTGTTGCTTGTAGCGTGTTGTCATGGCTGTGATTTCCACATCGACAGGCCGGCCGAGCATCTGCGCGATGGCGATATCGAGCGTCAGCCCAATAATCGACTTGGTGTGATCAAGCTCGGGCCGAACCACCCCGAAATCTTCGAATGTGCGCACCATGCAGGTATGGATAATCCCGGCACTGTCGACAATGGTGCCGTCGCAATCAAACAGCACCAGCTTCATTCTTCCGCTTCCCCGGCGGTGGCTTCGTCAAAGCCGAGCAGGTTCCAGCTTTGCACCATGTGCGGCGGCAAGGGGGCTGTCACCGACAGCCGCCCGCCATCGGGGTGCGGCACCGAGATGTGGCGGGCCAGCAGATGCAACCGGTTCTGCATGCCGCTGGGAAACTCCCAGTTCTTGTCGAACTCGAAATATTTGGGATCGCCGATGATCGGGTGACCCAGATGCAGCGCGTGCACCCGAAGCTGATGCGTGCGGCCGGTGTAGGGCTCGAGTTCGAGCCAGGCAAGTCTCTGTGCCGCCTTGTCGATGATGCGGAAATAGGACACCGCATGATCGGCGCCCTGCTCGCCATGCCTGGCGACGCGCATCCGGTCACCATCCTCGGTCTGCTCCTTGATCAGCCAGGTGGAGATCTTGCCTTCCTTGTCGCGCGGCACGCCCTTGACCAGCGCCCAGTAGGTCTTCTTGGTGGTGCGTTCGCGGAAGGCCGCGGTCAGCGCCTGGGCCGCGCCACGGGTGCGGGCAACGACCAGAACTCCAGCCGTGTCGCGATCCAGCCGGTGCACAAGCCGCGGCTTCTCGCCCTTCTTGTTGCGCCAGGCCTCAAGCATCTCGTCGACATTGCGGGTAACGCCGGAGCCGCCCTGCACGGCGAGACCGGCGGGCTTGTTGAACACCAGAACCTTTGCATCCTCATGCAACAGCATCTGGCTCAGCACTTCGTGGTCGTTCTGGCTGCGCATGGTCTTGGCGGTCAACGGCCCGGAGGCCTTCTCGTCGACATCCATCGGCGGAATCCGCACGGTCTGGCCCGGTTGCACCCTGGCGTCGGATTTCACCCTGCCGCCATCCACCCGGATTTGCCCGGATCTGAGCAGCTTTTGCAGCGGCCCGAACCCCAGTCCCGGAAAATGCACCTTGAACCAGCGATCGAGCCGCATGCCGGCTTCGTCCGGTTCCACTTGTTTGAGCTGTACGCCCGCCATATCGATTATCTCTTTGTCCTGGGCTTGAAGGCTGGTCTTAGAGCTGGCGCGCCAGCCAAAGCCCGCCAAACAACGCCAGGATGGAAACTGTTACGCTGGCAATCACATAGGCGGCCGCCGCCGTCAACGCACCGCGTTCGTAAAGCGTCACCGCATCAAGCGAAAAGGCGGAAAATGTGGTAAAACCGCCCAAAAATCCGGTTGCAAGCAACAACCGCAGATCCGCATCGCCCGAGGAGCGCCGCGCCAGCCAGGCAATCAGCAGGCCCATGGCCAGTGAGCCGGCGATATTGACCAGCATCGTGCCCCAGGGAAAGGCGGGGCCCGACAGGCGCAGCATCGCCATGCCCGAGAGATGGCGCGACACGGCGCCAAGACCGCCGCCGAGAAAAACGAGAAGCATTGCATACATGGATGCTGCTTAGCCGAAAAGCACGGCTTGATAAAGCCGTAGCCTCACAGGTGCGCAGGCATTGGGGCGACCGGTGCCCTCACCTTACCCCGTCTCCGCCAGGGCGACATCGTCGGCGAATTCCTGCACGAACGCGTCAAGTGCGGCCCAATCGGTGAATTCGTGATCTCGGCTGGTGTCAACAGGGCCGCCTTCCCTGGCGGCGATCTGGCGCATCAACATGCGCTTGAAGAAATCATACTCCAGAAACTTGAGCGCACCGGCGGCGTGGTGGACCTTGGAGATATGAAATCCGGTCTTCCTTTCCAGCTTTGCCGGATAGGTTTGTGCTTGCGCGCGCTCTTCGGCGCTGTCGCTGCGAATGCCGAGCGAAACCGAGACAAAGGCAGTGGGCACATCAGCAAGAGCGGCTTTCCAGTCGATCAGAAACTGGGCCACCGAGGATGGGTAGCGGCCAATGTGGATCGGCGCGCAAATCAGCACCCCGTCAAACCGTCCCGGGACAGCAAATCCGGGGTCACGGACATCGGCCAGGATCACCCCCTGCCCCGCATTTTCGAGCTTGCCTGCCACGTGCTCGGCAATCTTGCGTGTATGGCCCTCAACCGTGGCATAAAGCACCAGAACAGTCATGGATACGTCCTCCGTGAGTACTGGAAATCAGCATGCACCGCCCGGCCTCATCCGGCGTTGATGCAGATCAAACCCACTGAACGGTTTCAGCGCTCACGCGCTGTGTCGCGCTGCGTTTTGCGCCAGTGCCAAGAGGTCAGCGCCCGGCATTGCTGGCGAGGCCTTGGCGGCGAAGGCTTCCTCCACCAATTGGCAAATCAGCGCGTTGACCGGCGCAGCGCGGCCGTGCGCCTGGGCAAGGGCACACACGGCTCCATTGAGAAACCTTGTCTCGGGCTCCCTGCCCGCCTTGAGATCATCCCAGGACGATGACCTCGCGGTGTCGTCCATCTTCAATTGCTGCCGGGCGACAATCCGGAACAGCCAGGTTGGCAGGCGCAGGATCTTCGGGATCAGCTTGGGATTTGTGCGGGTTGCGCCAACAGCGCGGATCCCGGCCGCGTCGAGCGCTTGCAGCAACTCCTCCATCGCCATGGCCAGAACGGTGCGATATCCCGGATCCTCGAACTGACGCCGCAGCGGCAGGCCGCTGATCACATTGAGACCGTTGTTGAGATTGAGCAGCAGCTTGCCCCATTGCAACGCTTGCAGATCGGGATGAATTTCCAGGCACAGGCTGGAGGTTGCGGCAAGCTCGGCCAGTGCGTCTGAAGCCGGGGAAGCGGCGAGGAGCACCTTGCCCTCCATCGCGCAATGGATCGCATTGGGCGACAACCGAACGACATTGAACGGAACCGTGCCGGCAACAATCTGATGACCGGGCAACAGCGCCGTGAGCATCTCGATATTGCCGACGCCGTTTTGCAGGCTGATGATTGTGGCGCCGGGCTTGAGTGATCGTGCCAATTGCCGCGCGGCGGTCTCTGTGTCCCCGGATTTGGTGCAAAACAGCACCACATCGCAATCGAGCAGACTGTCGGCCCCGCCGGCCAGATAGTGCTGCGGCTTGAGCGCAGCCTTGAAGCCGTCATAGCGTGTCAGCGACAGCCCGCGCTGAAGCGCTTGCAAAGTCCGGCCTCGCGCAGCGAAGACGACCGGTGCACCGGCCTGAGCCAGCATACCGCCGACATAGAGCCCGATCGCGCCGGCCCCCATGATACCGACGGTCGTGCCGCGGGTTCGATTATCCATAAGCGATAGTTCCAGCAGAGATGACCATGCCTAACTGATAGACAAAGCCTGGCAGGCTGGAAAGTCGTTTGCGCTGAGCCAGCTATTTGCGCGAACCTTCGAAATCCTCTTCCGGTGAAACTGCGGTCGACAATCCAATTCCTATCTGAGGACATTGATCGGCTGTGACCGGGCCACTGGTCCACAGCAATCGGCCATGCGGGCGGGCTCAGTTCGGTTGCCGGGCTGGGCACCCTGGCGACCCGTGATCCGCAACGTTGGGACCGGTGGCAACTGTTGTTGGTGGCAGCGCCGCTCTATTGACGCTCACGCACCCTACCCCTTGCCGCCGCGCTCTTTTCTCAGCCTTGACCAGAACTCCAGCCGCTTGCGGATATCGCGCTCGAAGCCGCGCTCGGGCGGGTCGTAGAAGGTCTTGCGGCCCATGGTTTCGGGGAAATAATCCTGGCCGGAAAAGGCATCAGGCTCATCGTGATCGTACCGGTAGCCCTCATTGTAGCCCTCGGCCTTCATCAGCTTGGTCGGTGCATTGAGGATGTGCTTGGGCGGCAGCAGCGATCCCCCTTCCCGGGCAGCCCGCATGGCCGCCTTGTAGGCGGTGTAGACCGAATTGGATTTGGGTGCCGTGGCCAGATAGACGCAAGCCTGGGCCAGCGCCAGCTCTCCCTCGGGCGAGCCCAGGAAATCATAGGCCTCCTTGGCCGCATTGGCGATGACCAGCGCCTGCGGATCAGCCATGGCGATTTCCTCCGACGCCATACGCACCAGCCTGCGGCACAAGAACAGCGGATCCTCGCCAGCATCGAGCATGCGGCAGAGATAGTAGAGTGCTGCATCGGGATCGGAGCCGCGGATGGATTTATGCAGCGCCGAGATCAGATTGTAATGGCCGTCCTGCCCCTTGTCGTAGAGCGGGGCCCGGCGCTGCACCACCTCGACCAGTGCTGCGGTGTCAAACACCTCGTCTTTGCGCGCGGACCGCCAGACTTCTTCGGCAAGGGTGAGAACAGCGCGGCCATCGCCATCGGCCATCCGCACCAGACTTAGCCGCGCACCCGGATCAAGAGGCAGCGGTGTGCCGGTTTCGGTTTCTGCCCGCACCAGCAGGCTCTCGAGGCTGTCCTGATCATGGGGCTTGAAGGTCAGCACCCGGGCGCGCGACAACAGCGCCGCGTTGAGTTCAAAGGACGGGTTTTCGGTGGTCGCACCAACCAGCACGACGGTGCCGTCCTCCATCACCGGCAGAAAGCTGTCCTGCTGGGCCCGGTTGAACCGGTGGATCTCGTCGACAAACAGCAGAGTCTGGCGCCCGCCCATGCGCCGTGCCCGCGCCGCTTCAAAAACCTTCTTGAGATCGGCGACGCCGGAAAAAACCGCCGAAATCTGATCGAATGCCAGATCGGTCTCGCCCGCCAGCAACCGGGCCACCGTGGTCTTGCCGGTTCCCGGAGGTCCCCAAAACACCATCGACCCGAGACTGCCGGAGCCGATCATCCGGGTGATGACACCATCCTTGCCGGTCAGATGCGGCTGTCCGGTCACCTCGGCAAGCCGTGCCGGCCGCAAGCGGTCGGCAAGCGGACGATGTCCGCTCATGGCGGCGTCTGGCGTGGCGAAGAGATCACTCATCTGATCACCTTAGAAACTGGCGGATGCGCTGGCCACCGCGGATGATCTCAAGCCGCCAGAATCCGGCATCCCTCGATACTGCCCGCTCGAGAGTATCGACATTGGCGATTTCGACGCCGTTGATCTGCGAAATGATGTCGCCCGGGCGCACCCCGTAGCGGGCCGCAAGCGAACGGCGCGGCACCTCGATGACAACAACCCCGCGCAGCGACTGGGGCAGCCGCAGCGTGGTGGCCAGGCGCGGCGTGATGTTGGAAACCACCGCACCGGCGAACGGGCTCTTGCCTGCAAGCGTGCGGCGGTCGCGCGGATCGTCGGCCGGCGGCGCCTGCAGCGTGATCGCCACCGTCTTTTGTCCCTTGCGGCTCAGCACATCGAGTTTGGCGGTCGCGCCAACCCCGGTGGTTGCCAGACGATAGCCCAGCGCATCGGGATGCTCGATACGCTGGCCGTTGAATCCCACCACGATGTCGCCCGCCCGCAACCCCGCCTTGCCGGCCGGCCCGCTGGCGGCGACATCGGATACCAGAGCGCCGCTTGCGCGATCCAGCCCGAGTGCTTCGGCAATCTCCGGTGTTACAGTTTCGAAGGTGGCGCCGATGTAGGGCCGCTCGAACACATTGCCACCGGATTCGGCGGTTTCGGCGACCGCGCGAACCAGATTGGCGGGAATGGCAAAGCCGATGCCGTTGGACCCGCCGGAGCGGGTGAAGATCGCCGTGTTGATGCCCATCAACCGGCCACTCATGTCGATCAGCGCACCACCGGAATTGCCCGGATTGATGGCCGCGTCGGTCTGGATGAAAAAACCGAAATCGGAGACACCGACACGATTGCGCGCCAGCGCCGAAACGATGCCGCTGGTCACGGTCTGGCCGACGCCGAACGGATTGCCGATGGCGAGCACGATATCGCCAACCTCGATCGAATCGGTGTCGCCGAATTCAATTGCCGGAAACGGCCCTTCACCCTCGATCTGCAGGATTGCGAGGTCGAAACGCTCGTCCTTGAGCAGAATGCGGCTCTTGAATTCACGCCCGTCGGCAAGGGCTACGCGAATGTCGTCAGCATCCTTGATGACATGATTGTTGGTGACCACGATGCCGCGGCTCTCGATGATCACGCCGGAGCCGAGCGAAGACTGCCGCTCGGTTCGGTTGGGCATGCGCTGGCCGAAGAATTGCTCGAAGAACGGATCTCCGCCAAACGGCGACATGGAGCGTTGAACCAGGCGGTCCGCATAGACATTGACGACGGCCGGCGCGGTTGCCTTCACCAGCGGAGAGAAAGACTGCATCACGTCGGCCTGAGAGCGCGGAACCTCGCGGCGCGGCAACGGAGCGGGATCGGGCGCCGGTGCTGGACTTGCCTGCTCCGGCGCCTCGGTTTTGCCGCCGCCCAGAACATCGCGAAAAATCTTGCCTATCGTGTCGCTGACTGTCTCTTCGGTCTTGGTCTGCGCGGACGCCGGAACAAAAAACGGCGCAGTCAGCATGCTGACCAGCAACACAACAACCGGAAGAGCGCGAAATCGCGAACGATCTGGAATCATGACGGGAATCCTTGGTGATGTGACCAGTATGGCCTGAGTGACGCAGTAAAGTCATCAGGAGTTTGACCGCTTCATGGCAGGGATGAAAAACCTGCCCTTCAGAGGCGCTGGTCGACCGTCTCGGGGGCTATCACCTCCTGGACAGGAAAATGTGGGTGTCCCTGGCCTTCGCCCCGGCAGCGAGTTCAGTATGTCTCAATGTGATCCCCTGCCGGCTGCCGCGGCATGTGGTTGTCGAGGACCTCTTCCCAAGATGGTTGATCGGCATCGGCATGGCGGCAATTGTGCTGCGGGGCCCGCTGGCGCTGACATCTACCAGATGGTCGATCCGTACAGTCGGCCCCTGCCCGGCCCGGTTGCACCCGCTGGCCTCAACGGTCGCGGCAGCCGGTGCGCTGCGCTCCCGCCTGTCGGTGACACGGATTGGCCTTGTACAATGGCTCCAGGCGGGACTGCTCACGCTGCCGCCTGGCTGGCGGCTGTTGCGTCGGCGCCAGGTGCCGAATGGCAAGAAACCGCCATCGATGGCCGCATCAGATTGCCGATATGGCAAAGGCCGGGCGCTTGACGCACCCGGCCCTTGATGTCGTTCGCATTGCCGGTTTGAAGCGCTTACGCGGCTTCTTCTTCGGCGGCGGCTTCGAGAGCCACGCGAGCGCGGTCCTTGGACCCCTTGGCGTCCGGGTCGCGATCGACGAATTCGACAACAGCCATCGGCGCATTGTCGCCGGTACGGTAACCGGCCTTCATGATGCGAATATAGCCGCCATGGCGAGTGGCGTAACGCGTTGCAATGCTGTCGAACAGCTTGCGCACCGCATCGTTGTCGCGGATCTGCGAAATCGCCTGGCGGCGAGCATGCAGATCACCGCGCTTGCCGAGCGTGACGAGCTTTTCGACGATCGGACGAATTTCCTTGGCTTTGGGCAAGGTGGTCACGATCTGCTCATGTTCGATGAGCGAAGCCGCCATGTTGGCGAACATCGCCTTGCGGTGGCTCGAGGTACGGTTCAGCTTGCGACCTGAATTTCCATGGCGCATGGCTAGTCTCCTTCACATGCAGGCGCACACCTGCCGTTTGAATAGTTTGCTCTTCGGACGCAACTCCGGACGGAAAACCGGAAACCGTTTTTCCAGGAATTGCGAGTTAATACTGGTCTTCGTAACGCTTGGCGAGGTCTTCGATGTTTTCCGGCGGCCAGGATGGAACTTCCATACCCAGATGCAGGCCCATGGAAGCCAGGACTTCCTTGATCTCGTTGAGCGATTTGCGGCCGAAATTCGGAGTCCGGAGCATTTCGGCTTCGGTCTTTTGAATCAGGTCGCCGATATAGACGATGTTGTCGTTCTTCAGGCAGTTGGCCGAACGGACCGAAAGCTCCAGCTCGTCGACCTTCTTGAGAAGCGACGGGTTGAATGCGAGTTCGGCGACGGTTTCCTCCTGGACTTCCTTCTGCGGCTCATCGAAGTTGACGAACACACCGAGCTGGTCCTGAAGAATACGGGCTGCATAGGCCACGGCATCCTCGCCGCTCACCGACCCATCGGTTTCGATGCTCAGCGTCAACTTGTCGTAATCAAGAACCTGACCTTCACGGGTGTTTTCCACCTTGTAGGAGCACTTCTTGACCGGCGAATACAGGCTGTCGACCGGAATCAGACCGATCGGTGCATCTTCTGCCCGGTTGCGATCCGCCGGCACATAGCCCTTGCCGTTGTTGACGGTGAATTCCATGCGGATTTCAGCGCCTTCATCGAGGGTGCACAGAACGTGGTCCGGATTGAGGATCTCGATATCGCCGACTGTCTGGATGTCTCCAGCCTTGACGACGCCCGGACCCTGCTTGCGGACAACCATGCGCTTGGCTTCGTCGCCTTCCATGCGGATGGCGATTTCCTTGATGTTCAAGATGATGTCGGTGACATCTTCCCGAACGCCGGGAATCGAAGAAAACTCGTGCAAAACGCCGTCGATCTGAACCGCAGTGACGGCAGCGCCGCGCAGCGAGGACAGAAGAACACGGCGCAGGGCATTGCCCAGGGTCAGACCAAAACCGCGCTCAAGCGGTTCGGCAACCACGGAGGCCTTCGTGCGATCAGTGGTATTGAACTCAACCTTGCTCGGCTTGATCAATTCCTGCCAGTTTTTCTGAATCATGTGTGTTGCCTTCCTGTTGCCGCACTATCCAATCGTGCGACCAAGTGAGAAGAGAATCAGACGGGCGCAGGCAAGCCTGACCCGTCCAGATCTGATATGGCTTAGACGCGGCGCTTCTTGCGCGGGCGGCAGCCATTGTGCGGGATCGGCGTCACATCACGGATCGAGGTGATGGTGATGCCGGCAGCCTGCAGGGCGCGAAGCGCCGATTCACGGCCCGAGCCGGGACCGCAGACCTCGACTTCCAGCGTCTTCATGCCATGTTCCTGGGCCTTCTTGGCCGCATCTTCAGCAGCCATCTGGGCGGCAAACGGCGTCGACTTACGCGACCCCTTGAAGCCCTTGGCACCGGCTGACGACCAGGAAATTGCATTTCCCTGTGCATCGGTGATGGTGATCATCGTGTTGTTGAAGCTGGAATTGACGTGGGCTACGCCTGACGAGATATTCTTGCGTTCACGCCGTTTAATACGGGTGGCTTCCTTGGCCATAATTTTTCCTTTCGAGATATCATCACCGCCGTAACGCCAGCGGCTCCACCGGAATTCACCCGCCTGAACGATCCAGCCTCCAGGCGGCGATCGAGACAATCGCCGCCATCAGGCTGTCGCCACCTGGCAGGTGGATCCCAATTACTTCTTCTTGCCAGCAATCGCCTTTGCCGGACCCTTGCGGGTGCGGGCATTGGTATGGGTGCGCTGACCACGTACCGGCAGGCCGCGACGATGGCGCAGACCGCGGTAGCAACCAAGGTCCATAAGACGCTTGATGTTCATCGAGTTTTCGCGGCGCAGATCGCCTTCAACCTGGTAGTCACGGTCGATGGTTTCGCGGATCTGCAGAACTTCCGCATCGGAAAGCTGATTGACGCGGCGCTCCAGCGGAATGCCTACCTTTTCAACGATCTCGGAAGCGAACTTGCGTCCGATGCCGTGAATGTAGGTCAATGCGATCACAACGCGCTTGTTTGTCGGAATATTTACGCCTGCTATGCGGGCCATTTGCTTCTCCATGTGGGCCGGTCGTGCCGGCGGGTTATCGTTGACCCGCGTCCGGTGGAGGCCGGCCCTTGCGGGGTAGTCCATTGCAAACCGGATGAGAGGTATCTCCACCCCACCGGCTTGCGCCTTCCTGCACTCAACACACTAAAAGCGACCAGTGCCGTGTCCTCAAGCCTTCGAGGAAACGCGCCGGTCGCTTGCAAATTGCGAGGTGCGCAGGTCTTAACGGACTCGGAGGCCCTTCGTCAAGCTTTCCGTGTCCAAATGCTGCATTCAAAGTGCCTTGAAGACCGGCACCCCTCACAGGCACCGGCCCTGCCTTGCTCCGCGCCGATCAGAGCGAAGCCAGAACGGCATCAATCTCTTCGCTCACCGCATCGATTGCCAACATGCCGTCGACGGAGCGCAGAATACCCTTGGCATAATAGTAGCCGGTCAATGGCGCGGTCTTCTTGTAATACTCGCGCAACCGTTCTTCGAACACCTCGGCATTGTCATCCTTGCGCACCGGCTGACCCGCCGCAGCGGCCTCCTCGGCACGCTTGATGATTCTGCCGACCAGCGCCTTGTCGTCAACCAGAAGCTCGATCACGCAATCGAGCTTCTTGCCTTTGCTCGCCAACATGGATTCAACGGCATCGGCCTGCACCAGTGTCCTGGGGTATCCATCCAGGATGAAACCGTGGGCACAATCAGGCTGATCGATCCGCTCGGAGACAATGGCATTGACGATGTCATCGGACACCAGCTCGCCTGCATCCATCACCGACTTGGCACGCTTGCCGACTTCGGTGCCGGCTGACACCGCAGCCCGCAGCATATCACCAGTCGACAATTGCGGTATTCGGTATTTCTCGACCAGACGCTGCGCCTGGGTTCCTTTGCCCGCGCCTGGCGGTCCCAAAAGAATTAATTTCATCGCCCCTTCTTGCCTCCCCGAAGTTTGGACTTCTTGATCAACCCTTCATATTGCTGGGCAATCAGATGTCCCTGAATCTGCGCTACCGTATCGAGCGTCACCGAGACGACGATCAGCAGTGACGTACCACCCAGATAGAACGGAACGCCAGTCTGCGCGATTAGAAATTCGGGTAAGAGACAAACGAAAATCAGGTACATGGCGCCAATCACGGTGATTCGCGTCAACACGAAGTCGATATATTCCGCAGTCCGCTCACCAGGGCGGATGCCCGGGATGAAGCCGCCATGCCGCTTGAGATTGTCGGCCGTGTCCTTCGGATTGAACACGATGGCTGTGTAGAAAAACGCAAAGAAACCAATCATCAAGGCATACAGCACCATATAGGCGGGCTGACCATGGCCAAGGGAGGCCAACAGCGTTGTTGCCCAACCTGGCATATTGCCGGTGGCGGCAAAGCCGGCCACCGTAGCCGGCAGCAAAAGCAAGGACGACGCAAAGATCGGCGGAATGACGCCCGATGTATTCAGCTTGAGTGGCAGATGCGAGGTATCGCCCTGAAACATGCGCGAACCGACCTGGCGCTTCGGATACTGGATCAGCAATTGCCGTTGCGCCCGCTCGATGAAGACGATGAAGGCAATGACCGCAATGGCAACCACGATCACGGCGATGATCAGACCCGTCGACAAGGCGCCAGTCCGGCCCAACTCGAGCGTGCCTGCGACCGCTGTCGGAAGCGCGGCAACAATGCCGGAGAAAATGATCAGCGAAATGCCATTGCCGATGCCGCGTGCCGTGATCTGCTCGCCGAGCCACATCAGGAACATCGTGCCGCCGACGAGGGTGATCACCGTAGCGATTCGGAAGAACCAGCCCGGATCGGTGACGATGCCATTGCCGGATTCGAGACCGACCGCGATCCCGTAGGCCTGCACGGTGCCGAGCAGAACGGTGCCGTAACGGGTGTACTGGTTGATGACCTTGCGGCCCTGCTCGCCCTCTTTCTTGAGCTGCTCAAGCGTCGGGACGACGGACGTCATCAACTGAATGATAATCGAAGACGAAATATAGGGCATGATGCCGAGCGCGAAAATCGCCATACGCTCGACCGCGCCGCCTGAAAACATGTTGAACAGGCCGAGAATGCCGCCAGATTGTCCCTGGAAGGCCTGCGCAAAAGCTTCGGGATTGATGCCTGGAAGCGGAATGTAGGTTCCCAACCGGTACACCAGCAGTGCGCCAAGAGTAAACCAGATCCGCTTTTTCAGATCTTCCGCCTTGGCGAAAGCCCCGAAATTCAAATTGGAAGCGAGCTGTTCGGCTGCAGATGCCATTGCGTTCTCCGCGCGGCCCTTCCGGCGCCTGATGAACCCGATCATCTCCGGAGGGGCTGAGTTGGTTTCACCGGGCGATGCGGCCTCTCCGGAGTTACCCGTTCCCGACGCCTGCCCCAGACGTCGCGTTGTGCCGCGGCGACCGATCCCATATGGGACGAAAACCGTCCGATGTGAAGCACCGGACGGTCAAATTTTTGCTATTCCTTGGCGGCTGCCTCGGAAGCCACAGGCGCAGGTGCGAGCAGCTTGATCTTGCCGCCAGCCTTTTCCACCTTTTCGATCGCAGCAGCCGAAGCGCCTGCAACTTCGAGGTTGAACTTGGCCGTGACCTCACCATCAGCGAGGACGCGAACGCCATCCTTGACGCGGCGGATCACGCCGGCAGCCTTGAGAGCTGCCGCATCGATCATGCTCTTGCCGTCAAGCTTGCCCGCATCGATCGCCATCTGAATGCGACCAACCGATACCACGTTGAAATCGGTCGAGAAGATGTTGGTGAAGCCGCGCTTGGGGAGACGCCGGTAGATTGGCATCTGGCCGCCTTCAAAGCCCTTGATGGAAACACCACTGCGGGATTTCTGGCCCTTGACGCCACGGCCACCGGTCTTGCCCATGCCAGAGCCGATGCCACGTCCGACGCGCTTGCGGTTCTTGGTGGCACCTTGGTTGTCGGCGATATCATTGAGTTTCATGACAGTTCACTCCCACTCACTTCTCGTCGACAACGCGAACGAGGTGGCTGACCGAACGGATCATGCCACGAACGGACGGTGTGTCCTCGAGGGTCCGGCGGCGGTGCATCTTGTTAAGGCCCAGGCCGATCAGCGTTTGACGCTGAACGTTCGGGCGGCGAATCGGGCTGCCGATCTGTTCGACGGTGACCGTCTTGCCCTTTTTTGTGTCAGCCATGATCTTGGCTCCTTAATACGATAAAGGCGGAGGCCCGTTTACTCTTCGGCGCCGGCGGAAACTCCGCGGCGTTCCTGGAGCGTGGAATACTTCATGCCGCGCTGAGAAGCGATGTCCTTGGGATGAACCTGGTGCTTCAGTGCGTCAAAAGTAGCGCGGATCATGTTGTAGGGGTTTGAAGTCCCGGTCGACTTGGCCACCACATCCTGCATGCCCAGCGTTTCGAAAACCGCACGCATGGGGCCACCGGCGATGATGCCGGTACCAGCCTTGGCAGAGCGCAACAGCACCTTGCCCGCGCCGTGACGGCCATGCACATCATGGTGCAGTGTACGGCCGGACCGCAGCGGAACGAAAATCAGATCGCGCTTGGCCGCTTCAGTCGCCTTGCGGATTGCTTCGGGCACTTCGCGCGCCTTGCCATGTCCAAAGCCAACGCGGCCCTTCTGATCTCCAACAACCACCAGGGCTGCAAAACCGAAGCGGCGTCCGCCCTTGACGACCTTGGCAACGCGGTTGATGTGTACGAGCTTGTCAACGAATTCGCTATCGCGCTCATCGTCTCTACCGCGGTTGTCGCGGCGACCTTCCTTGGCCATTGTCCTGTTCCTTATTCTTTTCCGGAATCAATCGGCTGGTTAGAATTAGAAGCTCAGACCGCCTTCGCGGGCTGCTTCTGCGAGTGCCTTGATGCGTCCATGATAGATGAATGCACCCCGGTCAAAGACCACTTCCTTGACACCGGCTTTGCTTGCACGTTCGGCAATCAACTTGCCAACCGCTGCTGCGGCGGAGACATCTGCGCCCGTCTTGAGATCGCCACGAAGGCCGGTATCAAGCGTTGATGCGGATGCAAGTGTCTTGCCTGCCGCATCGTCGATGACTTGCACATAAATGTTCTTCGACGAGCGATGAACCGACAGGCGCGGGCGGCCATTGGCCACCGCTTTGATCTGACGGCGGACACGGTCGGCCCGACGCGTAAGGGATTGTTTCCTGCTAGCCATTTCGCGTCTTCCTTACTTCTTCTTGCCTTCTTTGCGGACAATCCGCTCTTCAGCATATTTAACGCCCTTGCCCTTGTAGGGTTCAGGTTTGCGATAGCCGCGGATCACGGCAGCCACCTGGCCAAGCACCTGCTTGTCGATGCCGGTAATGACAATTTCCGTCGGCTTCGGGCATGCAATGCTGACACCCTTGGGCGGCTGGTAAACGACATCATGGCTAAAGCCAAGAGACAGCTGCAGGTTCTGGCCCTGCATGGCCGCGCGATAACCGACGCCGTTGATCTCGAGCTTGCGCTCGTAGCCATCCTTCACCCCGGTCAGGATGTTGGAAACCATGGTGCGCGACATGCCCCACTTTGAGCGGGCGTCTTTGGAGCTATCGACAGGCGCGACAACAACTGCGTTGTCTTCGAGCTTAACTGTCACTTCGTCGCTTGCAAGAAACGACAATTCACCCTTGGGACCCTTGACGACCACTTTCTGGCCATCAATGGTCGCGGTGACACCGGCGGGGACCGGGACGGGCATTTTACCGATACGAGACATTGTTCAACCTGTCTGTTCGAGTTGGAGGGCCTGCGGGATCAGAAGATCGAGCAGAGAACCTCACCACCAACATTGTGCTCACGCGCAACGTGGTCGGCGACAACACCCTTCGGAGTCGAAAGGATCATGATGCCGAGACCGTTGGCGACCTGCGGAATGGACTTTACGGAGACGTACACACGACGGCCTGGCTTGGAAACGCGCGCTATCTCGCGGATCACCGGTGCGCCTTCATGGTACTTGAGCTCGATGTTCAACTCAGCCTTGCCGTTGTCGAACGCGACTTCAGTGTATCCGCGGATATAGCCTTCGGCTTCCAGAACGTCGAGCACGCGGGCGCGCAGCTTCGAAGCGGGAGTCGACACCGATGACTTGCGGCGAGCGACGCCGTTGCGAATGCGGGTGAGCATATCACCCAATGGATCAGACATTGCCATACTGCGCGCTCCTTACCAGCTCGACTTGACAAGGCCGGGCACCTTGGCCATCGACCCGAGTTCACGCAAAGCAATACGCGACATGTTCAGCTTGCGGTAGAATGCGCGCGGACGGCCGGTAACTTCGCAACGATTGCGAACGCGAATCTTGGCCCCGTTGCGCGGCATTTCTGCCAACCTCAGGGTTGCCCGGAAGCGTTCCTCGATAGGAAGCTCCTTGTTTTGCGTGATCGCCTTGAGCTCGGCGCGCTTGGATGCGTCGCGTGCGACCAGCTTGCGGCGGCGCTTGTTCTTTTCGATTGCGCTGATTTTCGCCATGATCAGATATCCTTTTTACGAATGCCGTTACGATTACTGGCGGAATGGGAAGTTGAACTCTTTCAAGAGAGCGCGTGCTTCGTCATCCGTTGGTGCCGTCGTACAAACGATGATGTCCATGCCCCAGATCTGATCAACCTTATCGTAGTTGACCTCCGGAAACACGATGTGCTCCTTGAGGCCCATGGCAAAGTTGCCACGGCCGTCAAAGCTCTTCGGGTTCAGGCCGCGAAAGTCACGAACGCGCGGAAGCGCGATGGTGATCAGGCGATCCATGAATTCAAACATGCGGGCGCCGCGCAAAGTCACCTTCGCACCGATCGGCATGTCTTCACGCAGCTTGAAACCGGCAATCGACGTGCGGGCGCGCGTAATCACGGGCTTCTGGCCGGCAATCGCGGCCAGGTCGGCAGCTGCAGTCGCAGGCTTCTTGGAGTCGGCAGTCGCCTCGCCAATACCCATGTTGATGACGATCTTGTCCATGCGCGGAATCTGCATTTCGTTCGCGTAAGCAAACTGCTCCTGCATGGCCTTGCGGATGCGCTCGACATAATCTTTCTTGAGCCGTGGCTCGTACTTATCAGCCATCGATGACCACTCCCGAACGCTTAGCGACGCGCACCTTCTTGTCACCCTCGATGCGGAAGCCGACACGGGTCGGCTTGCCATCCTTCGGATCGGCAATCGCGAGGTTGGAAAGGTGAAGCGAAGCTTCCTTGTTGATAATGCCGGCTTCCTGGGTCTGGGTCTGGCGCTGGTGGCGCTTGACCATATTGAGACCACGGACAACCGCACGGTCTTGCTTCGGCATCACAGCCAGGACTTCGCCGGAACGGCCTTTGTCCTTGCCGGCCAGAACGACGACCTTGTCGCCTTTGCGGATCTTTTGCATCGGTTCGTTCCTTACAGCACTTCAGGAGCCAGAGAGATAATCTTCATGTGGCTCTTGGCGCGCAATTCGCGCGGAACCGGTCCGAAGATACGGGTGCCGATCGGCTCTTTCTTGTTGTCGATCAGGACAGCTGCATTCCGGTCGAACCGGATCACGCTGCCATCGGCGCGACGAACGTCCTTGGCCGTGCGGACCACAACCGCCTTCATCACATCACCCTTCTTGACGCGACCGCGCGGAATGGCTTCCTTGATCGAAACGACGATGATGTCGCCGATGGAAGCATATTTCCGCTTGGAACCGCCCAGAACCTTGATGCACATGACACGACGAGCGCCGGAATTATCCGCGACGTCGAGATTTGTCTGCATCTGAATCATATCAGGCCGCCTTCTTGTTGTTACCGACACGGTTGGACCAGAAGGCCCCCTTTGCCAGCTTATGAATCAATTCTCTTGCGCGGGAAGGATATTGCCAAGGTGGTTTCCCTAAGGGACCTTCCGTGCGCGGAAAGCAGAAGAACGCCCTTTACCGGGGCGTTCTGCGCCAATGGCCTGCTTCTTACAGGATTCTCGGCAAGGTGCAATAGCCCCTGCCGCAAAACCTACTCAATTAAGCCTGGACAGTCTCGATGACAGTCCAGCGCTTGTCCTTGGAGATGGGCGCGCATTCCTGGATGGAAACCGAATCGCCAACCTTGTGCTGATTGGTTTCGTCGTGCGCCTTGTAATTCTTGCTGCGACGAACAATCTTCCGCATGACCGGATGCGCGAAACGGCGTTCCACCCGGACAACCACGGTCTTCTCGTTCTTGTCACTGACAACAGTGCCCTGCAGGATGCGTTTTGGCATATTATTCGGTCCTTAGGCCTTGATTTCCGCCGCCTTCTGGCGGGCGATAGTCTTGATGCGAGCGATATCGCGGCGTACTTGAAGAACGCGCGATGTCTTTTCAAGCTGGCCGGTGGCGGCTTGGAAACGCAGGTTGAACTGCTCTTTCTTCAGCTTGGCAAGCTCATCATTGAGTTGGTCGACGCTCAAGGCGCGAACATCTGCGGCTTTCATGATCCGTATCCTTACTCTGCGATGCGCTGCACGAAGCGGGTCTTGACCGAAAGCTTGGCTGCGCCGAGACGCAGGGCTTCACGGGCGAGCTCTTCGCTAACGCCGTCAATTTCGAACATGATCCGGCCGGGCTTAACCTTCGCAGCCCAGTAATCTACCGAGCCCTTACCCTTACCCATGCGGACTTCCGTCGGCTTGGATGTGACAGGAACATCTGGAAAGATGCGGATCCACACACGACCAGCACGCTTCATGTGACGTGTGATGGCCCGGCGGGCAGCTTCGATCTGACGCGCGTTGACGCGATCAGGCTCTTGTGCCTTCAAGCCGTAGGAACCGAAATTCAAGTCCGAGCCGCCCTTGGCGACACCCTTGATGCGGCCCTTGAACTGCTTGCGGTACTTTGTACGCTTTGGCTGCAACATTG
The DNA here is from genome assembly GCF_029210485.1 of Hoeflea sp. YIM 152468. GTDB lineage: Bacteria > Pseudomonadota > Alphaproteobacteria > Rhizobiales > Rhizobiaceae > Hoeflea. The sequence goes on from NZ_JARGET010000005.1 coordinate 78,574, forward strand.
TCTAATTCTCCGAATTGTCTGCCTGGCGCAATAATCAGGCGTTTTCGCGCCGGCGATTGCCGCCCGATGCGTCACCTTCAGTCGCTCGACGTTCAGACGCCATGGGATCGTGCTCAAGAATTTCGCCCTTGAAGATCCAGACCTTGACGCCGCAAATCCCGTAAGCGGTCTTTGCTTCGGCAGTGCCGTAATCGATGTCGGCGCGCAGCGTATGAAGCGGCACCCGGCCCTCACGGTACCATTCGGTCCGTGCGATTTCAGCGCCGCCGAGACGGCCGCCACAGGTGATCTTGATGCCTTCGGCGCCAAGACGCATGGCCGACTGAACCGAACGCTTCATGGCGCGGCGAAACGCGATACGGCGTTCCAGCTGCTGGGCGATCGACTGGGCAACCAGCACTGCGTCGACTTCCGGCTTGCGCACTTCAACAATGTTGAGGTGCGTTTCCGACTGGGTCATTTCCGACAGCTTGCGGCGCAGCTTTTCGATGTCTGCACCCTTCTTGCCGATGATGAGACCAGGACGCGCAGCGTGGATGGTCACGCGGCACTTCTTGTGCGGACGCTCGATGACGACCTTGGAAATACCTGCCTGCTTGAGTTCGGCCAGCAGGTACTTGCGGATCTTGAGGTCTTCGTGAAGCAGCTTGCCATATTCGGCATTGTCGGCGAACCAACGGCTGTCCCAGGTACGGTTAATGCCGAGGCGGAAACCGATTGGATTGATTTTCTGACCCATTACGCGGCCTCCTCTTTGGCTTCCATCTCACGCACAACGATGGTCAGGTGCGCAAATGGCTTCTCGATGCGCGAAGAGCGACCGCGACCGCGGGCATGAAAGCGCTTCATGACGATGGATTTGCCAACGAACGCCTCGGCAACAACCAGCGAATCGACATCGAGATCGTGATTGTTTTCCGCGTTTGCGATAGCCGATTCAAGTGTCTTCTTGACGGTCACAGCGATACGCTTGCGCGAAAACTCAAGTTCGGCCAGGGCCTTATCAACCTTTTTGCCGCGGATGAGCGCTGCAACCAGGTTGAGCTTCTGCGGGCTGACACGAATTGTGCGGGCAACAGCCTGCGCTTCGTTGGTCTTGAGCCGGCGTTCGGTTTTTGCCTTGCCCATGATTACTTCCTCTTCGCTTTCTTGTCGGCGCCGTGGCCATAATAGGTCCGCGTCGGGGAGTATTCGCCAAGCTTCTGACCGACCATGTCCTCGGACACATTGACCGGAATATGCTTGCTTCCGTTGTAGACGCCGAAGGTCAGGCCGACAAATTGTGGCATGATGGTGGAGCGGCGGCTCCAGGTTTTGATCACTTCATTGCGGCCGCCTTCGCGAACCTTCTCAGCTTTCTTGAGAAGATAGCCGTCAACAAACGGACCTTTCCATACTGAACGAGCCATTGGAGACTTCCTCTCTTATTTCTTACGCTGATGGCGTGAGCGCATGATGAACTTGTCGGTCGACTTGTTCGAGCGCGTGCGCTTGCCCTTGGTCGGCTTGCCCCAGGGGCTGACCGGATGGCGGCCACCCGAGGTGCGGCCTTCGCCGCCGCCGTGCGGGTGATCGACCGGGTTCATCGCAACGCCGCGGACATGCGGACGCTTGCCTCTCCAGCGTGTCCGACCGGCCTTGCCGTCGTTGATGTTGCCGTGATCGGGATTGGAGACAGCCCCGACGGTTGCAAGACAGGCGCCCTGAACCAGACGCTGCTCACCCGAGTTGAGGCGCAGGATCGCCATGCCCTGGTCGCGACCGACCAGCTGAGCATAGCCGCCAGCCGAGCGTGCCACCTGGCCGCCCTTGGCAGGCTTCATCTCGATGTTGTGAATGATCGTGCCGACCGGCATGAACTGAAGCGGCATGCAATTGCCGGGCTTCACATCCACTGCCTTGTCCGAGGAAATCACCTTGTCACCGGCCGTCACACGCTGCGGCGCGATGATGTAGGACTTCTCGCCATCAGCATAGGTGATCAGTGCGATAAATGCGCTCCGGTTCGGATCGTATTCAAGACGCTCGATGGTGGCTTCGACGTCGAACTTGCGACGCTTGAAATCAACCAAACGATAGGTGCGCTTGTGACCGCCGCCGATCGACTGGGCTGTAATCCGGCCGGCGTTGTTGCGGCCACCCTTGTTGTGGAGACCCTGGGTCAAAGACTTGACCGGCTTTCCGCGATGAAGACCCGAACGATCAACGATGACCAGCTGACGCTGGCTCGGGGTCGTCGGATTGTAACTTTTCAGTGCCATTTTCCTGTTCCCTTTTGGGGGCTTGTTCCCGCGCGACCCTTACAGACCGGTGGAGACGTCGATCGACTGACCTTCGGCGAGCGTCACATACGCTTTTTTAACATCTGTCTGCCGACCGGCGATGCCGCGGAAGCGCTTGGTCTTACCCTTGCGCAGCAGTGTGTTGACTGCCGTAACCTTGACACCGAACAACGCTTCAACCGCAGCCTTGATTTCAGGCTTGGAAGCATGGCGGGCGACATTGAAGACAACCTGATTCTGCTCAGACACCATGGTCGACTTTTCGGTAATCGCCGGAGAGACGATTACATCATAATGGCGAAGATCCGTCATTTGAAGCGCTCCTCCAGAGCAGCAACCGCGTCCTTGGACAAGACAAGCTTGCCACGGCGCAGGATGTCATAGACGTTGATACCCTCGACCGACAGGACATCCACATTCGGAATGTTCTTGGCCGCAAGGCGGAAATTGTTGTCCAGCTCGGAGCCGCCGATGAACAGGGCATTCGTCAGCCCCAGCTTTGCCAGCGAACCGGTCAACGATTTGGTCTTGGCTTCGTTCGCCGTCAGATTGTCGATGACAATGATGTCGGAAGCCAGGGCCTTGGCCGAAAGCGCATGACGCAAACCGAGCGCACGAACCTTCTTGTTGAGGTCGTGGGAATGGTTGCGAACAACCGGACCATGAGCCCGGCCACCACCGCGGAACGGCGGCGCGCTTGCAGCGTGGTGACGAGCACGGCCTGTGCCCTTCTGTTTGTACATCTTGGCGCCGGTGAGCGAGACTTCAGATCGGCCGAGGGTCTTGTGACCGCCCTGCTGTCTCTTGGCAAGCTGCCAGCGCACGACGCGCTGGATCAGATCCTGGCGCGGGTCGAGACCGAAGATCGCATCGGAAAGTGAAATCTTTCCTGCGGCCTTGCCCTCGAGTGTGGTGACGGTGAGATCCATTATTCGGCTCCCTCATTCGATACGGTGGCTGCTGCGCGAAGCGCTGCAGGGAGAGGCGCATCAGCCGGGATACCGGACTTGACGGCGTCACGAACGACAATCCAGGTGCCCTTGGAACCCGGGACCGCGCCCTTGATAAGGATCAGGCCGCGATCGACATCGGTCGAGACAATTTCGAGATTCTGCGTGGTCACGCGGGTCTGACCCATGTGGCCGGCCATCTTCTTGCCCTTCCAGACCTTGCCCGGATCCTGGTTGGAACCGGTAGAGCCGTGCGAGCGGTGCGAGACCGAAACGCCGTGGGAAGCGTGCAGACCGCCAAACCCGTGACGCTTCATGGCGCCGGCAAAGCCCTTACCCTGGGTGATGCCGGAAACATCGACCAACTGACCGGCAATGAAATGCTCAGCCGTGATCTCGGAACCGATATCGATCAGGTTGTCCGCGCTTACACGAAACTCGACCAGCTTGGCCTTGGGTTCGACATTGGCAATGGCGAAGTTGCCGCGCATGGCCTTCGACGTATTTTTCACCTTGGCAACGCCAGCGCCGAGCTGAACAGCAGTGTAGCCGTTCTTCTCTTCTGTCCGCTGGGCCACAACCTGGCAGTTTTCCATCCGCAGGACGGTTACGGGGACATGCTCGCCGGCGTCATTGTAGACCCGCGTCATTCCCAACTTTTGTGCAATCACACCTGAACGCATCGGTTCATTCCTCTTGAGATGAGCCTGTCGGGGCGGAACCCCTTCATGCCTCGTTCCCTGCATTTAAGGCTTTGGGCCTTAAAGCTTGATTTCCACATCAACACCCGCGGCGAGATCCAGCTTCATAAGCGCATCTACCGTCTGGGGAGTCGGATCAACAATATCGAGCAGACGCTTGTGAGTGCGCATTTCGAACTGTTCGCGGCTCTTCTTGTCGATGTGCGGCGACCTGTTGACCGTAAATTTTTCGATCCGTGTCGGCAGCGGCACCGGGCCACGTACGCTTGCGCCGGTCCGTTTCGCCGTCGACACGATTTCACGCGTGGAGGCATCAAGGATCCGGTGGTCAAACGCCTTGAGGCGGATGCGGATGTTCTGGCCGTTCATTCGACTTGTCCTTGCTTGTGTGAGAACCGCATGGTCCGGAACCTCCGGACCATGCGCCCTAACCCAGTTTGTTATTCAATGATCGTTGCGACGATGCCGGCGCCGACGGTACGACCGCCTTCACGGATGGCGAAGCGCAGCTTTTCTTCCATCGCGATCGGCACGATGAGCGACACTTCCGCCGAAATGTTGTCGCCAGGCATGACCATCTCCGTGCCTTCCGGCAGCGTCACAATGCCCGTCACGTCGGTGGTGCGGAAATAGAACTGCGGACGGTAGTTGGTGAAGAACGGCGTGTGACGGCCACCCTCTTCCTTGGTCAGAATATAGGCTTCCGCCGTGAACTTGGTGTGCGGCTTGACCGAACCCGGCTTGCACAGGATCTGGCCACGCTCGACGTCTTCACGGCCAACGCCGCGCAGCAGCGCGCCGATGTTGTCGCCGGCCTGGCCCTGATCGAGCAGCTTGCGGAACATTTCAACGCCGGTGCACACCGTCTTCTGGGTGTCACGGATGCCGACAATCTCGATTTCCTCGCCAACCTTGACAATGCCGCGCTCAACCCGGCCGGTGACAACCGTGCCGCGGCCCGAGATCGAGAACACGTCCTCGATCGGCATCAGGAACGGCTGGTCGATCGGACGCTCTGGCGTCGGAATGTAATCGTCAACTGCAGCCATCAGCGCGCGGATCGCGTCCTCGCCCATGGCCTTGTCGCCATCGTTGAGCGCAACAAGCGCCGAGCCCTTGGTGATCGGAATGTCGTCGCCTGGGAAATCATAGGACGACAGCAGTTCGCGCACTTCCATCTCGACCAGCTCGAGCAGCTCTTCATCGTCAACCTGGTCGATCTTGTTCAAAAACACCACCAGCGAGGGAACGCCAACCTGGCGCGCCAGCAGAATGTGCTCGCGGGTCTGCGGCATCGGGCCGTCGGCCGCCGAGACAACCAGGATCGCGCCGTCCATCTGTGCAGCGCCGGTGATCATGTTCTTGACATAGTCGGCGTGGCCCGGACAGTCGACGTGGGCATAGTGGCGGTTCTCGGTCTCATACTCGACATGGGTGGTCGAAATGGTGATGCCGCGCGACTTCTCTTCCGGCGCCGCATCAATCTGGTCATAGGCCTTGAAATCACCAAAATACTTGGTGATCGCAGCCGTCAGCGATGTCTTGCCGTGGTCAACGTGACCAATCGTGCCGATGTTAACGTGCGGCTTATTGCGCTCGAACTTACCCTTTGCCATCTTCGGCTCTCCATTCTCATTCAGCCCGTCACGGGCAAATTACAGTTTTGGTATCCGGGCCGGGCCTGCGCTCTGGAGCGCGAGCCCGGCTATCCGGAAAATTAAGCGAACTTCGCCTGAATCTCCTCGGAGACATTCGACGGGACCGGTGAGTAATGATCAAATGTCATGGTGTACTGTGCACGGCCCTGAGACATCGAGCGCAGCGTATCGACATATTTGAACATGTTGGCCAGCGGCACATGAGCAGCGACGACAACAGCGATGCCGCGCATTTCCTGTCCCTGGATCTGTCCCCGGCGGGAGTTCAGGTCACCAATCACGTCACCGACGTAGTCCTCTGGCGTAATCACTTCCACCGACATGATCGGCTCAAGCAGCTGAGGCCCCATGAACTTTGAATTTTCGCGGAAGCAGGCGCGACCGGCGATCTCAAAGGCGAGGACGCTCGAGTCCACATCGTGGTAGGCGCCGTCCAGCAGGGTTGCCTTGATGCCAAGCATCGGGAAACCTGCAAGCGGTCCGGAATTCATCACGCTGTTGATGCCCTTCTGGACGCCGGGGATGTATTCCTTGGGCACCGAGCCACCAACAACCTTGGTGTCGAAGATAAACTCGTCGTTCTCATCGTTCGGCTCGAACCGGATCTTGACGCGTGCAAACTGACCCGAACCACCCGACTGCTTCTTGTGGGTGTAATCGGCTTCGTAGGCCTTGGTGATCGATTCACGGTAGGCAACCTGCGGCGCACCGACATTGGCCTCGACCTTGAACTCGCGACGCATCCGGTCAACCAGAATGTCGAGGTGCAACTCGCCCATGCCGGCGATGATGGTCTGACCGGATTCTTCGTCGGTCTTGACGCGGAACGAAGGATCCTCAGCCGCCAGGCGGTTGAGTGCGAGACCCATCTTTTCCTGGTCGCCCTTGGTCTTCGGCTCGATCGCAATCTGGATCACCGGCTCAGGGAATTCCATGCGCTCGAGAATGACCTGATTGAGCGGATCGCACAGGGTATCACCAGTGGTGGTTTCCTTGAGGCCCGCCAGTGCAACGATGTCACCGGAAAATGCGACCTCGATATCCTCACGGGAATTCGAGTGCATCTGCAACATACGGCCAACGCGCTCGCGCTTTTCCTTGACCGTGTTCATCACCGACTGGCCCTTTTCGAGCCTGCCGGAATAGATCCGGGCAAAGGTCAGCGATCCGACGAACGGGTCGTTCATGACCTTGAAGGCGAGCATCGACAAAGGCGCCTCATCGGTTGCCTCGCGGGTGGTCGGCTCGTCGGTCTTGACGTCGATGCCTTCGATGGCATGCACTTCAGCCGGGCTCGGAAGATAGTCGACAACAGCATCGAGAAGCGGCTGAACGCCCTTGTTCTTGAAGGCCGAGCCACAGAACATCGGGAAGAACTGAACCGCAAGCGTGCCCTTGCGAACCAGGGCGCGGATTTCGTCATTGTCAGGCATCGTGCCTTCCAGATACCGCTCCATGGCAGCTTCGTCGGCTTCGACGACGGTCTCGATGAGCAATTCGCGGTACTCCGCAGCCTTCTCCTTGAGATCGTCCGGGATTTCAACGATGTCCCACTGGGCGCCGAGCGCTTCATCACGCCAGACCAGCGCGTTCATCTCGACAAGATCAACAACACCGACAAACTCGGTCTCAGCGCCGATCGGCAGCTGCATGACAGCCGGAATCGCCCCGAGCCGGGACTTGATCATCGACACCGAGCGATAAAAATCGGCGCCGACCTTGTCCATCTTGTTGCAGAAGATCATCCGCGGAACATTGTACTTGTCCGCCTGACGCCAGACGGTCTCGGTCTGTGGCTCAACACCGGCATTGGCGTCGAGCAGCGCAATCGCTCCATCGAGCACGCGCAATGACCGCTCTACCTCAATGGTAAAGTCGACGTGGCCGGGCGTATCAATGATGTTGAAACGCACGGTCTTGCCGTTGCGGCCCTTCCAGGACGTCGTTGTGGCGGCCGACGTAATGGTGATGCCGCGCTCCTGCTCCTGCTCCATCCAGTCCATGGTGGAGGCGCCATCATGGGTCTCGCCCATCTTGTGGTTCTTGCCGGTATAATACAGCACGCGCTCGGTGGTCGTGGTTTTGCCGGCGTCGATGTGCGCCATGATACCAAAATTTCGGTAGTCTTCGATTGCGTATTCGCGGGCCATCTTGGATGCCTTTCGATATTTGTTCGCTGATTACCAGCGGTAATGCGAAAATGCGCGGTTGGCGTCGGCCATCTTGTGGGTATCTTCCCGCTTCTTGACCGCGCTGCCGCGATTGTTGGCCGCATCCATGAGTTCGCCCGAAAGGCGCTCGACCATGGTGGTTTCGTTCCGCTTGCGCGCGGCGGCAATCAGCCAGCGAATGGCCAGAGCCTGACGGCGCTCGGGGCGGACATCGACCGGAACCTGATAGGTTGCGCCACCGACACGGCGGGAGCGGACTTCCACGTGCGGAGCAACATTTTCAAGCGCCTGGTGAAACTGGGGAACCGGCTCCGACTTGGAACGGGCCTCCACCTGGTCCAGCGCTCCGTAAACAATCTGCTCGGCAACTGATTTCTTGCCGTGCATCATAATGGCGTTCATGAATTTGGACAGGACCAAGTCGCCGAATTTCGGATCCGGGTTGATCTCACGCTTCTCTGCACTATGACGTCGTGACATACTTTTCGTCTTTCAACTGAAGGGTCGAAGCGACCAGCCGCACCTTGCGCGCGACCAGCCGACACAATTACTTCGGACGCTTGGCGCCGTATTTCGAGCGGCGCTGCTTGCGGTTCTTGACGCCCTGGGTATCGAGAACGCCACGGACGATGTGGTACCGCACGCCGGGCAAGTCCTTGACGCGACCGCCGCGGATCATGACCACGGAGTGCTCCTGAAGGTTATGACCTTCACCCGGAATATATCCGATCACTTCGAAGCCGTTGGTCAAACGGATCTTTGCGACCTTACGAAGCGCCGAGTTCGGCTTCTTCGGGGTCGTGGTGTACACGCGGGTGCAAACACCGCGCTTTTGCGGATTCTGCTCCAGCGCAGGAACCTTGTTGCGCTTGACCGGCGCCTGGCGCGGCTTGCGGATCAGCTGGTTTACAGTTGGCATGTAACCATCCCTTTAGAACTCATGTTTCGCCCTCTCAGGCACCTAGCCCGCAAACCGCAAGCGCAAAACAGGGACCGATCCAGCTCCGCCGGAAGGCCCAGTAAAGCAGAGGACACAAATTACGGTGTCATGCGTGCAGCATTGTCGGTTCACAGTGCAGTCAGAAACCTTGTTTGAGGCAACTTTCAGGACGTGTCGTCCCGAAGAAAAGCGCCTCACATCGGTCTCGGTGGCTGCTAACTACTGATTTCCCTGCAAGTCGTCAAGACCAAGGGTAAAATAAACGCATCTGATCGGGCACATGGCCCTGATCAGCCATCCGGCGACGGATTGTTGCGCCATCCGTCGCCTCTGCGGTGTTTAATGTCCCGCCGCAACTGGCCGCACGGCTCAGAGCCAGGCCGACGGCAGAATCACGTGCTTGTTCAATCCCGCGGCTTGCTGGTTGATCCGCACAACGGGCGCCAGAATCAGGCTCTTCGCACAAGCCCGACAAGAAACAGCAAAATCACGGCGCCAATGGTGGCATGAATGATCGATGCGAGGATGCCGCCACCGATGGAAACCCCGATCATCGGCAGGACCAGCCCGGCGACAAAAGCGCCGACGATGCCGACAACAATGTTGCCGATCAATCCGAAGCCGAAGCCCTTCATGATCACGCCTGCCAGCCACCCCGCTACCGCACCAATGAGCAGGAAAATGATAAGACCCTGAATACCCATGATAGCTACTCCCCTTCCCTTGTCATATTGCTCCCACAGAGGCGCTCAGTACAGATCGAAAGAGATTGCGTCTCAAGAACCAGTCACATCGGTTCCCGCCGCCGCGCCCCGTCAACTGGAGCAAACCAGAAAGACTGCCGAACCGCAAGCTCAACCTTGAGGGAGCATGGCGTGCTCCGCCTGGCTGCATGCCCGTGACCGGCATGATCGGTTGATAGAATCAGAGCCCGCGTTGCGTTCTGCGTTGCGACATGGGAAACAGCCGCTGAACCTCACGCCGGAAAGGACGACCGATGAACTCAGACAATGACAACGGACGTGTCGACGGGGAATCGCCAGCCGTCTTCATTATCATCGGCCAGGTCAGCCTGGAAAAAGACGGTGACAAGCGTCCGCTCCACGTCATGCTGACAGCACCTGACGAAGACACCGCCGTGCGGCTGTGCCTCGACGCCTTGACGGCAAAGGGATTTGCGGAGGCGGATCTCGACCAGATCGGGTTGATGAGCGAAATGCCGGACGAAGAACCGCACGCGTCCGCCTATCAGGGCGCTCTTGAGGGCGAAGTCGCAATCATTGCCTTCGAGTGAACACGGCCTTCGGCTGAATTGGTGCCGCCTGATCAGGCAGGTCGTTTCCGGCAGAGGCCTCAACCGGATGGTCGCGGCTTTGGGCGCACTCGCGGGCTACCAGGCCGGCACCGGGCGGGGCAGAGCCGCATGGAGCCCGGGACCGCATGGAACCCGGAATGGCTTCAGTCGTTGACATCGCGAGATGCAACCACCGGGAGACCGCAAACCTATGAAACTGTCCAGAACACTGAGTGCCGCACTCGCTGCGGCCGCATTTTTGACCGCAACCAGCGTCACGGCCCGGGCCGATGACGGCTGGATCGTCAAGACCAGCACCGCTTCGGTGGAGCAAACCGCCGACAGGCTGGTGGCGGCGGTGGAGAAGGCCGGAGCCACGGTCTTCGCCCGTGTTGACCACGCCGCCGGCGCCCGGCGTCTTGATGCCGAATTGGCCGGGATGACACTGGTGATGTTCGGCAATCCGAAAATCGGGACACCGATCCTGCAGGCTGCTCCCCGCACCGGCCTCGATCTGCCAAACCGGGTGCTGATCTGGGATGACCAAGGTGAGACGCGCATCGGCTATCTCGATCCGGCCGAACTCAAGCAGCGGTACGATGTTGAAGGCGCGGACCAGGCGTTCGACACCATGGCCGGAGCGCTTGGCAAACTGACCGATGCGGCGTCGCAGTAACGCCGTCCCCTCCAGACCCGCAACGAAAAAGGCCGCCTCGAAAGGCGGCCTGATTCTGTAGTCTCACGCTTTCCGTCTATTCGGCAGGCGTGGGCTCTTCCGATGTCATCTTGGTCAGCATCGGCGCCGCGGTCTCCGCGCCTGAGGTCTTGCGACGCTCATCGAGGATCAGATCGTCACGCGCCGTGGCGATGCGTCGGATCTGGGTCATGGTGCCACCGGTACCGGCCGGCACCAGACGACCAACAATGACGTTTTCCTTCAGGCCCTGCAGTGTATCGACCTTGCCTGCAACCGCAGCTTCAGTCAGCACCTTGGTGGTTTCCTGGAACGACGCCGCCGAGATGAAGGACGGGGTCTGCAGCGAGGCCTTGGTGATGCCAAGCAGAACCGGCACGCCGAATGCCGGCTTCTTGCCCATCTCGATCAGACGGTCATTGGCATTGTCGAGCTCGATCTTGTCGACATTGTCTCCGACGATATAGACGGAATCACCGGAGTCGGTGATCTCGACCTTCTGCAGCATCTGCCGGACAATCACTTCAATGTGCTTGTCGTTGATCAGAACGCCCTGCAACCGGTAGACTTCCTGGATCTCGTTGACGAGATAGGAGGCAAGAGCTTCCACGCCCTTGATCGCCAGGATGTCGTGCGGCGCCGGATTGCCGTCGAGGATGTAATCGCCCTTTTCGATATAGTCGCCATCCTGAAGGTGGAAAGGCTTCCCCTTCGGAATCAGATATTCGACGGGCTCCTGACCATCTTCAGCCGGCTCGATCTGGATGCGGCGCTTGTTCTTGTAGTCGCGACCGAAGCGGATGGTGCCATCAATCTCGGCGATGATGGCGTGATCCTTCGGACGACGGGCCTCGAACAATTCCGCAACCCGTGGCAGACCACCGGTGATGTCCTTGGTCTTGGCGCTTTCAAGCGGGACACGCGCCAGAACATCGCCCTGGCTGACCTTGGCGCCGGGTTCGACCGACAAAATTGCATCCACTGACAACTGGAAGCGCGCTTCGCCCCCACGAGCCAGCTTGGCAATCTCGCCATCCTTGTCCTTGATGATGATCGACGGCTTGAGATCGGCGCCACGCGGCGTTGAACGCCAATCGATAACCTGACGCTTGGTGATGCCTGTCGCCTCATCCGTTGCCTCAAGAACCGAAATGCCGTCAACGATGTCTTCGAATTCGACGGTGCCTTCGATTTCGGTCATCATCGGACGCGTGTAGGGATCCCACTCGGCCAGGCGCTGGCCGCGTTTGACCGCATCGCCATCATCGACATAGATCTTCGATCCGTAAGCAACCCGCTGCGAAGACCGTTCCGTACCGGCTTCGTCGAGGATCTGCACCGCCATGCTGCGGCCCATGGCAATCAGGTTGCCATCGGAGTTGCGCAGCATGTTGCGGTTCTTGATCCGGACCGTACCTTCATAGGAGGCTTCCAGGAACGATGTGTCCACCACCGTGGCGGTGCCGCCAAGGTGGAAGGTACGCATGGTCAGCTGGGTACCGGGCTCACCGATCGACTGGGCGGCGATAACACCGACAGCTTCACCGATGTTGACCGGCGTCCCGCGAGCAAGGTCGCGTCCGTAGCAGGTTCCGCAAATTCCGGTCTGGATATCGCAGGTCAGCGGCGAACGAATGCGGACCGACTGAATGCCGGCGGCCTCGATCTCGAGCACCTGGGCTTCATCAACCGTCGAGCCAGCCTTGACCAGCAGGTCACCGGTGAGCGGATGATTGATGTCGTCCAGCGTGGTGCGGCCCAGGATCCGTTGACCAATCGACGCGACCACCTGGCCGGCATCGACAATTGCCGTCATGGTCAGGCCTTCCTTGGTACCGCAATCGACGTGGGTGACGATGCAGTCCTGCGCCACGTCGACCAGACGACGGGTCAGGTAACCCGAGTTGGCGGTCTTCAGCGCGGTGTCGGCAAGGCCCTTACGTGCACCGTGAGTCGAGTTGAAGTACTCGTTCACGGTCAGACCTTCCTTGAAGTTCGAGATGATCGGCGTCTCGATGATTTCACCCGACGGCTTGGCCATCAGGCCGCGCATGCCGCCCAACTGACGCATCTGGCTTGGCGAACCACGCGCACCGGAGTGGCTCATCATGTAGATCGAGTTCATCTGCTTCTGGCGACCATTTTCGTGGAACTCCACGGATTTGATGCGCGCCATCATCTCATCGGCAACCTTTTCGGTCGCCTTACCCCAGGCGTCGACAACCTTGTTGTACTTTTCGCCCTGGGTGATGAGACCCTCATTGTACTGCTGCTCGTATTCCTTGACCAGGGAATCGGTGTCGCCAACGATTTTCGCCTTGGTGGCCGGGATTACCATGTCGTCCTTGCCGAACGAGATGCCGGCGCGGCAGGCATGGCCAAAACCAAGCTGCATGATCCGGTCGCAGAAAATCACCGTGTCCTTCTGACCGCAGTGACGGTAGACGGTGTCGATCATCTTGGAAATGTTCTTCTTGGTCATTTCCTGGTTGCAGGTGTCGAACGGCACATTGGCATTGCGAGGCAAGAGTTCGCCGATGATCATGCGACCCGGCGTGGTTTCGTAGACCTTCGATGCAGGCTTGCCTTCAGCATCGACCGTCTTGAAACGACCTCTGATCTTGGTGTGCAGGGTGACGATCTTGCTTTCCAGCGCGTGGTGCAGTTCGCCCATATCGGAGAACACCATCCCCTGCCCCGGCTCGTTCTCGGCCTGGATCGAGAGATAGTACAGACCCAGCACCATATCCTGAGACGGCACGATGATCGGTGCCCCGTTTGCCGGGTGCAGGATGTTGTTGGTCGACATCATCAGCACGCGGGCTTCAAGCTGGGCTTCGAGCGACAGCGGCACGTGAACGGCCATCTGGTCGCCGTCAAAGTCGGCGTTAAAGGCGGTACAGACGAGCGGATGCAACTGGATCGCCTTGCCTTCGACCAGAATCGGTTCGAAAGCCTGAATGCCCAGACGGTGCAAGGTTGGCGCGCGGTTAAGCAGCACCGGATGCTCGCGGATCACCTCATCGAGGATATCCCAGACTTCCGGCCTTTCCTTTTCCACCAGCTTCTTGGCCTGCTTGACGGTCGAGGAATAGCCCTTGGCGTCAAGACGGGCATAGATGAACGGCTTGAACAGCTCGAGCGCCATCTTCTTGGGCAGACCGCACTGGTGCAGCATGAGCTCGGGACCGGTCACGATCACCGACCGGCCGGAATAGTCGACGCGCTTGCCGAGAAGGTTCTGGCGGAAACGGCCCTGTTTTCCCTTGAGCATGTCGCTCAATGACTTCAGCGGACGCTTGTTGGCACCGGTGATGGTGCGGCCGCGGCGGCCGTTGTCAAACAAGGCGTCAACGGCTTCCTGCAGCATCCGCTTTTCGTTGCGGATGATGATGCCGGGTGCGCGCAGTTCGATCAGCCGCTTGAGGCGGTTGTTGCGGTTGATGACACGACGATACAGATCGTTGAGGTCGGAGGTGGCAAACCGGCCGCCATCCAGCGGCACCAGCGGCCGCAGATCCGGCGGGATCACCGGAACAACCTTCATGATCATCCATTCCGGCTTGTTGCCGGATTCGATGAAGCTCTCGACGATTTTCAAACGCTTCATCAGCTTCTTCGACTTCAGCTCAGACGTCGTGGCAGCCAATTCGGTGCGCAGATCGCCGGCGATGCGATCGAGATCCATCGACGCCAGCATTTCATAGATCGCTTCCGCACCGATCATTGCAGTGAAGGAATCTTCACCGAATTCGTCGACGGCAACCATGTAGTCTTCCTCGGAGAGAAGCGAATTCTCCTGGAGCGAGGTCAGGCCCGGTTCGGTGACGATGTAATTTTCAAAGTAGAGAACCCGCTCGATATCCTTGAGCGTCATGTCCATCAGCGTGCCGATGCGCGAGGGCAGCGACTTCAAGAACCAGATGTGTGCAACCGGCGCTGCCAGTTCGATATGGCCCATGCGCTCGCGCCGAACGCGTGACAACGTGACTTCGACGCCGCACTTTTCGCAGATAACACCCTTGTACTTCATGCGCTTGTACTTGCCGCACAGGCATTCATAATCCTTGATCGGACCAAAGATGCGCGCGCAGAAGAGACCATCGCGCTCGGGCTTGAAGGTACGGTAGTTGATCGTCTCCGGCTTTTTGATTTCGCCGAAGGACCAGGAAAGAATCTTCTCCGGGCTGGCGATCGAAATCCGGATGGAATCGAACGTCTGCGCCGGGACGGCGTTGTTGAAAAGATTCATGACCTCATGGTTCATGCCTGTCTCCTTTAAGGGCTGTTCGCCCTTGGCTTGCGACGGCGCCGGCGCCGGCTGACCCCCGGCAACAGACCATCGCCTGAAATTCGTGTTCACCGCGCCAATCGCGGAAGCATCTCCTGCCCGCAACCGGCGGGAAGGATGATGGCGCGAGGAACTTCAAGTCCCCCGCGCCTTCCAGGCTCTATTCAGCCGCGTCCGTCAACTGGTCATGATCGGTGACCGCATCGATCTTGTTGGCTTCCAGTTCGACGTTGAGGCCAAGTGAACGCATTTCCTTGACAAGCACGTTGAAGCTCTCCGGAATACCGGCCTCGAAGGTGTCGTCTCCACGCACGATGGCTTCGTACACCTTGGTACGGCCGGCCACGTCGTCCGACTTGACCGTCAGCATTTCCTGCAGGGTGTAGGCAGCGCCATAGGCTTCCAGCGCCCAGACCTCCATTTCCCCGAAACGCTGACCGCCAAACTGCGCCTTACCGCCCAGCGGCTGCTGGGTGACCAGCGAGTACGGACCGATGGACCGGGCATGGATCTTGTCATCGACCAGGTGGTTGAGCTTGAGCATATAGATATAGCCCACGGTCACCGGCCGGTCGAAGGTTTCGCCGGTCCGCCCGTCATAGAGCGTCGACTGACCCGAGACATCAAGACCTGCCTGTTCAAGCATGATGTTGATGTCGGCCTCGACCGCGCCATCAAACACCGGTGTGGCGATCGACACGCCACGGCGTGTCTGCTCGGCCAGCAGGACGATCGAAGGATCATCGTACTGCTTGATCGGCTCGCCCTTCGGGCCTGTTCCGATGACGCTGTCGATGGTGTCCCGCAAAGGCTGAATATCGGCCCCGGCATTGTAGGCGTCCAGCATCGCACCGATCTTCTTGCCCATACCGGCGCAAGCCCACCCGAGGTGGGTTTCAAGGATCTGGCCGACGTTCATGCGCGACGGCACGCCCAACGGGTTAAGCACGATGTCGACATGGGTTCCGTCTTCAAGGAACGGCATGTCTTCGCACGGCAGGATGCGGGAAACCACACCCTTGTTGCCGTGACGGCCGGCCATCTTGTCGCCCGGCTGGATCTTGCGCTTCACAGCGACAAAAACCTTGACCATCTTCATCACGCCAGGCGGCAGTTCGTCGCCGCGCTGAACCTTTTCGACCTTGTCCATGAAGCGGCTTTCGAGCAACTTCTTGGAATCGTCGTACTGGCCACGCAGCGCTTCAATTTCGCCCTGCAGCTTTTCGTCCTCGACAGCGAACATCCACCACTGCGAACGCGGATAGTCCCCAATCGTGTCGGCGCTGACTTCGGAGCCCTTCTTGAAGCCCTTCGGCCCGGCGATCGCGACCTTGCCGGCGATCATGTCCGACAGGCGGCCATAGACGTTCCGGTCCAGAATAGCCTGCTCGTCGTCGCGGTCCTTGGCCAAGCGCTCGATTTCCTCGCGCTCGATGGCCATGGCGCGTTCGTCCTTTTCAACGCCGTGGCGGTTGAAAACGCGAACTTCCACGATCGTGCCATAGGTTCCCGGCGGCATCCGCATCGACGTATCGCGGACATCGGAGGCCTTTTCACCGAAGATGGCGCGCAGAAGCTTTTCTTCCGGCGTCATCGGGCTTTCACCCTTTGGCGTGATCTTGCCGACGAGGATATCGCCAGGCGCAACTTCGGCACCAATATAGACGATGCCGGCCTCATCGAGGTTTCTCAGCGCTTCTTCCGAAACGTTGGGAATATCCCGGGTGATTTCCTCAGGCCCGAGCTTGGTGTCACGCGCCATCACTTCGAACTCGTCGATGTGAATGGAGGTGAACACGTCGTCGGAAACGATGCGCTCGGACAGAAGGATCGAGTCTTCGTAGTTGTAGCCGTTCCAGGGCATGAACGCGACGAGCACGTTGCGGCCAAGTGCCAGATCGCCGAGATCGGTCGATGGACCATCGGCAATGATGTCACCCTTGTTCAACACGTCACCCACGGTGACCAGCGGACGCTGGTTGATGCAGGTGTTCTGGTTGGACCGCTGGAACTTCTGCAGCCGGTAGATATCAACGCCGGACTGCGAGGCGTCCATATCCTCGGTGGCGCGGATCACGATACGGGTCGCATCGACCTGGTCGACAACACCGCCGCGGCGCGCCGCGATGGCAGCACCGGAATCACGGGCCACAACCGGTTCCATGCCGGTGCCGACAAACGGAGCCTCGGCGCGAACCAGCGGAACCGCCTGACGCTGCATGTTCGATCCCATCAATGCGCGGTTGGCGTCATCGTTTTCAAGGAACGGAATCAAGGCAGCGGCCACAGACACCAGCTGGCGCGGTGACACGTCCATCAGATCGATGTTTTCGCGTGGCGTCATCATCACGTCGCCGGAATGGCGGCAGACGACAAATTCATCGACCAGATGTCCCTCGGGGCTGAGCTCCGCATTGGCCTGCGCCACGAAGTACTTCGCTTCTTCCATCGCCGACAGATAGATCACTTCCTTGGTGACCGCGCCGTCCTTGATCTTGCGATAGGGGCTTTCGATGAAGCCATACTTGTTGACGCGCGCAAATGTGGCGAGCGAGTTGATCAGACCGATGTTCGGGCCTTCCGGCGTTTCAATCGGGCAGATGCGGCCATAATGGGTCGGATGCACGTCACGGACTTCAAAGCCCGCGCGCTCGCGGGTGAGACCGCCCGGTCCAAGCGCGGAAAGACGGCGCTTGTGGGTGATCTCGGAGAGCGGATTGACCTGGTCCATGAACTGCGACAACTGCGAGGACCCGAAGAACTCACGCACCGCGGCGGCAGCCGGCTTGGCGTTGATCAGATCCTGCGGCATCACCGTGTCGATCTCGATGGATGACATGCGCTCCTTGATGGCGCGCTCCATCCGCAGCAGGCCGAGGCGATACTGATTTTCCATCAGTTCGCCGACCGAGCGCACCCGACGGTTGCCGAGGTTGTCGATGTCGTCGATTTCGCCCTTGCCATCGCGCAGCGAAACCAGTGTGCTGACCACAGCGACGATGTCTTCCTTGCGCAACACGCGCACCGTGTCTTCGGCATCCAGGTCGAGGCGCATGTTCATCTTGACCCGACCGACGGCCGACAGGTCGTAGCGTTCGGAATCAAAAAACAGCGAATTGAACATGGCTTCGGCTGTTTCGATGGTCGGCGGCTCACCGGGGCGCATGACGCGGTAGATATCGAACAAGGCTTCCTGACGGGTCGAATTCTTGTCAACGGCCAGGGTATTGCGAATATAGGCGCCGACATTGATGTGGTCGATGTCGAGCACCTTGATGTCGTCATAGCCGGCTTCAATCAGATCAATCAGATTGCCCTTGCGCTCGCCGGTCTTGGCGTCGACAGTGACTTCCAGCTCGTCTCCGGCCTCGAGATAGACTTCGCCGGTCTCGGGATTGACAATGTCTTCAGCCAGATAGGAGCCAACCAGATCTTCGTCGGTCGCCTTGATCGACTTGAGACCCTTATCCGCCAACTGCTTGAGCAGACGCGGCGTCAGCTTCTTGCCTGATTCGACAACGACCTCGCCGGTGTCGGCGTCAATTATGTCGGTCATTGCCTTCTGACCCTTGAGGGTCTCGGGCCGGAACGGAATCCGCCAGGTTTCGCCATCACGCTCGTAGACCGAATGGGTGTAGAACGTCGACAGGATTTCCTCGGGATCCATGCCCAGCGCCAAAAGCAGCGACGATGCCGGAATCTTGCGCCGGCGGTCGATACGGGCGTGAACAATGTCCTTGGCATCAAATTCGATATCAAGCCAGGAACCACGGTAAGGAATCACGCGCGAAGCAAACAGCAGTTTGCCGGACGAATGGCTCTTGCCCTTGTCGTGATCGAAGAACACGCCTGGCGACCGGTGCATCTGGGACACGATGACCCGCTCGGTGCCGTTGACGATGAAGGTACCATTGTCCGTCATGAGCGGCATGTCGCCCATATAGACATTCTGTTCCTTGATATCCTTGACCGATTTCGCGCCGGTATCCTCGTCGATATCGAACACGATCAGACGCAGTGTCACCTTGAGCGGCGCAGCATAGGTCAAATCGCGCTGGCGGCATTCCTCGGTGTCGAATTTGGGGTTTTCGAACTCGTAGGACACGAATTCCAGCATGGCGCTGCCCGAGAAATCCGAAATCGGGAAAACCGATTTGAAAACCGCTTGCAGTCCTTCGTCAGACCGGCCGCCGAGCGGCTCGTCCACCATAAGGAACTGGTCGTAGGATGCCTTTTGAACCTCGATGAGGTTCGGCATCTCCGCCACTTCCGGGATTTTTCCGAAGAACTTGCGTACGCGCCTGCGACCGTTGAAGGAAAGGGTCTGAGCCATCGTCGCTCCTTGTCAATTTGCATCCGGGCCTGCAACAGACGATCGCCGCTGGCCAAGCGACTCCGTCATATAAATGAATTCATTCAATCTCGTCTCATTTCCCAGAGCAGCGTGGCCGGAGTGCCTTGCAGTCTGGTTCAAGACTATCCTTTTGAAGAACCCATTACCCAAAAGCCGTTTGACGGGCTTTTGGGTAATCCGTTCGTCGCCAGAAACATCCGGGGGCAAGGCAACCCCGCCCCCGGACGCAATTTCGTCTTACTTGACGGTGACCTTGGCGCCAGCGTCTTCAAGCTTCTTCTTGATGTCGTCAGCTTCACCCTTGGAAACGGCTTCCTTGACTGCCTTTGGCGCAGCTTCCACCAGATCCTTGGCTTCTTTGAGGCCGAGACCGGTGATGGCGCGGACTTCCTTGATGACGTTGATCTTGTTCGCGCCGGCTTCGGCGAGAATGACGTCAAATTCAGTCTGCTCTTCAGCAGCTTCGGCCGGAGCAGCAGCAGCGGCAGCGGCAGCAACCGGTGCAGCGGCGGACACGCCCCAGGTTTCTTCAAGCATCTTCGAAAGCTCTGCAGCTTCCATGACGGTCAGGGCGGAAAGTTGTTCCACGATTTTGGCGAGATCAGCCATTTTCATATTCCTTGTATTCGGTTCGAACCGGTTTTGACTAGTTATGCGAAGGTCTGCCTATGCAGCCTCGTCCTTGCGGGCATATGCGCCGATGACACGCGCGACGGAACCCGCCGGTGCGTTGACGATCTGGGCAATGCGCGTTGCCGGCGTGGTAATCATACCGACCAGCTTGGCGCGCAGCTCGTCGAGCGATGGGAGCGTGGCCAAAGCCTTGACCCCGTCGGCGTCGAGCATTGTTGACCCCATCGCGCCACCAAGGATGACCAGCTTGTCGCTGACCTTGGTGAACTCGATGGCGACTTTTGGAGCAGTCACCGGATCATCGCTATAGGCGATGAGCGTCTGACCGGAGAAGAGGTCTGTGACCGCTTCGGACTCCGTGCCCTGAAGAGCGATTTTGGCAAGGCGGTTCTTCGCAACCTTGACGGTGCCGCCGGCTGTGCGCATGCGCGACCGAAGGTCGGTCATTTGCGCAACCGTCAGACCGGCGTAGTGGGCTACGACAACCGAACCTGCGTTCTTGAAAACGCCGTTCAGTTCCGCGACGAATTCGCGTTTTTCCGCTCTATCCACTGCGTTTCTCCAGTTGGCAGATGATGCATGCACCACCTGCCGGGTTTGCCTTTGCCACAAGGGATTCTCAACGAATCCACAAGCGACGCTTGAGGATCCTGTCCCCTTACACCGACACCGAATATCGGCAGCGGCACAAGGCAAGCGAGGTTCGAACCGTAAGAGCATGTGCTCCAAACAACGGATCGTACCCGTCTCATGCAGGCCTTAACGATTAAGGCGAACCACCCGCAATCTCGGACAGGGAGCCCGGAATTTCTTCCGGACCTTTCCGGCCCGAAGGCCGGAAACTGAAGAAAACCGGATGATGATTCCGGTTTTCTGAAATTGGCAATCAGGCGACGCTGAGCGTCGACGGATCAATCTTGACGCCGGGGCCCATGGTCGACGAAATCGCCACGCGCTTGACGTAGTTGCCTTTGGCGCCGGTAGGCTTGGCCTTGATGACCGCATCAGCAAAGGCGCGGATGTTTTCTTCGATCTTGTCGGAACCAAACGAAGCCTTGCCGATGCCGGCATGCACGATGCCGGCCTTTTCAACGCGAAACTCGACCGCGCCACCCTTGGACGCATTGACCGCAGCGGTCACATCCATGGTTACCGTGCCAACCTTCGGGTTGGGCATCATGCCGCGCGGGCCGAGCACCTTGCCGAGACGGCCGACCAGCGGCATCATGTCAGGCGTGGCAATGCAGCGATCGAATTCGATCGTGCCCGCCTGAACGATTTCCACCAGATCCTCGGCGCCGACAATGTCCGCACCGGCAGCACGGGCTTCGTCAGCCTTGTCGCCACGAGCGAAGACGGCGACGCGGACGGTCCGACCGGTTCCGTTGGGCAGATTGACCACACCCCGAACCATCTGGTCGGCGTGACGCGGGTCAACGCCGAGATTCATCGAGACTTCAATGGTCTCGTCGAACTTGGCGATGGCGCGTTCCTTGATCATCGATACGGCTTCGCCGAGCGGGTAGTACTTGTCACGATCAACGCCTTCGTTGACCTTCTGCATGCGTTTTGCAATCTTGGCCATGATCTTATCCCGTCACTTCCAGGCCCAGGGAGCGGGCAGAGCCCTCAACCATGGCCATCGCGCCTTCGATGTCGGCGGCGTTGAGGTCCTTCATTTTTGCTTCAGCAATCGTACGGACCTGATCACGGGTGATCGAACCTGCAATTTCCTTGCCTGGCAACTTTGAGCCCGTCTTGAGCTTGGCTTCCTTTTTGAGGAAGTAAGTCACAGGCGGCTTCTTCATGACAAAGTTGAAGGACTTGTCCTGGTAGTAGGTGATGACGACCGGAATCGGCATGCCCTTTTCCATTTCCTGCGTGGCGGCATTAAAGCCCTTGCAGAATTCCATGATATTGATGCCGCGCTGACCAAGTGCTGGACCAATCGGGGGCGACGGTGTCGCTGATCCGGCCGGTACCTGCAGCTTGAGCTGGCCTGCAACTTTCTTAGCCATTGTCTCTCTGCCTCTCGTTGTCGCGACGCCGTAGCGCCACTTTGTGCCGGAAAACCGGCGGCTGCGGTTGCGTGGTTCGGTTAGACAGACCGGCTACAGCCTGCTTGCCTCCCACGCGAATGCATCACCAGACCCGCTGGCCATGCAAAACCCGACCCGCGATCTCTTGTCGAAACCGCGGAGCGGGCAAAACCCTGTCAGACCTTCTCGACCTGACCGTATTCGAGCTCGACCGGTGTAGCCCGCCCAAAGATCGAAACTTCGACCTTGAGGCGCGACCGCTCCTCGTCGACTTCCTGCACGGTTCCGTTGAACGAGGCGAAGGGGCCATCGGACACGCGAACCTGCTCGCCGATCTCGAAGGAAATCGACGGCTTTGGACGCTCGACACCTTCCTGAACCTGAGTCAGAATCCGGTCCGCTTCCGAATCCGGAATCGGAACAGGCTTGGAATCGCTGCCCAGAAACCCGGTCACCTTCGGCGTGTTCTTGATCAGGTGAAACGCCTCGTCGGTGAGGTCGGCACGAACCATCACGTAACCGGGGAAAAACTTGCGCTCGGCATCAACCTTGCGGCCACGGCGAACCTCGACAACCTTCTCGACCGGAACAAGAATCTTTTCGAAAAGATGGCTCAAGCCCTTCTGGCGCGCCTGCTCCTCAATCGATTCAGCAACCTTCTTCTCAAAATTCGAATAGGCGTGAACGATGTACCAGCGTGCAGTCATGTCTTCTCCCGCCTCAAGCGCCGACGTTCAGGATGAGGCCAATGACCCACCCCAACACCTGGTCCGCAGTAAAAAAGAAAATGGAGGCCAGCAGCACCATCACAAGAACCATGATCGTCGAGATCGAGGTCTCGCGGCGCGACGGCCACTTCACTTTCGCAGTTTCAGCTCGAACCTGCTGGAGGAATGTAAACGGATTTGTCTTGGATGCCATTTTTTGTCCACGCTTATACGGCGCGTAAAGCCGGTATCCCAGCTCCACGCACCGCGTGTCTGTTAACGCCTACATAAAGCCCGAATCCCTAAACCACAAGAGGGAAACAGGCTTTTTTCACAAAAGACCAGCGAACTGGCCCGAAGCTTGCTACCCAGCCCTGGGTCATCGGCATGCCGTTCGGCGGCGGATCAACTCGCGCCAGATCAGAACACCCGGGCTGGCAGGGGCAGCAGGACTCGAACCTGCGACCTACGGTTTTGGAGACCGTCGCTCTACCAACTGAGCTATACCCCTATGCCGATGGCCGACCTGATAGCGTCAAATGCAGGAGGAATGCAACAAAGAAGTGACCGCAATCGCATTGCCGGCCTGTTTTTCTGCATCAGCCTGCCATTTGCTGCCCCGGCCGGGCAGAACAGACCCGGCGCAACCCGCCACCGCCCGGTATGCCGGCGCCGGCGGGCGACCGATTCGTGCTGCCGTCGGCCTTGGCGGAAACCATTCGCCAGGAACCTGCGGTCATCATACCACGGATTCCACCGCTTCGATGTTGGCCCTGGAGACAGAATCGGCGCTGCGGCCGATCGTGTGCGTGGTGCTGCCACGATCGTCTCTTCGTGCAGGTCGGCGGTCGCGACCGGAGGCGCGGCTCCGGTGACGCCACTGCCGTTGCACAGTCACCGTTTCAGCCGCGATTCGAAACCGGGACAGGCAGCCTGACCAATTTCGCGCGGTGCGCGATCAATTTCCCATCCGGCCGCCCGGGATTTCCATGCAGTCAGCCCGAATCGTCGCTTAAGGCGCACTGCTTGTTGCGGCCGGTGCCGGGTGCATTTTCGAATGTGCATCTCAGGCTCGGCGGGTCGCCGCACTTGGCCTTCAGGGCCTTGAAGCCCACGCATTTGCCGGTCGCGTTGATCCGGTAACCGGGCCCACCCTTGCAGCCACATCCCTGGCATGGCGGCCGCTGAGGACAGCCCGCGCCCTGCGCCATTGCGACAGGCATCAGCAGTCCCATCACCGCGACCGTCACCGCGATCCACGCCCTGCGTCCCAATCACCCCTCCCCGGTGCCACTGCATCTTCCGCAGCACCGCCCACCCGACCGGCTGTGCGGTGCGGTAGCTCCCCGGCTCGCTGCAAACGCCGGCGTTCAGTTGAGCACAGGCGAACGCGACGAGCACAGGCCGCACCCGCCACTCTACACCCCGCCCCGTCCCGGCCAAGCCATGGCCAGGGTCAGTGCCCCTCACCCCCCCGCCCGTCAGTCTGCGGTCAGCCCCCGCGACACCGCCCACCACTCAGTCAGCAGGTCAAAAGACCCACGTTTTGCAGTGCCATACATTTGCCGCGGCAGGCTGGCGCCATCGCCGAAGCGGTCCTTGATTATTCAATGATCGTGGCGACCATGCCGGCGCCGCCAAAACAAAACGCGCCGAAGCGCGTTTTGCAGTGTCATACATTTGCCTCGGCAAGCTTGCGCCATCGCCGAAGCGATCCTTGATTATTCAATGATCGTGGCGACGATGCCGGCGCCGCCAAAACAAAACGCGCCGAAGCGCGTTTTGCTGAGTCATACAATTCCGTCGGCAAGCTTGCGCCATCGCCGAAGCGATCCTTGATTACTCAATGATCGTTGCGACGATGCCGGCGCCGACGGTACGACCGCCTTCACGGATGGCGAAGCGCAGCTTTTCTTCCATCGCGATCGGCACGATGAGCGACACTTCCGCCGAAATGTTGTCGCCAGGCATGACCATCTCCGTGCCTTCCGGCAGCGTCACAATGCCCGTCACGTCGGTGGTGCGGAAATAGAACTGCGGACGGTAGTTGGTGAAGAACGGCGTGTGACGGCCACCCTCTTCCTTGGTCAGAATATAGGCTTCCGCCGTGAACTTGGTGTGCGGCTTGACCGAACCCGGCTTGCACAGGATCTGGCCACGCTCGACGTCTTCACGGCCAACGCCGCGCAGCAGCGCGCCGATGTTGTCGCCGGCCTGGCCCTGATCGAGCAGCTTGCGGAACATTTCAACGCCGGTGCACACCGTCTTCTGGGTGTCACGGATGCCGACAATCTCGATTTCCTCGCCAACCTTGACAATGCCGCGCTCAACCCGGCCGGTGACAACCGTGCCGCGGCCCGAGATCGAGAACACGTCCTCGATCGGCATCAGGAACGGCTGGTCGATCGGACGCTCTGGCGTCGGAATGTAATCGTCAACTGCAGCCATCAGCGCGCGGATCGCGTCCTCGCCCATGGCCTTGTCGCCATCGTTGAGCGCAACAAGCGCCGAGCCCTTGGTGATCGGAATGTCGTCGCCTGGGAAATCATAGGACGACAGCAGTTCGCGCACTTCCATCTCGACCAGCTCGAGCAGCTCTTCATCGTCAACCTGGTCGATCTTGTTCAAAAACACCACCAGCGAGGGAACGCCAACCTGGCGCGCCAGCAGAATGTGCTCGCGGGTCTGCGGCATCGGGCCGTCGGCCGCCGAGACAACCAGGATCGCGCCGTCCATCTGTGCAGCGCCGGTGATCATGTTCTTGACATAGTCGGCGTGGCCCGGACAGTCGACGTGGGCATAGTGGCGGTTCTCGGTCTCATACTCGACATGGGTGGTCGAAATGGTGATGCCGCGCGACTTCTCTTCCGGCGCCGCATCAATCTGGTCATAGGCCTTGAAATCACCAAAATACTTGGTGATCGCAGCCGTCAGCGATGTCTTGCCGTGGTCAACGTGACCAATCGTGCCGATGTTAACGTGCGGCTTATTGCGCTCGAACTTACCCTTTGCCATCGTCCTGTATCCTGTAATTCTGTTGGCAGACTGTAGGTCCGGACGTATTTGAACCGGGACCCGCGAGAAGTTAACGCGACATAAGGCTTTCGCTCCGGTTTCGCAAGCCCAAATCTGGACACGGGACAAGCCCCGGATCGGGGCTGCTGGCGCGATCACAGCCTCTACCCATTGGTTCGGCTGGCGCCCCAATCCTGTGCCGTGGCCGATGCCGGGCCGGTGGCTCTCGCTCAGAATACCGGCAAGCCATACCGGGAGACCCGGCCCACAAACAGGCTCCGAACGATTCGCGATGCGGCGGGGTGCCGTCGAATCTCTGGTCAATGGCCAGGCGGGCTGGAGCGGTGACGCAAACGGTCAGCGCCACCGGCTCGCTTGATAGCGGCGGGGACCCGGCGACACACAGCACGGTTCAAATGACCGCGCAAGGCAATCGCCGTGACGGGCTGCACACTGGCCGGGTCATCGCCTTGGCCCGTGCTGAAAAGCGCAGCAAGACCTTTGAATGAAACGGCAATGAAATGGATGAGCACGAAAGCCTTGAAATTCTTGGAGCGGGTAGAGGGAATCGAACCCTCGTATTCAGCTTGGAAGGCTGCTGCTCTACCATTGAGCTATACCCGCATTCATGACCCCGCGACGGTGGTGGAGGAAGTTGGATTTGAACCAACGTAGGCGAAGCCAACGGATTTACAGTCCGTCCCCTTTAACCACTCGGGCATTCCTCCGGTCCAGCCGTCAGGGTCATGCATCCAAGATGGACAACCCGAAAACGCTCGGGCTTCGCGTGCCGGGTGATTGGGTAAATCACCAAGCTCGCGGTCGGCGTTATGACGGCGCACGGTTCCCGTGTCAACAAGCTTTGCCACAAAAACAACCGGTTCCGGTCAGCTTCTTCGCCCAGCCACACACAGATGGCCTTGCCGGCCGGCCGGCGCCAGTCCGGTTGCGTCGCTTCGCAGCTTACTGCGCCATGTTGCGCCGCGGAGCAATAAGCGTATAAAGCGCGCCATGAGCAAAGATGACGATGCCGGCGAGCCCGGTTCAAACCGCGACACCCATTATGCCAAGCTGCGTCGCGCTCACCGCGACGCCAAGCGCGATCAGCAGGGCTTGCCACCGGCGCAACCACGCACCAGGCGTGAGCTGCCGGCCCGCAAGGGCTCGCTCTATGCCGGCCGCGTCGCACCCGAGACAGTCTATCTCTACGGCCTGCACACGGTGCGCGCGGCGCTGGACAACCCGGCCCGGCGCATTGCCAGCCTCAAGGCCACCCGCAATGCCTTGACCCGCCTGGAGATCGCCGAGGATGCGGCCCTGCCCTTCGCGCTCGACCTTGTCACACCGCAGGACATCGACCTGCTGCTGGGCGACGATGCCGTGCACCAGGGCGTTCTGCTGCAGACTGCTCCGCTCAAGCCGCGGCCGCTGTCGGCCCTTGGCGAGACCAATCTGCTGGTGATTCTCGACCAGGTCACCGATCCGCACAATGTCGGCGCCATCATGCGCTCGGCAGTGGCGTTCGGCGCCGGCGCGCTGATCACCACCCAGCGCCACAGCCCGCAGGAATCGGGCGTGCTGGCGAAGGCGGCCTCCGGCGCACTGGAACTGATCGATCATATCGAGGTCCGCAACCTCGCGACCGCCATCGAGGAGATCAAGGCGCAGGGTTTTGTCACCATCGGACTTGATTCGGCGGCTCCCGCCCCCATCGAAGCCGGGCTTTCTGGCGAGCGCATCGCGCTGGTGCTCGGCGCCGAGGGCAAGGGCTTGCGCCACAAGACCCGAGACACCGTCGACAGGCTGATCCGGCTCGACATGCCCGGGGCAATCAAGTCCCTCAATGTGTCCAATGCCACGGCCATCGCGCTTTATGCCGCACGCCAACACCTCGCCGGGGCCGAGCGGCGCTGAGAAGCCCCGGTTCCGGGCCGATTGCGGGCTTGCCGGAGAGCATCCGGGCGAGCCGCGCTTGACGACTGGGGACGAAAGTCACCAGATTGCACGAATTTCGCTTTACAGGCGCGGTGAATATGCTATCCGCATCCCCGCTGCCCTTGTAGCTCAGTTGGTAGAGCACCTGATTTGTAATCAGGGGGTCGCGGGTTCGAATCCTGCCGGGGGCACCATTCCTTTCATGTACAGCCCGGAGACATGGGTAACAGATTGCACCTAAGACATGGGTGACAACCTCGTGCCGAACGGGTTGTCGATGGTCTGCAAGGTTCTCTGTTCCAAGTCGATATTTCCCGGATCACAGCGCATAAAGCTGATCAGCCAAGTCTCATCATCGACCTTCTTGAGGCCGGGCCAGCAAGCGCCGGAAGCCGGAGCGGGATGCGGGTTCAGAACATCGCCCTGACGCAGCATTTGACGCAGCGCACAATAGTTCTTTGGGTTTTATGGATTTGCATTGCCGTCAATCTGTCTTAACCTCGCATTCGGCCTGCACAGTCAGGCTCAAGGGGAGGACAACATAATGAAACAGATTCTGGGCACTGCGGCGCTTACCGCTTCTTTGCTGGCGGGCACGGCGATTGCCGCCGCTGACAGCCTGACGCTTTACTGTTCTGCGGACGAGGCCTGGTGCCAGTTGATGGCCCGCGGTTTCGAGGAGGAAACCGGGATCAAGGTCGACATGACCCGCAAGAGTTCCGGCGAGACATTTGCCCAGGTCAAGGCCGAGGCTGCCAACCCGAAAGGCGACGTCTGGTGGGGCGGCACCGGCGACCCGCATTTGCAGGCGGCCGAGGAGAACCTGACCGCCGAGTACCTGTCGCCGATGCGCGACGAGCTCAATGACTGGGCGATCCGGCAGGCGGAATCGGCCGGCAACAGGACCATCGGAATTTACTCCGGTGCGCTCGGTTTCGGCTACAACAAGGATCTGCTGGAAAAAGCCGGCCTGCCGGCACCAGCCTGCTGGAAGGATCTGACCAAGCCCGAATACAAGGGACAGGTGCAGATGGCCAATCCCAATTCCTCCGGCACCGCCTACACCACGCTCGCCACCATGGTGCAGCTGTTCGGCGAAGAGGATGGCTTCCAGTTCATGAAAGACCTGCACAAGAACATCAACCAGTACACCAAATCCGGTTCCGCACCGATCAAGGCCGCGGGCCTGGGCGAAAACATGATCGGCATCGTCTTCATGCATGATGCCGTGGCGCAGGCAGCCAGCGGTTTCCCGATCGTGACCGTCGCTCCGTGCGAGGGCACCGGATATGAAATCGGTTCGATGTCGATCATCGCCGATGCCCGCAATCCCGAATCGGCGCAGACGTTCTACGACTGGGCTCTGACCGCCGATGTGCAGTCACGCGCCAAGGACGTCAATTCGTTCCAGGTGCCCTCAAACACCGCTGCCGTGCAATCTCCGATGGCACCGGATCTGTCCGAGATCAAGCTGATCGATTACGACTTCAAGAAGTACGGATCCTCCGACGAGCGCAAGCGCTTGTTACAGAAATGGGATGAAGAGGTCTCCAATCTGCCGCAATAATCATGCGGCAAGTCCAGCATCAGTCGGCGTTCCACCCCACCGTCATCCTGTGGATGATGGTGGGGCTGAGCGGCTTCGTGCTTTTGCCGTGGTACATGCTCGACGACGGCCTGTTCTCGTTTTCCTGGGTGAGCGACGGTTATCCGTTTGACAGCGATGTCGCCCCGGCGCTGTTTCTTGTTCTGCAGGGCCAGAAGATGTGGCTGGCGCCACTGGGGGGGTTGCTGGTCTTGCCGCTGGCGCTCTGGGGCAGACGGAAGAATGATCCGGTCTTCGGCAATGTGCTGATCGCGGTTGGGCTTTCAGGCCTCGTCTGGTTCTTCGCCCAAGGCTACGGCATCAGCCTGCGTGGCTGGAACGCTGCGTTTCTCACCGACATGTTCGGCAAATTGCCCGAACGGCAATTCGGCATGGGCTGGGGCGCCGGGCTCGTCGGCAGCGCATTCCTGTTTTTACTCACCCTTGGCATCGCCGCACGCGGTGCCGTCGGCGGCGATGTCTTCGTGGTCAGTTCGATCGGCCTCATCGTCGGCCTGGTGACCTTGTTTATCCTCTTGCCGATTCTCAAAATGCTCGGCAGCGCACTGATCACCGAAGATGGCGGCTACTCGCTGTCGTCCTTTGCCGGCAAATTCCTCTCCTTGCGGATCTGGGGCCTGGGCTGCATCACCGGCGGGTCGCGGTGCGGGGTTGCCTGGAATTCGCTGTTTCTGGCGGTCATTGTCGGCATCGTGACGACCTTGCTGGGTCTTGTGTTCGCACTTATCGCCACACGCACCAATGCCCGCTTTCAGAAGCTGCTCCGCGCCCTGACTGTGCTGCCGGTGATCACGCCGCCCTTCGTGATCGGTCTTGCCATCATCTTGCTGTTTGGTCTGTCCGGCGTGTTCACCCAGGGCTGGGCCTGGCTGTTCGACATCCAGCCGACACGCTGGGTCTACGGTCTGCCAGGCCTTCTGATCGCACAGACCCTGGCCTTTACCCCGATCGCTTTCCTCGTGCTGATCGGGGTGGTCGAGGGCGTCAGCCCGTCGATGGAAGAAGCCGCACAGACACTTCGCGCCAACCGCTGGCAGACCTTCTGGACAGTTTCGCTTCCGTTGATGCGGCCCGGACTCGCCAACGCCTTCCTGCTCGGGTTCATCGAGAGCATGGCCGATTTCGGCAATCCGCTGGTACTGGGCGGGAACTTCGATGTGCTGTCGACCGAGATTTTCTTTGCCATTGTCGGCGCCCAGTATGATCAGGCCCAGGCGGCCGTTCTGGCCATTGTGCTGTTGGTGTTCACGCTGTCGGCCTTCTATGCGCAACGCTTCTGGCTCGGCAAGAAATCCTACACCACCGTCGCCGGCAAGGGGGATGCAGGGGTTCATCCGCCGTTGCCTCGCGGCTTCACCCTCTCCATCGGATCGGTTGCAGCATTCTGGCTGATGCTGACGGTCCTGGTTTACGTGACGATCCTGTATGCCAGCTTCGTCAAATTGTGGGGTGTCGATTTCTCGCTGACATTCGGCCATTACATCCAGGCCTTCTCGGTGGGCTGGAACGAGTTCGGCCTTCACTGGAACGGTTCTGCCTGGGATTCGTTTTTCACCACGCTCTGGATCGCCCTTGTATCAGCTCTGCCGACCGCGATCATCGGCCTGCTGACCGCCTATCTGCTGGTGCGCCAGCGCTTTGCCGGCAAGGGCGCCTTCGAATTCGGGACGATGCTGTCCTTTGCCATACCCGGCACCGTGATCGGCGTGTCCTATGTCATTGCCTTCAATGTGCCGCCGATCGAAATCACCGGAACGGCAATCATCCTGATCGTGTCCTTCATCTTTCGCAACATGCCGGTGGGTGTGCGCGCCGGTGTCGCTTCCATGTCCCAACTCGACAAGAGTCTCGATGAGTCGTCGCTGACGCTTGGCGCCAACTCGTTTCAGACCTTCATCCGCATCATCCTGCCGCTGCTCCGTCCGGCCATCCTTGCGGCTCTGGTGTATTCTTTCGTGCGCGCCATGACCGCAATCAGCGCCGTGATCTTCCTTGTCAGCGCCCGCTACGACCTGTCCACGAGCTACATCATCGGCCGTGTCGAAAACAACGAATACGGCATTGCCATCGCCTATGCGACCGCGCTGGTCTTCGTCATGCTGGCGGTGATCGGATGCATGCAAATGATTGTCGGCCGCCGCAACATCGGCCGGCGGGGACAGGCGGGCTCGGCCAACCAGATACAAGTTCCAGGGGGCGGATAGTGAGTGTGATCAAAAGCAATGCGGCATCGGTGGAATTCCGAGGGGTCAGCAAGGTCTATCCCGGCTCCAAAGTGGCCGCGGTCGACGATGTGTCGATCACGGTAGAACAAGGCAAACTGGTCACGCTGCTGGGCCCCTCCGGCTGCGGCAAGACCACAACCTTGCGGATGATCGCCGGGCTCGAGTTTGTGACATCCGGCAAGATTGTCATCGGCGGCATGGATGTGACCACATTGCCTGCGACCGAACGCGATGTGTCGATGGTTTTCCAGTCCTATGCCCTGTTTCCACACATGACCGTTCGCGAAAACGTCGAGTACGGATTGAAGTTCTCGGGCTTTCCCAAAAAGGAAATCGGCGAGCGCGCCATGGCCGGGCTGATGCTGGTCGGTCTGCAGGATTACGGCGCCCGTCTGCCAAGCCAGCTTTCAGGTGGGCAGCAGCAGCGTGTCGCGGTGGCGCGGGCACTCGTGCTCGAGCCACAGGTGCTGCTTTTCGACGAGCCGCTTTCAAACCTTGATGCCAAACTGCGCAGACAGGTGCGCGAAGACATTCGTGATCTGCAGATCAAGCTTGGCCTGACTGTCGTCTATGTCACCCATGACCAGGAAGAAGCGCTCGCGGTGTCCGACCGTATCATCGTCATGAACAATGCCGTGGTGGCCCAGGAAGGCACGCCGCGCGATCTCTATGATGCGCCGGCAAATGCCTTCGTTGCCGACTTCATCGGCGAGGCGAACCTGCTTGACTGCGAGGTGACCTCGGTCGAGAACGGTGAAGCAAGCGTGAGGCTGGGGCCGGTCAGCCTGGCCATGTCGGCCCGCGGCCGGGCGCCCGGTCCCGCAAGGCTGGCAGTACGCCCCGACCGGATTGATCTGGTCAACCCGTCAACCAAGAACACGCTACCTGCGACGCTGACGAAAGTGACCTATGTCGGCAAGCACCTCGAATGCCTGGCGGAAACCGAAGTCGGTACATTCTTCGCCATCTGCCATGATGTCGATGCGCAGGTTAAACCGGGTGATATGGTCGGCCTGGATTTCCGCGGGCGCGGGCCGGTGCTCATCGGCGATTAAAGATCACCGCTCAAAACAGTCATCGGCGATCTGCTTGATCGAGGCAAAGACCCCTGGCCCACCTGCGATCACCACCGTGCCGTTGTCCAGAGCGGTCGCGGGGTCAGGCTCAACAATGTGGCCGCCGGCCTCCTCGATCATCAAGAGACCGGCGACACAATCCCAGCTGTTCATGTGCTCTTCGAGATAACCCAGCAGCCGTCCGCCGGCGACATAGGCGAGCATCAGTGCGCCCGATGCATTGCGAAAGAAAACGCCGCCGCCGTCAACAATTCGTTCAATCACCTTGACGATATTTGTGCCATGGACGCGGCCGGAAAAGCCGGTTCCGACAGATCCCTCACCGATGCTGGGGGCCTGGGAAACGCTGATCGGTTTGCCATTGCAGAACGCGCCACCGCCTTTCGACGCATGAAACAGTTCACCCGAGCACGGTTCATTGATGACGCCGATGACCGCTTTACCGTTGTGTGCCACCGCAATGGCCACGCACCACTGGGGAATGCCGCGAACGAAATTGGCTGTCCCGTCAATCGGATCGATCACCCAGTCAAACCCGCTGGTGCCGTGTTTGCGGCCGTGTTCCTCGCCAACAATACCGTCGTCAGGCCAGCGCTCTTCAATAGCCTTGCGGATGAGTGTCTCTGTATCCTTGTCCGCATTGGAAACCATATCCTGATGCCCCTTGCTCTCAATGACGAGAGAGTCGAAAGCATCGAAATGGTTTTTTGCAAAACTGCCGGCGCGCCGGGCCAACTCTATTGTGAACTCAAGTCTGTCAGACAAAATCATACCGCTCCGCTCAATCCGTGTCTCCCAAAGCGCGTCGCATCAAACCGGTTCCGGGTGACGCACTTTAGGCTCTTTGTTGATGCAGGTCGTTGTCGCAAAACCGCTGCACACTTTTGCGCGACATGCATATTAGGCCAGTATCAGTTTGCCAGCTTCGAGCCAATGGATATTCCATCCAGGCAGCGGGCAAGCGCGGCAGGAATGCCGGCTACCCGCCCAGAAGCCGGTCGATCGGGGCGTAGTCATCGGTCAGGATCGCCGGCGAACTGCGGGCCACCAGGCGGTCGGTGAAACTCTGTGCCATGACGGCAAAGCGGGTTGCGTCCGGCGCTGCAGCGGTGATGGTTGAAAACTCTGTCGGCGTGACTGCCGCAACAAGCACAAAGACCCTCTGTTCGCCGGGGGTAGGAAGGCTTGCCTGGGTCCAGATCTCGACACTTGGGAACACTGACTGCAGCGTTGCGGTGATCGCGCCAAGCGCCTGCAGTCGTTCGGGAAAATCGACGACGTTCATCAGGAAGACGCCATTCTTTGAGAGCTGCGAGCGGACAAGCTGGAAGAACTCGCGGGTGATCAGATGCGCCGGCACGGCAATGTCACCAAAGGCATCGCCGACGATGACGTCGTAGCGGGCGTCGGGCCGCCGCTGCAGTGCCACCCGCGCGTCTTCATCGAGAATGGTGATGCCGGCAGGATCGAGCCAGAAATCGCGCACTGCAGTGCGGGTCACCTCCGGATCGATTTCAGCCACCGTGATGGGCCCGGTGTTGCGGTCAGCCCAGGCGCGCGGGACCGAATAGGTTCCCCCGCCGATGAAGAATGCCGAAAATGGTCTGGACTGCATCCGCTGCCGGGCAATCGCATCAAGCATTGCGGTAAATTCCGAAAACATCGTCCGCGGCAGGTCCCTCGCGCTGGTGCCATGGGAGAGATGGTCTAGAACCAGACGCCGCACCGGCGACCCCGACGTGGCCGACATGTCGAGGACCCGGATGCAGAAATACTGGCTTTCGCTGGTGCAGCTGGATAACCGGGTGACCGAGAGCGTGCCCAGCACGATTGCCAGCGCCGCCAGGGCGATCGTCGCCACCGGACGCGACAGCGGGCGGGCAAGCCAGAATATAAGCGCGGCGGCACCCAGATAGACCGCAGTGACAATGGCAAGCGTCACCGCCGTGCCCAGCCAGGGGATGAACACGAACCCTGCCAGCAGTGTGCCTGCGATCGCGCCGACTGCGCCGGCGGTAAACATCGCTCCGAGCGCCCGGCCGGACTGGTCCGCCTGCGCGGTGACGGCAATCTGCGCCAGCACCGGTGCCGGCACACCGGCAAACAAGGATGGAAGAAAAAACACCCCGCCCGTCAAGGCGACGATGCTCCAGACCGGATGACTGACCGCTTCCAGCACAGGACCGCCAA
Source organism: Hoeflea sp. YIM 152468 (assembly GCF_029210485.1). Taxonomy (GTDB): domain Bacteria; phylum Pseudomonadota; class Alphaproteobacteria; order Rhizobiales; family Rhizobiaceae; genus Hoeflea. The sequence continues at coordinate 113,335 of NZ_JARGET010000005.1, forward strand.
TCAGACGCAACACCAGCAAGGCGGAAGCTGTCGATATCGCCGCTGCCAGCAGGATCCAGCCGGTGATGATCAGCGCCTGCCTGGGCGGGCGCGACGCAATATGGCCACCCCACCAGTGGCCGGCCGAAAAGCCTGCCAGCACGACGGCGATGATCGACGTCCAGGAGTAAAGCGACATGCCGACATAGGGCGCCAGCATCCGGCCGGCAACGATCTCGACCACCAGACTGACGCCAGATACAGCGGCCTGTATCGCCACAAGCAGGCCGAGTGGCACATGAAGTCGGGGGGTCGGCATGCCTGTTGCTCCTGGGCAATGATTCTGTGGCATCTTTATCCGCCCCCGGCTTTCAGGCAAGCCGGCGTCGGGTCTGCAGCATGCGGATGGCCCCGACCCGGGCCAACGCGCGGAAAACAAGCCTGAAGCGGAGGCCGGATGCCTCCCGAAGTTCCGCGGCCTGGTGCTTTGCCAGTGGCCGGCTTGCCCTGGTGAGGGGGGCGGTTCCTGTACCCCTGTGGCCGCTGACCACTCTTGCATCCCGGCTCCGCAATCGCCATTGTCCCCTGAAGAGTGGGAGTAACCTCATCACATGACTTGTAAATTTAGTTTCATCGCGTCAACGGCACCTGACGCTCAGGCGGCGGCGAAGCACTTGGCTGCGCTTTATGGCAACACCCGCCAGCAAGACGCGGATGTGATCGTGGCGCTCGGCGGTGACGGGTTCATGCTGCAGACCCTGCATGCCCAGATGAACAGCGGCCGGATGGTCTACGGCATGAACCGCGGCTCAATCGGGTTCTTGATGAATGACTACTCCGACGAGGATCTGGCCGGGCGGATCGATGCGGCGGTCGAAAACATCATCCGTCCGCTCGAAATGGTCGCCACAGATGCACACGGCGCCGAGCACAAGGCGATGGCCATCAACGAGGTCTCGCTGCTCAGACAAAGCTATCAGGCAGCCAAGTTGCGTCTGTCCATCGATGGCCAGGAGCGCATGGAAGAACTGATCTGCGACGGGCTGATGGTGGCGACGCCGGCAGGATCGACCGCCTATAATTTGTCAGCCCACGGCCCGATCCTGCCGCTTGATGCCCAGCTTCTGGCGCTGACGCCCGTCAGCCCGTTCCGGCCGCGGCGCTGGCGTGGTGCCTTGCTGCCCAACAAGGTGACCGTTACAATAGATGTGCTGGAAAGTGACAAGCGACCGGTCAACGCGGTGGCCGATCACATCGAAGTCAAATCCGTGACCCAGGTTCAGGTCTCGGAATCCAAGGAATGCACCGTGCGAATCCTCACCGATTCGAGCCATTCATGGAATGACCGTATATTGGCCGAGCAATTCCTCTACTGAGGCCCACAAACAGGAAGGCTATGCTGATGTTCCGCACCGCGTCAAAAATCCTGCTGCTGTTGGCGTGCCTTTCCCCGGCCATGCCGGTTCCGGGCTTGACCCAGGACATTCCGGACCTGGCCGATACGCTGCCGGCCCGGGTTCTCTTTGTCACCAGCGGTGGATACTGGGAGGGCACGATTGCGGACACTCCGCTCGCCGATGATGCCGGCACCACATCCGGTGCGGTTCCGGACGCGGAGGATGCAGCAGCTCAAAAGCGCGGTTATTACCGGCTGATCGCCATTCGTGGGGCCGACAACCGTTCGCTGTTGCAGCTCCAGCAGATCATGCTGGCGCCAGATGGGCCGGAACTGGCAACCTCGGTCCCGGTCGAGGAGATCAATAGCCTTGGCGGTTATGTCACCGATATCAGGCCGGAGGATTCCACAGGCTCGGCAAGCCAGCCGGGCTTTGCCGCCTATATCTACCTCAAGACCGATCCGTCGGTGGGTGAACCGGATACCTGGGCCTTGTTCATCGACGAGTTTGGCGACGTCAGCGTCGAGCAGACAACCAACTGATACATGCCGCATTCACCTGTAGTCCGTTGGACGAAACCCTGCATGCCCGCATCAATCAGCCCGGACCGGCCTGGCATCTCCGAACCACGATGTCACCTCCGGATGGACAGGTCTAATCGATGTCCTCGACATCGCCGGCGCCGCCATAGACACGCTGGGCAAGAGCTGCTTCCATGAAGGCATCGAGATCGCCGTCGAGCACGCCTTGCGGATTGGTGCTCTCCGTGCCGGTGCGCAGATCCTTGATCAGCTGGTATGGCTGGAGCACGTAAGACCGGATCTGATGGCCCCATCCGATATCGGTCTTCGACGCTGTTTCAACGTTTGCCGCTTCCTCGCGCTTCTTCAGTTCCGCCTCGTAAATCCGGGCCCGGAGCATGTCCCAGGCCTTGGCGCGGTTCTTGTGCTGGGAGCGTTCCTGCTGACACTGCACCACAATTCCGGTGGGGTTGTGGGTGATCCGCACCGCAGAATCGGTGGTGTTGACGTGCTGACCGCCGGCGCCGGAGGCGCGGTAGGTGTCGATGCGGCAATCGCTTTCGTTGATGTCCACTTCGATCGAATCGTCGATGACCGGATAGACCCAGATGCTCGAGAAGGAAGTGTGGCGGCGGGCCTGGCTGTCATAGGGCGAAATCCGGACCAGACGATGAACGCCCGATTCGGTCTTGAGCCAGCCATAGGCATTGTGGCCCTTGATCAACAGCGTCGCCGACTTGATGCCGGCTTCTTCGCCATCGTGAATTTCCATCAGCTCGACCTTCATGCCGTGCTGCTCGGCCCAGCGGGTGTACATCCGCAACAGCATGTTGGCCCAGTCCTGGCTTTCGGTGCCGCCGGCACCGGAGTGCACCTCGACATAGGCGTCGTTGCTGTCGGCCTCCCCCGACAGCAGCGATTCAATCTGCTGCCTTGAAACCTCTGTGCGAAGCTCCTTGAGCGCGGCTTCAGCCTCGGTGACGATAGCCCTGTCACCTTCCTCCTCACCCATCTCGATAAGCTCGAGGTTGTCCGACAGCTGCGCCTCCAGACGCTTCAATCCATTGATCGAATCGTCAAGCTGCTGGCGCTCGCGCATCAGTTTCTGGGCCTCCTGGGGATCATCCCAGATCGACGGATCTTCGGCCTTTACGTTAAGCCATTCCAAGCGTTTCTGAGCCGGTTCCCAGTCAAAGATGCCTCCTCAGCAGGCTTATGGCCTGCTTGATTTCGTCGACAACGACCTGGGATTCTGCACGCATGGATCTGTGTTTCCGTCATGTTTTCAGGCAAGCGTTCTTGCCAAAGCGGGCGGACCATAAGGGCGCACCGTGATGATGTAAAGCCGTCGAGGCGTGTGTTTTCCATTCCAAAGAAATGGTCAGTACAATCCGCCGACACCGTTGTTCACGGCCTGATTGGCCTGTGGGGAAATCGTTGTGATGGCATCACCAGTTGCAAATTCCTCAAGGCCGATGACCGAGTAGACATCGGAAGGACCGGTGCCAGGCTTGAAGGCTTCCATGATCACACCGCCCTCACCTTCGAAGGCCTGCATTCCGGTCTGGCGGTTGATGGCGATCAGCTTCATTCCCTGCGGTACGCGGAAATCGGCGGGCCGTGTGCCTTCCAGCGCTCCGAGCATGAATTCGTTGAACACCGGAGCGGCGAGCGCGCCGCCGGTCGAGCCACGCCCCATGGGGGTCGGGTTGTCGAATCCGATGAAGACACCGGCCACCAGATCGGCGGTGTAGCCCATGAACCAGGCGTCCTTTTCCTCGTTGGTGGTTCCGGTCTTGCCCGCGGTCGGACGATCAAGATTGACCTTGCTGGCGGCGGTGCCGCGGGTCACGACCCCCTCCATCATCGAGGTGATCTGATAGGCGGTCATCGGATCGAGCACCTGCTCGCGGGTATCGACCACTTCAGGCTCTTCCTGGGTCAGCCAGGCGGTCGCCACACAGGCATCGCAACTGCGCTCCTCATGTTTGAAGATGGTCTTGCCGTAGCGGTCCTGGATGCGGTCGATCAGCGATGGCTTGATCTGCTTGCCACCATTGGCAAGCACCGAATAGGCCGATGCCATGCGCATGACCGTGGTTTCGCCCGAACCGAGCGACATCGCCAACACCGGCAACATGTCGTCATACAGGCCAAACCGCTCTGCATATTCAGCCACAAGGTTCATGCCCATGTCCCTGGCAAGCCGCACGGTCATGAGATTGCGCGACCGCTCGATTCCGAGCCGCAGCGTCGAGGGACCGGCAGAGCCGCCGCCATAGTTCTTCGGCTTCCAGATTTCTCCGCCCGACACAATCTCGATCGGGGCGTCGAGCACCACCGAAGCCGGGGTGTAACCATTGTCGAGCGCGGCAGCGTAGACGAAAGGCTTGAACGCAGAGCCCGGCTGGCGCATCGCCTGGGTGGCGCGGTTGAACTCGGACTGGGCAAATGAAAATCCGCCGACCATCGCCAGCACGCGCCCGGTGTGCGGATCCATGGCCACCAGGGCGCCCTGAACCTTTGGCGGCTGCCGCAGGCGCAAATGCTTGACGCCTTCTTTTTCAATGGTTTCGACGTAGACCACATCGCCCGGATTGAGAACCTCGGCAGCCGATTTGACGTTTCGGCGCTTGTCACCGGCGATATCCAGCCGGAACGCCCATTTCATGTCTTCCGGCAGGATGGTTCCGGTGCGTCGCTCGCCTGCGACAGCGCCGGAAACCTCGCGATCGGGCTGCAATCCGACATCAACGCCGTCGCTGGACGCGGCGAGCACCACAGCCAGCTGCCATTCGGGCACATCCCGCAGTGATTCCACTTCGCTCAGCGGCGCGCCCCAATCAGCCGACACATCAATGCGCGTCACCGGGCCGCGGAATCCACGGCGTTCATCGTAGGAAATCAAGCCTTTCTGCAGCGCCTTGCGGGCAATGGCCTGAAGCTTCGGGTCAAGCGTGGTGCGAACCGACAGCCCCCCCTCATACAGGGCATCATCGCCGTAGCGGTCGATCAACTCACGCCGGACCTCCTCGGCAAAATATTCCGATGCGAACAAATAGGAACCGGTCTTGCGCGGTGTCACGCCAAGCGGCAGGGCCTTCGCATCAGCCCCATCAGCGGTACGGACATAGCCGTTCTCAACCATGCGATCGATGACCCAGTTGCGGCGCTCGATGGCGCGCTCGGGGTGGCGAAACGGATGATAATTCGACGGGGCCTTGGGCAAAGCCGCCAGATAAGCGGTCTCAGCGATCGTCAATTCGTTGACCGACTTGTTGAAATAGGTCAGCGCGGCGCCGGCGATACCGTAGGCGTTCTGTCCAAAAAAGATCTCGTTGAGATAAAGTTCGAGAATCCGGTCCTTGGAGTAGGCCTGCTCGATGCGGAACGACAGAATCGCTTCCTTGACCTTGCGGTCGATGGTCTGGTCGGATGACAGCAAGAAGTTCTTGGCAACCTGCTGCGTGATGGTCGACGCGCCGACCGGCCGGCGGCCCGACCCGAGATTTTGAATGTTGACGACAACTGCACGTGCAAGACCGACAGGGTCGACGCCCGGATGAGAGTAGAAATTCTTGTCTTCGGCAGAGAGAAATGCGGCCTTGACCCGGTCCGGAATCGCCTGAATCGGGAGGAACAACCGACGTTCGCGCGCATATTCGGCCATCAGTTCGCCTGAAGCCGCATGCATGCGCGTGGTCACCGGCGGCTCATAGCTGTTGAGCACTTCGTAATCGGGCAGGTCCTTGGAGACATCGCCGATATACCAGGCAACGCCAGCTGCGACGACCAGAAACAAGACGGTCCCAATCCCGAAGAAATATCCAATCAGTCGTATCATCAGTCAGCTACCGTTTGCTTTGCGTGTTGACCTGCCGGACTGGCCCAAGCCATGGACCGACTATGTCGAGTGTCCGGTTAGCCCGGACAATGCGTGTAAAATAGGGCGCAATTGCACCTGATCCATCATCAACGACCGAACCGGCGCACCTGAGCGCTTTGGATCGGCTCTGAATCGCCGCCTTAAACCAATTCCGGTCGAAAGACTTATGCTCATGCTCCGGCTTGACCATCGAGCAGTGCCGCACCCCATGCGCCGTTGCCAATCTACCACACTGCTGCAGTCGAACGGATTCGGCATCTGCTTTATCGGCCATCATTGCCTGCCCGCCAAGATCGTTGCCCGGTATTTTTCAACCGACTGAGCCAACAGCCTTGCCGTGTTTTCCCGCCATTCCTCATCGTTGAGCAATTTCTCGTCCTCGCGATTGGACAGGTAGCCCATCTCAACCAGAACAGACGGGACATCGGGGGCTTGCAGCACCCTGAACCCGGCATGCCGGAGCGGATTGTTGATCAGCTTGACCTGCCCCTCAAAGGAACTGATCACCTGCTGCGCCAGTCCGGTGGAAAAGACACGGGTTTCAGTGCGGGCAAGATCGACAAGAATCGCAGCGATCGCTTCGGGAGCATTGTCCAGGCTTGCGCCGACGATGGCATCCTCGCCGTTTTCCTGATCGGCCAGCGATTGGGCCACCGCATCAGAGGCCTTGTCAGACAGCGTGTAGACCGTGGCTCCACGCAGCGATTTCAACGAAATCGAATCTGCGTGCAACGAAATCAGCAGGTCCGCATCCACCTCGCGGGCCCGGCGTACCCTTGCGGAAAGCGACAAGAAACTGTCGTCGGTTCGTGTCATCTCGACCCGGAAGCCGCTTTGCGCCTCCAGTGCGCTCTTCAGATCCTGCGCAAATGCCAGCGTGATATCCTTTTCCATAGAGCCGGCCGCCCCCTCGGCGCCGCCATCAATGCCGCCATGCCCGGCGTCAATGACGATTGTCAGCGTGTCACGGGCACGGTCCGTCGCGCGGGTGCGGGCGGTCTTTTGATCGGGATCTGCCCATTCAGTCCGTGCCACCTCATCTAAGAAAGCCGCCCGGTCCACACGCATGATGTCAAATACGGTGCGATGGATGACGCCCGAGGCCTCCTTGCTCGATTCAGCCAGTTCCATGCGAGCCGGGGACGTGAACTCGAACACGAGACGCGCCCTGCCCTTGCCAGAATTCCCATAGCGGACGGCTGATACCAGACCGCGGGGCGCCAGCGATCCCTCGGGAAAGGCAAACACCGTTTCGGGCAAGTCAATGACCGCGCGATAGGGATTTTCCAGATAACGCAGCGAAAATTTCGGTGCTCGCTCGAAATCGATAACCAGCCGGACGCGATTCTCATCACCGGCCATGCGTGCGCCGATGGCAACGTAGCGGGTCTCGGTGGCGGCCTCCGGTTCAGCGAGCACATTGACCGGCAGGGTCATCACCAGGGTCAGGGCGCACAATGCCCTCAAAGCGCGGCTCCAGCGCGCCCACCGGACTGCTGCAAACCACCCCTTCTTCGCAAAAAACCGTGCTTGCCTCATCCAACCCTCAAACCACAATGCCGCAGTGCGACGCGTTCCGGACGGTCACCAGCGATCAATGCCATAGGGATGGCTTGATTCGATCTGCCAGCCTGATACCAGCATCGCTCATTCGGGTTAACCATTCGTTCACCATGTCTCACCCCTTCAAAACCTGCCGAAAAAGAGCCTTATTCATCCATACAACTGAACATTCCGACGCGCAGATGTTTTCAGTTGCCAGATCGATGCTCACCCCATAAAAGCTTGCATAGGGTAAGTGTATTGACGGGATAGAACTGTCACCCTTCCGGCCGCCGCCTGAACCAGGCTAAGGGCGCCAGGAGCGCGGATCGTCCGTCGTCTAATAAAAATCTTCCCCGGAGTGGCCAGTTCTTTGTTTTCAAGTCGGGAACCTGATCGGACTGCTTCTGCTAGGCAATATGGCCCAAAATGCGGCGAGGCTACTCAAGCCGTTGGTCGCATCAGGGCTGGACAGTGATTAAACCCGGCGGGCGAGGACTCCTGCCACAACCTTCGCGGCGGTTTGCCGCTAGCCTCTTCTGGGGCTTTCATCGGTCCGTAAGGACTATACGCAAATGATTTTCCGGCCGGCTGTAATGGTGCAAATGCGGATTTCCCCAAGTATGAACAGGCCCCGGGCATACCCTGCCCCGGCTATGGCCCTGCGATACACCGCACTATGCCGAGTACCGGAATGTCTATCATCCGGCGCAACCCCACCTGAGTATCCCCTGCCCCGACCTACGGGGCCATGGAGGCTTGGTTCGAGGGCGCGCCGAGGAGCTTACATTCAATGGCAGAAAAAATGCTTATCGACGCCTCCCATCCCGAGGAGACACGCGTCGTTGTCGTTCGTGGAACCCGCATAGAAGAATTCGACTTCGAGTCGGAGCACAAGAAGCAAATTCGCGGAAATATCTATCTGGCTAAGGTCACCCGTGTGGAGCCGTCGCTTCAGGCCGCATTCGTCGATTACGGCGGCAACCGTCACGGCTTCCTCGCGTTTTCAGAAATTCATCCGGACTATTATCAGATCCCGCTGGCGGACCGTCAGGCACTGCTTCAGGCCGAGGCCGAAGATGCGGAAAACGATCCTGATTTTGAAAGTGCTGACGAAGCCGATAACGGCCCCAGCAAAACCAGATCCAGCTCAAAGGCAAAGCCGGCCGAGGCAGATGAATCGGGCGAGGAAGCCAAGACTTCGAAATCCCGGCCCCGCCGCAGCCGCCGCGGCAAGAAAGCCGACGAAGAGACAGTGAGCGAAAGCGCCGGTGCTGATTCCGATCACGCGGGAGACGAAGCAGCCGCGCTGACCGCAAGCGAGTCAGGCGACGCACCGGCAGTCGAAGACGCCGCACAATCGGACACGCCCGCCGATGAGGTGGAGACGGATTCGAGCGACAATGATGACAAGCGGGATGACAAACCGGATGACAAGCCGACGGAAATAGCGGCCGATGTCGAAGGTGACGAGATTTCCGAGCCGGTTTCGCGCCGCAGGCGCAAGACCAGCGATGACGACGATTCCAACGATAATGAGGATTCGGTCGATTCGGTCGGCTCGGAAGACGCAATGGAAGAAGTTCCGTCGCGGTCGCAGCGCAAGCCGCGCAAGCAGTATCGCATCCAGGAAGTCATCAAGCGCCGCCAGATCCTGCTGGTTCAGGTGGTCAAGGAAGAACGCGGCAACAAGGGCGCGGCCCTGACAACCTATCTGTCGCTGGCGGGCCGCTATTCGGTTCTGATGCCCAACACCGCCCGTGGCGGCGGCATTTCGCGCAAGATCACAAATCTTCCCGACCGCAAGCGTCTCAAGGAGATCGCCCGCGAGCTCGAAGTGCCGAAGGGCATGGGCGTGATCCTTCGCACCGCCGGCGCCAACCGCACCAAGGTCGAAGTCAAGCGTGACTTCGAATACCTTATGCGGCTGTGGGAGAATGTCCGCAACCTGACGCTCAAGTCGACAGCACCAAGCCTCGTCTATGAGGAAGGCAGCCTGATCAAGCGTTCGATCCGCGATCTTTACAACAAGGATATCTCGGAAATCATCGTTTCGGGCGAGGAAGGCTATCGCGAAGCCAAAGATTTCATGAAGATGCTGATGCCCAGTCATGCCAAGGTGGTTCAGCCCTACCGTGACCTGCATCCGATTTTTGCCCGTGCGGGCATTGAATCGCAGCTTGACCGCATGCTGCAGCCGCAGGTCACGTTGAAATCCGGCGGCTACATCATCATCAACCAGACTGAAGCGCTCGTCGCCATCGACGTCAACTCGGGCCGCTCGACGCGCGAGCATTCGATCGAAGATACGGCCTTGCAGACCAATCTGGAAGCAGCGGATGAAGTTGCACGCCAGCTCCGGCTGCGCGACCTGGCCGGCCTGATCGTCATCGACTTCATCGACATGGAAGAAAACCGCAACAACCGTGCGGTTGAAAAGCGGATGAAGGAATGCCTCAAGCATGACCGCGCCCGCATTCAGGTGGGCAGGATCTCGCATTTCGGTCTTCTGGAGATGTCGCGTCAGCGGATCAGGGCTTCGGTGCTCGAAAGCACCATGAGACTGTGCCCGACCTGTGGCGGCAATGGTCATATCAGGTCGCAATCTTCGGTGGCCCTGCATGTCCTGCGCGGCATTGAGGAGTATCTGCTCAAGAACACCACCCATGACATTGTCGTGCGCACCACGGCTGAAACAGCGGTGTACATGCTCAATCACAAGCGTGACACCGTTGTCGATCTGGAGAAGCGCTTCGGAGTTGCCATCAGCTTCTCGGCCGACGAGTCGGTTGGTGCAAACCACTTCGCCATCGATCGTGGCGGCGCGGTGGAAAGCCCGGTCAACATCGAGCACATCACGGTCAACTCACCGGCCTATGAAGATGATGACGATGATGTCGTGATTGCCGAAGAACCCGATGACGAGAATTCAGAGTCCGATGCAAGTTCGGAAGCCCGGAGCGACGAGCAGTCCGAGCGGGAAGACGGTCAGGGCAAGAAGCGGCGCAGACGCCGCCGGCGTGGCGGACGCAAGTCCGGTGACGAGAACGGCAATGGCGACGAGAACAAGGCTTCGGCAGACGAGCGCTCTGATCAAGACGACAACGGCTCCGACGCAAATGGTGATACCGCCTCGGATGACGGCTCCGCATCGGCAGAATCGGACGCGGATGGTGACGAGCAGCGGCGCGGCAAGCGGCGCCGCCGTGGCAAGCGTGGCGGACGGCGGAATCGTGAAGAGGATGCGAACGGCGCGGCAGAGTCGGCAGATCAGTCTGCCAAGACCGACACTGTAGAGACTTCGCCCGAGGAAACGCCTGCGGCAACCGGCGAACCGGTCGCACCGGTCGAACCGGAGCCTGCGGCGCAGGCTTCAGCGGATGAGGGGCAGCCGTCGGCTGCAACAGACCAGGTTGGAGAAGCGACGGCACCGGCAGAGCAACCCGCCGCCAAGCCGGCACGGCGCAAGCGCCGCACCAAGGCCGAAATCGCGGCGGACAAAGCTGCGGCAGAAGCTGCAGCAAATGCTGCCGCCGAACCTGATGCCGGTGGCGAAAGCGCTGCCGAAGCGGACCCCGCAAGCGAGGCTGCAGCTCCGATTGCCGAACAAGCTGTGGCTGAAGATGCCGCAAGCAGCGATGAAACCGCGGATGCCGACCAGGTGCGCACTGACATCGCCGCAGTGGCAACTGCACCGGTGGTGACGTCCTCGAGCGCGCCGGACGAGGCCAAGAAGCCCAAGAAGGGTGGCTGGTGGCAAAAGCGCGGGTTCTTTTGAACCTGAGTGACATGCAAGACGAAAAAGCCGGCGGTCACCCCGCCGGCTTTTTTATCCTCTCCCGTCCAGCCCAGTCTGCAACGCCCACGGCATGCCACAGCGACCGCCGCGGCCGCCCCGGTATTGCCAGGCGCTGGCGTGTGCCGCTGGCTGGCTGTGCCAGTCAGCGCTTGCCGAGCCAGTCTTCCATGCGCGCGAGCCCGGTTGTCATCTCTTCGTGGCTGCCGGCATAGGAAAGCCGCAGGTAACGGCCGCCGTCGATCGGATCAAAATCCCTGCCCGGCGTTGTCGCCACATGGATGTCGGCGAGCATTTGCCGGGCAAAGGCCATCGAATCATTGGTGTGCCCGGAGGCATCAACCCAGGCATAGAACGCCCCGTCCATCGGGGCTGCAAACGGCAAGCCGAGCGCCGGTAGCCGGTCTGCAAGCAAAGACCGGTTCTGCCGGTAGCCATCCCGCACCGCATCCATCTCTTCAGTCCCGTCAAGCGCTGCTTCGGCGGCAATCTGGGACAGCTCCGGCGGGCTGATATAGAGACTTTGGGCGAGACATTCGACCGGCCGCACCAGATCGGCGGGCAGCACCATCCAGCCGATTCGCCAGCCGGTCATGCAAAAATATTTCGAGAAGGAATTGATGACGACCGCGGTGTCCGAGACGGCCAGCGCTGTGGTCTCCTCTCCGCTCCAGGTCAGGCCATGGTAGATTTCGTCGGAGATGAAGGCCACGCCGCGGTCGGCACACCAGGCATCGAGAGCAGCGATCGCATCTCTGGTATGGACTGCGCCGGTGGGGTTTGCCGGACTGGCGATCAGCACACCTGCCACACGCGCGCCCTGCTCGCGTTCAGCCGCCTCGAGGGCCGCCGGGGTCAAAGCGTGCCCGGTCTCCGGCCCTACCGCGATTTCGACGACCTTGAGACCCAGCGCTGCGAGGATGTTGCGGTATGCCGGATAGCCGGGCCGGGTGATGACAACCAGATCACCGGGATTGAACAATTGCAGGAAGGCGAGATTGAAGGCCGCAGAAGACCCGGTGGTCACGGCAACACGATTGGGATCGAGATCGATGCCATGTTCGCGCTTGTAGCGCGCAGCAATTGCCTGCCGCAGGCTTTTCAGTCCCAATGCATCGGTATAGCCCAGACGTCCGGCCTCAAGCGCGCGCGCAGCGGCCGTCCGCGCCACAGCCGGCGCCGGATGCGCAGGTTGCCCGACGGCCATCGAGATCACCTGATGGCCTTCACCCCTGAGCCGGGTCGCTTCAGCCAGGATATCCATGGCATGAAACGGCTCGACCGATGGCTTGCGATGAATCGACAAAACTACAACTCCTTTTCCCGACACCGCCGCAACGGATGGGATATCAACCACAGAAACCTATCTTGACCGCGCTGAGCGACGGGTGGCCGCACAATTGCCCGATTGTCATGCCCATCACAAGTGCGAGAGCACGGCGCGACTGACGGTCAAGACAATTGCTTTTCCGGGCACAGCCGCTAGTTTTCATGGCCATGATCAGGACACGTTTATCGATGACGAGCAAAATTGCGACAGTACGCCACGCCCTCTCCACCTTCATGGCTGTGGCGGTGTCTCTCTCGCTTGCGCTGCCGGCCCAAGCGCAGGGCAAGGTCGCAGTGGTTCGTGATGCCGAGATCGAGACCTTGCTCAAGGACTACGCCACGCCGGTGCTCAAGGCTGCCGGGCTGAGCGCGAGCCGTGTCCAGATCGTGCTGGTCAATGATCCCAGCTTCAACGCGTTTGTCGACGGTCAGCGTATCTTCATCAACACCGGTGCGCTCACCGCAGCGGCGGTTCCCAACGAGATCATCGGCGTGATCGCCCATGAGGCTGGTCATCTGGCCGGCGGGCATCAGCAAAGGCTGCGTGAACAGATCGCCGCTGCCCGCACCCTGGCGATCGTCGGCAGCCTGCTCGGCGCCGGGGCGATCGCGGCAGGCAGCATTGCCGGCAGTTCAGGTGGCGCCCAGGCCGGCGGTGCCTTGATCACCGCCACCCCGAGTCTGGTGCAGCGCAACCTGCTCAGCTATCGCCGGTCGGAAGAAATGAATGCCGACCAGGCGGCCGCACGCTTCCTCAATGCAACCGGGCAGTCGATGCAGGGCATGCTGACCACATTCGAGCGGTTTTCCAGAAGTCTTTCGCTTTCCGGGGTTCAGGTCGACCAATACCAGATCAGCCATCCCTTGCCGCGCGAGCGGATCGCACTGCTGGAAGAGCTGGCGCGCAAGAGCAAGTATTTCGGCTCGACCGATTCACAGAAGCTGATTGACCGTCATCAACTGATGCGCGCCAAGATCGCCGCCTATACCGGCGGGGCGAGTGCGGTAGCCCGGCTGTTCTCGAAAGACCGCGGCTCTCTGGCGGCTCGCTATGGCGACGCCATCGCCACCGATCTGGCGGGCAATTCCGCTGCATCTCTGCAAAAACTCGATGCTCTGGTGCGCGAACAGCCCGGCAATCCCTATTTCCACGAATTCCGTGGCGAGGTGCTGATCAAGCTGCGCAAAACCGATCAGGCGGTCAAGGCCTTTGCCCAGGCTGTGAAACTCGACCGGACCAAGTCTCCGTTGATACGGTCCCGTCTCGGCTTCGCCCTGGTCGCTTCCGGCAAGCCAGAAAACCGCGCCCGTGCCATCAAGGAGTTGCGCGCCTCGCTGCAGAGCGAACCGGACAACTTCTCCGCCTATTGGTCGCTGTCCCAGGCCTATGGACAGGCCGGCGATATCGGCAATGCCGAACTGGTCATGGCCGAGGGCAATTTCCGCGCGGGCAATGCCAAAGACGCAAAGGTTTTCGCAGCCCGCGCCCTGCAGAAGCTGCCCAAGGGCTCCCCCGGCGCGATCCGCGCCAATGACATTTTAACCATCGGAAATTAGGAAAGCCTTTGCGGCGTGCCTCGCGCGATTCGCATGGACAGGCAAAAGGACAGAGTGACATGGCATTTCGCACCCCCCGAGGCTTCATGGCCGCCATTTTCATTGGCGTGTCGACAATTTTGCCGCTGCCCGCCTGGGCTCTTGATGATGCCCAAAAGCAGGAGCTTGGCGCCTTCGTCCGCGAGTACCTCTTGGCCAATCCCGAGATTGTCGAGGAAATGCAGCAGGCACTCGAGATCAAGAAAGAAGCCGCAAGCCGGATGATGGCTCAAACAGCGATCATCGACAATCACGATGCCATTTTCCGCGCGCCCGAGGATATCGTTCTGGGCAATCCGGTCGGGGATATCACGGTTGTCGAGTTCTACGACTACAATTGCGGTTTCTGCAAACGCGCGATGAAGGACATGATTTCCCTGCTTGAGAAGGATCCGGATGTGCGTTTCGTGCTCAAGGAATTTCCGATCCTTGGCCCCGATTCCATGGCCGCACACCGGGTGGCGATGTCGTTCCGCAAAATTGCACCTGAGCAGTATCGCGATTACCACATTGCGCTGCTAAGCGGGGACGTCCGGGCCACCGAAGCCCATGCCATTGAGGTGGCAAAGGGTTTCGGCGTTGACGAATCGGCTTTGAGAGCCGGAATGGACGATCCGGCGATCGACCAATCGATCCGCCAGACCTATGAGCTTGCCAATGCCCTCGGCATCTCCGGTACACCGTCATTTGTGATCGGCAATGAGGCTGTGTTCGGCGCGGTTGGCGAAGAAGTTCTGCTTGAGAAAATCAACAATATGCGCCAATGCGAAAGCACAATTTGCTGAGCGAAAGAAAACCAGACAGTTCGACAAGGTTGCCGGATCGGTTGACACATCTCACATGGCGCAACGGCCCGCACGCGCTTCAATCGCTTGTGGACAATCGGGCTAGCTGGCGAAAGCCTTTCCCCGCGGTAAGCATAAAGTGTATGACTAGACGCCAAAGGCCTGCGATGCAGCAGGGATTACCCCCTATTCGCAGCTCTGCGATACTGACGGGCTTGTCACCGGCAGGCACAGGGCTGTAAAGGGACAGGCAATCAGCGGGATGGCTTGACCCCGTCCGTAACAACAAGAACAAAGGCAGCAGCCCGATGGCACCACGAAAACCGTCGATTGACCAGGAACTGATCCGGGATCTGGCCAATATTCTCAACGAGACCGATCTCACCGAGATTGAAGTCGAACAGGATGATTTGCGCGTCCGGGTGAGCCGGGCCGGAACGTCCCAGATGGTCCATGCGCCTGTCGCACAGCCGCAGGCGCCGGCCGTCCAGCCGGTTGCAGCCGCGCCGGCGGAAGCGACCGTTGCAGCGCCATCGGCCAATGCCGTCACTGCGCCCATGGTCGGCACGGTCTATATGTCGCCAGCACCTGGTGCAAAGCAGTTCGTGGAAGTTGGCCAGATGGTCAAGGAAGGCCAGACCATCCTGATCATCGAAGCCATGAAGACCATGAACCAGATTCCTTCACCCCGGTCCGGCAAAGTTGTCGATATCCTGGTCAGCGATGGCCATCCGGTGGAATTTGGCGAACCAATGATTGTGGTCGAGTAAGTGAGCACGGCCATGTTTTCCAAGGTCCTTATTGCAAATCGTGGTGAGATCGCGCTCAGAGTGCTGCGGGCTTGCAAGGAACTTGGCATCAAGACCGTTGCTGTGCACTCGACAGCCGATCAGGACGCCATGCATGTGCGGCTGGCTGACGAGAGTGTCTGCATAGGCCCGCCGCCGTCGCGTGACAGCTATCTCAACATCCACCAGATTGTCGCGGCTTGCGAAATCACCGGGGCGGACGCTGTGCATCCGGGCTATGGGTTCTTGTCCGAGAATGCCAAGTTTGCCGATATTCTGGACGCGCACGGGATCACCTTCATCGGCCCGACCGCCGATCATATCCGCCTGATGGGCGACAAGATCACGGCCAAGAAAACGGCTGTCTCACTTGGCATTCCCTGTGTACCCGGCTCCGATGGCGAGGTGTTTGACGTCGAACAGGCGGTCAAGGTCGCCGAAGAAACCGGCTATCCGGTGCTGATCAAGGCGACATCAGGCGGCGGCGGCAAGGGGATGAAGGTCGCCTACAATGCCGAAGAATTGCCGCAAGCCTTGTCGACCGCCCGCTCGGAAGCCTTGGCCAACTTCGGCAATGACGCAGTCTACATGGAAAAATACCTCGGTCGGCCGCGTCATATCGAAATCCAGATCATGGGCGACGGTGAAGGCAATGCGGTTCACCTGGGCGAGCGCGATTGTTCGCTGCAGCGCCGTCACCAGAAAGTCTGGGAAGAAGCCAACTCACCGTCGTTGAATGAAAATCAGCGGATGGAAATCGGGGAGATCTGCGCCGCAGCCATGCGCAAGCTGAAATATCGCGGTGCCGGCACAGTCGAGTTTCTCTACGAAAACGGTGAATTCTTCTTCATCGAGATGAACACCCGTCTGCAGGTTGAACATACCATCACCGAAGCGATCACCGGCATTGATCTGGTCAATGAGCAGATTCGCATCGCCTCGGGCGGAGGTCTGTCGATGACCCAGGAAGATATCCGCTTCCATGGTCACGCCATCGAGTGCCGCATCAATGCAGAAGATCCCGTGAGCTTCATTCCCTCCCCCGGAACGATTACCCATTATCACCCACCCGGCGGACTGGGCGTGCGCGTCGATTCAGGCGTCTATCAGGGCTACAAGATCCCGCCCTTTTACGATAGCCTGATCGGAAAGCTGATCGTTCATGGACGGACCAGGGTAGAATGCATGATGCGGCTGCGGCGGGCGCTTGACGAGTTCGTGGTGGATGGAATCAACACCACGATACCGCTTTTCAGGGACCTGCTGGCCAATCCGGATATCGCAAATGGCGATTACGACATTCATTGGCTGGAAAAATTCCTTGCTGCCAAAGCAAAGAAATAGAGCCCTGATCAGCACCGCAACACCAGGCGGTTAGGCCGTGGCGCGCGGTTCGCACTTCCAGATCACGCCTGAGCTGTTGCTGCGCGCCTATGCTTCGGGTCTGTTCCCGATGGCAGATTCGGCCGACGATCCGGATCTGTTCTGGGTCGAGCCGGAACTGCGTGGCGTGCTGCCGCTGGATGATTTTCATGTCCCGCGCCGCCTTGCCCGGACCATACGGCAGGCGCCCTATGAAATTCGCGTCAACTCCGCATTTGACAAGGTGATGGCCGCCTGCGCCGAAAGCGCGGAAAACCGGCCTTCGACCTGGATCAACGCGACGATCACGCAATTGTATGGAAGCCTGCACCGGCTGGGCCACGCCCATTCCGTCGAGGCTTGGCGTGACGGGGAACTTGTGGGTGGTCTTTATGGCGTGTCCTTGAGGATGGCATTTTTCGGCGAAAGCATGTTCAGCCGGGCGACCGACGCGTCCAAGATTTGCCTTGTGCACCTAGTTGAACTGCTGCGGGCACGCGGTTATGTGCTGCTTGATACCCAGTTTACCACCGAGCACCTCAAACGGTTCGGGGCCATCGATGTGCCACGTGCCGAGTATGCCGCCATGCTCTCGGCGGCCCTTGACGGACCGGATCTGCCATTTTCCGTTCCGCAGGATAACGACCCGGTCAGCGTCCTCAAATAACCATCGTGCCCGCCGCGGACGAAGAGCTGCGCAGCCGGTGTCAGGTCAGCGCCTGATGCGGTCTAGCGGTCCGGCAGGTGCGGGCACCCGCGGCGGGTGTGAGCATAACAGACGGGAACCACAGCAGGGGCTTTCGCGTTGAGGACGTGAAGGACCACCACCCCTACAGGAGTTACTCCCGTGACATTGACACGTTTATTGCTTGCATCGACCGCCATCAGTCTGAGCGGTTTCGGCTTTTCTCACGCAGCGCCATTCCCGCAGGCGCCGCTGTTGAACGCACCCACACCAGCGGCGATGGAACATCTCATCCGTGTTCAAATGAGCGCGGCCGACGCCGAAGCGGCCCTTGCTGCGGCCCGTGAACGCCTGGCGGCAGCTGAAGCTTCAGGGGGCGACGTTGCTACGGCCCAGGCCGAAGTCGCGGCGGCGCAAGCGCGACTTGAGGCGGCCCGGACGGCCCCTGCACCGGAACCGGCTCCGGCTCCGGCTGAAGCGCCTGCTGCAGCCGAGCCGGCAGCAGAGCCACAGGCGGCGGAAGAGGCGCCCGCCGAACCGGCTCCGGAGGTTGTGCCCGAACCTGTACCAGAGCCCGAACCTGCGCCCGAGCCAGAACCCGAGCCCGCGCCCGCGCCGGAGCCCGCGCCAAATCCAGAGCCAGAGCCAGAGCCAGAGCCGGAAACTCCCGAGGCGCCAGACACCCCGGCAGCAACCGAAGCGCCCGCGCCTGCGGAAGCACCGGCCGCAGACGCTGACGTGACATCCGAACCAGCCCCGACACCAGAACCAAAACCGGCTGTAGAGCCCGAGACACCCGCAGCTCCGGCAACCGAGGCTCCGGCTGAACCTGCACCAGATGCAGCCGAACCCGCTCCCGCTGCGCCCGCCGAGCCTGACGCCACCGAGGCGCAAGCCCCGACGCCGGAACCAAAGCCCGCATCAGAGCCCGAGACACCCGCTGCCCCGGCGACCGAGACACCGGCTGAAGCCGCACCAGATGCAGCCGAACCCGCTCCGGCTGCGCCCGCCGAGCCTGACGCCACCGAGGCGCAAGCCCCGACGCCGGAACCAAAGCCCGCATCAGAGCCCGAGACACCCGCTGCCCCGGCGACCGAGACACCGGCTGAAGCCGCGCCCGCTGCAGCACCCGAGGCAAGCGCTCCTGTCGAGCAAGACGTCCAGACCCTGCCGGTGCCGGACGGCGCGCCTGTGCTTGACAGCGCCAAGGAACAGCCCGTTGAAGGCGATCCGAATTCACCAGCGCCGGCACCGGCACCGAGCGAACCCGCCGCGCCGGCGCCGACTTCAGATGCGGAAGCCCAGGCTCCGGCGTCGCGAAGTGAACCCGCACCGCAGGCATTGTCTGAACGCGGCGAGCGGATGCGCGAACAGCCCGCCCCGGAGATCCAGACGGATGTCACCATCGTCAACCAGATCGACAATCGCACCATCATCGAAGTCGACAACCGCACCATCATCGAACATGACGAACGCGACCGGCTTCGGGCTGGAAGTGAAGAGGTCTATTATGAAAGCCTGCGTGGCGGTCGTACCCGCGAGGTCATTGTCCGGCCCAACGGTGTCCAGCTTGTCACCATCACCAACCGTTGGGGCGATGTGATCCAGCGCAGCCGGATCATGCCCGATGGGCAGGAATACGTGCTGTTCTACGCCAATGCCAACAGCGACGGCTCCCGCAACGCCTTTGTTGATCCGGGCCGCGAACTGCCGCCGTTAAGACTGTCGATCCCGATCTCTGACTATATTCTCGATGCCACCGGCGCCGAGCCGTCGGCGTTTCTCGACTTTCTGATGGAGCCGCCGGTTGAACAGGTGGAGCGCCTTTACTCGGTGGAAGAGGTGAGACGCTCTGCCCGGGTCCGCGACAAGGTCCGCCGCATCGATCTCGATTCGCTGACTTTCGAGTTCGGCAAGGCAACGATTGCCGAGGACCAGATCCAGCGGCTCTCGGACGTGGCTGACGCCATCACCGAAATCCTTGCGCGCAATCCGGCGGAAACCTTCCTGATCGAAGGTCACACCGACGCCGTGGGCCGTGACGCGGCAAACTTGCTGCTCTCGGACAAACGCGCGGAAACCATCGCTGTGGCCTTGAGCGACGTGTTTGGCATCCCGCCGGAGAACCTGGTCACCCAGGGCTATGGCGAACGCTACCTCAAGGTCCGCACCGAAGCGCCGGAACGGCTCAACCGCCGGGTCACGATCCGCCGCATCACCCCACTGGTGACACCCGTCGCCTCACGCTGAGTGACGGCATCAAGGCGCCGCGCGTTGAGCCCAGCGCGCGGCGTTTGCGTGTCTGCAATAGAAGGAATTGTGGTCAGTTGCCGGCGGACGGAGCCGGAATATCCGAGTCCAGTTTGCATTCCTTGAGCCAGACATCATAGACCGCGTGATCGACCGCGTTGAGGCCGGGAGAATCAGCAAACATCCAGCCTGTAAACAAGCGCCGGATCTTGCGATCAAGCGTGATTTCGTCGACCTCGACAAATGTCGTGGTCTTCGGCGGCTCGGTTTCATCGCGGCTGTAGCAGACGCGCGGCGTGACCTGCAAAGCGCCGAACTGGACGGTTTCGCCGACATAAACATCGAAAGTCGTGATTCGGCCGGTGATCTTGTCGATGCCGGAAAACACCGCGACCGGATTTTCAATCCGGGCGGCTGACGCCGGCATCCCGGCGACAGTCAGGATCACAACGGAAGCGATCAGCGCTGTTGCGCCCCTGGCAAATTTGCTCGCGTTCATCTTCATCGAATTCACTCGTCACCATGCCCGGACAGGGCCGCTTCGGCATCTCTATCCCAGCGCCGTCAAGGAAGCGTTAACCATGAATTGTGGCATGGCTGCGCCACAGAGGCCGGCAGGTCAGGATTTTGGCGTCCAGGCGTCATAATCGCCGGTGACATGCGGGCGGGCCCCCTGGTTGAGGATCGAGCCCTTGGGCCGGTAGGCACGGCCGGTCCCGGTCAGGTTGGGGATATGCGCCAGTTCCCAGTCTCTCGCGACATAGGTCTCCGATGCCGGCGAGACATCGGTGCGGTGATGCATCCAGCCATGCCAGCCGGGAGGAATCGCGGAGGCTTCGGAGGGACCATTGTAGATCACCCAACGCCGCGTGCGGCCTTCCGAGTCGGTCCCACCCTCAAAGTAGCGGTTGCCGGCCGCATCTTCGCCAACGCTCTTGCCATGGCGCCAGGTATGAAACCGGGTCCCCAGGGTTTGTCCGTTCCACCAGGTGAATATCTGAAGAAGTAGCGCCTTCATGAAAGCCTCTCGTCCGTGGACATGGCGACCAAATTGCGGCCGCAAGATATCCCGCCTTATGGCGCGCCCGGGCCGTATTGTCCAGTGTCAGGCACCCGGGCTCAGCGCAATTTCAGCTTGAAGCCGAGATGGCTCGGACTGAATCCCAGCCTTTCATAAAACCGGTGCGCCTCCTGACGGGTGGCGTTCGACATCAGTTGCACCAGCCGCGCGCCGTGGCCCCTGCCCTGCGCAATCGCATGGCTGATCATTTTGCGGCCAACGCCCTGACCGCGCCGGTCGCTGCGGGTATGAACCGCCCCGATGGTGAGGCTGGACGAACCCTTGCCGGTGAGCGATGTGATCAGCGTGGTCTGGAACGTGCCAACGACCTCACCGCTGCAGACCGCCACGAACAGCCAGCTGTTCGGGCTATCGGTTATGCGATCGAAGGCAGCGAGATAGTCTGCAAGATCGGCCGGGTCGGCACTGTCGCCATGCCCACTGAGCGCATCCTGTGCAAACATGGCGGCGATGGCTGCTACATCACCGCGCTCGGCGGGGCGGACCTCAACAGCCATGGGCACCGCTTCAGCCCTCCGGTTGCGACAGCGTGGCGACCGAGAACAGGACACCAAACTGCTCGCACCAGATGACCGTTGATCCCCATTCGGAAATATCGGTGCCCGCCGGGATCACGTAAGTCTGATCACCCTTGTTGCCCCTAAGCGGTCCGAGGGACAGCCATTGACTGGCACTGACATCGGCGGATTTGCGGGGATCGGGCTCCTTGACCAGCCAGACTTCAAGATCTGGTCCATTGGTGACTTCGAAATCAGTGAACCGCAACAGCGCATCACCGGCATCAGAAACCAGTATTTTTACGCTACCCGACCCGCGGTGGGCCCCGTCGACGTCGCGGAATTCACCGCTCCGGCTTTCCCGAAGCGCGAAACCGGCGGGCAATTCTTCGTTGACGATCCTGTCGATGAAGGCAGGTGAAAATGCATACCAACAGGCTGCTCCGGCCACAAAACCCAAAATGAAGACGGGAATTGCGATTTTCATGAATGGGTTCATGCACCAGGCCTCTATACTGCGATCAATCGGAAAGGTTCGTAGCATAGCTTACCTTTGGTGTCGTCAGGTAAGAATAGGATTGGCAGGGCAAAGGAGAGTTTTTCTTGCCCTGTTGGCACAGCTGTCTTGGCAGCATGAGAACGGACGCGCGCGCCTGAAGATGGCTACGCAATCCTGATGCGCAGCCGCGTGCGACTGTGATAGGCGCGGTGGCGCCTGCAGGCAAACAGGTTGGGGGGGCTCTTTGTAGGCTTTGCCAGGCTACCGCAGCAGTGGCTTTGTCAGAATCAAGGCGGGCAGGCCGGATTCGTCCTTGCCGCAATTGTCGGTGCGGCCGGTCTCGGCCATGCCGTGCGCCCTGTAGAAGGCGATTGCCGGTTCGTTGCCGGGATCGACCTCGACCTGCAGGCTTTGCGCACCGGGAAAGCAGGTCTCGATTTCGGCAAACAGATCTCGACCAATGCCCAACCCCTGGCATTCGGGGCGGACGTAAAGCTGATGCAAGGACACCGCCCTGGTGTCCGGTGCATAGCTGGCAAAGGCCATCCCGCCAATCTGCTTGCCATCATCGGCCACCAGATATTCGCCGCCTGGCTTATCCAGATTGACCTGAATTGCCGCTTCGGAATGCCACGCGGCAATGATCTCCTCGACCTTGGCAGCCCCATAAAACGGCGCATAGGTGGCGCGCCAGGTTTGCGCCAGCACGTCGCGGATGGCGTCAATATCCCTGACAGAGGCAGAACGGACAAAAAACATCAGCTTCCCTCAATTTGTCACGCTGGCGCGCCGTTCAGCCCTTCCCTGGCGGCTGACGGAGAGCGGTTGCGGGCAGAGGTGGTCAGTCTTCAATGCCGAGCTTGGCCTTGACCAGATTCTGCACCGCCTTCGGATTGGCCTTGCCGCCGGTGGCCTTCATTACCTGCCCGACGAACCAGCCCGCCAGCGCCGGCTTGGCCTGCACCTTTGCCACCTGATCGGGATTGGCGCCGATCACGTCGTCCACGGCCTTTTCAATGGCGCCGGTGTCGGTGACCTGCTTCATGCCGCGGCTTTCAACGACTTCGGCCGGATCACCCCCCTCTTCCCAGATGATCTCGAACAGATCCTTGGCGATCTTGCCGGAAATGGTGCCGTCCTTGATCAGGTCGATGACGCCACCAAGCTGGGCGGGCGAAACCGGAGTCTCTTCAATACCTTTGCCGGATTTGTTCAAGGCGCCCAGGAGGTCGTTGATAATCCAGTTGGCGGCCATTTTGCCGTCGCGTCCCGCCGCCACTTCCTCGAAATAATCGGCAATCGCCTTTTCCGACACCAGAATCGAGGCGTCGTAGACGCTCAGCCCCATCTCGGCGACGAAACGGGCTTTCTTGTCGTCGGGCAGTTCCGGCAGATTTGCCTTCAGCGCGTCGACAAAGGCCTGATCGAATTCGAGCGGCAACAGATCCGGATCGGGGAAATAGCGGTAATCATGCGCGTCTTCCTTGGAGCGCATCGAGCGGGTCTCGCCCTTGCCTGGATCAAACAGCCTGGTTTCCTGTTCGATGGTGCCGCCATCCTCGATGATGGCGATCTGGCGTCGGGCTTCGTAATCAACCGCCTGACCGATGAAGCGGATCGAATTGACGTTCTTGATCTCGCAGCGGGTGCCGAATTCGCCACCGGGCTTCCTGACCGAAACGTTGACGTCGGCGCGCAAGGAGCCTTCGTCCATATTGCCGTCGCAGGTGCCGAGATAGCGCAGGATGGAGCGCAGCTTGGTGACATAGGCCTTGGCCTCGTCAGCCGACCGCATGTCCGGCTTGGAAACGATTTCCATCAACGCCACGCCCGAGCGGTTGAGGTCGACATAGGACATCGACGGATGCTGGTCATGCATCGACTTGCCGGCATCCTGTTCCAGATGCAGACGCTCGATGCCGATCTCGATGTCCTCGAAATTTCCCTGGCGGTCGGGGCCGACCGAGATGATGATCTCGCCCTCGCCGACGATCGGATCCTTGAACTGGGAGATCTGGTAGCCCTGCGGCAGATCCGGATAGAAATAGTTCTTGCGGTCAAACACCGAGCGGTTGTTGATCTGTGCCTTGAGACCAAGACCGGTGCGCACGGCCTGGGCCACGCATTCCTCATTGATCACCGGCAACATGCCGGGCATTGCCGCATCGACCAGGCTGACATTGGAGTTGGCCTGGTTGCCGAAGGTGGTCGACGCGCCAGAAAACAGCTTCGAATTGCTCGTGACCTGCGCATGGACCTCAAGGCCGATAATGATCTCCCAATCGCCGGTGGCGCCGGGGACCAGTCGTTTCGGATCAGGAGTGCGGGTGTCGACAAGTGTCATGGCAGGCTCATTATCTGTGATGGATCAGCTCCCAGTCGGGTAGAACAAAGACGGCGGGACTGCAAGGCTTTCCGGGAATTGAGACGCGGCGGACGCCCGAAAACCACTTGCGATTTGTTTGACCGAGATCAAAGCGGCCGGCCCTCGCCCATGCGACATTCCCATTCGCAGCACCGGGGAGAAGATCATGAGCGTACTTGATATTTTCAATCGACTGACCAGGCGGGCAGATCTGATGAATGCCATGATGAGCAAGATCGGCGTGGCTGACGAGATCTGGAAGCTGCCCGACCATGCCGGAGTTCTGCGCCGCGCCGCCAACCGTTGCCTGACATGCGACAAGCCCGATGCGTGCGCCCATTGGCTGGCGCATGAACCTCACCCTGCAGAGGCGCCGGAATTCTGCCACAATCGGGATCTTTTCGCCCGGGCGCGAAAAAAGGCCGATCACAAATCCCAACCCGTCGCCTGATTCTCAAATCCCTCTAAGGCAGAGCAAACCTTGCCCAACTGCCGACCCCGGAGCGGACAGCCCGCCTCCGGGTCTTTTTTGCCATTGGCGATGCCCTGCCGGGCAGCGGTCAGATGCCGTAGAGGCCATCTTCGTCAACACCGCTATCCATTGGTTCAATCTCTGGTTCCTCCTGATCAAACTCCTTGATCATCTCGACCTTGTCGATGTCCTGGTCGAGAGATTCGGAATAAGTGACGAAATAGGTTTTCACGTGATAGCCCAGACGCTTGCAAAGCCGGATGGCGCCGGCATTGCGCGCATGGGTATCGAGCCGTGCCGATGGATAGCCACGCTGCCGGATGCCGGTTTCGATGTGCCCAAGCAGCGCGGTGCCGATGCCCCTGCCCTGAAATTCCGGCAGCACCCAGAGATCGGTGATGAAGTCATCGGCCCTTTCGCAGGAGCCCCAACCGGCCAGATCGCCGTCCCACTCGGCCACAACAATGTCGGTCCAGCAGCGGGTGCAGAAATCGTAATAGGCTTCTCTGGCATTTTCGCGCAGCCGGTCGGCGTCCTCGCCCCAGACACGAATTGCCTTCTCCCACGCAGCCAGACCGATCCGGGCCAAATCCTGGGCTTCGGCGGAACTGGCGGGCCTGATGGTCAGCATTGAGACGGCTCCACGTCAGCGGCCGTTACGGTCGCACCGGCCTGGACCCATCATCTTCGTCTGTTACGCGAGGTTCATCAAGCCCTGAGGGTTTTTGCGGCGGTAACCGCACGGTACACCGGCCCGACAGGCCCCCCACGTGATCGCAATTCGGGACACTGTGCCTACCACCACTTCTTCGGCTCGAACCGGCCTGCCGCCTGTTCGATCACATGGGCGGTCTTGAACAGGGTTTCTTCCTCGAACGGGCGGCCGATCAGTTGCAGACCGAGCGGCAGACCCTGGGGATCAAGCCCGGCGGGCACGGCGATGCCGGGAAGGCCTGCCATGTTGACCGTGACGGTGAAGATGTCGTTGAGGTACATCTTGACCGGATCGCTGGCCAGGTTCACGTCACCAATGGCAAAGGCCGACGACGGCGTCGCCGGCGTCAGGATGGCGTCGACACCGGCGTCAAACGCCAGTTCGAAATCCCGCTTGATCAGGGTGCGGACCTTCTGGGCGCGCAGATAATAGGCGTCGTAATAGCCGGCCGAGAGCACATAGGTGCCGATCATGATGCGGCGCTTGACCTCTTCGCCAAAGCCCTCGGCGCGGGTTTTTTCGTACATCTCGGCAATGTCCTTCCCGGGCACGCGCAGGCCGTAGCGGACACCGTCATAGCGGGCCAGATTGGACGAGGCTTCAGCGGGCGCAACGATGTAATAGGCGGGCAGCGCATATTTGGTGTGCGGCAGTTCGATGTCGACGATCTCGGCGCCGGCATCCTTGAGCCAGGCTATGCCCTGCTGCCACAGCGCATCGATCTCGGCGGGCATGCCCTCGATACGGTATTCGCGCGGGATGCCGATCTTCAGCCCCTTGACCGAACCACCCAGCGCCGCTTCGTAATCCGGCACCGGCAGATCCACCGAGGTGGTGTCCTTGTCGTCGACGGAGGCCATGGATTTGAGCAGGATCGCCGCATCGCGCACGTCGCGGGCAATCGGGCCGGCCTGATCGAGCGAGGAGGCGAAGGCGGCAATGCCCCAGCGCGAACAGCGGCCATAGGTCGGCTTGATGCCGACCGTGCCGGTGAATGCCGCAGGCTGGCGGATCGAGCCGCCGGTGTCGGTCGCGGTGGCGCCGGCACACAGAAGCGCCGCCACTGCCGCTGCCGAGCCGCCGGAAGACCCGCCGGGAACCAGATTGGCGTTCGAGCCTTCAGCCCGCCACGGGTTGATCACCGGGCCGTAATAGGAGGTTTCATTGGAGGAGCCCATGGCGAACTCGTCCATGTTGAGCTTGCCCAGCATGACCGCCCCGTCGGCCCAGAGATTGGCCGTGACGGTGGACTCATAGCGCGGCTCGAAGCCGTCGAGCACATGGCTGCAGGCCTGGGTGTGGACGCCCTGGGTGGCGTAGAGGTCCTTGATGCCGAGCGGAATGCCTTCCAGCGCCCCGGCGGTGCCGCCAGCACGGCGGGTGTCGGAGGCTTTGGCCATCTCGCGGGCCTTGTCTGGCGTGATCTTCACATAGGCGTTGATCGCCGGGTTGGCGGCGTCAATGGCCGCCAGATAGGCGTCGGTCAGATCAAGACTGGAGAAGGTGCCCTTGTTCATTTCGTCACGAGCTTGGGCGATGGTCAGACGGGTCAGGTCGGTCATGCGGACAACTTCTTTTCAAAGAACCGGAAACAGCCGGGATCAGGATAATTAGGCGCGGCGCCACATTCGGTGAAGCCATGGTTTTGACAAGGCCGGACGGCGGCGCGGCAGATCGCGTTGAAGATACCCGTCGCCACCGACACCGGCATCGGCTTACTCGACCACCTTGGGCACGAGGAAGAAATTGTCGGTGGTTTCGGGCGCGTTGGCAACGATGTCCTCGGCCTTGGAGCCGTCCGTGACGGCATCGGTGCGCTTTCGCATCGCCATCGGCGTGACCGAGGTCATCGGCTCAATGCCCTCGACATCCACTTCGGACAGCTGTTCGACGAAGCCCAGGATAACATTGAGTTCGCCTTCCATGCGGGCTGCATCTTCATCTGTAACAGCGATGCGGGCGAGGTGCGCAACACGTTTGACGGTGGCAAGATCTACGGACATCAGGTCCTCATCAGATGGTGTGAACAGGTTGCCCCGCTATAGCGGCGCGCGGCGGAGCGCGCAACCGCGGGCCATCGTTTTGTCTTTCTCAGGTCTGCCGCACCGGCGCTTCAGACCTCGATGCTTTCACCGGACCTGGGCACGGCAACGTTTTTGGCGTCGTCTTCCATCGCATCAACAAACGCATCGGCGGTCTGGTCAAGGATCGGGAAGGTTCCGTAGTGGCAAGGCAACACCTTGGCAAAGGAGAAGAACCTGCGGCACGCAAGTGCTGCCACGGCTCCGCCCATGGTGAAGCGGTCACCGATGGGCACAAGGCCGATTTCCGGGCGGTGCAATTCGTTGATCAGCGCCATGTCAGAGAAAATATCCGTATCGCCCATGTGCAGCACACCGGGCTCGTCCTCGAAATGCAGCATCAGCCCGTTGGCTGAGCCAAGCGAATGCGACACGCCATCCGAGGTGATCGAGGCCGAGGAATGCAGCGCATTGACAAATGTGGCGGAAAAATTGCCCAGCGAAACGGTTCCGCCGGTGTTTCCCTGCTCTATCTTGTCGAGCCCATGATGATGACCGAGCCAGGCCGCCAAATCGGCATTTGCCAACACCACCGCGCCGGTTTCCCTGGCGATGGCCACCGTGTCGCCGACATGGTCGCCGTGACCATGGGTGAGCAGGATGTGGGTGACGCCCTTGACGGCATCCTTGCGGTCGTTGCCTTCAAAGCCTGGGTTGCCGCTGAAGAACGGATCAATGAGAATGGTCGAGCCGGCGGTCTGCAACCGGAATGCCGAATGGCCTAGCCAGGTGATTTTCATGGATTACCCTCTCTCGCATTTGAGGTACTTGTTCGCTAAACCCACCATCTAGCGCGGCTGGCGCTGTGGTGCAAAGGCGGAGAGACAGATATGGCGGCGATTGCGATCGAGGACCTGGGCGAGCGGCTTCTGCCGGGCCAAACCATTGCCGGCATAGATCTGGGCACCAAGACCATAGGGATTGCCGTGTCGGACCTGTCGCTCCGGCTGGCCTCCCCCCGCCCGATGATCAAGCGTCAGAAGTTCACACTTGACGCAATTGCCCTGATGGCGGCGCTGCAGCGCGACAGGGTCGGCGCCGCGGTGATCGGGCTGCCGGTCAATATGGATGGGAGCGAAGGGCCGCGGGCACAGTCGACGCGCGCCTTCGTGCGCAGTATGGCGGAGAAATCCGACCTGCCGTTTGTATTCTGGGATGAGCGGCTGTCGACCGTGGCGGCGGAGCGGGCGCTGATCGAGATGGATGTGTCGCGCAAGAAGCGCAAGGAGCGGATTGATTCCGCTGCCGCCAGCTTCATTTTGCAGGGCGCGCTGGATCGTCTTGCCGGGCTGCGGCGCTCGTGAGGCTGACCCCGTTCAAACGGATGCATCTGGACGATATCGGACCCGCGCCGCTGGTCAACAAATCCGCTGCGCTGCGATCAGTGCGGTCTTGAGTAATCAGCCTGATGGTGTGCGGACACCGTTTCGGTGTGGCCGTCCTCTTTGACCGAGCTGGTGAAGTATCCGCGCAGAGCGGCCCAGATCTGCTTGCGGCGACGCTTGATCACGATAAAGCCGACGACCAGAAACGTGTCGAAGATCACCGCCTTGAGCACCAGCGGCGGGATCGTTTCAGCCGGAATGCCAAGCAGATTTCCATAGATGGTGAACACCAGATCATGCAGGTCGCGGGTCAGGATCCGGTAGCCGAAATTGATATCGTAGTAGGAGAGGCCATACCAGCTGCCCAAAAGCACGATCGGCATGATCCAGAGGACGAGAAAGAGTTTCATCAGCGTCCGCCCCCCTTGGCAAAAGAGGCAAGTTGCGCGCTGAAAGCGGCATGATTGGCGGCGTGGTCGGAAATGACCTGATCAAGGTCCGACACCGCATCGTCGCCGGAGTTGTCAGGCACAATGGGGGATTGGGACAGCGACATCAGCGTCAGCACCAGCCCGCCCAGCGCGCTGAATTGCAGCACCAGCAGTGCGCCGGCCTGCCCGCCGGCAAAGGAGATCGCGCTGATCAGAACGGACGCCGCTGCGGTGCAGACAACGGCGCCTTCCGCCAAAGAGCGGGCCTCGCGCTGTTCGCGCTCCCGGCCAAAGACGCAAAACAGCACCGCAAACAGGATCAGTCCTGCCGAGGCGAGGCTGAACCCGCCAAGAAGTCCCAGGACGACGCTTTGCGCAAGCTGGGACAGCCCGATGTTGGTCATCGCGGCCAGGGCCGTCTCGACCAGCCCCGAATCAGCAAACAGAGCCAATCCCGCCAGTTCGAGACCACCTTGCGGCGCATAGGTCACAACCAGCGCCAGCAGCGACAGGTAGCAAACCCAAAACAGCATCATCGCGGTGTAGTACAGGCGGCTTGATATCATCACGGGTTGATTAGAGCTCATGGGACTGAATTGACGTCTCCCCATAGCATGAACGCCGCACCCATCGCACGCAATGTAAACCATTTGTTAAGGTTAACGGCCGCCATTGCCCCTTGCGACAGAGGCGCTTATGAGAAGGCTCCTTCCATACGGCGTGTCCCATGATCCCCATTTTCGAAAGCATTCTGCCGATTTTCCTGATCGTGCTTCTCGGCGCGGCCTTGAGACGCCTGCCGTTCATCGACCAGAGCGTGTGGCCGGGTCTGGAGACGCTCGGCTACTACCTGCTGTTCCCCGCTCTCTTGTTTCTTACCCTTGCCACAGCGGATTTCAGCGGCATCGAACTCGGCACCGTCGCGCTCGTGGCGCTGATCGCGGTCGCGGTGATGACGCTGCTGCTCATCGCCCTGCACCCGCTGGCCCGGGGCTGGGGCATGTCGGATTCGCGCTACACCTCGCTGTTCCAGACATCATCGCGGTGGAACGCGTTCATTGCGCTGGCAATCGCGGAGAAACTGTCGGGCGCCAGCGGACTGGCGCTGGTGGCGCTGGTCATTGCGGTCATCGTCATCCCGCTCAACCTGATCAACGTGATCATGCTGATCTGGTACGGGACCGGTGCGCGCAACATGACCACGCTGGCACGGCGGATCGCCGGAAACCCCCTGATTCTCGGCTGTGCCGCAGGCATCATCATCAACGCCCTGCCCTTCGGTCTCTACCCGCCGGTGGCCCAGTCGGTCGATCTGATCGCCCGGACGTCACTCGGGCTCGGATTGCTGATGGTCGGCGCCGGCCTCAAGCTCAATGACGTGCTCAGGCCGGGACCCGCGGTGCTGTCGCCTGTCATGCTCAAACTGATCGTGTTTCCGATCATCATGGTGGGCCTGGCGTGGACCTTCGGCCTGACCGGAGAGCCGCTGATGATCCTGGCACTCTGCGCTTCGGTGCCAACCGCAATGAACGGCTATCTGCTGGCGCGCCAGATGGGCGGCGACGCGCCGCTTTATGCAGCGGTGACGACGATGCAGACAGTGGTCTCTTTCGTTACCATTCCGGCGGTGATGTGGGCCGTCGGCTTGATCTCCGCCGGTCAGGTGGCAGGCGGATAAAGCATCTCGACGATCTGGCGGGCATCAAAGCGGGCATCGAGCATGCCGTAGGTCGACCGCCAGGCGCCGCCAAGCCGGGTTTCAACGAAGGCTTCAGCAACATGACCGGCTCCCAGGCGGGTCAGTTCGGCCGCCGCTGCGGCGAGCGCAAACTGTTCGGTCAACAGGCGCGCCGCACCTTCGTCGCGTTCGCTGACCGCCATGCAGGCGCGCAGCACGTCGACCGTGCGCGGACCCGCCGCACCCAGATCCTTTTGGATGCTGTCCAGCGCCACATCAAACAGATCGCGGCCACGCGTGAGCACCCGCAGAACATCGAGCGCCATGACGTTGCCCGACCCTTCCCAGATGGCGTTGACCGGGGCTTCACGGTAATGCCGCGCAACCGCCCGTTCCTCGACATAGCCATTGCCGCCCATGCACTCCATCACCTCATAGATGACCGACGGCGCAATCTTGCAGACCCAATATTTGACCACCGGGGTCAACAGCCGGGCTATCGCAGCCTCGGTTGGGTTGTCACGGGCCTGGTCGAAAGCCCGGGCGAGCCGCATCGACAGGGCGGTCGCCGCAGCCGTATCAAGCGCCAGATCGGCCAGAACCCGGGCCATCAGTGGCTGGTCGATCAGCAATTGACCAAACACCCGCCGGTGACGGCAATGGTGCACCGCCTCGGCCAGGCTGGCGCGCATCATGCCGGCGGAAGCCAGGGCGCAATCGAGACGGGTCAGCGTCACCATGTCGAGAATGGTGCGGACGCCCTCGCCTTCGCCGCCGAGCAGAAAACCGAAGGTGTTGGTGAACTCGACTTCGGACGACGCGTTCGACCGGTTGCCGAGCTTGTCTTTCAACCGCTGCAGCCGCAGGCCGTTGAGATGGCCATCCTCGAGAATGCGCGGCACCAGAAAGCAGCTCAGATCGCCATCGCCGTCGGAGCCGGTCTGGGCCAGCATGACGAACGCATCCGACATTGGCGCCGACAGGAACCATTTGTGCCCTGAAAGCCGGTAAACCCCTTCCCCGGCGCGAGTGGCGACGCTCTGATTGGCGCGCACATCGGTGCCGCCCTGCTTCTCGGTCATGCCCATGCCGATGGTCACACCGGCTTTCTGCATTGCCGGGCGATTGCTCGAATCATAGCGGCGCGACACCACCTGCGGCGCCCACGCCTTCTCGATGCGCGGTGAGGCCATGATTGCGGCGATCGAGGCATTGGTCATCGTCAACGGGCACAGGTGTCCGCATTCCAGTCCGGCGGTGAGAAAAAACCGGATGGCGCGGGCCTGGTGGGCAAACCCGGCTTCCTCGCGCCGGCCTTCCCAGACCGAGCCCTGCAGCCCGCCGGCTATTCCACGGCGCATCAGGGCATGCCAGCTGGGATGGAAATCGATCTGGTCGATACGGTTGCCGAAACCGTCATGGGTCTTGAGTTCGGGAACCGCGCGATTGGCGATGCGGGCAAGATCCTGGGCTTCCGCCGAAGCCACAAATTTGCCGACAGTTTCAAAATCGGTGCGTAGACCGCGCGGCAAATCGGCCGCAATATCCTTCAGCAGCGGATCAGCGCGATAGGCGTTGTGGCCGGAAAAGGGCGGACTTTGATTGTCGGCCTGCGGGCCAAAGGCATGGGTAGGGCTCATGACACCTCGCATACAGGGATTCGCGCCGCATTGCATGGGGACATTGCGCATTTCCGGCACAGGCGCGCTTGCCCCTGCCCCAGAACCTTTCTATGAACGCGTTAGTTTCTAGATCATAGGTCCTTCGATGTCATTTCCGCACCGCCACCTGCTCGGAATCAAGGGGCTTTCGGAGCAAGATATCCACTATTTGCTCGATCAGTCCGACGCGGCGGTGAAAATTTCTCGCCAGCGCGAGAAAAAAACCTCGACTCTGCGCGGACTGACCCAAATCAACCTGTTTTTTGAATCCTCGACCCGGACGCAAGCCTCGTTCGAACTGGCCGGCAAACGGCTGGGCGCGGATGTGATGAACATGTCGGTGGCCAATTCGAGCGTCAAGAAAGGCGAAACCCTGGTCGATACCGCAATGACGCTCAATGCCATGCGGCCGGACGTGCTGGTGGTGCGGCACTCGTCGGCGGGCGCCGTGGCGCTGTTGTCGCAAAAAGTAGCCTGCCCGGTGATCAATGCCGGCGATGGCGCGCATGAACATCCGACCCAGGCGCTGCTTGATGCGCTGACCATCCGCCGCGCCAAGGGCAAGGTCGGGCGGCTGATCGTCACCATTTGCGGCGATGTGCTGCACTCCCGTGTCGCACGGTCGAACATCCTGCTGCTCAATGCGCTGGGCGCCCGGGTGCGGGTCGTTGCGCCCTCGACGCTTCTTCCCTCCGGAATCCGCCATATGGGGGTGGAAGTGTTCCAGCGCATGGAGGACGGGCTCAAGGATGCGGATGTCGTGATGATGCTCAGGCTTCAACGCGAACGCATGGCGGGGGCGTTCGTCCCGTCGGTGCGCGAATATTTCCACTATTACGGCCTCGACGCTGTCAAACTCGCGTTGGCAAAGGACGATGCCCTGGTGATGCATCCGGGACCGATGAACCGCGGCGTCGAGATATCCTCCGACGTCGCCGACGGGCCGCAAAGCGTGATCGAGCAACAGGTCGAGATGGGCGTTGCGGTACGGATGGCGGTGATGGAAACGCTGATGCTGCACGGGGAGCTGGCCCGATGACGCCGCGGATCCTGAAAAATGTGAGGATTGTCGATCCTTCGACGCTGATGGATGAAACCGGAGACATCCTGATTGACGGCGGCAGAATCATCGCCTGCGGAGCCCAGCTTTCCGGGGCGGAGATCCCGGCCGATTGCGAGATCGAGGACTGCACCGGCCTGATCGCGGTCCCGGGGCTGGTCGATGCCTGCGTGCATATTGGCGAGCCCGGCGCCGAACACCGCGAAACCATTGCCTCGGCAAGCCGCGCGGCGGCCAAGGGCGGCGTGACCTCGATGATCATGATGCCGGACACCGATCCGGTGATCGACGATGTGGCGCTGGTCGATTTTGTCCAGCGGCTGGCGCGCGATGAAGCCATTGTCCGCGTTCATCCGGCAGCGGCCCTGACCAAAGGGTTGAACGGCGAGGACATGACCGAATTCGGCCTGCTTCTGGATGCGGGTGCGGTGATGCTGAGCAACGGCCGCCACACGGTCGACAATCCGGCGGTGATGCGGCGGGTGATGACCTATGCCCGCGATTTCGGCGCCGTGGTCGCGGTGGCGACGCAAGACCGCAGGCTTGGCGGCTCCGGCGTGATGAATGAGGGCCTGTTTGCCAGCTGGCTCGGCCTGCCCGGCATTCCGCGCGAAGCCGAGATCATCCCGCTTGAGCGCGATCTGCGGCTCGCTGCCCTGACCGGTGCGCGCTATCACGCCATGAGCATTTCGGTGCCAGAATCGTCGGACGTCATCCGCGCCGCCAAGGCCCGCGGAGTGGACGTGACCGCGGGCATCTCGATCAACCATCTGACGCTCAATGAAACCGACATTGGCGAATACCGCACCT
Organism: Hoeflea sp. YIM 152468; assembly: GCF_029210485.1. Classification (GTDB taxonomy): domain Bacteria; phylum Pseudomonadota; class Alphaproteobacteria; order Rhizobiales; family Rhizobiaceae; genus Hoeflea. Next base: position 147,926 of record NZ_JARGET010000005.1, read on the forward strand.
TCTTCCGGCTGTCGCCGCCGCTGCGGACCGAGGATGACCGCCGCGCCATGGTTTCGGCGCTGACGGACGGAACCATCGATATCATCGTCTCGGCGCATGATCCGCAGGATGTCGATACCAAGCGCTTGCCGTTCGCGGATGCGGAAAACGGCGCCATCGGGCTCGAAACCCTGCTGGCCGCAGCACTGCGGCTCTATCATTCCGGCGATGTGCCGCTGATGCGTCTGATCGATGCGCTGTCGACCCGTCCGGCCAGGATTCTGGGACTTGATGCCGGAACGCTCGCGATTGGCGCGCGAGCCGATATTGCGCTCATCGATCCCGAACACCCTTGGGTGCTGTCCAAGGAAGACATCGTCTCGCGGTCCAAGAACAGCGCCTTCGAGGATGCCCGGTTTACCGGCAAAGTCTTGCAAACACTGGTTGCCGGTGTCACAGTCTATCGCAGCTGATTGTTGCGATAGAAACTGTGTGTACCGTGTCAGCAGCGAGGATTTCGCGTCGTGCCTGATCTGATCAGTTGGTCCCTTTCCCCTTCCGCGATGCTTGGCGTGCTGCTGTTCGGCTATCTCTGCGGCTCGATTCCGTTTGGCTTGATCCTGACCCGAATGGCCGGACTCGGTGATGTCCGGAGCATCGGCTCGGGCAATACCGGCGCCACCAATGTGCTGCGCACCGGCAACAAGAAGCTGGCTGTGGCGACGTTGCTGGCGGATGCGCTCAAGGGGACGCTGGCGGTCATCGCCGCGCGTCAGTTTCTCGGCATGGAAGCGGCGCTGATTGCCGGACTGGGCGCTTTCCTCGGGCACCTCTACCCGGTCTGGCTGAAATTCAAGGGCGGCAAGGGGGTGGCGACCTATCTCGGTGTCCTGCTCGGCCTGGCTCCGCTGATCGTGTTGGTCTTCGCTGTCGTCTGGCTGGGCATGGCCAGGCTGTTTCGCTATTCCTCGCTTGCCGGACTCACCACCGCGATCGTGGTGCCGATCGCCTTGCACCTGTATGGGCGGCCGGAAGTGGCGTCGCTGTTTGTGGTGATGTCGGCAATCACCATCCTCAAGCACCATCAGAACATCCGTCGTCTTCTCGCCGGCACCGAAAGTCGAATCGGGGACAAAGGCTGATGCCTGCCGGCGATGAAGGGCGACGCGGTGTCGTCCTTTCCGATCGCCAACGGATCTCCTGGCTGCGCCTGATCCGCTCCGACAATGTCGGGCCCGCCACATTTCGCGACCTGATCAATCATTTCGGATCAGCACAGACCGCCATCGAACAGCTGCCGGAGCTGTCGCGCCGCGGCGGCGCGGCGCGCACGATCCGTGTCGCAAGCATCGAGGAGGCCGAGCGCGAACTCGAAGCTGCCCGCCGGTTCGGCGCGGTGTTTGTCGGCATCGGCGAGCCGGACTATCCGCCCGCGCTCAGACGCATCGACGGAGCCCCGCCCCTGATTTCGGCACTGGGCGATCTGTCGCTGGCCACCCAGGTCTCGGTGGGCATTGTCGGGGCCCGCAATGCGTCGGTGTCCGGCGCCAAGATGGCCGCGCGCATGGCACGGGAGCTCGGCGCTGCCGGTTACGCCATCGTATCCGGCCTTGCCCGCGGCATCGACGCGGCAGCGCATCAGGCCAGCCTGGAGACCGGAACCATCGCCGCCATGGCAGGCGGGCTGGACCAGCCCTATCCGCCGGAAAATCTGGCGCTGTACCGCGAGATCTGCGCCGGCAAAGGTTTGGCGATCAGCGAAATGCCGATGCGGTGGGAGCCGCGGGCGCGGGATTTTCCGCGTCGAAACAGGCTGATTGCCGGCATCGGACTTGGGCTGGTGGTGATTGAAGCCGCCCAGCGTTCAGGGTCGCTGATCACGGCGCGGCGTGCGGCCGATTTCGGACGGCTGGTCTTCGCCGTCCCCGGCTCCCCGCTCGACCCGCGGGCCATGGGCACCAATGGGCTGCTCAAGGATGGCGCAATCGTCACGACGGGAAGCCGTGACGTGATCGAGGCGCTGGCGCCGTCAAGCCGGCTGTTTGCGGACGAGGCGCCGGTGATGGAAGAACCGGAACGCGAAGATGGCGGGGCTTATCCGGAACCGCAGGCGGATGACCGGTCGCGGGTGGTCGAGGCGCTGGGCCCCTCGCCCGCTGAAATCGATGACATCGTCAGACACACCGGCGTGCCGGCTCAAACGGTGTATCTGGTGCTCCTCGAACTCGATCTTGCCGGACGCTTGCACCGTCATCCCGGCGGCATGGTGTCATTGGCGTTTGACGAGGAGTAGGACGCCGGGCCGCGCGCGTCAAAGGCTGCTGTCCATGACAGCAGCAGACCGGTGACCGGCCAGCACATCGCCCGCCTCAAGGTAGGCCATTTCGATCAGGTAACACAACATGTCTGCATTTTCGCTATGGGCGACCCCGCGCAATTCACCCAACATCTGCCGAATATAGGCTATGTTCTGCTCACTTCGAGCTCGTTCCAGCTTGCTTTGCGCAGGTCGGGTGGGCATCGTTGCTCCCTTGTCTGTGTCTGCGCTTCCACACTTTGCACCTGTGCGCAGATCCGAATTCACGATAATCCAATTATCATAAATTGCAATACAGTACATATCGCGCAAAGGTTGTATTCGAGTTGCGAAATGGCTGTAAATCGGTCGATGGGCTTGACCGAACGCGTTTGACTGTACATCTCGTGGACCAAATCGGTACGACGCGATATGGCGCGACATCCCGGAAATCCGAGCCGAGTGCGAGCATCCTTATGATTGTAGTGGTAGTAGAATCGCCTGCGAAGGCAAAAACGATCAACAAATACCTCGGAAGCGGTTACAAGGTCCTGGCCTCGTTCGGTCACGTCCGTGACCTGCCGGCCAAGGACGGCTCTGTGCTTCCGGATGAGGATTTCGAAATGAAATGGGAGGTGGACACCACTTCCAACAAACGACTCAAGGATATCTCGGAAGCGTTGAAGGGGGCCGACTCGCTTATCCTGGCGACGGACCCGGATCGCGAGGGTGAAGCTATTTCCTGGCATGTGCTGGAAGTGCTGACCAAGAAGAAGGCGCTCAAGGACAAGACCGTCTCCCGCGTCGTCTTCAACGCCATCACCAAAAAATCCGTTCTCGAGGCGATGGCAAACCCGCGCGAGATCGACACGCCGCTGGTCGATGCCTATCTGGCGCGCCGGGCCCTGGACTATCTGGTCGGCTTCAACCTGTCGCCAGTGCTGTGGCGCAAGCTGCCAGGCGCCCGCTCCGCCGGCCGCGTCCAGTCGGTGGCACTCCGACTGGTGTGCGACCGTGAAGGCGAGATCGAACGCTTCAAATCCGAGGAATACTGGCAGATATCGGCAGAGCTGAAAACGCCACGCGGCGAAGGCTTCACGGCGCGCTTGACCACGCATGACGGCGAGAAAATGTCGAAAATGTCGGTCACAGGGAGCGAACGTGCCGGACAGATCAAGGAGATGCTCGAAAGCGCATCCTTTGTCGCCGACAGTGTTGAAGCCAAGCCGACCCGGCGCAATCCATCGCCGCCGTTTACCACATCGACATTGCAGCAGGCCGCATCCTCAAAGCTTGGGTTCAACGCCTCGCGCACGATGCAGGTGGCGCAGAAGCTTTACGAGGGAATCGATATCGGCGGCGAAACCGTCGGTCTGATCACCTATATGCGTACCGATGGTGTGCAGATGGCGCCGGAGGCCATCGACGAAGCCAGGGCGGCCATCTCGGTGCGCTTCGGCGAGCGTTACGTGCCCGACAAGGCCAGAATCTACTCGACCAAGGCCAAGAATGCGCAGGAAGCGCATGAGGCCGTCCGCCCGACCGGATTCGAGCGCGCACCCGACGATATCAAGAAATACCTCGATGCCGACCAGTTCCGGCTGTATGACCTGATCTGGAAGCGGGCCACCGCCAGCCAGATGGCGTCCGCGGAAATTGAACGGACCACCGTGGAGATCACCGCCTCCAGCGCGGGCAAGTCCGCCGGCTTGCGGGCCACCGGTTCGGTGATCCGGTTTGACGGCTTCATTGCTGCCTATACCGATGTCAAGGAAGACGGCGAACAGTCCGACGGCGATGGGGACGACGATGCACGTTTGCCCGAAATCAATGCGCAGGAAGCGCTCGCCAAGGACAAGATCAACGCCACCCAGCATTTCACCGAGCCGCCGCCGCGGTATTCGGAAGCCTCGCTGATCAGGAAGATGGAAGAGCTCGGCATCGGCCGTCCTTCCACCTATGCCTCGACACTGGCGACATTGCGCGACCGCGAATATGTGACAATCGACAAGCGCCGGCTGACCCCCGAGCCCAAGGGCCGGCTGGTCATCGCGTTTCTGGAAAACTTCTTCGAACGCTATGTCGAATTCGGCTTCACCGCCGAGCTGGAAGAAAAGCTCGACCGGATCTCCGCAGGGGAACTGGCCTGGAAGGACGTGCTGCGCGAATTCTGGACGCAGTTCCACGCGCATATCGATGACACCAAGGAGCTGCGTGTCACCCAGGTGCTCGATGCCCTGAACGAGGCCTTGGCCCCGCTGGTGTTTCCGGAGCGTGAAGACGGCGCGAATCCAAGGATCTGCCCGACCTGCGGCACCGGAAACCTGTCGCTCAAACTCGGCAAGTACGGCGCCTTCGTCGGATGCTCGAACTATCCCGACTGCAGCTTCACCCGCCAGCTTTCCGCCGATCAGGATGCGCAGGGGGATGCAGCCCTTTCAAACGAGCCCAGGGATCTGGGCAAGGACCCGCAGACCGACGAACCGATCACGCTTCGGACCGGGCGGTTTGGTCCCTATGTGCAGCGCGGCGATGGCAAGGAAGCCAAGCGCGCCAGCCTGCCCAAGGGATGGGAGGTGGCCAGCATCGATTATGAAAAGGCGCTTTCGCTGCTGGCGCTACCGCGCGATGTCGGCGCACACCCCGAAACCGGCAAGATGATCACCGCAGGCATTGGCCGCTACGGACCATTCGTGCTGCATGACGGCACTTATGCCAATCTGGAATCGGTAGAGGACGTCTTCACCATCGGTCTCAACCATGCGGTCACGGTCATTGCCGAGAAACAGGCCAAGGGGCCCGGCCGCGGCCGCGGCACACCGGCAGCCTTGAAGGCGCTGGGCGATCACCCCGATGGCGGCCCGATCACGGTTCGCGACGGAAAATACGGACCCTACGTCAATTGGGGCAAGATCAACGCCACGCTGCCCAAGGACAAGGTTCCGGCTGAGGTCACAGTCGAGGAAGCACTGGAAATGATCGCCGCCAAGGCCGCGACCTCCGGCAAGAAGACCAAGGCACCGGCCAAAAAGGCCAGCAAGGCAAAGGCGAAACCCAAGGCGGCGGCAAAGAAACCTGCGGCTGCCAAGGCAAAGAAGGACTGATCTTGGGACATCCCCCCCGCAAACCAGGAACCGGCAAATCCAGGCCCGGCAAGGCGGTCGAAAAGGCAGCCGAAGCCCGTCCGTTTCGCCGCGGCGACATGCCGGACAAGGACATGATCCTGCGTTTCCTCAGCGAGAATCCCGACCGCGCGACAAAACGCGATGTCGCCAAAGCCTTCGGGCTCAAGAGCGACACACGGGCGGAACTGAAGGATGTCCTGCGCCAGCTTGAAGACGAGGGCCTGATCGAGCGGGACAGGAAGACGCTGCGGCGGCCCGGCACGCTGCCCGCAGTCGCCGTGCTCGAAATCACCCTGCGCAACGCCGAAGGCGACCTGATCGCCCGGCCGGCCGAATGGCTTGAAGATCATGGCGCCGCGCCGACGGTGACAATCAGGCAGTCCAATTCCGGTCGCGGCCGGGGCAAATCCCGAACACCATCAACCGCGGCCAGCGTAGGCGACCGTGTGCTGGCGCGGATTTTCGCCAGTCCGCACGGCACGACCAACACCTATACGGCGCGGATCATGAAAATCCTCGACCGCCGCGGCGGCCTGATCCTCGGCGTCTTCCGGTCGGAACCGGGGGGCGGCGGACGGCTGATGCCGATTGAACGGCGCGGCGAAGAGTTTGCCATCGACGCTGATTCGACCGGTGACGCCAAGGACGGCGATCTGGTCGAAGTGGAAACCACAAAGCCGGCCCGCATGGGCCTGCCGCGCGCCAAGGTGCATACGGTTCTCGGTTCTGTCGACGGGGAGAAGGCGATTTCAATGATCGCCATTCACGACCACGGCATTCCACACGTCTTTCCCGCCGAGGTGATCGAAGCTGCGGAAAACGCAAAGCCGGCGCCGCTGGCCGGCCGTGAAGACTGGCGCCACGTCCCGCTGATCACCATCGATCCGAGCGACGCGAAAGATCACGATGATGCCGTCCATGCCGAAGCGGACCCGTCAACAGATAACCCCGGCGGCGTCATCGTCACCGTGGCGATTGCCGATGTGTCCTGGTATGTCCGATCCGGCGCGGGACTGGACCGCGAGGCCCTCAAACGCGGCAACTCGGCTTATTTTCCCGACCGCGTGGTGCCGATGCTTCCCGAGCGGATTTCCAATGATCTGTGTTCGCTGCGCGAAGGTGAGGACCGGCCGGCGCTGGCGCTGCGGATGGTGTTTTCCTCCGAAGGCCGCAAGGTTGGTCACCGCTTTCACCGCGTGATGATGAAAAGCGCGGCGAAACTCTCCTACCAGCAGGCGCAGGCCGCTATCGACGGACATCCGGATGACACCTCCGGTCCCCTGCTCGATCCCGTGCTGAAGCCTCTGTGGGCGGCCTATGGTGTGCTCAAGCGCGAACGGGCCCGCCGCCAGCCGCTCGATCTCGATATGCCGGAACGCAAGATCCTGCTGACCTCTGAGGGCAAGGTCGACAAGGTGGTGGTGCCCGAACGGCTCGATGCGCACAAGCTGATCGAAGAGTTCATGATCCAGGCCAACGTTGCGGCGGCGGAGACCTTGGAAAAGCGCCGGCAACCGCTTATCTATCGGGTTCACGACCAGCCGTCGCTGGCCAAGCAGGAAGTGTTGCGCGAGTTTCTCGGAACTCTGGGCCTGTCGCTGGCACGCGGCGCGGCAATGCGGGCCAATGCCTTCAACGGAATTCTGTCCAAGGCGGCCGGCGAGCCTTACCAGGACATGGTCAACGAGATGGTCCTGCGCAGCCAGAGCCAGGCGATCTATTCGCCCGAGAATCTGGGGCACTTCGGCCTCAACCTGATGAAGTATGCGCATTTCACCTCGCCGATCCGAAGATATGCGGATTTGATCGTGCATCGTGCCCTTGTCGGCACGCTGGGGCTTGGCGAAGGCGGTATCACGCCGGCAGAAGAGGCGGCGCTCGAAACCATTGCCGCGGAAATCTCCACCACCGAGCGCCGCGCCATGGCGGCCGAACGCGATACGGTGGACCGGCTGGTGGCGCATCATCTGGCCGGTCGGCTGGGAGAAGCCTTTGACGGCCGGATCTCCGGGGTGACAAAATCCGGACTGTTCATCAGCCTGCCTCAATTTGGCGCAGATGGGTTTATTCCGGTTTCAACATTGGGATTAGACTACTATCACTACGACGAGGCGCATCAGGCGCTGACTGGAGAGAAGACCGGACTGGGGTATCGCCTGGGCGACAGCGTCGAAATCAAAATCGTCGAGGTCATTCCGCTCGCCGGGTCGATGCGGTTCGAGATGCTCAGCGAAGGGCAGAAGATGCCGACCGGCACCCGGTCCTTTCACAAATCCGGCCGCGCCCGCAAGGGCGGACCGAAAAAGCCCGGCACACGGCCTTCGCGCGGACGGCGGTGAGACCGCAAAGGGCCCAACAATTGCAGGCGCCAGTCGCGTCTGATTGAGATCAGGAGAAGAGCGATGCTCGAATATGGCGGCACCACGGCCCACAGCGCACACCAGGACGCTCCCAGGGAAACTTCACGCGCAGTCAAGCGCGGCCTGCTTGGCCGCTGTCCGCAATGCGGAGACGGCAAGCTGTTCAAATCCTATCTGAAGCCGGCGGATGAATGCGCGGTGTGTGGCGAGGAATTGTATCATCAGCGTGCCGATGATTTTCCACCCTATCTGGCAATCTTCATTGTCGGCCACATTGTTGTCGCCGGTTTCATGATGGCCGACAGCTGGCTCATCCTTGAAAGCTGGCAGCATCTGATGATCTGGATCCCGATCAGCATCGTGCTGTGCTTATCCATTCTTCCACCGCTCAAGGGGGCGGTCATCGGATTGCAATGGGCCTTGCGGATGCACGGATTTGGCGGTGAGCCGGATGAGTTGGCGTTCGCACCTGTCAGTCACGAGGACCCGCAGTGAGCGACACAGGTGCGCAAAAGGCCGACCTGCTGACGGAAGACCTTAAACACCGGAATGAAGCCCACCACGGGCCGCGCAAGCCCCACGATGCAGCATCGCTGTTGCTGATCGATCGGAGCCATCCGACGCCGCGCGTGCTGGTGGGAAAACGCGGCAAGAAACATGCCTTCATGCCCGACCTTTACGTGTTTCCCGGCGGACGCCGGGACGCGGCCGACAACAGGATTCCCTTTGCCTGGCCGCTGCACGACGAGGTGAAGGGCAAGTTGCTGGAACGGACCGGTGCCCGTTTCAAACCAAGCGCGGCGCGCGGTCTGGCCGCGGCCGCTGCCCGGGAAATGCTCGAGGAAGCGCACCTGTCGCTCACGCCCGCCGAATATGCCGGATCGCTGCGCCCCGACGTCTCAAGCTTCCGCTTTCTGGCACGGGCCATTACGCCGCCGGGCATGCCACGTCGATACGATACCCGGTTCTTTGCCTGTTTTACCGACGAGACGAGTGCCGATCTGTCGGCGTTGAGGGACAGCGACGAACTGCATGACCTGAGCTGGCTACCGGTCGATGCACATGAAAGCCACCCTTTGCCAAGGATCACCAAGGTGATTCTCGCTGACCTGGTGCAGAGGCTTGCGGAAGATCCGTCTTTACCTTTTGGCAAAACGGTTCCGTTCTACTATTTCCGCAACGGACGCTTCGTTCGCGAGCTGATTTAAGGCGAGAACTCCTTATGGCTGGATTGAAACCTGCTTGCCGTTCGCCTCACAAGCAAACCCGCGCCAATGCTGGCAAGAACGGTGTTGTGCAGCGCCTGAAGGCGGCTGAGAATGCGGGCGTTCGCCAGACGGAGATCGGATGGATCGAGCCGGTGTGGCCCGATCGCTTCGGGCTTCCTCGCGGCCTTTTCTTCACACGGCCTTCGCCGGTTCCCTTGATCTTGGGCCGTTCGTGCTTCGGCAGCGCGGTTCAATCCAACCATGAAGCGCTCTAATCCAGATGGATCACTCCTCCTCACGCTCCCCCGCGATCCGCGAGGACATCCACTGGCCGGCATTGTTCGCTGCTATTGCGGCCATTACCGCAGTCGGCATCGCCATCGGCCTTGGACTTCCGCTTCTGTCGATCATTCTGGAAAAGCGCGGCGTTTCATCGTCGATGATTGGCCTGAACTCGGCAATGGCCGGGGTCGCCGCCATGGTCGCCGCCCCGATCACCACCGTGATCGCCCGGCGGCTCACCGTGGTCACCACCATGGTGCTGGCGATTGTGGCGGCATCGGCGAGTGCGCTGGGGTTCTATTACGCCGAAGCGCTGTGGATGTGGTTTCCGCTGCGCATCGTGTTTCACGGCGCGATCACCGTGCTGTTCGTCTTGTCGGAATTCTGGATCAACACCGCCGCCCCGCCATCGCGGCGCGGGCTGGTTCTGGGTATTTATGCCACCGTGCTCTCACTCGGCTTTGCCGCCGGCCCACTGATCTTTTCGGTTATCGGGTCTGAAGGAATCCTGCCGTTCGCCATCGGCGCCGGGGTGATCCTGCTGGCGGCCGTGCCGATCCTGATGGCGCGCAGGGAAGATCCTGTCATCGGCGTCTCCTCCGACCTTCCCTTCATGCGCTACATCTTTCTGGTGCCAACCGCGACGGCGGCGGTGTTCGTTTTCGGTGCGGTGGAATCGGGCGGGCTGGCGCTGTTTCCAGTCTATGCCAGCCGCACCGGATTTACCGAATCACAAGGTGCGCTGCTTCTGGTGATGATGGGCCTGGGCAACGTCCTGTTCCAAATTCCAGTCGGAATGATCGCCGACAAGATGAAAGACAGGCGACCGCTGCTGTCGCTGTTTGCCATCATCGGGCTGATCGGCTCGATCGCCCTGCCCTTCCTGATCCACAACTGGCTGCTGACCGCTGTCATCCTGTTGTTCTGGGGTGGCAGCGTCGCCGGCCTGTACACCGTCGGCCTGGCCCATCTGGGCGACAAGCTGCATGGCGCCGACCTCGCCTCGGCCAATGCAGCCTTTGTGTTTTGCTATGCGCTGGGCATGCTGGTGGGTCCGCAGACCATCGGCGTATCGATGGATATCGCCGGCAACCATGGTTTCGCGTGGGCGTTGGCGTTCTTTTTTGCACTTTATGTGGCTCTAACTGTGTTTCGTATCGTGCTGCGCCCAAAACGGACTTGACTTTCAGCCGGGCTTTTGTAGGTTCCGCGCAAGTTTCGCCGTGGAGCCACCAGTGCTGCCCGCGGCTTCATTTTTGAAGAAGGCAAGACACCATGGCCAAGGCGACCACAATCAAGATCAAGCTTCTGTCGACCGCCGACACCGGCTTTTTCTATGTAACCAAGAAAAACAGCCGCACATTCACCGACAAGATGGTGAAGACGAAATACGACCCCATCGCCAAGAAGCACGTTGAGTTCAAGGAAGCCAAGATCAAGTAATCTGGCTTGTCCCTGCCTTTTGGCAGCTTACTGATTGCGCAATTTGAAAAAACCCGCCTCCGTCCGGAAGCGGGTTTTTTTGTTGAAGGCCGATCAAGACAAATGCGTGGAACGAGGATGCCACTTGTGCACTTGGTCTTGATCGGCCACCCCACGACCCAGGAGATGCGGCGGACCTGAACATCATGGGGTATTCCGTGTTTTCTTCGCAACGAGGACTTGCCGACATGACCGTCTCAGAACGTTGCATACGAGTTGAATACTTGTACCGTTTTGGTAAAAAATCAACGATTTATTAACGCTCTATCAGCCTCTTACGCAATCTTGGTTAACATTACAGACAATTTTAGACACTCTATAGTGAATTCTACACCTGCATTGCGCGCATACGTTCGTAACAATACTAAGACAGGTCGGGTTCAATCGGCTTTGCTTGAACCGGCGCACGAGCCCGGGGCCAGCGTTCGACAGCGCCCTTGGTGCATCCGGTTGGGCGCGCCGTGCTGTACCGTAAATTTCAAGCTTCAAGACAGGCTGACCAACGTCAGGCGGCTTGTCCGACAACCTGGTTGCGGCCGTTGTTCTTGGCCTCGTAGAGCGCCCCGTCGGCTCGGCGCATCAGCGAATCGGCCCCCTCGTCACCGGACTTGAGCGTGGCTATGCCGACCGAGGTTGTGACCGATGCCGCAAATCCGGTTGCCGATATGTTGAATGGCGTGCCGGCAACGGCATCGCGCAACCGTTCCGCCACTTGAGCTGCGATGTCGGCTGTGGTGTCGGGCATGACCACGACAAATTCCTCGCCGCCATAACGGCAGGCCAGATCCGCGCCGCGCACGGCACCGCGTATGCGGCGGGCGAACTCACGCAGAACATCGTCGCCGCCTTCATGCCCGTGAGAATCATTGATGGCCTTGAAAAAATCGATGTCGGTGATGAGAACCGACAGGGGCCGATCGCGGCGCTTGGAGCGGTCGACAAGCGTCGCCAGATGGGTGTCGAGAAAGCGGCGGTTGTTCAGTCCTGTCAGGGCATCGGTGACAGCAAATTCGACCGATTGCGACAGGCTTGCCCGCAGCCGGTCGGCGTAACGCTTGCGCCGGATCTGGGTGACGCTGCGGGCGACCAGCTCGTTGGGGTCGAGCGGCCGCACCAGGTAGTCGTTGACGCCCAGCTCAAGCGCGCGGTTGACCACACTCTCCTCACCCGGCTCCGCCACAACCAGCATCGGAATAAAGCGGGTGCGCTCAAGCGAGCGCAATTGCGAACAAAGCCGCAATGGATCGTAATCCTTTAGCGAGGACGACACGATGACCAGTTCATAGGGCTTGTCCGCCGCTTCAAACAGCGCTGCCTGCGGATCGCCGATGGCGGTGACCTCTGCAATCCCGTTGAGCGCCCGTGTCAAGCGGTCCTGCGTGTTGGCGCGGCTTTCCACCAGCAGCACAAGGCCAGGCTCCTCCAGCTGCCCCTGATGCGGCGCAAGCAGGGTTTCCAGGCCACTGCTGTGGGATGTTTCCGCCCGCAGCCGGAGTTCGTCGCTCAGCGCCTTGAAGCGGACCAGGCTCTTGACCCTCGCCATCAATTGGAGGTCGTTGACCGGTTTGGTCAGAAAATCATCGGCACCCGCCTTGAGCCCGCGCACGCGATCGGCAGGCTGGTCAAGGGCCGTCACCATGACGACTGGGATATGGGCAGTGCGCGGATTGTGCTTGAGCCGCTCGCAGACTTCAAAACCGTCAATGCCGGGCATCATGATATCGAGCAGGATCAGATCGACCGGCGTCTGGTCACAGATGGCCAGTGCGGTCATGCCGTCGGCGGCGGTCAAGACCTCGAAATATTCCGCCATCAGACGCGCTTCAAGAAGCTTGACGTTGGCCGGAATGTCCTCAACCACCAGAATGCGCGCGGTCATGTTCGTTCTCCGCCCTCACCCATCGCCAAGATAGGTCTTGATGGTTTCGATGAATTTGGGCACCGAAATCGGCTTGGAAATATAGGCCTCGCACCCACCTTGGCGAATACGCTCCTCATCGCCCTTCATCGCAAATGCGGTTACGGCGATGATCGGAATGACGTGAAGATCATCATCCTGCTTGAGCCATTTGGTGACCTCCAGACCAGAGACTTCCGGCAACTGGATATCCATCAGGATGAGGTCCGGACGGTGCAGCCGGGCCAGATCCATCGCTTCCAGACCGCTGCGGGTCTGAATGGTCTTGTAGCCTGACGCCTCGATCAGGTCCCGGAAGAGTTTCATGTTGAGTTCATTGTCCTCAACAATCATAACCTGCTTTGTCATGCCCGATCCCATTCCCGATCCAGCCAGGCGCTGCGCCCGTCAGATCCCTTTGCTGCCCGCAGCCGATGGTTTCTATCACCGGATTTCGACTCGACTGGATTGCGATAAATTCCCTCCGCAACGCCCGTCAACGACATCACCTTAGTTCCATTAGGTTGAAAAAGTGGTAATTGGTCATATCGGGTAGTTTGCATGGCGTTCGGGAAGCAGGAGAGAGCAATGGCGGATGCGGAAGACACGGCAATTGCCGTGCTGGTCTGGCTTGCCGAAGAGCCGGAACTGATGGGCCGGTTTCTGGCCCTGACCGGGCTGGAAGCCTCGAACCTGCGCCAGGCCGCCAGGGAGCCGGGCTTTCTCGCCGGGGTTCTGGGCTTCCTGATGAACCACGAACCCACCCTGATGGATTTCTGCGCGGCCACCGGCACCCGGCCCGAATCAATCTCCCGCGCCTTCCAGGCGCTGGGCGGCACCGGCGAGAGCGGATGATGCTGATCCCAGACGCCGAGCATGATGACCTGCATTTGGGTGAACGGCCGCTGATCGTGTGCGATATCGACGAGGTGGTGCTGGAATTCGTGACCCCGTTCGCGGCGTTTCTGAGCCACAACGGCCACGAGTTGCGGGCCAACTCGTTTCGGCTGCACGGCAATATCTTTGAGCTCGAAGCCGGCGCCGAAACCCCGGCCGACGAGGTGTCGCGGTTGCTGGAACTGTTCTTCGAGAGCCAGGACGAGTGGCAGACACCGGTCGTCTCCGCTGCCGACAGCCTGGCACGGTTGTCCGGCCAGGCTGATATCGTGTTTCTGACGGCCATGCCGCCGCACCACCGCAAGGTGCGCCGCAAACTGCTCTCCAGCCACGGGTTTGATTATCCGATGATTGCGACCGAAGCACCCAAGGGACCGGCTGTCCTGGCGCTGCACGGCGCGCGCCCCCATCCGGTCGTGTTTGTCGATGATATCTTCGTCAATCTGCAATCGGTTCGCACGCATGTGCCTCAAACCCTGCTGCTCAATCTGATGGCCAATGAAAAGTTTCGGGCGCTGGCGCCGCATCCCGGCGAGGGTGTCGACATTGTGACCGACTGGACCCACGCCGAGACGTTGATTGCGGCCCATTTCGACGCCAGCGCCCGATGAGGCTGCTGCAGCCCTGACCGTCTGCCCCGGCGCGCGGCCGCAGGCTCCCTGTCCATCATGGCCAGATTTGCTTCGGGCTTTGCTGCGAGAGCCGAGGGTTTCGGCGACAGGTAATCTTGCGATGGAATCGGCTTTCGTCGTTGTGGCGGGGTTTCCGACTCGCAAGATTAAAGTCATGCGCGCTGATGTTCAACGTTTGTTCCCGGCTTCACCTTGCCCGATTGATCTGCCGGCACGATCGCACACCCGGCAAGAGCAGCGGCGACCCTGCCCCAAGCCGGACCGCTCTCGACCTCTCTTGCGCAAATCGGCGATGCTCAATATTTGTTCCTGATGAGCACAGCCTCGTCCGCACCCGGTTTTTGCCGCGACTGCCTGGCGCCTGCCCGCGCGGAGGTCAGGCGCTGCCACGCCTGTGGCAGCCCGCGCCTGATCCGTCACGTGGAGATCGACGCGCTGACCCTGGCGCATGTCGATTGCGATGCCTTTTACGCGACGGTGGAAAAACGCGACAATCCGGATCTGGCCGACAGGCCGGTGATCATCGGCGGGGGCAAGCGCGGTGTGGTGTCCACCTGTTGCTATATCGCGCGGATCAATGGTGTGCGCTCGGCGATGCCGATGTTCAAGGCGCTGGAGGCCTGCCCTGAAGCGGTGGTGATCAAGCCGGACATGGAAAAATATGCCCGCGTCGGGCGCGAGGTGCGGGTGCTGATGGAAGAGCTTACACCGCTGGTGCAGCCGATATCGATCGACGAGGCGTTCATGGACCTTGCCGGCACCGAAAAGCTGCACAAGGACACACCTGCCCGTACCCTCGCCCGTTTCGCCAGACGGGTGGAAGACGAAATCGGCATCAGCCTTTCGGTCGGCCTGTCCTACTGCAAGTTTCTGGCCAAGGTCGCGTCCGATCTTGACAAGCCGCGCGGCTTTTCGGTCATCGGCAAGGCCGAAGCGCTGGAGTTTCTCAAGCCGCGCCCGGTCTCACTGATCTGGGGGGTCGGCAAAGCCTTCACGGAGACGCTGGCGCGCGATGGCATCCGCAGCATCGGCCAGTTGCAAGTCATGGAGGAGACCGCGCTGATGCGCAGCTATGGCGCCATGGGCAAGCGGCTCTACCACCTGGCCCGGGGCGAGGATGATCGCACGGTCCATCTCAATGACGGGGCAAAAAGCGTTTCCGCCGAAACCACCTTCAACAGCGATCTGTCCGACGCCAGCGACCTGGTGCCGGTGCTCAGACGACTGTCGGAAAAGGTCTCGACACGGCTCAAGGCCTCGGGCATTGCCGGCCATACCGTCGTGCTCAAGCTCAAGACAGCCGATTTCAAAAGCCGGACACGCAACTTCAGGCTCGAGGACCCGACCATGCTGGCGGACCGGATTTTCCGCACCGGCCTGCATCTGATCAACCGCGAGCTTGGCCAGGACCGGTTCCGGCTGCTCGGCATCGGCGTCACCGACCTGACCGATGGCGCGCGCGCCGATCCGCCGGATCTGGTCGATCCCGCCGCCGCGCGCCGGGCCGTGGCGGAGAGCGCAATCGACAAGGTGCGACAGAAATTCGGCCGCGACATTTTAGAGACCGGCTACACCTTCGGCAGCTCGCGCAAGACGCGGCAGGCGGAAGAGGATTAAACCAGTTCGACATCCAGAACGCCGGGGGCCGCCTTGAGCGCCGAGGCCAGTTGTGGCGTCAGCCGGTAGCGATCGGGCAACGTCACCTCGATTTCACGGCGGCCATCATCCTTGATCATGACGAACGAGACCTGACCCTCGCCGCGCGCCTTCAACTGCGTCGAAACCGAATTGAGCGGCTTTGCGTCGCGCATGTAGACCCTGAGCGCCGACTGGCCGCGCGCGGCCCGGTCCTCGAGCGAATCGGCGGTCTGGATGCGCAGGCCGATGCCCTCGGGCCGTTCCTCGGCGTTGACCGTGATGACGATCGATTTTCCCGGCTCGAGCAGTTCGCGATAGAGCGCCAGACCTTCGGAAAACAGCACCGCCTCGTACTGGCCGGAGCTGTCGGAGAACGCGACGATGCCCATCTTGTTTCCGGTGCGGGTCTTGCGCTCCTGCTTGCTGGTGACAGTGCCGGCGAGCCGTCCGGCGGTGGCGCCGGCCTTGACCGAGACGGAGAAATCGGCCCAGGTCTGAACCCGCATCTTGGCCAGCAGATCATTATAGGAATCAAGCGGGTGCGCGGAAAGATAGAACCCCAGAGCCTGGTATTCACGATGCAGCTTCTCCGCCGGCAACCATGGCACGGTCGGCGGCAAATGGATGGTTTCGGCCTCCATTGCGCCGCCGCCACCTGCACCAAACATGTCGCTCTGGCCACTGATGCGGTTTTCCTGCGCCCGCTGGGCAAAGCCGATGATGCGGTCAAGGCCGGCACTCAACATCGCCCGATCGGGACCGAAACAATCAAGCGCACCGGCCGCGATCAGGCTTTCAAGCACCCGGCGGTTGACCTGACGCGGATCGATCCTGGTGCAGAAATCCTCAAGCGAGGCAAAGGGCGCGTCACCGCGCACCTCGACGATGTGGTCAACGGCAGCCTCGCCGACGCCCTTGATGGCGGCCAGCGCGTAATAGATCTTGTTGTCGCCGGTCTCGAAGTGGCGGAAACTGGTCTGCACCGAAGGGGCTGCCACCTCGATGCCGAGACGTTTGGCATCCTGACGGAAATCATTGAGCTTGTCGGTGTTGGACATGTCGAGCGTCATCGACGCCGCCAGAAACTCGACCGGATAATGCGCCTTGAGATAGGCGGTCTGGTAGGAGACGATGCCATAGGCTGCGGCGTGCGACTTGTTGAAGCCGTAATTGGCGAACTTGGCCAAGAGATCGAAGATCATGTCAGCCTGCGGCTTGGAGACATCGCGCTCCACCGCGCCCTCGACAAAGCGGGCGCGCTGCTTGTCCATTTCCTCCTTAATCTTCTTGCCCATGGCGCGCCGCAGAAGATCGGCTTCACCGAGCGAATAGCCGGCCAGCACCTGGGCGATCTGCATCACCTGTTCCTGATAAACGATGACGCCTTGTGTCTCGGCCAGCAGATTGTCGATCTTGGGATGGATGGAGGCCAGTTCCTCCTCGCCATGCTTGCGCGCATTGTAGACCGGAATGTTCTCCATCGGACCGGGGCGGTAGAGCGCAACAAGCGCGATGATGTCCTCGATCCGGTCCGGGCGCATGCCGATCAGCGCCTTGCGCATGCCGGCCGATTCCACCTGAAACACGCCGACGGTCTCGCCCCGCGACAGCATTTCGTAGGTCGGCCTGTCATCAAGCGGCAGCGCTTCGAGGTCAATCGTGATGTTGCGTTTGGCGATGAAACCGACTGCGGTCTTGAGCACGGTCAGAGTCTTGAGGCCGAGGAAGTCGAATTTGACCAGCCCGGCCTGCTCCACCCATTTCATGTTGAACTGGGTGACCGGCATGTCCGAACGCGGATCGCGGTACATCGGCACCAGTTGCGACAGCGGACGGTCGCCGATGACGATGCCCGCGGCATGGGTCGAGGCATGGCGGTACAGCCCCTCAAGCTTTTGCGCGATGTCGAGCAACTGCCCGACCGCCGGCTCCTTTTCCACTTCCTCATTGAAGCGCGGCTCTTCCTCGATCGCCTGTTTCAGCGGCGTCGGGTTGGCCGGATTGTTGGGCACCAGCTTGCAGATCCGGTCCACCAGGCCGTAAGGCATTTCCAGCACACGGCCGACGTCGCGCAGGGCTGCACGCGCCTGCAGGCTTCCGAAGGTTATGATTTGGCCGACCTGCTCGCGGCCATATTTGCCCACCACGTAACGGATCACCTCTTCCCGGCGATCCTGGCAAAAGTCGATATCGAAATCCGGCATCGAGACGCGGGCGGGGTTGAGAAAGCGCTCGAACAGCAAGGAGAAGCGCAAGGGATCAACATCGGTAATGGTCAGCGCATAGGCCACCAGCGAGCCTGCCCCGGACCCACGTCCGGGTCCCACCGGAATGCCCTGATCCTTGGCCCATTTGATAAAGTCGGCGACGATCAGGAAGTAACCGGGAAACTTCATGTTCTCGATGATGTCGAGTTCAACCTGCAGGCGGTCGCGGTAGTCGGTTTCCGAATATCCCTCGGCCAGGCCGATTCGCGCCAGCCGGCGCTCCAGCCCTTCGATCGACTGTCGCCGCAGTTCTGCAGCTTCGGCGGCGAGAGCGGAATCGGGATCCTCCTCGCCACCGCCGGTGAAGCGCGGAAGAATCGGCGCTCTGAGCTCGACAATCGCACTGCAGCGGCGGGCAATCTCGACGGTGTTGGCCAAAGCTTCGGGAATATCGGCAAACAATTGCGTCATTTCCGAGCGGGATTTGAGGCAATGGTCCACACTCAGCCGCGGCCGCCGGTCATCCGACATGACCGCGTTGCAGGCCACAGCCATCAGTGCGTCATGGGCCTCAAAGTCATCGGGGGTGGGAAAGAAGGCCTCATTGGTGGCCACAAGCGGAACTTCGCTGTCGTAGGCCAGCGCAATCATCTTGGACTCATGGGCCCGGTCATATCCACGCTGACGCTGCAATTCAATGTAAAGCCGGTCGCCGAACACCGCCTTGAGGCTTTCCAGCCGTGTCCGGGCCTGCTCCGCGTGCCCTTCGCGGACCGCCTGATCCACCGGGCCGCCCAATCCCCCTGACAGGGCGATCAGGCCGGCAGCGTCCTGTTGCAGCCATGACAAGCCAATATGGGGCCGGTCGCCGCCACTGTCGTCGCCGAGATAGGCCTGGCTGACAAGGGCCACCAGCCGTTCATAACCGGCCGGAGTGGCAGCATAGAGAACAATCGACGGCGCCTTTTGCAAATGATCCCGGTGCGAGGACCGGCGCTCGGATGCCTGAGCGTCCTCCATATCTATCTCGAGCTGACACCCGATGAGCGGCTGAATACCCGCCTCCATCGCCTTGACCGAAAACTCAAGTGCGCCAAACAGATTGTTGGTGTCGGTAATGGCGAGTGCCGGCTGGTTATCGTCAACGGCGCGCTTGATCAGCGTCTTGATCGGCAACGCGCCTTCAAGCAGGGAATAGGCCGAGTGTACACGCAAATGCACAAAGCCCGGCCAGGTCTCGGAGACCCGATCATCGGCCTGACCGTCACGCAGACGCGCCTCGCCCGCACCCGCGGCCAGATTTGCCAGCAACTTCGCCGATTTACTTTCCCGTGCCATGGGTGCCCTCTGCCGCCTGTTCCGCAACCAGGCACCAATTCGGCGCCGCGCAGACTCAAACGCCAATTGTGAGGACCCGGACCGCAAAGTCCAGAGCACAAACAGCTAAAACACCAAGCACACACGGCTTGATCGCCAACCCTCGCGGCCACCGCCCAGCGCATCAGCGCCTGGCACCTCAGCCGAGACCAGGCAGGCTTGCAAATCCAGGCCAACTCCACACCACGCCGCCCAATCCGGCGGCGTGAAAAATTCAGCAAAAGTCGCCTGTCAGAACGCCATCGCAAGCACGGCGAAGCTCGCCACAAACAGCGACATGGAAACGAAAGCGGCAATGTCACGGGCAAATGCAGTCATGATCAGCTCCTATCTAAATCCGTTTGTGTTGCCTTTATGTTCTCTTTTTGTTCACGCGTCAAGCGCATTTAAACCGAATTGTCTGGAAATGCGTCCTTTGCGCCGCCGGCTGGATGCGCGGCGCTGTAGATGAGCGACATCTTCAAGCCTCATGGAACCTGGCCGGGACCGCCTGCCCGCGGTCGCGGCACGCAGGCAACGCAAAAAGCCCGGACGCGGGCGCCCGGGCTTTCGTGTCTGCATAATGGAAATTGCAGCTTAGTTGCAGGCGTCCTTGAGACCCTTGCCGGCCGAGAACTTCGGCACGTTGCGCGCCGGGATATCGACTTCCTTGCCAGTTTGCGGGTTGCGGCCCTTAGAGGCTTCACGACGCGACACTGTAAAGTTGCCAAAGCCGATCAACCGCACTTCGCCGCCATTCTTGAGTTCACCGGTGATGGTTTCAAAAACCGCTTCAACAGCCGATGTTGCATCTCCCTTGCTGAGGCCCGATTTCTCGGCCACAGAAGCTACCAGTTCATTCTTGTTCATCGTTCGTCCCTTTCTGGCGTTATCTCGACTCATTTCGTTCGATGCGGTGATCCTACGCATCTATCGGTCCGGCGCAACCAAACTCCCCGTAAAGCCTCGCTTTATAGGGGCTTTTTACAGGCTTTTCGGCATCAGCGAACCTCATCTGAGGTCATGGAAAACGAAATGCGACGAAAATATTCAGATTGCGTCCACATTCGACACATCATGTGACGTGTCCGGCTGAACGAAAACCAAACCGGGCGGCGATTTCTCCGCCCGTCATGCTTACCACTGCCCGGAAGGGCCAGATGCGACAGCGCCGCCCATCCAACAGGATCGGCGGCGCTGTGTCTCTCTTTGTATCAATGCATGTACGCTACCGCGCAAATGAACCGATTTGAACGTGACAGGCTTTAGTGAGCGATCGTGGCTTCGCCCTCTTTGCCCACCTCGGCGGCAATCGCAGTTTCCGCTTTTGCGTCCGGATCCCAGGTAATGGCCTCAGGCATCCGCACCAGTGCGTGACGCAGAACATCACCCATCTTGGCGACCGGAATGATCTCGAGACCATTCTTGACGTTGTCCGGGATCTCGGGGAGATCCTTGGCATTGTCTTCCGGGATCATCACCGTCTTGATACCACCGCGCAGGGCGGCCAGCAGCTTTTCCTTGAGTCCGCCGATCGGCAGGACCCGGCCACGCAGGGTGATCTCGCCGGTCATGGCAACATCGCGGCGCACCGGAATGCCGGTCATGATCGAGACGATGGCGGTTGCCATTCCAACGCCGGCCGAAGGGCCGTCCTTGGGGGTGGCGCCTTCGGGCACGTGAACGTGAATGTCACGCTTGTCGAAGAGCGGCGGCTCGATGCCGAAATCAACCGCGCGCGACCGGACATAGGACGCCGCCGCCGAAATCGATTCCTTCATCACTTCACGCAGGTTGCCGGTCACCGTCATCTTGCCCTTGCCAGGCATCATGACACCTTCGATGGTCAGCAGTTCGCCACCAACTTCAGTCCAGGCCAATCCCGTCACGACACCGACCTGATCGTCAAACTCGGCTTCACCATAGCGGAAGCGTGGCACGCCCAGATAGTCGGCGAGCGTGTCAGCATCAACGCGGACTTCCTTGGCTCCGGTCTTGAGGATCTCGGTCACGGCCTTGCGCGAGAGTTTCATCAGTTCGCGTTCGAAGTTACGCACACCGGCTTCGCGGGTGTAGGTGCGAACGACCTGCAACAGCGCTTCGTCGGTGATCTCGAACTCGTTGGGCCGCAAGGCGTGGTCGCGAATGGCCTTGGGCAGCAGGTGCCTGCGGGCGATTTCGAGCTTTTCATCCTCTGTGTAGCCGGCGATACGGATGACTTCCATCCGGTCCATCAGCGGCGCAGGAATGTTAAGCGTGTTGGCCGTGGTGATGAACATCACGTTGGACAGATCGTACTCGACCTCGAGATAGTGATCCATGAAGGTGGAGTTCTGTTCCGGATCAAGCACCTCAAGAAGCGCTGACGACGGATCGCCGCGGAAATCCTGGCCCATCTTGTCGATCTCGTCGAGCAGGAACAGCGGATTGACCTTCTTGGCCTTCTTCATCGACTGGATGACCTTGCCGGGCATCGAGCCGATATAGGTGCGGCGGTGACCGCGGATTTCCGCCTCGTCACGAACGCCACCCAGCGCCATGCGCACATATTCGCGGCCGGTCGCCTTGGCGATCGACTTGGCCAGCGAGGTCTTGCCGACGCCCGGAGGTCCGACGAGGCACAGGATCGGGCCCTTGATCTTGGACGAACGGGCCTGAACCGCGAGATACTCGATGATCCGCTCCTTGACCTTTTCAAGGCCGAAGTGATCCGTCTCAAGCACCTGTTCGGCCGCATTGAGGTCGTTCTTGACCCGGGATTTCTTGCCCCAGGGCAAGCCCAGCAGCCAGTCGAGATAATTGCGCACGACGGTGGCTTCGGCCGACATCGGGCTCATCTGCTTGAGCTTCTTGAACTCGGCATCCGCCTTTTCGCGGGCTTCCTTGGAGAGCTTGGTCTTGGCGATGCGGGTTTCCAATTCGGCCATCTCGTCGCGGCCGTCCTCGCCGTCGCCGAGCTCCTTCTGGATCGCCTTCATCTGCTCGTTGAGATAATACTCGCGCTGGGTCTTCTCCATCTGCCGCTTGACGCGGGAGCGGATGCGTTTTTCGACCTGCAGCACCGAAATCTCGCCTTCCATGAAGCCGAGCGACTTCTCCAGACGGCCCTTGATCGACACGGTCGACAGCATGTCCTGCTTTTCAGGAATCTTGATCGAAAGATGCGAAGCCACGGTGTCGGCGAGCTTGGAATAGTCGTCGATCTGGCTGGCAGCGCCGACAACTTCGGGTGAAATCTTCTTGTTGAGCTTGACGTAGTTCTCGAACTCGGAGACCACCGAGCGCGACAGCGCTTCGATCTCGACCGGGTCCTCCTCGGGCTCGGCAAGCTGAACCGCCCGGGCTTCGTAATACTCGTCGTGATCCGTATACTCGACGATCTCGGCGCGAGCGCGGCCTTCGACCAGCACCTTGACCGTACCGTCGGGCAATTTCAGAAGCTGCAGCACATTGGCGATGGTGCCGATCTGATAAATGCCTGCTGGCTCCGGATCGTCATCACTGGCGTTGATTTGAGTGGCAAGCATGATCTGCTTGTCCGATCCCATGACTTCCTCGAGCGCGCGGATGGATTTCTCGCGGCCGACAAAAAGCGGCACGATCATGTGCGGAAACACTACGATATCGCGCAACGGAAGAACGGGATAGATACCTGCCTCTTCGGGGGCCTGTGATGAACTCACTTTTTTATCCGGCATGTTTTTTCCTTTCAGGGTCTGTTCAGACCGATTGGCAACGCGGGATGCGGTCCCGGTTCATCCAGCAACCGCCTTTGGCGTCCTTGATAGCGGGCATCGCCCTCTACAGTCTAATTGGAGAACCGGAGCCCGGGTTTCAAGTCAGATCTGCCCCGGCTGTCAATCCTTTATCGATTCCCGACCTTATTAGACAACGAAAGTGGCGGGAAGCTGGAGCGGGACGAAAAACCGGCCGAATTCCCGCCTGGTGCGCGGTTCTCCCCAACCGCCGGTGCGCGCTCCGTCAGCCCCGCCTCTCGCATGAGGCAAGCAGAGCGTGAATCCGCAGGAGATGTTTGCTGACACACAAACGGGTCCCGAAGGACCCGTTTGAAATTTGCACATCTATCGGAACATCATGCCGAAGCTGAATCCTTGGCTTCGCCATCCCGCTCCGCATAGATGTAAAGCGGGCGCGCATTACCGGTGACCACATCGTCGGAGATGACAACTTCACGCACGCCTTCCAGTGTCGGCAGCTCGAACATGGTATCGAGCAGGATTTTCTCCATGATCGAGCGCAGTCCGCGTGCACCGGTGGCGCGGATAATGCCGCGCTTGGCAATTTCGCTCAGCGCGCTCTCGTGGAAGGTGAGTTCCACATCTTCCATCTCGAACAGGCGCTGGTATTGCTTGACCAGCGCATTCTTCGGCTGGGTCAGGATCTGGATCAGCGCATCCTCGTCAAGATCTTCAAGCGTTGCGAG
Organism: Hoeflea sp. YIM 152468; assembly: GCF_029210485.1. Taxonomy (GTDB): domain Bacteria; phylum Pseudomonadota; class Alphaproteobacteria; order Rhizobiales; family Rhizobiaceae; genus Hoeflea. The sequence continues at coordinate 171,729 of NZ_JARGET010000005.1, forward strand.
CACCGGCAGACGGCCGATGAATTCCGGGATCAGTCCGAATTTCACCAGATCTTCCGGCTCGAGTTCACGCAGCACTTCGCCGACACGGCGTTCATCCTGGGCGCGAACATTGGCGCCAAACCCGATCGAGGTCTTTTCGCCCCGGGCCGAGATGATCTTGTCAAGACCGGCAAAGGCGCCACCGCAGACAAACAGGATGTTGGTGGTGTCGACCTGCAGGAACTCCTGCTGCGGATGCTTGCGGCCGCCCTGCGGCGGAACCGAAGCAACGGTGCCTTCCATGATCTTCAACAGCGCCTGCTGCACGCCTTCGCCCGAGACGTCCCGGGTGATCGATGGATTGTCCGATTTGCGCGAGATCTTGTCGACCTCGTCGATGTAGACAATGCCGCGCTGCGCGCGCTCGACATTGTAGTCGGCCGACTGCAGCAGCTTGAGGATGATGTTCTCGACATCCTCGCCCACGTAACCGGCTTCGGTCAGCGTTGTGGCGTCAGCCATGGTGAACGGCACGTCGATGATGCGGGCCAGGGTCTGGGCAAGATAGGTCTTGCCGCAACCGGTGGGGCCGACCAGCAGAATATTGGACTTGGCCAGTTCCACATCGCCCGATTTGGACGAATGGTTGAGCCGCTTGTAGTGGTTGTGGACCGCCACCGAGAGGATCTTCTTGGCCTGATGCTGGCCAATCACATACTCGTCGAGTGTTGCGATGATTTCCTGCGGGCTTGGCACACCGTCACTCGACTTCACCATCGAGGATTTGTTTTCCTCACGGATGATGTCCATGCACAATTCCACGCATTCATCGCAGATGAACACGGTGGGACCGGCAATGAGTTTGCGCACTTCATGCTGGCTCTTGCCGCAGAAGGAGCAATAAAGGGTGTTTTTGGAATCGCCGCCGTTGCTGCCGCTGACCTTGCTCATTTCACTTTCCTTCCCGCAATCCCGGCATTAAAAGCCTGGATGTATGGCGCCTTGCCGCTCCGTGGCTTCGGAGCATTAAGGCAATCTCGGGGTACAAACCCGGCCTCTGGTTAATCAAACCCGAAGCCGGTGGCAACGAATCCCCGCCAATCTGGCGATGCTATGCCAGAGAATTTGAATATAGACTTAACGTCCATTCTAGCGCGCTCACGCGCTTGCGCCACCCCACGCACACGGAAACGTGTTGCAGGAGTAGCGCAATGATTGTCAAAACAGCGCATAAAACTAACCAAACAGCCTGGTTCCTGTGGCTATGTCGCGGTTTCGATATACTCGCGCTTGTCGATGACGCGGTCGATGATACCAAAATCCAGCGCTTCCTCTGATGTCATGAAGTGGTCACGGTCCAGGGTTTTTTCAACCGTCTCGTAATCCTTGCCGGTGTGGGTGACATAGATCTCGTTGAGGCGGCGCTTCATCTTGATGATGTCCTGCGCATGCCGCTCGATGTCTGAGGCCTGCCCCTGAAACCCGCCCGAGGGCTGATGCACCATGATGCGGGCATTTGGTGTGGCAAAGCGCATGCCTTTTTCCCCAGCCGCCAGCAACAGCGACCCCATCGACGCAGCCTGGCCGACGCAGAGCGTCGAGACCGCCGGACGAATGAACTGCATGGTATCGTAGATCGCCATGCCAGCCGTGACCACGCCACCGGGAGAGTTGATGTAGATGGCGATTTCCTTCTTCGGGTTCTCGGCCTCGAGAAACAGAAGCTGGGCGCAGACGAGCGTCGCCATGTGATCCTCGACCGGACCGGTTATGAAGATAATCCGCTCCTTGAGCAGCCGCGAATAAATATCATAGGACCGTTCGCCGCGGTTTGTCTGTTCAACGACCATGGGCACCAGGGCCATGGCGGTCTCAACTGTATTTTTCATTGCGCTTCCCTTGTCATACGGCCCGACAGACGGCAAGGCCTGCTCAGAATCAGTCTCATTGAACCCACTACATAGAGTGTGCCCCCCCGCCGCTTCAAGACGCAAGGCTGCGAAACGGCGGGGGGAGGTTGATCACGACCGACGTTAAAGCGAAGTTACGGTTTTCGGATTTTCCAGCTTTCAAGCGATAAATTGCCGCGAGATCCGCTCCTGGTTGCAGCGTCCGGACGATGCGCAAACCACGAGAGCTGCGAAACAGCGGGCACGAACCCGGATGCACATGCATTCCCGCTGGTGGTGACATGGGCCGGCTTGCCGTCGCGGGGCATGCAGTCTCGGGCAGTGGCCCTCCCAGCAGCGCTGTTCTCCCTGCAGACAAGACCCGCCTGACCGATCGGTCCGGGTCGACGTCAAGCAGCAAGATCTGATCAATGCAGTCTGGTACAGTTTGCCTAAAGAACATCGAAGGCAAAGCACAGATGTGCAAAACAGCCAGTGCATTAACGATTATTTAAGGTTTTACTTCCCTCCCCACAAAGACTGCGGCACACTGAACCTGACAGACGCGGCAGACGGCAGATCAAACGCCGCACGCGTGATCAGGGAGTGTACCATGTTTGAGTTTTCGTCCATTCGCCGCGGAATTGTCGCCGCAACCCTGGCAACGTCCATTGCCTCACCTGCCTTGGCCGGTGGCAAATCCTTGTCGTGCTATCAGCAGGTGCATCAGCCGGCGGTATACAAAACCGTTCATCAGCAGGTCGTCGTCCGGCCTGGCGGCGTGGTTCATGAAACCATTCCCGCGCGCTACGGACAGATTACCGAAAAAGTGCTGATCGAGCCGGAACGGGTGATCGCCCGGAAAATCCCGGCGGTGGTCAAGACCGTGCACCAGACGGTGATGGTGCGGGCCAAATCCGTGGGCTGGGAATGGCGTCGCGTTCACGGCGTCAAGACCCTGTGCAAGGTGGCCTACCCCGCACAGTACGAGACGAGAGCCCGGACGGTTGTCGTGCATCCCGCCCGGACTGTGCATGAACGGATTCCAGCCCGGTATGCCCACCGCAGCCGCACGGTTGTGGTGGAGGCTGCCCGCACCATTGCGCGCCAGGTGCCGCCGGTGATTAAAACGGTGGCGCGAAACGTGGAAGTCCGCCCTGCGTCGTCCGGCTGGGTTCAGGTCTCGGGCAGAAGCCGCTGCCATTGAGGGCGGCAATCGAGCCTGGTTGGATTGCACCATGCCGTCTGGAGCCTGCCAGGCGGCATCGGTACGGATTGTCCGATCTTTGCTGCTTATCCCCGAAGATATGACGCCGGAGGCCAGTCTTCGCATTTGCATCCGGCACGATCCGGGCTAAGCCACGCCCATGATCAGGCACTCTCTCTCCGTTTCACAGGATCCCCGCGATCCCGAATTCGTCCAGGACCCCTATGGGTTTTACGCCGAGAGGCACCGCGCCTCCCCGGTCTTTTACTGGGAGGAGTACGGCATGTGGTGCGTGGCGGGCTACGATCAGGTCAATTCGCTGTTGCGCGACCGGCGGTTTGGTCGCGAAAACCGCTGGGGCGCACCGCTGAACCCTGCCGAGGGGCGTGAGCATCTTGCCGATTTCGATCGGATCGAAAGCGGTTCACTGCTCGAGCGCGAACCCCCGGCCCACACGCGGCTGAGGACCTTGGTCAACCGCGCTTTCGTCTCCCGCTCGGTGGAGCGGCTCAGACCGCGCATCCATGCGCTCGCCCATCAGTTGGTCGATGCCCTGCCGGGTGATAAGGCTTTTGATCTCCTGCCCTCCTTCGCAACGCCGATCCCTCTGACGGTGATTTGCGAATTGCTCGGCGTGCCGGTCGACCGCGCCGATGATCTGCTTGGCTGGTCGCACGCCATGTGCGAAATGTATGTACCGCAGCGGTCACGCGAGACCGAAGTGCGGGCCAACCGCGCTGCCGCCAATTTCGGCGCATTTTTGACCGCGCACATTGAAGAGCACAGACACACCCATGCCGACGATTTGCTGTCGGCGCTTATCGCGGTGCGCGACACCGGCGAAAAACTGACCGATGACGAGCTCATCTCCACCTGCGTGCTATTGCTCAATGCCGGGCATGAAGCCACCGTGCACCAGTCCGGCAATGCCGTGAAAACCATTCTCGATCAGGGCGGCGATCCGTGCCGGTTCTTTGCAACGCCCGAGGCTACGACCGCGACAGTCGAAGAAGCGCTCAGATTTGACGCGCCTTTGCACATGTTCAACCGTTACGCCTATGAGGACATCGACCTCGGGCCGGTAATCTTGAAGCCGGGTCAACAGGTCGCGCTGCTGCTGGGGGCGGCCAACCGCGATCCGTCGGCTTTCGAGGCGCCGGACAAGTTCCGCCCCGGACGGGCTGACCAGAAGAATGTCAGCTTTGGCGCAGGCCTGCATTTCTGCATCGGTGCGCCCTTGGCGCGGCTTGAACTGCAGGAATCGCTTGCCGTGCTGTTTTCGCGGCGGCCCGATCTCAAGCTCAGTCAGCCCGCGCGCTATCGCGACAGCTACCACTTCCATGGACTCGAGCGCCTGATGGTCTGCTGATATCGTCGACCATGTTGGCCGTCCCCGCCCGGAAAAAGCCAAACAGCACCATTGCGAACCGCCGCCGCTGGCGTCACCGGATGATGCTCGGCATCTGAGCGGATGCACAAAAATGGCTGGCGCATTTCATTTGGGCAATGCATGTCCGGCATCGCCCCAATGAAGCCGTTTGAACGCGCCGTAAATTAGAGTTTTATAACGTACTCTTTGCGAGTCGTTTCAACAACTTCCCAGCTTCCCTTGAACCCCGGTCGCAGAATGAAGCTGTCCCCGGCCTTGACTGTGACACTCTCGCCGCCGTCTTCGGTCACAACCGACACCCCTTCGAGAATATGGCAATATTCCCACTCGTCGTAGCAGATCCGCCATTTGCCCGGCGTCGACTGCCAGATGCCGCAATAGAGTCCGTCGCGCTCTTCGAGGTTCCAGGCGGTGTGCACCGGATCTCCTGCCAGAACCTTCTCTGCGTCCGGCCTCGAGACCTCCCGGTCAGCTGAGGGACGGAGCGGAATGAAGTATGCCTTGGTCATGCTTCGCACCTGAAAAGACTTGATCCGGGAGCACCCCTGTCTGAACCTGGGACAGGATAGCGCCACCGCTGTTGACTGCGCGGCACGCGATGTGAAGACAATATGCGAGCCACACACAGGATGCACCCATGCGGATCGACAAAGCAATTGAAAGCGTGATGATGATGGATGACCCGACCTGGGCGCGTCATGCCAGCCCGTGGAGTTTCTGGACGCGGGTGCCGCTGCTGGCGCTGTTCGCGCTCGCCGTCTGGTCGCGGGTCTGGATCGGCTGGTGGAGCCTTGTCCCCATCGGCCTGGTTCTGGTGTGGACGCTTGTCAATCCGCGTGCCTTTTCACCACCGGCGACGCTGGACAACTGGGCCTCGCAGGTGGTGCTGGGCGAGCGCTGCTGGCTGGCGCGCAAGACCAAACCGATTCCTGCACACCATGCGAAAGCGGCCATGATCCTGAGCCTGCTGTCGGGCCTTTCGATCATCCCCCTCGCCTACGGCCTCTGGGTGCTTGATGCCTGGGCCGTTTTCGCCGGCGCGATGCTGGCATCGGTCTTCAAGCTGTGGTTCGGCGACCGCATGGCCTGGCTCTGGGCAGACATGGCAGACCGGCCCGAAACCGAACGATCCGGGGCTCAGCAGACCTGAACGCCGCACGCGGTGATGGTGAACTCGTTCGCAGGCTCGGTCAGCGCGCCATCGAACTGACGACCGTCGGCGCACTGGGCCCGCGCCGCGAAGGTAAGCCGTCCCGCCAGCTCGCCTTCCTTCAGATTGAGAAAATACTCAACCGCACAGTCCTTTTCGATGGCCAGTTGCTCGGAGAGCTGGTCGAGCCATGCCGGATTGGCAGATTGCGCCTGGGCAAGCGACGTCACGGTCAACATCAGCGCGGCTGTGATCGTCAAGGTTCGGACATCTGTTTGCGACATGGGCTCCACCATTTGAGTTTAGCGGCAGTCTAGCTGTTGGCGCCCTCGCCTGCCTTGCTGCAGATCAAATGCAAGAACGCTTATTTTCCCAGTGCGGCATCGAGGCAGTCCGGGGCGACATATTTCAATTCGTCCTGAGCAAACGGAACCCTGACCATGGCCGGGGCATCGGCGTTGGTGCTTTCGACCTTGCGGGCCAGGAGGTCGCCAAATGCTGCAGTCGTCTTGTCCGGGTCCGTGAGGATTTCATAGGTGTGGACGTAGCACGGGCCGATTCCGTCGCCGCAGGTGCCACCATTGTCGGAATGGGTCGGGATGAAGCCGAGATCAACGATCTTGTCACCGATGGCAGCGAATACGGTTACTCCGCCTTCGGTGTAGCCTTGACCGGTGTAGCCGGACTCCATCAGCCAGCCGTGATTGCCCTGCCCCAGACGGACGACCCGAAAGGCCTCTTCCGAGGGGGTGGCGCCCCAGGAGCCGGCATCCTCGGCCAGGCTGTTGCGCGCCACCAGGGTCAGGTGCGTGCTTTCGCCACGCAACATCACCAGCCCCAGCTTTCCGCTGCAGGCATGGCAATCGGCGCGACCGCCATCAGAAGTTGGTGCGTATCCGGACATCGCGACATAATGCGTCAGCCCGGCGGCACCGGGGACGGAAGCCAGAAGATGCGGACGCATGCATATTTTGCCGCTACCGCCACTGCCGACCCAGCATTTCAACCGTTTGTCGTACCGGCCGTAAAACTCCTCCATCACCGCAGCCCAAAACGCTTTCGGATTTTCAACCGCGGACGACGGGATGGACGTCAGCGTCCCGGCCTGGACCGAACCGATTTGCAGCAGCGCCGACATCAGGAAAAACAGGCAGATCTTGTACATGGTTCGCGCCTCCCAAGATTCCATCAAAGCAGCAGCCGGGCCTTCGGGCAACCCTGCATCCAGGATGCATCGGATGCAAAGCATACGGCCCGGCAGTGAATGCCGGGCCGCTGAAACTCATCCAACAAGCGCTGGTTCAAGCCTTGGCGAGTGCCTGCTCCAGATCGGCGATGATGTCCTTGACGTCTTCGATGCCGATCGACAGCCGCACCACATCCGGGCCGGCGCCAGCAGCGGCCTGCTGCTCCGGCGTCAATTGGGCGTGGGTGGTCGAGGCCGGATGGATGACCAGCGAGCGGGTGTCGCCGATATTGGCCAGGTGCGAGAACATCTCGAGGCCATCAACAAACTTGACGCCGGAGTCATAACCGCCCTTGAGGCCGAAGGTGAAAACCGAGCCCGCGCCCTTGGGAGAATACCGCTGCTGCAAGGCATGGTTTTCATGATCAGGCAGGCCGGCATAATGCACCCAGGCAACCTTGTCGTGCTTGGTCAGCCATTCGGCGACGGCCAGCGCGTTGTCGCAATGGCGCTGCATGCGCAGCGGCAGGGTTTCGGCGCCCGTCACCAGCATGAAGGCGTTGAACGGCGAAATCGCCGGACCGAGGTCGCGCAGGCCGATCACACGGCAGGCAATGGCGAAAGCAAAATTGCCGAAGGTCTCGTGCAACACCATGCCGCCATATTCCGCGCGCGGCTCCGACAAGGTCGGGTATTTGCCGGATTTCGACCAGTCAAACGATCCACCGTCAACGATCACGCCGCCCATGGAGTTGCCATGGCCGCCGATGAATTTGGTCAGCGAATGCAGCACCACGTCGGCGCCATGCTGGATCGGCTGGATCAGATAGGGCGACGCCATGGTGTTGTCGACGATCAGCGGCAATCCATGCTTGTGCGCCACTTCGGCGATGGCGCTGATGTCGACAAATGTGCCGCCCGGGTTGGCCAGGCTTTCGACAAAGATCGCCTTGGTCCTCTCATCAATCTGGCTTTCAATGCTGGTCATATCGGCCGGATCAGCCCAGCGCACATGCCAGTCAAACGACTTGAAGGATTTGCCGAACTGGTTGATCGAGCCACCATAGAGCTGGTTGGCGGCAATGAAGTTGTCGCCCGGGCGCATGATGGTGTGAAAAACGATCAATTGTGCCGCGTGGCCTGAGGCAACCGCGAGCGCGGCTGTGCCGCCTTCCAGCGCCGCAACCCGCTCTTCAAGCACGGCCTGAGTCGGATTCATGATGCGGGTGTAGATGTTGCCGAAGGCCTTCAAGCCGAACAGCGACGCGGCATGATCGGCATCATCAAAGACGAAGGCGGTGGTCTGGTAGATCGGTGTGGCGCGTGCGCCCGTGGCGGGATCCGGCTGGGCCCCCGCATGTACAGCTAATGTATTGAAACCCGGCTGATTGTTCGACATGGATCACTCCTGTTGTGCCCGAAAACAGTATGCAGGGGTTATCCCGCATGTGCGCGTCGCGGTCAAAGAAGAAATTTGCGCGGAGCAGCTCAAAACCGCGCATCCACATTCACCTGGGGCCTTCAAACCGGAATATAATTCCTTTGAGCCTCGCTGTCGTGAAAGAAAGTGCAGAGATTCGTCACAGCGCGCGCGCAAGGCGCAGAAGCTCACTCGGTTAAAGTTTCGACGCTCTCGTCGGCAGGTTCACATCCGGGCAATCGCGCCAGCAGCCAGTCCCGGGATGGACGAACAGTCTCGGGCAGGTCCTGCAAGACATCATCGATCACCTCTGCGGATGCGGTGCTGACTTCGCAGCCATAATCCTCAAGGTCTCGATCCGGGTTGAGCTCTTTCCATCCAGATAATCCTGCCGCTCAAAGGCAACCGCCGCAGCCATGCCCGCGACCGGCAAGACCACCATTGCGCGACGCAACCTTGCCTTGGCCTTGGCGCGAACAACTGCGGCGGCAATGGCTTTGCGATGGGCAATGGCCGTTGCCGCCGCGCTGGCAGTCATGGTGGTCACCTGCGCGGTCAGCGAAACCGCCCACACGCCCATGCTGATGGCCGTGGTGGCCAAAGACACGCAGAGCACAGCCAGAAACCCCGCCGTCCGCACCAGTGCGAATATCCGCCTCATGAGACCCAACCCAGCCACTGCATTGTCGTCATCTATCTGATCCTGCGCCGCGACGCCGGCGGGCCATCATTCTGCAAAGCATTGAATCAGAACTGTGGCGCATGGCGTCGACGCCAGGTGTTGTGCCCCTTGCAAGGCTGATCCTCACCGGCTGCGAACGGCGCGCGGCAATCGCTGCCCACCAGGACAAGCCGGACCGGCCCTACTCCTTGCCGGTTTGCGGCACTCGCAACCCGTAACTCTGGAAGCCGGTGCGCATGACCGGTTTGCGCGCGGACACAACGCCCGAGTTGACACCGTTCCAGCCGATTTCGCCGGACAGGCGGGCATATTCGATCTTCGGGCAGCGATTCATCACCACCTTGATGCCGGCGGCTTCGGCGCGGGCAGCGGCTTCATCATCGCGCACGGTGAGCTGCATCCAGATCACTTTCGGCAGCGGATCAAGCGCCAGCACCTCATCGACAATGCCCGGAACCGCATTGGAAGCCCGGAATATGTCGACCATGTCGATGGCCACAGGCACATCGCTGAGCCGTGCATAGGTCATCTGCCCGAGGATGGACTTGCCCGCCTGCCCCGGATTGACCGGGATGACATGATAGCCCTTGGCGAGCATGTATTTCATGACGAAGAAGCTCGGACGCACCTCGTTGGCGGACGCGCCGACCACGGCAACGGTCTTTACCGATTGCAGGATGCCGGAAATGTAGGAATTGGCGTAGCTGTCGTGGTTCATCCGGAGCGCATCCTGCTAGATCTGATCCGGTTGTCGCAACAGCATCCGGGTGCGTCAAGCACCGCGACAACCGCTTCGCCCTTGTCGGCGATCAAATCTGCGACACATTGCATCTGTAGCCACTCGCGAGACGCCACCAGGAGGAAGTCGCCATGTCCCCGCGCCTGATCATCAACAGCACCTTGCCTGTGGCTGCGGCCATTGCGGGCTTCATGGCCGTAAGCGGCCCGGCGCAGGCCATCAGCCGCATTGAGACGACTGAGACCGATTGCAGCGCCATCCGCAGTGCCCTGATAAACGAGGGTGCCGCCATCCTGCGGTACACTTCGAAAAGGGGCCTGCCGATCTATGATCGCTATGTCAGCTCATCGCTGATGTGCCAAAGCCCGTCGGTCGGCGTGTGGGCCAGCGTTCCGGCGCGCGACACCAACAGCTGCCGGGTGATCGCCTGCGACGCCAATGCCAGCGATGATGATGACCTGACCCGGTTCCGGCCACTGCTGCGGCTGACACCCTGAGCTTATGCGCTTACGCCGGCAAGGTCATATGCCCGTCTTCACTCAGCGCCATGAAGGGGTTGTGCGCCAGTTCCCACAGATGGCCGTCTGGATCGGCGAAATAACCGGAATAGCCGCCCCAGAACACCTCATGCGGCTTTTTCACCGGCCTGGCGCCACATGCGACCGCGAAATTCCAGGCGGCGTCGACCTCCTCACGCGAGCCCAGATTGTGCGCCAGTGCCATGCCTTCAAAAGGCTGGGCTGCGGTCGGCTCCAGGCCTGCATCGGCGGCCAGCGCGTCACGGCCGAACAGGCCCAGCACCGTGCCATTCATGTGAAAGAAGGTGACGCTGTCATTGGACGCCGAGGACCGTTTGAAGCCGAGCTTTTGATAAAATCCGGTCGAAGCGGCGACATCGGCAACGCCGAGCGTGATCATGGTGATGCGCGGTGACAGGGTCATGATTACGTCCTCACGGAGAGTGTGCCGCGGCGCCCGGGATCGGGCCGGTCCGCATGTTCGATGCCGGTTACTCCCCGGTCCATTCCGGCGTTCGCTTGGCGATGAAAGCGTTGATGCCCTCTTCGGCGTCGCGGGCCAGCATGTTCTCCACCATCACCTGCGCCGTGTAGTCATAGGCGTCGCCCAGTGACATATCCGCCTGCCGGTAAAACGCCTCCTTGCCGATTTTCACCGTCAAAGGTGACTTGGAGGCAATGACTTCGGCGTATTTCATCACAACCTGATTGAGATACTGGCGCGGCATGATGCGGTTGATCAGGCCGAATTCGCGCGCTGTCGAGGCGTCGATGGTCTCGCCGGTGAGCAGCATTTCCATCGCCTGCTTGCGGTGCACGTTGCGGCTCAGCGCCACCATCGGGGTGGAGCAGAACAGCCCGATATTCACACCGGGGGTACAGAAGGCGGAGGTGTCGGTGCACATCGCCAGATCGCAGGAGGCGACAAGCTGGCAGCCGGCAGCGGTGGCCAGCCCATCGACCTCGGCAATCACCGGCACCGGCAGATGGACAATGGCCTGCATCAGATCGGCGCAGAGCTTCATGGTGCGGGCAAAGAACGCCCTGCCCTGATCCTCATCGGCGCGGTGCAGGGTCAGCTCCTTGAGGTCGTGACCGGCGGAAAAAAGCCTGCCCGGTGTCGCCGAGGCGATGATCACCACGCGGATCGATGCGTCCTGGCGGGCGGCGTCAAGCTGGTCCTTCAGCGCCTGCATCAAGCCCAGTGAGAGCGCATTTGCCGGGGGATTGTTCATCTCCAGCCGCAGCACACCGTTGTGGACTTCGGTGTTGACCAGGCCCGAGGACGCATTCTTGTTCAGCTCGACGACATTCATGGAAAAACCCTTTCGCCTTTCGCACCCGAGTTTAGCGCGGAGTGCAAGTTTCGGAAAGCCACGGCGTTGACCAGAGGCTTGCTTTCCGCAACGGTGCCGGGACACAGAGTCCGGCAAGGAAACAACAGCGATGGCGAATATGCGAGCAGAACAGTGTAGCCGACATGCCCCCACACCCGGTCACTCATAACTTTCTTCATTCGACAGGAACAGAAACCATGGCTGCACCGGCCTCTCCCGTGATGTCCGCCCCAGAAGTGTCCGCCTATCTCGACGAAGTCTTTCCCCAGATCAAGACCAACGGACACAACATATCGGTGCTTGATGTGGCTCCGGGCAGTGCCCGTGTCCGGCTCGATGCGGATGAAAGGCATCTGAGGCCCGGCGGCACGGTCAGCGGGCCGACCCTGTTCACGCTGGCCGACCTGGCGGCCTATGCCGTGATCCTGGCCCATATCGGTCGCGTCGCACTTGCGGTGACCACCAATCTGAACATCAATTTCCTGATGAAGCCCGAATCCGGGCCGCTCGACGCCACGGCGAAAATCCTCAAACTGGGCAAACGTCTGGTGGTCACCGACATTGCCATTTGCGATTCCGGCGGCGAATTGGTGGCCCACGCCACGGCCACCTATTCGGTTCCGCCGCAAAAATAGACGGTATCATGATACCGCATTCTTAACTATATGTTTTTCCACGCCTATTTTAGACTTCGCTCGAATCTGGCCGCTTGACGCGACATAGGGCCTCGCCTATAAGCACCCAGCACCGGGGTTTTGGGATTCCGGCGCCCGTTGGTTCAGACCTGATGCGCTGCAAACGGCTCGTCCAACACAAGCAACAAGAAACGTCCGGCTTCTGGCCCAGCCACTCCGGATCCTGAATGAAAAGAGAACTCCATGAAAACCTTCTCGCAGAAGCCTGCAGAGGTGGACAAGAAGTGGATCATCATCGACGCCGAAGGTCTCGTCGTCGGTCGTCTGGCCACTGTCATTGCCACCATCCTGCGCGGAAAGCACAAAGCCACCTACACCCCTCACGTTGACGACGGCGACAATGTCATCGTCATCAATGCGGAAAAGGCAGTGCTGACCGGCAACAAATTTGCCGACAAGAAATATTACTGGCACACCGGCTATCCCGGCGGCATCAAGGAGCGCACCGCGCGCCAGATTTTCGAAGGCCGCTTTCCCGAGCGGATCGTTGAAAAGGCTGTCGAGCGCATGGTTCCCCGCGGGCCGCTTGGTCGTCGCCAGATGAAGAACCTGCGCGTTTATGCCGGTTCCGATCATCCGCACGAAGCGCAGCAGCCGACCGTTCTTGACGTCGCCTCGCTCAACAGCAAGAACAAAAGGAGCGCCTGATCATGGCTGAACTCAATTCGCTTGAGGAACTCGGCGCATCGGCCGCCGCGACCGAAACCGCAGAGCCGGCCGCACCGGTTCACGTCCGCAAGGTCGACGACCTTGGCCGGTCCTATGCCACAGGCAAGCGCAAGAACGCGATTGCCCGCGTCTGGATCAAGCCAGGCACCGGCAAGATCACCGTCAACGGCCGTGATTTCGTCACCTACTTCGCCCGTCCGGTGCTGCAGATGGTTGTTCAGCAGCCTGTCGTCGCGGCGGCCCGTGAAGGCCAGTTCGACGTCGTCTGCACCGTCACCGGTGGCGGCCTTTCCGGCCAGGCCGGTGCCGTTCGTCACGGCATTTCCAAGGCGCTGACCTACTTCGAGCCGGGCCTGCGTCCGGTGCTGAAGAAGGGTGGCTTCCTGACCCGCGACAGCCGCGTGGTCGAACGCAAGAAATACGGCAAGGCCAAGGCCCGCCGGTCGTTCCAGTTCTCCAAGCGTTAATTCGCCTGGACGATATGGTGACTGCAATCTGGACGGGGCTTCGGCTCCGTCCTTTTTGTATGCCCCCGAGGCTTGGCTGGACCTGCTCTTGCGTCCGCTCCCATCGACACACATGCGCGACCAAACGATGGGGAAGTATCCATCGACTGAGCAAGCGCTGCAGACTGGCCGTCCGGCGAAATTATTCAGCCGGCTCCGTAGCCCGCCCACCCGGCTCGGCATCAGCCTTCGGCTTCGCAGCCGATTGGCGTGTGAATACCCCCAGGGTCCAGCGGGACAGGGGTCGCTCGACAATCGTGTAGAAGGCGGCGGCCACGGCGAAGGCCAGCACCGTCATGATCAGGTAATGGACCGGCCACGGCACTTCGATTGCGGTGAGCATGGAGATGCCATGCTTGATGTAGAACGTGACCACAAAGACATGGGTCAGGTACAGCGCATAGGACCAGTCGCCCAGCCGTGCCAGAAACGCGCTTTTGAAATCGAAAGCCCCGAGCCCGCCATACAGCACTGCGGCGGCCGGCACGCCCCAATAAAACGCCCGCCATTCCGCCAGCGGTCTTTCCCACTGCCACAGCAGCAGGGCAAGGCCGGTCACCAGCAGGGCCGCAGGCAGGAGGCCCGGGGCATCGGCACGCGTTCTGGTCCAGGCATGAAATATCAAGACACCAAACACAAATTCGACCAGGATGGGATTGGTGTAAAAAGCCATGCTGAGGTTGGAAGGATCGAAAACAAGGCCGGCCGCAACCAGGACCATGATCGCAGCGGATGCCCCGATCAACCGGCGATCGGAGAACAACCCCGCAGTCAAAGCCACGATGGCGTAGAAGAAAACTTCATAATTCAGCGTCCAGCCGACCACCAGAAGAGGGCCCGTAACTCCTCCGTTCTGCTCCAGGGCGACGAAGGATAGCGACGTGACGAGACTGTAGGGGTCTGCGACGGTGGAATGGAACAGGCTCGGCATTTGCCACGCCAGCACAAACACCAGAAACGTGATGACCCAATAGGCCGGAGCCACCCGTGCCAGGCGCCTGATCCAGAATTCTCGGCCATCGAACACTCCGGGGCGCGCCACAATCATCGCCATGATAAACCCGGAGATGACAAAGAACAGATCGACGCCGGCCGCGCCAACATGATCGATCCGCTCCGGATCAAGTCCCCAGGCCTTCTGAGACACGACCGAGACATGATAAAAGACCACGGCCAAAGCCGCGGCTGCGCGCAAATATTGCACCGAATACAAAGGTTCTGGCGAGGTGACTGAAGAACCGGCTGCGCTCATGCTCAATTCCGTCTCTTGGCTCTCAAATGATCCTGCAAGGACAAATATAGACCAGGAACTCTTCTCAAACCCTAAAGCAGCCATTTCCCAAGACAGGGCCTGGTTTTTCCGCATCTCGAATGCCTTCCCACGGGAGGTCCTGATTTTCGACAGCGCTCGAAATGCCTGGGGCTGTCACGGCTCGCCCGGCGCTGGGACAGCCAAAGCTATTGCCAACGGCTTTATCACGCCGGGTGAATGGGTTAGACAGGATTGGCCTTCAACCTCGTCTCCGGAACCAGATCATGGCCAGCAAATCCATCGACCACGCCTTCACCGCCACCTCGCTGAAATCCGCGGCCAGCGATCCGACCTATGCCGGTGCGTTGTCGTTCATGCGCCGCAAATACACCAAGTCGCTGGAGGGGGCGGATGCGGTGGTCTGGGGCATTCCGTTCGACGCCGCTGTGTCCAACCGGCCTGGCGCACGGTTTGGTCCGCAGGCAATCCGGCGCGCCTCGGCGATTTTCGACAATGATCCGCAATATCCGTTTGATCGGGATCTGTTCGACAGCATGGCGGTGATCGATTATGGCGACTGTCTGCTTGACTATGGCAACCATCAGGAAACGCCGGCAACAATCGAACGTGAAGCTGCCGCGATCATCGCCTCCGGCGCATTCCTGATGAGCATGGGTGGCGATCATTTCGTCACCTGGCCGCTGCTCAAGGCGCATGCGGCCAAATACGGACCGCTGGCTCTTGTGCAATTCGACGCCCATCAGGACACCTGGGATGATGATGGCAAGCGGATCGATCACGGCTCTTTCGTCGGCCGTGCGGTGCGCGACGGGGTGATCGACCCGACCCGCTCGATCCAGGTCGGAATCCGCACCCATGCACCGGAGGATTGCGGCATCCGCATCGTCTACGGGCACGAGGTCGAGGACATGACCGCCGCGCAGATCGCCAGCACCATTCTCGAGCATGTCGGCAACAGCGCCTGTTACCTTACGTTCGACATTGATTGCCTCGACCCGGCTTTCGCGCCGGGAACCGGGACGCCGGTGGCGGGCGGCCCGTCGAGCGCCAAAATGCTGTCGGTGCTGCAGAAGCTCGGAGGGCTTGATATGAAGGGCGCCGATATAGTAGAAGTTGCCCCAGCCTATGATCACGCGGACATCACCGCGATAGCCGGAGCCTCTGTGGCCATGCATTATTTCGGACTTCTTGCGGAACGCCGCTTGCGACGATAAAAGCTCGCGAGCCGCATGAGCCGTTTCGGTGATTGAACCCGAAGCGCTGCGCTAGTCCCTGAAATTTTTGCATGAACGGAGAAGCCCAATGGCTCCCAAGATTTTCATTGATGGTGAACACGGTACAACAGGCCTGCAGATCGTGACGCGGCTGCAGGACCGGACAGACATCGATCTGATGTCGATGCCGGCCGAGCATCGGCGCGATGCTGACGTGCGGACCAGGTTTCTGCGCGAAGCCGACATCGCCATTCTATGCCTGCCTGACGACGCCGCGCGCGAAGCGGTGGCGCTGGCGGCAGATGCCGGAACCCGGTTCATCGACGCCTCCACAGCCCACCGGTCTCACCCGGACTGGGTTTTCGGCTTTGCCGAACTGAACAGAGAGCAGAGCGCCCGAATCGCGGACGCGCAGTTCGTCTCCAATCCCGGCTGCTACTCCACCGGAGCCATTGCGCTGATTGCGCCGCTGGTCGCCGCGGGCCTGTTGCCTGCCGATTATCCGCTGAGCATCAATGGTGTGTCGGGCTATACCGGCGGCGGCAAACAGCTGATTGCCCAGATGGAAAATGCGTCCCAGGAAGACGCGATCACGGCCGCCTATTTCGCCTATGCGCTGGCGCTGGGCCACAAGCACGTGCCGGAAATCGTTACCCATAGTGGATTGACGCGGAAACCCATCTTCACGCCCGCAGTCGGGCGGTTTGCTCAGGGCATGCTGGTCAATGCACCGCTGCATCTGGAGCTTCTGAACGGAAATCCGTCGATGGCAGACGTGCATGCAGCACTCGCAACCCATTTCTCCTCAGGCGGCGTGGTCAATGTTGTTCCGCTCTCTCAAAGCGCCAGCCTTGCGCGGCTTGACCCAGAGGAGATGGCCGGAACCAACAGCATGCGGCTTTACGTGCTCGGCACCGAAGGCACGGGCCAGCTCAATCTGGTCGCCTCGCTCGACAATCTGGGCAAGGGCGCGTCGGGCGCAGCGGTGCAGAATCTCGATCTGATGATCGGCGTGCAGGCTCCAGCCTAAGGGGCCGCCATCTCGGTTGCTGACGCTGACGCGGGGCTTACCCGGTGCGATCGTGCCCCTTCGACCCGGAGGGGCACGGCCTTGCAAAGCCCGATCCACCCGCAGGCCCGGCTTACGGGTCGTCCTTGAGCCGTTTTGCCAGGTCCTCGTAGTCGTCCTTTTCGAGATAGCGCAGTTCACGGATGATCCGCAGTACCGGTTTGAGCGCAAAGCAGATGGAGCCGATCAGGAAACACCAGGTGCCGACTTTTTGCCACTCCTCGAAGAAGAACATCACCGAGCCAATGACAAAAAGACCGGCGGCGCAAACATCCACGGCAGTGTAGGCGAGCTCAAACCAGGCATAGTATCGCTCGTCGGAGACATATTTGCGGTGCCTTGACAGTTTGAAGAGTGCCATCCCGTTCTCCCGTTGCTACAGCCTCCATGCGCCGGGTCTGGCTGTCAATTGCTGACCCGGATCCGGGTTTCCATGGGATAAGCGCCATGAAAACCGCGCCAGTGGGCCACGGCAAAACCGAGAACAACAACCGCCCATCCCTGGTGCACCAGCGCCCACCCGAACGGCACCTGACCGAGAATGACAATGATCCCGATCAGCGCCTGAACGGTGACAAGCCCGAACAGCACGATGGAACGGCGGCAATGGGTCGTACCGGGGCCGCGGATGATCGTTGCCAGCATGTGCCACGCGGCCAGCAGGAACAGCAGATAGCCCCCGAGACGATGGACGAACTGCACTGTCAGTTCGTTCTCGAAGAAATTGCGCCAGGCCGGGACGATTTCAAGCAGGCCCTCGGGCACCAGGGCGCCATGCATCAATGGCCAGGTATCGGAGGCAAGGCCAGCGTTCAACCCGGCGACCAGGCCGCCCAGATAGATCTGCACCAGCACCAGCCCAGTCACCGCCCCTGCCCCCCGCCTCAGGCCGACGCTTGGCGACGGATCGGACGAGTGCAGCGCCAGGCCGCGCATCACCCAGACAATCGCTGCAAAGATCAGGCAGGCAAGCGTCAAATGCGTGGCCAGCCGGTACTGGCTGACATCAACGCGGTCGACCAGCCCTGACACCACCATCCACCAGCCCACAGCACCCTGCAATCCGCCCAGAACCAGCAATCCGAAAAGCGGCCAGCGCAGCCGTTTTTCAACACGGCCTGTGGCGAGGAAAAACAGGAACGGCACGCCGAACAGGACGCCAACACCGCGCGCAAGGAACCGGTGGGCCCACTCCCACCAGTAGATCGTCTTGAAGTCGGACAGGCTCATGCCCTTGTTGATCAACTGATATTCCGGGATTTGCCGGTACAGCTCCAGCTCTTCCTGCCATTCGGCCTCGCTGAGCGGCGGGATGACGCCGTGGATCGGCTTCCATTCCGTGATCGAAAGGCCAGAGCCGGTCAGTCGCGTGGCGCCACCAACCAGGATCAGGGCGAGAATGGCGACCAGCACCACCGACAGCCAGACGCGCAGCATGGTGCGGTTGCGCTGAATCCGCTGCTGGTCGGCAATCACCGCGTCGGCGCGCGGTGACCGGTCCAGGGAACCATCCGCGTCGGGGATGGGGTCAAGCGGGATGATGGGATTGGCTGTGTTCAACGGTTCTTCCTTCGAAAGATTGCCGACATGTGCACCACCCTTTTCTGCAAGGCAAGTGGGATGGCTTTGCGGCATGCGGTCGCGGCAATGATCATGACGCCGCCTGCTCTTGCGTTGGGCGGCAAAGCCGTTATGTGCTACAGCGCCGCGCATCCAGTCGGACGCGCAAGGGGCGCTGTCTTTCCTTGAACCCACGCATGTACGTTATCGTCCAAATGACTCCCTTTGAACGCGGCATGCCTTAGCCACCACCTGATCATAAGGTTCGTCCATGCCCGTCCGTCTCAAGAAACTCATCGGAACCGTCATCATCATCGCCTTGGTGGTGCTCTACGCTCTGGTCGCCACAACGGTTGCAACCTATCGGCTGGCCGAGTCCGCCTGGTATGTGCATCTGCTGTATTTCCTGTTCACAGGCGTACTCTGGGTGGTGCCGGCGATGTTTGTCATCCGCTGGATGGAAGGCCCGCGCAAGGACAAGCAGAGCTGAGCCGCTGGGCCTGCATTAACGCCGCATTAGCCTTCACTGAGGCTTTTGCCGGGAAATGCAGCGGCATTTATCCAAATATTGAAACCAACGCGTCATGCTCTTCGCCAGAAGCCCAAAATTTCCAAGAGCACGGTATCAATGGTCAATGCAAAGGACATATCAGCACCTCTAGCGGCGCCTTCGGCCAGCGCGCGCGCGCGTCACATCGCAAACGGCTTGTCAGCCCGCGTGGTTTCGGACCCGGGTCGCGTCTCGGAAGTGTGGCAGGCCCTTGAGGCAGATCCGGCGATGACATTTCATCAAAGCCGCGCCTGGGTCGAGGCCTGGGCGCAGGGAACCGGCGTAAACCTTTCGATTGTGACGCTGGAGCAAAACGGCACTGCCTTTGCCATCCTGCCGCTGGAAACGGTTCGAATGCACGGCCTGACAATCGCCCGCTTCGCCGGGACGTCATTTTCCAACGAGAACACCGGCCTGATCGACATCGCCGCACAGAGCCGACTTGATCCGGTCGCTGCGCGGGATCTCGGCGCCGCGCTGTCTGAAGCCGGACTGGGCGCGGATCTCGTGCTGTTTGACAAGATGCCCCCCGAAGCTGCAGCCCGCGCGCCATTTTCCGCCCTGCCGCGAACCTTTCATCAAAACCCCAGCTTTCAGTTGCCACTGTTTACCGATTTCAACGCCGTCCTGGCGCAAATCAACAGCAAGCGCCGGCGGAAAAAATTCCGCGTCTCCGAACGCCGCCTTGAGGCCATGGGCGGCTACCGGCACATCACCGGTGGCACGGATGCCGAGGCGCTGCGCCTGCTCGATACGTTCCTTGAGCAAAAGCCGGTTCGGCTGGCGGCCCAGGGCTTGCCAAACGTCTTTGCCGATCCCGGCGTACGTGCATTCCTGCGCAAGCTCGCCACCACCCGCGATGCAACCGGCAAGGCCGGGCTAGAGCTTCATGCAATCGAGCTTGTGGATACCACCTTGCAGCCGCAGATCATTGCCGTCGCCGGGCTGACCATCAAGGGCAAACACATCACCTGCCAATTCGGATCGATCAACGAGGACATCGCCGCCGATGCCAGCGCTGGTGAGTTGTTGTTCTTCAGAATGATCGAGCACTACGCGAGAGCGGGCTATGATGTGTTCGACTTCGGCGTCGGAGACCAGCTTTACAAGCGCTCATGGTGCCCCCAGCGTACCGAGCTCGTCGATTGCTATGTGCCGCTCAACTTCAAGGGGCGCCTGGCTGCCCCGTCGATTACCGGCACGATCCGCCTGAAGCGGGCGATCAAGACATCGCCTGTGCTGCACCGGATCGTCGCCCGGCTCCGCAGTTTCACGGTGCGAAAGCCTCAGCACGCAACTCACAACGACTGAACGCTCGGACGACCGGCAATGGTGCACCAGATCGCTGTCAGGCAGCCGAGCTGTGGCCTGCAAGTGGCGGATTGGTCCCGGCGGGCGTCATCAGCAAGACCTCCTCAAAGCCCTGGGCGTTGAGTTCTTCGAGATGGCGGGCGACTTCGGCCTCGTTCGAGCGCAGGATCGACAGAACGATCTCCGCTGTTTGATTGCGGGCAATCCTTGCCACCGATGCGGCATCGGCAGCGCCGCATTCGACGATCACCAGATCATAGACTTCCGTCAGCGCTTCAATCACCATCGGCAAACGGTCGATGGCACGCATTGCGCGGCGCGCGCTGGCATTGCCGCGCGGAATTATGTGCGCCGCGGACAGCCGGTCGGGGTGGATTGACTCGGAGATCGCAATCTCGCTGCACATCAGCTCGGTCAGGCCAGGCAAGCGCATGGATTCGGCCATCAGCTCGGTCGGACAGGCAGAGCCGGTGAGGTCTATCAACAGGGTCTTCAGACCCTCGCTGGCGACTGTGCGGGCAAGCATGACAGCGGCAGCAGATCCCTCATCGCCTTCGGGCGAAATGCAGATCGCAAGCGCAGTGATGTCGGTCACAAGCTGCTCAGCCACTGCCTCCACACCGAAATCAAAAGCGTCATTGGTGATGAAGGCAGGCGGTGGCGCCTCCGGAGACGCGGCGGCCCCGGTTGCGGCAGGACTGTGCGTTGCAGCCCCCTCTTCGGCTTCCGGCTGCGCAGGAACCGGCTCCCGCACCAGAGCAGTGGATTGGCGCAGCGCGCGGCCCGAGAACAGTTCACCGAGCATGACGCCGATCGACGACAAGAGAAAGGTCGCAAAGGCGGCAACGATGATAATCGGTCCGGTTTTGGGATAGTAGGATTCCGATGCCGCAACAGCGCTTGAAATCACGCGCGCATCCGCTGGCAAGGCCTTCGGTTCGGAGCGCGAGGCGGCCTCGCGATAGCGGCTGAGATAGGTTTCCAGAAGGTCACGCTGGGCCGCAGCTTCCCGCTCGAGCGAGCGCAGTTCGACCGATTCCTCGCCTTCGCGCGCCGATCCGGCCTTGAGCGCGTTGAGCTGGGCCGTCAGTTCCTCTTCGCGGATCCGTCCCACGCGCGAATTGCTCTCCAGGCTGGACAGCACTTTGCGGATTTCGCCCTGGATCTGTCTCTCGATATCGGCCAATTGCGCGCGCAACCCCTTCATGCGGGGGTGTTCATCAAGCAATGTGGTCGACAAATCGGCGAGCTGCGCGCGGACATTGCCTTCGCTTTCGCGCAGGCGCTGAATCACCGGCGACGCCAGCACATCCGACACCGCGTTGACCGCCTGACCGTTTTCAAGCGCATTGCGTACCGATTGTGCACGGGCTTCAGAATCAGCCCGCTCAGCCCGAACCCGGCTGAGTTCGGTGGAAATATCGGACAGTTGCTTGGCTGCGATGGTGTCCTGCTGATTGACCAGCAACAGCCCGGTCTTGGACCGATACTCGGCGATCTTTTCTTCTGATTCCCGAACCTTTTCGCGCAGTTTGGTGATCTCCGGCTCAAGCCAGGCGCTGGCATCGGTGTTGTTTTCCAGTTTGGCGCCGGACTGGAAAGCCAGATAGGCCTTGACCAGGGCATTGGGCACCTCGGCGGCAAGGGTGGCGTCTTCGGAGGAAAACTCGATGCCGATGACACGCGATCCGGGCACCGCATAGACATCCAGCTTCTTGTAGAAGGCTTTGAGGATGCGCTCCTCGGCGGGAACATCGAGAGGGTTCTTTTTCAATCCCAGAAGAACCAGCGTTTCGCTGATCGCAGACGGATTGGCAGCCGGATCAAACTCCTCGTAGGAAGAAAGATCGAGATCGCGGGCCACTTGTTTGACAATATCGGTGGAGCGGAGAATTTCGACCTGGCTGGTGACCGCACGTTCATCAAGCGTTGCATCGCCGGTCCTGGCGGGCTGATCGCCGGTATAGACCGGCTCGCGGGTTTCAATCAAAAGCCGCGCTTCAGACTTGTAGAGCGGATTCATCAGGCCGGTCACGATAAAAGCCAACCCCGCGGCAGCAGCGGTCAAGCCGGCGACCATGGTTTTTCGATCCCAGACCGCCTTGACCAGGCGACCAAGGTCAATATCGACATCCGTGTGGGTCATTGGTGAGCCAGACATGCGCGCGCTACTCCATACTTATACTCACGCAAAACTGTAAAGGAACATGGTAACACAAGCGTTAAAGCGGCAGTGACAGTTCCTTTACCTTTTCAAGTCCCTCCCCGCGCCGGTCGGGCTCTGTCCGGTTCGCGTTAAAAATCTGCGGAGTTTTACCAGCCGTTAACCCTAATGGATCGATAACAGGTCTCGTAATTTGCACGGTTCGCGTGGAGCACGTAAAAGCATGAGACCCGCCAAGCCCAAAGTGATGCACCTTCTGGCGGCTGCCATGACCTCGGTCATGCTGGCGGGATGCTCAGGCTATCAACCGGCGCCCAAGGCTTTCCATGAAGCCGTGATGCAGCCCTACCGGCTTGACGCTGGCGATCGCCTGCGGGTGACGGTTTTCGAGCAGACCGGATTGACCGGCACCTACACAATTGACCAGGCCGGATATATCGCCTTCCCGCTGATTGGTGCGGTGCCGGCGCGCGGCCACACGCTGCAGCAACTCGAAGGCAGCATCGCGGCCAGCTTGCGCCAGGGCTATCTGCGCGACCCGGACGTTTCCATCGAGATCGACCGGTACCGGTCGTTCTTCATCATGGGCGAAGTCGGCCAGGCCGGGCAATATTCCTATGTGGCCGGCATGACCGTGCAGAACGCCATTGCCATCGCCGGCGGATACTCTTCCAGAGCCAATCAGCGCAATGTCGACATCACCCGCACGATCAATGGCGACATCATGACCGGCCGGGTTCCGATCACCGATCCGATCCTTGCCGGTGACACCATCTATGTCCGTGAGCGGCTGTTCTGACCTGATGGCTTCTGATAAACCTTTGCGGATCCTGCATTGTTTCCGGTCGCCAGTGGGCGGCATATTCCGGCATGTCCGGGATCTGGCCGAACAGCATGCCAAGGCTGGCCACCAGATCGGGATCCTGTGCGATTCCACCACTGGCGGCGCCTATGAAGACGCGCTGTTCGACACCATCATGCCGTACCTGTCGCTTGGACTGACACGGATGCCGATCCGCCGCTCACTCGGTCCTTCCGACATCAGGACAGCCTTCCAGACACTCAACAAGATCAAGAGCTTGCAGCCGGACGTGTTGCACGGGCATGGCGCCAAAGGCGGCGCTTTCGTGCGATTGGTCGGCTCACGGTTACGGGTATCCCAGTCTCGCGTTGCCCGTTTTTATTCTCCCCACGGCGGAAGCCTGCACTACGACACAGCGACTCTGCGGGGTCAGGCCTATTTTGCAATCGAGCGCCTGCTCGAACGCTGGACCGACACCCTGGTGTTCGTGTCCGATTATGAGCGGCGGACCTATGAGCAAAAGATCGGCACGCCGGCGGTTGCGTGGCAGATGATCCACAACGGTCTGCAGGCGGACGAATTCGTGCCGGTCGAGACCGCCCCGGATGCAGCCGATTTCCTCTATATCGGCATGATGCGGGATCTGAAGGGACCGGACGTCTTCATCGAGGCCATGCGCCGGGCAGAGCAACTGGCGGGCAAACCTCTTAGCGCAATCATGGTGGGTGATGGCGATGACAAGCCGCGCTACCAGACGCGTATCAATACGCTTGGCATGGGGGAGCGGATCAAGATGCACCCGGCCATGCCGGCGCGCGAGGCCTTTGCGCTGGCGCGGACGGTGGTCATTCCGTCGCGGGCTGAATCGATGCCCTATATCGTGCTGGAGGCAGTCGCGGCAGGAAAGCCGGTCATCTCCACCAGAGTCGGCGGCATTCCGGAGATTCTTGGCCCCGATTTCGCCGGATTTGTGCCCCCCGGCGACGCCGAAGCGCTGGCCGTCAACATGACCCATGCCATCGCCGATCCCGGCTGGTTGCCCGGACTGATGCCGGAAACCGGCAAGTTTCGCGGCCAATTCTCCAGCAAGGCCATGGCCGAGCGCATGGCCGAGCTTTATCACCATTGCCGCGCGCAGCCGGCAGCGGAAAAGCAGACTTCACGCACGTCAAGCCTTTCTTAGGGTGCAGGTGGTATCCCGGTAGCAGAAGTTTCCGGGGAGAATTCGACCGTGAACAAGTTCAACCGCGACAGCGCCTATCATTCCGAGTCCATCCGCAAGGCCATGGCCGCCATCAAGGCCGAGCCTGGGCAAACGGATGCGGCTGGGGAATCCGTTGTCGAAATGAGCCGTCTGGCGCGGCAAACCGCCAACCGCCTGTCGCAGGAAAACTACTCCCCGACGATGATCATCGGCTCGTTGCGGTTGGCGGAATTCGCTCTGCTCGCCGTCACCGGTTTCGTCATTTACGCCCTCTATGTCGGCATCTCGCTTGAATCGGCCATGTATTTCTACGTGCCGGCTGTCGTCATCGGATCGGGACTTGCGGTGTTGCTGATCCAGGCTGCCGACGGCTATCAGGTGCCTGCGCTCAGAAGTGCGCTGAGAACCCTGCCCAAGGTGCTCAGCGCCTGGTCGATCGCTTTTTCCGTCATCGCGCTGATGGGCTTCTTCCTGCAATACGGGCTGGTTTTTTCGCGGGTATGGTTTGCGGCCTGGTTCATCACCGGCGCGGTGCTGCTGGTGATCGGACGCAACATCGTTGCCTATGGCATACGCCGCTGGGCGCGCAACGGCGTCATGGAACGCCGGGCGGTGATTGTTGGCGGCGGTGCAATCGCAAAGGCGCTGATCCGCTCCATCGAGCAGGATGCGGACAATGACATCCGGATCTGTGGCATCTTCGATGATCGCGACGAGCGACGCTCGCCGCCGGTTGTGGCGGGTTATCCCAAACTCGGCAACATCGATTCACTTGTCAAATTCGCCCGCATGGCGCGGATCGACATGCTGATCATTGCATTGCCGCTGAATGCGGAATCGCGGGTTCTGGAGTTGCTGAAGAAACTCTGGATCCTGCCGCTGGATATTCGCCTTGCCGCCCACGCCAACAAGCTCAGATTTCGTCCGCGTGCCTATTCCTATGTCGGCGAAGTGCCGATGCTCGACATTTTTGACCGCCCGATCACCGATTGGGACTCGGTGGCCAAGCGGGCGTTTGACATTTTCTTTTCGCTGCTGGCAATCGCCCTGCTCTGGCCGGTGATGATCGGCACGGCTGTCGCCATCAAGCTCGATTCAAAGGGGCCGGTTCTGTTCAGGCAGAAACGTCATGGCTTCAACAACGAAGTCATAGACGTGCTCAAATTCCGCTCGATGTACACCGACCAATGTGATCCCACTGCCCGCGCCGCTGTGACCAAGGGGGATCCGCGGGTGACCAAGGTCGGCCGCTTCATCCGGAAATCCTCGATCGACGAGTTGCCGCAGTTCTTCAATGTTCTGCGCGGCGAGCTGTCGCTGGTCGGGCCGCGGCCGCATGCGGTCGTCGCCGCAGCCCATGACCGGCTGTTTGCCGAAGTCGTTGACGGGTATTTCGCCCGGCACCGGGTCAAGCCGGGCGTCACCGGCTGGGCTCAGATCAACGGCTGGCGCGGAGAGATCGACAATGACGAAAAGATCAAGCAGCGCACGGCCTGCGACCTCTACTACATCGAGAACTGGTCGCTGCTGTTTGATCTCAAGATCCTGCTCCTGACACCGATCAGGCTGCTCAACACGGACAACGCCTATTGACCAGCGCCGCCCTCCCAGCACCGGCCGTCCTTCAGCCACAGCGCGCCGCCATCTCGATGCTGGCCTCGCTGCTGGTGGCCGTCGGGGTGTTTCTGTCGGGCTTCGTCATCAACGAACCCGCACCTTATGAAGTGTTTCTGGCGGTCCTGATCGGCATCTGGGCCGTGTTCGGGCTCAAACTGTCGCGCTACATCGCCCCGCTGATTGCGCTCTACGTGCTGTTCAACATTGGCGGAATGTTTTCCATCCTGACCATGGATGACGTCAAGGACACGCCGATGTACATGGCGGTGTCCCTGTTTCTGGCCTTCACGTCGATGTTTTTCGCCGCCATCATCGAAGCCGACCAGCGGCGGTTGCGGTTGATTTTCCGCGCCTATGGTGCCGGTGCAATCCTCACCGCGCTCCTGGGCATTCTTGGCTATCTCGGCGCCATTCCCGGGGGAGAAGTCTTCACCCGCTACGGCCGCGCCATGGGCGCCTTTCAGGACCCCAATGTGTTTGGGCCCTATCTGGTCCTGCCCGCACTTTACCTGATGTATGGACTGCTAACCGGCACCTTGAAGGCGATGCCCCTGCGTGCAATTGGGCTGGTTATCCTTTTTCTCGGCGTTTTCTTCTCCTTCTCGCGCGCCGCCTGGGGGTTGATGGCCATCAGCATGGTTTTGCTGGTCCTGACCATGCTGATCAAGGAGCGAACCGGCGCATTCCGGCTCAAGATCCTGATCATGACCCTGATCGGATCGCTGTTGCTGGTCGGCGCGATCCTTGTCGCGCTTCAATTCGACCAGATCGCCGACCTGTTCTCGGACCGGGCCAAGCTGGTGCAGGCTTATGACGGCGCCCGGCTTGGCCGGTTCGAGCGCCATGCGATCGGATTCCTGATGGCGCTGGAGCACCCGCTGGGGGTGGGTCCGCTGGAGTTCGGCCTGATGTGGGGCGAAGACACGCACAATATCTGGCTCAAGGCCTTGATGGATTATGGCTGGCTGGGATTTGTCAGCTATCTGGCGCTGATGGTCTGGACACTGGCGCTCGGGTTTCGGTTTCTGCTGCGAGACCGGCCCTGGCAACCCTATCTGATGCTGGCCTACATCGTTCTGGTCGGCCACACGATCATCGGCAGCGTGATCGACACCGACCACTGGCGGCATTTTTATCTGCTGATGGGCATCGTCTGGGGCTGCATCGCGCTTGAAATGCGCTGGCTGTCGCAAGCGCGGCAGCGCCGCCAAACCTCACCCGTGCCCCTGCCCGCCTGACCATCCCGGCAAGACAGCGCCGGCGCGGGCGCTTTCAGGGTTGGGAATAATCGATCGCGACAGTGATCAAGCGCGCGCACACAGCCCCCTCGACCGATAGTTTGGATTGGGGCCTTGAATTATCCAAAGCACACCCCACTTAAGGGTCAACGCTTCCCCTGACGCCGGATGTACGCGCAGGGTGAGGTCACGGGGCCGGTCATTGACCGGCCTTTTTTGTGTCCGCGATCACCATGCCCGACATGCCGCCGCGTTCACCGGCATCTGCAAATGGCACCGGCAGCACGACAATGATTTTTGAAAAATTGGTCGGAGCGGCGGGATTCGAACCCACGACCCCTTGTCCCCCAGACAAGTGCGCTACCGGGCTGCGCTACGCTCCGACTTGCCAGAGGCCTTAGGACATCAAGGGTTTGCGGGCAAGAGCAAAATGCCGCTACAGGCGGAAAAAACCAAGGAAGTGAGCCTCGCCAAACAAATCGAGGCCGTCATGGCGCCCAGAATCGGTCGCGACATCCTTCTGCGGCACAAGCAGCACAGCGACGTTCCGCGCTGATCTCAAGCTCCGGCTGACACGCCGCAGCCCGGAGCAACAGGCAGCACACGCAGCACCGGTTCGGCAAAACGCTGTTGATTTAACATATGTTAATTGACAAGAGCGGACTTCCAACGCAATGCAGGGCAAGGATTTTTCTGGGTCAATTCGATGATGAAACGGCTATCGATTTCGACTTGGGTGGTGACGGCGGTTCTGGCCATACTCATTCCGTTCTGTCTGTTTCTGTGGTTTCTGGCGCAACAGTTGCAATCGAGCGAAGCAGAAGCGGTCGACCGGCGAACATTGCGGTCCGCCCAAAGCATTGCCCGCGCCATTGAACCGGTCATCCACGGCATGGTGACGACGGTCAATCTGCTGTCTTCAACCGAAGAACTGGTGAAAGGCGATCTCGAAACCTTTCATCGACGCACCCGCTATGCCCTTGGCGGAACCGGACAATTCGTCATCATCGCCGATGAGGCCGGCAAGCAGCTTCTCAACACCAGGGTTGATTACGGATCTGCGCTGGGAACAACCTCGGACATGGACAGCTTTCGCCGGGCAACCAGGGCGGCAAGACCCGTTGTGTCAGATTTCTTCTTCGGTCAAACCAGCGGAAAATGGGTCTTCAACGTTTTGCGACCGCTTGAAACCACGGGGCCGTCGAGGGCCCGTGTGCTGCTGACGACCATGAACACCGAGAACCTCGCCGCTGCGGTGTCAGAATTGCCCCTCCCGGAAGACTGGACGGCAATGATTGTCGATAGCCGCAACTCGGTGTTCGTTGCGGATGGTTCGTTGTCCATGAAAAAGGGCGGTGACGAAATGTTTCCCGCTGGGCTGGGACCCGTCGATCTGCCGCAGATGGCTGCCATCACACATTTCAAGAACCCGGAGGAGTATGTCCTGGCCTACGCGCCAATTCGCGGAACTCCCTGGAATGCGGTTGTCTGGGGTCCGATGGCGTCGGCCCAAGCTTCCATCCTCAACACCTGGAAACTGCTGATTGCCGGAACCCTGGTGCTCTTGGGTGTTTGCACCCTGGTCGTCTATGCGGCATCGAAGCTGCTCCAGAGAGAGGTCAACGGCATTGCCCGCATGGCCCAGGATCTTGGCGCCGGACGCGTGGTGTCGCCGATCACTACCCGGATCGGCGAACTGGACCAGATCGCGCGGGCGCTGTCCAACGCCTCGTTCGACCGGAGTATGAAGGAAGAGCAGCTGACAATCGTCATGCGGGAGCTTGCCCACCGGACCAAGAATCTGATCTCGATCGTGCTTGCCATGGTCCGGCAAAGCTCGAAGACTGTCAAAACCCCGCAGGAACTGGTTGCCGCCACCGCCAGCCGGATAACCGGTCTCGGCCAGTCGATCGACCTGCTGACCGCAGTCAATTGGACGACCGTCACGCTGAAAAGCCTGATTGAAAACCAGCTTGGCACGTTCGGCACGATTGGCACCACGATCAAGGTGGATGGCCCGGATTTCGAGCTTGGCACCGATGCGGTCCAGAATCTCGGCATGGCGTTTCATGAGCTTGCCACCAATGCTTCGAAATACGGGGCTCTGAGTGCCGAGACCGGCGTGGTGGAGGTCTCCTGGGAGATTCTCGGGTCAGAGACCGGAGACCGGCTCCACCTTGTCTGGCGCGAACATGGCGGCCCTCCGGTCGAGGCGCCGGAAACCACCAGTTTCGGCACGCAGATCCTTGAGCGGCACATGAGCGCGGCAACGAATGGCCAATCCGACCTCCGCTTCGATCCAAGAGGGCTGGTCTGGACGCTGGTTGCGCCGGTTTCGATTTTGAATCGGACCATCTCAAGCAGTGCGTGATCCCATAGCATTGACATGGTCGTGACCGGGCGGCTGGAGAGCACCATCCGCCGCAGGCCGATGTCATCCATGGCGGCCGGTCCCAAGTCAGCGGCTCTCCAGGGCCTGCCTGATCCTGTCGCTTGCCGCGTGAGATAGGACAGATTGCTGGCAATTGCGGCACCATGGCCATCCGGGAACACAGGCTTTGATCAATTTGCCGCGATGGAAGCAACCAATTATTTATACCTGCCTTCTATACTTGAAGAAAGGTTTAGAAACGTTGCAGCGCGACGGGGTAAGCTGACAAACGCCCTCCGCCGCACAGAACCGAGACCAGTGGAGTCAGCAAAGCGCATGCGAAATCCATTCCCGGTCTGGAAAGACACATCAGGCAATTTCGGTCTTATCTTCGCTCTGCTGTCCGTTCCGGTGATGTTGGCCGGCGGCCTTGCTGTCGATTATGTCGGATTGAGCGTGGAAAAGAGCGAGCTGCAAAATGCCGCCGATGCGGCCGCGCTGGCGGTGGCGCGCGAGGGCAAGATCAGCGAGCTGCAGGCGCGCGAGATTGCACGCCAGATCGTTGCAGCCAATTTCGGCTTCTCCGCAGCAAAGGTGTCCGCCACATTGACTGACGGGGTTGCGACCGTTCACGCGGTCGTCGACCGGCCAATGGTGTTTGGCGGATTCATGGGCAAGAAGTCGATGCCGGTGGCCGTCAATTCAGAAGCAACCTATGCCTACACCAAATACGAGATTGCCCTGGTGCTCGACACCACCGGGTCGATGGCTGGAGGCAAGCTCACATCGATGAAGGATGCGGTGATCGGTCTGGTTGACGGCATGGCTGACTTGAAGCTTGGCAAGGAGCAAATCAAATTCTCGCTGATCCCCTATGCGGGCTTCGTCAATGTCGGCCCGGAGTTTGGCCCGGTCGTCAGCGGAAACGGTGTGTTTGTCAAACCTGGCGCGGGCTGGCTCGATCAGGACGCCAAGGCGCCAATACCACAGTCAGATTTGCCGTCGGAATTCAGCCGTTTCGCAATGTACAAGCATCTGAACGTAAAGTGGCCCGGCTGCGTGGAAACACGGATTCCCAAAGACGGAGCTCTGCACGATGTCGACGACACTGTGCCGAATGCGAATGAACCGAACTCCTTGTTCACACCGTTTTTTGCCGTCGACGAGCCGGACACAGCATGGAAATATCCCAATTCCTATCTGCCGGATGGTGGCACACCGATCAAAGGCAAGAATGCGACCGAGACGGACAAGGAAACCCAGCTTTCCCGTTATGGAAAGGCTGGCACCTACGTCAAACCGAAAAATGCCGTAGAGGCAATCCTTCAGACCCTGAAATGGAAAAAACCGAAGATCGATGACTCCCCGTCGAGCTTCTATTCCAACAAGAGAGATCCAAAGGGCCCCGGCTTCGGCTGTGAAGTCGAACCGATTGTGCCGCTGACATCCAAAGTCGATGACATCACAAAGACGGTCAAAAAGCTTGAAGCCAACGGCTCTACCAACATGCTTGAAGGGGTGATGTGGGGCTGGCGGGTGCTGTCGGACCGGGAGCCCTTTACCGACGGCGCCCCGAAAAGTGACAAATCTGTCGAGAAGATCATGATCTTCCTCACTGACGGGCAGAACTCATTCGGAAATCTCAACAACGATCTGGGATCGAGTTACACCAGCATGGGCTATCTGGTGGACGGACGGCTGGACGGCATGACGGCGGCGTCCAGCGGACAGACCAACAGCGCTCTGGACAAGAAAACGCTGACTGCCTGCACCAATGCGAAAAAGGACGGCGTGACAATTTACACCATCCGTCTGGAAGAGCCCGATGCAGCCACCGGGACCCTGTTGCAGAAATGCGCAACAAGCAAAAGCCATTACTTCGATGCACCCTCGCGCAATCAGTTGGCACCGATCTTCGATGCGATCAAGAAAGGTGTTGTCAAGCTCAGGCTCACCTCCTGACCGGACATGCCCGAGGTCGCCATGGCCAGAAAAGCGATCGTCGCAAGCGATCGCTTTTTGCTTTTGGGTGAGCGCAGCTCCCGCTCAATGCATCGTTTGAGGACGCATCGGTGCGGGAGAAAGGCTTGTAGAACCGGGCAGGCGCGCCGCGTACGGTGGCGTCAACCCTGCGCCCGCCCGGCAAACCGCTGGTCGTTAGGCTTCCCCGGCGGTTTTCGAGTTCAGAAGGACGACATTGTCGCTCCGTTCCGAGAATGCGAGTTTCAACTTAAGCCGCAGCAACGCGTCGAGGCTCGTCTCCGCTGCTTTCGAGGGCTCCTGCCCTTCCCAATCCAGCGCGGTTTGCCATACCGCCATGTTGATAAGATTGCTGAGATCGCGGAGGTTGAGCCGCTCGGCCTCCTCCCGGCAGGTCACAAGCGTCCGAATGATCAAGGCGTAGGAGGTGGCGTCAGATGAAAGCATGACTGATTGTTCTTACAATTGTGGGTTATGACTGCGCGGCTGCCGGGCCGCCGACAGCTCAAGCGGGCCGCGAACATGCCACTGGCCTTCGGGACGAATGAGCCGGTAAGGATCATCATTTACAGATAACGCGCTCGGTGAGGGTTCGATGTCGTCCATCATCTCGACAAAGACATGATCTGAAAACGAAAATGGCGCACCGTTCTCCTTCAACTGAAAGCCGAAATGTTGCCAGAAATGGAGATAGTCTTCCCGGGCATGGCCGTAGATGCGCCGGAAGCCTTTCTCCTTGCACAGGGCCACACTGGCTCGCACGAGATCAAACGCCGTCCGGGAGGTCCGGAACTCCTTGCGCACGGCAAGGCGCTCCAGTTTGGCGAACTCGCCAAAAAACCTCAGCCGCATGCACCCTGCCGGCTCATTGTCGACCAGGGCCAGCAAATGAGTGGCGGCAAAATCATTGCCGTCGAACTCCTCGTCATAAGGGCAAGCCTGTTCGCCGATGTAGACAGCCGACCGCACAGCGGCGACCCGCATCATGTCTTCGAACCCGGTCACCACACGGACACCGGTGGGACGCAGCAGCCTGTCATGCGTGGCGTACAGCGGCAGACGCGCGGCGAGCGTGCATGGCTGCCGCGGTATCATGTAGAATTGCTCCAGAAACCGGCCATCGTGCCAGACACCGTGTTCGAAACCGCGCCGCACCATGGCCCGATGGCCCTGGAGGGTAAATGATGTGGAAATGACATCAGCCCCGGCGTAATGGGGCGAATCGAACCGGTCCATGACGCGGTTGATCCCCGCAGCCAGAATGCCCGGTGTGAAACTAGCCCAGACATAGATCGCGGCGGGCCGCTCGTGCTGACGAACCAGATACTGGTCTTGCGGGTCAAGCAGGTCGAGCTCTCCCTCGAGAAGGGCAGAACGCCCTGATTTATTGAGCAAAAGTGCGGCCATGAAACCCTCGGGGTGAGACTTGCCGCGCCGCGAAAACAGCCAGACCGCGTCCGGGTTTTTCTCGGCCACACGAACAACCGTGTCCGACGCGGCCAGTTGGCCGATAACCCTGCCCGCCGCCTCAAGAAGCCGTACAACCTCAGACCGGTCCAGCCGATTGGTCACCGTCACCATCGCCGCTGCCCTGTTCATCCGCTCGGCTTCCAGGGCCGCCTCGACGGTCAATATGCTTGCATTCTCCGGCGAAAAACTATTTTGTGGTGTAGCTGACATGGTCAAAGTCCCCTAACATCTAGGGGAGACTAACCAAGTTGTTCAGTTTTGACTTTGGCTAATCGAGTAACAGAGAGTTCCTTCCATGGAACACCAATGGCGCAATGCCGATTGGAACTGCATCCGGGTATTTCTCGCTGTCGCGAGGCTATGTAGCTTTCGCAAGGCATCGGACGAGCTTGGCATGTCGGTCAATACGGCACGGCGCACCATCTCCCGGCTCGAAGATCAACTGGGATACTTGTTGCTTTTCCGCGAATCCGAAGGTGTCCGACTGACCGATGAAGGCCGGCGGGTGGTGCGTGCCGCACGCGATGTCGAGAGTTCCGTCTCGGACATGTGGCGCGTCGCAGCCATGGCGGAACGCGAAGCCAGCGGGCCGATCCGTCTGGCCATCACCGAAGGCCTGGGCAGCTTCTGGCTGACACCGCGCATTGTTGATTACATGAATGAAACCGGAGCCCAGAACCGCATCGAACTGCAATGCGCCATGCGCTCCGTCGATGTGCTGCGCATGGAGGCCGATATTTCGGTGCAGCTGGAAATGCCGAACCGGCCGGAACTGAAGGTCAAACGGCTCGGCTACCTGCACCTCGTTCCTTTCGCCAGCACCAGCTACCTCGAGGAGTTCGGCCGCCCCAAGAGTGTCGCCGATATGGTCAACCACCGAGTTGTCGAACAGCAGACCGATCAGTTGCGCGGCTATGAGCTCGACAAGATATTCGGCCCCAAGATTGCCGATCGCATGGTGCGGATCAAAACCAATTTCTCGTCTGCTCACTACTGGGCTGTCGCCAAGGGCGCCGGCATCGGCTTGATGCCGAACTATGCCAGGGCCATCGGCGGCGATGTCGAGCATATCGATCTCGGGTTTGATTTCCGGGTCGAGATCTGGCTTGCCACTCACCCTGAAGTTGCCAAGAGCAACCGCCACCGAGGTTTCATCGATTTCCTGACGGAAAGCTTCGACGACCGGTTATTTCCCTGGTTTGGAGCTGATACGATGACGCCCGAGGACATCGAGAAGCGGTTCTCGCGCGACGATCTGAGGTCTTATTTCGAGGGGTTCACGGCCCGTTCATGACATCGCGTCTCTCATCACCCGGCGTTCAACAGGTCGTCACATTGGCGACGCAGGATGAACGTGAGCGTCTCGCCATGGTCATCATGCAACTCGAAATGGCTCTTTGCCTGGCCTGTTCGAATGGCCTTGAGGACGTCGAAACCCATCTTGAAGCCGCGCTGGATGAAGCGCGGCACCTGTATGACAATCTGCTAAATTGAACTTTATCGCACCTGGTCAAGCAGGCGCTTGCATTCCAGCAGATCATACAGCGCTTCCTGCAGCAAGGCGCGGTCGTCACGCCCCAATCCGGCGGCTCCGGCCGTCGAGCCAGCCTCCTGTGTCTCCGGCTCGTTCTTGCCGGACTCGCCGCCGAGGTTGAAAAACCGGCGGGTGGCCGGCAATCGCGGCTTGCCGACCAACTGGTCGTCGTCTGTGGCAGGCGCTGGCACGGCGGGCGGTCGCTTCTCATCGGCCATGGCTGCGGAAAGGGCTTCGACGGCTGCCAGATCACCGGATCCGATGGCGATGACGAATTTGTTGCCGTTCTGCTTGAGAAGTTTCTGCACCCCCTTGATCGTATAGCCTTGATCATAGAGCAGGTTGCGAATTCCCTTGAGCAGATCGACATCGTCGGGCCGGTAATAGCGCCGGCCACCGCCGCGCTTCATCGGCTTGATCTGGCTGAACCTGGTTTCCCAAAACCGCAGCACATGCTGGGGAAGGTCGAGGTCTTCGGCGACTTCGGATATTGTCCGAAACGCGTCGGGGCTCTTGTCCATTGTGCCACTCCGTTGTCTGGAGCGCCAGGGCATGACCGGAATGCCCGAGTGGCGCCGCCGCACCCGATGGTGCAGCCCCCCTGCAATCCGCAGGCAGGAGCATTTTGCCTACATCTGAAACGAATCGATGTCCACGCCCGGCTTGTTGCACCATTTCAACGATTTACAGCCCAGATATCAAGCACCAGTGCAGTCCGCTGTCGTGATCGGTCTGTATCGCCGGCTTTTGCCGCCGCCTCCAGACCCCGATCACCGGCAGAACCCCGCATCCAGGTTTTGCACTCGGATGCGCGAAGGCGCTGGATCTGTTTGAATGAATGCGTGCAGGTTAGCGTTCAAATGGATTGGTTTGAACGCGACATGAACTAAGGCTTGGTTTTGGTCTTGCGGGCCAAATGACCTTTGAGAACCCGATTCTTGAGAACGTTGGAGGCCTTGAAGGTCATCACCCGACGCGGGCTGATCGGAACTTCTTCCCCGGTTTTGGGGTTGCGGCCAATCCGTTCCTTCTTGTCGCGCACCTGAAACGTGGCGAATGAGGAAAGCTTGACACTGTCACCGCGAACAATGGCACAGCACACCTCATCAATGACCATTTCGACAAGTTCTGCAGATTCAGTTCGAGAAAGACCTACTTTGCGGAAAACCGCCTCAGCAAGATCAGCTCTTGTGATTGTTTTACCACTCATTAATTCCAACCAAACTGGTCAGCTTCCCCGCCGCCCGTGGATGCAGTTTGACAACTTTATGGATCATGCGGCTTAAGGTCAAGTAACTCCGGCACATGTACTGACATTCCCTTGAGCCGCCGCTTGATCCGCATGAATTCACTCTCAAAGCCCGACCAAACGTCGTGGATTTGTGCAGCTACCAGCGAAGCATGACCGAACCCCAGGTAAAGCCGCCGCCCATGGCCTCGAGCAGGACAAGATCACCCTGTTTGATCCTGCCATCGGTCGCCGCCTCCGCCAGCGCCAGCGGAATGGAAGCTGCGGATGTGTTGCCGTGATGGTCAACCGTGATCACCACCTTGGCTTCGTCAATGCCGAGCTTGCGCGCCGAAGCATCAATGATCCGGCGGTTGGCCTGGTGGGGAACGAACCAGTCGATGTCCTTTGAGCCCAGGCCGGTTGCCGCATAGGCGGCCTCGATCACATCGGTGATCATTCCCACAGCATGTTTGAAGACTTCCCGGCCCTGCATGCGCAGATGGCCGACGGTTCCGGTGGTCGATGGGCCGCCGTCGACATAAAGCTTTTCCCGATGGGCGCCGTCCGAGCGCAAATGCGCGGTCAAAATGCCACGATCCGCATTGGTCCCCTCACCTTCGGCAGCTTCCAGCACGATCGCTCCGGCGCCGTCGCCAAACAGAACGCAG
Source organism: Hoeflea sp. YIM 152468 (assembly GCF_029210485.1). GTDB lineage: Bacteria > Pseudomonadota > Alphaproteobacteria > Rhizobiales > Rhizobiaceae > Hoeflea. The sequence goes on from NZ_JARGET010000005.1 coordinate 208,352, forward strand.
GTGGTCCGGTCGTTCCAGTCGAGAATACGCGAAAATGTTTCCGCGCCGATGACCAGAACCCGCCGCGCGAGGCCCGACTTGATGTAGCTGTCGGCAGTTGTGACGGCGAAGACGAAGCCGGAACATACCGCTTGCAGATCAAACGCCGCGCCATGATGCATGCCAAGCCGGTTCTGAATGTTGACCGCAGTTGCGGGAAACGTGTTGTCGGGCGTTGAGGTCGCGCAAATGATCAGGTCGATATCGGCCGGCGTCATGTTGGCGCGGTCGAGGGCCGCCCGGGCCGCCTTCTCGCCGAGCGAAGCGGTGGTTTCGCCCTCGCCGGCAATATGACGCTGACGAATTCCGGTGCGCTGCACGATCCACTCGTCGCTGGTCTCAACGACACCCTCCAGATCACGGTTTTTCATGATGCGTTCAGGGAGGTGAGCCCCGAAACCACGTACGACGGAACGGATCATTCTGGCATCCTAATTGGAAGTCCCGCCGTCATCCGGCGCAGCAAGCGCGGACCGGCGGGTGTGATAGAGTACGAGATCATGCTCGATTTTGGATTTCAGGCCATTGCGGACCATATCATAGCCGACATCTACCGCGGCGGCAAAGCCATCCACATCGGCGCCGCCGTGGCTTTTGATGACAATTCCATTCAGACCCAGAAACACGCCGCCATTGACCTTGCCCGGATCCATTTTCTCGCGCAGCAGATCAAAGGCGCTTCTGGCGAAAAAATATCCGATGCGGGCCATCAGGGTCCGGGACATCGCCGCACGCAAATATCCGGCGATCTGGCGTGCGGTGCCTTCGGCGGTCTTGAGCGCTATGTTGCCGGCAAAGCCTTCGGTCACCACAACATCGACGGTTCCCTTGCCAATGTCGTCGCCTTCGACAAAGCCGTAATAGTCAAAGCTCGGCATCGCCGCTTCGCGGATCAGGCGGCCAGCAACCTTGATTTCTTCCTGCCCCTTGACCTCCTCAACACCGATATTGAGCAGCCCCACGGTCGGCTTGTCTGTCTCAAACAGCGCCCGCGCCATCGCCGCACCCATCACCGTGAAATCAATCAGCTGCTGGGCATCCGCCCCGATGGTTGCGCCGACATCAAGAACAATGCTCTCGCCCCGCAGCGTCGGCCAGATCGCGGCAATGGCCGGCCGGTCGATGTTGGCCATGGTGCGCAGGCAGAATTTCGACATCGCCATCAGCGCACCGGTATTCCCCGCCGAGACGCAGACATCGGCATCATCGGTCTTGACCGCATCGATGGCGCGCCACATCGATGACCGGTTACGGCCGCGACGCAGCGCCTGGCTCGGCTTGTCATCCATGCTGACGGCAACTTCGCAGGGCACGAACGTCGAGGCCTGGCGGAGCGCCGGGAATTTCTCGAGGATGGGACGGCACTCGGCTTCGAGGCCAAAAAGAGTGAAGCGGATGTCCGGGTGTCGTTCCAGCGCCCTGGCCACGCCCGGCACGATCACGTTCGGCCCGTGATCGCCCCCCATCAAATCGATCGATATTCTGATCACGCCCGTTCCTTCTTTTTATCCGGCTCTACAGGCCCGATTTGTGGGCAGAAAATACCCGTTTTCACCCTGCGCACAACCGCTTTATCTGTGGCTGTGCCGCTAGGTGTCGGAATCATCACGCTTCAAGCCCTGCAACACCGCAAAAGGCGATGGCTTCTTGTCTGTGGTCGGGTCGCTTTCAATTCGATCGTGGAATTCCAGACCTGGCTTTCGCGGATAGGAATCAATGGCAAGCGCGGCAAATTCGGCCGCGACGGCACCGACGTCTATCGAATCTCCTTCAAACATCTCCGGAGCATCCGGCCCTTCGGGATCAAGGAAAATCTCGCCCTTGCCATCCATCACCCGGGCCGCCAGCCGGGAATTCTCCGGAAGGAAAACTGTTTCAAAGTCCTCCTCAATCTGCTGACTGACCGGATCAAGCGTAACAACACAATCCTGGACAATCGACGCGCTGACATGTCCCTTGATCCGGACACCCTCACGCTTCCAGCGACCGAGCGTTGCCTCGACCGCAAAAGTCTGCACTTCAGGTACGCCCCACTGGGCCGCCAGTTGCGCCAGCTCTGCGGCGCTGGCGGAAATGCGCACGATGAAGGGGTTGGCCGAAACATGGCTGACCTTGACCGGAAAGCCATAAGCCTTGTCGCCTGGAATTGTCATCTGATCACCGCCGTTGGGTCCGTTTTCGCAAAAGTCATATGTCCCGCAGCCAGCGTCTCTTCGGGAACATCCTCAAGCATCCCGGCAGTCTCGATCATCCAGTCCGCCAGCTTCTGCACCGACGGCGCGGAATCCGGCTGGCCGGGGTAAAGATTGCGCTTCAAAGCCTCGATCAATCCGGCATTGTCACCAGACTCAAGCGCCTGACCATAGGATGTCGCCCGGCCGTAAAACATCCGGGCAAGTTTTTTCATCCGCTTGGGCACGCCCATGTCGCCGATGCCAAGTTCGCGGATGGAATGATCGATATCCTCAAAAAACGCATCGACAACCTCCTGGGCGATCCCTTTGGAGGCTGCACCGCCCGACGCTGTCCGGCGCAAATACAGCACCATATGAATTGAAATCAACTCGAAACGGCCCATAACCGTGTCTGGAACACCCATGCTTTCATAAAACACCGGTGTCCGCGCTCCGCGCGTGATCTCGGAATATTGTCTCTCGACCAGAGCCTGATTGGCTTTTTTTCGCTTGAACAGGTTCCAGATCATGAAAATGCCTTCAATGTCGATGGATATCAACGCAACTGCGATCGACTGGCGTGTTGCATCCTTGCCGAAGCTGGTTTACCGAATGAAACGCAAAAGGCAATGGCTGCAGCAATTTGCCTGTGTGCCAAAGGAGATGTCGTTGACGATGAGAGTTTTCAAGGCAACCGGACGGAATCTTCGTCTCGGTGCCGCAGTTGCGGTTGTCTCTGCGATCGTGTTGACCGGCTGCACCACCAGCGAAGTGTTCAATCAGGGCTATGTTGTCGATCAGACCGCGCTCGACCTGACGCCTGTGGGATCAAGCCGCGAGCAGGTGCTGCTTTCACTGGGCACGCCGTCGACAACTGCGACATTCGACAACGAAGTTTTCTATTACGTTTCCCAAAAGCGCGTGCGCGGGGCGATGTTCATGAAACCGAAGCTGGTCGATCAGTCGGTGTTGGCGGTGTATTTTTCCGAGGACGGGACTGTCTCGCAGATCGCCAACTACACGCTCAAGGACGGCAGGGTGTTCGACATGATCTCCCGCACGACGCCGACCGGTGGTGTCGACAAATCCTTCCTGGCTCAGGTTCTCTCGGGCGCAGGCAGCGAGGAAAGCACGCGAAATGCGGTCTCCCGCGCGATCATGGGCGGCGGCAGCTGACCCGCACCATCTGATCCTTGCCGGGTCTTACGTGACATCGAAGCACGCGGGGGAGAGCCCGCTTGCTGGCCTGCCCGGCGTTTGGTTTGTATGGATCTGATCCCGGCAGATGCCGGGCCGCTTTTGCGGCTCCACGGTGTCAGCTAGCCGCAGAGGCGCCCTGTCAATCCGAAGCGATTGGCGCCCGTGTGTCAGGCGTCCCCCAAGACACGAATTGTCAGGCCCGGATGCGCCCGCCGGCGTTCCACGTCCCTCCCCGCCGCCAGTGGTTTTCCATCACCTGAAACACCGCATCAAAAAACCCTGCGAAAACTGCTTTTCGCGGGGTTTGCATTCTCAGGCGAGCAACCTGCGTGCCTGCATACAGCGCCGCGCATCCAAACGGATGCGCGGCGCTGTATCTGTTTGCATCCCTGCATGTACGTTATCGTCCAAATGAACCCATTTGAACGCGACGTGCATCAGTGCGCGAGCACCGCAAGCAGCAGAAGCGCCACGATGTTGGTGATCTTGATGGCCGGGTTGATCGCCGGGCCGGCTGTATCCTTGTAGGGATCGCCGACAGTGTCACCGGTCACGGATGCCTTGTGGGCGTCCGAGCCCTTCTCGTGCTTGACGCCGTCCTTGTCGACGAACCCGTCTTCAAAGGACTTCTTGGCGTTGTCCCAGGCACCACCGCCGGAGGTCATCGAAATCGCCACGAACAGGCCATTGACGATCACGCCCAGAAGCGAGGCGCCAAGAGCGGCAAAGGCCGACGCCTTGGAACCGGAAATCAGAAGCACGCCGAAATAGACAAACAGCGGCGCCAGAACCGGCAGCAGGGAAGGCACGATCATTTCGCGGATCGCAGCCTTGGTCAGAATGTCGACGGCACGGCCGTAATCCGGCTTCTCGGTGCCTGCCATGATGCCCGGCTTGTTGCGGAACTGCATGCGCACTTCTTCGACAATCGACCCCGCTGCGCGACCGACCGCCGTCATGGCAATGCCGCCGAACAGGTAGGGGATCAATCCGCCGAAGATCAGGCCTGCGACCACGTAGGGATTGGACAGATCGAACGAGATCTCGCCCATATCCTTGAAGTAGAGATACTCCGTCGAGCCTTCGGCATCTGCCTTGGCGGCAAAGAACTTCAGGTCGTTGGAGTACGCCGCAAACAGCACCAGCGCTCCAAGGCCGGCCGAACCGATGGCATAGCCCTTGGTGACCGCCTTGGTGGTGTTGCCGACCGCATCCAGTGCATCGGTTGCCTGACGGACTTCCGGTGGAAGCCCCGCCATTTCAGCGATCCCGCCGGCGTTGTCTGTGACAGGACCGAACGCGTCGAGTGCGACGATCATGCCGGCAATTCCGAGCATGGCGGTCACCGCGATGCCGGTCCCGAACAGACCAGCGAGCTGGTAAGTCGAGATGATGCCGCCAACGATCACGATCGCAGGCAGTGCGGTGGATTCCAGCGAAATCGCCAGGCCCTGGATCACGTTGGTGCCATGGCCGGTGACCGAGGCTTGCGCAATCGAGTTGACCGGACGCTTGTTGGTTCCGGTATAGTATTCGGTGATCACCACGATCAGCGCAGTCACGATCAGGCCGATCACACCACAGGCGAACAGGCCTGCACCGGTGATCGACATGCCATCAATCACGGCGACTTCCCCCCAGCCAATGGTCAGCTGGGTGGCGCCGGCAAGTCCGACAATCGACAGCAGCCCGGTGACGACCAGACCTTTGTAGAGCGCGCCCATGATCGAGCCGTTCTGGCCCAGCTTGACGAAGAAGGTACCGAGAATCGAGGTGATGACCGACACGCCGCAAATGGCCAGCGGATAGAGCATCGCCGATTCGAGCACAGCCGAGCCGCCGAAGAAGATAGCTGCGAGAACCATGGTGGCGACCACAGTCACCGCGTAGGTTTCGAACAGGTCGGCCGCCATACCGGCGCAGTCGCCGACATTGTCGCCAACGTTATCGGCAATGGTAGCCGGGTTGCGCGGGTCATCTTCGGGGATACCGGCTTCGACCTTGCCTACCAGGTCGCCGCCAACATCCGCACCCTTGGTGAAGATGCCGCCGCCGAGACGCGCAAAGATCGAAATCAGCGATGCGCCAAAGCCGAGCGCGACCAGCGCGTCGATCACCTGACGGCTGTCAGAGGCGAGCGCCATCGGTCCGGTGAGGAGCCAGTAGTAAACCGCAACGCCGAGCAGCGCCAGACCGGCCACCAGCATTCCGGTGATGGCGCCCGCCTTGAAGGCGATGTCGAGGCCGCTGGCAAGATTGACTGCGGACGCCTGTGCCGTGCGCACATTGGCCCGCACAGACACGTGCATGCCGATATAACCCGCGGCTCCCGAAAGAACCGATCCAATCAGAAATCCGATCGCTGCGGTCGCGCCAAGCAGCAGATATGTTACCACCACAACGACGACACCGACGATGGCGATGGTCGTGTATTGACGGTTCAGGTAAGCCTGAGCACCTTCACGAATGTACCCTGCGATCTCCTGCATGCGTGCATTGCCCTGATCGGCAGCCATCACCGATTTGGTCGCCCAGACGGCGTAAACAATGGACAGCAATCCGCAGGCGATCACAGCAAATAGAATTGTCATGCTGATATCCCTCCAATTTGGCCGGAATCAGATGATCTCCCCCCCGGCCATAAGATGCGCGACGAAGCAATCCGGACCACCCGCCCGGACCTTGCCGCATCGCGGCGGATGATTGCGACAAGGGTGGGTCGACGTCAAGGGCGCAGATAGTGTTATTGCCCGCGCCGGGAAATTAAGCTTTGGGAAACGGTATGTGACCAGCCGGGTTTCACCTCCCGGCCAAGCCCATCCGGTCCTCAGTCTGGTGCAGGCCCCGCTCGATCACAGGGAGCGGCGGCGCTCCCAGAGATTCTGCATACCCAGCGCCAGCAAGCAGAACAGTGCGACAGGCCAGAACAGGCTGTTGAGTGCATCCCATCCCCAGGCATTGAGAACCTTGCCCGACATCAGCGAGGAAAAGGCCACGATGCCGAACAGGGTCACATCATGGAAACCCTGCACCTTGTTCTTCTCTGACGAACGATAGGTCATGGTCACCATGGTGGTGGCGCCGATGAAGCCAAAATTCCAGCCAACCCCAAGCAGCACCAAAGCCAGCCAGAAATTCCACAACTCGATGCCCAAATGGGCGACAATGGCGCACACAAGCAGGATGACGAGGCCTGCGGCGGTGATGGTGTCGCGGCCAAACCGGGCAATCAGCTTGCCGGTGAAGAAACTGGGCGCGAACATCGCCATCACATGCCACTGGATGCCCAGCGTGGCGAGTTCGGGGGAAAAGCCGCAGCCCACCATTGCCAGCGGCGCGCCCGTCATCATGAAGGTCATCAAAGCGTAGGAGCCGACACCGCAAATCATCGCCGTGACAAAGCGCGACTGGCTGATGATCTCCCACAGGGGACGCGCCGGGGTTTCGTCGTGCCCGGCCTCCCCGGGACGGGTGTCATTGGGGATGCGCAGGAACCAAAGAATCGCCATGGTGATCAGCGCAAGCGGCACCAGGGCTACGAAGGAGCCGGCAAACATCACCGGATCGAACAGCTCGCGGGTGAAGATGACCGTCTGCGGGCCGATGATGGCGGCAAACACGCCTCCGGCGAGCACCCAGGAAATCGCTTGCGCCTTGAAGTTGGTCGGCGAGCCATCGGCCGCTGCAAAGCGGTATTGCTGAACGAACGAGCCGCCAAGACCGATAAAGGCCATTCCAAAGGCAAACAGCCAGAACTCATGCCGAAACAAGGCGATCGCTGCAATGATTCCGCCAAGCGCGGTCATCAGCATCCCCGACAGAAAGCCATGGCGGCGTCCGATCTGGCGCATCAGCCAGGCGGCCGGCAATGCGCCGACCGCGACACCGAGATTGAATCCGGTCACCGGTGCGGTGGCCAGGGACTTGTCTGCACCAAGCAGATAAAATCCGGCAAGGCCACCCATGGAAATGGCGATCGGTGCGGCAGCGCCGCCAAAGGCCTGGGCGCCCGACAGCAGCAGCGCATTGCGGCGCGCCAGGTTCTCGGCATCCGTCGTTCCCGCCAATCCGACCCGGTCAAGAAACGCCATTGATCTCAGTCCTTGCCGGGCTTGGGCTCGCCGCGGTATTTGCGCGCCAGACGGTCAAGCACGGCATTGACGATCTTTGTCTCATCGCCGTCGAAGAACGCCCGCGCCACATCAACATATTCATTGACGATAACTGCAACGGGGACGTCCTTTTTCGCACTGAGTTCCCACGCCCCTGATCTGAGGATGGCGCGCAAGGTCGCGTCAAGCCGCGACAGCGGCCAGTCTTCGTTCAGCCCGGCGCGAATGACCGGATCAAGCTCGCGCTGGTTCTCGACAACACCCGAGACGACGGCACGAAACCAGGCCGCGTCGGCGGGGCGGTACTGCTCGCCATCAATTTCGTTGCCCAGCCGGTGCGCCTCATACTCGGCCACCACCTCGAGAACACCGGCGCCGCCAATATCCATCTGGTAGAGCGCCTGAACGGCGGCCAGCCTTGCGGCGCCACGCTGATTGGCGGCCTTGATCTCAAGCTTCGGAGCGGAGGATGGGGGAGATTGTTCTGTGCTCACGTTCAAGCCGCCAGACTGTCTTTCAGCGCGATCATCGTCAACGCTGCCCGGGCCGCAAACCCGCCCTTGTCAAGCCGGTCCTTCTTGACCCGCTCCCAGGCCTGCTCGGCATTTTCGGTGGTCATGATACCATTGCCCAGCGCCAGCGATTCAGACACTGACAGGGTCATCAGGCCGCGGGCCGATTCATTGGCGACAATATCGAAATGGTGGGTCTCGCCGCGAATGACCACGCCGAGTGCGACGAAACCATCATACTCGGCGCCGCCCTCATCCATGGCATCCAGCGCAAAGGCAATGGCGGGCGGAATTTCAAGCGCGCCGGGCACGGTGACGACGTCGTAGGTCGCACCGCCTGCATCCAGCGCGGATTTGGCTCCGTCCAGCAAGGCGTCGGACATATCGTCATAAAAACGCGCTTCGACGATCAGCAAATGCGGGATCTTTGGCTTTGCCATGACGGTTTTCCTTTTTGCGGGCGTTTTGCCACGCGTCGCAGGGTTCCAAAACAGAACTGCACAAAATGGGTCGGATCAGAGCGCGGTCAAACCACTTTGTCCGCGGCTTGGCAAGAGAAAAGGGCCCGGCGGCGCATCGCAGCGGCCTTTTGTCCATGTTGGTGCCGATCTTCAGTGTCCTTTTTCCATGCAGCGGGCAAGCCACGCAGCGGCCGGGTCAGGTCTTGCCTTTGCGCCAATGTCGCGACTCCGCTAAGCAAACACCCATGTGCGCGACCAGACCCCGGGAAACAGATCTCTATCTACCTGTCAAAGCTCTGCTTGAAGGCCAGGGCTACGTGGTCAAGGGCGAGATCGGCGCGGCCGACATTGTGGCTGTCCGCGATGGCGAAGAGCCGGTGGTGGTGGAACTGAAAACCGGCTTCTCGCTGTCGCTGTTTCATCAGGGCATCGAACGCCAATCCATCACCGATGCGGTCTACATCGCCGTGCCACGGGGAACGGGACGGCATTTCCACAAGGCGATTGCGGCCAACACATCGCTGTGCAGGCGACTCGGTCTCGGCTTGATGACAGTGCGGCTGAAAGACGGGCTGGTCGAGGTGCACGCCGACCCCCTGCCCTACAAGCCGCGCAAGTCGATCAAGAAAAGGGGCCGTCTTCTGCGGGAGTTTGCCAGGCGCACCGGCGACCCCAATTCCGGTGGCGCCACAAGGCAGGGGCTGATGACAGCCTATCGTCAGGACGCGCTGCGCTGCGCCCGGGTTCTCTCTGAACTCGGGCCGACCAAGGCAGCCCTGGTGGCCAAGACGAGCGGCGTCGACCGGGCCAGAACGCTGATGGCAGACAATCACTATGGCTGGTTCGAACGGGTCGCGACCGGCATCTATGGGCTTTGCCCCAAAGGCGCCGAAGCGCTGCAGCACCTCGGTGATCCCGACGCTGGTCCCGACATGCCTGCTCCGGCCAAGATCGGCGACAACGGGACCGAGAGCTGTTCGGCAAGTGGCAACGTCAGCAGCGCCAAAGCGTGAAGTTTACGCTCGGTTAACTATAAGTGCGGATGGTTGAAGCCTCAGACTTCTCGTGCAGGCAAGCGAATGCGTCATCCATCACACCACGTGTCAGGCCAGCTCTGGCGCCGGACGTGGTCACCTTTGCAGGAACCGCTGCAATTTGCCCGACCAGGTGTCCTGTCGCCGGGTCTCTTGCGGCTGTCTGCAATTGTCCTGTCGGCGTTCGGAATGGCGCTGATGCTGATTTCACTGCGCCCGTTTGCCGGTGCAAGCCTGGTCAGCGAAACGGGCGATGATGGCGGGAATCTGATCAATCAGGTCGGTTTTCTGGCTGCCGGGCTGGTGTTCGCCGTGGCGATGATGTGCCTGGCCCGCCGCCGGGTGCTGGCCAGCCTGTTATCGCCGGGTTTCCTGCTCCTGGGCGCAGTTCTGGCTTATGCCGTGGCCACGGCGCCGGACCCCGATTCCACGCTGCGTGCCGTCGTCCTCACGCTCATCGGCATGTTTGTCGCCTTTGCGACCCTGGTGCTGCCTCGCAGCGAGAAGGATTTTCAAATCGCGCTGATGATCGCGGCGGCGGCCGCACTTGCCCTCTCCTATGGCGGCCTGGTGCTGCTGCCGGATCTGGCGAAACATGGCTACGATGCCTATGAGCCGCAGCATAGCGGGCTGTGGCGCGGACATTTCAGTCACAAGAACATTGCCGGGCCGGTCATGTGCGTGATTGCCATTTTCGGCCTCTATCTGATGCGCACAGGCCACCGGTTCGGCGGCTTGATCATTTTTGCCGCCGGCGCGCTTTTCGTCTTCGAGACCGGATCCAAAACCACCAGCGGGTTCTTTCCGCTGTCGATCCTGATTGTGTTCATGGCCGGCCTGTTCGGGCGCAGCGGCGCGGCTATCCTGGCTTATGTCCTTGCGATGGCTCTGGTGGCCGGGGTCACCATCGGCTCACTCTACAGCCCGGACATCTCCCTGTTGATTGGCGATTTTCTGGGCGATGAGACCTATACCGGCCGGACCGCCTTGTGGGAATTCAGCCTGTCGAAGATCCCGGACAAACCCTGGCTTGGCTACGGGCTTTACAATTTCTGGGGCACCACCAATGTGACCGGGCTGGACAAGCCGTTTGAAGCCGCATGGGACTATCGGTTCATCGTCCATGGCCACAACAATTTCCTCGATTTGCTGCTCAATCTCGGCTTCGTCGGCGGATCGGTGGTGTTCTGGATGTTGTATGTCGGGCCAGTGTTCGATTACGCGCGCGCCCGACGAATCTCGGGCAACAGCAAGCTTGCCGACATGTTCTTCATGATCATTGTCTTTGTCGGCCTGCTCTCGTTTCTTGAGACATTTTTTCTGGCCCGCAACGATCCGCTGTGGCTGATGCACGCCTTCGGTCTTATCGGGCTTCACGTGCTGGCGCGGTTCAGCGTGTCAGGCATCCCGGCATCGACCTATCGGCGTTAGGCGACGGAACAGATGGGTCAGCCTCAGGTCAGCCTCCAGAAGACGTCGCGGTCTCGGCCAGGCGGGCAGCGTAGCGCGCCATCTGGTCCACTTCAAGGTTGACCCTGTCGCCAACAGCCCGAGCGGCCCAGGTGGTGACCTCGAGCGAGTGCCGGATCAGCAGGACATCGAAATCTGCACCGTTGACGGCATTGACGGTCAGCGAGGTTCCGTCCAGCGCCACGGAGCCCTTCGGCGCGATGAACCGCGACAGCGGCTCAGGCGCGCGCAATGTAAACCGGCGGGCTTCGCCCTCATCCCTGATCGAGATGATCCGGGCCAGACCGTCGACATGACCGGAGACCATATGTCCGCCAAGTTCGTCGCCGATCTTCAGGGACCGCTCGAGATTGATCGGCGTGCTCACGTTCCACGTGCCAATGGTGGTCAACCGTAACGCTTCCTCCCAGGCCTCGACTTCGAACCAGCGGCAATGGTCGTCCGGCCCGGCAAGCGCGGTCACGGTCAAACACACACCGGAGCAGGCTATCGACGCGCCGATGTCAATCGTCGCCGGATCCCAGGCGGTCTCGATGCGCAAGCCTATACCTTGGTCTCGCTGGCGCAGCGTGGCCACCCGGCCGATATCGGTGATGATGCCGGTAAACATGGTCTCAGACCCTTTCGTATTCGTCGCATTGGTCCGCACCATATTTCACGGATACCACGTGCCGGAAAGACGGCGGCACGGAATCGCAGGTCACAGGCGCGTCCACCGCTTCTCCCGCAATGGCGCCCTCGCCGGTCAGCAGAACAATCCGGTCAACCAGATCCTCGGCGAGGAATGATCGGGCAATCCCGGCCCCGCCTTCGACAAGAACGGTCGACAGACCGCGTGCGGCCAGGTCTTCCAGCAATTCGGGCAGCGCAAGACGGCCATCGAGCGCATCAGATGCGACGAACTCGGCACCACAGTCCGCCAGCGCCGCGCGACGCGGATCCTCCTGCGAGGCAGCCGTGGCAATCCACAACGGCACAGTGCGGGCTGTGGCTGCAAGCCTGGAGCCAACAGACAGTCTGAGATTGGTGTCAAGCACCAGCCGGACCGGCGAGCGGTCTTCCAGCCCTGGAAGGCGGCAGGTGAGTTCCGGATCGTCATTGATCGCGGTGCCGACACCGATCAGGATGACATCGGACAGCGCGCGCAAGGCGTGGACCTGCCGCCGGGTGATCTCCCCGGTGATGGCCACCTGTCCGGCGTCGCGCTTTCCGATCTTGCCATTGGACGATACTGCGAGCTTGAGAGTCACATGCACACGGTTGTTGATGCGGCGGGTGAGGTAGCCGGCAAGATCACGTTCCGCCTCGCGGGCCAGAACGCCTGTCTCCACTTCGATCCCGGCAGTGCGCAGGATGGCGTAGCCGCGACCTGAAACACGCTCATCCGGGTCGGTCGCAGCGGCGACGACACGGGCGATGCCGGCGGTGACCAACGCTTCGGCGCAAGGCGGCGTGCGTCCGTGATGGGCACAGGGTTCAAGGGTGACATAGGCTGTCGCGCCACGCGCCAGCGCGCCCGCCTCAGCCAGCGCCTGTGCCTCGGCGTGGGGCCGACCACCGATGGCGGTGATGCCGCGACCGACGATGACAGGCACCCCGTCGATCCGGTTGACGATCAGGGTCGCCACGGACGGGTTGGACCCGGTGCGACCTTGATGCCAGCGCGCCAGACGGATTGCCGCCGCGATGAACCTGCGGTCAAGCGCGCTGACGGCCATCGTCTCAGAGATCTCCGACCGAACTGTCGCCCGCAATCCGTGCGGTCAGTTCGGCAATGGTGCGTTCGAAATCCTCTGGACCGGAGAAATCCCGGTAGACAGAGGCATAGCGGACGAACCCGACATCATCGAGCGCCTTGAGCGCCTCAAGCACCAGCAGGCCGATCCCGTCGGTGGCAATCTCGGTCTCTCCCGAACTTTCAAGCCGACGGACGATGCCCGAGACCGCGCGGTCGATCCGCTCCGGATCGACCGGACGCTTGCGCAACGCGATCTGGAACGATTTTGCCAGCTTGTCGCGATCGAACGGAACCCGCCTGCCGGTTTTCTTGAGCACCTGCAGATCACGCAACTGAACCCGTTCGAAGGTGGTGAAGCGGCCACCGCAATCGGGACATACGCGCCGCCGGCGAATGGCGGCGCCGTCTTCAGCCGGCCGCGAATCCTTCACCTGGCTGTCTTCAGAGCTGCAATAGGGACACCGCATGCCGGGCTACCCGAGATGCGGATAGAGAGGGAAACGGTCTGTCAGAGCCATGACCTTGGCTTTCACCGCGGCCTCGACCTCGGCGTTGCCGTCGTCCGAACCGGCAGCCTTGAGGCCGTCGAGCACCTCGAGAATCAAGGCGCCGATTTCGCGGAATTCGGCCTGACCGAAACCACGGGTGGTTCCCGCCGGAGTGCCGAGGCGAACGCCGGAGGTGATCGTGGGTTTTTCCGGATCGTTGGGGACGCCGTTCTTGTTGCAGGTGATGAAGGCGCGTCCGAGCGCATCTTCCGACGCCTTGCCGGTCAGGTTCTTGGGTCTGAGATCAACCAGCATCAGATGGGTATCGGTGCCGCCGGACACGATCTCAAGACCACCTGCGACGAGGGTTTCCGCAAGCGCTTCGGCGTTGCGCACAACATTTGCGCTGTAAGTCTTGAATTCCGGCGTCAGCGCCTCGCCGAAGGCGACGGCCTTGGCGGCGATCACGTGCATCAGCGGACCACCTTGCAGACCGGGGAACACCGCCGAATTGATCTTCTTGGCGATGTCCTCGTCATTGGTCAGAACCAGGCCGCCACGTGGGCCGCGCAAGGTCTTGTGGGTCGTCGAGGTTGCGACATGGGCATGCGGGAACGGGCTCGGGTGCGCGCCGCCGGCCACAAGACCGGCGAAATGGGCCATGTCGACCCAGAGAATGGCATCGACGGCATCGGCAATGGCGCGGAACCGGGCAAAGTCGATGCGGCGTGAATAGGCGGATCCGCCGGCAATAATGATGCGCGGCTTGTGCTCGCGGGCGAGTGCTTCCACCTGATCGTAATCGATCGTACCGGTGGCCAGATCGAGACCGTAGTGAACCGCATTGAACCATTTGCCGGAGAGATTGGGCCGGGCGCCGTGCGTGAGATGGCCGCCAGCGTCGAGACTCATCCCAAGAAGCGTGTCGCCGGGCTTTGCCAAGGCAAGAAGCACCGCCTGATTGGCCTGCGAACCGGAATTGGGCTGCACATTGGCAAACCCGCAGTCGAACAGTTGCTTGACCCGGTCAATCGCCAGGTTCTCGGCGACATCGACGAAGTGACAGCCGCCATAATAGCGTCGGCCCGGATAGCCTTCGGCATATTTGTTGGTCATGACCGAGCCTTGCGCTTCAAGCACGGCGCGGGAGACGATGTTTTCCGAAGCGATCAACTCGATTTCGTGACGCTGGCGACCCAGTTCGCTATGAATCGAACCATAGAGGTCCGGGTCGGATTCAACCAAAGGCCGATTGAAGAGGGCGGCAGAAGTCGCGTTGGACATATTCCAGGTTCCTTGTCTGGCTAGGGTCTGGCAGAGCGCCGGCATGGACTTGGCAGCGCTCCGGAAAGCTGTTCGAATCCGGTCCGCAATTCATGTCAGCCCGGTGGTGGCTGTTTAACCCTGTCGCACGACAAGGGCAACATCCGCCAGCCTGATTGCGTCATTGCGGCGCGCCCATGAAAAAGCCGCTCCTTCAGCCGCCCGGAATGGGCAGTTGAAGGAGCGGCTCTCAAATCAGGGCGTGCTCGAGCAGGCGGGCTCAGCGCAACGCCAGTTCCTCGACACCATCACGCTGATAGACGTCGTCGCGGAACTGGACAACGCCGTCCTCCGACGCCCAGGCGGAGAAATAGGTGAAATAGACCGGCACCGGGGTGGACAGTTCAATGACCTTGTTTTCGCGCGACGCAATCGTCGCTTCAATTGCCTGACGATTCCAGCCCGGGGTGTCCCTGAGCAGCCAGGTGTTGAGGTCGCGGACATTCTGAACCCGCACACAGCCTGAGGATTCAAACCGCATCAGCTTGTTGAACACACCCTGCTGCGGCGTGTCATGCATGTAGACCGCGTGGGGATTGTGAAAATTGATCTTGGTCGAGGACATGGCGTTGCCCTTGCCCGGGTCCTGACGGAACATCAGAGCAGGCGCCTTCTCGGCATTCCAGTCAATCGTTTCCGGAGCCACTTCCTCGCCCTTGTTGTCGAACAGGCGGATGTTGTTGCGCGTCAGATAGGTCGGATCCTTGCGCATCAGCGGCACGATATCCTTCTCGATGATCGAACGCGGCGAGGTCCAGTAGGGATTGAGGATGATTTCGTGAATCTTCGAATTGAGAATCGGTGTCTGGCGATCGATCTTGCCGACGATCGCGGTATGGCGCAGCACCACGCTGCCATTCTCCACAGCCTCAATCTGGGCCGCGGGGATGTTGACCATGACATACCGGTCACCAAGGAAACCCGACATCGACCGCAACCGGACCAGATTGGTCTCGAGCTGGCCAAGACGCACATCCGCCGACACATTGAGGGCCTGATAGGAATAGCTGCCCAGCACACCATCCGGCGGAAGGCCGTGACGAGCCTGGAATTTCTTCACGGCACCGTCGACATAGGAATCAAACGCATTGGACAGCCCGGCGCTCTGATCGAGGTCGCCAGACGCCATCAACCGCTGGCGCAGGATACGAACCTCAGGCTCGGAAACCCCCATCTTCAGCTTCTTGGTTGCCGGCACGAACGGCCAGCCGCCGCGCGCAACGAGGTTCTGGTAGTCGAAAATCGCGCGTTCGACAAAAGCGATCGTATCGGTGCTGACAATGGGATGCCGGGTGGCGGTTTCGGCGACAGAGCGCGAACTCTTGGCATCAAACTGGTCATCCCAGGCTCCACGCCGCGGCGAGTTGATGATGTCCTGGATCATGGTCTGGGCTAATGCCGGACCGCTGGTCACCGCTGCGGCGGCCATGGCAACAGCGCCGCTCATCAGCCGGCGGCGCGAAAGTTTGTCTAATCCGGTTGCCTTGGTCATGCGAAATCCACCATGCATCTAGTCTGGCGTTAAAAACGGTAGGCTTGAGTACCATTGTTAACGTTAAAAAATGGGAACCAAAAGCGATCCCCCAAGCCCCATGCGACACATTTGCGTGACCGCAAGACATTGAGCGGATCTCATGGACCCATCCTCAGCCGTCAGCTTTGTTGCTGTTTATACCGTGTTCACGGCAATATGGCCAATTCATGGTTGGCTGGAATTCAGTGACAGGGGAATACCGCTGGCGCTTAAGCGCGTCGCATCAAACCGGTTCCGGTGACGCGCTGTAGGCTCTTTGTTGAGGCATGTCGTTGTCGCAAAACCGCTGCACACTTTTGCGCGACATGCACTAGCAGTCGGCAGAATCGGGCGATTGGCGGCTCACCACATCGGCGCAAGCATTGCCACACAGGCCTCGACGCAATGGAAACCGGTGTCCGCTCGAATCACGGATGCACAAGTGAGACCGAAATCCTCGCGGATGTGGCGGACAGCAAAACGGCGGGTCTGACGCCCGCCGTTTCAAAGCCTGGATCAGGATCGCCTCGATCAAAGACGATACTGGATCTGATCGTTCCAGAACCGGTCCAGACGCTGCATCAGCTTGTTGAGTTCCTCGAACTCGCTGGTGCCGATGCCGCCGACCTTGGCAATCGAGTTGATGTGCCGGTCGTAAAGCGCTGTCACGGTTTCGGCAATTTCGATGCCGTGCTCGGTCAGGCTGATGCGAACCGCCCGTCGATCGACGCGTGAGCGCTGGTGATTGATGTAGCCCAGGTCCACCAGTTTCTTCAGATTGTAGGAAACATTGGAGCCAAGATAATAGCCGCGGCTTCTCAATTCGCCCGCCGTCAACTCCGAATTGCCGATGTTGAACAGAAGCAGCGCCTGGATGGCATTGATATCGGTGCGGTTGGCGCGGTCGAATTCATCCTTGACCACATCCAGCAGGCGGCGGTGAAGCCGTTCGACCAGTTGCAATGATTCCAGATAGAGATCGCGAAGGACTTCGGACTCGGCGTTGACGGACGCTGGCTTTTGCCCCGGGGCAACTGCGGTATTGTTATATGACATGATGACTGCCTCACTGTTGTGGTGGCGGCTTTTGTTCCCGCCTTGAGACAGACCCTATCGAATACGCCTAAAATTCTACTTAAACTGCAAGCTTAACAGCGGGTTACCTGAGGCCTACCGGCAATCAAAGTGAATCAGGTCTTACCAGCCTGACGGCCTGACGCCGCTTGATCAGCAAGGCCACCCGGAATCCGAGATAGACCGAGATCACCAGCGCGTGGGCGATCACCAACATCGGGCGCTCGCCAAACCAGATCGGGAATCCTTCATGCATGATGATTTCGGACCCTGCCGCCACCACCCAGATGACCGGGCCCCAGGAGACCTGCATCCACAGTCCGACCGCGGCCACCGGCAGCAGCACCGCCAGCGAAGCGGACGCCAGTTGCCAGTAAGATGGTATCAGGTCGAAACGGTACATGCCGCCATCGGAATAGCCGATCAGGCGACCCCAGTACTGCAGGCCGGCGAAGAGACAGCTCAGCGCCACCAGCCGCCCAAACAGCCGGAAACTGGCTTCAAGCGCGCCGGTGTCCGTATCCGGCGCGGTGCCAATCTGCAGTATCGCCATGGATGACGTCTCCTTATTCCCGCCTGCGGAAACCTATCCGCACGCCTGCCAGGCCGCAGTCATACCCAATCCGGCAATTGGGGCAACCCCGCGCCCAAGGTGAGATGATATGTCCGGCTTGACCACCCTGCCCCGGCTACGGTCTAAAGCATCAGACCAGAGACTGCGCGAGGGGCTGGGTTTACGCCGGCTGCGCCACTGAAGCCCAAGGATATTACTGATGAGCAAACACTCCAAGCATACGGAAGCAGGGTTGACGGCGGCGGCAGCCATCGATGTCGATGAGATCACCGGCCGCCGACGCATGCGGCGTACCCGCGTCGCCGACTGGTCGCGGCGGCTTGTGCGCGAAACCCGGCTGAGTGTCGACGACCTGATCTGGCCGATCTTCATCATTCCTGGCACGAACATCACCGAACCGATTGACGCCATGCCCGGCGTCAGCCGGATGAGCGTGGACAAGGCGGTGGAAGCGGCCAAGATGGCGGCCGATCTCGGCATTCCGGCGCTCGCCACCTTTCCCAATGAAGAGATGGACAGACGCGACGCGACCGGTTCGCACGTGCTCGATCCGGACAATCTGATCAATCAGGCCACAAGAGCCATCAAGAAGGCCGTGCCCAATCTCGGCATCATCACCGATGTGGCGCTCGATCCATTCACAGATCACGGCCATGACGGCATCCTGCGCGATGGCGAGATCGTCAATGACGAGACCGTGCGCCAGATCGCCGCCGCTGCCGTGCATCAGGCCGACGCGGGCGCTGACATCATCTCGCCCTCGGACATGATGGACGGACGCATCGGCGCAATCCGCCGGGCTCTGGATGCCAGTGGCCACCAGAACGTTGCGATCATGTCCTACGCGACCAAATTCGCGTCAGCCTGCTACGGCCCCTACCGCGAGGCGATCGGCACCTCGGGGCTGTTGAAGGGCGACAAGCGGACCTATTACCTCGATCCATCCAACGCCATCGAAGCCGTCCGCGATGCAGGTCTCGACGTCGACGAAGGCGCGGACATGCTGATCGTCAAGCCCGGCCTGCCCTATCTCGACATCTGCCGGGCGCTCAAGGACAGCTACGGCCTGCCAACCTTCGCCTATCAGGTGTCGGGTGAATATTCGATGATCAAGGCAGGGGCTGCGGCGGGCTACATCGACGGCGAGCGGATCATGATGGAGAAGCTGCTGGCGTTCAAACGGGCCGGCTGCGATGGCATCCTGACCTATTTCGCGCCCGAAGCCGCACGGCTGATCGGCAAAGGCCTCGGCTGAATGCATCAGCGTTGGCAGAGCAAAGCTGGCAGCCTACCCTTTAATTGCCGGTCTCGAGTTCCTACATCTGCCGGGTTGCGGACGCTCTGTCCGCCCCACAGCAGGAGTGCCTCGTGAGCCAACCGTTCCCAGATCGCGCAGATCAGCCAACCCTTGGCGCCTATGACGACATCGCGCTGTATGACGGTGTGCGCACCAAGCGCGTGCTGGCGTTTTTCATCGATTACGCCATCGTGCTGGCGCTGTGCGTGCCGATGGCGGTGCTGGTGTTCTTCATCGGCATCTTCACGCTGGGTCTGGGGTTCCTTCTCTATCCGGTGCTGTTCCTGCTGGTCGCCATTCCCTATGTCGGCCTCACAATGGGCGGGCCGACCCAGGCCACGCCCGGCATGCGGATGATGGGCATCCGCGTCGTCCGGCTCGATGGCCGCCCGGTCGACTTCATGCTCGCCATCGTCCATGGCGTGCTGTTCTGGGCGCTCAACGCCGTATTGACCCCGTTCATCCTGCTCGCCACCCTGGTGCTCGACCGCAAGCGGACCGTGCACGACTGGATGCTCGGCACCGTCGTGGTGCGGGGGTAGCTCCACCACAAGCCCTGGCGTTGCAGCCCGCCCCTCTCCCCTCGCAATCGCGGAAGTGATCGGCGGCCCGATGCAGGGTGTCTGTGTTGCAACAGGTGCAGACGGAAGCGGCTTTGGGACCCTGATCCTTGGCAACCGGTCGCTGGCTGGCGGCGAACCGTCAGGCGGATTGCCCGTTGCGCGGTTCGCTGAGCAATCGCACCGGCGATTGCGCCCAATCGACCGCATCTGAAATTTTCGTTCTAGGCGCAGGCCTGCGCGACACGGTAGAGTGGCGTTTAACACGCAACACCGGGGCCACCCTGTATCCATGCAAGAGTTTCATCTCATCGCCACTTTTGTCATCATCGTGGCAACCATCATCACCTACGCCTCCGAGCGCTGGCCGATGGAGACAGTCTCGCTGGTGTCGCTCGCTGCCATTCTCAGCCTGTTCGGCTTCTTCCCCTTTTCCGACCCGGACGGTGTGGCGCTGCAACCCGAACAGCTGTTGTCCGGGTTTTCCAATCCAGCGCTGGCCACGGTCATCGCCCTGCTGATTGTCGGACAGGGGCTTTTTGCCACCGACGCGATTGAGGCCCCGGCGCGCAAGCTGGCCCAGATGGGCGGCGCCGCCACATTCCGGCCGCTGCTGTTCATCCTGGTTGGCGCCGGGGTGTGTTCGGCGTTTCTGAACAACACGCCGGTGGTGGTGATCTTCATCCCGATCCTGGTGGTCATCTCGGCGCAACGCTCGATCTCGGCGAGCCGCGTGTTCATGCCGCTGTCCTTCATCACCATTTTGGGCGGCATGACGACGCTGATCGGGTCCTCGACCAATCTCCTGGTTGCCGGCGTGGTGCGCGATTATGGCATTGAGATCGGGTTTTTCGACATTACCGGCATGGGCATTCTGCTGGCGCTGGTGGGCGGTGTCTACGTGCTGGGTGTCCTGCCCCGGCTGCTGCCCGAGCGTCAGGCCGGGCTGGTGGTGGGCGCCAAATCCGGCGCGCAATTCATCGGCGAAGTCACGCTGACGCGGGATCATCCCTTTGTCGGCATCACCGCCAGAGCGGGCATGTTCCCCGGTCTCGGCGAATTGACGCTGCGGCTTCTGCAACGGCGCGACGTGCCGGTGCTGCCGCCGTTTGAGGATATGACACTGTCGGTTGGCGACACGCTGGTGGTGAGCGGCACCCGGCGCGCGTTTTCCAAGACCCTGGCGCGCGGCCGCGCCGGGCTGGAAGCCGAAGACGGTGCGGTTGCGACGTCCCAGCACGACCATCCGCCCGGGCCGGACTATCATCTGGCCGAAGCGGTAATCGCCCCGGGGTCGCGCTATGCCGGCCGAACCATCCAGCTTTCGGGCTTGCGGCCGCAATTCGGCATTTCCGTGCTCGGCGTTCAGCGCAAGAGCCGGATGGCGCGCTCCGCCATGTCCGATATCCGGCTCGAACCCGGCGACACCCTGCTGATCGGCGGGCCGATGGAAGCGATCAAGCTGCTGAGGGGCAATCATGATCTGTTGCTGCTCGAGCACTCGGCCGAAGCGGTGCCGCAATCGCGCAAGGCTCGTATTGCGGTGGCGATCTTTAGCGCAATCATCGTGTTGTCGGCATTCTCCATCGTGCCGATTGTGGTGGCAGCGATCTCCGGCGCGGTCCTGATGCTGCTGACCGGGTGCCTGACCATTTTGCAGGCCGGGCGCGCCTTCGACCGCCAGATCTTCCTGCTGGTCGGCTCATCGGTGGCTCTGGCCACAGCCCTGGAAGCCACCGGCGGCGCAGCGCTGATTGCCTCCAGCTCCTTGAGCCTGCTGCAAGGCGCCCCGGCAGGCGTCATTCTCTCAGGTCTGTTTCTGGTGATGGCGCTGCTGACCAATGTGCTGTCCAACAACGCCACGGCGGTGCTGTTCACGCCCATTGCCCTGGGCATCGCCAACGGCATGGACGTGTCTCCGGAACCCTTTGTCGCCGCCGTGATCTTTGCCTCGAACGCCTCGTTCGCCACCCCGATCGGGTACCAGACCAATCTGCTGGTGATGGGGCCCGGCCACTACCGGTTCAGCGATTTTTTGCGCGCAGGCACTCCGCTTGTGATCATCATCTGGTTGACCTTTTCGTTACTTGCGCCATGGTATTACGGACTATGATCAGCTTCGAAGCCCCGGCATGATGAACAAACCTATCAATTCGCCGCAGTTTTTTCTGACCGCGCCTTCGGCATGTCCCTATCTTGAAGGGCACAGCGAGCGGAAGGTGTTCACCCATCTGGTGGGGGAGAAAGCTGCGGACCTGAACGATTTGCTGACCCAGGGCGGGTTCCGTCGATCACAGAACATTGCCTATCGACCGGCTTGCGAGAGCTGCCGTGCCTGCGTCTCGGTACGCATCCTCGCTGGGGAGTTCGAACCAACAAAATCGATGCGGCGCAACCGGGCCATCAATGCCGACCTGGTGGCCAACGAATACCATGCCGAACCCTCGAGCGAGCAGTACAAACTGTTCCGCCGTTACCTCGACAGCCGTCATCAGCGTGGCGGCATGGCCGATATGAGCATCGGCGATTACGCGATGATGGTGGAGGATTCGCATGTCGAGACCCGGATCATCGAGTACCGCCTGCAGACCGAGGGCGACGGGCTGCGCGAGCGTCCGGCGGGTGAGCTGCTGGCTGTTGCGCTGACCGACCGGATGGGTGACGGGCTCTCCATGGTGTACTCGTTTTACGAACCAGACGAGTCAGCCCGATCGCTGGGAACCTACATGATTCTTGACCATATCGCCCGGGCCCGGGCATCCGGCCTGCCGCATGTCTATCTTGGCTATTGGGTCAAAGGCTCCCGCAAGATGGAATACAAGACCCGATTTCAGCCGCAGCAACACCTGATGGCGCAGGGCTGGCAGCGTTACGCGCCCTAGGCCTCTGGCGGGCCTTTCCCTGACGGCTCCGGCGCGGCATCACCTCATCCTCAACATCCCATCGGCCGATTCCCGGTTTCATCAGTAAAGTTGCTCTTCATGTCCGACCATTTTCAGCAAGCGGCCGACCACCGCAAGGGTCTTCTCATCACTGCCATCGGCGGGCTGGCACTGACCATCGACATTCCTCTGATCAAGCTGTCACAGGGCGAAGCCTGGTCTGTGGTCGCCTCTCGCGGCGGCTTGACCTTCTTTGCCGCCCTGATCATGTGGGCCGGCCTGCGGCTTTTCACCTCAAATCGGGATCCGGTCATTCCGGGTCGAACCGGGTTGCTGGTGACCGGCCTGTACGGCATCGCCGCGGTCAGCTTCATGATGGCCGTGTTTCACACGACGACGGCCAATCTGGTGTTCATCCTGGCCTTCAACCCGATGTTTGCAGCGCTGATTGGCTGGCTGCTGATTGGGGAGCGGCCGAAACCCCAAACCTTCGTGGCGATGGCCGCAATGATCTTCGGCGTCGGCCTCATCGTGTCGGACGGGCTGCAGGCAGGCAACATGATCGGCAACCTGCTGGCCCTGTTTACATCGGTGATGCTGTCGCTGATCATCACCATCAGCCGGAAAGCGCGCACCGGCATGGGCTTTGCCCCGCTGTTTGCAGCCCTGGTCCCGTGCCTGGTCGGGCTGATCATGGTCGGCGGACCATCCGGGATCGTGTTGCCGCAACCGGGCTGGCTGGCACTCAACGGTCTCGTGATCATTCCCGTCGCGTTCTGGTGCCTTGCGACGGGACCGAAATACATTTCAGGACCGGAGGTCGCCATGTTCTATCTGCTTGAAACCATCCTGGCGCCGGTCTGGATGTGGATGATCTTCGCCGAAGCCCCGACGCGGCTTGGCCTGATCGGCGGCGCCATCATCGTCACCGCGCTGATCGCCCATTCGCTGTGGCAATTGTCCGCCCACCGGCGGGCCGCGCGGAGCTTCGCCCCACGCCATCCGATGTAACCCCCTGCCCTAATATCGTCGAATGGCCATGGTCCAATCCGACAGTCGCAACGCCCTGGATCCGCACTTGGCCCGATTGAAGACATTCATGCTCTTGCTGCTCCTGTGCTTCATCGCGCCGGCTCTGGCTTCGCTGGGTGTGCGCGCCGCCAGTTCGCAGCCCGGTTCGTGGCGCGCCGCTGACTGGTCATCAGCCGGTATCCTGCCTGCGGCCACCGCTGGCGGACCTGCCGCACTCTATGTGATGAGCGCGCGAACCGGCGGCCTGAAAGGCGGGCTTGCCGTGCATAGCTGGATCGTCACCCGACAGCGAGGCGACAGTCATTACACCCGCTACGACAAGGTCGGCTGGGGCGCCCCGATCCGGACCAATGCCTATCCGGCTGACGGACGCTGGTACTCCAATGCGCCCGAGATCCTGCTCGCGCTTTCAGGAGAGGATGCGGCGCGGCTGATCCCGCAAGTTCAGGCCGCTGTTCTCGCCTATCCCTATGCGCAGCGCGGTGACTACAGGATCTGGCCGGGTCCGAACTCCAACAGCTTTGTCGCCCATGTGCTGCGAAGCGTGCCCGATCTGGGCGTGGCGCTGCCGCCGGAGGCGGTCGGCCGCGACTACCGCTCGTTCGGCGATTTCGTCACGCTGTCGCCGGACTGGCACAATCTCGAACTCTCGCTCGGCGGTTATGCGGGGATTGCAATAGGCGCGCTCTACGGGATCGAATTTCGCCTTGGCGGGCTGGTGTTCGGGATCGACATCGCCGATCCGGCACTGAAACTGCCCGGATTCGGACGGATCGAGATCGGACACTCGTCTGCCTGACTGATATCAGCTGAACCTGCCCGAACGCGGGAAGCCCTTTGGCACCAGGCGGCCGGCCTGGGCGCGGTCGGCGATCCACTCGACCAGTTCTTCCTTCCTGCGGTTGTGCATACGCCCGGCGCTGTCTTCCCAGGTGAGCCCCTCCTCCATCGCAAAGCAGCGGGCATCGGCTATGCCGCCATCCTTGTAGCGCTGCAGACGCACGCCCTTGCCGCGGCTCATTTCCGGCAGCTGCTCGAGCGGGAAAACCAGCATCTTGCGGTTCTCGCCGATGACAGCAACATGGTCACCGCTCACAGGTACGCAGAGCTTCATCTCGTCAGGCAGGCTGACATTCATGATCTGCTTGCCCTTGCGGGTGTTGGCGACCATGTCGCTCTCGGACACGATGAAACCATTGCCGCGCGTGGAGGCAACCAGCAGCTTGCGCGCCGGATCATGAACAAACGCGGAAAGCACCGCCTGATCATTGTCCATGTCGACAATGATGCGCAACGGCTCGCCATGCCCGCGTCCGCCCGGCAACCGATCGGCGCCAAGCGTGTAGGCCTTGCCGCCGGTGGTGACAATGACGATCTTGTCGGTGGTGTTGGCGTGGAAGGCGAGCTTCAGTGAATCGCCATCCTTGAACTGCAGGCTGGCAAAATCGGCCATGTGGCCCTTCATGCCGCGAACCCAGCCCTTTTCCGAGATCACCACCGTGATCGGCTCTTTCTCGATCATGGCCTGCTCGATAGCGGCGAGATCGGCGACCGGGGCTTCGGCAAATCTGGTACGGCGGGCGCCGAGCTCGGTTTCCTTGGAGAAGGTCTTGCGCACCTTGCCGACTTCCCAGGCGACGGTTTGCCATTGTTTGGAATCGGAGGCGAGCAATGCCTCGATTTCAGCCTTCTCATCGGTCAGGCCATCGAACTCCTTGCGGATTTCGAGTTCCTCAAGCTTGCGCAACGAGCGCAGCCGCATATTCAGAATTGCTTCGGCCTGGATCTCGTTCAGCTCGAAGGCCTTCATCAATTCGAGTTTTGGCTCATCCTCCTCGCGAATGATGCGGATCACTTCGTCGAGATTGAGATAGGCGATCAGATAGCCCGCCAGCAGCTCCAGACGCCGTTCAATCGCCGCCAGCCGGTGCCGTGAGCGGCGTTGCAGCACCTCGCGGCGGTGCCCCAGCCATTCCGACAGAACCTCGACCAGGTTCATCACCTTGGGCACCTTGCCCATGGACAGCACATTGAGGTTGAGCGGAATGCGGTTTTCGAGATCGGTGAGACGGAACAGCGATTCCATCAGCAGGGTCGGATCCACGGTGCGGCTCTTGGGCACCAGCACCAGGCGGACGTCTTCTGCGGATTCGTCGCGGACATCATCAAGCAACGGCAAGCGGCGGGCAATCAGCAGTTCGGCGATTTTCTCGATCAATCGCGATTTCTGCACCTGATAGGGCATCTCGGTGATGACGATCTGATAGCCGCCGCGGCCGGTCTCCTCGGTCTCCCATTTGGCACGAACCCGGAAGCCGCCCCGCCCGGTCTGGTACGCCTCGAGAATGGACGCGCGGCTGTCGATGACCACCCCGCCCGTGGGAAAATCCGGACCTTCGACATAGTGCAGCAGATCTTCGACCGTGGCGTCGGGCTTGCGGATCAATGCCAGCGCCGCATCGCACAGTTCGGCAGCGTTGTGCGGCGGGATCGAGGTGGCCATGCCCACAGCGATGCCGGTGGCGCCATTGGCAAGCAGGTTTGGAAACGCGCCCGGCAGCACCACCGGTTCGCTGTTTTCCTCGTCATAGGTGTCGCGGAAATCGACCGCATCCTCGTTGATGCCCTCGATCAGAAGTTCGGCAACCGCGGTCATCTTGGATTCGGTGTAGCGCATTGCCGCGGCGCTATCGCCGTCGATATTGCCGAAATTGCCCTGTCCGTTGGCCAGGGGATAGCGCACAGAAAAATCCTGCGCCAACCGCACCAGGGCGTCATAGATCGACTGGTCGCCGTGGGGGTGGAAGTTACCCATCACCTCACCGACAATCTTGGCGGACTTCTTGAATGACCCGGCTGATTTCAGCCCCATTTCGCTCATCGCGTAGACGATGCGGCGATGCACCGGCTTCATACCATCGCGAACATCGGGCAATGCCCGGTGCATGATGGTCGAGAGCGCATAGGCCAGATAGCGCTCCTCGAGCGCTTTTTTCAGGTCAACGGCTTGAATGTGGTCGCCCCCACCGGGCGGAAGCAGGCTTTTTCCCATGACGAGGGGTTAACGGAAGCACTGATTCGGAGCAAGAGGCCGGCCGCAACTGCCGCATAGCCAGCGTTCTTCACCCCGGTATCGACTTGCCTGGACCAGATTCGCCCTGGTCACAGTGCGATCGGGCGGCAGCACACCGCACGATTCCGGGTCTGCGCGAAATTGCCGGTGAGCAATCTGACGGGATGCCCCGCCGATCTCAGCGCCCCTGGGGATGAGATCGGATGCAACCGCGCTGCCGGCGCGGTTTTGATCAGTGCAAACGAGAGCGTAAGGCCGCTTCTGGCGGGGCTGCACCTGTGGATCGGGAAAGTTGCACGGCACCCTGATTGCGGCCATAGATACACCATAAAGCTGTGGACGATTGAACGATACGTCTGGCCCCCACACCTATATGAGCAGCTTCGTGATTAGGATACTGGTCAAGCCAGCAGAAGGAATTTTCAATGACATTTCAACTCAATACAAGACGTTTGCTCTCCTCGGTCGTGCTCGTGGCTGCGTTGTCGAGCTTTGCATTGCCGGCCCTGGCGCTTGACCCCGATGATTTCGCCACAAAATTCGCAGCCGTGGCCAGCCAGGGCGGCGCCCAGATGAGCTTCGCATCGATAGAGCCGGCCGGCGGCGCCATTGTGTTGAAGTCGATGCGGTTCGAAGCTCCCGGCCAGCCAGCCGTCGAGCTGGGTGACGTCACATTCAATGGCGTCGAGGAAATAGAGGACGGCAGCTACTTCGTCGACCAGACCGGGTTTGACGACATCGAATTCCGCAGTGGCCCTGCCAAGGTTTCGATTTCGGATCTGGAAATCTCCGGCCTCGTCATTCCGGCTGAAGCGGTTTTTGACACGCTCGACAACATCCTGTTCTACGAGAGTTTCTCGACAGGCAAAATCAACGTCGAACAGGATGGCGCTGACGTGTTTTCGATGGCCAGCCTGGATCTCGACGTCGATCGCGCGGACGACGATTCAAGGGTCGCCATCGAGATGACCGGCTCCGGCATCGGGATTGATCTCGGCCAGATTGACGATGCGAAGGCAAAACAGGCGCTCGCAGACCTTGGCTATACCTCCTTGACCGGCGACCTCAAGCTCGACGCCGCGTGGGAAGTCGAACCGGGGACCATCAATCTGCGCGAATACTCGCTCACCCTCGATGAGGTTGGCCGTATCGCCATGTCGCTGCACATCTCCGGTTACACGCTCGACTTCATCCAAGCCATGCAAGAGGCCCAGACCGGAGCTGCCTCAAGTCCGGATTCACAGGCAACCCAGCAAGCCATGGGATTTGCGATGATGGGCATGCTGCAGCAACTCAGCTTCAATTCGGCCTCGATCCGCTTTGACGATGCCTCGGTTACCGAAAAGGCCCTTTCCTACGCAGGCAAGCAACAGGGTATTTCGGGCGAGCAGATGCGCCAGTCGGTGAAATTCATGTTGCCATTGATGCTGGGGCAACTGGGCATTCCGGCGCTGCAGCAGCAGATTTCAGAGGCTGCAAGCGTCTATCTCGACAATCCCCAGAACCTGACCATTTCAGCAAGGCCGGCCAGTCCGGTTGCGGTGCCGATGATCATGGGTGCCGGCATGGGCAACCCCAAATCCCTGGTCGACCTGCTCAATGTGCAGGTGACCGCCAATGATCCGGTCGAGTTCTGCTGCAAGGAATGACCGAGGCCGATCGCAACAGCCGGGTGCATGGAACCGGGCTGTTGCCCATCCCGTGCCGCGGCATGACGGCACAAGGGCCGGGATAGAGGCCCGCTGGTCTTGTTTGTTGGCAGCAGCAAGCGCAGGGTGGCCAAATCAAACCAGAGCTTGATGCCTGCGGCAACACGCTCGGTTCCCCTCCTTACATGCACTGGACACACCATGATCCGCTTCAAGGCAATACCGGAACAAAAGCCGGTGGCGACGCCGGCACCCAAGACCGCAAAGGCGCCGCGCAAGACCAAGGGCAAAGCGCCCGAGCCCGGGGACGACCTGCTCGATCTCGCAACAGACGCGCCGGATGACAAGGACTGACCAGCGCTGCAAGCATCCGTCGACGCGTCGCCTACAGATAAAAAAGCCCGGGAAACATAAGCTTGCCCGGGCTTTTTGTTGGATTGATTCCAGGAACGCCGACTCCGCCGCGCCTCCAGTTGGATGCGCGGCGGTGTCTCAGTTTCAATCAATGCCTGGGCTCTATCGTTCAAATGACTCCATTTGAACACGCCATTCATTGGTCAGGCTTGGGCGGGATCGGTCGGATCGAAAGATCGCGCAGCTGCGCCGGCGAGGCCGGGCTCGGGGCGCCCATCAGCAGATCCTGGGCCTGCTGGTTCATCGGGAACAGCGCCACTTCGCGCAGATTCTTGGCGCCGACAATCAGCATGATCACCCGGTCGACGCCGGCTGCCATGCCGCCATGCGGCGGCGCGCCGTACTGGAAGGCGCGGTAGAGGCCGCCGAAGCGCTCTTCGACATCGGCCTGGCTGAGACCCACCTTCTCGAACGCCTTGACCATCAGCTCGGGCGACTGGTTCCGGATCGAGCCGGAGGCGATCTCGAAACCGTTGCAGACCAGATCATACTGATAGGCCTTGAGCGTCAGCGGGTCCTGGTTCTCGAGCGCGTCCATGCCGCCCTGGGGCATGGAGAACGGGTTGTGGGCGAACTCGATCTTCTTGGTCTCCTCGTCCCATTCATAGAACGGAAAGTCGACGATCCAGCACAATTCGAACCGGTCATGGTCAACCAGCTTGAGCTCTTCCCCGGCGCGGGTGCGGGCGTCGCCGGCAAAGCGGGCGAACTTGTCCGGGTCCCCTGCTGCAAAGAAACAGGCATCGCCATCCTCAAGTCCAAGCTGGATGCGGATCGCCTCGGTGCGTTCGGGTCCGATGTTCTTGGCGATCGGGCCGGCGCCCTCGAGATTGTCGCCTTCCTTGCGCCAGAAGATATAGCCCAGCCCCGGCTGGCCCTGGCCTTGCGCCCAGGAGTTCATCCGGTCACAAAACGCGCGGGAGCCACCGGTCTTGGCCGGAATCGCCCAGACCTCGACCTTGGGGTTGTTGGCGATCATGCCGGCAAACACCTTGAAGCCGGAACCGGCAAAGTGCTCGGTGACCGACTGCATCTCGATCGGGTTACGCAGATCCGGCTTGTCGGAACCATATTTGCGCATCGCCTCGGCATGGGGAATGCGGCGGAATTCCTGCGTCACAGGCTTGCCTTCGGCAAACGCCTCAAACACGCCGCGCATCACCGGCTCCATCGTGTCCCAGACATCTTCCTGGGTGACGAAACTCATTTCCACATCGAGTTGGTAGAACTCGCCGGGAAGACGGTCGGCGCGCGGGTCTTCATCGCGGAAACAGGGCGCGATCTGGAAATAGCGGTCGAAACCGGCAACCATCAGCAGTTGCTTGTAGAGCTGCGGCGCCTGCGGCAAGGCGTAGAACTGGCCGGGATGGATCCGGCTTGGCACCAGAAAGTCACGTGCGCCTTCGGGCGAGGACGCGGTCAGGATCGGCGTGGCGTATTCGGCAAAGCCAATCTCGGTCATGCGGGTGCGCATGTCGGCGATGACCTTGGTGCGCGTGACAATGTTGCGGTGCAGCGTTTCGCGGCGCAAATCGAGAAAGCGGTATTTGAGGCGCACATCCTCGGGATAGTCGGGCTCGCCAAACACCGGCAAGGGCAATTCCTTGGCCGCCGACAGGATTTCGATTTCCTGGGCAAAGACTTCAATCTCGCCGGTGCCGAGATTGGCGTTGATGGTATCGGAGGTGCGCTCCTTGACCACGCCATCGACACGGATCACCCATTCGCCACGCACGGTTTCCGCCGCCTTGAAGGCTGGCGAATCGGGGTCGGCAACAATCTGCGTCAGACCGTAATGATCGCGCAAATCGATGAACAGCAGGCCGCCATGGTCGCGCACGCGGTGCACCCAGCCCGACAGGCGGACCGTGGCGCCAGTGTCGCTCTTGCGGAGCGCGGCGCAGGTATGGGAACGGTAGGGATGCATGACAAGTCCTCGATGGCTGGAACCAGTGGGTAAAACCGGCGGATTGACGGGGTGCGACACAGCCTCGTATCGCCACCTCGGCGCACGGTAAAAATCGCGCGGAAAAGCGCATGACCCACCCGGTTTGTCAAGGTGGAAGGGCGCTTTGTCGCTGTACGGAGACCGGTCTGATGTACTTTGCCGGGATTTCGGCGCGACCGCCAGGCAAATGCGATCTGGCACCTGGCTTCCAGTTTGACGCCTGCGGCAGGTTCTGAAACCGCTGCCTGCCCTGCTCAAGCCTCTGATCACCGCCGATGGTTTGCAGTCCGTCAACTGCCAATCAGCCTCACATTCAACTCCGTGGGACAAGACAAACCGAAAAAATCCCGCTAAAGGCCAAACATGGACATGATTACAACAACCGAGGCGCTTGCCGCCTTTTGTGCCCGCCTTGCCAGCCACGACTATGTCACCGTTGACACCGAGTTCCTGCGTGAGACGACGTATTGGCCCGAGCTCTGCCTTATCCAGATGGCCGGACCGGAGGACGAAGGTATTGTCGATCCTCAGGCCGATGGCATTGATCTTAAACCATTTTTTGACCTGATGGCAGACGCCTCGGTGACCAAGGTGTTTCATGCCGCGCGTCAGGATATCGAAATCGTCGTCAAGCTCGGCGATCTGGTGCCGCACCCGATTTTCGACACGCAGGTCGCGGCAATGGTCTGCGGATTCGGCGAATCAATTTCCTATGACCAGCTGGTTTCCCGGATCACCGGCGCATCCATCGACAAGTCGTCGCGGTTTACCGACTGGAGCCGCCGACCGTTGAGCGACAAGCAACTTGATTATGCGCTCGCCGATGTCACCCATCTGCGCGACGTCTATCTCGAACTTGTCACCCGCCTCGAGACGGAAAACCGCCGTCACTGGGTGAACGACGAGATGGCAGTGCTGGAATCGCGCGCCACCTATGAAATCAAGCCCGAAGACGCCTGGAAGCGGTTGAAAATGCGGGTAAAGAAGCCGATCGAGCTCTGTGTGCTTCAACACGTGGCGGCGTGGCGCGAACGCGAGGCGAAGAGCCGCAATGTTCCGCGCGGCCGGGTGATCAAGGACGATGCGATCTATGAAATCGCACAGCAGCAGCCCAAGGACAGTGAAGCGCTGTCCCGACTTCGCACAATTCCGCGCGGCTTCGAGCGCTCGGCTCAGGGCGCCAAGCTTATCGAGCTCGTGAACACGGCGCTGCAAACGCCGAAGGACGACCTGCCGCGTCTGCCACGTCAACGGCAGACGCCCGAAGGCGCACAGGCAGCCGTGGAGCTGTTGCGGGTGCTGCTCAAGCTGACGGTCGAGAAGGAAAATGTCGCGGCCAAGATCATTGCGACCTCGGATGATCTTGAGTCCATCGCCATCGATGGCGATGCCGCTGATGTCGCGGCGCTGAAGGGCTGGCGCAAGGAACTGTTCGGCGATCAGGCGCTCAAGCTCATTCGTGGCGAGGTGGCGCTCAGGTTTGCTGACAAGAAGGTCGAAGCGCTCGAACTTTAGGGGGCTTGTCTTCGTCAGCTGTACAGGTCGGCCCGGGTCGGCGGCAGGCCCGCCGGCCCCCGCCTCACCCGAGTTGTCACCGTCTGGTAAAGCCGCACCGTGTTGCGCTCGAAGGCGATCGAACAGCCGCCGAGATAGACCAGCCAGAGCCGTGTCTTGACCTCGCCGACCTCGGCCACGGCAGCGTCGTAATTGGCGAGCAGCCGGTCGTGCCAGAGCTTGCAGGTGCGCTGATAATGTTCGCGCCAGTTTTCCACATCGTGAACCTCGAAGCCGTGCTGTTCCAAGTTCATCACGGTGTTGCCGATGTGATCGAGCTCGCCGCCGGGAAAGATGTATTTGGTCAGCAGCGCGAATTCCCTGTTCTTCTTGCGGAAGGTCTTGGCATCCTTTTTGGCAGGTCTGGTGATGGCGTGATGCAGATAGATACCCTCGGGCTTTAGCACCCGGGCAATGGTTGCGTAATAGGTCGGGTAATTGTCGATGCCGATGGCTTCATGCATGCCGATCGAGGAAATCTTGTCGAACCGGCCTTCCACCTTGGCATAATCGAGCAGGATGAAATTGACGCGATCCGACAATCCAAGCTGATCGGCCCTGGCTCTGGCAAATTCCAGCTGGCGCACGGACAGCGTGACGCCGGTGACATGGACGCCATAATTGGCCGCCGCATAGAGCGCCAGAGAGCCCCATCCGAAGCCGATATCGAGCATGGTTTGGCCAGGTTTCAGCCGCAGTTTCCGGCAGATCATCTCCAGCTTGTCGCGTTGCAACTGGTGGATATCATTGTCCCAATCGGTGCAATAGCCGCAGGTGTAGACCATCTGATCGTCAAGAAACAGCTCATAGAATGCGTTGGAAACATCATAGTGATAGGCGATGTTCTTCCGGTTTTCCTCGGCATTGCCGTCGGAAGGTCTCTCCTCGGGCTGGTCGCTCAACGGCCACGGGCCGCCCTTGTCCACGAATAGAAATTTGCGCAGCGTGTTGAACACCTGAAATTTGCTGAGCTGTTTTCTAATTTCGCGCGTGCGCACCTTGGGCCGCCGCGCCACCAGATCGAACATGTCGCCGTTTTCGAAATCGATCCGTTTTGATACCCATAAATTCAGCAGGGTTTCGGGATTTGGAGAGCGCAACAGCGCGGCAACCAGCCCTTCGTCGGCCAAACGGATCGTAAACGCCTTGGGGTCCAGATCCTCGGGCACTGTCGAGCCGTCCCAGAGCCGGAAGCCAATATCCAGTTCAAGGATGCTCCGCGCATGGGTCACGAGTTTGCGGAAGCTCTTCAACCGGCTTTGTGCTGTCAAAACATCAATTCCTTTGATGGTGCATAGGCTGATCACGACAGATCTCGTTAGAGGCAAGACTATTCGCTTGCGGTAGAAAACACCATCGCCGACAGCATTTCACTGAATGACAATATCGCGATTCCACGCCTGCTGTGAGCTTCGTTGCCAAGTTTGCAACGCTGTCCACAGTGCCCTGAGGATCGGAAATGGCGCCAAAGGGCTGACCCGGTGGGACTTGGGCCCGGAACCCGGACCAGACTTCATTCGATTTGACAACATACCAACCAGTTGGTATGTGATTCACCAAAAGGAATTGTCATGCAAGCACGATCACCCCAGGCGAAAGAAAAACTGCTCACTTCCGCCTTGTCGGTCATCCGGACAAAAGGCTATTCGGGCACCACGGTTGATGAGCTCTGCGCCGCCGCCGGTGTAACCAAGGGGGCATTTTTCCATCACTTCAAGAGCAAGGAAGCGCTGGGCATTGCCGCCGCAGACTACTGGTCGGAATTCACCGGCGCGCTGTTTGCCTCGGCCCCCTATCACGACCATGCAGATCCGCTCGACCGGGTGCTTGCCTATATCGATTTCCGCCGCCTGCTGCTGTCGGGCGAGCTTCCCGATTACACCTGTCTGGTCGGAACCATGGTGCAGGAGACCTATCTGACCGCGCCTGCGATCCGAGATGCATGCCACGCCTCAATTGAAGGACATGCGCACACGCTTGCGCCCGACATTCAGGCAGCCATGGACGCGCGCGGCATGGATGACGCCGGCTGGACCGCAGAGAGCCTGGCGCTGCACACCCAGGTGGTGCTGCAGGGCGCCTTCATTCTCGCCAAGGCAGAAGACTCCGTTTCCGTCGCCATCGACAGCGTCGACCACCTCAAACGCTACGTGACACTGTTGTTCAACCAGCCAGTGGAGAAAGCCGCATGAGCAGTTCTTCCGATTACAAACGCCTGATGCGAGGCGTGATCCCCTATGTCACCGTCGAGGGTGCCGAAAAGGCCATCGAGTTCTACACCCGTGCCTTCGGCGCCGTGCTGCATGGCGAGGTGGCCCGCAGTGAGGACGGCCGGGTGCTCAACGCCAGTATCGAGATCAATGACGGAATGGTGATGCTGATGGACCCGTTTCCCGATCACGGAAGCGCCCCCTCATCGGGCAGCAATTTTCTGCTGCAACTGGTGATCGCCGATGGAGATCTCTGGTGGGACCGCGCGGTCGGGGCCGGCTGCGAGGTGGTCTCGCCGCTCAAGCTTGAATTCTGGGGCGACCGTTTCGGACGGGTCCGTGACCCCTTCGGACTGGAATGGGCTTTCAACGAACCAGCAATCGAAAAGCAACGGGCCGGTTGAGCACCGGTCATTTCAAGGGAGGATGACATGAACAGGATTGTCGACGAGGCCGAATGGATGGAGGCCCATGCGCGCCAACTGGCACAGGAAAAGGCCGCCACCGAGGCATTGGACCGCATTGCCGCCGATCGCCGGAGGCTGCCATGGCTCAGGGTCAAAAAGGACTACCGTTTCACCGGCCCGGCCGGAGGCACCGATCTTGAAGGCCTGTTCGAGGGCCGCAGCCAGCTGATCGTCTATCATCACATGCTCAAGCCGGCCGACCCTGCGCCGTGCGCCGGCTGCAGCATGTTCGGCGATCACATTCCGCATTTGGCCCATCTCAACGCCCGCGACGTGACACTCGCCTTCGTTGCACGGGCCCCGTCGCCGGAAATCGAACGCTACAAGCGACGCATGGGCTGGACCATGCCGTTCTACCAGAGCATTGACGGCTTCGGCGATGATTTCGGGATCGATGACGGTTTCGGCCTCAATGTCTTCCTGCGCACGGACCACGGCATCATGCGGACCTACTACACCAGCTACCGTGGCGTGGAGATGCTGGGCACACCGATGGCGCTGCTCGACATCACTCCCTATGGCCGCCAGGAAACCTGGCAGGATGCGCCGGAAGGCGTGGCTCAGGATGCACCTTATCAATGGTGGCGGCGCCACGACGAATATGATGCGCAGCCATCCGCGCCGAGTGCCGCGCGCCGGCTTACCTCAGCGCAGGCCTGACAGAAGGGTTGGACGGAGAATCAGGCCAAGGCCGATGCGGCGCCGAACTTCGACACCATCACCCCGTCACGCCGCCGCTGGTCCTGCGTGACGCGGAGCACCAACCTCGAGGAGCACAAGCATGAGTTTTCAGGCCTATCCTGATACCATCAAGGCAAAAACGGGAAAGACCCCGGACCAGCTCCGCCAGCTCGCGGAAACCCGCGGACTGCTCGAAGACCGCAAAGTCGCAAAGGGGGTGAAGGCCGGTGACGTGGTCGCATGACTGAAACAGGACTTTGATCTCGGCCGGGGCCACGCCATGGCGATCTGGGCGCTGTTTACAAACATCAAGCAGATGCCGGCCAAGTAGCCAGGCTGAACGGGAGGACTATCATGGGAAAACCCAATGGACATTCCAGGCAGATCATCACCCCCTTCCTCTGGTTTGACAGCCAGGCCGAGGAGGCGGCAAGGTTTTACACCGGCCTGTTTGCAAACAGCCGCATCACTCACCTGAGCCACTACGGCGAGGAAGGCCGCGAGGTGCACGGCCAGCCGGCAGGCAAGGTGATGGTGGCGGGGTTCGAACTCGCCGGCCAGCGCTTTTCCGGTCTCAATGGCGGACCGGCTTTCAAACCGACTCCGGCGATCTCGTTGTTTGTCCAGTTCGACACCGAGGAAGAAGTCAATGCCTTGTGGGCCGGACTCAGCGACGGTGGCGCTGTGCTGATGCCGCTCGACAGCTATGGGTGGAGCACGCGCTATGGCTGGCTCAATGACCGCTACGGCGTGTCCTGGCAGATCATGCTGCGCCAGGAGCAAGATGGAGGTCAGACAATTACACCGGCGCTGATGTTCTCCGAGGTCAAGTACGGCCGCGCCGCGGAGGCAATTGCGCATTACACCGGCATCTTTCCAGGATCCGCAACCGGACCGGTGCGGTATCGCGACGCGGCTGAGGGGGAAGACGCCGCTACGGTGCTGTTTGGCCACCTTACACTGTTCGGCCAGGAGTTCATCATCATGGACGCACCGGGGTCGCACGGTTTCAGATTCACCGAAGGCGTATCACTGATGGTGTCGTGCGAGACCCAGGCCGAGATCGACCGCTACTGGGACCAGCTCACCGCCGATGGCGGCCAGGCGAGCAAGTGCGGTTGGCTCAAAGACAAGTTTGGCGTTTCCTGGCAGATCACCCCGACCATCATGGAGCGGCTGATGGCGTCCAATGACCAGGCCACAGCCGACCGCCTGATGAAAGCAATGCTGACCATGGGCAAATTCGATATCACCGCACTGGTAGCGGCAGCCAGAGGTTAAACCAGAGAGGAGAGTAGCATGGCATATGTGAGCGGGTTCATGGCGGCGGTGCCGAATGACAAAAAGCAGGATTATCTCGACATGGCCAATATCGCAGCTGCGATATTCAAGGATCACGGCGCCACCCAGGTGGTCGAGGCATGGGGCGATGACGTCCCTGAGGGTAAACTGACCTCGATGCCGCTGGCGGTCCAGGCCAAAGACAACGAAACCGTGGTCTTCTCCTGGGTCTGGTGGCCCGACAAGGCAACCCAGACGGCAGGCATGGAAAAGGTGATGAAGGATTCGCGGATGAACTACGATCCGGAAACCATGCCGTTTGACGGCAAGCGCATGATCTACGGCGGTTTCGAGGTCATTCTCGACACTTAGGATCAAGTGCAAAGCCCTTAGGGTCTTGCCATCCCGGGATGCGGTTACCCCTCCAGGCCCTATCCCGGGATGATGTCTTACGGAAATATCATTTCGTCTGCAGCCCCAAACAAACTTTGAGCGCTGGCCCTTGCATTGGGGAACGGATACCTTATATTGGGATCAACAAAGAAATTTGTCTCCACCCTGACCACGGATGTACTGGCAGTGTGTGTAGAGGCAAGTCAGGAAGGTCGGTGCGAATTTCGCCCGGCCTTTTTCTTTGTTTAATCCTAATGTTTGTCGCATAGAAACGCCGTGACCGGTCAGACCCTTGCAGTCACTGACCATCGCCGCAACTCTGTCAACGACCCCAGGACACCAGGATCTCATGGCCCTATTCCAGCAAGACAGCGCGACCCGGACGCCGCAACAACGCAAGCTCTACGCACTTTACGAACTCACCTACACCATCGTTGACGCGGCGGCGGCGCTGTTCTTTCTGGTCGGCTCGATCCTGTTTTTCTATCAGTCCCAGCAGGACCCGGCGATCTGGCTTTTCGTTATCGGCTCGGCCTGTTTTGCATTGAAGCCGGTGTTGCGTGTGGTCCGCGAATTTCATCTGCTCGCGCTCGGCGACATCGATGACCTTGCCGCCCGCTACGAATAGCTGACAGCTCAGCCGATCCTGAAGCCGAGGCGTTTGCCGGTCAGCTTTGCAAGCTGCTGCAGACGGCCCTCAAGCCGTTCGCCGACAAGCCGGATCGCAAAGCCGCCGGGATCGAGATCCTCGGGCACTGTCGAGCCGTCCCACAGCCGGAAGCCGATATCGAGATCAAGTATGCTGCGCGCATGGGTGAGAAGTTTACGGAAGCTCTTCAACCGGCTTTGTGCTGTCAAAACATGAATCCCTTTGATGGGGCTGAGACTTGACCAAGATGGATCAAGGTTGAGACAGACTAATTGCTCGCCGCAAAAAACACCATCGGGCATAAAAATCCAACTGAGCTTGGGTCAGCGGGTCCGGGACTTTCGCACAGGGCAGTCAAGCATCGGGACCAGGTCGTGCAATGCACTCGGATCTGGTGGCGGGAGACGTGAAGGACTGCGAAACAATGCTGTTTGGCACGGTCAGCTCGACCGGTCGGCAGACACAAGAAAACAGCATGGTAAAGTCGGCGTCAGACTGCGCGGATGCAGCAGGATCGCGCAACCATACCGTTTGACCGCAAAACCGATGGGTTTGGGGGCGGATCCCAAGTTCCTGTCGACGCGCCAGGGCCGGCAAACCTGATCCTCACCGCGCGTTCGATCTCAGATCAGTGCGCCAGCGTCAGGCTTCTCCTGATACCGCTGACAGCGGACGACCAAACCACAGGCCGGGATATGTGCACAATGCTGCCATCCAGCAATGCCAGACTGCCGAACTTCAGATCACAGAACCTTGGACAGAGGACATCTATTGCGCCAAAGCCGGCAACCTCATCGGATGTGTTTCCGGCTTCAGCGACGTTACAATGGTCGCAACACATAGCACCAGCCCCTCGCTTGAAAATGCGAGTAGGTACAATTTAGTTCAAATTTTCAATACTTTAAGTTATAATGTCGCGCCGTTTTCCTTGAGTAATGGTTAACAATGTGTTAACAACACTAGCCCCATGTTTGGGGGGAGTACAAGGAGCAAACAATGATAGTCAAACTTACCTCAGCGTCATTGCTTTCTGTAATGGCCTTTTCTTTGGCAGTGACAGTGCCGATCCTTTCATCTGTGGATTCCGCGAGTGCGAAGACCTACACCACTCGGGAAAACATAAATCGCGACAAATGTTACCGTGTGAAGAAGGTACCGGCATTGGTCGAGTACAATACCCGCGGTATTAAGGTTCGCGATTCCTCGCGAAGCTGGACTGGAAACTTCGGCAAAAACGGCGGTATTGTTCGCGACAAATATCACCCAGATGTCTACATTCAGACCCGTCGCGTGCTTGAGGACGAACACACGACGTTGGTTCCGACATCTTGCTGATAAAACTTTAGGCGGTCGCTCCGCGACCGCCTTCACCAGTTGAAAAGGGGAAAACGATGGTACGCCTCAATGCAATTGCCAGTGGTATTTTCGGCCTGCTTGTCACAAGCGCGCCGGTGTCGGCGACCGACTTCACCGAGTTGAGCCTGTTTTTTGCGTCCTCTGCCACAATCCAGGCCGACGGCATGCAAGTGAGCACCAACGCGCCAACGTTGCAGGACAATGCCGTGCTCTCACCGGAAGATGTGTTCAAAGTCGCGTCAATTTCCAGTTCAACCTCTCAGCCGGGCGGACTGTTCAGGAATACGGAACTGGTTGTGAATATTCACAGCGCCTCTGATGACATCGCCCACACAGAGGTTCTGCATCACTGCACATCCCTGGATTTGGTCAATGACTCGAGCATGTTCGGACTGAGCGCTGAATGTGACCGGCAGAGATTTTCCTACTCGGTCAACGGCCACACCATTGTCATCTTGAAAAACGACAAGATTTTCAGGGAGTATGAGCTGGAAACCGGAAATTACATGATCAATGGGTATCCAGTGATCTTCAATTGAGGTTTCTGTTCCTGGCCATGTACTCAAACAGACCGAGTACATGGCTCGAAATCTCGTCCGGCCGGTTTCGGCGCGATTGCCCGACGTTGGTGCTGTATCTGAGATCCTGGCCGCTTTCACAGATCTCATCAAAAGGGAGTCCCTCTTCATAGCGAATGAAGCACCAGCCTCGCTGGTAGGGATAGGCGACCAGGATTTCCTGCTTGCCTGAATAGCCGAATGATGTCAGCCCGCCACCAGAAGTGCTGGCACATCCCGACGTTATCAGAATGACGAAAAGTACGGCCCAGCGAGTCACCATGGCTTGATCTCCTTGGTGAGCATTTATTAAGATTTATGGTTAATATATATTTAACGCTCCCCTGCCCGGCTCGCGGCGCTGCAACAGCTTGAATCGGTGCATGGGGCGGTCATTCGGCCGAGCCCCTTTGCTTGCGACGCCGTAACCGGACATCGTGGGACGTCGTGACGTGTGGCAATACGCCGTGACAGGCGAGGTCTGCGCCAGCACCCGGCAAAGCAACCCCATCACCGCTCCCTGCCCACCAGTTGCAGAGCCACACCCAATCAGCACGATCAATGCAGCTTGGCGATCCCGGCAACGCCTGGACCCGGTGCGGATTTGAACCAAGACGGACAGCGCGACGGCCTCGGGGAGACACCGGGAAGTCCTGAAGGACACAGTACAACCTAAGCAATAGATAGTACTTTAAACTCTTTTAAGTTGCATTTTTTCCGTTCTGCTGTCATGAATTGCACTCGTTAGGCAAATGTCCGGTTCCCGTCGGGAGTTCAGCGGAGGCCGGACCTTCACTCACAGCAAACAGGGAGAAGAACCATGGCCACGTACCACGAATTCGACGACAAGGCTGTCGCAGCCGCGATCCAGGCCGCAAGCGACTTTTATGCCGAGAAAGGCATGACAAAAGAAGGCGCGAGAACCGATCTGGCTGATGACGGCCACATGAACATTGCGGCGCAGTGCATCTCTGTAACGGTCGACAATGGAAAGATCTGCCTCAACCTGCCGCTTGGAATTGGCAAGATCTGCCTTCCGATACCCTCGATCTTTCCCAACGGCACTGCCGCGGAAGCTTGTCTGAGCATTTGCACCACCTGGCACATTCCAACCGGTGTGAAGGTTACCGTCAGCATCGCGGGCAAGGTCATTGTTACCAAGTCATTCGGCAAATGCTGAGCCGTTAGCGCTAGCCGGGCCTTGCCTGGCAGGCCGGCCCGTCATTGCGGGCCGGTCACCCGTGAAAGCGCAAACATCCAATACCGGTGTCAGCCAACCCTGAAGGCCAGGCGTTTGCCGGTCAGCTTTGCAAGCTGCTGCAGACGGCCCTCAAGCCGTTCGCCGACAAACGCCTCACACGACCGCGGCACCTTGAGGACGATATCGACATCGCCGTCCGCTGCGACGGCAGGCGCAAATTCGAGTTGCGGCACCATGCCCGGCATCGAAGCCGAAAACAGATAGACCACCCGCAACATTCCACCGAGCAGTTTGGCATAGTCGAGGTATTTGGTCCCGGCTATCGCAGCAAGATCCGATGAGGTGCCATCGTCATTGAGGCCTTCAAAGCGGAAGTAATTGGCCAGCGCAATATAGGCGCGGCCACCATGACTGATACCGGTAAACGTGCCGTTGGCGATGATGTTGAGCGCCTGCGAGCCGCGATAATCGGGATGGGCGCGCCAGGAGATATCGGCCAGCAGACAGGCCGCCTGCCGGTAGCGGGCGTCCTCGGCGCTTTCATTCACACCGAAAACGGGGAACATGCGCCCTGTCCAGGCAGCCAGTTCGCGCGCGTGCTCGGGTGAGCGGGCACGCAGGATCGCCAACTCTGCGGCAGCGGACAGCAGTGGATCGCTTGCCGCCTCCGCAGCCCCGAGCAGCGAGTACAGATATCCCTCGCGAACACCAAGCGCAGAGAAACTGACCCGCTCAGCCTTCATGGCAACCAGCACTTCCTGAAGTGCCACTGCCCCATAGGGCAGCAAGCCGCGGCGGTTTCTGGAAATCACCTTGATCGCATTGATCTGCGATTGCTTCATCGCAGCGATTTCGCCGAGAAAGTCGATCGCAGGTTCGGCATCGATCTCATAGGCCTGCATCATGTGCAGCGGATAGCCGGTGATATCCATGTGCAGCCTGGCAAGGTTTCGCCAGGTGCCGCCGACGGCATAGAAGGTGCGACCGGCTCCACCGGCAAGCACCGGGGACTGGCGCAGGGACCGCCGGACGATTTGGCGTGTTTTGGCGATGGAGCCGCCAGACAGTTCCGCCAGACGCAAACCACCAAGCGGCAAGGTCTGCCCCCCCGAATGCCGCTCGCCCTTTATATCCGCCAGTTCAAGCGAGCCGCCGCCCAGGTCTCCCGACACGCCATCGGGATCAAAATAGCCGGCGATGATCCCCAGCGCCGAGAACCTGGCCTCTTCCTCGCCGGTCAAAACCCGGATGCGGCGGCCCAGTATGGCTTCAGCAGCACCGATGAAGGATGGACCGTTTTCCGCTTCCCGGGCAGCGGCGGTGGCGACGATGTACATATCCGAGACACGGGCCTGCTCGGACAAGGCCCGGAACCGTTTCACTGCGGC
Source organism: Hoeflea sp. YIM 152468 (assembly GCF_029210485.1). Taxonomy (GTDB): domain Bacteria; phylum Pseudomonadota; class Alphaproteobacteria; order Rhizobiales; family Rhizobiaceae; genus Hoeflea. The sequence goes on from NZ_JARGET010000005.1 coordinate 250,656, forward strand.
CAAAGCGCGGACTATGCCAGCCTCATCCATTCGGCCGGTGGCAACCATGCCCTTGCCCAGCCCGCACATGACTTTTTCGTTGAACAGAACCGAAGGCGCGCGGCTCAGCCCTTCGTAGATCACCAGCCGCACCGAATTGGAGCCGATGTCGACGACGGAAACCGGATGAATGCCCGGCAGTCGACCCTGCGCTTCCGATTCAACCATATCTTAAGCGCTCTGCGGTTGGACGACGCGTTTCGCCAGGGCGAAGCGAGGCCAGGAACAACAAAATCACGGTCCTTATATAGGGTATCGGCGAAAACTGTAACCCGGTCGAGCTAATATCGAACCGGGGCACCACGTCTTTCGGACAACCATGAGCTTTTGCACAGGTGCTGCAGCCACAATGACGGCCGCGACGCGGTTCCGCTGGCCCGCAGGTGAGCCGGCTTGAATGGCGGCGCCCCGGAAGCGGGTCATCAGTCCTCGACACACCGGTCACGGATCAGCCCTTGCTGTGCGACGATCTTGCGACACGGTCCGCAATCAGCTTGGGAGCGTTGGACTTGAGCGATTCGCCTCGACCCGAGAGGCTTGGATTGGTCATGAAATACACCTGTGCATTGAACGGCTCTTCCCCTACGCCAGGCTCAACCCGGCGGGACGTGCCATCAGGCAATATCTCGTAACTCTGCTGATTATCAATCATGTTGCCCAACATGATCTGGGATAAGACCTGTTCATGCACAGTCTTGTTCGCCAACGGCACCAGAGTTTCAACCCGGCGGTCGAGATTGCGCGGCATCAGATCGGCCGAGCCGATATAGACCAACGCTTCCGTCGAGGGCAGGCCGTGGCCATTGCCGAAGCAATAGATGCGGCTGTGCTCGAGGAAGCGGCCGACAATGGATTTGACGTGGATGTGGTCAGAAAGGCCCGGAACCTGCGGCCGCAGACAACAGATGCCGCGCACGACCAGATCAACCTCCACTCCGGCCCGGCTGGCAAGGTACAGCGAATCAATGATTTCCGGATCGACGAGGGAGTTCATTTTCATCCAGATCGCTGCAGGCCTCCCAGCCTTGGCATGGCCGATCTCGGCTTCGATGTTGTCGACAATCCGTGTACGCAAATTCAGCGGTGACACGGCGAGCCTGGAGAGATCTTCCGGTTCGCCGTAGCCGGTGATGAAATTGAACACATGAGCCGTGTCGCGCGCTATCACCGGATCGCAGGTGAAATAGGACAAGTCGGTGTAGATCTTGGCGGTGATGGGATGGTAGTTGCCCGTGCCCAGATGACAGTAGGATACCAGCTTGCCCTCCTCCCGGCGCACGATCAGCGACATCTTGGCATGGGTCTTGAGTTCCAGAAAGCCGAAGACAACCTGCACGCCGGCGCGCTCCAGATCGCGGGCCCAGCGGATGTTGGCCTCCTCGTCAAAACGTGCCTTGAGCTCAACCAGAGCGGTGACCGATTTGCCGGCTTCCGCGGCATCGACCAGCGCCCGGACAATGGGACTGTCGTTGGAGGTGCGGTAGAGCGTCTGCTTGATCGCCAGCACATCGGGATCGCGGGCCGCCTGGAACAGAAACTGCACCACCGCGTCAAACGATTCATAGGGGTGATGGACGATCAGATCCTTCTCGCGGATCGCGGCAAAGGTATCGCCCATGTGTTCGCGTATGCGCTCTGGAAATCGGGCATTGTAGGGTTCGAACTTGAGGTCGTCGCGCGGCGCCTTGGTGATTTCGGACAATGTGTTGAGCGCCAGCAGTCCCGGCAGTACCGCAACGCGGTTTTCCGGAACACTGGTTTCGTGAACCACGAACTCGCGCAGGCTTTGCGGCAGTTCGGAATCGAACTCGATGCGAATGACCGAACCGCGGCGGCGGCGCTTGAGCGCACTTTCAAACAGCCGCACCAGATCTTCGGCTTCTTCCTCGACCTCGATGTCGGAATCGCGAATAATCCGGAACGTACCGGAGCCGCGGACCTCGTAGCCGGGGTAGAGTGAGCTGATGAACAGGCTGACCACATCTTCGAGCGTGATGTAGCGAATTGCACCGTCCCGGTCTGGCAGCCGCAGGAAACGGTCCAGCGCCACCGGCAGACGGATCAGGGCCGTCATCGGCTCATTGGCGGCCTTGGACGCAAGCTGCAGGCAGATCGAGAACCCCAGATTGGGAATGAACGGGAATGGATGGGCGGGATCGATCGCCAGCGGCGTCAACACCGGGAATATCGATTGCAGGAACTGGTCTTCAAGCCACTCCATATCGCCTTCCGCCAGAACCGACGGGCGGACGATGTAGATGTTCTCGGCGGCCAGATTCTGCTGCAGAATGGCCAGCGACGCCTGTTGCTCGAGCTGCAGCCCGTCAATTTCCTCAAGGATCTGGTCAAGCTGTTCACTCGGCGACAGGCCGTCGGGTGAGCGGTTGGTTATGCCCTCCCGCACCTGGCCCTCCAGTCCGGCCACGCGGACCATGAAGAATTCATCCAGATTGGCGGCCGAGATCGACAGGAACCGAATCCGCTCCAGCAGCGGGTGGTCGGAATTGAGGGTTTCCTCGAGCACCCGGCGATTGAACTGAAGCCAGGAAAATTCGCGATTGATGAAGCGGTTCGGGCTGGTCATCAGATCATCGGGCAATGCGTCCGAGGTGATCGGATCAACCCGCAATTCATTTACGCTTGCAGCCTCATAGTCTTCCATCATGCACTCCAACGCCCCGGTCCTGACCGCCAACCTATAGCACAAGAAAGAAGGATCTATGACTGTTCCTGATCATGTGTGGCCGCGTCCATTTCCGCCAGCACCTCGGCGGCCATGGCGCGGGTGATCCTTGACCCGCGGGCCATCGCCTGCTGGTCGAGCCGGGTGACAATATGGCGTGCAGCGGCCAGGGATCGTTCCATGCGCGCAACCAGCCAGGATATGATGCGATCATCCACCACCACCTGCCGGTCGGCAAACAGCTTGACCATCACCTGGGCCAGAAGTTGCTCATCCGGCTCGGCAATTTCGACCACCGTCGCAGCCTTCAACCGGGAAGCCAGGTCCGGCAAAGTCACCTGCCACCCGGCAGGCCAGAGCCGGCTGGTCATCAGAACCGCGCTGCCATGCTCGCGCACGGCATTGATCAGATGAAACAGCGCTATCTGATCGAAGCCGGTGCGGTCTATGTCCTCGATCAGCACCGGGCCCCGCGCGGCGGCTGCCAGCACCATCGGATCCGGTTTGGCGATGGCCACTCGCTGGGCGCCAACGCGCGCGGCCCAGATTCCGGCCAGGTGAGATTTTCCCGAGCCGGTGGGTCCGGCCAGAACCACCACCGGCGAGGGCCAGTCCGGCCAGCGGTCGACAATCGCCACCGCGGCATTCAGGCGGTCGGATATGATCAGATCCTCCCGTCCGGAGGCGGATTCATGGCCAAATTCCAGTGGCAGCTGACGGATGACGGGCGGCCTGGACATCACTTGCCCGGCGCTTCATCGGTCGGAACAGCCGCGGGGTCGAGCGGTCGCTGCCTGCCATGATAAAGATCACTGTCGAGGTAACGCGAGATCGCGAACCGGACCAGCACGCCGACCGAGGCCGCCGCAGGCACGGCAATCATCATGCCGACAAAGCCGAACAGCGCACCAAATGCAAACAGGGCGAACATCAGCCAGACCGGGTGCAGACCAACGGACGAGCCAACCAGCCGCGGCTGCAGGATGTTGCCTTCAAAAAACTGGCCGGCAGCGAAAACACCGACAACCGCACCGATCATGATGAAATCGGGCCAGAACTGCACGATCGCCACGATCAGTGCCAACACCAGCCCAACCAAAGAGCCGACATAGGGGATGAAACTGATAAGCCCGGCAAATATGCCGATCAAAAGGCCAAAATTCAGACCGACAATCGACAGCCCGACGGCATAAATCAATCCCAGAATAAGGCAAACACTGCCCTGCCCCCGAACGAAGCCGGCAATCGCCTGGTCGATCTGGCTGGCGAGATTGCGAACGGTGCCGACATGGTCGCGCGGAATCCAGCGGTCAACCTTCTCGATCATATTGTCCCAATCCAGAAGCAGATAGAACGCGACAACCGGAGTGACGACAAACAGGGCGGCGATATCAAGCAGGGCCATGCCGGAATTCCAGATCTGCTGGAATATGGTGCCAACCAGCCCGGCACCTTCCTTGAGCAGGGCTGCGAAGCTCTCCTTGATCTGCCCGAGTTGACCGCTGATCCAGCCCGGCAACAGGTTCGAGTCCGCCATCAGAAGCGACTGCAACTGGGTGATATAGCCTGGAATGCGGCCGCCCAGATCCGCGGCCTGCGTCACCAACACCGGGATCAGCACGATCAGTGTGACGGCAAAAACCCCGACAAAAGCTGTCAGGATCGCCAGCGTTGCCATCAATCTCGAGAACCCGCGACGCTCGAACCAGTCCGCGACCGGATCCAGGAAGTAGGCCAGCGCCATGCCGGCGACAAAGGGCAACAGGATCGACCTGAAAACCAACAGGAAGACAATGAAGACTGCGAGGGCTATCAACCAGAAGAAAATCTGCCGCCGGAAGGCCACCGGATCGAATTGGGTTGTCATGATCACCTCATTTGCAGACCGCTTGAGCCGGACGCTCGACCCTATTTCTCACCGGCCATGTGCCTGAGCCAAGTCACGAGATAGGCGCTTGCCGACGCGATGGTCAAGCCTGCGACGGCAAAGACCATCCATCGGGTAATGCCGTCAAGAGGCGCAATCTTTGCCAGATCCGCCAGCACCAGACCGATCAACAGGATCTGGAACAGGGTGTTGGCCTTGGAGACCATCAGCGGACGCATTCCGACCGGATTGCCCATCAGACTCGACAGCATGACAGCCCCCACGATCAGGCCATCGCGAGACACCGCCAGAACCACCAGCCAACGGGGCAGCGCCTCGATCCATCCGAGCATGATGAACACACTGACCAGCAGCAGCTTGTCGGCAATCGGATCAAGCCAGCTTCCAAGCTCGGAGCTTTGGTTGAAATGCCGGGCGATGAAGCCGTCGAGCCCATCGGACACTCCGGCGAGCAAGAACAGCACAAATGCCGCAAGCATATGGCCATCAAGCAGCGCAAGAATGATCAGCGGGACCATGATGAACCGGGCGATTGTGATAAAGTTTGGCAGCGTCATGAGTGGCACCGTTGCTGGGTCAAGCTGATATGGCGTCGGCCCGGCGCTTTTCCAACCGTCTGCGGCTTTCCTGGCAGGTTCAGGTGCGGTTTTCCCGGTTTTTGTCGCGCCTCACCGTACACTTCGGCTTGCGGAAACGCCCGTAACATGCAATTCCCCGCACATACAGAGCATCTTCGACACGCACAAAGGGGAAGCCGGTATGGCGGACAAGAAAGACGGCCTCACCTATGCCCAGGCAGGCGTCGACATCGAGGCCGGCAACGAGATGGTCAACCGTATCAAGCCGCTGGTGCGCTCGACCAGACGCCCCGGTGCAGATGGGGAGATCGGCGGCTTTGGCGGTTTGTTCGATCTCAAGGCTGCCGGATTTTCAGATCCTGTTCTGGTCGCGGCCAATGACGGGGTCGGCACCAAGCTCAAGGTGGCGATCGAGGCCGGGGTCCACGACACAGTCGGCATCGATCTGGTCGCCATGTGCGTCAACGACCTGATTGTCCAGGGCGCCGAACCGCTGTTTTTTCTGGATTACTTCGCCACGGGCAAACTCGACCCCGACCAAGGGGCTGCCATCATAAGCGGCATCGCACGGGGCTGCCTGCAGGCCGGATGTGCGCTTATCGGCGGGGAAACCGCGGAAATGCCGGGCATGTACCGCGACGGCGATTATGATTTGGCCGGCTTCGCGGTCGGCGCCGCCGAGCGTGGTGCGTTGCTGCCGACTGGAACACTGTCTGAGGGCGATGTGCTGCTTGGCCTCGCCTCTTCCGGGGTTCACTCCAATGGCTATTCTCTGGTGCGCCGGATCGTCGAAATGGGCGGGCTTGGCTACGACGCACCGGCTCCGTTCGATGCGTCGATCACCCTCGGCGCCGCGCTGCTGGAGCCGACCCGGATCTACGTCAAATCCCTGCTGGCGACGATCCGGAAAACCGGCGCGATCCAGGCGCTGGCCCATATCACCGGTGGCGGTTTTCCCGACAACCTGCCCCGCGTTCTGCCCGAAGGCCTGGCCGCCGAGATCGACCTGGACGCGATCAAGCCACCGGCGGTGTTCTCCTGGCTTGCCCGCACCGGAAGCGTTGCGCCTGAAGAAATGCTGCGCACGTTCAATTGCGGCATCGGCATGGTGGCGGTTGTCTCGTCTGCAGAAACAGACCGTGTTAGCTCCATGCTTGAAGCCCAGGGTGAAAGCGTCATTCGGCTCGGAAGACTGATCACGCGCGCAGACGGCGCAGCCAAAGTCAACTACACAGGAACATTGGCGCTGTGAAACCAAAACCCAAGGTTCCTGTTGCGATTCTGATATCGGGCCGCGGATCGAACATGGGCGCGCTGATCGCGGCTTCGCTGCACACTGATTTTCCGGCCCGGATCGTATCGGTGATTTCGGACAAGCCGGACGCAAAAGGACTTGAGCACGCACGCGGATTCGGGATCGCCGCCGAAGCGATCCCGCACGCCGATTATGACAGCAAGGCCGAACACGAGGCCGCCATTCGCGCGGCAATCGACGCTTCCGGCGCCACACTCATCGCGCTGGCAGGCTACATGCGGCTGTTGTCGGGCGAGTTTGTCAGCCGCTATGCCGGCCGGATAATCAACATTCACCCGTCGCTGCTTCCCGCCTTTCCGGGATTGGCAACGCACAAACGTGCGCTCGCGGCAGGATGCCGTGTGCATGGCTGTACAGTTCACTTCGTCACCGAGGGCATGGATGAAGGCCCGATCATCGAACAGGAAGCGGTGCGGGTCAGCCGCGACGACACGCCAGATACACTTGCCGCCAAGGTTCTCGAGGCTGAACACCGGATCTATCCCGAGGCGCTGGCGATGCTGGCGCGGGGCGAGGTGCGCCTCGGCGGCGACGGTGCCGCACGGTTCACCACGTCTGGATAAGCCACTCCAAGGCTGAGCCGATTGTTAAATCAGCAGAAATCCGTGTCAAATCCCGGGTTTGGGGCTTTACCTGAAGGTATCTGCCTGCTTTGATTTCCCTCCAGGAGCGCGATCAAATGCTTATCGCGTTCAAGTGGGGTCATTTGAACGCGGCAGGCATGCATTGATTCAGGCAAATACAGCGTCCTTTGCGCATCCTGCCGGTTTTGTGGCGCTGTAGGTTGCTGCAGGTTCTCTGTGTTTGGAGAGAGTTCCATGTTGTCACTTAATAGCATGCTCGACAAAGTCATACGCAATGGTCGGCTGACCATGACAGATGCCAAAGGGGTTGTTCACAATTTTGGCGGCAAGCAACCCGGTCCCGAAGCCGCCATCCGTTTCACCAGCAAGGCGGCAGAGTGGAAAATCCTTCTCAATCCCGAGCTCAACGCCGCTGAAGCCTATATGGACGGCGAACTGGTGATGGAAAGCGGCAGCATCCATGACCTGATCAAGGTATTTTACGCCAACAAACGCCATTTCGACCTCACACCCAGCCAGATTTTCTGGCGCGGACTGTCACGCAAGGCCCGGCGCTTGCAGCAGAACAATGCGCTCTCGAGATCACGCGCCAACGTCAAGGCGCATTACGATATCGGCGAGGATCTCTACAAGCTGTTCCTCGATCGCGATATGCAATATTCCTGCGCCTATTTTCCGGACGGCACAGACACGCTCGAACAGGCGCAGACGCAGAAAAAGCGCCATATTGCAGCCAAGCTCAATCTGAAAGACGGACAACGTGTGCTCGACATCGGATGCGGCTGGGGTGGCATGGCGCTTTATCTCGCCCATGTTGCCGAGGTCGACGTGCTGGGCGTCACACTGTCGGAACGGCAACTGGCGGTTGCCCGCCGTCGGGCGGAGATATTGGGCGTCAGCGACCGGGTCAAATTCGAGCTGATCGACTACCGCGAAGTCCAGGGCACGTTCGACCGCGTCGTTTCGGTCGGCATGCTCGAGCATGTCGGCGCTCACTATCTGTCCTCCTATTTTCTGATGGTGCGTGACCGGTTGACGGCGGATGGTGTGGCGCTGATCCACTCGATTTCCTCAAAATCACCTCCCGGAGTCACCGGGCCGTTCATCCGCAAATACATCTTTCCCGGCGGCTATACCCCGTCGCTTTCAGAAACAGTCGAAGCCCTTGAGCCGACCGGCTTGTGGCTGCTTGATTGCGAAATCTGGCGCTGTCACTACGGCTACACCTTGCAGCACTGGCGTGACCGGTTTTTGACCAACCGCGCCGCCGCAGTGGAGATCATGGGCGAACGTTTCTGCCGAATGTGGGAACTCTATCTGTCGATCGCCGAATGTGTGTTCCTGCAGGGCTCGAGCAATGTCTTCCAGCTCCAGATCGGCCGCGAACGCGACGCCGTACCGATCACACGCGATTACATCGATGCGGAGGAAACGCGTCTGGCTGAGCGGGAAAGCGACTTTCTCGAGCGCGTTGTCGCCAGCGCCAAACTGGCGCTTGAGGGGGACTACAGCTAGTTGGAGCTGGTGCAACCGGCTCGGCGCCCCCGCGGAAGCGGCAAATCAACATTGGGGCGTCGGACAGACGCTCCAGCCTGTCGCCAGCCGGTGTGCGTTCAACCTCTCTTCGAGGAGCCGCAATGCATCGTCCGGACAGGCGCAAAACGCATCCTGGATCATGCCGGTCGATGCGCCGCCGCAATATTCCGCGATGGCAGCCGAGGCGGTCACCTCACCCGACAGCACACGCGTTTCCAGATCGGCAACATCCAGACCGGCAGCACATGCCGCGCCGGCTGCCCAGAGAGACGAAGCCACGATCAGCAAGCCTGCGCTCACCTTGGTGTGTCCATGATGGCTGTCATGGCTTTGTCGGCCATGTAGCGCAGCCCGCTGCGGCTCAGACTGTTGAAATGGATAAGGCTGGTGAAGGGATTGCGCTGGTAAGGATAAACATCGTTTTCAAGGTTGATCTCGATGACCAGCCGCGCGCCCGGAATGCTTTGGCCCTGCATGACGTGAAGCAGACCCTGCTTGGGATGCGGGCATATTTCATAAGGCGTTCCATCCGACGCAACAACATCGAAATGGGTATGCCCCCCTGCAACATGATCTGACACGTAACCTCGCGTCTTCTGCAAAGAAGCCGCATGATCAAGAACACCTGCGACGCTTTCCTGTTCAGCATGAGCGGGACAACTCATCATCGCGCCCAGCATGGCAATACTGGAAAAATGCTTCCTCATCATTTGCAAACACCTTGCATGAGATCGGCTCTACAGCTTTTAATTGTAGATTTCATTTCATTATAGTGTCAACCAAACCGTTGACCGGTATCGCGCTGCACCGGTCTTAACACATGGGAATGTGAGGCGAGATCCCTCAGCCGCATCCGGGCGCCAACTCCGGGATCATGAGACCGTGAACTGTCCCATCATGCCGGCGTCCTCATGCTCAAGGATGTGGCAATGATACATGAAAGGCTTGTCACGGCTGGCAGGCTGATCGAAGCGCATGATGATCTCGGCTTGATCCCTTACCAGCACGGTGTCTTTCCAGCCGAGATTTTCCGGGCGTGGCGGGCTGCCATTTTCGCTAACGACCCTGAACAGCGCGCCGTGGACATGAAACGGATGCGCAATCATGGTGCTGCTGACAACCCATTTCTCGACCGAGCCAAGCTCCACTTCAAGGTCAATCCGGTCCATGGCAAAGGGACGCTGGTTGATGGCGAAACCGCCAGCCCCGCCCATCATGCCACCCATGCCCATATCCAGTGACAGTGTGCGGGTGCGGACCTGTGTACCGGTGAGGACCTCGAGTTCGGGACCAAAGCCCTCGGGATGACTGGTGATCCGTGCCGGCAAAGTGTCGTCGATGGCAAACTCCAGCACCCCGAAGGGCTGCTCGAAGCCGCTCCTCAGCACCGGGGCCGCACCGGTAGCGAAATCGACGAGGATTTCGACCCGCTCACCGGGAGAAAGTGTCAACCCGTCAAGCGTCACAGAGCCGGGCAGGAAGCCGCCATCCGTGGCAATCATGTGCATTGGCCTGCCGTCATCAAAGGCAAGCCGATAGCTGCGCGCGTTCGAGCCGTTGAGCAACCGCAGGCGGACAATGCCGGCAGGCACCGCCGCCACCGCGCCGACCTGGCCGTTGACCAGCATCCGGTTGCCCATGAAGCCATGCATGACATCCATCATCGACGGGTCGTAGACCATCTGACCGGACGGACTTATGCGCCGGTCCTGAAGCACAAGCGTGAGATCATCGACGCCATAATCGACCGGCAGCCCCCGCTCGGCGTCGTGACCGTCCGTAACATGGATCACCCCGGCCAGGCCGCTGTAAACCTGCTCGGCAGTACGGCCATGGATATGGGAATGATACCAGGCTGTCGCAGGCTGCTGGGCGATACTCATGTCAGGCGTCCAGCTTTGGCCCGGACTGATCGGAAGATGCGGCCCGCCGTCATGCTCGCCTGGCACCAGAAGGCCATGCCAGTGCACGCTGATTGCTTCGTCGAGCGTGTTTTCGACATTGGCGGCGAGAGACCCATTCTGCATGATGATGGTCGGGCCCAGATAGTCCTGGCTGAATCCGGTCGTTGCCGTCGCCGGACCGCCGGCGAGGCTCAAGGCCCCTGCCCGTGCAGACAAGGAAAGACGGCCTGTCTCGCGGGTATCCAGCAATGGCGGCATTTTGAGCCTTGGACGGGACGACGAGCCTGCGTCCGCATGGGCAGGCCGACCGCCAAAAATTGATCCTGTCTGGGCTGCCACCAGCGCGGCAGCGGTGGATTTGAGAAAATGGCGCCGTTTCATGCAAGCTTCTCCTACACCGTCACTCCAACGGCCTCCAGACCGGAAGCCTGTTCGGTATTCTGCCACATCGGACCGGGTGGGCCGCAGATGAAACCCTGCGGCAAGGCCGGCATGGCCAATCTTGCCTTGAGCAATCTGCTCACTCTCGATTGAGGAGCCAGCCGGTTCAGTCGGCAAGCCCGGCCTTGCGTTCTTCATACTCCTTGGTGTCGATCTCACCCTTGGCATAGCGCTCTTTGAGGATAGCCAAGGCTCTGCCATCGGAATGACTAGCGCCGAAGCTCGCTCCGGCTCCACCGAAATGGCGCATGAGATAGACGACGCCCAGCACAATTCCGACAAGCACGAGAATCATGAATATCGGGCCCAGCACCATGCCAAATCCTCCCCAATGACCGCCACCCCACATCATTCCGGGTCCATGATGGTAAGGCATGCTCCCGCCGGGAATTTCGCCAGTCTGGGCCAGCGCTGATCCGGTCAGGGCCAATGCCGCAAACCCCGCAAAAGTTCCAAGCCGGACAAGGCGAACCAGTGAATTGTTCCGCATCTGCATCTCCATTCCAATGACGGCAATGTGCCGAAGTACAGAGACAATGTAGAGCATGCCACCAGGCTGCCTATTGATGCAGATCATTCTCACAGAGACGTGATGGCGCTCCGCCGGCAGCGCGTTCAGGCGCGTCTCACCCACACCCTGGTGTCGTGAAACGCCGCCCCACCGTAAGGCGCGCAAGCATCGGCGCCGGTGAGCGTGTTGATGCCCTCACCACCTTCAAAGGCTGAGTTGGGCCACAGGCCTTCATGGATCACCACGCCGCGGCGCTGGCCGGCGTCAAGTTTTGCCGGCATCGCGATCTCGCCGCGGCTATTGCCGAGTTGCACCTTATCGCCCTCGGCGATCCCGAGCGCTGCCGCATCCTCAGGATGGATCAGCAGTTCGGGCCGGCTTTCCTTTGCCTTCGAAGACGGGGTCTCGGAGAATGTCGAATTGAGAAACGAGCGCGCTGGCGAGGTTGCCAGCCGGAACGGATGATCCGTGTCGGCAGTCTCGATCAGATCGACGTGATCGGGAAACTCGGGCAACCGATGCACCGGCCCCTGCGGCCCCATCCGCCTGGGCGGCTTGTTGGCTGCCGGCGTGCCGGTCCAGTCCGGCCGGAAGCGGTATTTGCCGTCCTTGTGGCCAAAGCCCGTGAGAAAATGGGCCGTTTCGAAATCAACCTGCACATCAGCCCATTTGTCGGCCTTGAAGCTGTCGAAATCGCCCAGTCCGCGCTGGTGCAGCATGTAATCGATGTGGTCCCGCTCGGTCAGTCCGAACCCCTCGCGGTCGCTGACGCCGAAGCGATGTGCCAGTGCCTCGATCACCTGGTGATTGGACTTCGGACCTTCCGGCGGATCGACTAGCTTCGGTCCGAGAGTGATATGCTGGTTGCCGCCACCGCGATAGATGTCGTCGTGTTCGACAAACATGGTGGCGGGCAGCACGACATCCGCATATCGCGCCGTGTCGGTCATGAACTGCTCGTGGACGGCGACGAACAGATCCTCTCGCCTGAAGCCTTCGATAACCTTGCGCTGCTCGGGCGTCACATTGGCGGGATTGGTGTTCTGGATCAGCATGGCGGTCACAGGCGGGCCGCCACCCAGCGCCTCGGCCTCGCCAGTCAGCACCCGGCCGATCCTCGATTGATCAAGCCAGCGCAGCTCCGGGTCGTAATATTTGCGGCCTTCAAGCAGGGATTTGTCGAGCCGGAAGAGATCCGAGTTGGAATGAAACGCACCGCCGCCTTCATACTGATAGCTGCCGGTGACCACGGCGAGCGACAGCGCCGCGTGCATGTTGACCGCGCCGTTGCGCTGCCGGGTGAAGCCGTAGCCAAGCCGGAAAAAGGTGCGTTTCGTGGTGCCGACCAACCGCGCGAAAGCCTCGATCTCGGCCACCGGAACTCCACAAATGGCTTCCGCCCACTCAGGTGTCCGCTGCTGCAGATGTGATTCAAGTCCTGCCGGGTCGTCGCTGTATTTGTTGAGGTAATCGCGATCGGCCAGGCCTTCGCGAAACAGCACATGCATCACTGCGCAGGCGAAAGCGCCATCGGTGCCGGGCTTGAGCAGCACCTTGATGTCGGCCTGTTTCATCGTCGGCGTGTCATAGACGTCGATGACCACGATCCTGGCGCCGCGCTGCTTGCGCGCCCGCAGGGCGTGGGTCATGACATTGACCTGAGTGGACACCGCATTGGTGCCCCAGATCACCACGCAATCGGATTTGGCCATCTCGCGCGGATCGGAACCGCGCAGTGCACCCGCGCCCATGGCGAACCCGGTCCAGGCCAGATTGGTGCAATAGCTGTCGAACTGGTTGGAATAACGCTTCGCATGTCTGAGCCGGTGGATGCCGTCGCGCTGCACCAGCCCCATGGTGCCGGCGTAAAAATTGAGCCAGACCGTTTCCGAGCCGAATTTTTCTTCGGCCCGGTCGAACTTTTCGGCAATCAGGTCCAACGCGGCCGCAAATCCGGCTTCTTTCCATTGCCCCTCACCCTTGGCGCCGGTCCGTATCAACGGTTTGAGCAGCCGGTCGGGATGATTGACCCGTTCGGCATAGCGCGCCACCTTGGCGCAGATGACCCCGGCGGTGTAACTGTTGGCCGCATCACCGCGCACCCGGCCGATGCGGTTGCGCGACAGCAGCTCGACTTCCAGCGCGCAGGTCGATGGGCAATCATGCGGACAGGCGGAATGGCCGATCGCAGTGACCGCATTGGAATCAGGGAGGCCGGAATCAATAGGGGTCGCGTCGGTCATGCTTTCTCTATAAGAGAATTTGCCACGACACACCACGCCATTGCGGCATTTTCAGTTCACTTCAGGGACGCACCACACACCACGATGAATTACCGTCACAGCTACCATGCGGGCAATTTTGCCGATGTGCTCAAGCATGCAGTTCAGGCTCAGATCCTCACCTATCTCAAACGCAAGGATCAGGCGTTCCGGTTGATCGACACCCATGCCGGCATCGGCAGCTACGACCTCTCATCGGCGGAGGCGCAGAAGACCGGGGAATGGCGTGACGGCGTCGGACGGATCGTCGACGCTGAGCTGTCGGCTGACCTGCAGAGCTTTCTCGCGCCATGGCTCGGCGCCGTGCGGTCGCTCAACCCGGAGGGTGGTGTTCAGATATATCCCGGATCACCGCAGCTTGCCCGGTTGCTGATGCGCAAACAGGACCGGCTCACGGCCATCGAGCTGCATCCGGAGGACGCCAGAAAGCTCCGCCAAGTGTTTGACGGCGACTTTCAGGTCCGGGTGATTGAACTCGATGGCTGGCTGGCGCTTGGCGGGCACTTGCCGCCGAAGGAAAAGCGCGGCCTGGTGCTGGTCGATCCGCCGTTCGAGGTTGACGGTGAATATGACCGGATGATCGACGGGCTGGCACGCGCCACACGGCGGTTTCCGGGTGGCACCTACATGCTGTGGCATCCGATCAAGATCGACAGCCCGCTGGCCGGGTTCGACAAGAAACTGACCGCATTGGCGAGGCCGCGCACTCTCACGCTGCGGGCCTACATTCGCAACCGAAACATCGAGCCGGGTCTGAACGGGTCGGGTCTGGTGATCGTCAATCCGCCCTTCACGCTCGAAGCCGAGCTGAGAAAAATCCTGCCCGAACTGACGCGGCTGCTGGCCCAGGGCCCGGACGCTGGGTTCGAACTGCGGATGCTTGTTGGCGAGGCTTGAGCGGCTAATTGCTTGCTCAAGGGCGGCTGGACGCCTTATACCGTGACTCGCATCCTGTTTGGAGGACCAGTCATGAAAAGCCTGTTTATTGCCCTTGCATCGACCTTCGGCATCGCATTGCTGAGCCTATCAAGCCCGGCAGCGGCTTTCACGGGAGGCAATTTCCCCGCATGCGACGCGCCGCAGGTTCTCTCCTACATCCAGAAACGCTTTGTCTGGACCGATACCCATCTGCTCAAGCGCGGACTGGCGATCGAACGTATCGAGCCGGCGCAGCGCAACCGCAGTGGATACGGGCTTCATCATTCATCGGTCCCCCGGCTCTACTGCCATGGGATGGCGCGCATGAATGACGGCCACAAACGGAAGATCTGGTGGCTCATCGAGGGCGGCATGGGCTTTGCGGGCCTGCGCGACAATCTCGAGTTCTGCATTTCGGGGCTGGATCCGTTCAAGGTCCATGGTGCCTGGTGCCGGTCTGTGCGCTGAAAGCAGCCATGACCAAGGCCTTGCTGCTTAAACTTGGCACCGCATTGTCGCTGGCCGCACTGATCACCGCTTGCAGCGAGGACGGCGCGCCGCCGGCACATGCGGAACCTGCGCCCCTGTCGACGCCCAGGCCGGTTGCCGCCGATCTGCCGCCGGGTGACGGTTTCGATTTTTATGTGCTGTCGCTGTCCTGGTCACCCTCCTATTGCCGCGCTGAAGACGCCGGCGCCAACCCGCAGCAATGTGCCGAGGACCGCGATTTCGGTTTCGTGGTGCATGGGCTGTGGCCGCAATACGAAAGCGGATATCCCGAGTTCTGCCCGTCACGCGAACCCGAACGGGTGCCCTGGCAACTGGGGCGCAAGTACATCGACATCGTGCCGTCGATGGGCTTGATCGGGCATCAGTGGCGCAAGCACGGATCCTGCTCCGGTCTGTCGCAAGCCGACTATTTCAGGGTTTTGCGCGCGGCGCGGGACCGGGTGGTAATCCCCGCAAGCTTCAAGCTGCAAAATCTGCCGCTCGAAATCGATGCGCCTGATGCCGAAGGCGCCTTCGTCTCGGCCAATCCGGGCATGGTTGCGGAGGGTATCGCCATCAGTTGCAAACGCGGATTGCTGCGTGAGGTCCGGATCTGCATGACGCCGACGCTCGACTTCCGCGCTTGCCGCGCGGTCGATCGTGCCGGCTGTACAATCGACAAGCTTGAAGTCCCCGAACCGGATTGAGCCCCGCCCCTTCCCAACCGAAAGAAGACCGATGAAAATACTCTACTCCCCCGCCTCGCCCTATTCCGCAAAGGTGCGAATGGCGGCCCATATCGCAGGCGTCCAGGCCGAAGGTGTCCTGACCGACACCAACACCGCGCCCGCTGTACTGGTTGACTCCAATCCGCTGGGCAAGATCCCGACCCTGCTCACCGAGCAAGGCCAGCCGGTCTATGACAGCCGGGCGATCATGCACTTTCTCGACCGCAGCGGCAGCCAACGGCTGTACCCGCGCAATGCCGTCAAGCGCACCGAGGTCGAGGTTCTGGAAGCGCTGTGCGACGGCATTTGCGACTGCCTGCTGGCGATCATCTACGAACGCCGCTTCCGGCCCGAGGAAAAACTCCATCAGGAGTGGATCGACAAGCAGTGGACCAAGGTTGCCCGCGGGCTCGATTACCTTGAAGCCAACCTGCCGCGCATGACAAAGTCGCCCAATGGCGGTCAACTGGCCCTGGCCGCACTGCTTGGTTACCTGGGCTTGCGATTTACCGGTCAATGGGAGCGCGGACGGCCAAAGCTCAAGCGCTGGAACGCCAAATTCGCCGCAAACTTTCCCGAAATCAATGCAATGCGTCCGTCAGCGTGACATTGCGACCGGTCAAACAGGTCGGGATCGCCCATATGTTGGCAGCCGCGCGCTATTCGCTGGGCGGCGCCAAACGGCTGTGGCGTGAGGCCGCCTTCAGGCACGAGACCCTGGCCTTGGCGCTGATCCTCGGCCTTTTCGGCCTCACCGGCGCGCCCTTGTGGGGGCACATCGGCGCGGTGGTGCTCTATCTGCTGACCGCCTCGATCGAGGCGCTGAACACGGCGGTGGAGGAAATCACCGACCATGCCTCACCGGAGTATTCCGAAATGGCAAGACACGCCAAGGATCTTGGATCCTTCGCGGTGTCTTGCCTGTTGCTGGTGAATGCGATCTGGGCCGTGTTTGTGCTCTGGTCGGCCTTCACGCCTGGTGTCGGCTGATTGATCGTCATGACCGGGGTTGCCGGTGCGGCCAAATGGTTCAGGTGCGATCGAGCTGTCGCCGCTCATAGCCTGCCGGTTGCTCCGGCGCTGGTAATTTGCAATCCGCGCCTTACCTGTGAGCACAGCATCTGCCTCAACTGCAATTGATCGGAGCCCCCATGACCGACTCTCCCCAACCGCTTCGGATCGACATCATTTCAGACGTCGTCTGCCCCTGGTGCATCGTTGGCTACCGCCAGCTCGCAGCAGCACTGGAGGCCACCGGAATCAACCACGAGATCCACTGGCATCCGTTCGAGCTGAACCCGCAGATGCCGCAGGAAGGGCAAAATCTCGGCGAGCATATCGCCGAGAAATACGGCAGCACGCGGCAACAGTCGCTCGATGGCCGCGCCCGGCTGACCGCGATCGGTAATGATCTGGGGTTTGAATTCAACTTCACCGACGACATGCGCATGCACAACACATTCAATGCCCATCAACTGATCCACTGGGCCGACACCCAGGGCCTCGGCCACGCCCTCAAGCAGGCGTTGTTTTCTGCCTATTTCACCGACAGGCGTGACCTTTCGGATCATGAAGTGCTGGCCGGGGTGGCCCAGGAAGTGGGCCTTGATTCGACGCAAGCAAGGGCCGTGCTTGCGGATCAACGCTATGCGGAGGACGTGCGGCAGAAGGAGGACTTCTGGGTTGAGCAGGGCATTCAGGGCGTGCCTGCCATGGTGTTTGATCGCAAGCACCTGGTCACGGGTGCGCAAGGCAGCGAGAATTACACCAGCATTCTCAATCAGCTTGCCGCGACGCCCGGCTGACGGCCTCGGCAAGGCCGGGCCTGCCCTCACACAACAAAACGCCCGGACGATCACTCATCCGGGCGTTTCGCAGTCTCAGGTTCCGACAGATCAGAACTTCATGCCAATACCAACGCGGACTGAATGATCATCAAAGCCCGACGATACATTTGTGCCGCCGAGATTGTAGTCCTTCGACTGATAATCCGTGTAGCGGTACTCAAGCCGGGTGGTGATCTTCTCGGTCAGGAACGCTTCCGCACCGGCACCGGCGGTCCAGCCGATATGGGTGTTGGTGTCGGAACCGGCCGCATTGGACAGTTCAGCCTGCGTCGCGGCCACACCACCGGTCGCGTAGACCAGGAACGGATTGACATCCAGACCGATACGAGCACGGAGCGAGCCGTTGAAACCCTGCTCGCCGCTTGCGCCGCCAGCGGAGAAGTCAGCGCCTGAATAGCCCATGTCGGCCTCAGCACCATAAACGATGTTGTCAGACTGCCAGTTGTAGCCGCCATAGACGCCGCCGCCGAAACCATCGGCATTCTGAGCAGGTGCGGCGCTGAACTCGCCCCACTTGTACTCGCCATAACCGCCGAGATATCCACCGGACCAAAGATAGGACACGGGTGCAACTTCAGCTACAGGCGGTTCGGGAGGCTGCTCGATGATAGCGTCCGCGGCCAGCACGGGGCCGGCGAGCGAGACGGACATGGCTGCAGCCAGCAGTGCCAGTTTACGAATACGCATTTTATTCTCCTTGTTTCATCTGGCCCGACACAAGACAGCGGGCCGTAAACATCGGGGCATTGGGATGCATGCCTTCGACAGCAGCCAAGATGGCGTTCGAATGCGGCGGGCGCGAAGCAGGAATGTGGAAACACAGCGGCAGAAAAAGGGCACACGAAGCTGTTGCTTTCGTGCAACAAATTTGCCGCCACCCTGGCGCCGTCTCGATGACGATCAAGACCCTGCCGCCTATCCGGGGCTGCAATCAAAAAGACACCGTGAGTGTTGATTTGAAAGCGTTCTGACCGAGATCGGGGGGCTGTTCGGCCTTGGCGTTGCCGGTGACCAGAGGGTTGAGACGCTGGCGCGCCATCTGAGACACACGCCATCAGCGCGCTGTCCCGGAACTGACGATTGTGGCTTTCGGGAGTTTATGCCGAACAGGATCGGGTCACGGCAAACGGTGTTGGGGAATGTCTGCGCAATCGCCCGTTGGCGATCGTCTGATCTCCCACGCTGCCAACGCGGTTTGCTCGGCTGAGCCGGTCGATCTGTGCATTGATCCAGTCGATCCGAGAATGAGGCTCGCCGCCAGCCTTGCCCTGGTAGCGCTGGCGCATTGCAGGGCGCTGAACAAAAGGCTTGGCGGCATGGCCATGCTTGCGGCTATGGTGGTCTCTCACATCCGGGCAGATTCCAAAGAGCCTGCCACACGATCCCACCAGCAGAGATAATCCGGGAAAAATCATGACATCATCGAAAGGGACGGTTCTGGTGACGGGGGCCGGGCGCCGTGTCGGCAAGGCGATTGCGCTGGATCTGGCTGCCCATGGCTACACCATCGCCATCCATGCCAACAACAGCGTCGAACAGGCCGAGGCCGTCGCCGGCTCCATCCGTGAGACAGGCGGTGTGGCCGAAGTGTTTCTGGCCGACCTTTCCGATGGCAAGGCAGTGAAAGCTCTCCATGCCGACATCTCAAAGCGCCTCGGTCCGCCCGACATCATTATCAACAACGCCTCGATGTTCGAGCATGACGATGTGCGCAGCATGGACGAGGCACTGTTTGACAAGCACTTCGCCATCCACCTGAAAGCGCCGGCGCTGCTGGCCCAATCAATGGCTGCAAGCCTGCCCGAGGACCGCGACGGGCTCATCGTCAACATCATCGACCAGCGGGTCTGGAAGCTGACGCCGCGGTATTTCTCCTACACCCTGTCGAAATCGGCACTCTGGACCGCAACACAGACCATGGCGCAGGCGCTGGCGCCGCGCATACGGGTCAATGCCATCGGTCCCGGTCCGACGCTTGCCAATGAGCGGCAGAAGGAAACCGATTTCGCCCGTCAGGCCGCCAAGGTGCTGCTTGAGCACGGTCCTGAGCTCTCCGAGTTCGGCGCCACCATCCGTTACCTGCACCAGGCGAGATCGGTGACCGGCCAGATGATCGCGCTTGATGGCGGTCAGCATCTTGCCTGGCAAACACCGGATGTGTCGGGCGTCGGCGAATGACCGCTTGCGGGCTGTGACAGGAAAGCACCTGCCGCAAGCATGGCCGATCGCCGCTGCGCTTGGCGGGCTGGTTCACCCCTGCCGGGGTTGATATGCCTCGCTGCTGACGCCAGATAACAGGTTCTGCCGGTAACCCTCTCTTGCCCGGACACGGGTGGAGGCTGATAAGATCTTTCCATGACTCGACCCTCCGATTCTCCCGCTCCCAAGCCTTCCAAAGCCACAGCGCCTGCCGATGGCGGCGTGATCTATGAGGAAACGGATACCGACGAGGATGAGGTCGCCGAGGATGAACCAGCCGGGATTGCGGCGCCGCTGCCTGCGGATGTGGCCAATGTCGCAGGCATGGAATGGAACGAGAGTCCCGGTGTCACCGAGGGGTTGAAGGGGGCAGACGTCATTCAGGCTTTCGTCCGGCACCTGCCCAACCAGCCCGGCGTCTACCGGATGATGAACGAGGCCGGCGACGTTCTCTATGTCGGCAAGGCGCGGAGCCTGAAGAAGCGGGTCACGAACTACGCCCAGGGCCGTGGGCATTCCAACCGCATCACAAGGATGATCGCGCAGACTGCCAACATGGAGTTCGTCACCACGCGCACCGAAACCGAAGCGCTGCTGCTTGAAGCCAATCTGATCAAGCGGCTCAAGCCACGCTTCAACGTGCTGATGCGGGATGACAAATCCTTTCCCTACATCCTCATCACCGGCAATCACGAGTCACCGGCGATTTTCAAGCATCGCGGGGCACGCTCGCGCAAGGGAACCTATTTCGGCCCCTTCGCCTCAGCAGGCGCAGTCGGACGCACCATCAATGCCCTGCAGCGCGCCTTCCTGCTGCGCACCTGCACGGACAGCGTCTATGAAGGGCGAACCCGGCCCTGCCTGCTGTATCAGATCAAGCGCTGCTCCGGCCCCTGCACAGGCGAAATCGACGCCGAGGGTTATGCCCGGCTGGTGGGCGAAGCCAAGGATTTCCTCTCCGGGCGCAGCCAGGCGGTCAAGTCGCAACTCTCGGCAGCCATGCAGTCGGCGTCCGATGATCTCGATTTCGAGCGCGCCGCGGTCTACCGCGACCGGCTGTCGGCGCTCAGTCATGTGCAGAGCTATCAGGGCATCAATCCGCAAACTGTTGAAGAAGCGGACGTGTTCGCCATCCATCACGACGCCGGCATGGCCTGCATTCAGGTGTTCTTTTTCCGTACCGGCCAGAACTGGGGCAACCGGGCCTATTTCCCCAAGGCCGACCCATCGCTTGCGGCAGGCGAGATTCTCGGCGCTTTCATCGGTCAGTTCTACGATGACAAGCCGACGCCGCGGCTGATCCTGGTCTCGGAGGACTTCGAAGACAGGGCGCTGCTGCAGCAAGCGCTGAGCGTGCGCATGGAGCGCAAGACCACCATCACCGTGCCGCAACGGGGCGAGAAACGCGACCTGGTTGACCAGGTGCTTGTCAACGCACGCGAGGCCCACGGCCGCAATCTGGCCGAGACCGCTTCGCAGACGCGCCTGCTTGAGGGGCTTGCGGAAACCTTCAACCTGCCGCATCCGCCACGGCGCATCGAAGTCTACGACAACTCCCACATCATGGGCACCAATGCCGTGGGCGGGATGATCGTTGCCGGGCCGGAAGGGTTCGTCAAAAACCAGTACCGCAAGTTCAACATCAAATCGACCGAGATCACCCCGGGCGACGATTTCGGCATGATGCGCGAAGTCATGCAGCGGCGGTTTTCGCGGCTGATCAAGGAGCATGGTGACGCCGGCCCGACCAGTCCGGGCGCAGCCGACGATCCCGACGCGGACAACCCGGCAGGCATGCCGGCCTGGCCGGATCTGGTGTTGATCGATGGCGGCAAGGGCCAGATGAGCGCCGTGCATGCCATTCTCGAAGAGCTGGAGATCGCCGACAAGATCACCGCCATCGGCGTTGCCAAGGGGATGGACCGTGAGGCCGGGCGCGAGCGTTTTTTCATCAAGGGCAAACCCGACTTCACCTTGCCGCCGCGGGACCCGGTGCTCTATTTCATCCAGCGGCTGCGCGACGAGGCGCACCGCTTCGCCATCGGCACCCACCGGGCGCGGCGCAAGAAGGATCTGGTCGCCAATCCGCTCGATGAAATCGCCGGGATCGGTCCGACTCGCAAACGGGCATTGTTGCACCATTTCGGCACAGCCAAGGCGGTGTCACGGGCCGGTGTCGATGATCTGGTCGCTGTCGAGGGAATCTCGGTGGCAGTGGCCGAGCTGGTTTACAATCATTTTCACGAGGAAAACCGCTAAGCTGTCATCACTTTGGTGTTTAACTGCGACATTAAGGCGCTAAGTGGCTGTGCGGTGGTTGACCTGAGCGGCTGCCCGCGCGCATCTTGCGCAAAATCCTCACATGAACGGGGTGCATCATGGCGTCGCGCGCGCTTAACATACCGAATATGCTAACTTATGGGCGGATTCTCGCTGTTCCGCTGATTGTGCTGTGCTTCTTCATCGAGGGCCGCCTGCATGGCTCTGACTTTGCGCGCTGGAGCGCGCTCGCCATCTTCATCGTCGCCTCGATCACCGATTTTTTCGACGGCTACCTCGCCCGCATCTGGGACCAGACGTCGACCATCGGACGAATGCTCGATCCGATCGCCGACAAGCTGCTGGTGTCTTCGATCCTGTTGCTGATCGCTGCCGACGGCACCATCGCCGGATGGACGATCTGGGCGGCGATCATCATTCTGTGCCGGGAAATTCTGGTGTCGGGCTTGCGCGAGTATCTTGCGGCGTTGAAGGTTTCGGTGCCGGTGACCTGGATTGCCAAGTGGAAAACCACCTTGCAGATGATTGCCCTGGGCTTCCTGCTGGCCGGTCCTGCTGGTGACAAGGTGCTGCCCTACACAACCGAACTCGGAATCGGGTTATTGTGGATCGCGGCAGCGATTACGATTTACACCGGGTACGATTACTTCAGAGCCGGTTTGCGGCATATGGTGGACACATGAGCATTCGAATTGTCTATTTCGCCTGGGTACGCGAGCGCATCGGCAAGGGCTCGGAAGCGATCGATCTGCCGGAGACGGTCAAGACCGTGGGCGAGCTGATCGCGCATCTGGCGACGCTTGGCGAAGAGTATGCGGAAGCTTTCGCGGTGCCGGACGTGATCCGGGCGGCAATCGATGAAGAGCATGTCGATCACGACCAAGCCATTGGCTCTGCAGGGGAAGTCGCCCTGTTTCCGCCAATGACCGGAGGCTGAGATGCAGACTGGCACCAGGACATCGGCCAGGCAGGCGCCGACCATTGCCGTGCGCATTCAAACCGAGGATTTCGACATCGCCCGGGAAATCGCGGCCCTCACCCGGGATCGCCGCGAGATCGGCGCAGTGGTCAGTTTCACCGGTCTGTGCCGCGACGAAGGCGGACGTCTGTCCGCGCTCGAACTGGAACATTATCCGGGCATGGCGGAACGCGCCATTGGCGTGATCGCCGCAGAGGCGGTGAGCCGGTTCGGCCTCAGCGGCATCACCGCCATTCATCGTCATGGCGCCATCGAACCCGGCGGCAATATCGTGCTGGTGGTGGCCTGCGCTTCGCACAGGCAGGCAGCCTTCGACGGCGCCGCGTTCCTGATGGATTTCCTCAAGACCGATGCGCCGTTCTGGAAGAAGGAACATCTCGCCGCCGGAGGGACAGGCGAATGGGTTTCTGCCAAGGATACCGACGACAAAGCCAAGGCGCGCTGGCAGCGTAACGGATGACAGCGACGTTCAAGCTTGAAGACAGCTGGAAAACCGCGTTGTCGGACGAGCTTTACAGTCCCTACATGGCTGACCTGAAGGCTTTCCTGGACGCTGAAATCGCGGCCGGAAAAACCATCTTTCCGCGGCAGTCGGATTGTTTTGCAGCGTTTGACCTCACGCCGCTCGACAAGGTCAAACTGGTGATACTGGGACAGGATCCCTACCATGGCGAGGGTCAGGCGCATGGCCTGTGTTTTTCGGTGCAGCCGGGCGTGCGCACACCGCCATCGCTGAAAAACATCTACAAGGAACTCGAGACCGATCTCGGCATCGCCCGGGCCGGCCACGGCAACCTCGTAAGCTGGGCGCGGCAGGGCGTGCTGCTGCTCAACAGCGTGCTGACAGTGGAACAGGGTCTGGCGGCCTCGCATCGCGGCCACGGCTGGGAGCGCTTCACCGACGCCGTGATTGACTGCGTCAACGAGCTGGACCGTCCGGTGGTGTTCCTGCTCTGGGGCGCCTATGCACAGAAGAAAGCCGATTTCGTCGATACCAGCCGCCATCTGGTGCTCAAGGCCGCTCACCCTTCGCCGCTCTCCGCCCACGCCGGATTTCTCGGCTGCCGGCATTTCTCCCGGGCCAATGCGTTTCTTGCAAACAACGGCATGGAGCCGATCGACTGGCAGGTGCCGACGCCGCCATGACCGCGGCATCATCCTTGTCCCGCCCAGCAAAAAACCGGATCCTTGCGAACCCGGTTTTTCGTTTCAATTCAACGACATCGACCTGTTGGCCGACAGTCTGATTCAGCCGACGATTTCAGTGCCAGAGAACCAGTAGGCGATTTCTTCGGCTGCGGTTTCAGGCGCATCCGAGCCGTGCACCGAATTCTCGCCGATCGACAGCGCATGGGTCTTGCGGATGGTGCCCTCGGCAGCATCGGCAGGGTTGGTGGCGCCCATCAGTTCACGGTTCCTGGCAATGGCGTTCTCGCCTTCGAGAACCTGAACCACGGTCGGGCCGGACGTCATGCCTTCAACCAGTTCGCCGAAGAAAGGGCGTTCCTTGTGCACGGCATAAAAACCTTCGGCTTCGCGCGTGCTCATCCAGACGCGCTTGGAGGCAACAACACGCAGGCCATTGTCTTCAAAGACTTTGGTGATGGTGCCGGTCAGGTTGCGCTTGGTGGCATCGGGCTTGATCATCGAGAAAGTGCGTTCAATCGCCATTGTGGTCTGTCCTGTCATTTGGTTGTGGTCACGAGACTTGAGCCGGGCAATTGCCTGCGCAAGAAATTCGGGTGCAGAAATCCGGGCTGAAACACGTCCGGCCCGGAGTTGGCGCCTAAATAGCCGCATGCCCGGCCATTCGCAAGGGGCGGCGCGCATGGCATGCCTTGGCGGGCTGACGATCATCTGCATTGGCACGCGGCTGCTACCGGACAAGACTGCGTTGCTCGGTGTGCCCGGCCCAGCCCGTGGGGCCCTGGACCTTGAACAATCTAGGACCGGTGCAGGGTGGCGCGCGCCGGAACCGAACGGCCCAGGCCATCGTGAAGATCGAGACAGCGCTCGAACCACTCAGCCACCGGATCACCGGTTTCAAGCAATGTATCGGGCGACGTCAGCCGCACCCATTGCAGTGCGCCAAAGACAATGTAATCGGCAAACAGCGGCGAGGCGCCGCCAATCCAGGGCTGGGATTTCAGCATCAGCCTGAGCGGCATCAAGGTGCCGGGAAGCGCTTTGAGCGCCGCGTCACGGCCTTGCGCCGTCTGCTCCAGCGTCATGCCCATGCGGGCCTCGCGGGTGGCGCGGAAATAGGCCTGATCGACGGGAGCCAGCCCCTCGTGAATGCCCATCATCGCAATGTCGCGCAAGGTGGCATGCAGGGTGGCATTGGTCCAGGATTCGATGAAGCGCGCCATCGCCTGCCCGCCTTGACCGGCAAACAACGAGGCCCGGTCGGGATAGCTGTCCTCCAGATAGACGGCAATCAGAAAGCTGTCGCCAACCACCTGGTTGCCATCGCGGATCACCGGCACGGTTTTGAAGACGCCGCCCTCGACCTCGGGCACCTGGGTGAAGCTGACCTTGTTGCGCTCGAATGGCAACCCCTTGTGAGCCAGCGCCATGGCCACTTTCCAGCAATGCGGGCTGAAAGGCCGGGATGGATCTGCACCGATCAGATCGTGAAGAATGATGGACACCTGTTCTCTCCCCTGCCCCAAGCGTTGCCTGTGTTGTGGCGCAACACCGATGGATTGTCACGCCCCTGACACGCATCCAAACGTCGTTTCCTCTTGCCATTTGGCGTCAACCCGGCCAGAAGCGCGGACATGCTTACTATTACCGACCTTTCCGCACGCATTGCCGGGCGTCTTCTGATTGACAATGCTTCGCTGGCGCTGCCGGTGGGCATCAAGGCCGGGCTTGTCGGCCCCAATGGCGCGGGCAAGTCGACGCTGTTCCGGATCATCACCGGCGACATGGCCAGCGAGACCGGCCATGTCTCGATCCCGAAGAACACCCGCATCGGCCAGGTGGCGCAAGAAGCCCCGTCCGAAGAGACTGCCTTGGTGGAAATCGTTCTGCGCGCCGACCTCGAACGCACCAAGCTGATGAAGGAAGCCGAGACGGCGACCAATCCCAATCGGATCGCCGAGATCCATACCAGGCTGGTCGATATCGACGCCCATTCGGCCGAAGCACGCGCCTCCTCGATCCTGGCCGGCCTCGGATTTGACCAGGATGCGCAGCAACGCCCCGCCTCGAGCTTTTCGGGCGGCTGGCGGATGCGGGTGGCACTGGCCTCGGTGCTGTTTTCCGAACCCGACCTTCTGCTGCTCGACGAGCCGACAAACTACCTCGATCTGGAAGGCACCTTGTGGCTGGAAGACTATATCCGCCGCTATCCGCACACCGTGCTGATCATCAGCCATGACCGCGATCTTCTCAACACCGCAGCCAATGCCATCGTCCATCTCGATCAGAAGAAGCTGACCTTCTACCGTGGCGGTTTCGATCAGTTCGAGCGCCAGAAGGCCGAGCGCGACGAGCATCAGATGAAGGCGCGGGAGAAGAGCCTTGCCGCCCGCAAGCACATGGAAGAGTTCGTCGAACGCTTCCGCGCCAAGGCATCGAAGGCGCGTCAGGCGCAGTCGCGCATCAAGGCGCTGGAAAAGATGGGCACCGTCGACGCGGTGATCGAAAACAATGTCAGCGGCTTCTCGTTTCCGAGGCCGGACCGCGGCGTGGCTTCGCCGATCATCGCCATCGAGAATGGCTCCGTCGGCTACACGCCGGGCGAACCGATCCTGACCCGGCTGGATCTCAGGATCGATGCCGATGACCGCATTGCGCTTCTGGGCTCGAACGGCAACGGCAAGTCGACTTTCGCCAAATTCATCGCCGGACGGCTTGAGGCCGAAGGCGGGACAATCCGCACCGCGCCACAGCTCAAGACCGGATTTTTTGCCCAGCACCAGATGGATGACCTGATCCCGGAAGAATCCGCTGTGGCTCATGTGCGCGCTCTGATGCCGGATGCGCAGGAGGCCCGCGTCCGCGCCCGGGTGGCGCAGATGGGGCTGAAGCAGGACAAGATGAACACGGCGGCAAAGGATCTCTCCGGCGGCGAAAAAGCGCGGCTGCTGATGGGACTGTCGGCGTTTCATGCGCCGAACCTGATGATCCTCGACGAGCCGACCAACCATCTCGACATCGACAGCCGTGCAGCATTGATCCGGGCACTGAATGATTTCCCCGGCGCCGTCATCCTGATTTCCCATGACCGGCATCTGATTGAAGCCACGGTCGACCGGCTGTGGATCGTCAAGGATGGCACCGTGAGCACATTTGACGGCGATCTTGAAGACTACCGACAGGAAGTCGTCGGTTCGTCCGGCAAGGGCAAAAAGAGCGGCGACAGCGACGGCGGATCCAAGTCCGAAAAGCGCAAGCAGGCTGCGCAAGCCCGCGCCGGGCTGGCGCCGATGAAGAAAAAGATCAAGGATTTCGAAGCTTTGGTCGAAAGACTTAGCAAACAGATTCAGTCACTTGATGCGGAGCTTGCCAACCCGGACCAGTTTGCCGACGCCCCTTACAAGATCGCGCAGAAAACCAAGCAGCGCGGTGAACGGGCGGCGGAACTGGCCAAGGCCGAGGAAGAATGGCTCATTCTGACATCCGAGTATGACGAGCAGTCGGCGGCGGAATGACGCCGGCCATGATCGCTGATCTTGCCGCTGGCTTGATTGACTTGCATTAACCGGCATCGCTGGCGCGATGGCGCGTTGCCGGGCTCGCGCGCCAGGTGACGGGGACACCGGCGGTCCCGCACGCGGCGCGCCGACGCCTTATTTTGGCGTTAAGACTATCTTGCTAGGCTCACACCTGTCACCCGCTTGAGAGGAAAAGGGGCATGGCTGTGACATTCAACCCTTTGGCGGCGGCTTTCATCGCTGCTACGGCCCTCACCCGGCTGCCAGGCTGCCGAGCGGGAAAGTTTCCGGCAACCGCGATCTGCTGCCTGGTCGTGGCGTTGAGCGGTTGCACCACGGGCAAGCCCGGAACCACCCACCGCCCCTACTCCGTCTATGCTGACACGACCGTTGGTTTTGCGCGCAGTGTTCGCTCCAATGCGCCCCGCGGCGGACGCGCTTACGGGCTGGTCGAGATCACCTTTCATCCCGACTACAAGCTTGTACCCGGTGAGCGCGGGTGCAGCACGCAGGTCAAGGATGTCGGACTGGAACTGGTCGTCATCCTGCCACAATGGCGGGATGGGAAACCGGTCCCCGGACCGGTCAAGCCGCGGTGGAGACGGTTTTACCAGACCGTCAATGCTCACGAGGATTCGCATATCCGCATTGCCCGGGATTATGCGCTGCGAATGCGGCAAGCACTTGCCCGAATGCGGTCCAAAACCAGCTGTTCCGACCTGCAAGGCCAGATCAACAAACGTGTGGTGCAGATCAAGGCACAGCATTTGCGTGCCCATGGGCGGTTTGATGCCCGTGACATGAAACGGCTAAAATCACTGATATGAGCGGAGCCCGATTTGCCGCTGTTGGGTGCGTATTGCCATTCCTGCCGCGGCGGCCTGGCTTGACACACATCAAGCTGCTCGCTTGGCTGTCGTGTTAGCAAGGTCCAACGACAGGATCTGCATATGCCCCCGACAAAATCCGAAATCGAATCGATCATCGAGAATGCTGACCGTGGATCACCTCTCCGGCGCAGGCTGAGCTGGGGCCTGTTGCTGCTCATCGCAGCCATCGGGATCGGGGCCTGGTGGAGCAGCGCCTCGCAGCAAAGTTTGCCGGTCTATCTAACCGACGCTGTCGTCCGGACCGATATCATCGTCCAGGTAACAGCGACCGGTACGGTGGAGCCCACCAACCAGGTCGAGATATCGAGCGAGCTTTCGGGCACGGTCCGCTCTGTGGATGCCGACTTCAATGATGAGGTCACGAAAGGCCAGATCCTTGCGCGGCTCGATACCGACAAGCTGGAAGCCAATGTCGAACTCAGCCAGGCCTCGCTGACGGCGACCCAGGCGCGCGTGGCCGAAGCGACCGCAACGCTGAATGAAACCAAGGACAATTATGACCGCGCGGTCCTGCTTGAACAAAAGCACGTCACCACGCTGGAGGGATTGCTGAAGGCGAAAGCTGCCTATGAGCGGGCCAAAGCCGCGCTGACGAGTGCGGAAGCCGACATTCGCGTGTCCGAAGCCAATCTGAAGATCAATCAGGCCAATCTCGAGAAAGCCTGCATCTGTTCGTCCATCGATGGCGTCGTGCTCGACCGCAATGTCGAGGTCGGACAGATCGTGGCATCGTCATTGCAGGCGCCGGTGCTGTTCACGCTGGCTGCCGACCTCAAGAGCATGCAGTTGCAGGTGGATATCGACGAGGCTGACATCGGCAAGGTCAAGGTCGGCGACGCGGCCATGTTCTCGGTGGAAGCCTATCAGGGCCGCATCTTTTCGGCTACCATTTCCGATTTGCGATATGCGCCGAAAACCGTCGATGGCGTCGTCACCTACGAGGCAATCCTGTCGATCGACAATTCCGAGCTGTTGTTGCGCCCCGGCATGACCGCGACCGCGGACATCACCGTTGCCGAAATCGAGGACACGTTGGCAATTCCCAACGCTGCACTGCGATACGCACCGCCCGCGGTGGAGGTCGATAGCGGGGGAACAGGGCTGCTGGGCATGCTGTTCAAGAATGCACCGCGACCACCGGCTGCGACGCCGAAAGCCGATACTGACGGGCGCCGCCAGATCTGGATCCTGACGGACGGACAAGCCGCCTCTGTCGACATTCTGCCCGGCGAGACGGACGGATCGAAGACCGAAATCCGCGAGGGAAACCTGAGCGAGGGCGATCTGGTGATTTCCGATCAGACAACCGAATGACGAAGACCGCGACGGCCGCCACCGAACCGTCTGACGACAGGCCGCTGATCAGGCTTCGGCGGATTACCAAGGTCTACGGAACCGGAGACGCGGAAGTCCGGGCTCTGCGCGGCATCGACATGGACATCCGGGGCGGCGAATTCGTCGCGATCATGGGACCCAGCGGGTCGGGCAAATCGACCGCCATGAACATTCTGGGGTTTCTCGATAAGCCGACAGACGGCACCTACCTCTTTGGCGGCGCAGAGGTTGATCATCTCGGTCGCGACCAATTGGCGTTGCTGCGGCGGAATTTTCTCGGCTTTGTGTTCCAGGGCTACAATCTTCTGGCCCGCACATCGGCGCTCGACAATGTCGAACTGCCGCTGATCTATCAGGGCATGGCAGCGGCCAAGCGGCGCCAACTGGCGCGCGAGGCGCTTGCCAAGGTGGGGCTGAAAGGCCGCGAGGACCATGACCCCTCCCAGTTGTCAGGCGGCCAACAACAACGCGTCGCCATCGCCCGCGCCATTGTCACCAACCCGGACGTGATCCTGGCCGATGAACCCACCGGAAATCTCGACACTGCCCGCAGCCGCGAGATCATGGACTTGCTGACCAACCTCAACCGGAAGGACGGCATCACTATCCTGATGGTCACCCATGAACCGGATATGGCTGACTACGCCGACCGGCTGATCCATTTTGTCGATGGACGCATCGAAACCGACACCAGCAGCACCCGGGAGCCTGCCGATGCTCTATGAAGCGGTCCGCCTGGCGTTGCAGGCGATCTTGAGAAACGCATTTCGATCATTCCTGACGGTGTTGGGGATCGTCATCGGCGTCGCCGCGGTCATTGCCATGGTCACGGTTGGACAGGGCTCGACCGAGCAGGTGCAGGCCGATGTGTCCACGCTCGGCACCAATCTCTTGATGATTCGCCCCGGCCAGCCTTCGCAGGGTCCCGGCTCCGGTGCCGGTGGCACTGCGGCGAGCCTGACGCTGAAGGATGTCGAAGCCGTCGAGGAGCAGATCCCGAGCGTTGCGGTTGCGACCCCGAGCAATTCGCGGTCGATGACGACGATTTTTGGCAATGTGAACACCACCACCACGGTGACCGGCACCGACAATCGCTTTCTCATCGCCCGCGACTGGGCGCTTGCCAGTGGCCGGTCATTTTACGAGAGCGAACTGCGGACCGGGTCCTCGGCCTGTATTCTCGGCAATACCGTGCGCGAAAAACTGTTCGGCAATGGCGATCCGCTCGGCGCCAGTATCCGGCTCAAACAGATCTCCTGCCGGGTCATCGGCACGCTGGCGGTCAAGGGCGCGTCCAGTTTCGGCACCGATCAGGATGACATCGTGCTGATCCCGATCAGGGCGTTCATGCGGCGCATTTCCGGCAACCAGGATATCTCGATGATCTACGCTTCGATCAGAGAGGGCGTTTCCACCGACAAGGGAAAAGCCGACATTGAGAGCCTCATGCGCGAACGTCGGCGGATCGGGCCTTTCGAGGACGATGATTTCAATGTCTTCGACATGAAACAGATCAGCTCGATGCTGACCGGCATCACCAGCGTGCTGACAGGCCTGCTCTCGGCGGTCGCGGCCGTGAGCCTGCTCGTCGGCGGTATCGGCATCATGAACATCATGCTGGTCTCGGTGACCGAGCGCACCCGGGAAATCGGCATCCGGCTGGCGGTTGGCGCAACCGAACGACAGGTGCTCTTGCAATTTCTCGTCGAAGCCACTGTGCTGTCGCTGATCGGCGGATTGATCGGCATTGTGCTGGGGCTGTCGTTGGGCTTGCTCGGCGCACGGATGCTGTCGGTGCCGTTTTCGCCGTCGGCAAGCCTTGTTCTGGCTGCCTTCGTGTTCTCCGCCCTGGTGGGGATCGTATTCGGCTATTTTCCGGCCCGGCGGGCCGCGCGGATGGATCCGATCGAGGCGCTGCGGCACCAGTAACCAATCCAGTGCGCAAGCTGCGGCCAGGCCGCTGCACCGCGAGCTACGCCTTCTTTTCCCAGCGCCGGTCGGATGTCTGCTGCCAGTAGGTCAAGGCATGGCCGCCCGACTTCAGGGTTTTCCATTGCCCCCGCGCCACATCAAGCTGGCTCTGGTCATGGCCGTCAAACATCATCACCAGACGCTCGACGCCATCCAGCGCCGGGATCTCCGCACCATCCGCGACAAAGCGGACGGTGGACCCGTTTGCGGCCTCCGCCGCCACGGTCAACAGCACCGGCTGGCGCTCGGCATGCGCGCCGTGCTCGCCGCCATGGGGCAGAAAGCTGTCCTCGCGGTAGGTCCACAGATGCGCATCCAGGGCGGCGCAGCGCTCCTCGCTGCTGACATGAACCGACACCCGCCAGCCGCGGTCCAGGCTCTTTTCGAGAAGTGGCGGCAACGCCTCTTCGAGCCTGGATTCGGTCAAATGATAAAACAGCACCTCCGCCATGGACTGCCTCAGCCCTCGTAGTTGGCGCGCACCAACTCGTCGAGCAGCCGAACCCCGAAACCCGATGCCCAGGACTGGTTGATGTCGGTGGCCGGCGACCCCATCGCCGTACCGGCAATATCGAGATGGGCCCAGGGCGTGTCGACAACAAAGCGCTTGAGGAACTGCGCCGCCGTGATTGATCCGGCATAGCGGCCGCCGGTGTTCTTCATGTCGGCGAACTTGGAATCGATCATCTTGTCATAGGCCGGATCAAGCGGCAGCCGCCAGACCCGCTCCTGGGTGGCCTCGCCGGCCTTGCTCAGAGCCTCCGACAATGCGTCGTCATTGGAAAACATCCCCGCATGATGCTGGCCAAGCGCCACCATGACCGCGCCGGTGAGCGTTGCCAGATTGATCATGACCTCCGGCTTGAACCGGTCCTGACAATAGGTCAGCGCATCGCACAGCACCAGACGGCCTTCGGCGTCGGTGTTGATGATCTCGATGGTCTGACCCGACATCGAACGGACAATGTCACCGGGCCGCTGCGCCGCGCCATCGGGCATGTTTTCAACCAGTCCGATGATGCCGATGGCATTGACCTTGGCCTTGCGGGCGGCGAGCGTGTGCATCAGGCCGATCACCGCCGCGGCACCTCCCATGTCGCCCTTCATGTCTTCCATGCCGGCAGCGGGCTTGATCGAGATGCCGCCGGTGTCAAACACCACACCCTTGCCGACAAAGGCCACGGGCTTGTCCTTGGACTTGCCGCCGTTCCAGCTCATGACTGCCAGGCGCGGTGGCCGCACCGAGCCGAGCGAGACACCGAGCAGTGCCTCCATCTTGAGCTTTTTCATCTCCTTCTCGGTCAGGATCTCGACGTCGATGCCCAGCCCTTCCAGCTCCTTGGCGCGGGCGGCAAACTCGACCGGGCCGAGCACGTTGGCGGGCTCATTGACCAGATCCCGCGCCAGCTTCACCCCATCGGCGACAGCCTGGCGGCTGGTGAAGGCTTTCTTGCAACCGCTGGCGTCCGGATGCTGAAACACCACCGTGAGCTTGCGCGGCCCGGTGTCGTCATCCTCTGATTTCTTGGTCTTGTAGCTATCGAAGGAGTAGGAGCGCATCAGCAGGCCCAGTGCCATATCGGCGACAGCCTCGACAGACGGCACCGCAGCCTCTCCGAGCAGCACTGTGAGTTTCTCGGTCTTGCGGACCAGCGTAAAAGCCTTGCCGCCGACGCGCATCCACTCGTGGGCCGACAGCTTGTCCGGCTCGCCTGTGCCGATCAGGGCAATGCGATCGGCAGCCGCCTCAACCGGCGCAATGATGTCAGCGGTGGCAAAGGACTTCCCGGTAAAGCCGGCTACCTTGGCGGCCTTGTCAAGCTGACCTGCAGGATCAACGCTGCGGGCGGCGGCGGAAACCGGTTCGGCGAGAGAGCCGAGCGCGATAACCAGCCCTTCAGAAATTTTCGCGGTTTTGGAGAAACTGATTTCAATGCTCATCGACATGGCGGCTCCGGTACTGGTGCGTGAATTGGATTATCGGCAATCTTTGCGTTCTGGCGACATAAGACAAGAGCGGAGCGGCAGGTCAAGCGGCAGGGCAAGCGCCAGGTCAAGCGCCCGTCGCGCGATCGGCCAGAACGGACCTGGTTTGCGTCGAAAATTTGACGGCCGGCACGGTCTGACGGGTCGAGGCCTGCCAGACCAGCTGTAAACCGTTCAGGCGAACTCTTGCAATCACGATACACCCCTGCAAGAAACAGTTAACCGTGTTTGTTTGCCACAGATTATCCAAATTGCGGTTTAGTAAGGCTGGTGCATGGTCGAGTTGATCGAACCCGGACATCCCGCTTGCCGAACGAATCACCCCCGGGGGCGGCCTGCTCCGGAAAGGCGCAATGAAGCAGATTGAGCGTTACATATTTCGCCGTATGAGTTCGCTGACCTTCTGGTCTCTGCTGGCCGTAACGCTGTTGGTGATGACCACCCAGGTGCTCATTCGCATCGATGTCCTGACGACGACCGGTCAGGCCTTGGGCGCCTTCCTGATGCTGGCCGCAACCCTCATCCCCTCGGTGCTTTCGATGGTGGCACCGTTTGCTCTGCTGATTGGTGTGGGCCAGGTGTTGTCGGGGATGAATACCGACAGTGAACTGGTCGTGGTGGAGGCCGCCGGCGTTGCCCCGTCGACCATCTTCAAGCCGGTGCTGGTCCTGTCGGCCTCGATTTCGCTGATGGTGCTGGTCGTGAGCAATTTCATCGAGCCGTGGTCGAACCAGAAGCTCTATGGCGTGCTGGCCGATGCCCAGTCCGACCTGTTTTCGGTGGCGGTGCGGTCCGGCACCTTCATGCAGCTCGAAGAGGGATTGTATGTGCAAGTCAACGAGAAGCTCCCCGATGGCGTGTTGGGCGGCATTGTTCTCGTCGACAACCGGGCGGAAGACAACGAGACCATCTATTACGCGCGCAGCGGCGTCATCAAGGAGTCCGAGGAGTCCGACACGAATATCCTGTTTCTGGTCGATGGCGAGTTGCAGCAACGCACGCTCACCAACAACCAGATATCGATTGTCACCTTCTCGTCCTACGCGCTCGACATGGCGGCTTTCATTCCGGCAAGCGGCTCGAGCACGCGCAGGCCAAAGGAGCAGTCGACATTCTATCTGCTTGATCCGGATGCGGAGGATTATTATTTCAAATCTGCGCCGCACGTCATCAAGGAGGAGCTCGTGCAGCGGTTTTCGTCCTGGATGTATCCGCTGGCATTTGGGCTGGTGGCGTTTTCCTTTCTCGGAAAAGCCCGCTCGAACCGGCATGAACAGTTTCAGAACGGCGGGCTTGTGGCCGCCATTGCGATTGGATCCAGGGGCTTCGGCTTTTACGCCAACGAGGCGGCGGGAGGCAGCGTTGTGCTGGAAGTCCTGTCTTACCTGGTGCCGGTGGCCCTCATTGTCGGGTTCGGCTACCTGATCCTGACCGGTCGCACGCTGACCATCCCCAAAGCCTGGGCACGGATGAACGAACATCTGCTCGAAGTGATCCGTGCCAGATTCACCCAGATGCACACGGACCGGCGCACTTCAGGCAAGGGAAATGCAGCGTGAGCTTCTTCGTCCCGACATTGTCGCTCTATTTTTTCGGGCGCTATGGCAAAACCTTCCTGAGCTATTGCCTGGGAATTCTGCTGGTGATCCTGCTGGTCGATTTCAACGAATCCGGCCGGCGTCTTTCCCTGGCCGAGGATTACACGGTGACGCTGGGGCTGCTGATTTCAGCCTTGAGAATCCCCACCGTCCTGCAGTCGGTGATTCCCTTTATCGTGCTGATCGCATCGATCGACACCCTGCTCAAGCTCAACCGCAAATATGAACTCGTGGTCGCGCGGGCCGCAGGCATTTCGGCGTGGCAGTTCCTGGCGCCGCTGATCATCGCCAACCTGCTGATCGGGACCATATCGATCACCGGCCTCAACACCATCGCCGCCAAATCGATGCAATTGGCCGAGACGATTGTCGTCGAGCGCAATCTGGGCAGCCCGAGACCGACAAGCGTGGCCCCCTGGATGCGCCAGCGGACAGAGGAAGGCGATACCGTACTGGGAGCCCGGGCAACCTCGGAGGGCGGCACCCGGCTGTCCGGTGCGACCTTCATCCTGTTTGACAAGGACCAGCGCATCAAGGAGCGTCTCGAGGCCGAACGAGCCAAGCTGACGGACGGCGCGTGGGAGCTCGAGAACGTCAAACGTGTCCGCGTTCTGGAGCCGGTGGAAAATTTGGCGACTGTTACCGTACCCACCGGCCTGAAGGCCGAATTTGTTGGAGAAACACTGACTTCGCCGGATACAGTGCCGTTTTTTGAACTGAGTGGGAAAATTGCCACGGCGAAATCATTTGGTCTTCCATCCACCAGTTATGAGATGCAATTCCACCGTTTGGTGGCTCAACCGGCCCTTTTGGCGGCCATGACATTGATTGCCGCGATGGTCTCGCTGAAATTTGTTCGCTTCGGTCAATCTTTAACTGCCATTCTGGGTGGAATCCTGGCGGGCTTCGTGCTTTATGTCGTTTCCGAGCTAATCCAGGCATTTGCAAATGCCGGGACTATTCCGCCTGTAGTGGCGGCTTGGCTCCCGGTTTTGGTTGCATCGGCATTGGGGACAACAGTGCTTCTCCACAAGGAGGACGGATAGTGGCAGGTGTATGCCGGTCAAGAGTTCATGCGTTCACCAGCGCCTTGTGCGCTGGTGCGGCCTTGTGCACAATTTTTGCGTTCGCCGTACCTGAAGCCTCGGCTCAGATCGCGGCGCCGGGCGGCATAAATGTGCCTGCAGACCAGAAAATGCTGCTGGTGTCAGACGAGCTGATTTACAACAATGATTCCGGCATCGTTATTGCCAGCGGTGGCGTGCAGATTGATTACGGCGGCTACAAGCTGGTTGCCGACAGGGTCGAGTACGATCAAAACACCAACCGGATGCAGGCTTTCGGATCCGTCGAAATGCTCGAACCGACCGGCAACCGCATATATGCCGACAATCTCGATGTGACCGACGATTTCGCGGATGGTTTCCTCAACGCCTTGAGAGTGGAGACGCCGGACAATACCCGAATCGGCGCCGAAAGCGCCGAGCGCATCCAGGGTCGGACCACCTTCAATCATGGCATCTACACCGCCTGTGATGCGTGCGAGAAAAACCCGGACCGGGCACCTTTTTGGCAGGTCAAGGCAAAACGGGTGATCCAGAATGGTGAAACCAAAACCATCCGGATGGAGCACGCCAGATTCGAGCTGTTCGGGTTGCCGATTGCCTATCTGCCCTACCTCGAGATCCCCGATCACGACAAGAAACGCAAGACCGGCTTTCTGACGCCCAGTTACGATAGCGGAGAAAAACTGGGCTATGGCGTCAGGGTTCCTTTCTATGTGGCGATTTCGCCCTACATGGACGCGACCATCACCGGCACCGGCTACACAAAGCAGGGTTTTCTCGGCGAAGCCGAGTTCCGCCAGAATTTTGCCAACGGCGAACACACATTGCGGATGGCTGGCATATCCCAGCGCGATCCCGGCGCATTTGATGCGGTTCCGAGCAAACCAACGTCGGACGGCCTGGTACGTGAACGCGGCATGATCTCCTCCACCGGCCAGTTCCGGATCAACCCGCGCTGGACATTCGGCTGGAACGGCATGCTGCAGACCGACAACAATTTCTCCCGCACCTACGGGATTGACGGCTATGCCGGCACCAACATCAAGTCCGAAGTTTATCTGACCGGACTTTCAAACCGCAGCCATTTCGACATGCGCGCTTTCCGCTTCGACATTCAGAATGCGGACGAAAATAACATCGCCGAAAAACGCCAGGCAGTCGTCCACCCTTCGCTGGACTACAATCGGACCTTCTCGGATCCGATCGCAGGCGGTGAGCTGTTATTGAATGTCAACGGCTATTCGCTGTCACGCAAGGAAGACGAAATCAAAGCCCGTGACGGAGATGTCCGGGATCCTCTTGACCCTTCGTATTTTTCACCTCGCGATGCCGACCGCTACAAGGGTTTTGCCGGCGCCAATTCCCGGCTCAGTACGGAACTCGAATGGCGGCGGACGCTGACTGTCATGAACGGTCTGCGCCTCACGCCCATTCTTGCGGCGCGCGGCGACGTCAATTCGGTGGATATCGACACGGCCCCGGGGGACTATGACGGCACATTTGCCGGCAACGGCACCCATGCACGCGGGATGGTGACGGCCGGTCTGGAAGCCAGCTATCCGGTGCTGGTCACCACGCGCAACTCCAGCCACGTGTTCGAACCGGTCGCCCAGATCTTCATTCGTCCGGACGAACGCCTGGCAGGCGGCATTCCCAACGAGGATGCACAAAGCTTTGTCTTCGACGCGACCTCGCTGTTCGAGCGCGATAAGTTTACCGGCTTCGACCGCAGCGAAGGTGGCACCCGCGCCAATCTCGGGCTTCGCTATTCCGGGTCGATCGGCAGCTCCATCAAGACACATGCAGCCTTCGGACAGTCCTATCACCTGGCCGGTCTGAACTCCTTCGCCACGCCGGATCTGTCGCAGGCAACGCGGAACTCCGGCCTCGAGGATGACGTTTCCGATTTCGTCGGCGCGGCAGGGTTTTCAATCGGCGGCTTCTCGCTCGCGTCCTCTGCCCGTTTCGACAAGGATGACTTCCGCAACGAGCGGACCGACGTGCGCGCCGGCCTCAGACATGGTCGGCTTTCCTCCTCACTTACCTACAGCGAGATCAAGGCGCCTCGGCCGTACGTTGCAGACGACGAGGATCGCCGCGAGCTAACCGCCTACGGCTCACTCAAGGTTCATGACTATTGGAGTGTCGCGGCATCCACCAGCTACGATCTGATCGACAAGAAATTCAACAGGAAAGCCTTTGCGCTCCTGTATGAAGACGAATGCTTTGCCTTCTCACTGGCCTACGAGCATAAGCGTGACGATAACAATACCGTGGCGCAGGACTGGAAAATCGGTGCCCGGCTGAGTTTCCGCACACTGGGTGGTTTGGGCGCCGGCAGCGTTGACAGCCCGCTGCTGAAACCGAGCTTTTAAGGCAATTCTCCCCCGCAACATCCGGATTTCCGTGACGCCTCGATTTCGCCGCATCAAATGGGCATTTACGGGTGACTTCGGATTTGCAAGACTGGTTTGATCGGTCTGAACCGGACAAAAGGACTTGAAAGTATGAACTTGCGTGTAAATTCGGGTTTCTCCAGCCTGGTGCTCGCCGCGGTGCTGGCGTTTTCCTTGACGTTTGGCTCAACGCCTTCCGCGCTTGCCGCAAGCGAAATCAAGATCATCGTCAACAATCAGGCGATCACCAGCGTCGACATTGCTCGCAGGGTGGCGTTCCTCAGACTGCAGCGGACCAAGGGCAACCTTGCCAGCACAGCGCGCGAGCAACTGGTTGAGGAAGCCTTGAAGCGGCAGGAGGCAGCACGCGTTCGCCTGCTCGTCTCGGATGCCCAGGTTGATGCGTCGTTCGCCCGTTTTGCCGCGTCCAACAATTTGTCTCCCAAACAGCTGACCCAGGTGCTCAACCAGGCTGGCGTTACGCCAAAACACTTCAAGGCTTTCATCCAGGTGCAGATGAGCTGGCCCAGGGTTGCACAGGCTCTGGGCGGCGGCAGCGGTGGCATGTCGGCCCAGGACCTGGTTTCCAAAATGCTGGAACGCGGTTCGGACAAGCCGTCGACCACGGAGTACATTCTGCAGCAGGTCATTTTCGTGGTCCCCGAGAGCAAGCGGTCCAATTCGGTTCTTAACGCCCGCAAACGCGAAGCCGACCAGTTGCGCGGACGCTATCAGGGCTGCGACAACGCCGCGGAGAACATCATCGGATTGCGCGATGTCACCTTGCGCCAACTCGGCCGAATCATGCAGCCGCAACTGCCGCCGGAGTGGAAACCCCTGATCGAAAAGACCAAGGCAGGTTCGGCAACAGCAACCCGGATCACCGACCGCGGTGTGGAATTCATCGTGATTTGTTCGGCGAAGACGGTGTCAGACGACAAGGCCGCAGAGTTGGTTTTCCGTGCCGAGAACGACGATGCCGGCGAGAGCGAAGTCGCAAAAAAGCACTTGGAGCTGCTTCGCAAGCGCGCGGTCATTGCCAACAAGTAGGAATCCCCCCGCCATGACCGGAAACCGCCGTGCACTGGCCTTGACCATGGGCGATCCGGCCGGAATCGGCATCGATCTGACGCTTGCCGCCTGGAGCAACCGCGTCGAGCTCGGCCTCCCGCCTTTCTTCCTCATTGCCGATCCGCGGCTGCTCGCAGCGCGGGCAAAAATGCTCGGGCGCGATGTCCCGGTCGCTGAGGCTTCGGCCGAGACTGCAGTCGCGCTGTTTGACACTGCGCTTCCGGTTCTGCCAGTGGAACTGGGCGCCGATGTGGTTGCGGGCACCCCTGATCCAGCCAATGCGGACGCGGTCATCGAGGCCATTCGGATGGGCGTGGCGTTGACGCTTGCGGGCAGAGCCCGCGCCATTGTGACCAATCCCATCGCCAAATCGGTGCTTTACGCCTCCGGCTTCGGTTTTCCCGGACACACCGAGTTTCTGGCCCATCTGGCCAGCGAAGCGCGGGGGCAGGCCTTAACGCCGGTGATGCTGCTTGCAGGACCATCGCTGCGGGTGGCGCCGGTGACCATTCATATTCCGCTCAGCCAGGTGCCAGGCGCCTTGACGAGACAGGCGATCGTCGAAACCGGGCTCATCATTGCCCGTGACCTCGCTTCCCGTTTCGGAATTTCCGGGCCGCGGATCGCCGTTTCCGGCCTCAACCCGCATGCGGGCGAGGATGGCGCCTTGGGCACGGAAGATGCGGACGTCATCGCCCCGGCCATCGCCGAGCTGTGCGCCGAAGGGATCAACGCATTCGGCCCCCTGCCCGCCGACACCATGTTTCATGCCGAAGCGCGCGCCACCTATGACGCGGCCATCTGCATGTATCATGACCAAGCGCTGATTCCGGCCAAGACGCTCGGCTTTCACGATTCCGCCAATGTCACCCTGGGTCTGCCCTTCATCCGCACCTCGCCCGACCACGGAACAGCGTTTTCGCTGGCAGGCAAGGGTGAGGCGCGGCCCGACAGCCTGATCGCGGCGCTGAAGCTCGCCGGCAAAATGGCGAACACGGAAGCCGAACTCAAGATCCTTCACGCATTGAGCAGGGTGTAATGGCCTCCACACCTGACGGCTTGCCGCCCCTGCGCGACGTGGTCGCCACCCACGGACTGGCGCCGAAAAAGGCGCTGGGCCAGAATTTCCTGTTCGACCTGAACCTGACAGCAAAGATTGCCCGCGCCGCGGGCCCGCTCGACGGCTTCACGGTGTTCGAGATCGGCCCGGGCCCGGGTGGGCTGACACGCGCGCTGCTGGCTCAGGGCGCCACCCGTGTCGTGGCAATCGAACGCGATGCGCGCTGCCTGCCTGCCTTGGCCCAGATCGCCGCCCATTATCCCGGTCGCCTCGACGTCATGGAGGGCGATGCGTTGCAGATCGACCTTGCGGCAATTGCCGACGGTGCTCCGGCCAGGATCGTCGCCAATCTGCCCTACAATGTCGGAACGCAATTGCTGATCAACTGGCTGACGGCTGACCCCGAGCACCCTTTCTGGAGC
This sequence comes from Hoeflea sp. YIM 152468, assembly GCF_029210485.1. GTDB lineage: Bacteria > Pseudomonadota > Alphaproteobacteria > Rhizobiales > Rhizobiaceae > Hoeflea. Next base: position 292,317 of record NZ_JARGET010000005.1, read on the forward strand.
TCGATGACGCTGATGTTCCAGAAGGAAGTCGGGCAACGGATCGTCGCAGCACCGGGCTCCAACCATTATGGCCGTCTCGGCGTCTTGGCGGGCTGGCTGACGCACAGCGAGATCCTGTTTGATGTGCCGCCACAGGCCTTCACCCCACCCCCGAAGGTGACGTCAAGCGTTGTCGGCCTCGAGCCGCTGCCACAGCGTCTGCCGTGCGCGCTCTCCAAGCTCGAACACGTCACGCAGGCAGCCTTCGGCCAACGCCGCAAGATGCTCAGACAGAGCCTCAAGCCACTGGGCGGTGAGGCTTTGCTGAACCGTGTCGGAATCGATCCGGCGCGCCGGGCGGAAACACTCAGCGTCGCGGAATTCTGCGCACTGGCGCAAGCCTTGTGAACGGTATGCCGGCCCGACAAGCGGGGGCGGGCCGCGTCCAGGCTCACTTCAACGCTGGACAGATCCCGGTTTTCCTGACGGATCCACAGACGATGCTTATGTCGATCAAGGCAATGCCGCCGATGGGCTGATCCGGCTGTCGGTGGGGCTTGAAGATGTTGATGATATCATCGACGATCTCACGCAAGCGTTGGCCAGGGATCCGATATCCGCCGCCGCCTAGGAAAGGTCTGCCAATGTCGCCTGAAGCCCACCCTCACCTCAAGACCATCGAACAGCGGCTTTTGTGGCTGTCGCACTGGATGATCCACAACGCCAACCATATTCGCGAGAAGGCGGACGGCATCAAGGTCGGCGGGCACCAGGCCTCCTCGGCCTCGATGGTCTCGATCATGACGGCCTTGTACTTCTCGGCGCTCAGGCCCGAAGACCGGGTTGCGGTGAAGCCGCACGCCTCGCCGGTCTTTCACGCGATCCAGTATCTGATGGGCAACCAGACCCGCGAGAAGATGGAGAATTTCCGCGGGTTAGGCGGTGTCCAGTCCTATCCGTCACGAACCAAGGACATCGACGATGTCGATTTTTCCACCGGCTCGGTCGGCCTCGGCGTGGCCATCACCTCGTTTGCCTCGATCGTGCAGGACTACATCGCCGCCAAGGAGTGGGGCCATGATCTGCCACTGGGACGCATGGTGGCGCTGGTGGGCGATGCGGAGCTGGATGAAGGCAACATCTACGAGTGCCTGCAGGAGGGCTGGAAGAACGATCTGCGCAACACCTGGTGGATCATCGACTACAACCGCCAATCGCTCGACGGTATCGTGCATGAGGGTCTGTTCCGGCGCGTCGAGAAGATCTTCGAGGCGTTCGGCTGGGACGTGGTGCGGGTCAAATACGGCCATCTGCAGCGCGCAGCCTTTGCCGAGAAGGGCGGAGACAAGCTCCAGCAATGGATCGACGATTGCCCCAACCAGCTTTATGCGGCGCTGACCTTCATGGGCGGCGCGGTCTGGCGCAAGCACCTGATGGACGATCTTGGCGATCAGGGCGACGTCACCGCGCTGATTGAGGCGAGATCCGACCAGCAACTGGCCGAGCTGATGGAAAACCTTGGCGGCAATTGCGTCTCGACCATGGCCGATGCCTTCGCAGACGTCGATCATGACCGGCCGGTCTGCTTTCTCGCCTACACCATCAAGGGCTGGGGGACGCCGATTGCCGGGCACAAGGACAATCACGGAGGCTTGATGAACACGACACAGATGGCCGAGTGGCAGCGCCATATGGGGGTGGTCGTGGGTGAGGAATGGGAGAAATTCGCCACGGTCGAGGATCCGGCGGCGCTTCAGAGCTTTCTTGACCAGACACCGTTCTTCGCCAAGGGCAAGCGCCGCTACGCCGACGCAGTGATCGCCACACCCACCATCGAGATGGCCAGTGATCGCGAAATCTCCACACAGATGGCGTTCGGCAAGATCCTCGACGATCTGTCGAAGACCGACAGCGACCTGGCCGCACGGATCGTCACCACCTCCCCCGATGTGACCGGCACCACCAATCTCGGCCCCTGGGTCAACCGGCGCAAGCTGTTTGCGCGCGAGGGTCGCGAGGACACGTTCAGGACCCACAACATCCCCTCGACGGCGAAATGGGAATTCACCCCTGACGGCCAGCACATCGAGCTCGGCATCGCCGAGATGAACCTGTTCCTGCTTCTGGGCGCCGCCGGCCTGTCGCATTCGATGTTCGGCAAGCGGCTGATCCCGATTGGCACGGTCTATGACCCCTTCGTGGCACGCGGCCTCGATGCACTCAACTACGCCTGCTATCAGGATTCGCGCTTCATGATTGTCGGCACGCCATCCGGCGTGACGCTGGCGCCGGAGGGCGGCGCGCACCAGTCGATCGGTTCCCCGCTGATCGGCATGAGCCAGGACGGGCTGGCAGCGTTCGAACCCGCCTTTGCCGACGAACTCGCCGTGATCATGAAATGGGCGTTCGACTACATGCAGAAGGATGGCGAGGGCGATCCCGACGAGCGCACCTGGCTGCGCGACGAGACCGGCGGCTCGGTCTATCTCAGGCTGACCACCAACCCGATCGAACAGCCGGGCAAACGGGCCGACGAGGACTTCCGGCAAGGCGCGATCGATGGCGCCTATTGGCTGCGCAAGCCGGGACCGAATTGCGAAATTGTCATCGCCTATCAGGGTGCGGTGGCGCCAGAGGCGATCAGGGCCGCCGGCCGCATCGCGGAGACGCGGCGCGATGTCGGGGTGCTGGCAGTCACGTCCGCCGACCGGCTCACCGCCGGCTGGACTGCGGCGCAGCGTGCCCGCGCCCGCGGCAATGCGTCTGCGCGCAGCCATATCGAGACCCTGACTGCCGCGCTGCCCCGGCATTGCCGCATCATCACGGTGATCGATGGTCATCCCGCGACACTTGGCTGGATCGGCTCGGTGCGGGGTCATCAGACCATTCCGCTGGGTGTCGAACATTTCGGCCAGACCGGCACGATCGGCGATCTCTATGCCCATTTCGGCATAGATGCCCATTCGATTGCCAAGGCGGCGATCGGATTGAGTGACGGAAAGCGCGTGCTTCCGGCGATGATGGCCCGGTAGATGGGTGGGCGGCGGCGGCTCGGTCTATCCGCGCCTCAACCGTCGAGCAGTTCCTTGACGAATTCGAACAGGCCGGGCCGGCGGTCGCGGCGCAGGCGTTCGGCCTGGACAATGGCGCGGACGGCCGAATAGGCCCGGTCGAGATCGTCATTGACGACCACATAATCATACTCACGCCAGTGCTCGATCTCGGTCCGGGCGTTGGCGAGCCGCTTCTCGATCACGTCGTCGGCATCCTCGGCGCGGCGTTGCAACCGGGCGCGCAATTCCGGCATTGACGGCGGCAGGATGAAAATCGACACGACGTCGGCGCTCATTTTCTCCTGAAGCTGCTGGGCGCCCTGCCAGTCGATGTCGAACAGCATGTCGCGGCCCTCCGACATCGCCACCTCGGCAGCTTCGCGCGGGGTGCCATAAAAATTGCCATGCACCTCGGCCCATTCCAGCAGCGCCTCGGAATCGCGCATGCGCTCGAACTCGCGATAGGATTGGAAATGGTAATGCACGCCTTCAATTTCACTGCCGCGGCGGGGGCGCGTGGTAACGCTGACGGACAGGCTGAGAGCCGTGTCATTTTCCAGAAGGTTGCGGGCAATGGTCGATTTCCCGGCACCCGATGGAGACGAAATCACCAGCATGAGGCCACGCCGCTTGATGCGGGCTGAGGGGAGATGGGCGGGCGGCTGACTCATCGTTACTCCAGATTTTGGACTTGTTCGCGAAACTGATCGATCACAACCTTCAGATCAAGCCCGATTGCGGTGACCGGCGCCGCATTGGACTTGGAGCATATGGTATTGGTTTCGCGGTTGAACTCCTGCGCCAGAAAATCCAGCCGGCGCCCCGCGCCACCGTCACTGGCCAGCAATCCGCGCGCCGCCTCGACATGGGCCTTGAGCCGGTCGATTTCCTCGCGCACATCACCCTTGGTGGCAAGCAGCGCCGCCTCCATGTGCAGCCGGTCGCGATCAAGTCCGGCGCCGGTGTCCATCAGGCTTGCGACCTGATCGGCAAGCCTGGCACGGATCGCCTCGGGCGAGCGCGACGGATCGGCCTCCACCGCAAGGGCCAAAGACTCGATCCGGTCAACCTGTTCACCCAGCACCCTGGCCATCGCCGCGCCTTCCGCCAACCGCATGGATCTGAGGTCGGCAACCGCGCGCGTAAAACCATCCAGAATGGTCTGATCGCGCGCAGCACGGGCCGCGGCGGACATCTCCGCCTCGCGGAATTCCAGCACACCCTTGATATTGAGTAGGCCGTCGAGTGCCGGTCTGCGCGCGTCGATGCGGTCTCCCAGTCGATTGACGAGATTGATCACGGCGTCAAGGGCGGCTTCGTTGACAACGGCCTCAACGGCCGCGCCGGTGGAACTGACCGAAAGCGTGACCTGCATGTTTCCACGGGAGAATGCAGCGGCGACTGCCTTGCGCACGGGTTGCTCAAGCGAATCGAAGCCCTGCGGCAATCTGAGCCGCATATCCAGTCCCTTGCCGTTGACCGAGCGCAGTTCCCAGATGAAGCGGCAGCCTTCGGCTTCGCCTTCGTGACGCGAAAACCCCGTCATCGACTGGATGGCCATGCCGGTTCCCCCCTTACCCCTGCACCGGTCCGCCCGATCTGGGCAGCGCCGGCTGGTTCAATTGCCTTCCGGCTCTGCCGCGCCCTCAGCGGCCTGGTCCGCAGCAACTTTCGCGGCCTCTGCCTTTTCTGCCGCGAGCGTCTTCTCGCGTTCGGACTCAAGTCTGCGCCACCGTGCAACATTGGTGTTGTGTTCGTCCAGCGTTTCGGCAAAAGCATGCCCGCCCGTGCCATCGGCCACGAAGTACAGATCCTTGGTCTTGGACGGATTGGCCACAGCTTCCATCGCCTCGCGGCCCGGATTGGCAATCGGAGTCGGCGGCAAACCGTCAATCACGTAGGTATTGTAAGGCGTGGGCTTCTCGATATCGGATTTGTAAATCGGACGATCGGACGGCTTGCCGGCGCCGCCGAACAGGCCGTAGATGATCGTCGGGTCCGATTGCAGGCGAATGCTCTGGTTGAGGCGGTTGATGAACACGCCGGCGACACGGGGGCGTTCATCCGCCTTGGCGGTTTCCTTCTCGACGATGGATGCCAGAATCACCAGTTCCTCGGGCGTCTTGATCGGGAGATCAGGCACCCGCCGTGCCCACACCTGCTCGAGCACCCGAGCCTGGGCCTTTTCCATCTGCTCAAGAATTTCCGTGCGGGTGGTTCCGCGGGAGAACTTGTAGGTTTCGGGCAGAAGCGCCCCTTCCGCCGGCATTTCAGCCGGCAGATCGCCCACCAGCATGGTGTCGGCCCGCAACCGGTCGAAGACCTGCTCTACAGTCTGGCCTTCCGGCACGGTAAAGGCGTGCAGTATCGATTTTCCCGATTGCATCAATTCGACGATCTCACGCATCGACGAGTGCGCCTTGATCTCGTATTCGCCGGCCTTGAGCGTATCATCACCGAGCACGCTCTTGGCGCCGAGCGAAAAAATCCGCTGGTTTGAGATGATCCCCTGCCCTTCAAGGCCGGAGGCGATCTGGTTGAGAGCCGCCCCCTCGCGCACCATGAAATCGGTTGTCCGGTCGAGTGGTCCGCGGCCTTCGAATTCGGATTTTCCGTACAGGAACGCGCCAACCGCGACGACCGCAATGAAGATCATCAGCGAAAGAATGAAGTTGAGGAACATCACAACCTGATTGCGCGCCCGGCGGGATCGCTTGGGTGGCGGCGGAGCCATCTCGGGCTTGAGTGCCTGGGACGGCGACACCGGCACGATCGGGCCGGACGCAGTGGATTTGTCACCACCGGCGCGGCCAAAAATGCCCTTGTTGTGATTGTTGCGGTCGTTCACGAGGTCAATCTCCGCAGGAAATGGGAAAGGGGAAATACCCTTTCAGTGTCTTATGGCTGAATGTGGCGAAATGCAGGTTTGAAGCGAGTGCCTCTCCGAGCAGTCTTGCGCCATCAGCCCTGGAAACGCTTCAGAACAAGTGACGCATTGGTGCCGCCAAAACCGAAGGAATTGGACAAAGCGACATCGATGCGGCGCTTGCGGGCAACCTTGGGAACCAGGTCGATCCTGGTCTCCCGTTCGGGATTGTCCAGATTGAGCGTTGGCGGAGCGACATTGTCGCGAATGGCAAGCGCACTGAACACCGCTTCCATGGCACCGGCTGCGCCCAGCAAGTGGCCGATGGAAGACTTGGTCGATGACATCGAGATTCCTTCGGCCGCATCGCCGACCAGCCGCTCGACAGCGCCCAGTTCGATGGTGTCGGCCATGGTCGACGTGCCATGGGCGTTGATGTAGTCCACATCCGCCGCAGTCAGACCGGCGCGTTTGAGCGCCATCTGCATACACCGGTAAGCGCCATCGCCATCTTCCGAAGGCGCCGTGATATGATAGGCATCGCCGGAAAGCCCGTAGCCAACCACTTCGGCGACGATATTGGCGCCGCGTGCCAGCGCGTGGTCGAGTTCTTCCAGAACCACGGTCGCGGCTCCCTCGCCCATGACAAAGCCGTCGCGGTCACGGTCATAGGGACGCGAGGCTTTCTCCGGCGTATCATTGCAGGAGGTCGACAGCGCCTTGCAGGCGGCAAAGCCGGCCAGGCCAATCCGGCAAATGGCGGCTTCGGCGCCGCCGGCAATCATCACATCAGCATCCCCCAGGGCAATCAGCCGCGCCGCGTCACCGATGGCGTGCGCGCCGGTGGAGCAGGCCGTCACGACAGCATGGTTGGGGCCGCGCAACCCATGCCGGATCGAAACCTGGCCGGAGATGAGATTGATCAGACGCCCGGGAATGAAGAACGGCGAGACCCGGCGCGGGCCCTTGTCACGCAGGGTGTAACCCGCCTCGACAATGCCTTCGAGGCCGCCAACGCCCGAGCCGATCATCACGCCGGTGGCGATCTGGTCCTCGCGGGTTGTGGGGTGCCAGCCAGCGTCCTTGAGAGCCATGTCGGCTGCGGCAACGCCGAAGAGAATGAATTTGTCGACCTTGCGCTGTTCCTTGGGCTCCATCCAGTCATCCGGATTGAAGCCCCCTTCCACCGACGGATCGGTGGGGACCGAACAGGCGATCTGGGCGGCGATATCACTGACATCGAACGCGGTCACGCGTGACGCGCTGTTCTGGCTGTCGATCAGACGAGACCAGGTGATCTCGGTGCCGCAACCGAGCGGAGACACCACACCCATGCCGGTGATGACAACTCTGCGCATCTTCTTAAGTCCCAGTCATGTCAAAATGCAACAAACCGGCGCAGGGTCTGCGCCGGCCTTGACGGTGGACAGGGTGTCCGCCAGCCATGAAGTTCGTTCAGGCCTGAGCCTTGCTGATGAACTTGACTGCATCACCAACCGTCAGGATGGTGTCGGCAGCGTCATCAGGGATTTCAACGCCGAATTCTTCTTCGAACGCCATCACCAGTTCGACCGTATCGAGCGAATCCGCACCGAGATCGTCGATGAAGCTTGCGCCTTCGTTCACTTTTTCAGCGTCAACGCCCAGATGTTCGATGACAATTTTCTTTACGCGGTCTGCGATGTCGCTCATGTCGGAATTCCTCGACCAGTTTCACATTGTTGTTGCGCCTCGTTACCTGCGCAAGCATGGGTAATCAAGCTCGTTGCGTGTTTTTATGCGTTATGTCCGGTTCCGTCAAAGCCGAAGCTGTGGATTTCGGCATATTCCGGCCTGTCATGCAGCCACGCGCAATATCGGGCGAAGTACCATGGTTTGCCACGCGGGCAAAGCCGGAAAGTGCGCGCCCACCGTGATTCCCGCCAGCATGGCGAAGCCGCCGGGTGCAGGCGCGCACCCCGCGAGCTCACACCATCAGCATGCCGCCGTTCACATGAATGGTCTGGCCGGTCACGTAGGAGGCCTCGTCAGAGGCCAGCCAGGTGACGGCGGACGCAATCTCGGCGCCCGAGCCCATGCGACGCATCGGGATAGCGCCCATGATCGCCTCTTGCTGCTTGTCGTTGAGCTTTTCGGTCATGGCACTCTCGATAAAGCCGGGCGCGACACAATTGACGGTGATCTTGCGGGGCGCAACTTCCTGGGCAAGGCTCTTGGAAAAGCCGATCATGCCTGCCTTGGCGGCACAGTAATTGGCCTGGCCCGGATTGCCGGAGACGCCGACAACCGAGGTGATGTTGATGATGCGGCCATTGCGGCGCTTCATCATCGGATGCGTCAACTCGCGGGTCAGGCGGAACACGGCTGTCAGATTGACCTCCATGACCTGATCCCAGGCGTCGTCGCTCATCCGCACAAACAGCCCGTCCTTGGTGATCCCGGCATTGTTGACCAGAATATCAACGCCTTCGAGTTCGTCCTCGGCCTTCTTGCCCAGATCCGAAACCGCCTGGCGATCGGACAGATCGGCGGGAAAAATCATGGTCCGGTCGCCAAGGTCGGCGGCCAGAACCTCAAGCCGCTCGACGCGGGTGCCGTGAAGCCCGACTGTTGCGCCGCGGCTATGGAGTTGCCGGGCGATGGCTTCACCGATTCCGCCAGATGCGCCGGTCACGAGGGCCTTGCGGCCGGTCAGGTCGAACATGGGTAGTCCTTTCGGAAATAGTGTCGGTTTGAACCTGGATACAGGATACCGTCCAGAGCTGAATTCAGGCTGTCCGGCCTTCGAGTGCGGCCAGAAACTTATCTATATCGTCGGGTCCGGCAAGGTTGAGCCCGGTCACCGAGCGGTCAATGCGGCGGGCGAGCCCCGTCAGCACCTTGCCGGCGCCGATTTCAGCCAGCGTATCGACACCGTTGCCGGCAAGCCAAGCCACCGTCTCGCGCCAGCGCACCTGGCCAGTCACCTGCTCGATCAGCAATGTCACGATCTCGTCAGGATCGGACACCGGGGCGGCCCGGACATTGGAGATGACCGGAACGGCAGGTGCGGATTTGGCAACGCCTGCCAGCGCTTCGCGCATGGCATCGGCGGCGGGCAGCATCAGGCTCGAGTGGAAGGGCGCCGACACCGGCAGCATCACCGTGCGCTTGGCGCCTTTGGCCGCGGCATTGGCTGCGGCAGCTTCAACGGCGGGCTTGAGACCGGAAATCACCAGTTGTCCACCACCATTGTCATTGGCGATCTGCACCGCACCCAACGACCGCGCTTGCGCACAGGCGGATTCGACGTCGTCGTTCTCCAGACCGATGATGGCGGCCATTGCCCCGGTGCCGGAGGGGACCGCGGCCTGCATGGCATTGCCGCGAATGCGCAACAGCCGTGCCGTATCGGAAATCGAGAACATGCCCGCAGCGCACAACGCCGAATACTCACCCAGCGAATGGCCGGCGACATAGCTGGCGGTTTCCGCCAGCTTGAGCCCACGTGCCTCGAGCACCCGGACCAGCGCCATCGACACCGCCATCAGCGCCGGCTGGGCATTGGCGGTCAGCGTCAACGTCTCTTCGGGGCCGTCAAAAATGACGGTCGACAATTTTTCACCCAGCGCCGCATCGACCTCGTCGAAGACCGCCTTTGCCTCGGGATAGGTTGCGGCCAGATCCTTGCCCATGCCGGCTGTCTGGCTGCCCTGCCCCGGAAAAGTGAATGCTATCGCCATAACGCGGCTCCGTTCCTTTGTGTCACATTGGCGCTTCAATTCACATTCGGCGGGCCGGAGTCAAGCTTGCGCATCGGAATGGAGCATAGCGGGCGACGCGGTTGACGGCATCAAAATCGCGACCGACGACATTGACGCAGCTTCATTTTACAAATACGTTAATTAACAACAATGGAAAGGAAGTTGCGTGTCCGGCCTGTCCACCATCTTCGCCGCCCTGGGCGATCCAACACGATTCGCCATTGTCGAGCGACTGCTCAAGGACGGCGAACAGCCGGCCGGCGAGTTGCTTGACGCAGGCCCGGTTTCCGCGCCCGCCATCTCGCGGCATCTCAAGGTGCTGCGTCAGGCCGGCATCATCGAACAGCGGGTTGACCGGCAACGGCGCCTCTACTCGGTCCGGCCCGAAGCCGTGCAGACGATCGGCGCCTGGACCATGACCCACCGGCACTTCTGGCAAAGCAGCCTCGACCGGCTTGACCTTGCCCTGCAGCAGACAAGCGAGCGGACATGAGCGACCTCAGACTTGAACGAACCTTTCCCCATCCGCCGGAGCGGGTTTTCGCGTTTGTGACCGAAGCCCGGCATCTTCTAAGCTGGTGGGGGCCCGAAGGCATGAGTCTGCGCGAGCATCAACTCGACCTGTCGCGCCCCGGCGCCTGGTTCACGACGCTGGTCAACCCTGAAGGCGGGCTGCACAAGATGAGCGGTGTAGTTCTGGAAATCGATCCGCCGCGGTCGGTTGAGTTCACCTGGGGCTGGCACGACGCGGAGGACATTCGCGGCCGTGAAAGCCGGGTGCGGTTCGAGATTGAGCCCGATGGCACGACCGGCAGCCGGTTCCGGCTGATTCACTCCGGACTCGCCGACGCGACCAGCGTGAGCAACCACAGTCGCGGCTGGAGTTCGATGCTCGGCAAGCTCGAACGGCTTGCGGGCGCGACGTAATCCCGCCGAACTCGGCAGGGTCATACTTTGCAGCAGAGGAGAAGGAACAATGCCCAACTATGTCTTTGCCTATCATGGCGGAAAAAAGCCCGACACGCCCGAGGCGGGCCAGAAGGAAATGGAAAAGTGGGGTGCCTGGTTCGCGCAGATGGGTGACGCTGTCGTCGATCCGGGCAACCCTGTCGGCCAGTCATGGACCGTCAGTTCAGCCGGCATCAGCCACAACGGCGGCGCCAATCCTGTGTCAGGCTACACCGTCGTCAGGGCCGCCAGCATGGAGGCGGCTGCGGCCATGGCCAAGGCCTGTCCGATCCTGGATGGCGGTTCGGTGGAAGTGGCAGAAATCATCGAAATGTGACGACGCACAGACTGTGCCACAAGCGTCATGCAGCGACCGGTCGCCGGCACCGCTTCCGGCCACTGCGGCAGACCCACAAGCCCCACACAACGTCTTAACGCGGCGTCTTGAATTGCCAGGATAACGCTGCCGTAAAAACAAAGGAGCGCACTCGCATGTCTGAAATCACCACTGGAGTAAGCTGGTTCGCCGTTCTCATCGGCGCGGTTGTTTCCTTCCTGGCCGGCTGGCTGTGGTATTCACCGATGCTGTTCGGGCCGAAATGGGCCAAGGGAGTGGGCGTGGAAATGGGAACCGCCAGCACCATGCCGGTCGCCGCGATGGTGACCCAGTTCGCCGGTCTGGTGCTGATGAGCTGGTTCGTCGGCGTGACCGCCGCCGCCAATGCGCTCTCGAGCGTCATCCTGGCGACACTCGCCTTTACCGTGCTGGCCTATTCCGGCGGGTTGTTCACCAAAAAATCAGCCTATGCCCGCAATGTCGAGGCCGGGTACTGGATCGCGTCCCTGGTGATCATGATCCTGTCGCAGGGCCTTGTGCGCAGCTTGTAGGGGCGAAACATCGTGCTGCGCCAGCGCATGTGCTGAATTATTGTGCAGCGGGCTGGCGCGGCAGAAAAGATTTCGTGGGCTTGTCGCAAGTGCATCTTGAATTCGCCATCGACTACAGACACATCTTGGCGGTTGCGCTCGACCACAGCAGCGCCTTTCCGGACTTATCAAGATGCCACACTCCGCATCCGCCCCGTTCAATTCGCCCGACGCGCTTGCCATGCCGGCTCCGGGATCCAGATTCACCGCGTTCCTCACCGCCATCGGCGCCATCGTTCTGATCGCCTCGGAAATCTGGCTGGTGGCGATCGGCACGATTTGGGCAATTGACGGTTTTTTCAGCCTTGGCACCATTGGCGGCCTCATTCTCATCGCAATTGTCGTGCCGCTGGCGCTCTGGGCGACCTGGACGATCGCAATGCTTGCCATCGCAGCCGAGCTCGATCCCGCAAACGCCGATTGATGATGCCTTGCCAGCAAACCGGCTGGCCGCTATTTCATCTTTCAGATCGACGGCGCCGGCCTGCTTGACCGGTGTCTGACTCAACTTGAGCAGTCGCACGAGCCGGCAGCCGAAGGAAAGTTCCGATGGTTTTACAATTCCTTGCGCTCGCCGCCGGACTGGCGCTGTTGACCGGCGGTGCGGAATATCTGGTGCGCGGCGCTATTTCACTTGCCAACCGACTGGGCATGCCTCCCTTGCTGATCGGACTGACCGTGGTCGGCTTCGGCACCTCGATGCCGGAGTTGCTGGTGTCGCTGCAGGCCGCACTGAGCGGTTCTCCGGCCATCGCTGTGGGCAATGTGGTGGGGTCAAACACGGCCAATATTCTGCTCATCCTCGGCGTTGCTGCAATGATCTCGCCGATCGCCGCCCGCATTCCCAATCTCAATCGCGATCTGGTCATGATGCTGATGGCGGCCCTTGTCATCCTCGGCCTTGGATATTGGGGCGTTGCCACCTTCTGGTCCGGCCTGGCGATGTTTGCCGCGCTCGTTGGTTATCTGGCCTGGGTGACCCACTCCGACCGCCAGCGCATGACCGAGGAAGAAGCCGAGCTGGCGCTCAAGATTGCGGGCTGGAAAGAGGCGCTGTTCATTGTCGGTGGACTGGCAGCACTGTTTCTCGGCGCTGACATGTTGATTGACGCGGCAACCGTGATTGCGCGCAGTTTCGGAATTTCCGAAGCGGTGATCGGACTTACCATCGTCGCGATCGGCACCAGCTTGCCCGAACTTGCGACATCCGTGGTTGCGGCCTTCCGCCGCCACGCTGAAGTCGCACTGGGGAATGTCGTCGGCTCCAACATCTTCAATATCCTGGGCACCCTGGGCATCACCGCCATGGTGGTCCCGGTCCCGATCGAACACTCCATGGCATCGTTCGACATCCCCTTCATGCTGGCGGTGTCTGTCGCCCTGATCGCGCTGGTGCTGATTGCCGGGAGGATCAGCCGCGGCGCCGGCATTGCAATGGTGGCGCTCTATGCGAGCTATATCATCTGGCTTTTCTGAGCGCCCGGCCAGTGGGGAGAGTTGATCGTTCCGCAGCACACCGGGTTGCACCTCGGGACGCTGCCGGTATGGTGCGGGCGAATCGAAAGCAAGAGGAATGCCCCGCATGAAAATGAACCCGCTCGGACGTACGGACATGATGGTCAGCGAGATCTGCCTCGGCACCATGACCTGGGGCGAACAAAACACGGAGTCCGAAGCCCACCAGCAGATGGATTACGCCCTGACCGAAGGCGTCAATTTCTTCGATGCGGCGGAAATGTATCCGACCCAGCCGACACGGGCGGAAACGCAAGGCCGTACCGAAGAGTATATCGGCAGCTGGTTCCGCGCGTCAGGCAAACGCGATCAGGTGATTCTGGCCACGAAAATGGGCGGCGACGGCATCAACTGGATTCGCGATGGTCAGGGCTTTACCCGCGCCTCGGTGATGGAAGCGGTCGATGGCAGCCTCAAGCGGCTCGGGGTCGACCACATCGATCTCTATCAACTGCACTGGCCCAATCGCGGCTCGTACCATTTCCGCAAGCATTGGGCCTTTGATGCCAGCACGCAGGACAAGCCCGGCACAGTGGCCGACATCTGCGAAACCCTGGAAGGCCTCGCCGATGCAGTCAAGGCGGGCAAGATCCGCGCCGTCGGGCTGTCGAACGAGAGCGCCTGGGGCACGATGCAGTTTGTTCGTCTGGCGGAAGACCACGCATTGCCGCGCGTTGCCTCGATCCAGAATGAATACAATCTGATCTGCCGGTTGTTTGATACGGACATGGCCGAAGTTGCGCATCACGAGGATGTCGGATTGCTGGCGTTCTCGCCCCTGGCTGCGGGCATTCTCACCGGCAAGTACCAGGGTGGCCGCATTCCGGAAGGCTCCCGCCGAGCCCGGGTGGAAAGCCTCGGCGGCCGCTGGCGCCCCGAAACTGAAGCGGCGACGCAGGCCTATCTCGATGTCGCCAGCAAGCATGGGCTCGATCCGGCGCAGATGGCAATTGCCTTCTGCATGGCACGGCCTTTCATGACATCGACCATCATCGGCGCGACGACGATGGACCAGCTCAAGACCGCGATCGGCTCCAGAGATGTGAAATTGCCGGAAGCAGTTCTGCAAGATATCGCCAGCGTCCGCCGCGCTCATCCGCAGCCGATCTGATACGGGCAACCCCCCACTCTCGGCTCGATCACCGGCGTTGCCTCAATGGCGGCGCCGGCCCAATCGGGGATGAATCCGCCGGGCGATCAGCGCACAGCCGATCAGCACCACGCCGATGCCGGCAAACACACCCTGCACCGGCGCAAACACCAGCACCAGCCGTGCAAAGGCAGGTGATCCCACCGAGGCGACGTCGCGGAAGGTGGAATAGACGGCTGCCATCTCGGTACGCTCGGAGGGCTTGACCGTCAGCAGGAACGGCAGGCTGGCGCTGACATCGAGCAGGACCAGAAACAGGGTTCCCGACAGCAGCATGGCAATCGCCGGATAGGGAAAGTCCGAGATCAGGGTGGCGCCGATGAACAACGCCCCACACCCGGAGAACCCGGCAACAATCGCACTGCGGACGCTGGTTTTCTGCAGGAAACCGAGCATGAAAGGGGTGGTAAACAGAAACGCGTTGGAGATCGACAGGGCTAGCCCGCCAATCTGGTCGCTCAATCCCGATCGCACTGCATAGATGGGCACGTAAATGATGTAAATTGACCAGCCGACAGAGCGCATCGTGGCATAGAACCAGCCGCCAACCAGGGTGGGCTGGCGAAAAAACCGCGGAATATAGCGCAACGGATTGGTGGGCGGCCTGCGCGCCTTGATGATCACCTTGCCGTCGCCAAGCCGCAAGTACCAAAAGAAACCGAGCATCACCAGACAGGCGGCAATCGAGATCAGGAACGGAACCTGCGGGTGCCAATCCATCAGCACGACGCCAAGAAACGGCCCGACGCTCCAGGAAATGCCGCTGAACAGCAGGCGGCGGCTTTCGTTCCTGCCCATCGAAGCGCGCTCGACATAATCCATCACATAGGCGTTGAAACAGACCGCCAGGATGACCAGCCCGACCGAATTGGCGGCAACCGCATAGGGGATGAACCGGCCATCGAAAAAGCCGCCCACGACGCTGCCACCGATCATGATCAGCGCCCCCAGGGTGTAGAGCCAACGCCGCGGCACGAAGCGGGCAAGCAGCGGCACACACAAGGCGCAGACCAGCCCGGTGAGACCAATCAGAACATACACCTCCGACACGGTCGCGGCACTGCCCAGCGCCCGGTACATCAACACCGGATAGACCGAAACCAGTGTCGCCCGGGCCGAGGCCTCGCAGGCCGCCAGGATGGCAAAAGAGTTCACCCCGGCTCTGGCAGGCGGGAACTCGACAAGCGGGAGACGGTTCTGGATCAAAATATCAACTAACGCCAATGGGAGGCAAACGGCAGGGCTAACCGAGATCACAGTTGTCCGGTTTTTCGATTCTGGCAAGACACTGATATTGTGCAGAAGCTGCAAGCGCGCCGGTTGATCGGATCCGCGGCGGGCGCCGGTGCCGGCCACTCTGTGCCGGTTTGGCCTTGCATTGCAGCAAAAACCGCGTATAAGCGCCCTTGTTCGAACACCCGGTCATCTGGCTGGTGGCTGAACGGAGGGTGCGATCCTTTTCAAGGATCCTAGGGGCGACAAGCGCTCCGGCCTCCCGTGTCTCCGCTCACGACCGTCTCGATACCACGTCTTTCTTGCCCGGCACACGCGCCGAACAGGACAAGTCGATGGGGCTTAGCGCCGGATCCGGGTGATGTAAAAATGCAAGAAAGGCAAGTCAATCATGGCTCTCTATGAACATGTATTCCTTGCCCGGCAGGATGTCTCCAGCCAGCAGGTCGAAGCCCTTGTGGACCAGTACAAGGGTGTGATCGAAGCCAATGGCGGACAAGTCGGGCGTATTGAACACTGGGGACTGAAGTCCCTTACCTACCGCATCAACAAGAACCGCAAGGCGCATTACGCGCTGATGGACATTGATGCGCCGTCGGACGCCGTCAAGGAAATGGAGCGCCAGATGCGCTTCAACGAAGATATCCTTCGTTTCATGACCGTTTCCGTTGAAGCGCATGAAGAAGGCCCGTCGGCCATGCTGCAGAAGCGTGACCGTGATGACCGCCCGCGCGGCGACCGCCCCGATCGGGGTGACCGTGGCCCGCGCCGTCCGCGCGAAGACCGCGAATAGGAGAGCAGACAATGGTCGACATCAACCAGATCCCGACACGCCGTCCGTTCCATCGCCGCCGCAAGACCTGCCCGTTTTCGGGCGCGAATGCGCCGAAGATCGATTACAAGGACATCCGCCTGCTGCAGCGCTACATTTCCGAGCGCGGCAAGATCGTTCCTTCCCGCATCACGGCCGTCAGCCAGAAGAAGCAGCGCGAACTCGCCCGGGCGATCAAGCGCGCACGTTTCCTCGGCCTGCTGCCTTACGTGCTGAAGTAGTCAATATGGGATCCGGCCTTGTCGGCCGGATCCCCTTGCCACCGCGCGAACGGGCGCGCGGACAGGGCAATACACCACCCGGGTTGGGGTTGTGGCGCAATATGGTTTGCGACTGACCTCTAACTGCTAGATGGCAGGACAGCGACAGATGACACAGCAAAGCACATCGCTCCTTGTGGGCCTGCTCGCCGGCGTTTCCGCCGCGTTACTGCTTGTCAGCGCCGGAACCCCCACCAGCCTGTCCTTTGTCCTTTTTGCAGCCGCGGCACTTCCCATCCTGATTGCCGGCCTTGGCTGGTCCAACCTGTCTTCGATCGTCGCCGTCGGCACAGCCATCGCGGTCATCGCTGTGGCCACCACACCACAAGCGGCCCTGGTTTCAGCCGTCACCACACTGGCGCCGGCCGCCTGGATCGCGCATCTGTCCAATCTGGGCCGGCCGGCCGATGAAATCGGCGGCCCCGAAGGCGCTGTCATCTGGTATCCGCTGTCCGACATCTTCATCAATATCGTCGGCTGCGTCTGCGTCGGCCTCGTGGCTGTCGGGCTTGCGATGGGATACGGCGCGGAGTTCGTCGACCAGCTCGTCGATCTGTTCGTCGCCGCCATCAAGGACAGCAACGCCGATTATGCGCCCACGCCCGAGAGCCTGGCCGAGATGAAGCAGTTCTTCCTCTATGCCCTGCCCGCCATCCAGGCAGCGATGTGGGTCATGATCCTGCTTGCAGGCTGGTACGTCGCTACGGCGGTGGTGCGTATGTCAGGCCGCCTCAAGCGACCCAAGGACGACCTGCCCTCACAGCTGAGAATGCCGCGCGCGGGTGCAATCGCGCTGGGTTTCGGGGTCGTCATGAGTTTTCTTCAGGGCGGCATCGGCCTGATCGGCTGGACCATCAGCGGCGCCGTCGGCGCAGGTTTCATGGTCGCCGGTTTTGCGATCGCTCATCACCGCACCCGGGGCAAACCGGCGCGCGGCCTGTTGCTGTGGACGGCCTATCTGTCGAGCGTCATCTTCACGCTGCCGCTTGCCTTCTTTCTGCTCCTCGGACTGTTCGACACAGCCCGCACACTCACGGTGACCGGGTCCGGTCCCCGTTCCAAAACCTAGAAAAACCTCCTCGAAAGGAAATCACCATGGACGTAATTCTGCTTGAACGCATCACCAAGCTCGGCCAGATGGGCGACACTGTCAGGGTTCGCGACGGCTTTGCGCGCAACTTCCTGCTGCCGCAGGGCAAGGCGTTGCGCGCAAACGCTGCCAACAAGGCCCGTTTTGAAGCCGAACGCGTGGTGCTGGAAGCCCGCAACCTCGAGCGCAAGACGGAAGCCGAACAGGTTGCTGAAAAGCTCGACGGCATGACCTTCGTTGTCGTCCGTTCGGCCGGCGAAACCGGTCAGCTTTATGGTTCGGTGGCGGCGCGCGACGTGATGGCGGTGCTGGCCGAAAACGGTTTCAACATCGGCCGCAGCCAGGTCGACATGAACAACCCGATCAAGACCATTGGCCTGCACACCGTGCCGCTGGCGCTGCATGCTGAAGTCAATGTCGAAGTGACCTTCAACGTTGCCCGGTCTGCGGACGAAGCCACACGCCAGTCCAAGGGCGAGGATCTGTCTTCCGCAGACGCCATCTACGGCGTCGATGAAGAAGAAGCTGCAGCCGCAGCGGAAGCCGCAGCCAACGACCCGGACTACAATGACGACGAAGACGGTGAAGGCGGCGAAGACTACACCGCCTGATTCCGCGCTATCTGACCGCATCCATGCGACGCCCGGGGCCCTGTGTGTCCCGGGCGTTTTTGTCTGCCGGTTCCCTGCATCAGACCAGGATCACCGGGGCCAGTCCGCCGCCGGGGGTGCGGAAATTCGTGGTCTGGCCCGAATACATCCGCGCCACGGCAAACAGCGGCTTTCCGGCATAGGCGTAGAGCCGGACATCATATTTCAGCCGGGCCGGCACACCGTCCACCAGCAGGCCGCGATCGGCGGGCGGCACAAAATCCTGGGCGACGTAATCCCCTTCCAGGATGTTCTTCCATACCTGCCTTGTCAGTTTGCTGCCGCGGTAGGCCGCGCGGCTTCCATAGCCGCCCGAAGGTTTGAAAAACAATGTCTTGCGCGCTTTCCAGGTGGCTTCGGGTTCGATGGCGCCCACCGGCTGCGTTTGCGGAATCATGGCGCGGAGAGCCGCAGGCACTGCACCGGGCTGGCCCTCGACACCCCCCAGCAACATCAGGTTGCGCTTGTCGGCATAGAGCGCATGGTGGCGCGGCGAGGGTGAGATGACTGCAGCATCATCGCGATAGGCCTGGCGCAACGCCCGACTGGAATCGGCTTCAAGCTGAAAATCGGTGAGACGGTTGTAGACCATGTCGATGATCTCATTGCCGTGCCACAACCGTCCGTCGCGGCAGTCGAGCGCCAACGGATCGACAATTCTAGTGCGAATGCCGCGTGCCGTGAGCAGTTCCGCCGCCAGCAGCATATCCGGATAGAGGTACTGGTTTTCGGGATTGTCATCGACGATGGCAACGGTGCGCAGCGGGTCACCCGGCCTGAGCGTGTTCCATTCATCCAGAAACATCGACACCAGCCTGTCATCGAGGCCGGGTTCGGCGAAATCCGGCCGGTTTGCTGCGCCGGGCAGGCAGTCAGAGCCGACACCGGCAAATT
Organism: Hoeflea sp. YIM 152468; assembly: GCF_029210485.1. Lineage (GTDB taxonomy): Bacteria > Pseudomonadota > Alphaproteobacteria > Rhizobiales > Rhizobiaceae > Hoeflea. The sequence goes on from NZ_JARGET010000005.1 coordinate 311,457, forward strand.
GCTTGGCGAGGAACGCCGCACCGGCGTTGGTGTTGATTTCAATCAGCCGCGGACCATCTGATGAGACATGGAAGTCAAACCCCATCAGCACACTGCGACTGGCGCGCTGGCGCGTCAGGTCGATGCCCGGATTGCGGGCCTGGATGGCCGCCTCATAGGGCGCGGAGGCCGTGCTCTGGGCGACCGCTTCCACCAACTGCGCCATTTGCTGATAGTCGGCGCGGGAGAGAAACACGGCGGTGCCGGCATATAGCCCTGGCCGGTCTTGCAAAAGACCCGCAAGCTGCGGATCGCCGCTGCCGGATGCAACCCGGAGACGAAGCTGGTCTGGGTCCAATGGCAGGCAATGGCATGAGCTGTTGATCGCTTCGACCGGCGTCGCGCCGCAGCAAGCTGCCTGATTTGCCTGGCTCAACATTCGCAGGCCCGCTGCACGGTCCGGCGCAGACCCTCATGGCCGCCACAGCAATCGTGCATGATGAACGCGAACAGCGCGCCCAGCGTGTCGTACTGGGCACAATAGATCATCTGCTTTCCCTCACGGCGGACCCGGACCAGCCCGGCATCGGCCATCAGTTGCAACTGGGCGGACACGGTTTTGAGCTTCTGTCCGGTCGTTCCGGCCAAGGTGCCGACCGATGAGCCCTGTTCACCGGCCTGCACCAGCGTCTGGAGCAACGACACGCGCCCTTCATGGGCCAGAACCGCGAGAATCTTGACGGCAATGTCTGTCTTCATCATTCCTTTATTCCATGGAATGTTAGAATGATCAAGGGCGACGAACTGCCGGGCTTGCAGGGCATCGGAGTTGCGCCAATCCGCCTCTTCCCCCGCTCCCCGCCATCGGATAGAAACACCCTATGGCAAACTTGACGCTTGAGATGGGTACGGCGGAGCTGGCAGCGCTTCTGCATTTCTACGCCGACAGCGGCGTCGGAGACCTGTGTGAAGACATGCCGGTCGACCGGTTCGTGCAATCAGCCGAGATCCTTCAGTCGCGGGCCCGGACCCGGCAACAGACGGCCACGGGTGCGCCGGTTGCAGCCGGCCAGCCGTCCGGCCACGCCCCATCTCAACCGGCAGCCAGCGCCGGGCGCAAGGCCGCGCCGCAGCCGATTGCACCGGCGCCGCAGGCCTCGCAGCTGACCATTCCCGGGGAAGCCGCGTTCGAGGATGCACGCAGGCTCGCCGCCGGCGCCCAATCGATCCCGGAGTTGCGCGCCGCACTCGACGGCTTTACCGGCTGCAATTTGCGCCACAGCGCCAAGACACTGGTGTTCGCCGACGGCAATCCCGATGCGGACGTGATGTTCATCGGCGAAGCGCCGGGCCGCGAGGAAGACATTCAGGGCGCGCCTTTTGTCGGCCGTGCGGGGCAATTGTTCGACCGCATGCTTGAAGCCATCGGCCTTGACCGGGACCATGCCTATGTCACCAACATGATTCCCTGGCGACCTCCGGGCAACCGCACGCCGGCAGTGCATGAAATCGAGTTGTGCCGGCCGTTCATCGAACGTCACATTGCGCTGGCTCAGCCGAAGATCGTGGTGATGCTGGGCAACATCGCCAGCAAATCGCTGCTGGGCTCCGACAAGGGCATCCTGTCCCTGCGCGGCACCTGGATGGACTACACAGCGGGCCTTGAGCCGATCCCGGCGCTGCCCACCCTGCATCCGGCCTATCTGCTGCGCAATCCCGTGCAGAAGCGGCTGGCCTGGGCCGATCTGCTGTCGCTGCAGGTGCGGCTGGACCGGCTCAAGACCGGTTGAACAAGCTCGGTCTCGGCGCCCGAGATGACGGATTTATTTTGCCAACGTCGCAATCGGGCCTTCCTGTCGCAATCCGAGATGAGAGGGTCTACCGAAGAATCGCAATCGCAATCGAACCTGCCTGATCCGGAGGGATTACCGGACTGGCGGGTTGAAAACCGTTGGCAGGAAAAGCCGCCATGATCCAGTCCGTTCGATCGGTGGCATCGCTGCTGCTGTCAACCTTTTTCCTGCTGACCGCGATGGGACTGTCGGGTTATCTGATCCCGATCAGGGCCGTGGCCGAGGGCTGGTCGACATTTGCCATTTCCCTGATCGCGACCGGGTATGCCATTGCGTTCACTGCCAGTTGCATCATCACGCCGAGACTGGTGCTCAAGGTTGGTCATGTGCGGGTGTTTGGCGCGCTCACGACAATCATGGCCATGTCGTATCTGCTGCACTCGCTGATCGTCCATCCCGGCGTCTGGGTGCTGACCCGCGCCATGGCCGGATTCTCGATCGCTGGCGGTTACATGATCATCGAAAGCTGGCTCAACGAAAAGGTCAGCAACGAAAACCGCGGAGCGCTGTTTTCGGTCTATATGGTGGTGAGCATGTCGGCGGTGATGATCGGGCAATACATCGTGCCCTTCGGCAATCCGATTGGGCCGACCCTGTTTATCGTCTGCACGCTGATCTGCTCGATGGCGGTGATGCCGACGCTGTTGTCGAGCGCACAATCGCCGCAGCCCCTGACCCAGGTGAAGTTCGATGTTCCTGCGCTTTACCGGCGTTCGCCAGCAGCGGTGATCGGGACCTTGCTGGCAGGCGTGATCGCCAGCGCCTGGGGCGGATTGGGGCCGGTTTATGCCACGCAACTGGGGCTTTCGACCCTCGAGGGCGCTTCAATGCTGGCCGTTGCCATGGTCGGCGGCGCAATTTTCCAGTATCCGCTGGGGCGCGCCTCGGACCGGATGGATCGCCGCAAGGTGATGATTTTCGCCGGCTTCGTCGGCATCATCGCCTGTTCGATCACCTTGACCTTCGGTGTGGACAACAGGATCATCTTCTTTGCCAGCATGCTGTTTTTGGGAACGGTGCTGTTTCCGATCTATTCGCTCAATGTCGCGCACGCGAACGATCACGCCCACGCGGATGAATTTGTGGAAGTGTCCAGCGGCCTGATGATCACCTATGGCGTCGCCACCATGATCGGCCCGCTGATCACCGGTGTTGCCATGGACCGGTTCGGGCCGCATGCCCTGTTCGTTGTTGTTGCCCTCTGCTTTGCCGTCTACGCCGGACATGCGGCCTGGCGGATCAGCCGCCGCCAGCAAGCGCCGGAGGAAACCCGGTCCGACTTCCTGGCGATGGCGGTGATGCGCGACCAGACCCCGCAGAGCGCCGAGCTCGACCCGCGGTCCGATCCGGCCTATGGCGACCACACCGAGGAAAAGGACGAGGAAACCGAGGCCTGATCGGTTGCCTGGTGATCCGTCTCTGCCAGCCTTGCGCGCTCAGTCAGCGAACGACGAAGACCGAGATGCCCAGATGGGTGACAAGATAACCGGCATTTGAGCCGAAGAAATGGTCCCTGAAGGCTGGAACATGCGACGCCATCACCACCAGGTCGATGCCGCCCTCCTTGGCCGCCTGTTGCAGGCGCACGTCGAGATCAACGGCGGGATCATGCGAGGTCAGGGCCATCGGCTCGAAGGCGACGCCACGCTTGTCTGTCTGATCCCGGGCAAATTCGGCAAGCCGCGCCTGATACTCTGCCGGATTGTGCACGCCATGCCCAGGTGCGGTGCTGATCACGCCGGCAACGGTCAGCGAAGCATTGTAGAGCCGCGCAAGATCAGCCGCAGCCGCCAGCGCCTTGTCGAGTTTGTCGGCGTGATCAAGATCCACCGGTACCATGATGCGCTTGAACATCGCGAAGTCCTCCTCAAAATCCGCCGAGACCCGGTTCGGCAAGCCGGTTGCCCCGGAAATGGGACCACCTGATCATCAAACCGGAGAAAGCGCCAGCACGCCTTGATCATGGTCAAACGAGGGATGTTTGGAGCATGTGCAGGCGAGCCGGTGGAGCGCGACTGCAATCTCGTCGCTGCGGCGCGCCTGACTGGCGCCGGATCAGGCCCAAGGCCGCGGACGTCCTCGCGGCTGGCCGACGCCGGGACAACCGTGCTCGGGGTGCCGATTAGACCGCGACCGGAACTCGCAGAACAGGCAACTGGACCTGACCCCGATTAACCCCGGACGATGCAGGGTCAGCTGCACAGTCCGGAGCACGGTGGTTCAATCGATCAGGGTTAGCACGCAACTTGCGTTGTACTGGTTCCACGACAACAAGCCGAAGACAACCTGGGTGTCGACGCCGGCCCAATTCGCGTATTCGCCGTCAGTGAAATAGCAAGCCCACGAGTTGTTGACATGCTGGACCACGTTGTCGGCGTCCTGTCCCCATGTATCCCCCAGCGAGGCACGCCAGTTGCGAAGGGTGTTGTTGTAGTAGAAGAGGAATTCGCGCGAGGCGGTTCGACCGGTACCGTCCCAATCATACATCCCGATGCGCACTTGGCACCCGTCTCCGTCGCCGCAAAGTTTCTCTACAACGGCGGTTGGAACAGGAATGGTGCTGCCCCGGCTGCTCTTGGGGGCAAAAAACGTTTGCCGCCCCGGCTCCACGGCCTCTGTCATCTTCATGAATTCGATGTCGGATTCTGAGGTGGACAAAGCCCCCGCCTCCTGCATGACCCGCGGAGGATCGATTTGCTGTGCATGGCTCGCACCAGCATTCAAAAGCGACACCGCAGACACCAATATCGTGAAAAATCCAAGATTTCTCATCGGACATTCCTTTCTCTGTGTTGGTTCTAGAAGTCAGGCATCATGTGCGGTACCGCCCACAAACACTACCTTAAGGTGTCCTATTTGTAAATTGCAACTTATAATAATATTGGCCGCATCCAGATCTCCCCTGCCGGGACGTCCCAGCCGGGTGCTGCGATGAGACAGCCTTGACGCTGCGGAATGTTCAGCCCTGTGGCGTGACCAGCCTGCGCTGCGCCCTGCGCTCAAGTCCGAGCGCATGCTCGCGAAGAATGACGAACACCCCTGCCCCGACCACAATGGCGGTACCGGCCAGCATGCTCGAGGTCGGCACATCGCCAAAGACGAAATAGCCGAACACAATGCCGAGCACGATCGATGTGTATTCGAACGGCGCAATGGTCGAGACATCGGCATGACGGTAACTCTGGGTCAGCAGGATCTGCCCGAGGCCGCCGCAAAACCCTGCCAGTGCCATCAGTCCAAGGGTTTTCCAATCCGGCACGACCCAGCCAAACGGCAGGGACGCCAATGAGAGCAGCGTTGCAGTCAACGAAAAATACAACACGATGGTCGGAGTTTTTTCTGTCAGCACCAGTTTGCGCACAAGGATCATCGCCGTGGCGCCGAAGGCAGCGGACGCCAGCACCGCCAGTGCGCCGAGCGCCTCGCCGGAGCCGAAACCGTCACTGAACAGGCTCAGCCGCGGCCAGGTGATGATCAGCACGCCGCCCAGGCCAACGGCCACCGCCGACCAGCGGAAGATCCGGACCGTCTCGCCCAGAAACAGCGCTGCAAACACCACGGTGAGCAGCGGCATCGCATAGCCGATGGCGATCGCGTCGGGCAAAGGCAGCCGCATAATGCCATAAAAGCCGAGCCCCATGGCCATGACACCGACCAGACCACGCCGGACATGCGAAAGCGGACTTGGCGTGCGCCAGGCGGTGTCGAGTTGACCGCGCAGCAGCAGATAGACCAGAATCGGCACGATGGCGAAGGCGGAGCGGAAGAACACGATCTGACCGGCCGGGATACCGTCGCCCGACGCCTTGATCAGCGTCGACATGGTGACGAAGACGGCCACCGACGTCACCTTGAGCAGGATTCCAATCATCGGCGAAGCGGCGGACCCGATGGCGGATGGCGTCGTTTTGTGCTGTTTTGCTTCTGTTGCCGGGGATCGGGTCGCCGGGGATTGGGTCGCGGGGGTTTCGGATGCTGGAGTTTCTGTCACCTGAATTCTTTCACAACCGGAACGGCATATTGGGCAAGGCCGCCCGAGCCTGGTGGGAGGACTGAGCGCGCGGCACAGCGCCGTCCACCATAGCCTGATGATGGATCCTCGTCTGATCTATAATGCTGATGATCATTTTCCATTGCGCTGATGAACCATGCCCAAAGTCTTCGCCCCAGATCATGAGTTGAGAGCTTCCCAGATCCGCTGCGGCGACGCCGGCATTTCGATGTGACGAACCCCTCGGGCGCGGTCAAGCGCATCGATCAGCGCGTTGGCCACGGCCGGACAGGAACCGATGGTGGCTGCTTCGCCCGCACCCTTGATCCCCATGACGTTGGTGGTCGAAGGCACGTTGCGGGTCTCAAAGTCGAAGAACGGGACGGTGTCGGCGCGCGGCACGGCGTAGTCCATGAAGCTCGCGGTCAGCAACTGCCCGCCCTCGGAGTAGATCACACCTTCCGTGAGACACTGGCCGATGCCCTGCACAACGCCACCATGGATCTGGCCCAGCAACAGAACCGGGTTCACGGTGACGCCGAAATCATCCACAATCGTGTACCGGACGATCTCGACCGCACCGGTCTCGGGATCAATTTCGACCTCGCAGACATGGGTGCCGTTGGGATAGGTTGCCTCGTCCTGCACCACATCGGCCTTGCCGGTGCGGTCCGCTTCGGACCTGGCGGCGCGGGCGATGTCGGCATAGCTGACAAACCGGTCGGTGCCGACGATGCGGGCGGAGCCATCGACCAGCTCGATATCGGCAGCAGAGGCTTCCAGCTCATCGGCGGCCAGCTTCTTCATCTTGTCGGACAGCTCTTCGGCAGCCGCCGACACGGAGACGCCGCCGAGCGGGATCGAGCGCGATCCGCCGGTGCCGCCGCCTTCTGCCAGGTCGGCGGTGTCGCCCTGGCGCACCCTAATCCTGTCGAAATCAATACCGATCCGGTCGGCGACGAACTGGCTGTAGGCGGTGGCGTGACCCTGGCCATTGGTCTGGGTGCCGATGTAAAGGGTGACGCCGCCATCGGCGTCCAGCGTCAGCTTTGCAGGCTCCGAGCCGGCGAAGGCGCAGGCCTCGATGTAGACCGCAGTGCCCAGGCCGCGAACCTTGCCGTGCAATCCAGCCTCGGCGGCGCGGCCGGAAAAGCCTGCCGCATCGGCCTTGTCCAGGGCGCGGGTCATGTGGCCGTCAAACTCGCCGACATCATAGGTGCGGCCACCGGGTGTCCTGTAGGGAAACTGTTCCGGACGGATGAAATTTCGCCGCCGCAACTCAGCCACCGGCAGACCGGTTTCGCGCGCCGCCGCATCGATCAGCCGCTCGATCAGGAATGCCGCCTCGGGACGGCCCGCGCCACGATAGGCGTCAACCGGCGTGGTGTGGGTGTAAACCCCGCGCAGTTTGAAATCGAGGTTCCGGATGTCGTAGACACCGGTGGCCATGGAGCCGCCAAACACCGGGATGAAGGGCGCGAACTGACTGAGATAGCCACCCATGTTGGCGAGCAGGTCGATTTTCAGACCCAGAATCCTTCCGTCGCTGTTCAAGGCAAGCGATGCACTGACCTTGTTGTCGCGGCCATGTGCGTCGGCAAGGAAATGTTCGGTGCGGTCGGCCACCCATTTGACCGGACGGCCAAGCCGGCGCGCAGCCTCCAGCGACAGCGGGTATTCCCGGTAATTGAACGCCTTGGTGCCAAACCCGCCGCCGACATCGCCGGTCTTTACCCGGAAATCCTCGAGGTCCATGCAAAAGACGTCGGTGGCCAGGGTCTTGCGGATGCCGTGCACGCCTTGTGAACCGACCGTCAGGGTGAATTTTTCGGCCTCGGCGTCCCATTGCGCCAGACAGGCACGGGTTTCCATGTAGTTGGAAACCAACCGGTTGTTGAGAAAATCGATGCTGGTGACGTGGTCGGCTGCCGCGAATGCCTCTGCGGTCGCCTCGCTGTCGCCGACCCGGTACAGGAAGGCCTGGTTGGTGCCCAGATCCGGCCAGACCAGCGGCCTGCCCTCGTCCAGAGCCGTGGCCAGATCGGCGTGCGCCGCCTCGATCTGCCAGTCGATGTCGATGAGTTCGGCGGCCTCCTGGGCCTGGGACAGCGTGTCGGCAACGATGAACGCCACCGCATCACCGACATGGCGAACCTGGCCATCACACAACAGCGGGATATGCTTGAGCGCATGACGCGTTCCATCCGGCTGTTTGAGCGCGACCTGGCACGTCACCGGGCCGAGATGGGTGAGGTCCTGTGCGGTCAGCACCAGATGCACGCCATCGGCGGCGCGCGCCGCACCCAGATCCCTGAACTGAAAGCGCGCGGCGGCATGGGCCGAGCGCACAACAAAACCGTGCAACTCTGCCTCTGCGCGGACATCGTCGGTAAACGACCCCTCGCCCATAACCAGCTTGCGGTCTTCCTTGCGCAACGCAGACGCGCCCACGCCGAATTTAGGTGTCACCATGTTCATATGAGCTCTCGATGATGAGTTGGTGGCCTTTGCCGCACGCGCGACTCCTGCCCCATACTTATCGCCGCCGCCGCAATTGTCGAGAGAAAGCGCGAAAATCGGCCTCATTGCCTGCCGGCGACCACGTTTGGTGGCCAGGTTCAGCAGGATTCAGCAGCTTCCAGAAATATATTTTTCTGGGATTCGTCACACCCCGGCGCCGCGCATCGCGCAGCGGTTTTCTTAACTTCGTGTCAGGAACCATCATGATAGCGTCCCGCCGGGGCAATGAAAAATCGCGGGGACACAGATCATATGCGGACTGATACCGGACAAGTTTACAAGCTCACGGATTACAAGCCTACCGACTTTGTGGTCGAGCGGATTGATCTGACTTTCGAACTTGATCCGAAGCAGACGAAAGTTGTTTCCCGCGTCATCTTGCACCGCCGCGAAGGTGTGGATGCCCATGCCGAACTTGTGCTCGACGGCGACGAGCTCAGCCTCGACAGCCTGCAACTCGACGGCAATGACATTGATCCCTCGTTGTACGAGACCACACCGGAAAGCCTGATCATTCGCGGCCTGCCCGACAGCGGCCCGTTCGAGATCACGGTGAGCACGACGCTGTCGCCCGAATCCAACACCCAGCTGATGGGGCTCTATCGCACCAACGGAGTCTACTGCACCCAATGCGAGGCCGAAGGCTTCCGCCGCATTACCTATTTTTACGACCGGCCCGATGTGCTGGCGGTCTATACGGTCACCATCATCGCCCGCAAGGACGATGCCAAATACCTTCTGTCGAACGGCAATTTCCTCGGCGGCGGCAATTATGACGAAGACCGGCATTTTGCCGCCTGGTTCGATCCGCACCCCAAGCCCTCCTATCTTTTCGCGCTTGTCGGCGGAGATCTCGGGCTGATCGAGGACAGCTTCACCACCATGAGCGGGCGCGAGGTGGCGCTGAAGATCTATGTCGAGCACGGCAAGGAAGGCCGCGCCGGCTACGCCATGGATGCGCTCAAGCGGTCCATGAAGTGGGATGAGGACGTCTATGGCCGGGAATATGATCTCGACATTTTCCAGATCGTCGCTGTCTCCGATTTCAACATGGGCGCCATGGAGAACAAGGGACTGAATGTCTTCAACGACAAATACGTGCTTGCCGATCCGGAAACCGCCACCGACGCCGATTATGCCAACATCGAAGCCATCATCGCGCATGAATATTTTCACAACTGGACCGGCAACCGCATCACCTGCCGTGACTGGTTTCAACTGTGCCTGAAGGAAGGTCTGACGGTCTACCGCGACCACGCCTTTTCGGCCGACCAACGCTCCGCCCCGGTCAAGCGCATTGCCGAAATCCGGCTTTTGAAAGCGCATCAGTTTCCCGAGGATGCCGGCCCGCTTGCGCATCCGGTTCGTCCAGAAACCTATCGTGAAATCAACAACTTCTACACAGCGACGGTGTATGAAAAAGGGTCCGAGGTGGTCCGCATGATCCGCACCGTGCTGGGCGCGGATGATTTTCGCAAGGGGATGGATCTGTATTTCGAACGGCATGACGGCGACGCCGCGACAATCGAGGATTTCCTCGCCTGCTTCGTCGAAGCCAGCGGCCGCGATCTCAAGCAGTTTGCCCTGTGGTACAGCCAGGCCGGCACGCCCTCGGTCTCGGTGTCCACCGACTGGAACGAAACCAGCCGCACATTCAAGGTGTTTCTGGAGCAGTCGCTCGCACCAACACCGGGGCAATCGCGCAAGGCGCCGATGCATATCCCTCTGGCCTATGGCCTGATCCTGCCGGACGGCAGCGAGTTCGAGGGACAGCCGGACGGCGCCGTTGCCACCGATGGCGTCTTCCACCTGACCAAGCGCAAACAGAGCTACAGCTTTACCGACGTCTGCGGGCGCCCGGTGCTGTCGATCAACCGGGGCTTCTCGGCGCCGGTCAACATCGCCATGGAGCAGAGCGCGGACGACCTTGTCCATATCGCCCGCCATGACAGCGACGGGGTATCGCGATGGCAGGCACTCAACGAACAGGCAACCCGGCATCTGGTCACCGCATCCAAGCTTGCCCGCGACGGGCGCAATCTTCCCTCGGCCTCGGAGCTGGCCGGCATTCTCGTCGACACCGCTGCTGACGAAAGCCTCGAACCGGCTTTCCGCGCCCAGGCACTGAGCCTGCCGAGCGAAAGCGACATTGCCCGCGAGATCGGCTCCAACATCGATCCCGACGCCATCCACGCCGCGCGGCAGGCGGTGATGTCGGAGATCGCCGCCGCCGGGCTCGACATCTTCACCGATCTGGCCGGTCGCGCGCCGGCCGGGCCCTACAGACCCGATGCGGAGAGTGCGGGCCTGCGTGCACTGGCCGGAACCGCGCTGAGCTATGCCTTGATGGCCGAAGGCCAGCCAGATCGCGCCAAGGCCGCCTTCGATGCGGCCGACAACATGACTGTCCTGTCGCAGGCGCTCCAGGTGCTGACACATCATTTTCCCGCGTCACAGGACGCGAAAGAAGCACTTGCCACGTTCAAAGCCCGGTTTGAGACCGACCCGCTGGCGATGGACAAATGGTATTCCCTGCAGGCCACGGTGCCGGGCGCGCAAACACTCGCTTGCGTCGAGAGCCTGCTCAACAGCCGGGAATTCGACCGCAGCAACCCAAATCGCATACGTGCGCTGATCGGCGCCTTCTCGGCCGGCAATCCGACCGGTTTCAACGCTGCGGATGGCGCCGGTTACCGGCTGCTGGCGAGCGAAGTGATTGACATCGACAGGCGCAATCCGCAACTGGCGGCGCGGCTGCTGACCGCCATGCGGTCGTGGCGGTCGCTGGAGGCGGAACGGCAGGAGCAATCCCGTCTGGCGCTGGTTTCGATCCGCGCGGCCAACAATCTTTCGCCCGATGTCAGCGATATCGTCGATCGAATGCTGGCAAGCTGACCATCGGGGCTTTTTTCCGGTTGCTTCTGGACACCTGCATCACGCAGCGCGCTGGCGCGGCCGAAGCGGCGGCGTGTTCGCCATGCCAAAGCGGTGATTTGCCCCTGATAATTCCCCGCAAGTCGAATTGCCGAAATCACAGAGCGACTCGAATCTGAGAAAAACTCAACAAATTCAGCTCATTATGAAATGTTAACTTTTACCACTGGACAAGCAGAATCACCTTTGATTCATTAGGCTAGATTCGAAGATGCGGTAGTTCGGATCCCAACGGGGAAATACAGAATTCATGACGGATGCGCAGCAATTTTCTGCGGCCGAAGGGTCGAGCCATGCTCTCAAGCATGAGGTGAAGCGGACGCCGGGCAGAGCCTTGTCGGGCCATGCCAAGCTGTTTGCGCAGCCAGCTTACGCGCGCTTGATCGGAGCGGAACCGTTTCTCAAGCGCCTGATCCCGATCCTCATCGTTGCCTTTCTGGTGGTGGTGGCGGCTGCCCGCTACATGAACATCAGTGATGGCCAGGACCGGCTGAAGCAAGCCGCCGAGCATATCACCGCGCTGTCGCTGGCTGCCGCAAGCGCAACCCTTGCAGCGGATCTGACGCCGGTGCGGCAAGCCTTGCGCTGGGAAACCGAAGCGCGGCTCAATCGGGTGATCAGCGCCATGCCAGACACCGCTGGCCGCTCCGTTCTGGTCGTCGGGGAGGACAACCGGGTGTTTGCCGCCACTGCGGGCGGACGCCATCTCGTCGGCCGGGCGATCACGGACCTGGTGTCGGAGTCCTCGCCACTTTGGTTGTTCGGCGACCGTGCAGGTGTCCAGAGCCTCGATTTCAGCGGCACCCCGGTGCTCGCGGCGATGAAGCGCCTGCCCGACGGCGCCGGCGCGGTCCTTTCGCTCACGCCAATGTCGGAGATGAACGCAGCCTGGCGGCAATCGGTGTCCGTCAACGTGACCCTGTTCATCGCCACATCGTCGATTCTGCTGGTCATTCTTTACGCCTATTTCAGCCAGGCCGGCCGGGCTCAGGAGGCCGATGAGATCTATCTCGAAAGCCACCGCCGCGTCGACATGGCGCTGTCGCGCGGACGCTGCGGCCTGTGGGACTGGGACATGGCGCGGGGACGTCTGTACTGGTCCAGCTCGATGTATGAAATCCTCGGGCTGAAGCCGCGTGACAGTGTGATTTCCTTTGGCGAGGCGGCGCATCTGATCCATCCCGACGATGGCGACCTCTACGAGATTGCCCAGAAGGTCGCGAGCGGGGAAATCAAGCAGGTCGATCACCTGTTCCGCATGCGCCACGCCGAGGGACATTACGTCTGGATGCGGGCGCGCGCCCAGGTGGTCGATCCGGCATCGCCGCAGACCCATCTGATCGGTATCGCCATGGATGTCACCGAGCAGCACAGGCTGCAACAGCGTACCGTGGAGGCCGACCAGCGCCTGTTCGATGCCATTGAAAGCACCTCGGAGGCTTTCGTGCTGTGGGACCGCGACGACCGGCTGGTGCTGTGGAACAAGCATTACCAGGAAATTCACGGTCTCCCAGCCGACATTCTGGCGCCCGGAACCGCGCGCGAGATGGTCGAGGCGGCCGCCACCCGTCCGGTGGTGGAGCGGCGTCTTGCGGTGCCCTGTTCAAAAGGCCTGGCACAGACCTACGAGGTGCAACTGGGCGATGGCCGCTGGCTGCAGATCAATGAACGCCAGACCCGGGACGGCGGCCAGGTTTCGGTGGGAACCGACATCACGCCCCTCAAGCGCAACCAGGAGCGTCTGCGCGACAGCGAAAAACGCCTGATGGCGACCATTGGTGACCTGACCTCGTCCCAGGCGGAACTCAAGCGCAAGGCCGCCGAACTGTCCAAACTCAATCTGGACTACCAGATCGAATCCGAGCGCGCCGAAGCCGCAAGCAAAGCAAAATCCGAATTTCTGGCCAATATGAGCCATGAACTGAGAACGCCGCTCAATGCCATCATCGGCTTTTCCGAAGTGTTGCAGGCCCGCATGTTCGGTCCGCTGGGCTCTGACAAATACGAGGAATACGCCGACGACATCCACAATTCCGGCATTCACCTGCTGACGGTGATCAACGATATTCTCGACATGGCCAAGATCGAGGCAGGACAGCTCCATATCGACCGCGAAAACGTTGATCTGGGACCGCTGCTTGAGGAAACCCTGCGGCTTGTGGCAATCCAGGCCGAGAGCAAGGGGATCGAGGTTGAGCAAAGCATCTCGCCGCGGTTGTCACTTCCCGCCGATCGCCGGGCCATGAAGCAAATCCTGCTCAACCTGTTGTCGAATGCGGTCAAGTTCACCGGACCCGGTGGCCGGATCATGGTTCGTGCCCGCAAGGTCTCCCGCGCCGTGACGTTGACCATCGAAGACACCGGCATCGGCATCCCCAAGGCGATGCTGAGCCGCATCGGCCAGCCTTTCGAACAGGTGCAGACCCAGTTCTCCAAATCGACGGGAGGCTCCGGCCTCGGTCTGGCGATCTCGCGCAGCCTGGCCGAACTGCATGGCGGAGCGATGAAGGTGAGATCGAAGGAAGGCGTCGGCACCATTGTCAGTGTCCGGATTCCGATTGACGGCAGCGAAAACGAAGCCATCGCTGCGGAATAGACGTCCTGCCGGCGCTGGTTCGGCCACGAGCGGATTCCGCTCGGATGCCGGGCCTTCGCAATGCGCTTGAGCCGCGGGCGCAAACCAGGTTGTCCATGACGCACGCTTGGCAGAATTGCGCCCGACAGCACGAGGAGCACACCACGCCCAGGCCGATGCAACGGTTGATGGCGAAAATGACCGGTCCATCAAAGCGCAGACGTGGCCGTCACCGGCGTCCGACTCTAGCTGGTCACCTTTTTGAAAATCGCCCTCACCCGCTTTGCCGTGGCTTTGAAATCGGCTTCGAGGCTCGCCAGATCCGGCGCGTCGCCGGCCCGGGTGACAAGATCGATCAGTCCGGCCGGCGACTCCCTGGGCGCGAACCCGCCTTCCGCACACAGCCGCACGATCTGCGCGTGGCCGCTCCACAGCGCCAGCGCCCGGCGCAACTCCTCCGTCGCCTCATCGCCCAGCGCATCGGGGCCGAGGGCTTTCAAGGTCGCATCCGTATTGGTGCATTCGCTGCGTTCGAACGCGGGAATGACCGGAGCCGTTTCGGCAACGCTGAGCAAACCGGCAGCGCCATCGTCCTCCGGCGCCGGCAGCCAGCCATCGGCGCGGGCCTTGAGCGAAAGATACTGCGCCAGAAATTCGATATCGATGAGACCGCCGGGGATGAGCTTGACGTCCCAGATATCGTGCGGCGGCTTTTCCTGTTCGATCAATTGGCGCATTTCGACCAGATCGGCGAGCAGCGTGGCCTCGTCGCGCGGCTTTGCCAGAACCGCATCGATCAACGCCCGGGCTTCAAGACGCAGGCTGTCTTCGCCGGCGACCGTGCGGGCGCGGGTCAGCGCCATGTGTTCCCAGGTCCAGGCTTCCTCGACCTGGTATTTCAGGAAGGCGCGGATCGACGTCGCCACCGGACCCTTGTTGCCTGATGGGCGCAACCGCAGGTCCACCTGATAGAGAATGCCTTCCGCGGTGGGCGCTGACAGCGCAGCCACCAGCCGTTGGGTCATGCGGGTGTAATAGCGCACCGGATCGAGCGGCTTGAGGCCATCCGATTCCTCGGCTGCAGGATCGTGATCGTAGAGCAGGATGATATCGATGTCGGAGCCGGCGGTCAGCTCGTAGCTGCCGAGCTTGCCCATGCCGAGCACGGCAACACGGCCGCCGGGCACCTTGCCGTGGGCGTCTTTCATTTCCGCACGCACCGCCTCAAGCGCCGCAGCGATGATCAGATCGGCAAGATGGGAGAAGCTGCGCGCGGCGCGTTCCGGAGCGATCGCGCCGGTCAGCAGGCGCACACCGATGAGGAATTTCTGCTCCAGCGCCACAATCCGGAGCCGGTCGAGAATTTCCTCATAGGCCTGCGCCCCTTCGAGGAACCCGCCAAGCCGTTCGGACAGGTAATCGCGCGTCGGCAACTCCGCCATCAAGCCCGGGTCCAGCATGCCGTCGAAGACATGCGGTTTGCGGGCGATGATTTCGGCCAGCCTTGGCGCCGAGGCCATGATCGTCACCATCAGCGACATCAGTCCGGAATTGTTGCCAAGCAGCGAGAACAGCTGGATACCGGCGGGAAGACCGGAAATGAAGGCATCGAACCTGAACAGCGCCTCGTCCGCGCGCTTGGTGGCGCCGAAAACCCGAAGCAGTTCCGGCGTAAGCTCGGTCAGGCGCTCCCGGGCCTCCACCGACTGGGTGGCGCGGTAGCGGCCATAATGCCAGGTGCGGATGGTTCGCGATATGTCGGACGGACGCTCAAACCCCAGTTCCGACAAGGTCTTGAGCGTGCCGGGATCATCATCTTCTCCGGTGAACACCAGATTGCCGATGCCGCCCGACAGTCCCTGCTCCTTCTCGAACAACTCCGCATAGCATTGCTCGACACGGGCAAGCACGGCGACATAGGTCCGGCCGAAGCTTTGGGTGTCGGCCTCGCCCATCATGAGAGCAACGCGGGCAAGCTCTGCCTCGCTTTCAGGCAAGGTGTGGCTTTGTTCGTCCCGCACCATCTGGATGCGGTGCTCGACGTCACGCAGATACCAGTAGCTCTCGGCAAGTGTCCTGGCCGTCGCCGGGTCGATCCAGCGGGCGCGCGCCAGCGCCACCAGCATCTCGTCGGTACGTCTGAGCCGCAACCGCGGCATCCGCCCGCCGGCGATCAATTGCTGGGTCTGGACAAAGAATTCGATCTCGCGAATGCCGCCGCGGCCGAGCTTGACGTTGTGGCCCTTGACCGCAATGTCGCCGAAGCCGCGATGCGCATGGATTTGCCGCTTGATCGAATGAATATCCGAAATGGCGGCGAAATCGAGATATTTGCGGAAGACGAAAGGCACCAGCTCCTTGAGGAAGCGCTTACCGGCGGCCAGATCGCCGGCCACCGGACGGGCCTTGATATAGGCGGCACGCTCCCAGTTCTGACCGCGGCTTTCATAGTAATTCACCGCCGATTCGACCGGAAAGGCCAGCGGCGTCGAACCGGGATCGGGTCTCAGCCGCAGATCGGTCCGGAACACATAGCCGTCGCCGGTGCGCTCCTGCATGATCCTGACCAGACGCCGGACCATGCGGGCGAACACATCGGTCGCCTCGTCGCGGTCATTGACCACACCGGCTTCGGGCTCGAAAAACACGACGATGTCGATATCGGACGAGTAGTTGAGCTCATGGGCGCCATGTTTGCCCATGCCCAGCACAATCAGGCCCGATGCCGTGGAGGGCGCCTCGGGGTCCGGCAAAGTGAGCTTTCCGGCCTCATGGCCGGCGCGCAGCAGGTGATCGAAAGCCGCACCCAGCGTCGCATCCGCCAGATCGCTGAGCGCCTCCGTGGTCTGTCTGGCATCCGTCAACCGGGCCAGATCGTGCAACGCCAGGGTCAGGGAAACGCGCCGCTTGGCCTTGCGCAAATCGCGCATCAGTTCGGCTTCGCTGGCGAGAGCGGCGTCGCCATTGCGCCAGCCGGCGCGAGCCTCCGCGATGGTTTTGGCCACCAGCACGGGAGCGGTGGTGGTCAGCGCCAGCGACAGCGAAACCGGATCGGCGAGCGCGATTTCACGCAGATAGGGCGACAGCGCCAGCGCCGCCAGCAGAAAGTCCCGGCCGGCACTGTCCTTTGCCAGCACGGCGGCGATGGCCGGATGATCAGCGGCAAGCGGTTTGAGATCAGCGGCCACCGATTTGGCGGCGGTCTGTGACGGCGCGCGAATCGGATTCTTTTCCAGATCGGTCAGCAGTCCGGTATCAGCGGTGTCAGTCATGAGCCCCCCGGCAGCACCATGATCGCGGCAAGGCCGGGATTGTCCCCGGCCTCGGAAACCGCATCATCCAGCGTCAGACGCCCACCATGCAGCGCCGCCACCGCCTGAACAAGGCTCAATCCCAGCCCAGTCCCGGGTTTCGACCGGCTTTCATCGAGCCGCACGAACCGCTGCACCACATCCTCGCGCCGGGCGGCGGGGATGCCCCGGCCATTGTCTGCGACCGCCAGACGCAACTCTCCGGCCTGACGGGCCAGCGTAATGATGATCTCGGGATCAGGACCATCGCCGGCATATTTGATGGCGTTGTCGATGAGGTTCGACAGCGCCTGGGACAGCAATTCGCGATTGCCGCGGATCGAGATACCCGGCGCAATCCTTGCCGTGAGTTTGACGCCCTGCTCCTCGGCGACCGGCTCATAGAGTTCAACGGCATCCTGCGCCAGCCCGGAGAGGTCGACATCGCTCATCTGCGCCGTTGACGATCCGGCCTCGACCCGGCTGATCATCAGCAACGCATTGAAGGTGCGGATCAGTTGATCGCTGTCGGCGATCATCTGCTCAAGCGCCTGCTGATGCGATTCCGGGCCGCCATCCGCCGCCAGGGCAGCTTCGGCACGATTGCGCAGCCGCGTCAGCGGCGTCTTGAGATCGTGCGCGATGTTGTCGGACACTTGCCGTAGGCCTTCGTTGAGCCGTTCGATCCGGCCCAGCATGGTGTTGAGCGACAGGCTCAGACGATCAAATTCGTCGCCGGAGCCATTGACCGGCAGGCGTTGGGAAAGGTCGCCGGCAAGGATCTTCTCGCTGGCTGCGGACATGTGGTCGATGCGCTTGAGCGCCCGCCGGCCGACAAAGAACCAGATCGCCAGCGCGCCCGCGAACATGATCGCCAGGGCCATGACCAGCGCCTGACGCACCAGTCCGCGCACCTGCTCCCGTTCGCCGATATCGCGGCCGACCATCAGCCGCATGCCATTGGGCAGAAAAACCACCTGCGCCAGGGCCCGGTGATTTTCATTCGCACTCTCACCGATGCGCTGATAGTGGAACGGCTCCGCACTCCAGCCCTCGGCATCAAGCACGCCCGGCTGCAAGGCGGCAATGTTGCCGGCGATCAGCTCACCCGTTGGCACGGCAATGGCGTACAGATTGGCGCCGGGCTGGCGCGAGCGCCGCTCGATGACGCGGACCAGTCCGGCCACGCCGCCGCCGCGATAGGCACCGGCGACAATGCGCAACTCGCTGGCAATGGCCGTCTGGGTGCGGTCACGCTGCATGCCTTCGGAAATGGCGGTGACATAGAACACCAGCACGATGGCACAAAGCGCGAAGAGGCCGAGATAGAGGGCCGACAGCCGGACTGCGGTCGTCGACAGCATGGCGCGCAGCCTGATCATCGGCGGGCGCAGCCTGCGGCCAACAGAACACTTCGCGTTGATCGCACGACCCTCAACCTCCGGCCTTCATCATATAGCCCGCGCCGCGCACGGTGCGCAGCAGAGATTCGCCAAAATCCTTCTCAATCTTCGAGCGCAGTCGTGAAATGTGAACATCGATGACATTGGTCTGCGGGTCGAAATGATAGTCCCAGACGTGCTCGAGCAGCATGGTGCGGGTGACCACTTGGCCGGCGTTCTTCATCAGATATTCGAGCAAGCGGTATTCGCGCGGCTGCAGCGCAATCTGCTGGCCGGCACGGCGGACTTCATGGCTCAGGCGGTCCAGTTCGAGATCGCCGACCCGGTAGGTGGTTTCCTGTTCGCGCCCGCCCTTGCGGCGGCCCAGAACTTCGATCCGGGCAAGAAGCTCGGAAAACGCATAGGGCTTGGTCAGGTAGTCGTCGCCGCCAGCGCGCAGGCCGGTCACCCGGTCGTCGACCTGCCCCAGTGCCGACAGGATCAGCGCCGGCGTATCGTCGCCATTGCCGCGCAATTCGCTGATGATCGACAGTCCGTCGCGCTTGGGCAGCATGCGGTCAACGACCAGCGCATCATAGCTGTTCTCGGAGGCGAGGAAATACCCCGAGTCCCCATCGCTGGCGTGATCAACGGTAATGCCGGCCTCGCGAAAGGCCTTGGACAGATAGGCAGCGGTTTCCAGATCGTCTTCAATGATGAGAATCTTCATGGCGCAATCCTAATCCATGTCTCGTTCAAATTGAATCATTTGAACGAAAACGTATATGCCTTGATTCAAAGAGATACGTGTTCCTTGCGCTTCCCGATTGGATGCGTGGCGCTGTAAGGCGCTTTGTGTCTCAATGGAACCGCCGGAAAATCAGACAAAAAAACGCGGCGGGCATGTGGGGCGGCCCGCCGCGTTTTGGCCTCCGGCCCCGCGTCACCGCGGGACCGGATGCAAACGGATCGGAGCCAATCAGCCCTGATCGATGGGCAGAGCGACAAAGCGCGACCGGTTCTCGTTTTCAACCTGGAACAGAGCGGCTTTGCGGCCATCCTTGGCAGCCGCATCAATGATGCTGACGACGTCGGCGGCTTTGGACACATCCTGATTGTTGACGGCGAGAATGACATCGCCGGCGCGCAGGCCGCGTTCTTCAGCCGCACTGTCAGGCGCCACGGACGTGATGACAAGACCGGCTCCGGTTTCGGCAGGAACCACGGTCAGGCCAAAGCTGTCGAGAGTGGCTTCGGCCTGCGGCTCGGAAGGTGTCGTTTCGTCACCCGGTGTCAGCGCGGCCATGTCCGTGGGAAGCGACCCCAGCTCGACCTTCACGGTTTCGCTCTTGCCGTCGCGCCAGACCGTGATGTTAACGGCCTTGCCCGGATCCATGGCGGCGATCTTCTTGGCCAGGTCCCGCGGATCCTTGACCTTGTCCCCATCGACAGCGGTGACCACATCGCCGGCCTTGATGCCGGCCTTTTCGGCAGGTGCATCCTTCTGCGGATCAGTGACCAGCGCGCCTTCCTCGGCGGCAAGGCCAAGCGACTCGGCGATGTCGGCGGTGACAGGCTGGATCTGAACACCAAGCCAGCCGCGCTCGACCGAACCGCTCTTGATCAGGTCATCAATGACGGCCCGGGCGGTCGTGGCCGGAATGGCGAAAGCGATGCCGACATTGCCGCCCGACGGCGAGAAGATCGCCGTGTTGATGCCGATCACTTCACCCGACAGATTGAAGGTCGGTCCACCCGAGTTTCCGCGGTTGACGGCCGCATCAACCTGGATGAAATCGTCATAGGGTCCGGCGCCAATATCGCGGCCACGAGCCGAGACAATTCCCGCAGTGACAGTTCCGCCGAGACCGAACGGGTTGCCGACTGCAACAACCCAGTCACCGACACGGATCTTGGAATCATCGGCAAAGTCCACATAGGTGAACTTGCGCGCTTCCTCGACCTTGAGAACGGCCAGGTCGGTGCGGGGGTCGCGGCCAATCAGCTTGGCATCAAGCTCGGACCCATCGTCCATGATAACGGTGAAGGACGCGCCATCTTCGATCACATGATTGTTGGTGACCAGCAGGCCATCTTCGGAGATGAAGAAGCCCGATCCCTGGCTGACAGGACGCACCCGTCCAGGACGGCGCTTGCCTTCCGGCCCACGGCGATCCCGTTCAGTCCGACGGTCACCGTCGGGACGGCTCTTGTCGCCAAAGCCGCGGCTGAACTGGTCAAAAAAGCGCTTCATCGGATGATCGTCGGGGAGATCCTCGAACCCCCTGCCGTTGAAATCGAAACCAAAACGGCCGTCGTCGGAAACCGGCTTGACCTCGGCCTGCACACGCACAGACACGACAGCCGGAGAGACTGCTTCAACCACATCGGCGAAACTCGGAGCCTGCGGCGCTTCAACCCGGACTGCGTCAGCAAACGCACCGGAGATCGGCGCAGGCACACCGGTGGCAAGCAGGGCAGCGGCAACGCCGGCGATCGCGGTCGTACCCAGAAAGCCCTTGGAAAATTTGCGTGGTGTCTTCGACATGTATCAACCTCTTGTTTTGCATCTCAGCCGGAGATCCGGCTCTTGGATGATACAGATAGGCGCTTAGCGGTTACGACAAGCTTTCCGGATCATTAAACCTTTGTAATGTTTGCCGCCTTGCCTTCGCCACAATGGCTGGGCGCGCTTTGTTGAGCGCCCGCGATGCACCGACAAAGTTCCCGCATGTGGCGCGGCCTGACCACCCGGACCGTCTACCGAACAGTGGTCACGACCTTCGCACCTTGTTCAAGCGTGCGGTGGACCGGACATTTTCCGGCGATCTCCGCTATCTTGTCGGCAAGCCCTTCCGGCGTGCCGCCATCAATCGAAATGACCCGCTCGAACCGATCGATCTTGCCGCCTTTACCGCGCTCGTCATCGGTGCATTCCAGACAGTCCGCCGCATGCACCTTGCCGTGGCGCACCGTGACGGTGACCAGACCGAGTTCGATCTTCTTGAACCGAACATACATGCGCAGCGTCATCGCAGTGCAGGCGCCAAGCGCTGCTGCCATCAGGTCATAGGGAGAAGGGCCGGTGTCAGCGCCACCGACATCGGCGGGCTCGTCGGCGAGGAATCTGTGCGGCCCGGCCTGCACCGAGACCTGAAACTTGCCCTGCCCGGTCTCGCCGACAACCACGTCCTCGACGTCCTCGCCATCCACGCGCGGCGTCTCGCGCGCCAGATAGCGCGACGCCCAGGAGGCGATCACGCCGGCGACATAATTGGCATCGGCGGGGTCGGTCAGCAGGTGATCGGCGCCATCAAGCGAGACAAAGCTCTTGGGGTGTTTGGCGGCTGTGAAGATCGCCGAGGCATTGTCGATGCCGACGGTTGCATCACGCGGCGCATGCAGCACCAGCAACGGCTTTTTCATCCGCCCGATCCGGTCGGCCAGGCGGGTGGCGTTGAGATCGTCGATGAACTGGCGCTGGAGCGTGAAAGTGCGGCCACCCAGATTGACTTCGGCTTCACCCTTGGCCGTGATCTCGTCGACCTTGCCGCCGAAATGCTCAATCACATGGCTGGCCTCCGACGGTGCCGCCAGCGTGACAACGGCTTTCACCGAAGCGAGTTGGCCAGCAATGGAAAGCACCGCCGCTCCGCCCAGAGAATGGCCGATCAGGATCTCCGGCGCGCTGTAATGCACCTCCAGCCATTCGGCCGCGGCGCGCAAATCCTCGACATTGGAGGAAAAATTGGTCGAGGCGAATTCACCGTCGCTGGACCCCAGTCCGGTGAAATCAAACCGCATCACCGCAATTCCGGCACGCGCCAGTTCTCCCGAAATCCGCTTGGCTGCGAGCGTGTCCTTGGAACAGGTGAAGCAATGGGCAAACAGCGCCCAGGCGCGAATTGCGCCCGCCGGCAGATCAAGCCTCGCGGCCAGTCTTGCACCGGAATGGCCGTCGAAGTCCGCCCTAACTGTGTGTGCCGTCATGTCGTACCCCTTTTTCTCCACATCCACTGGTCAGATCGGGGCAACTCTATCAGGCCTGGCGATCACGGTCCTTCAACAGTTTCGCGAGCTCGGCTTGTTCGGCATCTGTCAGTCCGCCCGCATCGGCGACAGAGACGCTGTTGGAGCGGCCGCGTGCACCAATCACCATAGCTGTCGCGCCCAACAGCAACACCAGCACAGGTGCGCCCCACAAGAGCAGCGTCAGCGCGGTAAATCGCGGCTTGAGAAGCACGAATTCGCCATAGCGCGAGACCACATAATCGATCACGTCCTGATCGCTGTCGCCGGCGACCAGCCGTTCGCGCACCAGAAGTCTGAGATCGCGGGCAAGCTCGGCATTGGAATCGTCGATCGACTGGTTCTGGCAAACCAGGCAGCGGAATTCGAGCGACAGGCTGCGCGCCCGCGCCTCAAGCGCGGGATCGTCCAGCACCTCGTCCGGATTGACCGCAGCGGCCGGCCCGACAACGGCCAGCATCAACAGCATGGCAACGAACGCCTGACGCAGCAGACTCACGCCGCCACCCCTGCAGGTTTTCTGGCCCGCGCCCGGTTGGGGGCACCGACGCGCAAGCGCCGGTCGGACAGCGACAGGATGCCGCCCAACACCATCAAGATGGTGCCGTACCAGATGAAGGTCACCCAGGATTTCCACCAGATCCGCACCACCAGCCCGCCATCGGCTTCAGGCTCGCCGAGCGAGATATAGAGCTGGCTGGCGCCGAAGGTGAGAATGCCCGCCTCGGTCGTGGGCATCCCGCGCGCCTGATAGAACCGCTTCGACGAGGAAATCTCGGTCACCTCGACGCCGCCGCGCGAGACGGTGAACACACCCGTCTGGGCAGTGAAATTGGGGCCCTGCTCGTCGCGAAGTCCTTCAAAGCGCAACTCATAGCCGCTGGCGTTGGCGATATCGCCGGGCTTCATGCCGATCACGGTCTCGGTTGAAAACACGCTTGCCGCGACAACGCCGATCATCGTGACACCGAGCCCCATATGGCCGAGCGCCGATCCGAAGGCCGAGCGCGGCAGACCGATCAGCCGGTGCCAGGCGATGCCCGGCTCGACCCGGCCAATACCGGCACGCAGGGCCAGATCGGTGATCGCGCCGACAATGAGGAAAACCCCCAGCGCAATCCCGAGTCCTGCCAGCACCGGAGCCCCGGTCTTGAGGAAGACAACGCCAAGTCCAACCAGCAGCGCAATGCCGGTGGCAAAGTAAAGCCTCTGGGCGGCTCCGGCCAGATCGCCGCGCTTCCAGGCCAGCAACGGCCCGAACGGCACTGCCAGCAACAGCGGTATCATCAGCGGTCCGAAGGTCAGATTGAAGAACGGCGGGCCGACGGAAATCTTGGTGCCGGTGAGGGACTCAAGCACCAGCGGGTACAGCGTGCCGATCAGCACGGTTGCGGCGGCCGTGGTTAGGAACAGATTGTTGAGCACCAGCGCGCCTTCGCGCGAGATTGGCGCAAACATGCCGCCGGCTTTCAGGGTTCCGGCCCTGAGACCGAACAGCGCCAGCGCGCCGCCGATGAAAATCACCAGGATGCCGAGGATGAACACGCCGCGTGTGGGATCAGTGGCAAAGGCATGCACCGAAGTCAGCACGCCGGAGCGGACCAGGAATGTGCCGAGCAGCGAGAACGAGAAGGTCAGGATGGCAAGCAGCACGGTCCAGATTTTCAGCGCCTCGCGCTTTTCCATCACCAACGCCGAATGCAGCAGTGCCGTGCCCACCAGCCAGGGCATGAAGGAGGCGTTCTCGACCGGATCCCAGAACCACCATCCGCCCCAGCCGAGCTCGTAATAAGCCCAGTAGCTGCCCATCGAAATGCCGGCGGTGAGGAAGATCCAGGCTGTCAGTGTCCACGGCCGCACCCACCGGGCCCAGGCAGCGTCAATGCGGCCTTCGATCAGCGCGGCGATGGCAAAGGCAAACGAGATCGAAAAGCCGACATAGCCGAGATAGAGCAGCGGCGGATGAATGGCGAGACCAATGTCCTGCAGGATCGGGTTGAGATCATTGCCTTCCAGCGGCGCCGGATCGAGGCGCAGAAACGGATTGGAGGTGCGCAGCACGAAGAGCAGGAACGCCACCGTGATCCAGGCCTGCACCGACAACACATTGGCCTTGAGCGTGTCGGGCAGATTGCGGCCAAACAGCGCCACCAATGCGGAAAACAGCGTCAGGATCAGGATCCAGAGCAGCATCGAGCCCTCGTGATTGCCCCACACGCCGGTGACCTTGTAGAGTAACGGCTTGAGCGAGTGCGAGTTCTCGACCACATTGCGGACCGAGAAATCCGACGTCACATAGGCATGAGTGAGCGCGCTGAACGCAATAGCCACCAGCATCAGCGACGTCACTGCGGCCATCGGACCGACAGCCATCAGACCAGCATCGCGGCGGCGCGCGCCGATGAATGGCACCACCGATTGAACCACCGCTGTCGCCAGCGCGAGAATAAGGGCAAAGTGGCCGAGTTCAGTGATCATGGCGTCTTCTCCAATGCCGCGCGGCATTCCTTGCGTCCACGTCCAGGTCTATTGTGTCTGCGCCCCGGTGCCCGGTACCGGATCACCTTCCTGCCACACACCTTGCGCCTTGAGCGCATCGGCGACCTCCTTGGGCATGTAATTCTCATCGTGCTTGGCCAGCACCGAATCAGCTAAAAATGTGCCTTCTTCCGGCGAGAACGTGCCTTCTGTGACCACCCCCTGCCCTTCCCGGAACAGGTCAGGCAAAATCCCGACATACCGCACCTTGACCGAGGCATTGGTATCGGTCACCTGGAAAGTGACGGACGAATTCTGCCCCCGCGTGACGGAGCCCTGCTCAACCAGCCCGCCAAGCCGCACTCTGGTGCCCGGCGCCAGCGGCTTGGCCAGCACGTCGGTAGGGGAATTGAAAAACACGATCTGGTCGCGCAACGCGGTTGTCACCAGCGCGGCGGCGCCGGTCAGAAAGATGGCGCCGGCGGCTATGATTGACAGTCGTTTCTGCTTGCGCGTCATTGGCCATCCTCGGCAGGTTCAAGTCCCAGTTCGACGGCGAGCACCGCCAGGGCCCGGCCGCCATCGCTGCCGTCGGGGAAGGCAAGCCTTGCTTGTGCAAGAGCGGTTTCAGCCGCAGTCCGGTCCCCGAGCACGGCATAGGACCGCACCAGGCGCAGCCAGCCTTCGAGATTGTCAGGATTGTCCGCCAGCTTGGCGTCGAGCGAGGCCACCATGGTGCGAACCATCGCAGCCCGGTCTTCGCCTGACATCTGGGCCGCTTCGGCAATGTCCGTGCTGGAGGGCCCGCTCAATTCGGGGTGCGGCTTTGCGGCGGGCTCCTGCGCCCTGATCGGGGCGGAGGCAGCGCCGGCGCCGGGCAGGATGAAGGGCGTTCTGGCGGCATCTGACGGCGTGTTCACGCTCAAGTCCTGGATCGCGGCCGCTGCGGGCGCCATCGGAACGCCACCAAGCGTTGGCCGCGCCACCAGTTCCAGCTCACCAGCGAGAACGCTCAATGCCTGATGCTCGGGACCGGACGGCGGGAACACTGCAAAAGCGCGATCGAGCGCGACCTGCGCCTTGTCCCGCTGTCCCGTCACCACATGCGAGCGCACCAGTCTGAGCCACCCGGAAATGTCGTCGGGATTGTCGGCAAGCTTGGCCTCCAGCCCCTCAACCATCGAGCCGATCATCGCCTCACGCTCTTGCGAGCTCATGTTTTGTGCTGCCGCAATATCGGCGGCCGTCGGATTGCGCGGTGCGGGGCCCCCCAGACTGGACAAGGGCGCGGCGCGACTATCCTGTTCCAGGGCTGCAAGCCGGCTTTGGACGGCGGGGACCCAGGGGGCGTCGGCTGGCGCGGTGGCCAGCATGCCTTTGAACGCAACCTGGGCTTCTGTCGTCTTGCCCGATTGCTCCAGTCCGATAGCCAGAAAGAATTGCGGCCGGGGGTCGGTCGAATCAAGCTCGCGGGCGGTCTGGAATGCCAGATTGGCTTCCTCGGTCATAACCCCGCCGGCCGCCGAAAACAGAGCCTCACCAAGACTTGCCAGCCGCGTCGGTGACGGCCCAAGCAGCGAAATCGCCTTTTGAAATGCCGCCGCTGATTCCGCATGGCGTCCGGTCCTGAGATAGATCGGTCCCAGCACATCCCAGCCACGGCCATCATCAGGGTTTTCCGCCAGATGCTGCTCGGCGCGGGCAACCAGTGCGGCAATGTCGGATGTTGGCGGTTCGGCCTGCAGCCGCGCTGAGAGCGGAAGTTGCCCCAGCCCCGGTTGGCCAAGCTCAATATAGGCCGTCACCGCCGCCAGGGGCATGAAGACCGCCATGCCGATCACCGCCGCCCGCCGAACACCTCGGCTCATGCCCCGCCCGGCGTCAGCCTCAGCCATCTCAACCTTGCGCGCCGCCACAAGCAGCCGGCGCGAAATCTCGGTGCGCGCAACCTCGGCCTGAACCGGATCGACCAGACCATCGGCCAGGTCGCGGTCAATTTCGCTCAACTGATCGTTGTAGACCTCGACATCATGCGATTCCGGCACGTCTGGATCGATCAAACGCGCACGCATCACCGGCCCAAGCAGGGCCAGGGTCGCAATGGCAGTCATGATTGCGGCAATTACCCAGAACAACATGTGGCTTCAATATCCGAGCATGGTTTGTTTTCCAACAGCAATCAGGTCTGAAAACGAAATTGGGGCGTTTGGTCGCGTTGCGATCCATGCGGCCTGGGACAGATTTCCCGGCAATCCGATCCATCTGGCCGTACACGTCATGGCACCGGGCAACGGGCGGATCCGCCTGTCAGCTCAGCAGGGTCCAGCTGCCGTCATCATTGCGGCAGGCTGCGCCCTGGCCTGTCACGGCTCGTCCGCCGATGGTGGCGGCATGAGTATATTGGCGGCAGTTCTGCTGCCCGACCTGATAGGGGGTGCCGGCAGACACTTCGCCAACGGCTCCACTGGTCTGGCTGCGCCAGGCGACCTTCTGGCCGAGCGGCGCCTTTTCCAGCGCCTGGTATTCGGCTTCCAGCACACGAATTCTATCTGACGCGGTCAGGCTGTTGACCGCGTCCGGAGGCAGGATTCCGCCGTTAAGGGCGTTGAGAATGGCGCCGCTGCCGCCGATTTTCAGCGTCGAAACCGGCGCGAATGACAAGGGCTTGGTTTTGCCGATTCCAGTGCAGCCCGTGAGCGCCAGCGAAAGAACCGTCACAACACAAAGCGTCGCCACCCTCGAAAATGAAACCACCATGCTGTTGCCGTCCTCTTTCCTTGTGCGCGGCCACTTCAGCGCCTGCAGCCATTGCACACTTTCTGCCGTGACGCTGTGGCGGCATTGTGACGCAATGCTGGACCAAACCGTGAGCATAGTGGATTTTGACACCAGCACCGGCAACACTTCGGTTCAAGCCTGCGTGATCAGCGCCGGCACCGTCAGTTGCGCAGACAATCCGCCGCTTCGGGCTTGCGCCAGGGCAAAAGTGCCCTCGTATTCGGAGGCGATCTCTCCAACAATCGAGAGCCCCAGGCCGGTTCCCGGCTTGGACTCATCCAGCCTGCGCCCGCGCTTGATGGCTTCGCGCATGCCATCCTCGTCGAGACCCGGGCCGTCGTCCTCGATAGCGATGCGGTACATCGGCTTGGGTGCGTCGCAAGCCGGCGCCATGCGCACCCTGACCACCACCTCGCGGCGGGCAAATTTTGCAGCATTTTCCACCAGATTGCCGAGCGCCTCTTCCAGGTCCTGAGTTTCCATGGCCAGGAGGGCATTGCGCGGCTCGATGTCACTGGAAAAGCTCAGTTCCGGATTCAGCTTGGCCATCACCCGCAGCAGCCGCTCGATCACCGGAGCAGCTTCGGTCCGGGCCAGTACGCTGCCCCGCTGGGCGGCGATGCGCGCCCGGTCGAGATAGGTCTGAACCTGGGCCTGCATGGTTTCAGCCTGAGTGCGGACCAGACTGGCGTGCGACGGCGTCATGTCGCGGGATTCATTGATCAGCACGGCAATCGGGGTCTTGAGCGAATGCGCCAGATTCCCGACCTGCATGCGGGCGCGCTCGATGACACGCTGATTGGCTTCGATGAGGGCATTGATTTCGGCAGCCAGCGGCGCGATCTCACGCGGAAAAGTGCCGTCAAGCCGATGCGCCTCGCCGGCGCGAATCCGGCCCAGCGCCTGCCGCGCCTGGTCGAGTGGCCGCAACCCGTAGAGAATGGCGACGGCATTGACCAGAAGGCTGCCCAGCCCGAACAACGTCAGCACCAGGTAGAGATTGGTCGAAAACGCAGCGATTTCGGCTTCCAGAACCTGACGATTTCCGGCCACGCGAAACCGGGCGGCGTGCCCCTGATTGTCGAGTTCCACTTCGGTTTCGACAACTTCGAGTGGATTTCCCGCATCATCCTCGGCCCGGTAGTGACGCTGATAGCGCTCGTTGAAAGGCAGGCTTTCCATCGCCGGTGAACCAATCGCCGCCGCACCTATGGAAATCGACGCCAGTCTGGGCCCGCCCAACGCGCCCAGAGGCTCCACCAGCCAGATCCAGCCGCTGCCGGGTTGGTCAAACACCAGATCGCCCAGTTGCGGATTGCCCGCGAGATGGCCGTCCGCATCCACTGTCACCGCATTGATGACGCTGTTGAGATGGGCACGCAGCAGATCGGCAAAGGCGCGCTCGCTGCCCGCCCGGTAAAGCTGCGAAATCACAATGGCAATGGCGACGAGCGCGATCACCGCCCAGACCGAGGCAAACAGCAGAACCCGCGCGGTAAGGGATCCGCGCTTCATCCGGGATCGCCTGATTTGTCGTCCTCGGGCGGCGTCATGCGATAGCCAAGTCCACGCACGGTCTCAATCAACTCGACGCCGATCTTTTTGCGCAAGCGGCCGACAAAGACCTCGATTGTATTGGAATCCCGGTCGAAATCCTGATCATACATATGCTCGACCAGCTCGGTGCGCGACACCACCTTTCCCATGTGATGCATCAGATAGGACAACAGCCGATATTCATGGCTGGTCAGCTTCAGGGTGCTGCCGTCAACGCTGGCCTTTGACGCTTTGGTGTCAAGCCGAACCGGGCCGCAGACCATCTCGGACGACGCGTGTCCGGACGCGCGGCGGATCAGCGCTCGAATGCGCGCCATGACTTCCTCCACATGAAACGGCTTGGTGACATAGTCATCGGCACCGGCGTCAATGCCCGCCACCTTGTCGCTCCAGCGATCCCGCGCCGTCAGGATCAGCACCGGCATGAGCCGCTGGTTGGCCCGCCATTTCTCCAGCACCGTGACACCGTCCATTTCCGGCAAGCCGATGTCGAGGATCACCGCGTCATAGGGCTCCGTGTCGCCGAGAAAATGGCCTTCCTCGCCATCATAAGCGCGGTCGGTCACATAGCCCTGCTCACCAAGCGCGTCGGCCAGTTGGCGATTGAGATCCTTGTCATCCTCAACAATCAATATCCGCACGTGACTTGCTCCCCAGTGTTAGGCTCTATGTCTTCCGGCTGCCGGCTTTCAGCATCGACTCGGGCGTGGCCGCCAGTTTTCGATCACAAGGCGGGTGGCCCCGCAACTTTGAAATCGCGCAGATTCATTGAGGAACGGACACGCTGACCTTCTTCGGCCGCTCATTGCCTTTGCCCGGCACCAGCACGGTGATGACGCAGACCACCTGACCGCCTTTGGTTTGCGCGGCGGCCGACAACAGCTGTCCACCGGTCTGGCTTACCACCTGGTTGGCAGCGCCCGAGCAGTCGGCTGTAACACGGTCGATGGCGGTGCCATCGGGTGCGCGCAAGTCCGGCCCTGCGGATGCGACCGGCGGAGCCATCGCGACCTGCACTGCCAGAAGCCCAATACTGAGAATATTCACGGTCATGATCTGCCCTGAAGCGGTTGGTATCTTATCTTGGACCCAGTGATACAAGATCCTGCCTGAACCGCAAATGAATGACTGCCGGGGCAAGGCCGGTCAAGTGTGTCAGCCGATCCGGTGCTTTGCAGCGAGACGCCCGATGATGGCGACAAGTCCGCCCAGCGTGGCGCCGAGCGCGCTCAAAAGATCGATCAGCGCTTCGCGGTCGGCATCGCCGAGATCGATCCCGGCGAGACCAAGCGCGCTGGCGGCCAGCGTGACAATGGCGCCCCACAGGGTTCGGGACCGCCACCAGGGTTTGATATCGGTCATGGCTACACTCCTTTTCAAGGTGGTTGCAGTTCAAATCTGACAGGTTTGAGTCCGTGCCGTTCCCCAGGGCAGATGTTTCCCCGCCTGAGCCACGCGGAAGCTCAGTGCGCTCTGGCTGCCGCCGAAATCGGCGATTTCGTCAGCGGCCGGATAGAGCCAGCCGGGCGTTGTGGTTTCAGCGGTCCGCATCACGGTGCCGGCCTTGAGTATGTCGATCCGGTAGCGCTCGAAGCCCTCGTCATTGCCGATCTCCGCCGGCGCCCAGCTGTCGGCCGCGAGCCGGCCGCGCCGTATCCATGACAGGGCAACGCCGTCGAGCTGCCGTCTGGCGCGCAAATGCACCGGCGACAGCGGCATCAGGGCTCGCTCGCCACCGGCAAAGGTGACCGGCGCCGCCCCGCCACTGACGCCACTGGCGGCTTCCGCGATCCAGTTGAATTCGCGCCCTGCGTCATCAAGCGAAAGCCCCAGCGGCTTGATCGCCCCGTCAAGAACCAGCAAGCGTGCGCCCTGGGAGGCGCCGGCGCGCATCGCGTCATCGGTTCCGGCCTGGCCGCGCAGCAGGTTTTGCAGCCGCCACCGGCCAGCCGAAATTTCCTCGGCGGTCTCGAACTGAACGATTTCCCAGGCGTCGGCATCGGAGCTGATCGCCACTGCATTTGCGCCATTGAGCACCGACAGCCGGCTGGCTGTGGACAACCCGCCGGACGCCAGGTCCACGACAATCGAAGCGCCTGGGTCAAACCGGCCTTCGCTATCACCGGGTGGCAAGGCCGCGGCGAGGCTGCCGATTTTCGCCGGTGCCTCCAGCGTGGCGCGGGCGGCATAGCCCTCCGCTTCCACCGAACTCGACAGCACGACCGGACGCCAGGGGACGCCGAGCGCCCCGGCTCTGGCCCACCCGGTCTCGGTGGAACCAGACAGGACCGGCAGATCGGCAAAGACAACCTCCGGCGCAAAATGGGCATTGGCATCATTCGCAGATCGCGGCGTCAGCGTCTCGTCGATGGCACCCGCCGCCGCACCCGCATGCGCGACAGCCTCGATGCGGCGGACGTCGCCATCTTCGGTGCGGGCGATGCGGTAGAGGTTTGTTGGCGCCTCTTCCAGGGCGAAGCGGACCGTGTCGCCCGGTTGAAGCCGGACTGCCTGCGGCGGCAGGGCGAACCGAACCTGTCGCCGCTGCAGCCGATGATCATGCAGCCAGCGGTCCGCAGTCACACGGGCCAGTCCCGGCTCGAGCGCCAGGCCCAGCGGCAGGTCGCGCTGGCGTTGCGGCTCGCCTTCGAGACGACGTGAGCGCGCCGACGCCGCGGCGTAGTCGTTCAACGGATCGGCAAAAAGGATCATGGCCTCATTGGCAAAGCCGCTGGCCTCGCCGCGGATCTCCTCAAACAACGGCCCGGCATCGGGGTCAGCCACCAGATCAAGTGTCCGTGGTGCCGCGCCAAGCTGCAAGCGGGAAACGAAATCGAGACCATTGGCACTTTCGCGCACATCAATGGCAAAAGCCTCGGTCAGGGGCTGCAGCACCGCACGCGGCGACGCCGGGCTGGCGATCACGTGCCCGCTCACCATGCCGTCGACCCGGTCGACGTTGAAACTGGTCATGCCCGCTTCCGTCAGAACGGCGGCGATCAGGTCCTTGAGCGCCACCGTGCCCAGACGGCCGTTGAGCCAGTGACCGGTGCGCCAGTTGGGGCCATCGGACCAGATCTGCGACGACAGTGGAAACGCCGGAAAAGGCCGGGCATCCCAGGTCCAGATATGGATATGGTCGCCGGCCACCATGCCATCGGCATTTGCCGGGCCGGCCCAATACTCGAGATGAGCCTGCAAAAAGGCGCGCTGACAGAGATCGTCACGACCACCGCTCGAATACCAGGGGAGTGCTGCTTCCGACGATTTCGGATCGGGAAACAGATTGGGCTGGTTGGCCCCCTTGTCCACCGCAGGGCAGCCGAGTTCGGTCAGCCAGAACGGTTTCGAACCTGGCACCCAGGGGCTCGGGCTTGCAGCCTCGAGGCCGCCGGTCCGGTCGAAATGCTGGTTCTGCCACCAGCCGCGCAGATCCTTGATCCGGTAGAGCCAGTCCTTGCCCGCAAGCCCGTCGCTGATCGGGAGCCGCTGACGGGCGTCGCGGCCCGGCTTGTCGGCATAATACCAGTCATAGCCCTCGCCGCCGGTGATGGCCGCACGCATCGCCTCCGGATCATTGGCAAATCTGGCGCCGTCGGGATTGCCCGCCGTCAGGTCGCCATCGCGCCAGTCGCTGAGCGGCATGTAATTGTCGATGCCGACGACCCCGATGGCCGGATCCGCCCACAGCGGATCGAGATTGAAAAAGACGTCTCCTGATCCGTCATCAGGGCGATAGCCTGCATATTCGCTCCAGTCGGCGGCATAGGTCACCGTCGTTTGCCCGCCAAGCAGCGCTTTCGTCTCCGCCGCCAGCTGGATCAGCTGTTCGACGAAGGGAAACGCGCCGGTGTCATCGCGCAACCGCGTCAGCCCCTTCATTTCCGAGCCGATGATAAATCCGTCAACGCCGCCAGCCGCGATAGCCAGGCCCGCATGATGCAGAACCAGCCGCCTGTAGCCCTCATCGCCACCGGTCCAGGTGACACTGTCGCCGGAGACAACCAGATCCGACACCAGCGTTTCGCCACACAGGCTGTCGATCTCGGTACGCATCATCGCGGTGCCGTCCGGCGATCCGGGCAAGCCGGGTGCTGGCAACGCCGTGATGCGGCCGCGCCAGGGATAAACCGGCTGGCTTTGAGCGCCACCCGGATCAGGCAGGCCATTGCCCGCGGGCACATCCATCAGCACGAAGGGGTAGAGCACCACTTTCAGCCCGCGCGCCTTGAGATCGCGGATCGCCTCGATGACAGCGGTATCGTCGGGGGTGCCGCCATAGGCCGGGCCGCCGTCGGCCTTGCGGCTGACCAGATGCGCCGTGCCGCGGTCGAGCGAGCCAACCTTCCAGGGCCGGGTCTCGTCGGTTCTGGCGACAACCTCGACACCGGGGCGAAAGCGGCAATGGCCGGCACGCAGATCATCACCGAACCAGGAGGAGACCAGTGCCATCGATTTGAGATTGGGACACAGGGCCTGCAATTCGTTGATGGATTGGCTCCAGTCGGTCGAGGCCTGACGCATGTTGCGGTTGAGCACCCGTGCCGACCCCAGGCCCAGGGTCTCGCGCACCGGTGTGGTGGCATAGCCATGTTCGGTCGAGCCGGGAATGATCGCCACCGCCTCGATCGCCGGTTCCAGCGGGCCCACGGGCCGGACCACCTCGAAATGCAGGGCGGGGATGCGGTTGCCGAAATCATCCAGCGGCAGCCGCTCGAACACCACATAGGCAAGGCCGCGCCAGGCCGGCACGCGGCCTGCCCCCTGTTTGGCCTCGATCAGCGGATCGGGCAATTGCGTCGCGGTTCCGTGATAGATCCGCATCTCGAATGTCTCGAGATCGAGTTCGCGCCCGTCGGCCCAAACCCGTCTGACAAAGGCAATCGGGCCTTCGCACAGGCCGAGCGCAAAATTGGCATGGTACTGATAGCTCTCGACCTTGGGCCCCCTGCCCTTGCCGCCCTGACGTTGCTGCGTCACGGTCTCCTCAAAGCGCGTCGCCCAGATCAGCGTTCCGGCGATCCGCATCGCACCATGGACCCTGAGAACCGGCGAGCCTTCGTCTGCCGAGGGTATGCGCGCACCGCTCAGACCCCGGCCACGCACGGTGCGTGTGGCGTTGATCAGGCTCATGTCAAGCATGCCGCCGACGGTGGCGCCGAGCGCCGACCCGAGCGCGGTGCCGACCGGGCCGAAGACGCCGCCGAGGGCTGCACCCGCCACCTGCAGAAGAAGTGTCGCCATGATGATGTCTCTCGTTTTGTCCGTCAGGGGAACCGGTGCACCGCCGCGATCCGCCGCCGCCAGGAAGTGACCAGCACGCTTTCGATCACTCCGGCCGGTTCATAGGCATGAATGAAATGGTCGGGGCCGGAGAGAATGCCGGCGTGCTTGGCCATCATCCCGTCGCGCCAGCGAAACAGGATGATGTCGCCTGCCCGCGCGTCCTGGATCGGAATGGAATTGCCGCAATGCCGCCGCGCCGCCAGGATCAGCCGGTCGGTTCCAGATCGCTCGGCCCAGTCGGGCGCATAGGGGCCCGGCTCTTCAGCCTGCCGACCGGTGACCTCCCTGTAGACACCGCGCACCAGGCCGAGGCAATCGCAGCCGGCACCCTTCTGCCCGCCCTGATGACGATAGGGTGTCCCGATCCAGGCGCGCGCCGCGTCGACAATGGCCTGCCCCGCGTCCGCGCCGCTCATGGCACGATTGGACGGCCATCATGGACCGTGTCTGAATCGGCATATCCGTAAGCAAAATCGCTGCCGGGCAGGAATGGAAAACCCTGAAAATTGAATCCGTTGGCGAACTTGGCTGAACAGGCTTCATATGACTTGTCACAGCCGGCGGAGACGTGCATCCGGTCGCCCGGCGCGGGCAACCGCGCCAGCGGCGTCCACAGCCCAAGCCGCGCACCGGCGGCCTCGACCGCGTGGCTGGAGATGTCGAACGACACGCCTGACAGCAAACCCGACGTGAAGCGGAGGTGGCCGTTGTCGAACCAGGCTGCCGGCCTGTCCTCAACACCGCTGACAATCAGCGTCATCTCATCGATGACTTCGACAAGGGTGCCGGTCAGCCTGAATGGTGGGGCTGAAAAATCCTTGCCACAGCGTCCGTCGCCCAAATCAGCATCGCACCGCCGCCCGTACAGCCGACCATGCGGCTGGTCGAGCCGAGCCGCCAGACTGCGCAGCTCGGCGCTGAACGCCGGTCCGGCAGCACGCACCTCCCCCAGTTCCCGGGTCGACAACAAGGCGTGATCGGAGGGCGTTTGCCAATTGACCAGAAAGGTCTCGACCCGGGCACCATCATAGCGCCCCAGCGCCAGGTCGTCGCTGCTGATCGCCGCATCGGAGAAGGCCCCGGCCACACTGGCGGCGTCGGCCTCGAGCCCCAGCCCGGTTTCCACCTCGCTGGCGCGAAACCCGGTGGCGGCGGAAAACACCGTTCCATCGAATTCGAGCGTGTGGTCATGCTCGGTAAAACCCAGCACCAGGCCATCGGTCCGGGTCAGCCGCCAGGCATGGCAGATCGTCGTCGATGTCTGGGCCAGATGGGCGCTCAAGGTTTGGGAAATCTCCCTCATGGCTTGATCTCCAGCAATGGCACATTCGGCACCGACCCCGCCTTGAAGGCCGCCAGGCTGATTTCGATGCGGTCGGTGTCAAAGCGCACCGGAATGTCGAATTCATAGCCAGCCGTCACCACCCCCCCGGGCGCAGGAACAACTGCCGCCGCAATCGTCACCAGCCCGGCAGTGTGATCGACCGCGTAATCGCCCGGGTCCAAAACCAGGCCGTCAATTGCCAGCACGACGCTGCCCTCACCGGGTTTTTCAATCCGGCGAACAGTCGCCCCGCCGGCGTCAGCATAGGTCTTGCTGAGGTCAAACTGGGCCTGGATCCCGTCGCCGGTCCCAATCTGCTGGTCGATGGCTGTAACCGCCTGTCCCGGCGGGCAGGAAGCGTGATCGACCGGATCGCGGAACCGGAACCCGTAGAGCTGGCCGCGCCGCGCTTCGAAAAACGCGGTCAGTTCGTACAGATCCCCGAGACTGCGCAAACCGGTGCCCACGTCATAGCGCCGCCGCGCATCGGCCCAGCGCGCATTGCGGGTTTCGCCACCATTCGACAGCGCCACGATATCGGTGCGCCGGCCCGGCCCGCCGCTGGCGCTGAGCGACAGACGCAGCGGAAAGCGGACCTCATGAAAGCCGTTGGTCATCACGTTCACCTTTGCTACAAGCCACGCCGGCCACGGCCAACGGCGCGGGCCAGCATGGCCGTCACCTGCGCCTCGGATTTTGAAAAGCTTGCCGCATCGGGCGTCGTCACGTTGAAGGTCACCTGGACCGCCGGCGCCGCATTGTCCGCGGCAACACCCAGCCGCCCGTCGGACCCACGCTGCAGCGGCAGGATTGCTTCCGCACCCGCTTCGCCCATCAGCCCGACATCGCCACCCTGGATTGGAAAATACGAAGGCCCGCCGACCACGCCGCCATCAGCAAATTGCGTCAGACGGCCGGGCACGCCGCCATTGGCAAAGGGCAGCAGCCGGCCCAGATTTGCCGACAGGCCGGCAATCGAGCTGCTTATCAACTGGTCGAGCGGCTTCATCCCCGCATCTAGCGCAATGCCGACCATGCGCGCGCCCAGTGTGCGCAACACATCATCGAGCTTGCGGCCGTCCACGGTCGCCGATTTCAACGCACCCGACAGCGCGCCGCCAAAGGCATCAGCCTTTTGTCTGAGCTCATAAAGCGCCTGATCAGCGCCGTTGAGATTCAGATCGACATCAACCTCGAAGTTCGGCTCATCGGTCATCGGTTTTGTCCTTTGCAGATCGGGTGTCGGGAAACAGCGCCATCAGCGCCTCCAGCCCTTGCCGATTGGTGAGAGTTGGCGCCTCGGCTGCGCCCGTCAGCGCGCTGAGTTCGGGCACACTCAACCGCCAGAACTGGTCGGGAGGCAGCCGCAGGCGGCCAAGGCCGAAACGGATCACGGACGCCCAGGGGAACAACGTCCGGTCCGGCTCCGTCACCTTATTGCCGCCTGCGGCCCGGGAGGGTTTTGCCGGTCGTCGGCAACCGGCTCCTCCCGATCTGATGCTGTGAGTGCAGTCGCGCCGGCGGGCTCGCCGTCAAAACTCGCCCACAGCAGTTCGGTGGCAATCCGGGCGAAGCCACTCACCCCGCCCTCGGTCGACATCTGGGCCACATCCTCGTCGCTGAGCCGGTTTCCCGCGCCGCGCAATCCGGCGCCAACGATGCGGATGATGTCGCTGGCCGAAAGCCGGCCTGCCGCGAACCGGCCCGCCAGATCGGCAAGGTTATCGACACCAAAGCCACTTTCCAGCTCGGCCAGTGCGCCAAGCGTCAGGCACAACAGTCGGGTCTCGCCATCGAAGATCGCCGCGATTTCGCCGCGATGGCGATTGGGGTGAACAGGCATGGCCGCCTCACGCCGCGGCAAAGCTGAGCGCGCCAGCCGATTCCAGCGCGATCTCGAAGGTCATCTCGCCATCGTGACGTCCGGAATATTCGAGTGCTGTGATCTGGAACGGCCCGGTGACGGTGCCAAAATCCGGGATCGCCACCTGCCAGGCGCGGATCTCGGTGGCAAAGAACACGCTTCGTGTCAGCGCGTCGCTGATCTGATCCTTGAACAGCCCGCCGCCCGACAGCGACGCCCGCTGCATCCCGGCGCCGCCGAGCAATTCGCGCCAGCGCCCGGCGGATTCGGCGTCGGTGATGTCAACGGCCTGCGCGTTGAAGGCCAGCCGCCGGACACGCAAGCCGGCGATGGTGACGAAATTCCCGCCATCATCGATCTTGATGAGCAGGTCCTTGCCTTTCTGGGCGGTCATCGAAATGTCCTTTCCATCTGCTGGTGTGGATTATCGGCGCGCCGCGCGATCACGGCTCGGTCACCGCGCGAAACCGCAGCTGCGCCAGATGCAGCCCGGTCTTGGGCGCCCGGCGGCTGACGGTTCTTTCGTGGCGGAGATTGATCAGCACCGCGCCCTCGAGCGACAGAGCGGCGTCATGCAGAGCGGCGCGCACCGCAGCGGCCAATTCGACCGCCTGTTTGCGGCCGTTCTGCTTGCTCCAGGCCTCGATCTGAAAGCGATGTTCGCTGGCATCCTCGTCACCACTGGAAAAATCTCTGGTCGTCATCTCGCCCAGCACCAGATAAGGCGGCTCGGCGCGGCTGATCAGCCGGTCGAATATCCGCCCGGCGCCGATGATCGCAATCACATCCGGGTCAGAGCCCAGATGCGCGACCACCGCTTTCTGCAAGGCATTGGCGCTCATGGCAGGCTCTCCTCGCATTCGCAGACCAGATAGCGCCGGGTCTCGTCCGGATCACGCGACGCGCGGATTTCCAGAGTGCGGCCGCGATGGACAAAGCGCATGGCGTGCCGCACATCGTCGCGATAGCGGATGGTGACGCGATGGATGACCGGCGCCATCGCTGCACCTGCGGTCTCACGCGAGCCGGCGCGCAGCGGTTCAATCCGCCCCCACAGGGTGGCAACAGGCTCCCAGTTCCCGGTCACGCCGCCCTGACCGTCGGTCAGCTGCGCAGGCGCTTCGAGCAGCAGCCGGGCGCTCAGACAGCCGGCATCGACAAACAACGCCGCCATCACAACGCCCGCCTTTGCCAGGGACCGATCAGTCGGTCGTAGCCCGCCGGAATGGAAGCCGGTTGCATGTCCGCGGTCACAGCGCCGCGGAATTCATAAAGATGCGCAGAATGGATCAAAATCGCCCGCTTCAGTTCAGGCGGCACTTCGGCTGCAGTGTTGAAACCGGCGGTAAACTCGATCTCGATACCGTTGATCGGCTGGCTCGGACGTGTCCGGTCCCGCACCACCAGCCGCGCCGGATGCGCCGTGCCGTCGAGCAGCAGGCCGGAGAGGTCGAGGTTTTGCTCCACGCCATCGGCGTCATAAAGCAGAATCGCATCAACGGTTTGCACCGGCGTTCTCATCAAGGGAATCACCTCGCTGCGTGGCCAGTCATCAAGCACCAGGCGAAAGCTCTGGCTCATCAAGGCCATGCCGGTGGCTGCTTCGAGATGGGCGCGAGCCACCCGGATCAGGCCTTCGAGCAGATCGTCTTCATCGCTCGCATCGATGCGCAGATGCGCTTTCACCTCGGCGAGCGTCACCGGTTCCGCCAGCGGCGGATCGGTCTGGATTAAGGTCATGGCAGTCTCCGGGATCAGGAAGCGTCTGGGGAAAATCCCTCCCCCGGCTGACCGGGAGAGGGTTGGCTCGGAAGGAACGCACTCCGTCAGGCGGCGAATTTCAGCAGCTTGATCGCCTCGAAATTCTGCACCCCGCCACCGACACGCTTGGTGGTGTAAAACAGCACAAAGGGCTTGGCCGAATAGGGATCGCGCAGGATGCGCACCCCGGTGCGGTCGACCACCAGATAGCCACGGCGGAAGTCACCGAAAGCGACCGAGGCAGCGTCGGCGGCGATGTCGGGCATATCCTCGGCCTCGACCACCGGGAAGCCCATCAGCGAGGCCTGCTGCCCCGCGCCGGCCGGTGGCATCCAGAGATAATTGCCATCGGCATCCTTGAACTTGCGGATCTGGCTTTGGGTCTTGCGGTTCATCACAAACCGCCCGTTCTGACGATGTCCGGCCTTCAGCGCATAGATCAGTTCGACCAGCCGGTCCGACGGATCGACGCCAAACGCACCCGCGGCCCCGGTGGCAATATGGCCGAGATTGCCCCAGCTCCAGCTGGCGTCGGCAACGCTGGGGTAATCGAGGAAGCCGCGCGGCTTGTTGGCCCCGTCGCCCGCCACAAACGCCGCCCCCTCCTGCTCGGCAAAGGCGGCCTCGACTTCGGCGGCGATCCAGCCCTCGATGTCGAGCGCTGCGTCCTCGACCAGCGAAGCGGTGGCGGCCGGCATGGCGTAAAGCTCCATGGTCGGAAACTGCAGCTCGGCCAGTTGCGGCGCCGCCGTCTGCGGCCGTGCGTCGGTTTCGCCGACCCAGCCGGTGGCCATGCCGTCCAGGGCAAAGGGCTTTTTCAGCACTGCGCCGGAGACCTGCCGCACCGTGGCAATCGAGCGGATCGGTGACAGCTCCGACAGTCGCCTGCCGATGTCACTGTCGAGCTCGTCGGGCACCAGGTAGCCGCCGTCGGCATCGCTGCCCGCCGACATCGCCTTCAGCTCCGCCTGGCGCAGCCCGGCCTCGTCGCCGCGCCGGACATAGGCGTCAAAGGCCTGGCGAACCGGGCTGGGCGCAGCGCCGTTGCCGCGCCCAAGGTCGGGACGGGCGCGTTTGACCAGCAGCGCATCAAGCGCACGTTTCTGCTCATCGAGAGCTGTATCGATGCGCGCCATCTTCTCGTCGGTGATCACATCAGCGCCGCCGCGCCGCTCGATCTCGGCCAGCCGCTCGTCATTGGATTGCTTGTAGTGCTCAAACGCGGACAGGAAGTCCTCGAAAGCGGCGGAAACATCAGCGTCGACGCTCTTGGTTTCCGGCGCAGGCTGGGTTTTGCAATGCGAAGTCATGGGATGTCCTTTCAACAGGGTGGGTTCGGTAGGCCGGGAACTGCAAGTCAGCGCACGGGTCAAAGTGCGCAGCTGCTGCTCCAGGCGTTTGAGATCCTCCGGGCCAGCGTCCTGCCTGTCCGAAAGCGCGCCGTAGCCACGGGCGATCAGCCCGCGCGCCTAGCGTCGGCTCAGCCCCGCATCCCGCGTGAGCCGGCGTTCAAGTTCGCGTACCGTCAGCACCGGGGCCAGAGGCAACTTTCCCGCTGCCTTGACGGCGGTCACCCGCGCGCCCGGCTGCATCGGAAACGTCACCACCGAGATCTCCCAGAGATCGGCGCTGAGGATTCGCCGCACTCCGGCCTTGGCCTCGTTGCGGGCGCGCAGCGTCTGGAATCCGATCGACAGCCCGTCGAGTGCGCCGGACTTCATCAGCGCATGGACTTCGCGGGCGCGAGCCACGCCGAGAGCCAGCTTGCCTTCCACATGCAGCCCGCGTTGATCCTCGCGGATCGACAGCCAGCGGCCAATCGGCTGATCCGGGTCGTGCTGGTAGAGCATGCGCACGTCACCGGCGCCGCGGCGCTTGAGCGAAGCGGCGAAGGCGCCGGGCTCGATCACGTCGCGCCCCAGGTCAACCGCGCCGAACAGGCTGGCATAGCCCGCAAAACTGCCGTCGCCGCTGACGTCCTCCAGTGCCAGATCGACGCGCTTGTGCTGCCGTCCGGATGCGCTCCAGTCGCTTGTCATGGTTTTATCCTTGCTGTTCTTGAAGTCGATGTTGCCCCGTCAGGGCTTCTAAGCCCTCCCGCTTGAGGGGAGGCAGACCCTTCGCGGCCGCCCTGCCAAATCGAGAGGCCGTGAGAGCTAGTCTGGGATATCCTTCCCCCGCCCGGTCCTATCGGCAATCCGGGCCAGTGCGCCGAGCGCCCACCAGGCGCTCATGCTGGCGGCGGCCGATCCGGTCAGCAAGCTTTCGGAGGGTGACAGCATCCCCCTCACCCCCATCCATTGTCCCAGCGCCACACCAACCGGGCCACCAAACACCAGGCCGCACACGACACCGGCGATGGCGCGGGCCGCAGCCTCACGCACGCCCTTGGGCATCATGTAGACCAGCGAAACCAACGCTCCGGCCAAAGCGCCGGCAATGCGGGCGGCGGCCATTGCAGGATCGGGATCGATATTCGCCATCGCGTCACCTCCGGCGGTCATCCCCGCCTCGCAGATTGATTCAACTGCTTGCGGTCTTGAATCCGGTTCAGTCCGCAACACGCTGATATCCCACAGCTTCCCGCTTTTCCTCATCGGTCAGGAAATCAGCCGCACCGACCCGCGCCCACAGCCCGTCGCGTTCGGCAGAAAGCCCCGGCAGCCGGTCGGCGTCATAGTCGATCTTCAGCCCGGCGCCGTGGACTGGCTGCAGCCAGGCGGTCAGGGCTTGCGCCGTGCGGGCCACCAGCGGCAGCACGGTGAGGCGGCAGAAGGCCCGGTTGGCCTCCTGGTAATTGGCGTAGGTCAGGTCGCCGGGAATGCCCAGAAGCAT
Source organism: Hoeflea sp. YIM 152468 (assembly GCF_029210485.1). Lineage (GTDB taxonomy): Bacteria > Pseudomonadota > Alphaproteobacteria > Rhizobiales > Rhizobiaceae > Hoeflea. The sequence continues at coordinate 353,893 of NZ_JARGET010000005.1, forward strand.
CGGCGGCACACCCAGCGCCAGGGCGATGTCGCGGGCCGCGCCGTTCCTCGCCTCGACGAAATCCATGTCGCGCGGCGTCAGTCCCATCGCCTTCCAGTCGAGCCCGCCTTCAAGCAGCATCGGCCGGCCGGCGCGGCGGGCGCCCTGATAGCCTTCTTCAAGCTCGGCTTTCAGCCGCTCATATTGCTCCGGTGTCAGATTGCCGCCGTCTTTCGGCTGATAGACCAGCGCGCCGGATGGCCGGGCGGAATTGTCCAGCAGCGCCTTGTTCCAGTTCATTGCCGCATTGTGCAGATCGAGCGCCATCAGCGCTGCCTCCAGCGGCGCGAAGCCCAAATGGTCATCGAGCGGATGAAACAGTTTCAGATGCAAGAGCCCCGGCCCGTCTTCCGGGCTCACACCGAAGCGCTGCCGCCGGCCGCCGGCCTGATGTTCATAGGCGGTGGGCCAGCCGTCCGGTCCGGTGATCACCCGCATCCGGTCCGGCCTGAGCAATTGCAGCCCGGCCACTCTTCCACCGGCGTTGACCGGATTGATCCAGGCATTGCCCGAAAGCACAAGGTGGCCATAGAGCGTTTCAAAAAAGCCGGCGCCGGCGCCATTCGGGTCAGGCCGGCCCAGCAGATCCAGCACCGGATGCCGCTCCTGTTCGCGGCCGCCGTCAAACACCAGCCAGGGCACCGAGGCAGCCGCCTCGGCGATCATCCGCGTTGCCCTGTGCGCCACCGGATTGCGCATGAAGCCTTCCCGCGCAATGGCCGGGTAAGAGCGCCCGCTCCAGCTTGCGCCCGCGTCACCGGCCAGCGCCGCAATCGCGCCGGGCAGCCAGCTCTTGGCGGCAGGTGCGCGGTCTCGCGCCGCGCGGGTCCAGGGAAGCCGAAATCCAAATGCCATTGAGTTGCCCTTTCGGTGTCCGGAATCAAAAAACCGCCTCGGCTGCCCGGGCGGGGTGTGGGTATTTTCCCGTCTTCCCGGACTTGATCCGGGATCCAGCGACCCGGCCTCCGCCGGGTCAGAAGACTCTTATCAACCCAAGGACTTGGGCTGGCTGGATGCCGGATCGGGGTCCGGCATGACGGAATCATTGGATCGCGCCAACATCAAAGATGCCGCACCTGCGGTTCGCTTCTGCGGCCGAGCAGCAACTCGGTCAGCGCCCAGACCAGCGCGTCGAGCCGGTCGGGCGAGCGGCCCGAGGACAATCCATCGGGGCCGAAATCGCACATCTGGTCTTCCAGTGCGCCAAAGTGGCCGGCATGGACCACCCTTCCCTGCTCATAGAGTGCCGCCACCGGTTCGGCGCGCAGCCACTTTCCGCGCGTCGCCCGCACCTGCCGCACCGGCAGCGCCGGCTCGACGGTCCTGAGCACGCTGGTCACCATGTCGCCGCCCTGGTTGATTTCGGCCACCACGCAATCGGCATCGAAGCGGCGGTAAAGCCGCGCTGTCGCTTCGGCCCAGCGGGTCGGGCTTGCGCCCTCGACCGAGCCATCGGCCAGCACCACGGCGCGGCCATCGGCGTCAAGGCCCGCGGCGATGATGCCGCAGCAGGAATAGCGGGCGGCGCTCGCCGTCGGCGGATCGACCGCGACCACGATGCGGGCAAGCAGGCCGTGTTTGCGCACCACGAGCGCCTCGAGCTGGTCGCGCCGCCACAACCCGTCCTCGCGGTCGGCAATCAGCTCGCCGTCAAGTTCCTGCCGCCCCAGCCGGGTGCCGCCATAGCGCGCCCGGATCGCCTCGAGAAACCCCGCCGCCAGATTGGCCGCATTGTCGCCGGTGCTGATCCGCGTCACCCGCGTGGCCGGGTCTTTCACCAGGGCCAGCATCAGCGGCGTCGCCCGTGGCGTCGTCGTCACCAGTTGCCGTGGCGCTGTCCCGAGCCGCAGGCCAAATTGCAACATGTCCCAGGTCTCGCGGGCATGCCGCCATTTGCCCAGCTCATCGCACCAGGCGAGATCAAATTGCGGTCCGCGCAGGCTTTCGGGATCTTCCGATGAAAACATCTGCGCCACCGCGCCTGACGGCCAGACCAGCCGCCGTCGCGTCGCCTCGAAACTCGGGCGCTCGGCACGCGCCACGCCAAGGATGCCCGACACCCCGTCGATCATCACCTCGCGGGCATCGCCAAAGGTTTCCGCCACCAGCGCGATGCGGCCATCCCTGCCAAGCCCGGCGATCGCGCCCGAGGCCAATGCGTGCACCCATTCGGCCCCGGCCCGGGTCTTGCCCGAGCCGCGCCCGCCCATCAGCAGCCAGGTGCGCCAGGCCCCTTCGGGCGGCAATTGTTCGGGCCGGGCCAGAAACTCCCAGGCGGTGGCATTCTCGATCAGGGCCGGATCGGCAAGCCGGTCCAGATGCGCCGCGAGAAGCTCGTCGACGGTGTCCGCCATGTCGAGACTCTTGCCATGCGGAACTGAGTCACCAAACCGCTCTATCTGGTTGTTTTTCAACATCTCTCGACCGCCATCCGGATCCCGCATATCCGGAACCGGGTCACCCCGGTCCCGATGGCCGGGGTTTGACTCCCGCCGTGGCTGTGGGGCGTAGATCAGGACGCTACGGACTGGCTTTGCATGGCCTGCCCCAGGCCTCGTCCACACCCCATATTTCAGCGCCGCTGCCATCGACCGGATTGTCATGCGTCACTCTCCTGCCGGCCACCTAGTCCACGGGATTATTCTGAGTCGGGTCATCTCCCCCTCCAGCTCCGTCACGCCGGCACCCACCCCACCGTCTTGCCGGACACCGATCCGGCATCCAGCGACCCGGCGTCTGCCGGGTCAAATCACTCTCTTCAGCCCACGTCCTTGGGCTGATGAAAATGCTTTCATCCAGCCTCGTCCCGACCCGTAGCACCTGCTTCCGCTTCTTCACCGGCATCTGCCTCGCCAATAGGCTCATCGCCACCTTCACCCTGACCCTGACCCTGACCCTGGCGCTGCGCCGCCAGCCGCTCGGCGGCGGCGAGGATCAGTTGCCGCACGGTCTGCCTGAGTTGGTCGCGTTCTTCGCCGGTCAGGGCTGTGGCAGCGGCGCGGGCCTCGTCCTCGGCAATCAGCCGCTCCATCTGGTCGATCTTTTCCAGCGTGCGGGCGATCAAGGCCACCTGATCGACCGCCGCCTTGCCTTCCAGCCCGTCGCAGCCGAGCCGGGCCGCTTCGCGGTCGAGCACGGCGCGCATCCGCCGGAGCATCTCGCGGGTGCTTTCGGCCGACAGCCCGGCGCCACCGCCCACTACCTCGGGCCCAGTCGTCTCGGGCCCAGCCTGCTCGGACCCGGCCGGATCATCCGCGCCGGAGGGCTCGCGCTGCTTGAACTCGAACGGCTCCAGCGCCAGCACCAGATCGATCAACCGGTCAATCAGCCCGGCCTCGCCCACAGCCGGCGCAGGCCGGTCCGGTCCCGACAGCATAACTCGCCCGGCACCGCCACAGGTCTCGGTCATCAAAGCCTCGCAATGTCCACAATTCGCATCCGATCCGGCCACCAAAAAAGCGCCCCGGACACTCCAGAGGCGCTTGGCGCTAAGATCAATTTTCAAACGGCATAGCCGCCTCGTCACACCGGTCCGGACCTTATGGAAACCCGCTCCTGTCCGGCACCGTGTCCGGCACATTTCTGTGACGATGACATAACCCTACCAGAGCTCCGTCACACCGTCAAGGATTATATTCCTAGATTTTTGGGTTTGCGATTTTTCTCCTGATAATCAGTGATGTGTCAAATACATACGGCCAGTACAACCGGCTCAAACGCGCTTATGAGGACGGCACGGCCTGAGTTGAGCCCACGGCGCGGGTCCTCATCGAAGGCCGTTACATCCTGATTTTTGAGCCAATGGCTTACGGCATATTGGTCGTGGCTATCGTCTATGGCGGGCGGGACCCGGAGAGTTGGTTGTAAGTACGACAATAACTTTTTCACTTAGCCGCCAATCAAGCCCGACCGTTCCACACAAAAAAACCGCCAGAGACTGGCTCCGGCGGTGGTAGGTGTGCTTCGGCTCCGGGAGTGAGCCTCGGCCGGGGGGGGGGGAACAGGTATGGCGTCGCGTCAGGCGATGGCGACAATGCCCAGGACTGCGAGCAGGAACAGCACCAGCACCACGGCAATCAGCACCTTGGCGCCGGTCAGCGCCGCGCCGGACAGCCGTCCAAAGCCGAGCAGGCCTGCGACAGCGGCAACAATAAGCAGGATCAGGATCCATTTGATCATCAGGGCAATCCTCCGTTTGGCAATTCGAGGATCCAACGCCGCCGGCGCGATTTTGTTCCCATCCGCGGATGAGGTTTTTTCGCCCGCCCCGATCGAGCGGCCGGATCAGACCGCTTCGCCGGGCCAGTCGACCAGGTAGTCCTCGAAGCTTTCGACCACCACATCGGCTTCGCTGACAGTGCGGCCGCGCACCGAAACACCGGCCTCGTGCACCGTCTCGGGGTCGCCGGAAACCAGCGGATGCCACCAGTACAGATCGGCGCCCTCATGCACCAGCCGGTAGCCGCAGGTCGGCGGCAGCCAGGTGATGGTGTCAACCTGAGCCGGGGTCAGCCCGATGCAGTCGGGAACCGTGGCCTGGCGGTTGTCGTAATCGGTGCAGCGGCAGCTCTCGCCATCCAGCAGACGGCAGGCAATGTTGGTCCAGGCGATCTCGCCGGTGTCCCAGTCCTCGAGCTTGTTGAGGCAGCAGCGGCCGCAGCCGTCGCACAGGCTTTCCCATTCTGCCGGGGTCATCTGCTCAAGTGTCTTGGCTTTCCAGAAGCTGGTGGCGCTCATAGCCGTCTTCCTTTTTCCGTTGGCGCTGCCGCCGGTGGCGCGCACGGCTTGTCCTTTGCCTGAAAATGAGCCAAAAGCATAGGTCACAGGGGGCGAAAACTGTGGTGATATTATGCACCGCGGCACTTCCGATGCGCGACGTGATGTCGCCGCCGCCGGCAATGGACAAAGACCCGTGCAAGATCCGTTCAACCAGAACCACCGTCCGCGCAAACGTTCCACCCTTCTGCTGCGCATTGATTCCTGGATTGATTCCACCATCTGGAACGCCGGTTTCCGCCTGGGCGAGATCTGGGAGGAGATCACCATCTTCTTTCGCCGCTTCCGCACCCGCGGGGTCTGGAAGGCCGTCTTCGAGGTCGCCGGCGAAGGCATGAACATCGGCACGGCCGGCTTCGTGCTGCTGCTGGCGCTGGCGCTGCCGGCGTTTGAGGAAACCAGCGGCAATTGGCAGGCGCGGGATGATTTCGCCGTCACGTTCCTCGACCGCCACGGCAATGAGATCGGCCATCGCGGCATCATCCACGAGGATTCGGCCCCGGTCGATCAGTTGCCCGACCACTTCGTCAAGGCGGTGCTGGCCACCGAGGACCGGCGCTTCTTTGACCATTTCGGCATCGATTTTCTGGGCCTGGCGCGCGCCATGACCGAAAACGTCAAGGCCAATTCCGTGGTCCAGGGCGGCTCCACCATCACCCAGCAATTGGCCAAGAACCTGTTTTTGACCAATGAGCGGACCATCGAGCGCAAGGTCAAGGAAGCCTTTCTGGCATTCTGGCTCGAGGCCAATGTATCGAAAAAGGAAATTCTCAGGCTCTATCTCGACCGCGCCTATATGGGCGGCGGCACCTTTGGCGTTGCTGCAGCGGCGCAGTTCTATTTCGGCAAGGACATCACCGAGGTCTCGATCGCCGAAGCCGCCATGCTGGCCGGACTGTTCAAGGCCCCGGCCCGTTACGCGCCGCACATCAATCTGCCGGCAGCCCGCGCGCGCGCCAACGAGGTGCTGTCGAATCTGGTGCAGGGCAATCTGATGACCGAGGGCCAGGTCATCGGCGCCCGGCGCAATCCGGCCAACGTGATCGACCGCGGCAACCGCGAAGCGCCGGATTACTTCCTCGACTGGGCCTTTGAAGAGGTCAGGCGCATTGCCGGTCCGTTCGCGCAGCATTCGCTGATTGTCCGGACCACCATCGACCCCGGCCTGCAGCGGGCGGCGGAAGCGGCGGTGGAAACCGGCCTGCGCCAGGATGGCGAGAGGTACCGGGCAAGCCAGGCAGCGCTGGTGCTGATCGAGAATGGCGGTGCGGTGCGGGCCATGGTCGGTGGCCGCGATTATGGCGCCAGCCAGTTCAACCGCGCCTCGCACGCGCTCAGGCAGCCCGGGTCCTCGTTCAAGGTGTTCACCTATTCGCTGGCGATGGAAAAGGGCATGACCCCCGACAGCACGATCGTCGACGCGCCGATCCACTGGGGCAACTGGAACCCGAAGAACTACAGCCTCGGCTATCGCGGCCGCATCGACATCAAGACGGCGCTGGCCAAATCCGTCAACACCATTCCCGTCCGCCTCGCCAAGGAAAAGCTTGGCGAGGATCCGATCGGCCAGATCATGGCGCAGGCAAAGAAGTTTGGTGTCGAGACCCCGATCCGCCGGGATGTCACCATCCCGATCGGCACATCGGAAGTCACCGTGCTGGATCAGGCCACCGCCTTTGCGGTGTTTCCCACCGGCGGGTTGCAATCGCGCCGTCACGGCATTGCGCAGATTCTCAACTACAAGGGCGATGTGTTGTATGATTTTGCCCGCGATGAACCGCCGGCCGAACGGGTGCTGTCGGAAACTGCCGGCATGTATATGAACCAGATGCTGACCCGCGTTCCCTATGTCGGCACAGCGCGTCGGGCCGCCGTCGACGGGGTGTTGACCGGCGGCAAGACCGGCACCACCCAGGCCTATCGCGACGCCTGGTTCGTCGGCTATACCGGCAATTTCACGGCTGCGGTGTGGTTCGGCAATGACGACTATACCTCGTCCAACCGGATGACCGGCGGCTCGCTGCCGGCCATGACCTTCAAGCGGGTGATGGATTATGCGCATCAGGGCATCGAACTCAGACCAATCCCCGGCGTTGACAATCCGCTGCCCGAGCCGAAAGCAGGCCCGCTGGTCGCCGAATCCTCAACCGATGCGAACGGCAACGCGCTACCGGCGGTGCAACGCAGCCGATCGCTCAACCGCGACACCACGGCCGTGCTGCGGGATCTTGCCGAAAAATTGCAGCGGGCCAATCCGCTCGGCGCCACGGAGCGTCTGGCTGCGGCGCACAGCCTGTCAGACCTGGTTCCCATTGTCGTGGAACGATGATATTTCATCATCCGATTTGGCAATGGGGCAAGACGGTGATGGGAAGCGGGGTTGGCCCACTGCGCATCAGCCGGCAATTGCGGGGCGTGATGAACGGATATTGCAGGCCGGATGACTGGTCTTTGGCACAGTCTTGTGCTTTGCCTCGGTTCGCGTCGCACGTCGCGCGTCCGAACTAAACAAGGAAGTCCCGCCACGTGTTCCGTTTGCCCGTCCTTGTTCTGCTCACACTGGCGATCGCCTTTGGCGGCGGCGCCATGTCCGCCTCATGGACGCTCAAGGCGACCTCCGGTTTCGGCGCCATCAAGCTCGGCTCGTGGAGCGCCTATCCGGAATTGCAAACGGCCGATGCCGATCCCTTTGCCAAGGCGCATCGCGCTGACAATGGCCGTATCCTGCTCGGCCGTGCCGAAGGCCTCGTGTTCACCGCGCTCAGCGATGAAGCCGGAGCTGCGCTGTCGGGCCGCTGTGCCTACGACATCTCCGGAACAACACCACCGACGCGATTCTGGTTTCTGCAGGTGACCGATGCTCGGGGCGCCCCGCTTGATACCCCCGCACGGTTTCCGACCAGCCTCAACTCATGGACGACATTGCGCAATTCCGACGGTGCCTTCACCATCCGGGTCAGTGCCGATCCCAGCCCGGGCAACTGGATCAGGCTCGACAGCGACGCCGGCATCAGCTTCGTGCTGACCCTGATCGACACGCCTGCGGCGGCGTCGGCAAGCATGATCGAACTCGACATGCCGACGATTAAGCGGATCGGATGCCGCGATGCGTAGTCTGCTGCTTGCCATCGCGATCGGCCTGTTGGGCGCGGCCTTTATTCACATCATCATCATTCTGGCGCTGCCGCTTTGGACCGGCACCGACAGCTGGACCCGGGTCAAGGCGCTTGGGGCCTCGAACCGCTTCTATGCGCTGGCCAACGAGCCCAACACGACGGGGCTCTACAACGAAAACCCCAATGTCCGCACTGCGGTGTGCCATTTCGATGTTTCCGACGGTCCGATCCGCATCATTGCCTCGGGTGATGTCCCGATCTGGACGGTGTCGGCCTATGACAGCTCCGCCAACGAAACCTATTCGATGAACGACCGGTCGGCGATCGGCAGCGGCGTCAACATCGCCTTTGTCACACCGGCGCAAATGCTGCAGTTGCGGCGCATCATGCCGCCCGCGCTCGAGCAGGCGGTGCTGGTGGAACTGACACGGCCCGAAGCCTATGTCGCCTTGCGTGTCATCTCGCCAACTCCCAGCCATGAACCGGCCGCACGGGCGTTTCTGGACACGGCGCTGTGCCAGGCCATGAGTTTGGAGTCGGGCTGACCGGCGCTCACTGCTTGCATCTGGACTTCGCCGCCATCAAATGGCCCGGACTCGTCTGTCTCGCCTCCCGGATGCGGACTGCTGAGATCAGCACCGAGGCGGAAAACCTGCCCCGGCGGCCCAGGATCATGAAGGTCTCCATGGCCTTGCTGCCCACGCTCATCGACCTTGACCGGCCGCCCGCTGCCAGGCTGGCTCGACCGGGTCGCCACCATGCTGGCGGTGTTGATCATGCTGGATCGTGTCCGGGTGGCGGTGGCAGCCAGGGGGCGGCCCTGTTGTCGTCGCCGCGGGCGATACGGTTTGCCAATCGCTGCAGCGACGGACTGATGACCGGGACAACTGCGGGGCTTGCCGCAAGATGGCTCTGCTTCAGGTTTCGTTGGATCACTTTCCGGGCGGACATTGATCCGCGGTCCGATCCATCGCTTGGCGATGGCCTCGTCAAATTTCCGGATCAGCCGTTCTTGCGTGGCTGCCGCTTCTTGCGAACCGGTTTTGCAGGAACGGGGTCGTCAAACATCGGCTCATGCGGCCGCGATGCATAAGATGTCGAGTTGGCATCAAGCCGCTCGTGGCGGACGCCGGTAAAGATCAGCACCTTGGCTGTATAGTCCGCCGGGTAGCCTGGTGGAGCTTGACATCTGGAAGGCCGGCATCTGTCCGTATCAAAGAATAGTATTGTCGTCATCTCTGGTCTCCAACTCAGTGGAACAGGAATTACGCTTGACATTCTTCTCCCATATTCATCTGCATCAAGCCAGCAGTTGGTTAACAGCTTGCTAACAGTTTGGGGATAAATTGAGGCAAGTGTCTCGTTGCGTCTGAGTAAGGTGTGCCCGTGTCCAACAATTTTCGTGATCTCGAACGTCCCGATGCCGCGCGCCGCAAGGATGCGGTGTTGATGGCTGCCATCAGCGGCCTGGAATGCCTCGACAAGCCGTCCAGACAGGATCTGGTGCGGTTTTCGCGGCTCTTCCTGCCGCTCTACATGGCTGCCAGCGCCGATACGCAACGCACCGCCTCGGCGACTTTGTCGCGGCTGTCGCGGGTGCCGGACGACGTCGCGGACATGCTGATCAATCAACCGATTGCCATCGCCGCTCCCTTCATCGTTCACTATCCGCTGCTCAGGGAAAGCGCCTTGATCCGTGCAGTCATGGCCAACGGCGCACCGCATGCACGGGCCGCCGCACGCCGTTCGGATTTGTCGCCGCAGGCGATTGCCGCCTTGCGCGATCTCAAGGATCCGTCCGTCGATGGGCTGCTGGTGCTGCGCGGGCTGATCCCGCAATCCGCACTGGACGCGGCTGAACAACCTGCGCCCGATCACGCCGTCGCAGAACGGCCAACCGTTGACGCGCCGCCGCTCGATCCGAGCGAGAAGCTGCGCAGCCAATTGCGGGCCATGGCATCGCGCAGCCCGGCGCCTGATTCTCCGCTCAGCCGTCCAACGGGCAGCGGCCACCAATCCGGTGCCGCCGATGCGCCCCAGCCCGCCCTGCCCGGCGTGAGTGCCGCAACGGACCCAGCCGGGCCTTCCAGCGCCGAACGCCGCGTTGCCGATGTGCGGCTGGCGCAACTGGCCCGCCATGCCAAGATCGATCAGGAATCCTGGTTTGCCACGGCGCTGGCCGATGCCATGGGAACCAGCTATGCGCTGGCCGAGCGGATCATGATGGATTTGTCCGGCAGGCAATTGGCCACAGCCCTGATCGGGCTCGGTGCCCCCGAAAGCACGATCAGATCCGCGCTGGAGAGTTTCTTTCCGCACCTTGCCAAGGCCTCAACCCGATACACGCGGGCCACGGACCTGATCGAGCAGCTTGACAGCGACAGTTGCAGCGCCCGTTTGAAGGTCTGGCAGCGCGCCGACCGATACACCAACAGCACACCAACGCATGTCCCGGCGCTCAGCGATGGCAAACCGGTCAGACAGGCCTCGGGTCAGCGCGCGGCGCCACAGGACATCCGCCGCAAACTGTCGCCGTCGCGCAAGACCGGCTGACCCGCAAGCCGGCCCCGAGAGTGATTTAGCACACTTGCTAAAATTGAATCATTTGCCCCAGACCGCCGGCCGTGCAGGGCAAGCGTCTCACTGCTCCGCGAAGGGGAGATAGGTTTCGGGACTGTCGGTTTCGATTTCCACCACCCAGATATCGGAATCAAACCGGGCTTCGCGGGCAAGGGCTGCAGAGATCTCGTGTTCGGCCGCGCGCGAAACCCGCATCTCGAACAGCCGGCCGGCAGGATGCTGTGTCTCAAACGCCGTTTGTGGCGCCGGTCCGGCCAGGCTCTCGCTGCCATCGCGATGGCGGATGCGGACAAAGATCGCACCCGCCTCTTCGGCACCGCGTTTCTCGATTGCCGCCATATGCCCTTCAGCAAACAGACGCCGGGTCAGCGCAGCAACGAAAATCCCGGCCTTGAGCCTCACAGCGCGCCGATCTCGACCAGCTTGTTGAGCACTGTCTCGTTGGGCTGACCCGTGACCGGCAGCCGGTAGTGCTTTTCAAACGCGCTGATCGCCGTGCGGGTTTGCGCTCCCGCCACGCCATCGATGGAGATGTCGGCATAGGCAATGTTGGAGAGGCCCGCCTGGATCTGCCGGACCAGCTCGCTCGGCCCCGCCTGCAGGTCTGACTCTGCCGGAACGGTGACCGGCTGCCCGGTGCGCGGGGCGCCCGCAGTGGCAGGTTCGGAATTGGAAATCATGCGGCTGACCACGTCGACCGGCGCAGGCTGGGATTTTGCCTCCATCATGATGGCAAGCAGCGCCGCTGTCGCCTCCCCGGTCTGGCTGTAGCCGTTGTCCTTTTCCCAATCGCGAATTGCCGCGGCGGATTTGGGGCCCATCAAACCGTCGATCTCACCCGAATACAGCCCATTGCGGGCAAGGATGGTCTGGATCTGGCTCAGCACCGGATCGGCGGCGGAGCCCGCTTGCGTGCTTTCCACGCCCCTCCCGGGAGCGGCGATGTCTGGCGAGGCCACGACCGGCGGGGTATTGGGAACCGGGATCGACGCAGTCGGCGTGTCGTCGCTGCGTTCGATCCGGTAGGTGGTCACCGACCGCGCCGGAACTCCATTGACGAACCGGGTTTCACCGGCTTCGGTTTCGGGCCTCAATGCGGCCAAAGGCGTTGCGGCAGAGGCAACCTCCCGGGTCTTGAGAATCGGCGCCGGATGGCGGCCTGGCTGATGCCACAGCGCATTGGCGGCGACAAAGCCGAAAATCACCGCAAAGGCCACGCTGCCACCGGCCAGCGAGGGATGTGCGGACACGGCCTGGCCGCACAGTCCCAGAAGGCGGCGGCCAATTCCGGCGTTTTCATCTTCGAACAAGTCAGGCGATACGCGCTGTCTCGGCATAGTCTTCATTCCTGATTTTTTCATCATGTCTGGCTGGAGATCCAGCCGCGATACCGTTCAAGCTCCTGGCAGGACGGGGCAAGACCGGCGGGAATGCCAGGGCTGGACCGGGGGTGGCCTGATCCAGGCCGCAATTGGCGCCCGATCCGTCAACCGGCAAATCGATGGTGACCACAGTGCCCGCCCCTTCGACGCTCTCGAGAATGAGGTTGCCACCGTGCAGAGCCACCAGGCCCTTGACCAGAGAAAGACCGAGGCCGGTGCCTTCATAGGAGCGGCCAAGTCCGTTTTGCACCTGAACGAATGGATCGGCGATTGTCGCCAGCTTGTCGGCGGGAATGCCGATACCGGTGTCGCTGACAACCAGCTTGAGCCGGTCATCGCTGATTGCCGCATCGACATTGACCACACCGCCAGCCTCGGTGAACTTGATGGCGTTGCCGACCAGATTGATCAGAATCTGCTGCACCGCGCCGCGGTCGGCGACAACTTCGCCGGTGCCGCGCGCCAGCCGACGGGTGAGCGTGACTCCGCGATTGGCGGCCTGCAGGCGCAGCATCGCATCACAGCTGTCGATCACCTCGCCAATCGGGAACGGCTCGACAAACACCTCATAGCGGCCGGCTTCGATCTTGGACATGTCGAGCATGGTGTTGACCAGTGTGAGCAGATGCTGGCCCGACTGGTGGATCAGGCCGACATATTCGCGCTGGCGCTCATCGGAAAAGGTGCCGAACATCTCGCACGCCAAAATATCGGAGAAACCGATGATGGCGTTGAGCGGCGTGCGCAGTTCGTGACTGACCGCGGCGAGAAACCGGGTCTTGTCGGCGTTGGCGGTTTCAGCTTCTTCAGCCGCCGCATTGGCATCGGTCTGACTGGCAACATTGCGGGAGACGTCGCGGGTCTGCGCCAAGATGCCGAGCAACCCGCCATCCGCGCCCCGCTCCGCCGACAGAAAAACCACGGCATGGACAAACTGCGACGCCTGGCCGATGCAGTCAAACCGCAGCTCGACCTGGGCGCGCTCTGCACCGCGGCGAAGGCTGTCGACGGCATCGAGAAAGGCGATCCGGTCGGCGACATGAATGTGGCGGACAAAGCCCTTACCGGAGAGATCGCCGATACTGCGCATGAACTCGCCCTGATCAGCACCGGCGACACGGACCACATCGCCATGGGCGGTGTGCAACGTCACCAGTCCGGGCAACCGCTCAAGCACATCTCCGGCCTGCAGATCAGCCGTCTCGCCGGGATCGGACCCCATTGTTGGCCCGGTCGCGTCGGACTTGAGGCAGAATGCCATTCCGCGTATCACCGCATAGAGCGCCAGGCCGATGGCCGTCGCTGACTGCGCGCCGTCGGGGACAGAGGCAGGAGCGGCGATTGCCTGCCAGACCGCCAGGCCCAGGATGGCGGCAGCCGCAGCAGCCAGCCCGAACAACAGGCCCGAGGGTCGTTTGGACTGAATGGCCGATTCCAGCGGCAGCAAGGCCAGCAGAACAAGCAATGGGGAAGCCAGCCCACCACTCAAGCCAGCCAGTCCGGCAAGCGCGATGCTCACCGCGGCAAGGGCTGCGCGACCGGTCAGGCGCGTCGAGCCGGTGGCTGAAAGGACCCCTGCGACGGAAATGGGTATGGCTGTGGCGGCAAGCGCACCGGCGACGGCATGCGGCCAGGCAAAGAGCATCAGCAGGACCGGGGCCGTGAGAACCGGGGCAATAACGGCGCTGGACAGACAGGCTGTCATGGCGCCGAGCCGGCTTTCGTAAGCCGCGGTACCCTGACCGAGAGTCCCCAGCCAGGACTCGGCGGTGTGCCGTCCAGCCAGTTGCATTTTTGCGATGAGGTCGTCCAAATTTGTCACTGCCGAATCCGTACACGCCGCAGTTGCTGTTTTGTTGGCCGACTGTCGCATCGCCGACTTAAGGAAAGGATAAGCCAGAGCGCCCGCAAACCGCAAAACCGGATGAATGTGGAGACGATGGTGCACCACAGGCCGGCTTCGGCTAACATGGTTAATGGTTGCTTTCCGACGCCGCCGGCCCGTTGCCTGCAGCCGGGGAAAGCGGCCAGTGCGATGTCGCCGCCTCTGCCGGACCTGATTGCGGCCTGGATCACCCGGACCGGTTCCGGTTTTCGTTGTTTCCGGTTCTCTGAAACGGAGTTCACTAAAATTTTCGACAAATTTGTCTCAAAACATGACGCCTGCTTCAAATCCGCCTTGAAATATTTGCGTCATGCTCCCGGTCAAGTTCGGGAAAATCCGGGCATTTCCGCCCAAGTCTGGCGGTCATAAGGAAGGGCTATTCAATGTGGTTTCTGATCAAGGGAAGTTTTTGGTTTTCGCTGGTGCTGATTGCCTTGCCATTTCTTGACACCTCCTCGCAGGAGGCGCTGGAGCAAGCGCCGCCGCTGGAGGTCGGGCAGAGCATGGCGGCCGCCATGGAAGCGCTGGGCGACATCCGGCAAATCTGTGTCCGCAAACCCGAAATCTGCGAAACCGGAAGCGAGACCTTTGCAGCGCTGGGCGTGCGCGCCAGGGAAGGCGCCCGCATTGCCTACCGGTTTCTCGACAACAGATTTTCCGAGGAAGAGGCCGCTCTGACCACCGGATCGCTGCCTCAGGTGAACTGACTCGCCTGATCGGGGAAGCCATCTGCCTGGTGCATGATGCTTGTCACTGCCAACTCAAGTCGCGTCTGACGCGCCGCCGCCGGGGACCAGCCCTTCCTCCCGGCGGCGCTTTCTTGCCTCCGGGCGCCGGGGACCAGCCCTTCCTGACGGCGGCGCTTTCTTGCCTCGCGGTCCAAATAACTGGAGCGCGGGACAAATTGTGCCGGGACGGGGTGCATAATTGCCCAAATCCACCTATATGACTGGCAAAAGACAGGAAGCCATCATGTCCGCGTTGCAAACCATTATCGACGACTTTGAATACATGGACGACTGGGAGGACCGCTACCGCTATCTCATCGAGATCGGCAAGGCGCTGCCCGAGATGCCGGAATGCGATCAAGTCGACGCCAACAAGGTGAAGGGCTGCGCCAGCCAGGTCTGGCTGGTCGCTGGCACCAAGCCCGGCGATCCCGGCGATCCGGTGATGATCTATCGCGGCGATTCCGATGCCCATATCGTGCGCGGGCTGGTCGCCATTGTGCTGGCGGCGACCTCGGGCGAAAAGGCCTCCAGCGTGGAAAATCTGGATGAGGCGGCGCTGCTCTCCCGGCTCGGGCTGGGCGAGCATCTGAGCCCGCAACGGGCCAATGGCCTGCGCTCGATGGTACTGCGCATCAAGGCTCACGCAGCGGCGGCGCGCGCGGCGGCCTGAGCGGGCGTCTTGGCGCGGCATAATGTCTGGCCAGCGCCGCCAGGGCAGTGCGCAACATCAGCTTGGCGGAGCGGGCCGGCCAATGGCGCTCACGCTCGACCTCGCTCAGCCGTTTGAGAAAACAGCAGATATCGATGAGAACGCCCGACAGTTCCGGCCCGACCTCGCTCAGGGCGGCATTCACCCGCGTCCGTGCCGCCAGCGCCGCCTCCCCCACATCCACCGCACCGCCCGCCGCGCCCGGTTGCCGGCCAAATAGCACCGGCTCCCAGCGCTGCCCCAGTGACGGCTGCATCTGACCGCGGGTGAAATCGCGCCGCAAGCGTTCGCCGGCTTCAACCTGCGACGGCTCCAGAAACGCCGCCCCGTCCCTGCCCTTGATCCGTGCCAGGACCGCCAGCGGCGATTCGGCATCATTTATCTTAAGGTGCCCATGGTCCGGATCGGTGCGGCGGCTCAGCGCCCGGTGCTGATCCTGAAACGCGCTGTCCGGATCGGCCAGCCAGCGTCTGACCGCACACCTCCCCTCCGGCGTCAGCCGGTAAACCGGCGTGGTCTGCCCCTGCGGATCGACCGACTGTCCGGCTTCGAGCAAACCGCGCGCCTGGGCGGCGTGCAATAGCAGCACCTCGACTTTGCGCCGCGCGCCGTCGTCGCGTCGCAGGTCATGCTGACCGGCGGCCTGATCCGCGCCAACGCGCACTGCCCGGGCGGGGCCGCGGGCCAGGAAGCCGAGCAGAGCCGCCATGACCTTGCGCGCCTGGCGCGGTTCAGACGTCGGCATGATCTGCTCCCAACGGCGCAAAAACGGCGATGATGCAGCGCTCGCAGCGCTCGACAAACCGGTCGTAACCGGGGTCGTCGCGTCGATCCTCGATCACCGAGCAGGCATGGGAGACGGTGCTGCGGTCGCGATCAAAAGCCCTGGCAATGGTCTGGTAGGGCACCGACAACACCACATGGCTGAGATACATGGCGATCTGACGCATGTGACAATGCGGCCTGCGCCGGGCGGTGCCGTCGGGCAGATCCCGATCACAGGCTGCTGTGAACAGCTCCCGGACCAGCCGCCAGACGACGCGGCAACGGTGCAGATTGACGCAATTGCTGCAATGGCCGGGGGCCGTCCTGTTCACCCCACTGCGCTGAGCCGGGATGCCGGCCGACAAAGCCGTGCAGCCTGCCAGCCTGACCGATCGGCGCGGACATGGGCATGGCGAAGCCGGCGCTGCGAGCATGGCCGCGCCCGAGCTCTGCCTGGCTGCTGCCGGCTCCGGGCAAACCGCCCAGTCGCCACCCGGCTTGATGGCCGCTGCCGACCCCAGAGGGCCAGCTTGCGGGATTGTCGTGATAAACTGGGCGTGATGAGATGTCATCGTGAAAATCTCCTCTTATAGGAATATTTTCACATATGCCAAGCTTGTGGACGTGCATCCAGATACTCGTCGCACCCTTACGTTGTTTTTAGCCGATTTTTCCGCATTCGGGCAGATAATTCGAGGATTATTTTCCTCATTTTTCGTTCCTTTGCTCCCCGGATCGACTTCCCCATCTCCCCCGCCCGGTGTGGTGCTTCAAACCGCTCCAAAATCGGACTGGACACAAATGGCGGCGCCCAACAGCAAAAAACCGCGGCTTCTAACCACGGCTTTTGGGCAGTGCGGGGATTCAGGACCGGTCGCTGCTTTTGCGGATCAGGGTTGACGACCGAACCGCCTGGGCCAGCCTGGCCCGGTCCTATGCTTACTTGCTGCGCTTGCGCTTCTGGCCGAGGCCCATTTCCTTGGCCAGACGCGACCGCGCCTCGGCATAGGACGGCGCCACCATCGGGTAGTCGGCAGGCAGTTCCCATTTTTCACGATACTGCTCAGGCGTCAGACCGTGATGGGTCATGAGATGGCGCTTGAGTGACTTGAACTTCTGACCGTCTTCAAGACAGATCAGGTAATCATTCTGGATCGACCGACGAACCGAAACAGCCGGCTTGGGCTTTTCGATGACTTCTTCCACCGGCAAGGTCGTGCCGCCAAGCGCTGTGTGCACCTGGGAAATAACACCGGGAAGGTCATTCGCCGCAACCGAATTGTTGCTCACATACGCAGCGACGATTTCCGCAGTCAACTCCATGAGCAGTTCTGCGCCATTGTCCTTGTTTGCTTCAATCATCATCTGCTCCTAACTGTTGCAACTAGCAAGCCGTCTGGCTCTTGAAATAAAACGGTCACAAATGACGTACAATATGCACGATGAGCCGCTCACCGGGACTTACAGTGTTTTATACCTTTAACAAGTACTAGTTCTAATAGAAAAAAACACATATTCGTCATTTTTTACACAAAGTGATTTCAATTTGTAATTTGAGCGCGCATCAGTGTGGCGCCAAATTTTTTAGTTGTAATGATTAATCTCTTAATTAGCTAATTCACTGCTTGTCATCACTTGGCGCCATATCATCCATTACCGAGGACGAATGCAACCGGTAACCAACCGAATAGGCAGCCTTTGCCAGAAGATGCGCGGAAACCGGTGTTGTCAGCAGGAAAAACACGACTCCGGCAAGGGCGCGCGACATGGTGCCGACATCGGGCGCATTGATCGCCAGCGCCACCAACATCAGGCAAGATCCCATCGTCCCGGCCTTGGAAGCCGCATGCATGCGCGTATACAAATCGGGCAACCGCAGCAGACCAATCGCTGCCACCAAAGCAAAAAGCGCGCCAATCAACAGCAACGCCGCAGATATCAGTGTTGCAATATCACTCATGACTGCCCTTTCCCACCTTGCTCCCCGCGACAGATTGTCCGCCGGCGCCGCTGATGGTTTCAATGCTCGATTTGGTCTTGCCTTCGCGACGCGCCTTGGCGGCTGCGTCGCGCGCTTCGGTCCGGATGTCGTCCTCGGTCTTGCCGCGCGACAGCACAAAGCGCGCAAACGCCACCGTGGCCAGAAACCCGACCAGGCCAAGGGCAATGGCAACATCGACATACAGCGTATAGCCGGTCTTGATGCCGAACACCGCAATGTAGCCGATGGCGATCGCAACCAGCATGTCGAGGCCGAGAATACGATCCGGCAAGGTCGGCCCTTTGACGATCCGGTAGATGGTGACCAGAAACGACAGACTCAATATTGCCAAGGCAAGAGTAACCGACGCTTCAAAAATTGCAGCAACGCTGATCATCGGAACGCCTCCATGATTTTGCGCTCGAACCCTTCGGCGATGTCGCGCCGTGTGGCGTCCGGATCGGAAGCGTCCAGGGCGTGGACATAGAGGGTCCGGCGGTCCTCCGACACATCGACTGACAAGGTTCCCGGCGTCAGCGTGATCAGGCTGGCAAGAATGGTAATCTCGAAATCACGGTCGACCTTGAGCGGATAGGCAAAAATACCGGGCTTGAGCTCCATGCGCGGCGACATCACCAGGACCGCCACCTTCCAGGCCGACAGCACCAGCTCGTAGGTAAACAGAAGCAGCAACGAGATCACCCGGCGGGCCCGCGAGAAATAGCCGACCGAACCGACCTGTTCGCGGATCAGCGACAGCGCAAAGATGGCCAGCACGAATCCAAACGCGAAATTGAGAAATGTGAACGACCCGGTGACCGCCGCCCAGGCCAGCGCCAGCAGAACATTGACCAGAAACAGGCTCATGGCTGCACCTCCGCGGGAAACACCGACAGCACATAGGCCGACGGATCAATCAGACCGCGGGCGGCTTCCTGCGACAGCGCCATCAGCGGTTCCGGCCAGACGCCAGCGGCAATCGTGAGCGCCACCAGTCCGGCAAGGGCGGCGGTGGCGCCCAGCGGCAGCGGGCTCGCACCGGCATCGCCGGACCGGTCGGGCGGGGCGGGACGCCAATAGGCCAGGATCCAGATCCGGCCGACACTGATGGTGGTGAGCAGACCGGTCACGAGGATTGCGCCGGCCAGCCACCAGGCGCCGATATCAAGCGAGGCCTTGACCAGCATGATCTTGGGCCACAGGCCTGACATCGGCGGCAGACCGGCAACCGAAAAGAACAATACCAGCGTCAGGCCTGCAAGCAGGCCATGCCTGGTGTAAAGCCCGCCGGACGACGTCAACTCGAAACTGCCGCCAAGCCGCGCGGCAATACCGACGGCAAAATAGAGTGCCGTCATCACCACCATCGAATGGGCGGCGTAGAGGATGGCGCCGGAAAGACCCGCCGGACTGCCAAGCGCCAGTCCAGCCATCATCACGCCGATGCCGGAGATCACCAGAAACCCGAGCGCGCGGCGAATGTCGTTCTGCGCCAGCGCACCGATCACCCCAAGCACCATGGTCAAGACCGCAGCGATGGCGATCAGAAACGACAATTCCTCGCGCTCGAACGGAAACAGCATGCCCAGTATCCGCAGCAGCGCATAGATGCCGACCTTGGTCAGCAGGCCGGCAAACAGCGCCGAGACCACAAGACGCGGCGTGTGATAGGAGGCGGGCAGCCAGAAATTGACCGGGAACGCGGCCGCCTTCATCGAAAAGGCCAGCAGGTAGAGCGTCACCAGGGTCATCAGCGGCGCAGTGCCGCGCAATTCGGACGCCTTCACCGCGATATCGGCCATGTTGAGCGTGCCGAACAGGCCGTAGAGATAGCCCGTCGTCGCCAGGAACAACGTGGTGGCGATCAGGTTGAGAAAGGCATACTTGACCGCGCCGTCGAGTTGCTTGCGGCCGGACCCCAGAACCAGCAGCCCGAAGGAGGCGATCAGCAGCACTTCGAACCAGACATACAGGTTGAAGATGTCGCCGGTCAGGAAGGCGCCGAGAATGCCGGCCATGATCAGCAGCAGAAAGGGATAGAAGCCGTAGCGGCGACCGCTGTCATCGACATCGCTGCGGCCATAGATCCCCGCCGCAAGGGCGACCAGCGACGAGGTGGCGGCGAAGAACGCGCCAAGAAGGTCAGCGGTAAACGAGATGCCGAAGGGGGGCAGCCAGCGGCCCATGGTCATGGTCTGGGTGCCGTTTGCTGCCACATGCCAGACCAGGCCCAGGGTCATCAGCACAAGCACAACAAGCGCCGGGATGGCAATCAGCGGCTGCACATCGGTGCGCTTGCGCAGCATCAACAGAAGCGCGCCAATCAGGATGCACCAGGCAACCGGGCCAACGATCAGCCAGTCGGCCGCGGCCAGCGGCTCGAGTGCATAGACGGTGGACAAGTCCTGGAGACCTTCACTTTTTCCAGCCATTGCCGGTCTCCCTCAGTAGCCGGTTGGCGGCGATTGCTCGCCCAGCGGTTCGGCAACACGCATTTCGTCGGATCTGTCGGTTTTCAGTTCCTGAAAGGCGCGATAGCCCAGCACCAGCAGAAAGGCGAAGAATGAAAATGAAATCACGATGGCCGTCAGGATCAAAGCCTGCGGCAGCGGATTGGCAGCAGCGTCGCTCAAGCTGTCGGAATCCGCCAGAATGATCGGCGGCACTTCGCGGGTCACGCGGCCGGCAGTGAAGATCAGCAGGTTGACGGCGTTGCCCAGAATTGATGCCCCCATCAGGATACGGATGACATGCTTGGACAAAAACAGATAGATGGCGACGGTGAACAGCGCGCCCACCAGAATGGCGAAGAGGGGCTCCATCAGTCGCGGTCCCTTTCCTCAAGCGCCAGGGCGATCGAGCTGATGGCGCCGACAACCACCAGATAGACCCCGACATCAAAGATCAGCACGCTCGACAGCGCCAGTTCCACCCCGAACAGATGCGGATAGATCCACAGCCCCGACAGATAGGGGACTCCGGCGAAAATTGACAGAACGCCCGCAGCCGCCGCCATGAACAGTCCAAAGGCGGAAATCGCCATCGGATGAAAATAGATCGCACGCCGCACCGGGGCGACACCGCAGGCTATGCCGTAAATCGCCAGCGCGGAGGCGGCGATCAACCCGCCGATGAAGCCGCCGCCGGGCTCGTCGTGGCCGCGCAACAGCACAAAGATGGAAAACAGCACCATCAGACTTGTGAGATAGGGCGCAATCGAGCGGAATATCACCGTGCGCATGTTAGCGAACCTCCGCTTTGTGATCGGTCACGTCAGTAAGGTCGGGATCATTGTCGGCAACGGCAACGCGCGGCGTGCGGATGCGGATCAACGACAGGATGGCGAGACCTGTGATCATGACAACAGCAATTTCACCCAGTGTGTCTGTGCCGCGGAAATCGACAATGATGACATTGACGACATTGCTGCCATGGGCAACGAGTTTCGAATAGGCGGCGAAAAAATCACTGAGCGCGGTGTTGAACGGCTGCTGGGTCACTGCCAGCAGATAGAGCATGAAGCCGCCACCGCAGGCGACGGCCACGCTCATGTCGAAGGCCTTCTGCAGCGTCGGGCGGTGATCCGACGCGGTCAGCCGCAGCCGGGTCATGACCAGCGCCAGAATCACCACCGCCAGGGTTTCGACCATGAACTGGGTAAACGACAGGTCCGGCGCGCCAAACAGCATGAAGATCAACGCCACGGCAAAGCCCTGAATGCCGAGGGAGACGATGGCGGTCAGCCGGTCGCGGGCATAGATGACCGCAAGCAGCCCGATGATGACCATGGAGAAGACCACCAGTTCGTGGAACTGCACATCGGCGGGCCAGGCCGGCATCGACGGCCATTCGCCATACCAGGCCATCGGCGCGATCAAGGCGGCCGCGATCATCAGGAAGGTCACGGTCATGTAGATCTCGAGCCGGCCGGGCTGGACAAACCGGGTGACGGCAACCGAGAGGCGCACCAGACCGGCGATCAGTTGATCGAAGCCGTGATCCGGGCCCCAGCCGATGGCCGCCAGCAGCGAGATCATGCCGGCACGCAGACGGTCGAGCATGCGGTAGGCGATGATGCCGAAGCCGATGGTGACCAGCGACAGCATCAGTGGCGCACCGATATGCGGAATCAGCGAGATCGACACGGTTTCCGCGCCGCCGGCCACGGCACTTGCCATCGGCGAGGAGATGAAGCGGTGGGTGATCGGCGAGAGCAGCGCCATGACAAGTGCCGCAACGCCAAGCGTCAGCGGCCCGAGCCACAGCAGGACCGGCCCCTCATGGGCGGCCTTGGGAGTTTTGACCGCTGGTCCGAAAAACGGCTTGATGGCGACGGCAAAGCCGATGACGAACATCAGCCCGTTGCCAACAACGGCAACGGCGACAAAGGCCAGCGACCACGGATCGACGGCCCACAGCGCATAGTAGATTTCTTCCTTGGCAAGGAAGCCGATGAAGGGCGGCAGCCCGGCCATCGAGATCGCCGCAGCCATGGCGGCAACAAAGGTGATCGGCATGGCCTTGCGCAGTCCGCCGAGCCTGGTCACGTCGCGGGTTCCCGCTTCATGGTCGATCAGGCCGGCAACCATGAACAGCCCGCCCTTAAACAGCGAATGCGCCACCAGATAAAGCACCGCTGCGGCGATGGCGTGCTCGCTGCCAAAGCCGGTCAGCATCACCAGCAGACCCAGCGACGACACCGTGGTGTAGGCCAGCATCAGCTTGAGATCGGTCTGACGGATGGCGAGAAGCGTGCCGACAATCAGCGTGGTTCCACCAAACAGCGGCAGGATGGTTTCCCACCAGAGCGTCTCGCCAAGCACCGGATTGAGCCGCATCAACAGATAGACGCCGGCTTTGACCATGGTGGCCGAATGCAGATAGGCCGAGACCGGCGTCGGCGCCTCCATGGCGTTGGGCAGCCAGAAATGCAGCGGAAACTGGGCCGATTTGGAAAATGCGCCGCCGAGCACGAGCAGCAAAGCCAGCAGATAGAACGGGCTTTCGCGCAGCTCGTCGCCGTAATTGAGCAGCAGCGAAATCTGACTGACGCCGGTGATGTTCCAGATCACCAGAAGACCGGCGAGCAACGCCAGGCCGCCGGCGCCGGTCACCACCAGCGCCTGAAGTGCCGCGCGGCGCGAGGCCTCGCGCGAATGATCAAAGCCGATCAACAGAAACGAGGTGATCGAGGTCAGTTCCCAATAGACAAACAGCATCAGGAAGCTGTCTGAAATGACGACGCCAAGCATGGCGCCCATGAACAACAGCATGAAGGAGAGGAACCGGCCCAACTGGTCGTGGCCCTTCAGGTAACCGCCCGAATACAGCATGATCAGTGCGCCGATGCCCGAGATCAGCAACACGAAGGTCAGCGACAGGCCGTCAATCAGCCAGGAAAAACTCACATTGTAGGACGGCACCCATTTGAAGCCGCCGGTGACAATGCCACCGGTTGCGATCTCGGAAGAAAATCCGAGGAAATGAAGGAAGATCGCCACTGGCGCCAAGGCAAGAAGCCAGGCCGCGTTGTGACCAAGACGCCGAGTCAGCCATGGGGCGATGATTGCCGCCAGAAATGGCAGCATCAAGACAATAAAAGTCGCGCCTGGCGCGGATGCACTCATCAACAATTCCCCAGTGACGTCTGTCAGATAGCCGTTTACCACGGTTTTGCACCCGTCACTTAGCCACCACAGCGGCCAAGGACAAGCCAACCCTGTTGATAATTCGCGGAAAAACTTCAGTTCATTTCGTCGCAGCAACCGGCTGTCGATTCGATATCGTTGCTCGGCGGTCCGGACCCGCGGCGCCCACTCACGATTCGCCACCCCCATCAGGCCCCATCAGGCCGCCCTGATGAGGGTACATGGCCACTTCGGAACCAGCGGCCGTCGCCTGAATATTAGGTCAGCATTATTGACATAAATGGCGTTCACCATCATGCTTGTGGCAGAGCTATGCAAGCGCATTTTGTGCCCGGACGACCCTGGCACAGCGGGAGGACCGGGCATGAGCACACTGTCGACAGCCATTGCCGCAACAGACAACGGCCTCGACTGGCCGCATCTTTTCGCCACGCGGGCCGAGCGGATGAAGGCGTCGGAGATTCGCGAACTCCTGAAGCTGCTCGACCAGCCAGACGTGATCTCGTTTGCCGGCGGCATCCCCGACCCGGCGCTGTTTCCGGCCGAAGCCTTTGGCGCGGCGCTGACATCGGCGCTGACCGGGGACGCGAAGGGTGCCGCGCTGCAATATTCGGTCAGCGAAGGCTACAAGCCGTTGCGCGACTGGCTGGTTGCCCGCATGACTTCGCTCGGGGTCGCCTGCACCACCGAGAACATCATGATCACGTCGGGCTCGCAGCAGGCGCTGGATTATCTCGGCAAGCTGTTCTTGTCGAAGGGCGACACGGCGCTGGTCGGTTGGCCAACCTATCTCGGCGCGCTGCAGGCGTTCAACGCCTACGAGCCGCATTACGACCGTCTGACACCCGTGGGCAACCGCTCGGCCAAGGACTATCGCGAGACCGCAAGCGCGAATGGCGGACAGGTCAAGTTCGCCTATGCCTCGGCCGATTTTGCCAACCCCACCGGCGAGACGCTGGCGCAGAGCGCACGCCACACCATTCTCGATCTGGCGGCAGAGCTCGGCATTCCGGTGATCGAGGATGCCGCCTATCAGTCGCTGCGCTATGACGGGGACGAGGTGCCTCCGCTGCTGGCGCTCGACATTGCCCGCAGCGGCTCGATCGAGACCAGCCGCACGATCTATTGCGGCAGCTTTTCCAAGACCCTGGCGCCGGGCCTGCGGGTCGGCTGGGTCTGCGCCGCCAAACCGGTGATCTCGAAACTGGTGCTGATCAAACAGGCCGCCGACCTGCATTCGGCGACGCTCAACCAGATGGCAATCCATCGGGTTGCCGCCGATGGATTCAACAATCAGGTCGAAAAGATCCGCAACGTTTACCAGGCACGTCGCGACGCGATGCTTGCCAGCCTCTCCCGCCACATGCCTGAGGGCGTGACATGGACAAGGCCCGATGGCGGCATGTTCGTCTGGGTCACCCTGCCCGCGCATTGCGACGGTGCCGCCTTGCTGGCCGAAAGCCTGAAAACCGAGCGCGTCGCCTTCGTTCCGGGCAAGGCGTTTTTCGCCGACGGCTCCGGCGCCAACACGCTGCGGCTGTCGTTTTCATGCGCCAACGAGGCGATGATCGAAGAGGGCATCAAGCGGCTGGGGCGGGTGATCGGAACTTAACCCCATCCCACCCCGAACTGCCCGCACAGCCACGTGGCCAGACGGTCACGGTCTTTTGCCGGGCGGCCGGGCCGCGCCAACCCAACTGCGTAAAAACCGGTTGCCGATTTCTCCTCATCCCGCCAGACCACCGTGAGCGCGCCACTTTCGATCTCCAGCGCAATCAGGGCTTCCGGCGCGATGGCGATGCCGCGGCCGGCCCGGGCGGCAGCGATGGCGAGGGCTGTCTGGTTGAAGCGGGAGACGCGCGGGGCGTGTCCAGCGCCGTCATCGGCGCCGAACCGGCGCTGCCAGTGGCGATGGGCATCCTCGAGCAGGCGGTGGGCGCGGAAATCCTCGAATTTTGCCGATGGCGGCGCGCTCTCCAGATAGGCGGGACTGGCGACGGCGACCAGATCGAGCGTTGTCAGCAGCACCGACTGGAGATCGGGCGCAAACGGCGGACTTGCCTGGCGGACCACCAGATCAACGCCATCAGCCTCCAGATCCGACAGTTTCTCCGATGCCAGTACCTGCAGGTCAATGTCTGGATGCAAAGCTTCGAACTCGCTGAGCCGCGGCATCAGCCACAGGCCGGCAAAGGACGGCGGCACGGAGAGCACGACGCTGTGGCTCGCCGGCACCAGCCGTGCCGTGGCCTGATCAATGCGGATGAGCGCCGCATGGATTTCGGCAAAATAGGCAGCCCCCGTTTCACTCAGTTCAAGGCCACGGGGTTTGCGGACAAACAGTTTCTGGCCAAGCGCGGTTTCAAGCTTGCGCACCTGCTGGGCGACCGCGCCCTGGGTCAGGTTGAGCTCACCGGCGGCGAGGCGGAAATTGAGATGGCGCGCGGCGCAGTCGAAGGCGCGCACGCCATTGAGATTGGGCAGACGCATGCCGCACTCCAATTGACAGTAGATTTTCTACAGTCTGGGTGAGAAAACATGATTGGTCAACCTGCGCGCGGACCGCTACCTCTCGGTCAGCATTACAAGGAGACTGACATGAGCGAACACAAGGTTGCATTGATCACCGCCGGCGGCAGCGGCATGGGTGCGGACGCGGCACGCAGGCTTGCGGCCGACGGTTTCAAACTCGCCATCCTGTCCTCGTCGGGCAAGGGCGAGGCGCTGGCCGAAGAACTCGGCGGGGTCGGCCACACCGGTTCCAATCTCGACACAGGCGCGCTGACCGCCCTCGTCGACAAGGCGTTAAAAGCCTGGGGCCGCGTGGATGTGCTGGTCAATTCCGCCGGCCATGGGCCCAAGGGCGATATCCTGACGATCTCTGATGAGGACTGGCACAAGGGCATGGACGTTTACCTGATGAACGTGATCCGCCCTGCCCGGCTGGTCACACCGCACATGGAGCGTCAGGGCGGCGGCGCCATCATCAACATCTCGACCTTCGCGGCGTTTGAACCCGACCCGTTGTTTCCGACCTCGGGCGTGTTCCGCGCCGGATTGGCAGCCTTCACCAAGCTTTACACCGACCGCTATGCGGCCAACAACATTCGCATGAACAATGTGCTGCCGGGCTTCATCGACAGCCTGCCGGAGACCGAAGACCGCAAGGCGCGGATTCCGATGGGCCGCTATGGCCATGCGCGCGAGGTCTCGTCGCTGATCTCCTATCTGGCCTCCGACGATGCCGCCTACATCACCGGCCAGAACCTGCGTATCGACGGCGGCTTGACCCGCTCCGTGTAACAGACAGGTTGAGGGCGGATTTTACCGGCCAGGTCTGGCCAGGCGTGCGGCCAGTGGCCGGCCTGGTGAGGCCGTCGGCCCGGTGCGGGCCGCCTTCGGCCTGACACCATTGAACATCAGCAGAAAAATCGCGTTTGTGCTCAGCGCCTGGTGGATGGCATAGGACATCAGCGCAGCCATTGGCGCAATGATGGCAAATTCGAGCACCGGCGGCAGGTCGACCATGAGGAACAGCGTCGCCAGCACATAGATAACCGGGTGGTGGACCAGGTAAATGGTGAAAGACGCATCGACCAGTTTGCGCACCCGCGCATCGGGCCGGCTGAAATGCTGCTGCGCCATGTTGGAGATGAAGCCGACGATCAGAGCCGCGCCAATGACGGCGGCGATGAGCTTGAGCGTGTGCGTCACCAGATCCGCATGGGCGGTTTGCGAAAACGTCACCAGCGCGATGCCGGCGACGAGGCTGCCCACGCCGGGCTTGAGCAGCAGATCGTGCAATCTGCTGCTTGCATAAACCAGCGCGCCGAAGCCGAAAAAGATCACGTAGAGATTGTAATTGATCACCGCGTTTCCGTAATAGGGGCTTGCCCCGACGATCACTGTCTGGGCCTGAGCGGCCAACTGGCAGATCGCGGCAAAGGCTGCCAGCGAGAGAACACGATTGTCGCCGACCCAATCAACGAGGCTTTCAAGACGGACACGCAAAGACACCCGGCCGCTCAACCAATCCAGCAGCGCAAGCGCCGCGCAATAGGCGATCAGCACCCACAGAAACCACAGATGCGAAATCCATGGCTCGCCAAAATGGCTCAGTTGCGCGGCGACGTGGGCGGGCACATCAGCCAGCACAATTTTGCCTTGCACGGCCAGAGCCAGCGACTGCACCGCGATCTGGAACGGCAGGATCAGCAGCGTCGCGCTGAGCAGCGGCAGGCCCAAACGCAGCAGCCGGCTCTTCAGCCACGGCCAGGCGCCCTGCCGGTCAAGCAGCATCATCGAGAACAAGCCGGCCAGAATGAAAAATCCCGGCATGCGGAATGTATGGATGAAATCGGCGAGCCCGGTCAGAAGCACGCTCTTGTCGGGCGAACTCACCGACCATTGATGGGAAAGCGAATAGATGACGGCGGCGTGAAACGGAATGCCCAGCCCGAGATAGAGCGCCCGGGAGAAATCCCAGTAATGCAGGCGTCGGCTGGTGGCGTCCGGTTGGGCGGACATGGCGTTCCTTCTACAAGCTCATGCCTGATAATCCCCGGCATTAGACACCCAAGCCCGTCAATATCGCCTTGACCTGACTATCGCAGTTTAATTCAAATGCATCTGATTGGCGTATCGTTTTGTTAACCAAACGAAGCCGTGGCCCTCAGACCCCGTCTGGCTTCTCGGCTGAAGCAGGGAAAGCCGGCTTGCCTGCAGGACTGCATGTCGCGTCCATGGGCGTGTTTTGAACCGGTCACACAGCCGCAGTGTTGCAACGAGAAACAGCCAGCCGGGGGAGGATCCGGCTGGCTGTCACTATCCAGTCAGGGTTGACTGCAGTCAGGTCTTAATTGCCTGCAGCGGCCTTGCAATGGCTGGCGACCATATCGGAAAACTTCAGCTTTGCTTCCTGGGCCTGGGTGCAGGCATCCTTCAGCTTGGCCTGCTGCTCAGGGGTAGCTGCAGTCCAGCGGGCCATGAAGTCGGCTTCGGTGCGGTCCTGACCCTGTTCGTCCATCATCATGTCGATCACTGCTGTATCGCCGCCGGCATAGGCGTCGAGTTCGGTGCGTGTATTGTTGGCATTGGTGTCGGCGAATGCGCCGGCCGTGAACATCAGTGTGACTGCGGTGGCTGCAAGAATCTTTTTCATTTTGATCTCCTCAAGTAAGGCGCGGGGGGCCTTGGGTTTCGGTTACGGCACACCAACGCCGCCCTTTGCTCTTGGTTCCAAAGAAAATCCCGGACACTGGAGATGAAGCTTGAGCACCGGACGCTCCCGATGCGGCAGACCCTGCCATGCAAAAAGGCCGGGATCGCTCCCGGCCTTCGCACTCATTCCAACTTGAATGATGGTTCAGTTCTTGTCCTTGTCGACCAGGGCATTGCCCTTGATCCACGGCATCATGCCGCGCAGCTTTTCGCCGACTTCCTCGATCTGGTGATGATCGTTCATGCGACGGATAGCCTTGAAGCGCGAGCCGCCGGCCCGGTATTCCTGCATCCATTCGCTGGTGAACTTGCCGGTCTGGATATCAGCCAGAACCCGCTTCATTTCCGTCTTGGTCTCGGACGTGATGATGCGCGGTCCGGAAACATACTCGCCCCATTCGGCGGTGTTGGAGATCGAGTAGTTCATGTTGGCGATGCCGCCCTCATAGATCAGGTCGACGATCAGCTTGACCTCGTGCAGGCACTCGAAATAGGCCATTTCCGGCGCGTAACCGGCTTCGACCAGGGTTTCGAAACCGGCACGGATCAGCTCGACCAGGCCGCCGCAAAGAACTGCCTGCTCGCCGAAAAGGTCGGTTTCGCATTCTTCGCGGAAATTGGTTTCGATGATACCGGAGCGGCCGCCGCCAACGCCACAGGCATAGCTGAGCGCCAGATCATGGGCGTTGCCCGAAGCATCCTGATTGACGGCGATCAGGCAGGGTACGCCGCCGCCCTTCTGGTATTCGCCCCGCACGGTGTGGCCGGGGCCCTTGGGCGCGATCATGACGACGTCGACCGAAGCCTTGGGCTCGATCAGACCGAAATGCACGTTGAGACCGTGGGCAAAGGCAATGGCGGCGCCGTCACGGATATTGGCAGCAATGTGGTCCTTGTAGATGTCAGCCTGCAGCTCGTCGGGTGCGGCCATCATCATCAGGTCGGCCCAGCCTGCAGCTTCCGCCACGCTCATGACCTTGAAACCGTCGGCTTCGGCCTTCTTTGCCGTGGCCGAGCCTTCGCGCAGGGCGACAGCGACATTGGTCGCGCCTGAATCCTTGAGGTTGAGCGCATGCGCCCGGCCCTGGGAGCCGTAACCGATGATGGCTACCTTTTTCGATTTGATCAGATTGAGATCGGCATCGCGATCATAATATACCCGCATGAGACACTCCCGTTGGTTTGTGTTTGTCGTTGTATGTTCGGCGCCGGAGACAGTCCGCCGCCCCTGTGGTGACATTCTACCCCTGCCCGTAAAGGCCGAGGAATTGCTGCGCCGCCCTGGCGGACATGGTTTCGATCTCGCGCGCGCCGGGGCGGTTGTCTTCGCCCAGCAGGGCGCGGATCTGTGTGTCGGCCACGGCCAGTCCGAAAAAAGCCCGAAACGCCTCGCCGACATCGTCAAAGGCAAGCAACCCCGCCGCCCTTCCCGCCAGGAACAACGGCTCAAGCCGCTGCTTCATTGCAATCGGGCCGTTGGTCAGGACGATCTCTCCAAGCCTGCTCTTGCCGGAGCCCGCATGACTGACGGCTGCGCGGTTGAGCGCAATCGACAGATCGCTGGTGATCACCGTCAGCCAGCTTGTCGCAAAGCCGGTGAGTGCGGCCTTGAGGCTGTCATGGGTGAGCTGCTTGTCGGGCAAGTCCGGAATCCGCACCTTGGAGGCTTGCCAGCGCACGGTGGCGGTGAGCAGGCCGTCGCGGTCGCCAAACCATTTGTACAGGGTTTCCTTCGAGCAACTCGCCGCACGGGCCACGGCAGCGACCGAAAACCGGTCGCCTTCGGCCACCATCAGCGTGAGCACGGCATTGAGCACTTCACGCTGACGCTCGGACAAGCCCTCGCCTGCTGTGCCGCCGGAGGCGGCATCAGCAGGCGCAGCGGTCTGCTTGGGAGCAGTGTCTGGGTGCAGCGACATGTTCATGACCGGCATGTACCGTACCGTACGGTACCCTGTCAAGCGAGTTAGTTAATGACGTGACAAGCACAATCAATGCAACCTATCATTGCGGACACCGTGCATGTGCGATATTATTCGAAATAGGCTTGAGAAAGTCTCTTCTGGAGTCAAACCCGGTCGATGATTGGACTGTTTCCTCCACCAATCGTTGGAGATTTTTTGGTGGGTAACCGCAACGGCGATAGAAGGCCACAAGCCTGTATTATTTGTTATCACGGATCGTGTCCCGCAGCGTGGTGTAGCTGACAGGGTGGTCACCAGTGTTTTCCGGTAGGGTCG
>NZ_JARGET010000006.1 GCF_029210485.1 Hoeflea sp. YIM 152468
AAGGCGCAGTCGCATCTGAAAATCGGGTCGCCACACAAGAAGGCGCAGTCGCACCTGAAGATCGGTTCACCGCACAAGAAGGCGCAGTCGCATCAGAAGATCGGGTCACCGCACAACAAGCTCCAGTCCCATCGGAAGTCTGGTTCCTTGATCCTCAAGCAGCCTGTGCTCCAGCAGCCTGCAATCAAACGCCCGTAATTGCGGCAAGGGCGGCCATCGCATCGCGCTTGCCGCCCACTCCCACGACACGAAGCATCGGAGAGCCCCATGTCGCGCGCATTCTCGACGTCCCGCACTGTCGCCACCGCTTTGTGGGGCAGTGCCATGGTGGTCTTCATGGTGGGTTTCCTGTCGGCGGCCACGGCGCTCGCCAGCGAGATCAAGACCAACCAATCCTACATCAGGGATGTGCTTGCCCCGGCTTCATTCGACATCAACCGTATCGACGACGTGTTCGATCACATCTTTTCCAGCCTGGACGGCGAGGTAACCGTCTATCCGACGGAGAACTATTATTATTTCAAGTTCCTGCATGAGGGCGTGCCCTATGCCGGCAACTTCCGGCTCGATATTGCCGACCGGGACCAGGGCATCATCCATTTTGCCTATTTTTCGGAGAACAACCCGTTCACCGAGCAGGCGATTTCTCATCACCGGGCCTACAATTCCGAGTTCGGCGTCACCGTCGAGAAGAACGGCGAGCTCGTCTACGCAGTGACGCGCAACGGCCGCACCGTGGTGTTTGAGCTCAACGATCTGCGCGGTGTTGAGCCGGCAGAACAGCAGATCGGGCCGGGAGAGGTCTATCTCGGACCGGTGTTTGACGAGTCCGGTGTGCAGATGTTCTTGCTGTGGAACCCGGATTTGAAGATGTTCCTGTACATACTCGACGAGACCGTGGCCTCGGAACAGCATTTCCAGTCGGATGTCTCAAGCCAGATCAAGATCGGTTATCGGTCCAGCTTTGCCTATTACGCCGACCGCTATCTCGATCGCTGGATCCTGGTTGGGGTCCGGGCTGCCGAAACCATGCTCAACACCTATTTCGACGGCCCCTTCGACCAGCTTCCCGACAATTTCATCAAGGGCAACGCACTGGGTGAGGCGCTGGTGGCGCTCAGTCCCGAGGTCGAGGGACAGATCGACCGCCTTGGCAATTCCGAGGATTTGACGGGGCGGATGCTGGTTGACCCTTATGTGCTGTACGAGGAGGAGGCTGATCTTGCGCTGTTTGACGACTGTGCCGCAGCGGCGGTCGACACCGAGACCTACTATCCCTGTTTTGCAATCGGGCAGACCAAATAGGCTGCCCCATAGGCTGCCCTGAGCCGGGTCGGGCCATGCAGGCCGATGGCGACCGGCGACCGGGCGGAAAGCGCCCATCCCGTCAGACCGTCAGCGCCGCTCAGAGCGCAGCGCGAATCTTGTCCGCATTGGCTTTCAGCACCGCGCCGTCTTCCATGGTTCCGGTGTGCGGCTTCATCGCCACGCCGTCAAAGCGCGGGATCACGTGCACATGCAGGTGGAACACCACCTGACCGCCCGCGGACTCGTTGAACTGCTGAACCGTCACCCCGTCGGCGCCGAACGCCTTGATCACCGCCCGTGCCAGTCTTTGCGTGGTCTCCATCACCCGTGCCAGGCTGTCAGCCTCGACATCGAGAATATTGCGCGCCGGAGCCTTTGGGATCACCAGGCAGTGGCCGTCGCCACGCGGCATGATATCCATGATGGCCAGCGTGTGATCGTCCTCGTAAAGACGCTCTGCCGGCAGTTCGCCGCGCAGGATTTTCGCAAACACATTGCTGTCGTCATAATGGGGTGCGGACATCGACGGGCCTCCGGTTGTTTGTCTGCAGTCGTTGTATCGTGCACACCACGCGGGTCAAGCGTCCGGCGCAGGTCAGTCTGTGATTGCGTCCGGGCTTCAATCGCCCTTGCGAAACGGACCGTGTTCGCTCAGCACCTGGCCGATATGGGCCACGTCGCGCCGTTCCCGGTCGAGGTAGTCGGCCACCGCGCGCCGCAGTCCCGGGTGCTCGATATAATGGGCGGAATGGGTGGTGGCGGGCAGATAGCCGCGCGCCAGCTTGTGTTCGCCCTGTGCGCCGGCCTCGACCCGGGCCAGCCCCCTGGCGATGGCGAAATCGATCGCCTGATGATAGCAGACCTCGAAATGCAGGAACGGGTGGTCTTCGATGCACCCCCAATGCCGGCCATAGAGGCAGTCGCCGCCGATGAAATTGATCGCGCCGGCAATGAACCGGCCGTCGCGCTCTGCCATCACCAGAAGCACGTCGTCAGCCATGCGTTCGCCGATCAACGAGAAGAAGGCGCGGGTGAGGTAGGGCCGTCCCCATTTGCGCCCGCCGGTGTCGATGTAGAACTGATAAAAGATGTCCCAGACACTCTCGGTCAGCTCCGAGCCCGTCAGCCAGACGATCTCGATGCCGTTTTCCAGCGCGGTCCGGCGCTCCTTCTTGAGCTGCTTGCGCTTGCGCGACGCCAGCGTGACGAGAAAATCCTCATAGCTGCGATAGTTTTCGTTGCGGAAATGGAACTGCTGGTCGGTGCGGTGCAGATAGCCCTCCGCCTCAAAGGCGGGGATCTCGGCTTCGGGCACGAAGGTGGCGTGCACCGATGACAGGCCCAATTGCGTGCACAGGGCCCGCCCGCCTGCGGCCAGGGCGCGCTGGCGGCTTGCCGCCCCCGCACCCGGCCTGACCATCAGCCGCGGACCTGTCGCCGGTGTGAACGGCGCGGCGCATTGCAGTTTCGGATAATAGCGCCCGCCAGCCCGTTCATAGGCATCTGCCCAGGCATGGTCGAACACATACTCCCCCATCGAATGGCTCTTGATGTAGGCCGGCATCGCCCCTTCAAGCGCGCCGTCCGGCGCCCGCAACACGATATGCCGTGGCAGCCAGCCGGTCTGTGCCGAGACCGAACCTGACTCCTCAAGCGAGGACAGAAAAGCGTGGCTTACAAAGGGGTTGTAGACAGGTGCGGATTCGGCTTCCGAACCCCTTGATTCCGCCTGGCAAGCGCGGGAAGCCCCGCCTAGTCCGCCCCATTCGCGTTCTGTAACCGCCGATAGGCCGTCGATCGTCGACAGCGTGTGATCTGTAGTTTCAAACGTCATGAAGCTCCGTTTCCGACAGCCCGCGGCCGGTCTGTCTTCCAACGTATGATCGCCCCGCCGATTGGCAAGGGCAGGTCTGCGTGGGTGGTCACTCGTCGGTGATTGCGTCCGGATCAAATCCCTCGAAGGTCATCTGGTCGGCATGGGCGCGCGTCTGGGCGCGGGCCTGGCCATCCCGCACGGTCCAGGTGAGCACCGGAACGCCCTGCGCCCGCTGCGCCTCGATGAAGGCATTGGGCAGGTGATGCACGCAGTAGGAGATGAAATTCAATCCCAGCTGCATGGCTTCCTCATGCACGAAGAAGGATTCCGGCTTGACCCCTTCGGCGGTCAGGCCCAGCGGGCAGGTGGCGCCGCAGGCCTTCAGGTCGCGCAACAGGGCGTGATCGAAACTCATCAGCGCAACCTCGCCGTCATAGTCTTCCAGGCATTCGACCACGGCGTCGGCGAAACCGGCATCGTCGCCGGGTCTGGCCTTGAGCTCGATGACCAGCGGCACTTGGCCCGCAATCTGCTTCAACAGCGCCGGCAGCGAGGGAACCCCATCTTTGGTTCCGCCGACCCTAAGTTGCGCCAGCTCCTGCGAGGTCCGTGCCCGCACATCGCCGGGCAGGCCGCACAGCCGTTCCAGATCATCATCGTGAAACACCACCGGAACGCTGTCGGTGGCGATATGAAGGTCGCATTCAATGCCATAACCGGCCTCGACCGCCCGGGCGAAGGCGCTGGCGGTGTTTTCCCAGATGCTCTGGTTCATGTCGTGATAGCCGCGATGGGCGATGGGACGGGCTGAGAGCCAGCTCAGATCTGCGGGTTCCTTGGTCATTTGAAGATCACCGGATTTCGATCACGGCGTCGATCTCGACCGCCGCGTTGAGAGGCAGACAGGCCATGCCGACAGCGGCGCGGGCATGCTTGCCGGCATCGCCAAGCATGTCGGCGATCAGGTTGGACGCGCCGTTGATGACCAGATGCTGCTCGGTGAAGGAGGGCTCGGAGGCGACAAACCCGCTGAGCTTGACCACCCGGACAATGCGCTCGAGATCGCCGCCCAGCGCGGCCTTGGCCTGGGCCAGGATGTTGATGGCACACAGCTCTGCGGCGCGCTGCCCTTCGGCGACATCGACATCGCGCCCGAGCAGCCCCTTGACCGCAAGAGCGCCGTCTTCCATCGGCAGCTGGCCCGAGATGAACAGCAGCGAACCGGTGATGACATAGGGCAGGTAATTTGCGGCCGGGGCGGCGGCTTGCGGAAGCACGATGTTGCGGGCGGCCAGGCGGGATTGGACAGTGTCGGTCATGAGAGGCTCCAAAATTCGTCTCTGTTAAGGCTGCGCAAGCGTTTTGCCAGATCCTGCAGATTCTGCCTCGCTTTTGCCTTCTCCGGTCATATAACATTGGCTTTGGATTCGACAGGAGAAAACCTTGATGCGCATGCTTGCTATCGCGTCGCTCGCCACATTGGCCCTTTCCACGGCAGCCACCCAGGCTCTGGCCGGACCGGCGACCCTGGCCTCGCACCGGGCGGTCTACGACCTGTCGCTCAAGGATGCGTCCGAACGCTCGGGCATTTCCGGCATGGTCGGGCGCATGGTCTACGAGTTCGGCGGCTCGGCCTGCGACGGCTACACGGTGAGCTTCCGCTTTGTCACCGAAATCGCTTCAGGGGAGGTTTCGCGGGTCACCGATCAGCAGACCACCACATTCGAGGACATCCGCAACAAGACCTTTCGCTTTGTGACCCGCTCCTTTGTCGATCAGAAGCTTGACCATGAGGTGCGCGGCTCGGCGCAAAAACACGGCGACGAGCTTGCGCTCGACATCGAGCAGCCGGAGAAAGTGACGCTCGACATCGCACCGGCCTATTTCCCCACCGAACATATGATCGAATTGATCGGCAAGGCGCTTGAAGGCGAGCGGTTTTACCAGTCGCGCATCTATGACGGGTCGGATGCAGGCGACAAGGCGATGCTCACCACCACCATCGTGGGTGACAAGCAGCCGGTCGAAACCGGCGACGCGGAAGCCGGAAACGCCGGTGAGCTGGCCGATGACGCCTTCTGGCCGGTGTCGATGTCCTATTTCGAGGAAGCCGCCGAAGGCGACGGTCTGCCGGTCTACTCCATTGCCTTCAAGCTCTACGAGAATGGCGTCACCCGCGACCTGACCATGGATTATGGGGACTTCGTGCTCGAAGGCCGGCTGGCGCAGCTCGACATCTACGAACCGGCCCCGTGCGACGGGCCATGAAGCCGGTCGCCTCCGGTTTGCGGCGCGGGTTCAGGGGCGGTTTCGGGCCGCCGCTGCGGTAACCGGAAACGCTGCAACGCTGCGGCAATGGATGGACTGGGACGCCGGGGTGTGGCATCAGGCCCGCTTCCTGGCCGTCGGCGCCTATCGGCGAGCCTCATATTTCACCAGCAAACATAGTGGAGCAAACGCCATGGCGGATGCGCTCGGGCTTGATTTCGGCACGACAAACACGGTGCTGGCGCAAGTGGCGCACGGCTCGGAGACCACGTCGATCGCCTTCGATTCTGCCGCAGGCCGCAGCGACAGCATGCGCACGGCGCTGTCCTTCATCAAGGACCCGCAGCTCGGCGCCAGTGCGCTGCAGGTGGAAGCCGGAGCGGCTGCCATCGGCGCCTTCATCGACAATCCCGGCGAGTGCCGGTTTCTCCAATCGATCAAGACCTTCGCTGCCTCTTCGCTGTTCCAGGGCACGCTGGTGCATGCACGCCGGTTCCAGTTCGAGGATCTGATGGAGGTCTTCCTCAAGCGGCTTGAGGCCTATGCGGGCGCTAACTGGCCGGCGTCGGTCAAGCGCATCGTCACCGGGCGGCCGGTGCATTTCGCCGGCGCCAACCCGGATCCGGCGCTGGCCATGCGGCGCTACAACGAAGCCTTGAGCCGCTTCGGCTTTCCGGAATTGCATTATGTCTATGAACCTGTGGCCGCGGCCTTCTACTTTGCCTGCAATCTTGACCGCGATGCGACCGTGCTGGTGGCCGATTTCGGCGGCGGCACCAGCGACTTTTCGCTGATCCGCTTCGCGCGCCAGGCTGGCCGCATCAGCGCCATTCCTGTCGGCCAGTCCGGCGTCGGTGTCGCCGGCGACCAGTTTGACGCGCGTCTGATCGATCATCTGGTCGCGCCGGAAATCGGCAAGGGCAGCCAGTTCAGGAGCTTCGGCAAGCGGCTTGATGTTCCGGCAAGCTACTACCGCAATTTCGCGCGCTGGAACCAGCTTTCAATTTTCAAGACCACCAGGGAATATGCCGACCTGAAGGCTTTGGTGCGGCAGGCGGTGGAGCCGGACAAGCTCGAACTGTTCATCGACCTGATCGAGCATGATGAAGGCTATCAGCTGCACCAGGCCGTCTCGGCAACGAAAATGGCGCTCTCCGGGCAGGACGAGGCGGAGTTCCGGTTTGCCCCGCTCGGCGCGGCCGGGGAGAAAACCGTCAGGCGGCAGGATTTCGAAAGCTGGATCCAGGCCGATCTCGCCCGCATCACCGGCGCACTCGACGACGTGCTCGACGAGGCCGGAACCAGCGCCGGTTCGGTGGACAAGGTCTTTCTCACCGGCGGCACCTCATTTGTGCCGGCAGTGCGCCGCATCTTCACCGAGCGCTTTGCCGCAGATCGCATCGAAACCGGCGGCGAACTGATCTCGATTGCCCATGGCCTGGCGCTGATTGGCGAGCGCGACGACATCGGCCAGTGGACTGTTCCGGAATGAGGGTGTCATCAACAAAGGCATAAAACAGCGCGAAATCAAAATGCTACTGTACCCAAGGTAGAATTGCTGGACGTCAGTCATGAAGTATTGTACTATATTAGCATCTTCGAAATAGAAATTGCATGAATAGGCTCGCCTGGAGTGTGTCGTGTTTTTGCCATTTACTACATTGCACGAAGTCATCGCGCTGGTTGATCGCACCATCGACAAGCGCCGGACACGTGCGGAGATGCTGCTCACCGAAATGTCATTCCGCGCTCACCCGGCTCTCCCCGCGCACGGCTATCTCGATCAGCTCGAAAGACTGCTCTTCTACCCAGCGGAGCTGGGCGACGGTCTGATCGGCTCGACATGGTTCGGCATCTGGCTCGATACGCTGGGACGCTGGCACCAGACCCTGTCCGCGGCGCAAGGCGGGGCGTCGATGCTTCCGCCGCCGCTCGATCTTGATGCGCTGGAAGATCTGGCCGGCCGTTTCACCTTGCGTGAGGAGGCGGTGCCGGATTTCATCCGTGCGGTGGTTCCGCCCTCCCACAGCTTCCGCTGCCCAGTGAGGACCGGCGCGCCCCAAAGGCCCGGCGACAGGGGATGGGAAACCGCTTTGCATACCGCGATCGCCAGTGCCGATAACAAGGTGCCGGGGCTTGCCCGGGTCATCAACCGCTGCATCACCCATTTTCTCATCCTTGATGATGTCGCGTTCCGCTCCTGCTCAGCCGACCGCTACCTTGGTCTGGTTCTCTTGTCGACCAGTGACCAGAGCCTGATCGACATTGAGGAGTCGATCATCCACGAGTTGGGCCATCAGGTGCTCTACCGGATTGAGTCCGATACCCCCTTGTTCAAGAGCAAGGACGGTGAGGAGACCTTGGTTCTGCCATGGTCCGGCAGCAAGAGAAACTATTTCGGCTTCCTTCATGCCTGCTATATCTATCTGATTTTGATGGAATATTATGAGAAGGCCGTGCAAATGCATCCGTTTGATCGGGACTTTTGCCGCGAACGGCTTGCTTTCATCAAGAGCGGATTGGCGGGCGCCAGACCGATCTTGCTGGAGAGCGCGGATGTGCTGACCAGAGACGGTGTCGCGTTGCGCGACGCCATGGCCGGGCAGATGTCCGATGCGCTCGTTCGCGGGGAGGTCGAAACCGCCTGAGGCATGTCGCGCTGAAATCGCTTCATTGGAACGGCGACGGACAGGCATTGGGTCAAACAGATGCAGCGGGGTTTGCGCCGGTCGTTGGATGCGTGGCGCTGCAATCGCCGGCCTGCATCACTAACCAGGCAGGGAGTTGATTCATGAACCCACCAAATCCTCCTTCACCGCCCCGTTCACCCGGGGCCGAGCTTGGCGGTCATCCCGCGGCTCCCGACGTGCCGGTTCCCGGCGCATCGGAAGATCCGCTTGATCCAGGCAATTTCCGGCATGCCAAAATCCGGCGACAAGCGGCAATTTATACCAAGAAGATTGGCGATCACTACATTCTCTATGATCCGCTGGAAAATCACTATCTGCGCTTGAATGAGAGCGCGCACGCTCTTTGGACCACCGTTGCTGACCACGAACGCATTGCGGTGTCTGAAGTCATTGGCCAGGTTGGCTGCGATCCCGACGAAGGATTGGCGGCGCTCATTGCCATGGCCGAAAGAAACTTCCTTGTCATCGTCTCACTCTAGGAAAGGAATGAACATGGCCGATAAGAAAATCGAAACCCCTGTCGTCACCGACCTTGGCGAAATGACAGGTTTTCTCAATCCTGAACTTGCCCACCAGCAACAGCAGCAACAGCAGCAGCAGCAGGCACAATCGCGCCGGCGGGTGATGAATTTGGAA
The DNA here is from genome assembly GCF_029210485.1 of Hoeflea sp. YIM 152468. GTDB lineage: Bacteria > Pseudomonadota > Alphaproteobacteria > Rhizobiales > Rhizobiaceae > Hoeflea. The sequence continues at coordinate 8,719 of NZ_JARGET010000006.1, forward strand.
ACCATGCTTCCGGAAGAAGAAATCTCCACCAAGCTGGCGTCAGAGATCAAGACATTCAACCAGTTGGTGCCTCGCGGCAAGAAGTGACGGGTCAGGCCGGCTTTGCGGCGGTCGGGCTGGCCTGCATCGAAATTGGCCAGCCTTTCCGTCCTTCGCCCTTGCATAATCGCTTTTTTGTCTGTAAGCGACGCCTATTCCACACGTGGGGCATGGGGTGATCCGGGAGAAATCCGGATTGGTCCGCCGGTGGCGCTTTGCGCTCACGCCCTGCGGAGGTTCAACCGGAAACAGGAGTACCAGGCATGGCATTGCCGGAATTTTCCATGCGCCAGCTGCTTGAAGCAGGCGTACACTTCGGACACCAGACACACCGCTGGAACCCGAAAATGAAGCCGTACATCTTTGGTGCGCGCAGCAATCTTCACATTCTCGATCTCGGCCAGACCGTGCCGATGATGAACCAGGCTCTCAAGCTTGTGTCAGACACCGTGTCCAAGGGCGGTCGCGTGCTGTTCGTCGGCACCAAGCGTCAGGCTTCCGAGATCGTTGCCGATGCGGCGTCGCGGTCGGCTCAGTACTATGTCAACGCCCGTTGGCTCGGCGGCATGCTGACCAACTGGAAGACCATCTCGCATTCGATCCAGCGTCTGCGCAAGCTTGACCAGATCCTTTCGGCTGAAGCCTCGGGCTTCACCAAGAAGGAACGCCTCAACCTTGAGCGCGAGCGTGAAAAGCTCAACCGTGCGCTGGGCGGTATCCGTGACATGGGCGGCACGCCTGACCTGATGTTTGTCATCGACACCAACAAGGAATCCATTGCCATCCAGGAAGCCAAGCGTCTTGGCATTCCTGTCGTTGCGATCATCGATTCCAATTGTGATCCGGACGTTGTCGATTACCCGATCCCGGGCAATGACGATGCCAGCCGCGCCATTGCGCTCTATTGCGATCTGATCAGCCGCGCCTGCATCGACGGCATCGCCCGTCAGCAGGGGTCTTCTGGCGTTGATCTTGGCGCCATGGAAGCCCCCGTCGAGCCTGCGCTTGAAGCGGCACCTGCCGAAGCCGAAGCTGCTGCCGAAGCCGCGCCTGCAGCTGAAGCTGCGCCGGCAGAAGAAGCCGCAAAGGCTTAAATCCGGGTTTCGGACAAAACCGGCCCGGCCAAGCCATCGCGCTTTGCCGGGCTGTCACATTTCAATGGCATGGTTGATGTGCCGAATGCGATTCCGGGTCTGTTGGCCGAAATGGCCGGACCGGACGCCAAAGTATGAAGAGGCTGTTATGAGCATTACCGCTGCAATGGTGAAAGAGCTGCGCGACAAGACCGGCGCCGGCATGATGGACTGCAAGAAGGCGCTCGCCGAAAACAATGGCGACATGGAAGCTGCGGTCGATTGGCTGCGCGCCAAGGGCATCGCCAAGGCCGACAAGAAGTCGGGCCGTACCGCCGCCGAAGGCCTGGTTGCTGTTGCCTCGGAAGGCAAGTCGGCCATCGTCGTTGAAGTCAATTCCGAGACCGACTTCGTCGCCCGCAATGACGGCTTCCAGGATCTGGCCCGCTCGGTCGCCGCCGTTGCGCTGTCCACGGACGGGTCCGCCGACGCCGTCAGCGCCGCCACAGTACCTTCCACCGGCAAGTCGGTCACTGACACGATCAAGGATGCGATCGCCCATATCGGCGAGAACATGAGCTTCCGCCGGTCCGCCAAGCTGTCTGTCGACGACGGCGTGGTCGCCACCTATGTGCACAATGCGGTCGCCGATGGCCTCGGCAAGCTGGGCGTGCTCGTCGCTGTCAAGTCGACCGGCAAGACGGATGCCTTGAATGCAATCGGCCGTCAGGTCGCCATGCACATCGCCGCCACAAATCCGCTGGCGCTGACGTCTGACGATGTGGATGCCGCAATCGCCGACCGCGAGCGCCATGTGTTCACCGAACAGGCGCGCGAATCGGGCAAGCCGGAAGCGATCATCGAAAAGATGGTCGAAGGCCGCATGCGCAAGTTCTACGAGGAAGTAGCCCTTCTCTCGCAGGCTTTCGTCATCAATCCGGACCAGACTGTCGGAGAGGCCGTCGAGGCTGCTGCGGCCGATGCCGGTGCGCCGGTCGAGATTGCCGGCTTTGTCCGCTTCCAGCTTGGCGAAGGCATCGAGAAGGAAGAGAGCGACTTCGCAGCAGAAGTCGCCGCTGCCGTCAAAGGCTGAGATGCTGCGCCTTTGACGGCGCATCGCTGCAAAAACCGCAAGGGCATCGCGTGACAACGTGGTGCCCTTCGTGTATCCGGGCCTGAGATAGAAATGCGGACCATTCCATGACAACCAAACCCCTCTTCAAGCGTGTTCTCCTCAAAGCATCCGGCGAAGCCCTGATGGGCAGCCAGGGATTTGGCATTGACGTTGCCGTGGTTGACCGCATTGCTGAAGATATTGCCGAGGTTCGCGGCATGGGAGTCGAGGTCGGCGTCGTGGTTGGCGGCGGCAATATTTTCCGCGGTGTCGCGGTTGCGTCCAAGGGCGGCGATCGTGTCACCGGCGACCACATGGGCATGCTGGCAACCGTGATCAACGCGCTGGCGCTTGCCACGTCGCTGCGCAAGCTTGGTATCGATACCGAAGTGCTCTCGGCGATTTCCATGCCTGAAATCTGCCAGAGCTTTTCCCAGCGCGCCGCCCTGCATCACCTTCAAAAGGGCCGGGTGGTGATCTTCGCCGGCGGCACCGGAAATCCCTTCTTCACCACCGATTCCGCTGCCGCGTTGCGGGCGGCGGAAATGGGCGCGGAAGCCATTCTCAAGGGCACCCAGGTCGACGGCATCTATTCTGCCGATCCGAAGAAGCATCCCGATGCCATCCGGTTCGAGACCATCACCCATGATGAAGTGCTCAACAAGGGGCTGGCGGTCATGGATGTCGCTGCCGTCGCTTTGGCGCGGGAGAATTTAATTCCGATTGTAGTCTTTTCGATCCACGAAAAGGGTGCTTTCGCAAAGATCATGGTCGGCGAAGGCCGGGCAACCATCGTTCGCGATCATTAGGTGTGGCCGGCGCGTGCCGGTCTGGTATACGACAACAGGGTCACCTGCAGGAGGAATTGGCGATGAGTGAAGGCGCTGACTTGAAAGAACTCAAACGTCGCATGGAGGGCGCCATTGCGGCCTTCAAGAGCGATATCTCATCCTTGCGCACCGGCCGTGCGTCTCCCAATGTGCTCGACCCGGTGATGGTCGAAGCTTACGGCTCCCGCGTGCCGCTCAACCAGGTCGCCAACGTCACCGTGCCGGAATCGCGCATGCTGGGCGTGTCGGTCTGGGACAAGCAGATGGTCGGCGCCGTCGATCGCGGCATTCGCGAGGCCAATCTCGGGCTCAACCCGATCATTGACGGCCAGAACCTGCGAATTCCGCTGCCCGATCTCAACGAGGAGCGTCGCAAGCAATTGGTCAAGGTCTCCCATACCTACGCCGAGAATGCCCGGGTCGCTATCCGTAACGTCCGCCGCGACGGCATGGATACGCTCAAGAAGGCGGAAAAGGACGGTGACATCAGTCAGGACGACAGCCGTCGCGAGGCCGATGTGGTGCAAAAGCTGACGGACGAGACCATCGCCGAAGTCGACCACTTGCTGGCCGAGAAGGAAAAGGAAATCATGCAGGTATAGGCGCGAGTCGCGTTACACCTCGGGAAATGATCAATACCATGCGCTCCGAAGAACCAGTCTCAATGCCACGGCATGTCGCCATCATCATGGATGGAAATGGCCGCTGGGCCAATGCGCGCGGACTGCCGCGGACTGCTGGCCATCGGGCCGGTGTGGAGCGGGTGCGCGAGACCGTGCGTACCGCCGCCGAGGCGGGCGTCAAATACCTGACGCTGTTTGCGTTTTCCTCGGAAAACTGGAACCGCCCGAAGGAAGAGGTGTCCGACCTCATGGGTCTGCTGCGCTACTTCATCCGCAGGGATCTGGCCGAACTGCACCGCGAAAACGTCCGCGTACGGGTCATCGGCTGCCGCGCGTCGGTACAGCCCGATATCCGGGCCCTGCTCACCGAGGCCGAGGATCGAACCCGTGACAATACCGGCCTGTCCCTTGTGATCGCGTTCAATTACGGCTCCCGCAATGAATTGGCGCGCGCGGCGAGATCGATCGCCGAGCAAGTCAAGTCCGGTGCGCTCGATCCCGCATCTATCGATGAAACCACACTGGCGAGCTATGTCGATACCGTCGGTATCCCGGATCCGGATCTGGTGATCCGCACCAGCGGTGAACAGCGGCTGTCGAATTTTCTGCTCTGGCAGACCGCCTATTCGGAGTTTGTGTTCATGCCCTGCCTGTGGCCGGATTTCGACCGTCAAGCCTTCCATGAGGCGCTGGCGGAATACTGCCGGCGCGACCGCCGCTTCGGCGCGGTGTCCGCGCCCGAACTCGCGGTCGGCTCCTGATGTCGCGCGAACTGCGGTTGAGGATCGTTTCCGGGGTTGTCCTGGGAATTGTTGTCTTGGTCTTGACCTGGGCCGGCGGCGTCTGGTTCCGGGCGCTGGCGGTGAGCATCATGGTGCTGATGCATTATGAGTTTTCCTCGATGATCAACGCGCCGGCCAAGGCGCCGCTTGCCAACGCCATCGGCTGGCTGGCGATCCTGGCCACATCAGCTTTCATTCTGACCTCTCAGCCGTCCATGGCGCTGGCCGCCATTGTCATCGGCAGCTGTGGCGCCGTGCTGGCCGGCCTGGCGCGCGGCGGGGTGTGGTCGGCCACGGCGGTGCTCTATGCCGGCATGGCCGGCCTGGCGCTGGCGGAAATTCGCGGCGAGGGCGTTTTCGGTCTGTTTGCCATGATGTTTCTTATCGCCATTGTCTGGGCAACCGACATTCTGGCCTATTTTTGCGGCCGGGCATTGGGCGGCCCCAAGCTTGCGCCGCGCATTTCGCCGGGCAAGACCTGGTCGGGCGCCATTTTTGGCACCGCTGCAGGCGTGGGGGCGGGCCTTGGCGTTGCTCTGGCTGTGCGCCATGGCGGTGGCTGGATGATTCCGGCAGTCGCTCTGGTGCTGTCGGTTGCCTCTCAAATCGGCGATCTGTTCGAGTCCTGGGTCAAGCGCCGTTTTGGCGCCAAGGATTCAAGCCAGCTGATTCCCGGCCATGGCGGCGTCATGGATCGGGTCGATGGTCTTGTCTTTGCCGCATTTGCAGCTTTTCTGTTGGGCAGCCTGCTGCCGCTTGCCGACCATGCGGGCGTGGCTGACGAGCTTGCCGCAAGGTTGCTTGGACTATAATTCGCACAGGCGATTCTGATCGCCGCAAAGGCAATGGACACCTGCACCCATGCGTCACGATAAGGAAACGACCTCATGGAATTTCTGACTTCGTCGGCGGGAAGCATCCTCAGCGCCCTGCCGCCGTTCCTGCTGGTGCTGACGATTGTGGTATTCTTTCACGAGCTGGGACATTACCTGGTCGGCCGCTGGTGCGGTATCCGGGCGGATGCCTTCTCGGTCGGCTTCGGCCCCGAACTCATCGGCCGCACCGACAGGCACGGCACCAGGTGGAAGCTGTCGCTCATTCCACTGGGCGGATATGTCAAGTTTCGCGGTGACGAGAACGCCGCCAGCCTGCCCACCGGTGGAGAGGCTGCGCTGAGCGGGGCCGACCGCGCCGGTTCTTTTGCCGCTGCCGCCTTGTGGCGCCGCGCCGCAACCGTGGCTGCCGGTCCGATCGCCAATTTCATCCTGGCAATCGCCATTTTTGCGGTCATGTTCGGCCTCAATGGCCGTATGATTGCCGATCCGGTGGTTGCCCAGGTGCAGCCGGCCAGCGCCGCTGAAGCCGCAGGCATTCTGCCGGGTGACCGCTTCGTTGCCATCGACGGCGTCCAGATCGAGATCTTCGACGACGTGCAGCGCTATGTCAGCGTCCGCCCCGAGACCGTCATCACCATAACCATGGAGCGTCAGGGCAAGCTGGTTGATCTGAGCGTCACACCGACGCGAACGGAAATCTCCGACAATTTCGGCAACAGGATGGAGGTCGGCCGGATTGGCGTGGTCACCAACAATGATGCCGGCAATTTCCGGGTTCGGGAATACGGCCCGCTCGAGGCTGTGGGCGAGGGGGCGGCGCAGAGCTGGTACATTGTCACCCGCACCATCGGCTATATCGGCAATATCGTCACCGGACGCGAAAAGGCCGACCAGCTGGGTGGCCCGATCCGCGTGGCCAAATACTCCAAGGACATGTCGACACTGGGTCTTGCCGCGCTGATCCAGCTCGCAGCCGTGCTCTCGGTGTCGATCGGACTGCTCAATCTGATGCCGGTCCCGATGCTCGATGGTGGTCATCTGGTGTTTTATGCCATTGAGGCGGTGCGCGGACGCCCGCCGGGTGAGGCGGTGCAGGAATGGGCCTACCGGTTTGGTTTGACCATCGTTCTGGCGCTGATGGTGTTTGCCACCTGGAACGATGTCTCCATGCTGATCGGTTGATAAGCGGTGCTTGGGCGTGCTAACGATTTGTTAATCTTGAATTTGCACAGACGTGGCCAATTCGTCACGCTTGAGAAGGAAGTAAACAGATTTTAACTCCGTCCCTTGCTTGTATGGTAAAAGCGGGTAAAACGGGCACAAGTCATGACTCACGACGCGTGCCTCCGTATCGGGGCATTCGAAAGTAAGAAAAAGGTAATAAGTTCAATGAAGGCCGGTTCAAACCTTTTGAACGCTGTGTCAGCTGTAGCGCTGACGGCGGGTATCGTGGTGACAGGCGCGGGGGCAGTGACCCTTGCCGGAGTTGCAATTGCAGAGGCAGCGGTGATCAGTCGTGTGGATGTGCGGGGCAATTCCCGCGTTGACGCATCGACAGTGCGTGGCAATCTGACGATTTCGCCGGGTGCAAGCTTCAACAACAACGACATTGATGAATCGGTGAAGCGGCTGTTTGCCACCGGCTTGTTTTCCGATGTCCAGATCAGCGTTTCCGGCTCGACCCTGATTGTGACCGTCGCAGAGAACCAGATCATCAACCAGGTCGTCTTCAACGGCAACAAGAAGATCAAGGACGCCAATCTCAAGCAGGTCGTCCAGAGCCGCCAGCTTGGCGCTTACAATGATCTCATTCTTCAGGCCGACGTTCAGGCCATTCGCGATGCCTATGCGGCCATCGGGCGCAGCGATGCGACCGTGACCACGCGTCTGGTCCCGGTTGACGGCGGTCGCGTCAATCTGGCGTTTGAAATCAACGAAGGTGACCGCACCAAGATTTCCACCATCAATTTTGTCGGCAACCAGGCGTTTGGCGACGGTCGTCTGGCAGATGTCATCACCACCAAACGGTCTGGCTTGCTGTCGTTCCTGTCCCGCAAGGACGTGTTCGACGAAGACAAGTTGCGCGCCGACGAGGAGCTGTTGCGCCGGTTTTACTACAACCGCGGATACGCCGACTTCCGGGTGATTTCTTCCTTTGCCGAACTGGATGAGACCAACAACGAATATGTGGTCACCATCACCGTGGAAGAGGGCGAGCGCTATGTCTTCGGCGATGTCAGCATCGAAAGCACCGTTCCCGGTATTGATGGCGAATCCCTCAAGGGCCTGATCGAAACCCGCAGCGGCTCGGTCTACAGCGCCAAGGATGTCGAGGACACGATCCTCGCGATTTCTGATCGCGTTGCCACCCAGGGCTATCCCTTTGCCGAAATCACGCCGCGTGGCGATCGGGACTACACCAACCGCACCATCTCGGTGGTCTATCTGGTTGACGAGGGCACCCGCGCCTATGTCGAGCGGATCGAAATCCGCGGCAATACCCGCACACGCGATTATGTCATCCGTCGCGAATTTGACCTGTCCGAAGGCGACGCCTTCAACCAGGTTCTGGTGCGCCGTGCCAAGAAGCGTCTCGAAGACCTCAAGTTCTTCTCCTCTGTCGATATCTCCACCCAGCCGGGCTCGCAGCCTGATCGGGTCGTGCTGATTGTCGACGTGAAGGACCAGTCAACCGGTGAATTCGGCGTTGGCGGCGGCTATTCCAACTCGGATGGTTTCACCGCGACAGTGGATATCAGCGAGCGCAACTTCCTCGGTCGCGGCCAGTACATCCGCGCCTCGGTCGGCGGCGGCACCGACTCGCGCGAATATTCGGTCTCCTTCACCGAGCCCTATTTCCTCGGCTACCGTCTTGCCGCAGGGTTTGATCTCTTCAAGACCACCGACTCGAGCTACAACGGCTTTGAGGAAGACGTTCAGGGGATCAATTTGCGCATTGGTGCGCCGATCACCGAGAACCTTTATCTGACCACTGCTTTCAAGTATTCTGAGACCAAGTACACCGGCATCTCGACCGTCACGTCCTATCCGGAACTGAATGCGATCACGCGCACCATCGCCAATGGCGGCCATGATACCGGGGCCTTGTCCTATACGCTGTCCTACAGCACGCTCGACGACCGGATGCTGCCGCGCGAAGGTATTTCCGCACGGATCACCCAGGAATATGCAGGGCTCGGGTTCGACTCGGACTATTTCAAGACCACCGCCAAGGCCAGCTATTTCCATATGCTGTCCGAATCGGGTGATCTGATCGGTCAGCTGTCGGCGGGTGCCGGCCATGTCACATCGACCGGCGGCGGCAATCTGCGTGTGTTCGACCATCTGTTTGTCGGGCAGGAAACCATTCGTGGTTTCGACACCCGCGGCATCGGCCCGCGCGTCTTCGACAGCACCGGCACCACCAACATCGGATCCGCAGGCGGCACAACCTATTTCAACGGTTCGGTGGAAGTCTCTGCGCCGATGCCATTGATCTCGCGTGATCTCGGCCTTCGGCTCAACGTCTTCGCCGATGCGGCAACGCTTTATGGCAATGACATTGCTACTGGCGACTTCACGTCCGGCGGCGTTACCCAGACACTGGTTGGCAACAGCATGGACTGGCGCGCTTCGGTCGGTGCCGGCATCACCTGGGCTTCGCCGTTTGGTCCGCTCCGCATTTACTACGCAGAGCCGGTCGCCAAAGAGAGCTACGACGACATCAAGAAGTTCGGCTTCGGCGCTTCCACACGCTTCTGATTTTGATACGGGTGGCGGTTTGCCACCCGGTCCTTCCTTCCGGTTTCCTTATGGATAAACATCGCTTTTTTCCTCCGCATGAAGGCATTTCGCTTTCGGACCTTTCCAGTCTTTGCGGAGCGGAACTGGCCGATTCGGGTTTTGCCGGACGCATGGTGTCGGGCATCGCGCCATTGTCGCGCGCCGATGCGTCAGAAGTTGCTTTCGCACAGTCTCGAATGGCATTGCCGGATCTGGCAAAGTCCACCGCCGCGGCTGTTTTCGTTTCCAGAGCCATGGCCGCCCATGTGCCCCAGGGCGTGGCGGCGCTGATCGTCGGATCGCCGCAACTGGCATTTGCGCTCGCCGGCGCCGCGCTGGTGCCATCCATGGTCCGGCCGCAGCGTTTGACAACAGAAGCCGGCGTGGCATCAACCGCCAGCGTGGATGCCTCTGCCCGTCTGGAAGACGGTGTTGTAGTTGAATCTGGCGCCGTCATCGGCGCAGGCGTTGAGATTGGTTCCGGCACGGTGATTGGGGCCGGGGCCGCCATTGGCGCCGGCAGCCGCATCGGCCGTCACTGCCATGTTGGCCATGCGGCAACCGTCCAGCACGCGCTTGTCGGCAACCATGTCATCATCCACCCAGGTGCGCGCATCGGCCAGGACGGGTTTGGCTATACGCCCGGCCCGCGCGGGTTGGAAAAAACGCCGCAGATTGGCCGGGTGATCATTCAGGATCATGTCGAAATCGGTGCCAACAGCGCAATCGACCGCGGCGCGCTCGACGACACGGTCATCGGCGAGGGAACAAAGATCGACAATCTGGTGCAGATTGCCCACAATGTCCGCATCGGCCGGCATTGTGTCATTGTCTCCCAGGTTGGCATCGCCGGCAGCACGACCATTGGCGACCGGGTCATGATCGGCGGGGCGAGCGGAATCAACAGCCACGTGACGATCGGCGATGGTGTGCAACTAGCGGCGATGAGCGGTGTCGCCGGGGATGTTCCGGCAGGCGCACTGTGGGGCGGACAACCGGCGCGCCCGATGCGCGGATTCCTTCGCGATGCGGCCGCGGCCAATGAACGTGCTTTTGCCAGAAAAGGCAAAAAGGAAGTTGAAGAGGACAAATAATGGAAACTGCGGCAAATAGCCTGGAAACGGCTGATATCCGGGATATAATGGCTTTGTTGCCCCATCGGTACCCGTTCCTGCTGGTGGACCGGATCGTCTCCATCGATGGCGACACCTCTGCCATCGGCATCAAGAACGTGACCGCCAACGAGCCGCATTTCACCGGCCATTTCCCGGAAAATCCGATCATGCCGGGCGTCTTGATCGTCGAGGGCATGGCGCAGACCGCAGGCGCAATCTGCGCCAAGGCTGCCGGTGGCGGCAAGAACCTGGTCTATTTCATGACCATCGACAACGCCAAGTTCCGCAAGCCGGTCGTCCCCGGCGACAGGCTTGAATACCACGTCGAAAAGATCAAGCAGCGCGGCAACATCTGGCGGTTCCATTGCGAGGCAATGGTCGACGGCGTCAAGGTGGCCGAAGCTGATATAGGAGCCATGCTGGCTTCGCAAGAAAGCGAGAGCTGATGACAATTACCGCGCCTGCCGCCCTGAATTTGGCCCGCATTCACCCCTCCGCGGTTGTCGAGGATGGCGCCATCCTTGGCTACAATGTTGAAATCGGTCCGTTCTGCCACGTCGGGGCGAAAGTCCGGCTTGGCGATCATGTGCAGCTGATGAGCCATGTGGTTGTGCAGGGGTCCACCACGATTGGTGAAAAGACGGTCGTGTTTCCGCAGGCGGTTCTTGGCTGTGCCCCGCAGAACATTCACTACAAGGGCGAAGACACCGAACTGATCATAGGCCGGTCCTGCACCATCCGCGAAGGCGTGACCATGCATCCCGGCATGCCCGCATCCGGCGGCAAGACCACCGTCGGCGACCATTCGATGTTTCTGGCCTACTCGCACGTGGCGCATGATTGCCATGTCGGCGACCATGTCATCCTGTCCAACAATGTCATGCTGGCGGGACATGTCAGCATCGGTGACCGGGTGATCATGGGCGGTGGGGCTGCGGTCCACCAGTTCGCCCGTATTGGCCATCACGCCTTCATCGGCGGGTTGGCGGCGGTCAACAATGACGTCATTCCCTACGGCATGCTCAACGGCAATCCGGGTGTGCTGATGGGGCTCAACATCATCGGCATGCAACGCGCAGGCTTTGACAAACCGGCCATCCATGCCGTGCGGCGCGCCTTCAAGGCGATCTTCGACAACAGCACGCCGATCCGGGACAACATCGCCCGGGTCCGCGACCAGGCCGACAAGAACGCCGCCGTGGACGACATCATTGCCTTCATTGATGCCGAAAGCGAGCGCGCCCTGTCGTCGCCGGCCCGGGGGCAGCGGGGCTGATCCGGTGACCGCGGCAACCGCCATGCCTGACCTCAGCGGTCGTCTGGCAATTCTCGCCGGCAAGGGCCGGTTTCCGGTCCTGGTAGCCCGGGCCGCGCGGGACATGGGGCACAATCCTTTCATCGTCGCGATCCGGGGCGAAGCCGATCAGGACTGGTCGGGGTTTGACCATTGCCAGATCAGCATCGCCGACCTGGCGCAACTTGCCAGGACCATTCGCCGGGAGGCGATCGGATCGGTGGTGTTCGCCGGCGGCATTGACCGGCGTCCGGACCTCGCGAATCTGCGGCCGACCTGGCGCTCGCTGATGGCGCTGCCGGCATTTCTACGGGTGTTTGCCGCCGGCGGCGATGACAAGATCCTGCGGTTTGCCATCAGGGTGCTGGAGAAGGAAGGCGTGAAGGTCCTGGCCGCGCAGCAGATAGCGCCTGATCTGCTTGGCACGCCGGGGCCGCTGGCACAGATGCGCCCCGGCAAGTCGGATTGGCGCGATATCGAAGCCGCCGGCGCCGTGGCGCTTGCGCTCGGTCGCCTCGATGTCGGGCAGGGCTCGGTCTCTGTGGGCGGTCGCGTCATCGCGCTTGAGGGTCTCGAAGGCACCGACGCCATGCTTGCGCGTGTCAAGGAGTTGCGCGCCAGCAAGCGATTGACCGTCCCGGGTGGGGTTCTGGTCAAGATGTGCAAGCCGGATCAGGATGAGCGTGCCGACCTGCCGTCGATCGGCCCGTTGACGGTGATCAATGCGCATGCGGCGGGTCTGGCCGGCATCGCGGTGGAGGCCGGCCGTGCGCTGGTGCTCGAGCGCGAGCAGGTGATTGACGAGGCCAACCGGCTGGGTCTGTTTGTGATTGGCATAAAGCCAGCCAACCCGGAGGCGGTGCAATGTCAGCCCTAAAACTCGCGGTCGTTGCCGGCGAACCTTCGGGCGACATTCTGGGGGCCGAACTGGTGCGTGCGCTCGCCGTTGAAACCGGCCGGCAGCCCACATTGATCGGGGTTGGAGGCGACCGCCTCATCGCCGAGGGCCTGACCTCTTTGTTTGACTACAGCGAATTGTCGATCATGGGCTTTTCCGCCGTCATCGCCAATTTGCCCAAGCTGATCCTCCGCATCCGCCAGACCGCGGACGCCATCATTGCCGCCCGGCCTGATTGCCTGCTGATCATCGACAGTCCGGATTTCACCCACCGCGTCGCGCGCAAGGTCCGCCAGGCGCTGCCCGGCCTCAAGATCATCAATTATGTCTGTCCCACGGTGTGGGCCTGGAAGCCCGAACGGGCGCAAGCCATGCGCGGCTGGGTGGATCACGTGCTGTCCGTTTTTCCGTTTGAACCGGCTATTGTCGAAAGCCTTGGCGGACCGCCGCTGACCTATGTCGGACACCGGCTGATCGACGATCCCGGTTTGAATGCCGCACATCGGGCCCAGCAGGCCCGCAGGCAGGCGCCCGCGCCCAAAGGGCCGCCCATGTGTCTGATCCTGCCGGGATCGCGTCGTGGCGAGGTTGCGCGCCTGAGCGCTGATTTCGGCGCCGCCGCCGAATGTCTGACACAGATCAATCCGGACATGACCTTCGTGCTGCCCGCCGCCGCCCATGTCGAGCGCCAGGTCCGCGACCAGGTTCTGGGCTGGGACGTCAGTTGCAGGGTTGTGACCGGGGATGCCGCCAAGTGGCAGGCTTTTGCGCAGGCCGATGTGGCGATTGCCGCGTCCGGCACGGTGCTTCTCGAACTGGCTCTGGCCGGTGTTCCGCACATGTCGTGCTACAAGCTCGACCCGATTGCCCGGCTGTTGTTCAACATGGTCACCACATGGACCGGGGCTCTGCCCAATCTGATTGCCGGTCATGTTGTCATCACCGAGTATTACGACAACCAGGTCAGGCCCGAGCGGCTGGCAATTGTTGCCGACCAGCTGGCCGGCAATACCCTGCACCGGGCCGCCATGCTGGCTGATTTCGATCTGGTCCGCGAGCGCATGCAGATCGGCCAGCCAGCCTCACAACTTGCCGCCAAAACCCTGCTCTCAGTTATCGGACGCTGATCAGCGCCGACAGACCGGCGGGCGGTAAGCAGGGTGGTGTTGGGCCGGTGCGCCCCCGAAAGACAGCGCCACGTCCGGTTGCCAATCTGTGGTTCTGGCAGACTGCCAGGCTGCAACGCCAGCTTCCCGTCAAGCCAGGCCTGACACAGGCCAGCAATAAAAAGGCGCCCGAAGGCGCCTGTTTATCGGGGTGTCCGGTGGCCGCGATGGCGGCCATCTGGGTCAGCGCTTGGAAGTCGGCACGTAATCGCGTGTCGGTTCGCCGATATAGAGCTGGCGCGGGCGTCCGATCCGCTGGTCCGGGTCCTCGATCATTTCGCTCCACTGGGCGATCCAGCCGACCGTGCGGGCCAGCGCAAACAGGACGGTGAACATGGTGGTCGGGAAGCCGAGCGCCTTGAGCGTGATGCCGGAATAAAAGTCGATGTTGGGGTACAGTTTCTTCTCGATGAAGTAGCTGTCGGTGAGCGCGATCCGTTCGAGCTCCATGGCCACTTCGAGCATCGGATCGTCCTTGATGCCGAGTTCATTGAGCACTTCATGCGTGGTCTTCTGCATGATCTTGGCGCGCGGGTCGTAGTTCTTGTAGACACGATGACCAAAGCCCATCAGCCGGAAAGGGTCATCCTTGTCCTTAGCGCGCGCGATGAACTCGGGTATCTTGTCGACAGAACCGATTTCGGACAGCATGTTGAGTGCCGCCTCGTTGGCGCCGCCATGGGCCGGACCCCAGAGGCAGGCGATACCCGCTGCAATGCAGGCAAACGGATTGGCGCCCGACGAGCCGGCAAGACGCACGGTCGATGTCGAGGCGTTCTGCTCATGATCGGCATGCAAGATGAAAATGCGGTCCATGGCGCGGGCCAGCACCGGATTGACCTCATAATCTTCACACGGCACGGCAAAGCACATGCGCAGGAAGTTCGAGGCGTAGTCGAGATTGTTGGTCGGGTAAATGAAGGGCTGGCCGATATGGTATTTGTAGGCCATTGCCGCCAGGGTCGGCATCTTGGCAATCATCCGCATCGAGGCAACCATCCGCTGATGCGGGTCGGTGATGTCGGTTGAATCGTGATAAAACGCCGACAGCGCGCCGACACAACCGCACATCACCGCCATCGGGTGGGCGTCACGGCGGAACCCGGTGAAGAACCGGCTCATCTGCTCGTGCACCATGGTGTGGCGGGTGACGCGATAATCGAAATCGGCCTTTTGCGTGGCGGTCGGCAGTTCGCCGTAAAGCAGCAGGTAGCAAACCTCCAGGAAATCGCCCTGTTCAGCCAGCTGATCAATCGGATACCCGCGATGCAGCAGAATGCCGGCGTCGCCGTCGATGAAGGTGATCTTGGATTCGCAGGAGGCCGTGGAGGTGAAGCCGGGATCGTAGGTGAAGGCCCCGGTGTGCTTGTAAAGTGCGGCGATGTCGACAACGTCGGGGCCCAGTGTTCCGGACTTGACTGTAAGGTCGAGTTCCTTGTCCTCGATAGTGATTTTTGCGTTCTTGTCTGCCATGGCATGTCCTTCCACAAATGCAGGCGTCGGGCCCATGGCCGACGTCTTGGATGACCGTCACGCGTTTAGCTATATGATTTGCCGCAGCCTGCCAAGCTATGCGGAAGGCTAATTGCATGCTGCGCCACGCCCAATCCAGCGGCCACGGCGCCATTCTGGGCAAAAGATAACGTCTTGGAATTGTGCCCAAAACAGCCTGAAATCGGCAGCGGATTGGTTGCGCGCGCCGGCGCGGGGTGGGCGCAGGATCTGCAGGTCAGGGTGGCGCAACAGGCCATTTGGGGTGTAGTCTGGCTGGCTTCTAGCGAGGCGTGTATGGCCCAGGCAGATCGCACAGACCCTGAACAGGCAACAGCCGCTCCCGGCGGCAGCCGCACTCGCCAGCCGCTGACAGTGCATGCCCCGGAAATGCTGCCTTTGGCGCGCCATCCGCAGCGGTTGACCATGCCGGCGCGCAACCGGCGTTATCTCGATCAGCTATGGCGGGCGCTGGCAGAGGGACGGCGCCAGGAATCTGGTCACGGAGTGGCCTTCCTGTTTGTGCCGGTGGCGATGGGCGCAGGAGCGGGGCTGTATTATGCTGCCCCGGCAGATCCGCCGCCGCTTGCCATCGCTGCCGTCCTGGCTGTCGCCGTGTGTGTGTATCTGCTTTCCAGACAAAACCATCGCACCGCCGCGCGTGCCGCATCGTTTGCCGGCGCGCTGTGTGCAGGCGCGCTTGCCGCCGTGATTGAGGCGCGGGATGTTCCGGTTTTGCTCGATTCAGATGTGACGACCCACATCACCGGGACCGTCGAGGCCCGCGAATTCGATCCCGATGGCCGGGTGCGGTATCTGCTCGGGCTGTCTGCCACCTCAGATCCGCGCCTGAGACGGCCGCCACAGCGGGTGCGGGTCACAGCGCGCAGCGCGCATGATCCGGCGCCGATTGGCGCCGTCATCGCCGGACGGGCGCGGTTGTCCTCTCCCTCCGGCCCGGTGCTGCCGGGAGGCTATGACTATGCCTTTCGGGCCTATATCGATCGCATTGGAGCGCATGGCTATTTCTATCAGGCGCCGGCAAGACTTGATCCTTCGGGTGCACCGGATGGACGGGCTGCCGGTGCGGCCGATTCCTTCCGGCTTGCGCTGCGCACGGTCCGGGAGCAGATATCCGCCCGGATCCGTCATGTGCTGCCCGGTGATCGCGGCGGGATTGCCGCGGCCCTCGCCGTATCGGACCGGCGCGGCATTTCCAGAGCAACCGTGGATGCGCTGCGCGCCACCGGGCTTGCGCATATCCTGGCGATTTCGGGCCTGCACATGGCGCTTGCCGCCGGCACGCTCTACATCGTCATCCGCAAGGGGCTGGCCCTGTTTCCTGTGCTGGTGGAAGCCTTTGCGGTCAAGAAGCTGGCCGCCGTCGGCGCCATGCTCACCGCCACCGCCTATCTTCTGATCTCCGGCGGCAGCGTGTCCACCCAGCGGGCCTGGATCATGCTCACCGTCATGCTGTTCGCCGTTATTGCCGACCGGCCGGCGCTGACCATGCGCAATGTGGCGCTCGCGGCAATCGTCATCATAGTGATCTCGCCGTCGGCCGTGACGGGCCCGGGGTTTCAGATGTCCTTTGCCGCCACCGCAGCGCTGATCTCGGCCTATGCGGCGATCGCCGGCTTTCTCGGCCGCCAGGCCGGTTCACCCAAAATCCCGCACGCGCGGTCAGCCCTGCTGCGCTGGAGCGGCGTCATGATCAAGGGGCTGATTGGCCTTGGCCTCACATCGCTGGTCGCGGGGCTGGCAACCGGACTGTTCTCGGCCCATCATTTCCACCGGGTGGCGGGATACGGACTTCTGGCCAATCTCATGGCCATGCCGCTGGTGACCTTCGTGGTGATGCCTGCCGGGTTGCTGGCTCTTCTATTGATGCCGTTCGGGCTTGACCAATGGCCGCTGCGCCTGATGGGGCAGGGGCTCGAGGGGGTCATTGCCGTCGCCCGCCATGTCGATGCTCTGGGCGGCGACATCCATGTCGGACAGGTGCCAGTGCAGGCCACGCTGATCGCCGGTGCCGGGTTTGTGGTTCTGGTGTTGTTGCGCAGCTGGTTGCGGTTTGGCGGCGTCGTGCTGCTGGGTCTCGGTGCTGTGCTGGCCCGGCCCCCCTTTGCTGCGCCCGGGCCCGACATGCTGGTCAGCGAAGACGCAGATCTTGTCGCCCTTGCCGGGCCGGCGACCCTGGCCAGCAACTCGGTCCGGCCCTCGGCATTCGTGTTCGGGCAATGGCAGACAGCCCTGCACGGCAGGCCGCACGCCGCGCCGGTCGTTCACAAACGGCCCGAGACCTCCCGGGAGGGCGCGGTGGATGGGGCCGAAGCCAGGGCGCACTCTCCACCCCCAGCTGCCATCGCGGCAACGCTTGATCACCTGTTGGCCGCCGCGGCACAGCAGCCCTCGCGCTTTCAGTGTGCCGGCCGCGGTCTGTGCGCGGCGGTGCACAAGCAGGCAAAGATCCTGGCGATTGACCAGGCCGCTTACATCGGTGCGGCCTGCGACCGGGCCGATCTGGTGATTGTGGCGATCCCGGTGCATATGCGCATCTGCCGTTCGGGCGCCACGCTGGTCACATCGCGCAGCTTGCGGCGCACCGGTGCGCTGGCAATCCGGATTGATCCGAACACAACAGCCCCGCAAGCCGCGTCCACGGATGCGGCCGGAAGCGCGGCGAGACCGGAATTTCAGATCCGCACCGCACTTGCGGGTGTCCTCCGCCCCTGGACCATTCAGCGCTACTACAACTGGCGCACCGGCGCCTACGACCTGCCGGATAGGCAAAATCGCTAAGCCGCACAGGCGGGACTGCCAAAGGTCCGGCAGAAAGCCGGAGACGCTTAGTGGTAGCGACGGATCAGACCGACCAGCTTGCCCTGAACCTTGACCCGGTCGGGGCCGAAAATGCGGGTTTCGTAGTTGGGATTGGCGGCCTCGAGCGCGATCGACGCGCCCTTGCGGCGAAACCGCTTCAGCGTGGCTTCCTCGTCGTCGACCAGGGCCACGATGATGTCGCCAGGGCTGGCGGTCGAGATGTTGCGGATCAGCACGGTGTCACCGTCGAAGATGCCGGCGTCGATCATCGAATCGCCTTTGACCTCCAGCGCATAATGCTCGCCGGTGCCGAGCATCTCGGCCGGCACGGTGATGTTGTGGGTGATGTTCTGGATCGCCGAGATCGGCACACCGGCGGCGATGCGGCCCATCATCGGCACTTCCGTCATCTGCGCCGCCTCGTCATTGGCCGGTTCGGCGCGGCGCACCGGTTCGGGCTGTTTGCCCTGACCGCCTTCGATCACGCTTGGCGAGAATCCGCGCCGCGGCTGCAGATTGGCCTGGTAGCTGTCGGGCAGCTTGATGACTTCCAGAGCCCGTGCCCGGTTGGGCAGCCTGCGGATGAAGCCACGCTCCTCAAGCGCCGTGATCAACCGGTGAATACCGGATTTCGAGGCCAGATTGAGCGCATCCTTCATCTCGTCGAAGGATGGCGGAATGCCGCTTTCCTTCATCCGTTCGGTGATGAAAAGAAGCAGTTCGTGCTGTTTGCGCGTCAACATGATTGCGGTACCCCGGTTGCCGGCCCGGTAGCCGGATTGAAACAAAACCAGAACTCAGCTAGCATGTTCCATATGTGTTCCGCAAGTCGTAAAGAAACAATGAAGGAACATCAGGGGCGCAAAACAAGCACATCGCAAACACTGCCTGCCGGTGCCGGTGGCGCGAAAGGCGGCCGGATGATCAGGCAATGGGCATCGGCAAACACCTTCATCAGCGAGGAATCCTGTTGCCCGGAAGGGGTGGCGGTCATTTGCCCGTCGCGGCCCGTTGCCAGGCTGCCGCGGAGATAGTCCTGACGCAGGTCGTTTTCTGGCAAGTCTTTGGAAAGAATGGCACTTTTAATGCGATCCGGGTCCGGACGCCCACCCAGACGCGTGAGCAGCGGCTCTAAAAACAAATGCCCGCACACCAGGCTCGATGCAGGGTTTCCGGGCAGTCCCAGCACGCGCATCCTGCCGAGTTTTCCCGACATCAGCGGCTTGCCCGGGCGCATCGCGATCTTCCAGAAATCGAGCGCCATGCCGCGCCCCGTCATCGCCTCTTGCACCAGGTCATGATCGCCGACCGAGGCGCCACCGATCGTCACCAGCACGTCTGCCTCGTGGGCAATGGCCGAATCAAGTGCTTCGTCCAGCGCTTCCATCCGGTCGGCGGCAATGCCGAGATCGAGCACCACCGCGCCGGCGCCGCGTGCCAGTGCGGCCACGCCGAAGCTGTTGGAGGCGATGATCTGTCCCGGCCCGAGCGTCTGGCCGGGCAGCCGCAATTCGTCGCCGGTGGCCAGAATCGCCACCTTGGGTCTGCGCACAACCGGGAGCGTCGCATGGTTCATGGCGGCAGCGAAGGTGATGGCGCCGGCGTCGAGCAGCCGCCCGGCAGCCAGCCCGGTCCTGCCTTCGGTGAAGTCGATTCCGGCGTCACGGATATGGCGGCCCGGAACCGGCGTCTCGTTGATCCGCACGGTTCCGCCTGCGAGCGGGTCGACGACTTCCTGGATGACGATCGCATCGGCGCCTTGGGGCAGCGGCGCGCCGGTGAAGATGCGGATTGCCGCGCCGGCGTCGAGCGCTCCGTCAAAGCCGTGCCCGGCAGCCGATTCGCCTTGCAGCCGCAGGATGGCGCCCGCCTGCGCCTCTTCGGCCCGCACCGCATAGCCATCCATGGCGGAGGCGGCAAACGGCGGGTGGGTGCGACGCGCCATCAGGTCACGTGCCAGCACCCGGTCAAAGGTTTCGGCCAGCGGCAGCATCTCCGGCTCGCCCGATGCCGCTGCGCCCTCAAGGATGCGCTCCAGCGCTTCGTTTACCGGAATCAGTGCCATCAGTCGTGTCCTTCAGGTGGTGGCGGTCCAGTCGCCCGATTTGCCGCCGGATTTGGCCCGCACCCGGATGCCGCTGATCTCCATGCCGCGGTCCACCGCCTTGGCCATGTCGTAAATGGTCAGGCAAGCCACTGACGCCGCCGTCAGCGCTTCCATCTCGACGCCGGTCTTGCCGGTCAGCTTGGCCAGGGCGCGCACGCGCAGGCCGGGCAGGGCCTCGTCAGCTTCGATGTCGACGCTGACCTTGGTCAATGCCAGCGGATGGCACAGCGGAATGAGATTGGCCGTCTGCTTGGCCGCCATGATCCCGGCAATGCGCGCCGCGCCGATCACATCGCCTTTTTTCACATTGCCGGCGAGGATCAGCGTCAGGGTCTCGGGCAGCATTCGCACATGCGCTTCGGCCTCGGCAATACGCACCGTGTCGGCCTTGTCGCCGACATCGACCATCGCCGCCGAACCGTCTTCGGCAAGATGCGTCAACCGGGGTTCAGGGGTGTCAGCCATGTCAACGGGCCTCGGCGATTGCGGTTTCGCCCGTCAGCAGTTGCCTGGTCGCCGCCGTCACATCGGTCTGGCGCATCAGGCTTTCGCCAACCAGGAATGTCGAAATTCCGCACTTGGCCAGCCGGGTGCAGTCAGCATGCGAACCGATGCCGCTTTCACCGACCAGAAGACGGCCTTCGGGCACCATGTCCGCCAGCCTCTCGGAATTGCTCAGCGACACCTCGAACGTTCGCAGATTGCGGTTGTTGACGCCAATCAACCGGCTGTCGAGTTTCAGCGCCCGTTCCATCTCGGCTTCGTCATGCACTTCGATCAGCGCCGCCATACCCAGCCCGTGGGCTTCGTCCTCGAGCCGTTTGGCGTCCTCATCGTCCAGTGACGCCATGATGATCAGGATCGCGTCAGCGCCCCAGGCGCGGGCTTCGTGCACCTGGTAGGTGTCGAACATGAAATCCTTGCGCAGGGCGGGCAGCGCGCAGGCGGCCTTTGCCGCGGTCAGAAATTCCGGCGCGCCCTGAAACGACGGCGCATCGGTGAGCACCGACAGACAGGCAGCTCCGCCCGCCGCATAGGCTTTGGCCAGCGAGGGCGGATCAAAATCGCCCCGAATCAGCCCTTTCGACGGGCTTGCCTTCTTGATTTCGGCAATCAGCGCATAGCCGCCGGCTGCGTGCCTGGCCTCGATCGCGCCGATGAAATCGCGCGGGCTTTCCATGTCCCGGGCCTTGGCCCGGATGTCGGCCAACGGGATGGCTGCCTTAGCGGCGGTGATCTCGTCGCGCTTGTAGGCCTCGATTCGTGTCAGAATGTCGCTCATGGTGTCAGCCTGCCTTCGGTGCCGGGGCATGGGCTTGCGACACGCTGATCAGCGTGTCGAGCGCCGCCAGCGCTGCGCCACTGTCGAGCGATTGCGCCGCCAGCCCGATCGCCTCCATAAGGGTGCCCGCCCTGCCGGCCACCACCAGCCCGCCGGCGGCATTGAGCAGCGCAATGTCGCGGTAGGCGTTCTTCTCGCCTTCGAGCACACGCTTGAGGGCTGCGGCATTATATAGGCCGTCGCCACCTTTGAGCAGATCAATCGGCACCCGTTGCAGCCCCAGCTCTTCCGGCGTCGTGTCAAAGCGGGTGAACTTGCCGTCCGCAAGCGCCACCACCTGGGTCAGGCCGGTGGTGGTCATCTCGTCCAGACCGTCGCCATGCACCACCCAGACCGTTTCCGAACCCAGATCACGCAGCACCTGGGCCAGCGGGTCGAGCCAATGCGGCGAGAACACGCCGAGAAGCTGCCGTTTCACCCCGGCCGGATTGGACAGCGGGCCGAGCAGGTTGAAGATCGTGCGGGTGCCGAGTTCCACCCGGCTGGGGCCGACATGGCGCATCGCCGAATGATGCGCCGGGGCGAACATGAAGCCGACGCCGGCTTCGGCGATGCAGGCCGAGATCCCCTTGGGGTCGAGTTCCAGCGACACACCGAGTGCTGCAAGCGAATCCGCGGCACCGGATTTTGACGACAGGGCCCGGTTGCCATGCTTGGCCACCTTGACCCCGGCGCCGGCGATGATGAAGGCGGCAGCCGTGGAGACGTTGTAGGTGCCCGAGGCATCGCCACCGGTGCCGACAATGTCGATCGCATCGGACGGGGCCGAGACCGGCAGCATCTTCTCGCGCATCACGCTGACGGCGCCATAGAGCTCGTCGACGCTTTCGCCGCGCACCCTGAGCGCCATCAGGAAGCCGCCGATCTGCGACGGGGTGGCATCGCCCGACATCATCACGCCGAAGGCCGAACGCGCGTCATCGCGGTCGAGCGCCTCGCCAGCAGCCACCTTGGCAATGAATGACTTCAGATCAGCCATGTTGGTTCGGCTCCCCGTCTCCGTTGGGCATCAAAACGCCAGGGCCCGCTCGGCCAGAGCCCGGTTGACCGAAACTCCGTAATCTGACTGCAGGCGGCCCACCATCTGGTCCAGTATATCATCGGCGATCCGCTGCGAGACCTGGGCCCGCTGTTCAGGCGAAACCGAACCGGCCGTCACCGTCGACGCCTCATCCACCGCCTTGACCTTGAGCAGGATCTTGTTGTCGCCCGATGCGTCATTGGCGACTTCCACCAGTCCCGAAGGGCCCGAGAAGGCAGAGGCAACCGCCGCCTCGCCAAACACCGCGTCGGCATCCTGGCGCGACAACCCGTATTTGGTTTCAACCGCGACCGACAGTTCCTCGGCGATGGTCGCCATGTCCGCACCCTTGCTCAGCCGGTCCTTCATCTCCGTGGCCTTGGCGCCCAGTGCCTCGATGGTCTTTTCCGCTGTCCAGTCGGCAATCGCCTGATCGCGGACTTCATCGAGCGTCCGGTCGCGGGCAGGGGTGATGCCGGCCACCTCGAACCAGATAAAGCCGTCGGTCCCCAGGTTGAGCGGTGGCGTCTCGACTTCGATCTCGGCCTCGAAGGCTTCGCGCAGCAGGGTCTGGCTTTCGGGGATGTCGCGCACGATCGTGCCGTCGGGAGCACTGCCGCTGCGGTCGATCGCCTCGATCGTGACCGGCGTCAGCTTCTGTTGTGCCGCAGCTTCCTCCAGTGTCATGCCGCCGGCGCGGGCGTCTTCATAGGCATCATGCACGTCAAGCAGCACCTGTGCGGCTTCCGCCAGCGCCAGTTGCTCACGGATTTCAGGCTCGGCTTCGGCAAAGCTTTTCGACGATTCGGGCGTGATCTCGGCCACGCGCAGGATCACCGGGCCAAACTGTCCGTCGACCACCGGCGTGGTGCCGCCGGCCTCGGAGACCGCAAACACGGCGTCGGCCAGCGATTGGTCCGGCACGGCGCTTTTGCCAAAACTGCCGATCCGCACATCGGCCGGCTTGCGGCCCTGTTCGGCGATCAAATCGTCAAAGCTCTTGCCGCTGGCAAGCGCGGCTGCAGCCGCATCGGCGGCCGCGCGGTCGGCGAAGACCAACTGGTCGATGGTGCGGGTTTCCGGCGTGGTGTAACGGTCCTTGCGCGCCTCGTAATCGGCCCGCGCCGCTTCCGCGGTGATCGCGGCAGGATCGGCAATGTCCTCGCCCTCCAGCTTGACATAGGTGATCTTGCGGTATTCGGGAGCGGCGTATCTGGTCTTGTTGTCCTCAAACCAGTTCGCAAGCTCGCTGTCGCTGGGGGCTGCAACCGGGTCGATGCTGGACTTGGTCAGAAGCAGATAATCGACATCGCGGGTTTCGGCCTCGTATTGCGCCATCGCCTTGATCAGCGCATCGGGCGCGGAAAAACCGTCCGAGACCGCTTCGACGATCTGGGTCCGGATCGCGACCTGTCCTCGGCTCTTGAGGTAATCTTCCTCGCTCATCCCGACCGAACTCAGCACCCGGCGGAAATTGCTGCGGTCGAAGCGGCCGTTGAAATCGTGGAAGGCCGGATCTTCGGCAATCAGCGCTGCGAGCCGGTCGTCCGACAGCCCCAGATTCATCGCGCGCGCCTGTTCATCGAGCAATGCGCCGGCAATAAGCTGCGAATAGACCTGGTTTTCGACACCGAAGGCGCGGGCCTGTTCGGTGGTCAGCCGCTGGCCGATCTGCCGTCCCACCACCGCGACCTGCCGGTCATAGGCAAGGCGGAACTCGTTGGGGCCGACAACGGTTTCGCCCACGGTGATCACCGCGGTGCTGCCGTCGTTGAGGATCGATCCGGAAATGCCCCACACGCCGAACGACGCCACCAGCACGATCAGAAGAAGTTTGGCGACCCAGCTCTTGGCGCCCCTACGCAAAATATCAAGCATCAAAGCTCCTGCGGCATGTTCAGTCTTGGCTGCGATCGGGCATCTGGCCGGACCCGCAGACCTCTCAACGCCTCCTTTAGACCAAAGCTTGGACGAAATGAAGAGTGAGCCGGGCGATTACATCACCCTGGCGGGTTGCCGGTTCGGCCGGACCAGGGCCGCAGGCGTGCGCGATGCGCCTGAGCGATAAAAATATCACGCGCGGGCCTGGCTGGCCAATTGACACTTGCTGCGGGCAGGCGGATCGTTCTTGCTCCGACGGATTTCCCGGCCGGCGTCATACACGGGGTAAATCGCATGAAAAACATGATTTTGATTTGTCTTGCAGCAATATTGGGCATGGGCGGCGCTGCGCAGGCGGATGTCGTCACCGGCACCTACACGGTTGAGGGGACCAATCTCGACGGCAGCCGTTATGGCGGCACCGCCAGAATTGAACTCAGTTCGGAGACGACCTGCCACATTCACTGGAGCACGGGAAGCGAATCCGACGGGATCTGCATGCTTTATGACAACGCCTTTGCCGCAGGCTACGTGTTTGAAACCGGCGGCGTCGGGCTGGTGGTCTACCAGGTGATGGAGGACGGCACGCTTGAGGGGGCATGGACCATTGACGGCCAGTCCGGTTCGGGCACGGAGACATTGACCCCGCAATGATAAAGGGCTGAACGGCCGGTTTGGCGCCGGTTGTTCCTGTCTCAAGGCCGATGGCCAGACCCCGGTGGTTCGTCGGGTTGGGCAATGTGGAGCCGTCGGGTTCCCATGCGCAACTTGCGCGGCACTGGTTCAGGCGCCCATGCCCGGCCGCGGGTCCTTGTTCGCGAGCATCATCGATCCAAGATCGCAGCTCAACGCGCAGCGGCACCGGCCGGGCAGTCACCGCGATGACAACTTTTTCCTGACGGCTTTTTATTCTAAGACACTCGCTGCCGCATCCGGCACGGGATCCAGATATGCAGCACGAACCCTTTTTCGGCCTCAATTCCTATCACGTGGCGCTGGCTGTGATCGGCGTGATCGTCATCGCTGCGCGGTGGTTGCCACGGCTGATCTCCAAGCGCGAACCGGCGGCAGCGCCCTTGATGATCCTGTTCGGGGCTGGCGCCGCCATGCTGATGCCGGGCCTGCCGACATTGCCCGACCCGCGCGAGGCGCCCTTGCCCTGGGAGCTTGTAAGCGAGCTGACCGTGATCGTGGCCTTGTTCGGCGCCGGAATGCGCATCGACAATCTGCGGCCGTGGAAACGCTGGAAGCCGACGGTGCGCATGCTCTCGATTGCCATGCCTTTGACCATTCTCGCCGTTGCCCTGCTGGGGAATGGCCTTGTCGGGCTGACTGCCGCCGGCGCACTGTTGCTCGGCGCGGTGCTGGCGCCGACCGATCCGGTGCTTGCGGCAGATGTTCAGGTCGGGCCGCCGCAGGAGGGCGCCGAACACCCGGTCCGCTTCACCCTGACCACGGAAGCCGGCCTGAACGACGGGCTGGCGTTTCCGTTTGTGTATCTCGGGTTGATCGTTGCTGCCGAAGGCCTGAATCCCGGCGCCTGGGCGCTGGACTGGGTTCTGCGCGATATCGTCTACCGCATCGCTTTGGGGGCGGGCATGGGCTGGGTCGGCGGCCGGGCATTGGGCTACGTCCTTTTCAAGGTTCCCAGGGGAGCCGTTCTCGCCGAAACCGGGTCCGGGGTCATCGCGCTGGCAGGCGTGCTCTTGTGTTACGGCTCGACCGAGCTGATCGAAGGGTATGGCTTCATAGCCGTGGCGGTGCTCGGCCTGACCTTGCGGCGGGTCAAGGCCGAGCACCGATTCCACCGGCGGCTGCATGATTTTTCCGAATCCATCGAGCATGCGCTGACGGCATTGCTGCTGATCGCGCTGGGCAGCGTCCTGCCAGTCCTGTTTGCCGATCTGACCTGGACCCATGTTGTCGTGGCGCTCGTCCTGATCGTGCTGATCCGCCCGCTTTCGGGGTGGATCGCCCTGTCAGGGACCGGTCTCGCGTACCGGGACAGGGCGGTGATTTCGGTTTATGGCGTCCGCGGCATCGGCTCGATTTACTATCTGTGCTATGCCGGCAGCCATATCGAGTTCATCAATGAATCCCAGCTCTGGTCGCTCATCGGCCTGGTCATTTTGATGTCGACAATCCTGCACGGGTTCACCGTCGGCTGGGCCATGGACCGGCTTAAGGAAGCGTAGGCCAGGGGCATCGTGCCGCCTGCCATCACAGCCATCGCGCGGCGGCTGCGGGAACGTTTTCTCCGTCTGCCCGCGCAGAATCACGGGCCTGTGCTGCCGTCGACCACCGCCCGGGATAGGGCGCGCAATTCTGTGCAGTGAAAGATCTATCCATTAGAATTCCCTGAATCAGTTCATGCTTTATTCATGTCGGCGCATTAAGGCTCTAAACCCCTTGCGTGAAATGGCGGGCGACGTCGAATGGATACCAAAACCGAGGACTTGGCCGACACGGCCGAGCAAACCTATTACCGCAAATCCGATGTCCGCTATGGCGCCCATTGTCCCGGCATCATCGAGTTGACCTTCAAGGACGGAAAACACTACATCGCGCTGACTGGAGTGATGGTGAATTTGTCCGTCACCGGCTGCCTTTTCTCCAATGACAAGATGCCCTGGGCCAACATGGATTCGGAGAAATCCCTCGACTCGATATTTGACGTTGTCCATGAAACCTGCCGGGTCTATATTCCCTGGATCAACACCCATTCGACCGGCAAGATCCGGCGTCTGGGGTCTTTCATCATTGGCGTCGAGTTTCAAAAACCGCTCGATGAAAAACTGGTCAAATCGGTTGCCAGCCTGGAACCCAATCGTGAGCGGCGGTTCAAGCCGAGACTGCCCGCCAAATACAATCGCATTCTGCCCATCGCCCGCCGCTGATGCATACCGCGCAAAAATGTGCAGCGGTTTTGCGACAACGACATGCATCAGCAAAGAGCCCAACGCGTCACCCGGAACCGGTTTGATGCGACGCGCGGTAGGCTAGGACCGACGCCCAAAGCGCCTGCAAGGATCTCGGCTGTCGTCATCCCGATGGTGTGGGCCAGACGCCCTGGCGTTTGCAAATCACCTGTCGTCTGCTAAGTCCGGGCTTGGCAAAATCCGAATGGGGACATCTGATGACACCTGACATTCGCCCGCTTGTTGCAGGCAACTGGAAGATGAACGGCACCCGCGAAAATCTCGCCGAGATCAAGGCGATGATCGACGGGCTGGACGAAGGTCTCAGCGACGGTATCGATGCACTGATCTGCCCGCCGGCGACGCTGCTGTATGTGGCCACCGCCCTGGCCGAATCCGGCGCGCTGCTGATCGGCGCCCAGGATTGCCACGAGCAGCAAAGCGGCGCCTTTACCGGCGATGTTTCGGCTCGGATGATTGCCGACTGTCTGGCCAGCCACGTGCTGGTTGGTCATTCCGAGCGCCGCACCCTGCATGGCGAGAGCAACGAGACGGTTCGCGCCAAGGCCGAAGCCGCCCGGGCTGCCGGTCTGGTTCGCATCATCTGCATCGGCGAGACCGAAGCCGAGCGCAAATCCGGCGACACGTTGAAAGTTCTGGGCAGCCAGCTTTCAGGCTCCGTGCCCGATGCCGCCACGGCTCAAGACACCGTCATTGCCTATGAGCCGGTCTGGGCCATCGGCACCGGCCTGACCCCCACTGTTGCCGACGTCACCGAGGCGCATGGCTTCATCCGCGCCGAGATGGAAGCCCGGTTTGCGGGCGAGGGCGCGTCGATGCGGTTGCTCTATGGCGGTTCGGTCAAGCCGGACAACGCGGCCGAGTTGTTGGCCGTGCCGCATGTCGACGGCGCGCTGATCGGTGGCGCCAGCTTGAAAGCGGCTGACTTTCTCGCCATCTGTAAGGCCTGCCGCGGCCTTCTTGGCTGATGCAGGCCCGGATTTGACGGCCCCGTGGCCGCCGTTCCACTGAGACAGGACTTGGAAAGCTGGCCGTGCTCGTGTAAAGAGCCGCAAAACCGGACCAAGATTGCGCCCTTTGAGGGCAGGAAAGAACCCGATGCAAACCGTTTTGATTGTCATTCATCTCATGATCGTGCTGGCGCTTGTCGGCATCGTGCTGATCCAGCGCTCGGAAGGCGGCGGCCTTGGCATCGGCGGCGGCTCGGGCTTCATGTCAGCGCGTGGGGCCGCCAACGCGCTCACCCGCACCACCGGCATTCTTGCCGCGGCCTTTTTCGTCACCTCGCTGGCACTGGGCATTCTCGCCCGATACGGCGACAGCCCGACCGACATTCTCGATCGCATCCCGGCCCAGACCGATGGGTCCGGCTCCGGCGTTCTCGATCAGCTTGGCGGCGCCGCAGCGCCGGCGGAGACGCCCGCCAGCGACATTCCGTCTGCACCGGCCTCGGACGTTCCGTCCGGCCAGTAAGATCGGGGCATCCCTTGACCGGCGGATGGCGACCAATGCCACCGCCGGTTTTTTCGTGTGGTTTTCATGACATTTTGAATGTTATGCACCGCTAAAACGCGCCATCGGATTTTTGGGGTGGCGCAATCAACGTTCTAGAGGTATCGGTTCGACCCCATGGCGCGATATGTTTTCATCACCGGCGGCGTGGTCTCCTCGCTTGGAAAAGGCATTGCCTCGGCCGCTCTTGGTGCGTTGCTGCAGGCCCGTGGTTACCGGGTGCGGCTGCGCAAACTCGACCCCTATCTCAATGTCGATCCGGGCACGATGAGTCCGACTCAGCACGGCGAGGTGTTCGTCACCGACGACGGCGCCGAGACCGATCTCGATCTGGGCCATTACGAGCGCTTTACCGGGCGCTCGGCGGTGAAATCCGACAACATCACCACCGGCCGCATCTACAAGGACATCATCGACAAGGAACGGCGCGGCGACTATCTCGGCGCCACGGTCCAGGTGATTCCGCATGTTACCAATGAAATCAAGAACTTCGTCCTCGACGGCAACGAGAATTACGACTTCGTGCTGTGCGAGATCGGCGGCACCGTCGGCGACATCGAGGCGATGCCGTTCATCGAGGCGATCCGCCAGCTCGGCAACGACCTGCCGCGCGGCAATGCCGTCTATGTCCATCTCACGCTGATGCCCTGGATCGCCGCTGCCGGCGAGCTCAAGACCAAACCGACCCAGCATTCGGTCAAGGAATTGCAGGCCATGGGCATCGCG
This sequence comes from Hoeflea sp. YIM 152468, assembly GCF_029210485.1. GTDB lineage: Bacteria > Pseudomonadota > Alphaproteobacteria > Rhizobiales > Rhizobiaceae > Hoeflea. The sequence continues at coordinate 38,114 of NZ_JARGET010000006.1, forward strand.
CCCGACCTTTTGCTGGTCCGCGCCGATCGCGCCATCCCGGCCGAGGAGCGCCGCAAGCTGTCGCAGTTTTGCAATGTGCGTCCTTCCGCCGTCATCCAGGCGCTCGACGTGCCCTCGATCTACGATGTGCCGATTGCCTACCACAAGGAAGGGCTCGACACCGAGGTGCTGGCTGCCTTCGGCATCGACCCGGCGCCCAAACCGCGCATGAAGGCCTGGGAAGAGGTTTCCGAGCGGATTCACAATCCCGAAGGCGAGGTCACCATCGCCATCGTCGGCAAATACACCGGGCTGAAGGACGCCTACAAATCCCTGATCGAGGCGCTCAATCACGGCGGCATCGCCAACAGGGTCAAGATCAACCTCGAATGGATCGAGAGCGAGATCTTCGAGAAGGAAGACCCGTCGCCCTGGCTCGAGAAGGTCAACGGCATTCTGGTGCCCGGCGGCTTTGGCGAGCGCGGTGCCGAAGGCAAGATTTCCGCCGCCCGCTTTGCCCGCGAGCGCAAGGTTCCCTATTTCGGCATCTGCTACGGCATGCAGATGGCGGTGCTCGATGCGGCGCGCAATCTGGCCGGCATCGAGGATGCGGTCTCCTCCGAGTTCAATCGCAACAGCGGCACCCATGTCGTCGGCATCATGACCGAATGGCTCAAGGGCAACCAGCTTGAAACCCGTGCCGCCAATGGCGACCTGGGCGGCACCATGCGGCTCGGCGCCTATCCGCACCCGCTCAAGGCCGGAAGCCTGATCTCGGAAATCTACGGCTCGACCGAAGTCTCCGAGCGCCACCGCCACCGCTACGAGGTCAACATCGCCTACAAGGACCAGCTCGAAGCCGCCGGTCTGGTGTTCTCCGGTCTCTCGCCCGATGGCCTGCTGCCCGAAACCATCGAGTACCCGCGCGAGCACCATCCCTGGTTCATCGGCGTGCAGTACCATCCCGAGCTCAAGTCGCGTCCGCTCGAACCGCACCCGCTGTTTGCCAGCTTCATCGAGGCCGCGCTCGAGCAATCGCGGCTGGTGTGAGGATAGGGCGGGTTCATATACATGAATTTGGCCGATAACGGACCTGCGTTGAACCAAACACAGACTGCCTCCCTGGCAAATCCGATAGGATGTGCGGCGACGCGGGGACACCGGAGCCTGACCCTTGGTGTGAGCGGGCTGTCCGCCGAACCAGGCGGGGGAAGGCGCCGGGTTGGTTACCTGTTGGATTTCTTGTCGATCAACACGGCTTGCTGCCATTTGCTGGGCTTCTTGTCGGTGCGATGAATGCAGCCTGCCCAGCAGCATGGACGTTTCTGACCTTCGAGAAGCTCCTCCACCGTTCGCTCGATCCGCCTCATCCTGGTCTTGGCCTGTTTGGCATCTTCGACCCAGCAGATAAATTCGTTGCGGGCTATGGGCGTCAATGTCTCCCACAGATCGGTGACGTCTGAGGTTTTGGTCAGCGCCTCAACCAGGTCGGCGGGCAAATCGTGGACGAGGCCACCTGATAGTTTCCTCTTCATGCCTTCTGCCTGTCAATTGTTCTTGATGCTCTGATGCCGACCGGGTCTGAGAGCCAGAATAGCAGGCACAGTCGCGGAAATGAATGCTTGAATGGTGGAAAAGCTCGCATCTGCGGCGACCGGCGTCGGCGGCGAAAAATGGCGCACAGCCGAACTCCGCTGCCGTGGGCGACATCTGGTCTCGTCCCGGCCCAATGCACCAGGGCGGGGTCCTCCAGGCGCAACGATTTTGTTGCCCTGCCAATTTTGCGGTTTGACGGGCGCGCACCGGGATTGACCGATCACGGCGCGCGCCATCACTCAGGCTGTCCTGCCGAGTCCGTTCTTGAAGACGGTGTAGAGGAACACCAGCATCGACGCGGCGGTCAGCAAGGACCCCGCCGCCACCATCTGGTCACCGCCGTTCTGCACCGCGATGGCAATTCCGGGAACCATGACCACGAGACCCGCCACCGCCAGCGCCAGATGGAGTTTGGCCAGCCGGGTTGCTGCGGCCGCCGGCGTCAGGGTGTAATAGATCCCGAACAGTCCCATCGTGACCCAGCCGACGAGGTTGAGGTGGGCGTGGGCGCCGTGGAGCGTGTGGTCGCCTGAAATCGCCATCTGTATGCCCCAGAGCATTCCAAGCGTTACGCTGATCACGCCCGCAGCAAAGAAGTAAAATCCAATTCCCCGCATGTTAATCCCCTCCGGTGTTAAGTTGCCATCTGGCGCAAGACAGGCATCTCAGTGTGCCCCCACGCACAGAAATCAGAGTTTGCGCCTGTTTTTGCCCTTTGCACAGTAACCGCTGAAAATAATCACCGGCCACGCGCGGCGTCATGCGGACCGCGGATCGTAACGGGACTGCACCCGATCTGCATCTTTGGCGCTGTCGCGGCGAGGGGGGTACCTTTCAGCTGCTCTGCCCCTGTGCGAGGCAACTTATCCCGCGCCGGGCCGTTGGCTGATGCGCGCTGGTCGGGTTAAGATGCACAGGATTGCCCTGCCTGAAGCACAGTAAAGCCCCTATTCAGCGGTCCCGAAGTCAGGAACCCCCATGCGTCCCATCAGTCTTGCCGCCGGTCTTCTGCGCTTCACCGTGCTTCTCCTGATCTTCAGCCCCACGGCGCAGGCCCAGGAATCAGTCGAGCCGGCCGGGCCGACCATCGAGATCGGCGAGGGCGTCACCGCCGACGCCGAGATCCGCAGTCGCATCCAGACGATTTTCCGCGAGATCGTCGGGCTGAACCGGATTTTTGTCTCGGTCACCTCCGGCGTCGTCACGCTGAGCGGTCAGGTCGAGGATGCCGCTGCCGTCAGGAAGGCGGAGGATCTTGTCAGCCGCGTCACGGGCGTCGTCGCCATCGAGAACCGGCTCACCGAGCAGACCGCCGTCAGCGAACGCCTCAAGCCGGTCATCGGCCGGTTTGAAAAGCGAGCGCAACAGACGCTGGATTATTTGCCGCTGATGCTGGTGGCGGCCCTGGTCTGGCTGCTGATCGGCTTTTTCGGCTGGGTCGTCACCAGCCGCAAGCAGCCCTGGAGCTGGCTCACCCCTAACGCCTTCATCGCCGATCTGGTGCGCCAGACCGTCTGGCTCGGCTTCCTCATCGCCGGTGCGCTGATGGCGCTCGACATTCTCGGCGCCACCGCTGTGCTCGGCACCATTTTGGGCGCCGTCGGCATCATCGGACTGGCCATCGGTTTTGCCGTCAAGGACACGGTGGAAAACTACATCGCCTCGATCCTGCTGTCGATCCGCCAGCCGTTTCGCCCACGTGATTTCATCGCGCTTGAGGGCATGCAGGGCTATGTCATCCGGCTCACCTCGCGCGCCACCATTCTGATGGACATCGACGGCAACCACATCCGCATCCCCAACGCCACGGTGTTCAAGGCCACCATCGTCAATTACAGCCGCAACCCCGAGCGCCGCTTTGCCTTCGAACTCGGCATCGACGCCGACAGCGTGCTGCACGAGGCGCTCGGCATCTGCCACACCACGCTTGAGGGGCTGGGTTTTGTGCTCAACCATCCCGAGCCTGCCGCCTGGATCGAACAGGTGGGCGATTCCAATGTGCTGATCGGCGTTTCCGGCTGGATCAACCAGACCGAGACCGATTTCATCAAGGCCCGCTCCGAGGCGATCCGCACCGTCAAGACCGCCCTGGAACAGGCCGGTTTCGCGCTGCCCGAACCGATCTACCGCCTGCGCTTTGACAGCGGCGTCCCGGCTCCCGTGGAAGCGCTGCCGGAGCACAAACCCGGCACCAGACCCGCATCCGGTCCGGGCAAGACGCCGCCCCGGGTTCCGACACCCGATCCGGGCCCGCTCCCGCCGGCCAGATCTGCGTCCGGTGATAAATCAGCTGACAAGGCCGTTGACCAGGCTGTTGGCACCGCCAGCGGCAACGTCAGCGAGCAGGTCACCGACACCGGCGTCGACGAGGCGGTGCTGAAGAAGGTCGATGACGAACGCCAGGCCGAACCCGGCGGCGACCTGCTTTCCACCAACGGCGAGGACGAACTCGGCGCCCGGCCGGTGGTGTGAGGTGACGTGCGGTGAGGGCAGGCGGCGTGCGGCCATATGGGGGTAAAAAGTGGAACGGCCGGCGTGTCCTCGCGGCAGCTGCGTGACGTCAATCTACAGCCCGACCCCGTTCTAAAGTTAACGGCGGTCGCGTCCCGGATGGCTTTTGGCAGATGCTGCCGGCTTCGTCCAGTGGCGTGGTCACACTGCCGGGGCTCGGATGCAGAGGGAAACCTTGGTCCGTGGCGGAAACATCGCCCATCGTCATTCCGCGGGCATGCCTCTCTCTTCGGGCTTGACCAGGACAAAGCCCTGCCTGAAGGAAAAACCACCGGTTTTACTAAGCCCGCCCAGCAAAACCGGGGACGGAAAAAATGCCTGAGGCACAAAAATTCCCGCCCTTTTATCCCCACTTTCCAAGCCGGTGCGACACTGATTGCACTTCCGCTGCCCGATGGTTCGAGCCGGGGTCCAGCCACCGCGCGTCGCGCGGTGAGAGACTCCTTTGACACAGCACAAAGGTGTCTTCCGGCTCGCCGACGCGCGCCCGCTGGATGCCGGATCGGGGTCCGGCATGACGGAATTCGAGGGAACCCCAGTCCAATCCAGCCGCCACCTCCAAGATTACTTTCGGTTCCACCTCGTGGGACATCCGATCCTATGGCCGCAGCGGCCACCAA
>NZ_JARGET010000007.1:0-2500 GCF_029210485.1 Hoeflea sp. YIM 152468
CCGCAGGACGACGAGCTGCTTCGCCAGCAAAAGCCAAGCTTTTGCGCCAGCGACATGGGTGTGGAGGTTAGGGGATTTGGTTGCGGGGGCAGGATTTGAACCTGCGACCTTCAGGTTATGAGCCTGACGAGCTACCGGGCTGCTCCACCCCGCGACAAGCCTTGAGCGGATGCGCTCAAGGCGTAAAAGCAAAAAACGGGCCGCGACGTGCGACCCGCGGCTGGTCCAAGTTTCGTAAATTCGAGAAGATAAATATGTTGCGCTTTGCAGACCTGGCAGCGACCTACTCTCCCGCGTCTTGAGACGAAGTACCATCGGCGCAGGGGCGTTTCACGGCCGTGTTCGGAATGGGAACGGGTGCAGCCGCCCCGCCATGACCACCAGGTCGGCAAAGCGCAACATTGCACATGGCTGCATGTGCAAGTTGAGTGAGAAGCTGGCGGGAGGCTAGGCCCTTTTGTCTTTGAACACGTCTGTTTTGTCTTCACGCTGCCGCAATCTGACGATTGCTGCGCTGCAGACGGCGCGCCAAATCTTTGGCGACGGGCACTTGCCCTTGCGAAGCGGATGCTTCGAGTTCCTTTCCCCTGGGCTTCAGGAGCAAGGAACCAGAGCAAGGCTCTGCAAGCGCGACTGCGCGCCGGCCATTCTTGGCCGCCCCATCCGGAGGATAGGCGCTTTTGCGCCGCTCATCCGTGAGGACATGTCATTGTTGAAGTGCTTTGCACTTCAAGATGGACACAAGCAATGAGAACGATCAAGCCGATCGAGCTATTAGTACTGGTAAGCTTCACACATTACTGCGCTTCCACACCCAGCCTATCAACGTGGTAGTCTTCCACGACTCTCAGGGAATACTCGTTTTTGGGTCGGTTTCCCGCTTAGATGCTTTCAGCGGTTATCCATTCCGTATATAGCTACCCTGCTATGCCGTTGGCACGACAACAGGTCCACCAGAGATACGTCCATCCCGGTCCTCTCGTACTAGGGACAGATCCCATCAATATTCCTACACCCACGGCAGATAGGGACCGAACTGTCTCACGACGTTCTGAACCCAGCTCACGTACCGCTTTAATTGGCGAACAGCCAAACCCTTGGGACCTGCTCCAGCCCCAGGATGCGATGAGCCGACATCGAGGTGCCAAACAACCCCGTCGATATGGACTCTTGGGGGTCATCAGCCTGTTATCCCCGGCGTACCTTTTATCCGTTGAGCGATGGCCCTTCCACGCGGGACCACCGGATCACTATGACCGACTTTCGTCTCTGCTCGACTTGTCAGTCTCGCAGTCAGGCAGGCTTATGCCATTGCACTCGTCGACCGATTTCCGACCGGTCTGAGCCTACCATCGCGCGCCTCCGTTACTCTTTCGGAGGCGACCGCCCCAGTCAAACTACCCACCATACACTGTCCCGGATCCGGATAACGGACCGCGGTTAGACATCCACGAAGATAAGGGTGGTATTTCAAGGATGGCTCCACGCGAGCTGGCGCCCACGCTTCAAAGCCTACCACCTATCCTACACATGCCTTGGCGAATGCCAGTGTAAAGCTATAGTAAAGGTGCACGGGGTCTTTCCGTCTGACCGCAGGAACCCCGCATCTTCACGGGGAATTCAATTTCACTGAGTCTGCGTTGGAGACAGCGGGGAAGTCGTTACGCCATTCGTGCAGGTCGGAACTTACCCGACAAGGAATTTCGCTACCTTAGGACCGTTATAGTTACGGCCGCCGTTTACTGGGGCTTCGATTCAAAGCTTGCACCTCTCCTCTTAACCTTCCAGCACCGGGCAGGCGTCAGGCCCTATACGTCGTCTTGCGACTTCGCAGAGCCCTGTGTTTTTGATAAACAGTCGCTACCCCCTGGTCTGTGCCACCCTCTTCCACTTGCGTAAAAAAGGGTCACGCTTCTTCCGAAGTTACGCGTGCAATTTGCCGAGTTCCTTCAACGCAGTTCTCTCAAGCGCCTTGGTATTCTCTACCTGACCACCTGTGTCGGTTTCGGGTACGGTCTATACGGTGGAGCTATTTCCTGGAACCTCTTCGCTGCACCTCCAATCCAATAAGGAGATACAACACACGAGATCCGTCACTACCACCAGGCCCACGAATATTAACGTGGTTCCCATCGACTACGCCTTTCGGCCTCGCCTTAGGGGCCGGCTCACCCTGCTCAGATTAACTTTAAGCAGGAACCCTTGGTCTTTCGGCGAGGGAGTCTCTCACTCCCTTTATCGTTACTCATGTCAACATTCGCACTTCTGATATCTCCAGCAGCCCTCACGGGTCCGCCTTCACAGACTTACAGAACGCTCCGCTACCACGTGCACTTGCGTGCACATCCTCAGCTTCGGTGCATGGCTTTAGCCCCGGTACATTTTCGGCGCAAAACCCCTTATTTAGACCAGTGAGCTGTTACGCTTTCTTTAAATGATGGCTGCTTCTAAGCCAACATCCTGGTTGTTTTGGGAGTCTCACATCCTTTCCCACTTAGCC
>NZ_JARGET010000008.1 GCF_029210485.1 Hoeflea sp. YIM 152468
ATGAGGCCAGATTAGAAACCCAAGACTCTCCCGAAAACTGGAGGGAACTAGGGTCTCAGGTCAACATTTATGATGGATAGCTTTGACGGCTCGTTGTCTAAAGCTGAGGCCACAGCGCCTAGCGTACTTGGGCCTAACGCTGTCATCAGAAAAACAATCGACAATATCCTTGGTAAGGAGGAAAAGGACTCCATTGTTAATAACGATGCCTCCATAGTGATTATTGGAGACGTACGTTACCAAGACATTTTTGGGACCGAACAAGTCACGAACTTCAGGTTGATAGTCAGTAATTTCGGGCAAGGTGCGGTTCAAAGAATCTTCCCCATGGAGACTGGCAATACAGCCACCTAACGCCACCACCACCACTACCACGGCCCACGCCCCTACATCACCGCCTCATTTCGGTATCGGTGGGCTTGTTGCCTTTGATACGTAAGGCCGGAGAAATCAGCCGCCGGTGACGCTCATGTGGCGGGCAACGGCTGGCTGCTTGGTCGTCCGGTCAATGATGAAGTCATGCCCCTTTGGCTTGCGGGTGATGGCTTCATCGATGGCTGCCGCCAATGCCGCATTGCCTTCCGACGCGCGCAACGGCGCACGCAGATCGGCTGCGTCGTCCTGACCCAGGCACATATAGAGCGTGCCGGTACAGGTCAGGCGAACCCGGTTGCAGCTTTCGCAGAAATTATGCGTCATCGGCGTGATGAAGCCGAGCTTCCCGCCGGTCTCGGCAACGGTCACATAGCGGGCAGGGCCGCCGGTGCGAAACGGAATGTCCTCCAGCGTGAACTGCTGCGCCAGATTGCTGCGCAACAGGGACAGCGGCATGTACTGATCGGTGCGGTCCTCGTCGATCTCGCCCATCGGCATGGTCTCGATCACCGTCATGTCCATGCCCTGGCCATGTGCCCAGCGCAGCATGTCGGGGATCTCGGTGTCGTTGAAGCCCTTCAACGCCACGGCATTGATCTTGATCTTGAGGCCGGCGGCTTGCGCGGCGCGGATTCCTTCGAGCACCTTGCCAAGATCGCCCCACCGGGTGATCTTGCGGAACTTGTCCGGGTCCAGGGTGTCCATCGAGACGTTGATCCGCCGAACGCCACACTCATAGAGCTCCGAAGCGAACCGCGCCAGCTGCGAGCCATTGGTTGTCAGCGTCAATTCGTCCATGCGGCCAGCATCGATGTGGCGTCCGACTTGCCTGACCAGTTGCATGATGTTCTTGCGCACCAGCGGTTCGCCGCCGGTGAGCCTGATCCTGCGCACGCCCTTTTCGACGAAGACCGTGCAGAGACGATCCAGCTCCTCGAGGCTGAGAAGATCCTTCTTCGGCAAAAAGGACATGTTTTCCGCCATGCAATAGGTGCAGCGGAAATCACAGCGGTCGGTGACCGAGACCCGGAGGTAGTTTACCGCCCGGCCGAAAGGGTCGATCATGGTCGGGGTTGCGATGTGTTCCATCAAGCATGATCCTTGTTGCGTTGCAGCCAATGTCGCCGTCTGTGCAGGACACGTCAAGGGGTGGCCGGCCCAACCGTGCGGAACCGGACGGTTTTGAGGCGAATGGCTTGTGAAGCCGATCGATCGGCTCTAGATCAACGTCAGCAGTTACAGGATTGAGGAGTGCGACGGATGAGTGACCATGAAGCAGCATGGCCGGTGGACATACGGGTCGCGCCTGATCGCAAGTCCCTCACAGTCAGCTTTACAGACGGGCGGTCCTATCGGATCGAAGCCGAGTTGCTGCGGGTGAGGTCGCCCTCTGCGGAAGTCCAGGGTCATTCTCCGGGGCAACGCGTCACGGTGGGCGGCAAGGTGGACGTTACCATCACCAAGGTGCTGCCGGTCGGCAATTACGCCGTGCGGCTGGCGTTTGACGACGGCCACGACACCGGCATTTTCAGCTGGAAGTTCCTGTCGGAGCTGGGGGCTGCAAAGGACGAGCGCTGGGCCGAATATCTGGCTGAACTGGCAGACAAAAACATGTCGCGAACGCATTAGCGTCAGAACCCGGCAGGTTGTCAGGCATCTTCCTGCCTGACAGCTTTTGCCACATCCGCCTCGGCCGTGCCTGCCGCTGCCGTCAATTCGCTGATGATGCGGGTCATGACCTCACCAACCAGATTGCACTCCTCGGCCGTGGCGGTTTTCATGGTGCGTTCAATCAGCGCGGACTGGATATCGATTGCCTCCTTGGTCAGGCTGGAGCCGTCCGGTGTCAGTTCCAGTCGCAAAACCCGCCGGTCCTGCGGGTCACTGCGCCGGACAAGCAAGCCGCGTTTTTCCAGTTGCGGCAACAGCATCGACAGGTTGGAACGGCCCACCAGCAATTTGTCGGCGAGGTCCTGCTGGGAGATGCCCGGCGTGCGGAACAGGTTGACCAGAATGTCGAGATGCGGCGGCTTGATGTCGAGCGGCTGAAGCGCGCGGGCGAGGGTCAATCCCATCACCTGGCAGGCGCGGGCGACGGCGATCCAGTTGTGAAAACGCGGGTTGTCCCAGGGGAGGGCTTGCATTTTGTTCATAGTTGTACAATTCTGTTCATAGTTGAACCAACATGGAAAACCACTATGGCATCTCTTGTTGAAAAGGTCACCCGTGCGCTGTTTCGGCTGGTCGCCGCCCATTCGCCCGAGAAGGCAGGTGAGCTGGCATTCCTGTTGTTCACGCGCACCCGCTCGACCAGGCCGCAGAGCGAGAAGGAGCGCGTGGCACTGGCGCGTGCGCGAACCCGCATGGCAGAAGCGGAAACCATGCGCCTGCTGATCGCCGGCAGTGTTGTCGCCACGCATGTGTTTCGTCCAGATCCGGGCCGCGCGCGCGGTCAAAAGGTTCTGGTGGTGCATGGCTACCGGTCGCGCAGCGATCACATGGTGCCGCTCGCCGATGCGCTGGTGGCGGCCGGGCACACGGTTGTCTGCCTCGATCTGCCCGGACACGGGGCGTCGACGGGAAAGGTGTTGCATCTGGGCAAGGCGGTGGAGGCCATCGATGCAGCCTGGCGCCAGCATGGTCCGTTTGACGGCTTCATCGGCCACTCCTTCGGCGGACCGTCGGTGGTGGCAGCAGCGGCAGGGGCGATAGCAGATGTGCCGCGCCGCACGCCGGCCCGGATTGTCACGATCGCGGCGCCGTCGGACATGGCCGATGTGTTCCGTTGGGTGGGAAAGATGTTTGGGCTTGGTGCTGCCGCTCAACAGGCGTTCGAGGGGCAGGTGTTGAGATTCGCGGGCCGGCCGCTGTCGGATTTCAGGGTTGAGCGGATGCTGCACGATCTCCCCATCCCGCTGCTGGTGATCCATGCAGAGGACGACAAGGAAGTGGCCTTTTCCAATGCCGAGGCGATCGCGCGCGCCGGGCCTCATGTCGAGCTGATGAAGGCCAATGGCTTTGGCCATCGCCGCATTGTCGCCGCCGCTCCGGTAACAAGCGCCATCGCCGCATTTCTGGCCAAGCCCGGCAGGAATGCAGACAATGTCGATTTGCCGCCTCAGCCGAGTTCGCTGCCGGCCGGGACATTGACAGCCGCACAGAGCGGGAGGGTCCGCAGGCTTGCATGACCATCGTTGCACCGGGCGGCGGAGCTGACACAATCGAAGCTTACATCAGCCCGATCCAGCAAAGATAACCCAGCAAAGATAACAATGTGGCGACAAAAAAACCGGCCAAATGGCCGGTTTCTGGTAAGCGGGCGAAAGCGGCGGAGCGTCTATTTGCGCACAATCACCCGGGTGCCGACCTTGACCTGATCATAGAGGTGAATCACATCCTCATTGGCCATGCGGATGCAGCCTGATGACATGGCCTGACCGATGGTCCAGGGCTGGTTGGTGCCGTGAATGCGGTAGATGGTCGAGCCGATATACATGGCGCGGGCGCCAAGCGGGTTGTCCGGGCCGCCTTTCATGTAGGCTGGCAGCACCCGGCCTTCCTGTCGCTTGACGCGGTCACGCATGACCTGCGGCGGGGTCCAGCCCGGCCACTCGGCCTTGCGGGTGACACGGTTCTTGCCCTGCCAGGTGAAGCCGTCACGGCCGACGCCGATGCCATAGGCGGTCGCCTTGCCCTTGCCGGTGACGTGGTAAAGTCGCCGATCGGATGTGTCGATGATGATGGTGCCTTCGGGGTGGTTTTCCTTGAACGAAACCGTCTTGCGCTTGATCGGCGATTTGTCCGAACGGCGGTACTTGTTGTAATTTTCCGAGGGCGGAAACAGGATTTGCAGCAGCGATTTCGACTCTGACGAGGTCTGGCCGGCCGGCTGAGCGTGCACGGCTGCAGGAGCCATCAGGCAAAGGGCGAGGAAAGCGGATGTAATCAGGCTTTTCATGTCACGGTCCAGAAGTTGTCGTTGCTACCCAATCGGGTCGGCCGCCATGTCCGCGGACCGGCTTTAGACCTTGAGACCACAATCGGTAACTGCTTCGCCGGAATGTGTCCAGCTTCATGGCAAGATCGTGGCGAAGAAATATTGCTGCACCCGCAACAGATCGGTGGTCATCAATAGTGAAAAAACCGACTTTACGGTCTGTAAATGGCCCAGTCCTTTTCGAAGCCCCGGTTCAGTTCAGGTTTGTAGAGCTGAGATCTGTTGCGGCCACTGTGCTTGGCTGTATAGAGGGCCACGTCTGCATTGTTGTAGAGCTCTTCAGCGCTCTCGGCGTCACTGGCCATGCAAACGCCGAGAGACAGCGTTATCGGGCCGTAATTTACGCCGGTTTTCTGGTTTTTCAACGGCGTTGCTTCAACCGAATTGCGGAGACGCTCGGCGATTTCAAGCGTGGTTTCGAGGCTGGTCCCCTGAAGCACCACGGCGAATTCCTCGCCTCCGGTGCGGGAGACGAACACATCCTTGCGCAAGACGCTTTTCATCACTGCTGCGACGACGCCCAGCACCCGGTCGCCGACGGGATGGCCATAGGTGTCGTTGAATTTCTTGAAATGATCGATATCGGCCACGATCAGCGAATAATACATGGCGCTACGATGATCATTGTAGATGTTGGAGAGCATCTCGTCGAAGGCGCGGCGGTTGGACAGGCGCGTGAGCGGGTCGGTGTTGGCTATGCGCTTGTACTGGTCGAGTTCAAGTTTGACCAGCTCCATCTCGCGGGCGCGTTCGACCATGTGCTCGACCACGACCTTGCCCTTTTCCATGGTGTCGCCGGTGGCATTGCTCAAGACGCCGATGACGCTGTTGAGGATCTCGGCGCTTGCTGTGCTTTTGCTCGAAATCCGGTTGTAGGCCTCGCCGAGCAGTTTGGAGTAGCTTTCCATCGAAGACTGCTCCTGCTTGAGCAGCCGCAGCATCCCCTCGAGTTCGCCGGAAATCTTGTCGTGGGCGCCTTCGACAATGCCTGTGCGATGATGGTGGGGAAAAACCTTCTTGCCCAAGGCATCCAGTTCGTCCTGACTGGGGTTCGGGCCCATGGCCTCGAAATGGCGGGTCAGAGCAGGGTTGGAGGCGTTGAGCGCTTCGTAAACCAGTTCGTAATTGCGCGGCAAGCCGGCAATTCCGCGCCGGCGCATGGTTGCCAGCACCAGGGTCGCGGTGTCCATCGTTTGGACCTTGTTATCTGCTCCAGCAGTCATCTGTCGTCCCCAAACATGCCTTAATAGCATTTATCCTGGCTATTATTACGGGGTAAATCTTTGGGAATTGTTAATCGCAAAAGTGTTGGCGTTAGAACTTAATCTCTCGAAACTGGACGATTTCTTCAATTTGTCCCGCTTAGCCTTGGCGTGTGCTGCGGAAACTTTCGCCCTAAGCTTGCGAATTGTCCAGAGTACGGTTTGGCAATGTGCCGAAAAGCCACATCAGCCCGGTCGCAATCCAAACCGGCGTCTGTCCCGCCTCCGGCGTGACAACCATGTTCCAGCGAACGGTCCACCGGGGTTGTCTTCGCGGCAATGCGGTGGTGGCGCGTCAGGCCGGGAAACGGCCGGCAAGGGGTGGAGGGCAAGGGAAGGACGGCATTGAGACCAAAGCGCGTCGCATCAAACCGGTTCCGGGCGACCCACTTTGGGCTCCTTGTTTAGGCATGTCGTTGCCGCACAGCCGCTGCACAGTTTTGCGCGACCTGCACTAGGTCAGGGTGGCGGACCTGATGGCCACCGTATCCATGTCCTCAAGCACGAACCGATATCCGTAAGAGGCCAGATGCGCCAGGCAGGCCTCCTTGTCGCTTTCACTGAGCAGGATGTGCTCGTAGCGGATGATTTCCGGCTTGATCGTGTTCAGATCGATGGATTTGATGATCTGGAAATCAAACCCCTCGGTGTCGATCTGAAGCAGATCGATACGCTCCGGGTTGCCCGCCTTGCGCAGAAGGGTCTCCAGCCGATAGCAGGGAACCACTTCGGCCACCAGGTCGGAACGGCGATGCCCGGGCGTCAACAGGAAATTTGGATTTGCGCTGGCCGTCGACACCGGGCCGCCCTTGCGCGAATAGATCGTGATCTCACCATCTTCCGGTCCGACTGCCGCATTGAACAGGGACAATTGCGGGCGATCTCGATACAAATCTTCGAGGCGCTCAAAAGCCGCTTTCTGCGGCTCGACAAGGATGCCGCGCCAATCGTCGGCAAGGATGATGTCACGCAGCGGGTCTCCGCTCAACCCGTCAAATGCTCCAAGTTGAACAAAGTAAAATCCATCTGGTTGCCGCTTTGCGAAGCGGGCAACGACTTCGAGAAGATTTGATATCTCGAATTCGGGATGGGCTTTGAGAAACTGCGGTTTGCGGAGCCTGACTGATTTTGGCGAGGTCCGTATCCGTCCGAGCGTTCTTAGATTGCGTATTTGTCGAAACACCAAAATATCCTGAGAATTGGCCAGCCATTCTAGACGTTAATGTGAACTGCTCGGCACCAAAATTCGGTTCCTGCAGTCAAACGGCTTATCCTGCTGGCGCCCTGTCTTGACCCTAGTCGAGATTGAGTTCCTTGAAGAAATCGTTGCCCTTGTCGTCGATCACGATGAAAGCCGGAAAATTCTCGACTTCAATTCGCCAGATGGCTTCCATGCCCAGTTCCTCGTATTCCACCACCTCGACCTTCTTGATGCAATCCTGCGCCAACCGTGCTGCCGGTCCGCCGATCGAGCCCAGATAGAAGCCGCCATGCCGGGAACAGGCTTCCCGCACGCTGCGGGAGCGATTGCCCTTGGCCAGCATCACCATGGAACCGCCGAAGGACTGGAACTGATCGACATAGGAATCCATCCGGCCTGCCGTCGTCGGGCCGAAGGAACCCGATGCATAGCCCTCCGGGGTCTTGGCCGGGCCGGCATAATAGACCGGGTGGTTCTTGAGATAGTCGGGCATCGGTTCGCCGGCTTCCAGCCTGGCGCGGATCTGGGAATGGGCCAGATCCCGGGCCACGATGATGGGGCCGGTCAGAGACAGTTGCGTCTTGATCGGGTGCTTTGACAGCTCCGCCAGGATTTCGCTCATGGGGCGGTTGAGGTCGATCGGGACAACGTGTTGGGAAAGCTTGTCCTCATCGATTTCCGGCAGGTATTGCGATGGATCGGCCTCCAGCCGTTCGAGGAAAATGCCATCCCTGGTGATCTTGCCCTTGGCCTGCCGGTCGGCGGAGCAGGAGACCCCAAGCCCGATCGGCAGCGAGGCGCCGTGGCGGGGAAGACGGATGACGCGGACATCGTGGCAGAAATACTTGCCGCCGAACTGAGCGCCGACACCCATCTGCTGGGTCAGCTCGTGAATTTGCGCTTCCATTTCAAGGTCACGGAAGGCGTGGCCTGTTTCCGAGCCCTGTGTCGGCAGGTCATCGAGGTATTTGGTCGAGGCGAGCTTGACCGTCTTGAGGTTCATTTCCGCCGACGTGCCGCCGATGACAATCGCCAGATGGTAGGGCGGGCAGGCGGCCGTGCCGAGCGTGAGGATCTTCTCGCGCAGGAATTCGATCATCCGGTCTTGCGTCAGCAACGAAGGCGTGCCTTGAAACAGGAACGTCTTGTTGGCCGATCCGCCGCCCTTGGCGACGAACAGGAAGTCATAACTGTCTTCACCTTCCTGATAGATGTCGATCTGGGCCGGCAGGTTGGTCTTGGTGTTTTTCTCCTCGAACATGGCAAGCGGTGCGAGTTGTGAATAGCGCAGGTTGCGGCGCTCATAGGCGTCCAGCACGCCGCCGGCCAGAGCTTCGTAATCGCCGCCCTCGGTCCAGACCCTGCGGCCCTTCTTGGCCATGATGATGGCGGTGCCGGTGTCCTGACACATCGGCAGCACACCGCCCGCGGCGATGTTGGCGTTCTTGAGCAGGTCAAAGGCGACAAACCTGTCGTTTTCAGTCGCTTCGGGATCCTCAAGGATGGTCGCCAGCTGCTTGAGGTGAGCCGGGCGCAGCAGGTGGTTGATGTCGCCAAATGCCGCTTCGGACAGAAGCCGCAAGCCCGCGGTGTCGACAGTGAGGATTTCCTGGCCACGGAATTCTTCGACACTGACATGATCGGCGGTCAGCTTTTTCCAGGGTGTCGTATCGGGTCCAAGGGGGAAGAGATCGTTTGCCACGGGGTACCTTTGCCGTCATTTGTTTGCCGCTGAAGTGTGTGCCGGTCTTAGGATGCCGGCCGCGCAATTGCAATTGGCCAACGCATGATCATCGCGCTGTTGCCGGTCATTCGCTGCGCCGGCCGTGGCAGGATTTGAGCGTGGCCATGGTGTGGGCGGCACCGCCGGGCACCGCTGCAGTCTGCTGCGCGCACCAGGGCAGAAACACCGATCGTTGTGCCCGCGCATTCTTTCCATCGCCGGTCTAATTTGTTAGTGTCGCCGCTCATTGTTTGATTTGACGGCACCGCGCGAGCTTCAGGGCTTCGCACAATATTTTGGGTTGGGTATGAGCATCAAGATGCGTGCAGGTGTGGCGATGATCGCCATTGCGGTCACATTTACTGGCGTGGTGTCCGTCCCACCTCCGGT
The DNA here is from genome assembly GCF_029210485.1 of Hoeflea sp. YIM 152468. Classification (GTDB taxonomy): domain Bacteria; phylum Pseudomonadota; class Alphaproteobacteria; order Rhizobiales; family Rhizobiaceae; genus Hoeflea. Next base: position 8,949 of record NZ_JARGET010000008.1, read on the forward strand.
CCAGGCGCAGGGGCTGCTGGATGCCTTGTTCAAGAATCCTGCCCAGCGCAATCGCGAACGATTGGCCCGGCAGCGAGCCCGTGAGGAAGCTGCGGCTCCGCCGGTGGTGACAAAGCCGATTCCGCGAATCAGTGGTCCGAGCTACCGCACCTACAAGCCCGACGCGCTGGTCAAGGTTGACTTCTCCAAGATTGCAGATCCGGTCGTCACGGGATCGATTGATGGTCTCGATCTGCCGCCGCTGGGTATCGATCCGTTCCTTGAAGGCCGTCCGGCTCTGGCGGATCTGTCGCTCAAGGCGCTGCCGGAAGCCGCCGACGCCGTCATCGAACATTATTCTGCCAATCCCGATTATATCTGGGTTGCCGGTACCTCGGTCACCGGCCACGCCCGTGCGGTCATCGAGGTGCTGGAGACGGCTGATCGGGTCGGGCTTTCGCCTGCCGATTATATGGTCGAGGTCCCCGCCGACGGGTTTGACATCACCCGCGGCACCGAACGTCAAAAGGAACTGATGGTCTTCGAGATGAAGCTGTCTGTTGCCGTCGCCAACTACATGCTCGACGCCACGCGCGGCCGGATCGATCCCAACCGGATCTCCGGTTATCATGATTTCAAGCGCAAAAGCCCCGACCTTGCCAAGCAGCTCGAAGCGCTCGCCAAGGCCGCCGATCCGGCCGAGGCGCTGCTCGCTCAGAATCCGCAGGGCGGACATTTCGAGGCGATGAAAGCGGAACTCAAGCGGCTCAAGGATCTTGACGATGGCGCCCGCATCGCCATTGCGCAGGACCTGATGCTCAAGCCGGGACAATCCAATCCGGAACTGAGCAATGTGATGGCGGCGATCGCAATCAAAGGCAGCGATGCCCTGAAAGCCGACAACGCCCTGCTGTTTGCCAGCTATGCCGGCAAGCCGGAATATGATTCCGAGCTGGTCTCGCTGGTCAAGGGCTTCCAGAAGGAGGCGGGGCTCACGCCCGACGGCGTCGTCGGTCCGGCGACGCGGCGGGCACTGGTGGGCATCACCAATGCCGACAAGATCGAAAAGCTGCTGCTGTCGATGGAGCGGGCGCGCTGGCTGCCCGGTGTGCTGGCCGCAAAACGCGTGTTCATCAATCAGCCGGCCTATACCGCGACCTACTACGAGGCCGGCAAATCCGATCTGTCGATGCGGGTCGTGGTCGGCACCAGGGCAAACCAGACCAATTTCTTCGACGACGAGATCGAGATTGTCGAATTCAACCCCTATTGGGGCGTGCCGCAGTCGATCATCTTCAACGAGATGATGCCGAAACTGCGCTCTGATCCGTCCTATCTCGACCGGCTGGGTTACGAGGTGACGCTCGGTGGCAAGAGGGTGTCGTCGAGCAACATCAACTGGTCGACGGTGGGCCGCGGCAGCAATGTCGGCGTACGGCAGCCACCGAGCAACGGCAATGCTCTGGGTGAATTGAAGATTCTGTTTCCCAACAGGCATGCCATCTACATGCACGATACGCCATCCAAGTCGCTGTTTGAGCGCGACACGCGCGCCTACAGTCATGGCTGCATCCGTTTGCAGGACCCGCGCGCCATGGCCGCCAAGGTGCTCGGGACTACGGTCGACGACATCGGCAGCCAGATCGCCGGTGGCCAGAACAAGCCGGTTTCAGTGCCGCACAAGATCCCTGTCCACGTGGCCTATTTCACCGCCTGGCCGGACGACGATGGCACGGTCGAATATTTCGCCGATGTCTATGGCCGCGACAGCTATCTGCGCAAGGCCATCGACGCCACCGAAGCCGCCCGCGCGTCGTGAATTGGGGTAACAGGTTTCGGGCTGGCGCCGAACGGGCAAACGGGATCAGGCGATAAGAGCCGATCGGCTGATGCCGCCCGGTGTCTCGCAGATCATTACCGACATCGAGGCTGTCACGGATATCGCGCTGTCGTTGCCGCGCATCATCGCCCGGGGAACGTGCAACGCTGATGCCGGATTTTGACGAGATCGAACCTGCGGCGCTGTAGCGTAACGCCGAGGTAATTGCGGAGGTTTCGTCAAGGCTCGGATTCGGATGCCGCCGGTCAGATATCGTTGGTCACCACTTGCTGCAAAATCTCGTCGGCACTTGCTTTCGAGCACAGTTCCGTCGCCGGTGTCAGCACGGCTGAGCCGGCGGCGGCGACGCCGTGGCGGACGGCGTCGCGAAGGCTTCCGCCGCCTGCCAGCTCAAGTGCGATGGCTGCCACCATGCTGTCGCCGGCGCCGACGGCGCTGAGCGGTTCGAGCTTTGGCGGCTGGCAGAAGAAGCGGTCGTCCGCCGACACGGCGACCGTGCCGCGGGCGCCCATCGACATCACCAGCCGGTTGGCGGCGCCATCGTTGATCAGCTGTTGGCCGTAATCGGCCAGGGCGGTGGGCGAAGCAAATTCCAGGCCCGAGACTTCGCTCGCCTCCGCGCCGTCCATCCGCAGCATGGCGTAGGGCAGGTCGCGATTGGCAGCCGCTCTGGTCAGGGCTTCGCCCGAAGTGTCGAGGATGATGCGGGCGCCGTTGTCCACGGCCATCCGGTTGATGGTGGCGGCAATATCGGCAGGCACACCGGTCGGCACGCTGCCTGACAGCACCACGATCCGGCCTTTCGTCAGAAGCGGATTGAGTTGATCGAGCATCCAGCCGGTCTGCTCGGGCGACCAGGCTGGGCCGGGCAATTGAAACCGGTACTGGCGTTTGCTCGAGGTCTCGACAATGGCGAAGGACTGGCGGGTGTTGCCGGCTATGGCGAAATGCGCAACCGTGATGCCTTCGGCGTCCAGCATGGTCTTGAACGCCGTGCCAATATGGCCACCGAGTGCGACAAAAGCCTCGGACTGGCCGCCGAGCCGCAGGATGGCGCGCGAGACATTGACGCCGCCGCCGCCGGGATCAAAGCGGGGCTCGTCGCAGCGCAATTTCGGGCCGGCAACGACCGTGTCGACCGAGGAGGACACGTCATAGGCGGGGTTGAGCGTGATGGTCAGAATGTCGGTCATGGTGGCAGACCATCACACAGGGGGCAGGGTGGTTTCAATCACAGGATATGATGGGATATGCCGATTATGAACGATAATGTTCTGCCGCTGCCGCATTTTACGTCATCGCGACGAACCTGTTCGGCGTCACCGGGATCGGATCGATACCGACCCGTACTAGCCGTTTGGCAAGGGCGGAGTGTTCAACAGGCTTTGCCGCACAGGACAAGTTCGGCGCCGGCCCGCATGGGTCTGTGCCGTCCGCCTCAGGGACGGTCGAGGATGAAATCCGGCACGATGCCGCAGGCCCTGATCGGTGCTTCCGGATCGGCCCCATCGAAAAACCCATAGCCCTGGATCAGGGCGGTGCGGAAACCGGCGGCTGCGCCACCCAGAATGTCGGTGTGCAGCGTGTCGCCAACCATGACCACGCGATGGTCGGGAGTGCCGGGCCGGATGCGCTGGCGGGCCATGTCAAAGATTGCCGGGAACGGCTTGCCGTAAAACACCGGCTCTACCCCGGTGGCCGCGGCCAGCCGATGGGCGTAATGGCCCGGTTCGCGCGACAGACCGGCCTCGACGGGTGCAACCAGGTCGGGATTGCCGACCAGAACCTGGCGCGGCTTGGCCTTCAGCGCCTGCGTGAGCAGCGCCTGCCGGGTCTCGTTCCAGGCCGATGCGCCAAACATCAGGAAGCCTTCGGCTTCGGCATAGGCGCCGGCGTCGTCTTCGAGAAAGATTGCCCCTTCTGGCAGTTCGTCGCGGCCGAACTTGGGAGCCGCCACCATGCCCCATTTGCGGGGCGGATGGCTGCCGAGGCCCTCGAGCAGCGCCATGCGGCTCGACACCACGTCGTTGGTGCCGAAGCTGTAGCCGAGCCGGGTGTAACGGGCATGAAGCACGGAGGAGGGATACCCCGCCGCATTGGTGACGACGATCACCTGCTTGCCGCGCCGGCGCAGCCCGTCGACGCGGTCGACGACGCCGGGAATGGCGGTCTCGCCGATGTTGAGCACGCCGAACGCATCAAGCAGAAACACATCGAACTCGTCAGCAATGGCGTCCAGATCGGTGGCACGGACGAAATCTGCCCGACCGCGACCGGCTGGCAACCGGTGGCGCACGGATTCGTACTCGGCGAAGGCAACATCGGTGTCCGCGCCTTTCAGGATTGCTGAACCTGTACTCACATTATTGCTCCACGCACTTTTGCCGAAACCCACTCGCCGACTATCACGGCCAGCAGGATGACGATCAGGATCAGGGTCACCTGTGGCCAGGCCAGCGTGTTGAGCGAGGACTGCAATTGCAGTCCGATGCCGCCAGCGCCGACCAGGCCCAGAACCGTGGATTCCCGTATGTTGATGTCCCAGCGGAAGACGCTGATTCCGGCGAAGGCGGGCATGATCTGCGGCACGATGCCGTAAGCCACCACCTGCCAGCGGCTGGCGCCGGTCGCGGTGATCGCCTCAACCTGTTTCTCGTCGATTTCCTCGATCGCCTCATAAAGAAGCTTGGCGCAGAAACCGATCGAGCGGAAGGCAATCGCCATCAAGCCGGCAAACACGCCGGGGCCGATGATGGCAACCAGCAGAAGTGCCCAGATCAGCGAATTGATCGATCGGGTGGCGACGATGATGAACAGCGCCACGGGCCGGACGAACAGCGCGCTCGGAGTGGTGTTGCGCGCGGCCAGAAACGCCACCGGCACGGCCATGAACAGGGCCAGCACGGTGCTCAGTGTCGCCATGTTGAGCGTGTCCCACAGCGGCCCCCACAATTTGTCCATATAGGACCAGCGCGGCGGCCAGGCGCGGGACCCGATGTCGGCGGCGATGCGTGGCGCATCCCAGACGAAGAACCAGGTGGTGGCCTCGGAGATCCGCTGCCAGCACCACATGAAGATGGCGACGGCGGCGAGATAGCCGGCCCAGCGGGAAAGCGTCTGGTTGCGATTGCGCAACTGCCAGATCTTGGCGCCGTTCACGTGCGTTGATACCGGCATTATTGTACCTTTGCCCTGATGATGCCGGAAAGATATTCCAGCGCCATGACGGTGACGATGATGATCAGCAGGATCGCTGCCGCGGTGTCGAATTCATAGCGGTCGAACGCGGTGTTCAGCGTCGCGCCGATACCACCGGCGCCAACCAGACCGAGCACCGCGGATTCCCGGAAGTTGATGTCGAGGCGGTACATCGACAGTCCGATCAGCCGCGGCATGACTTGCGGCTGGACCCCGTAATTGATCCATTGCAGCCAGGAGGAGCCGGTGGCGCGGATGGCTTCCGCCTGCACCTTGCTCATTTCCTCGATGTCTTCGGCAAGCAGCTTCGACATGAAGCCGATGGTGGCAAAGGACAGGGTGAGAAAACCAGCCAGCGGGCCGAAACCGAAGATCGCCACCAGCAAAATGGCGACAATGATCTCGTTGAGCGCGCGCGACAGCGCGACGATGCCACGGCAGACGAGATAGACAGGCAAAGGGGCAATGTTGCGCGCAGCGCCGAGGCCGATCGGGACCGAAATGGCGATGCCGACCACGGTCGAGGTGATGGTGATGATGACGCTTTCGACAATGCCGTCAAAGATGTCGCCACCGCGGGACACAAAGTCGGGATTGAAGAACGCCGTCACGAAGGCCCAGCCGCGGCTCAGGCCTTCGGCGACGCGCGACCAGTTGATGTCGATCGAGCCGACCGCCAGCACCACATAGACCAGAGCGCCGATGAACAGGCCCCAGCGCAAGGCCGGATTGGCGATCAGATGCGGTTTCTGCCAGGAGCGGCCAAGTCGGTCGTCAAGCGTGACCGCGGTCATTGCACCAGCTCCTCCGCATCGGTGTCCTCGTCGTCGACATTGCGGATGGTGGCGTGCCAGTCCTCTTCGCCGTAAATCGTGGTCAGCACGTCATCGCTCATCTCGGTCGGTTTGCCGTCAAACGCCAGTTCACCGGCCTTCAGGCCGACGATGCGTTCGACAAACATCTGTGCCAGGGCGACGTCATGAATGTTGATGACCGCGGCGAGATCGCGCTCGGCGCACAATTCGCAGATCAGGCGCATGATCTGGCGCGATGTCTTGGGGTCGAGCGAGGCGGTCGGTTCATCGACCAGCAGCAACCGCGGATTCTGGATCAGGGCGCGGGCAATGCCGACGCGCTGGCGCTGGCCGCCGGAGAGTTCGTCGGCGCGCTTGTCGGCCATGGCCAGCAGACCGACCCGATCGAGCAGCCGGAAGGCTTCGTCGACATCGGATTGCGGATATTTGCGCAGGAACGAGCGCCAGAAGCCGACATAGCCGAGCCTGCCGGAGAGCACGTTCTCCATCACCGTCAGCCGCTCGACCAAGGCATATTCCTGAAAGATCATGCCCATCTTGCGGCGCATCTTGCGCAGGGCGCCGGACCCAAGCGCGGTCACATCGGTGTCATCGAGGATCACCGAACCCGAGGTCGGCTCGACCAGACGGTTGATGCAGCGGATCAGCGTCGACTTGCCTGCGCCGGACGGTCCGATCAGCGCCAGGACCTGTCCCTTTGGAATGGACAGGGTCACATCCTGAAGCGCCTTGTCGCCGGTGCGATAGGTCTTGGTCAGTTTCTTGAGCTGGAGCATGGGGATCCGTAATCGGCAGGGGAATTGCAGCGGTCAGATGCTGCGCAATCGCATGAAAGATGCTCCGCCGCAGCCCAGGGACACGGCGGAGCCTGATCTGATCAGCCGCAGGTGTATTGCACACCGTTCGCGGTGTCGATCTTGCGGACAACATCCCAGAAATCCTTGTAGTTCATTTCCAGGAACTGGCCTTCATTGGATTTTTCGAATTCCTTCTGCAGCGACGAGCCTTCCCAGGGGAAGGTGAAAAAGGCTTGCTTGATCTTCTCCTGAAGCTCTGGCTTGAGGTTGTAGACCACACCGAAACCGGTGGTCGGGAAGGTCTGCGACTTGTAGATCGACTTGACCTGCTCGGCCTTGATCACGTCACGCTCGATCATCCGGCTCATCACCGAGTTTGCGATTGCGGCCGCCGGATAATCCTTGTTGGCGACGCCGAGAATCGAATTGTCATGCTTGCCGGAAAAGGCCGGCTCGAAATCGCGACCGGATTCCATGCCGTACTCTGCCTTCAGCAGCGCTGAAGGAGCCTTGAAGCCGGAATTGGACGTCTCGGCGGTAAAGGCCATGGTCTTGCCCTTGATGTCTTCGACCTTTTCGATGCCTGATCCGGGATAGGTGATGATTTCCATCTCGTAGCCGAAACCGCCGTCAAGCGAAGCCATGATGGTGAAAGGGTTGAACCCGGCGCAATTGACCGCCAGCGGATTGGAGCCGGTGTTGAATCCGGCAATGTGCAGACGGCCGGAGCGCATGGCTTCAATCTGGGCAGCATTGGACTGTACCGGAAAAAACACTGTCTTCTTGCCGGTGGTCGCTTCCATATGGGTCAGGAAGTCTGACCATGCTTCCTTGTAGACGGCGGGGTCTTCGACCGGCGTATAGGCGAAAATCAGCGTGTCGGGGTCAATCAGCTCGGCTGGATCGGTCGGGGTATCGGCGACCAGATCGCCATCGACGTCACAATAGCGCACATCCAGCGTGCCGCGTTCGCATTCCTGTGCGGATGCGGAAAGCGGAGCGGCAAGGGTGAAGGCGACACCGGCGATGGTGCTCAGCAGAATGGATTTCAGGGTCATGGACGTCCTCCGGTTTCATTTCAAGTTTCGTTATGTTTCGTTCCCACGCAGACTATTCTGTGTGAAGCCTCAATTGGCAAGTCCTCATGACACCTGTGTGACACATGAAAGCGAGTTTCGGTGGAAAAAACCGTCGTGTGGCGCACTGCACATGGAAATCGCTGGCCTATGCCCCGGAGTGCAGAAGATCTGGGTACAAAAACATCAAAAAAGGCGCACCTGGACGGCGCGCCTCTGCCTCAGCGGGAAACCGGTACGCTGCAATCAGACGGTGCCGCCAAGCGAGCCTTCGAGCGCCACCATTTCCTGCCCGCCCGCCATCAGGTCCTGCAATTCGTCCGGTGTGATCTGGCCGCGCTGCGCAGTGCCAAGCGTCTTGCCGCGGTTGAGCACGGTGAAGCGGTCCCCCACCGCCATGGCGTGGCGGACATTGTGGGTGATGAACACCACCGCAATGCCTTGCTTGCGCACCTTGTCGATGGTGGCCAGCACGTTGGCGGTCTGGCGCACGCCGAGCGCCGAGGTCGGCTCGTCGAGGATGAGAACCTTGGCGCCGAAATGCACCGCCCGGGCAATCGCCACGGTCTGGCGCTCGCCGCCCGACAGCGTGCCCACGGCCTGATCGGGTCCGCGCAGGGCAATGCCCATCGAGCGCATCTCTTCCATGGTCACCCGGTTGGCATAGTCATGGTCGAACAGCTTGAACGGTCCGAACCTCTTCTCGGGTTCGTTGCCCATGAAGAAGTTGCGGCTCACCGACATCAGCGGAATCATCGCCAGATCCTGATAGACAGTGGCAATGCCGGCCGAGATCGCGTCGCGCGGATCTTCGAAATGCATCGGCTTGCCTTCAAACAGGATTTCGCCGCGGGTCGGCTTGTGAACACCGGACATGGTCTTGATGAAGGTGGATTTGCCGGCGCCGTTGTCGCCCAGCAGGCAATGGCATTCGCCGGGGTAGATCTCCAGCGACACACCGGCAAGGGCTATGACCGAGCCGAAATGCTTTTCGATGTTCTTCATTTGAATAAGGGGGGCGTGATCGGTGGTCATGTCATCTCTCCCCTGTGATCATGCGGCGGATATAGGTGTTGAGCACCACGGCAAACAGTAAAATGACGCCGAGAAAAACCCGGAACAGCGAACTTTCGACATTGGCGAAGAACAGCCCCTGCTGGACCACGCCGAAGATCAGGGCACCCAGAGCCGCACCGATCACCGAGCCATAGCCGCCGGTCAGCAATGCGCCGCCGATGACCACGGCGATGATCGCCTCGAATTCTTTCAGCAGACCGCGGTCGGCGCCGGCGGAGCCGAATTCCATCACCTGGCAGGTGGCAAACACGCAGGCGCAGAAGGCGGTGAACATGAACATCAGGATCTTGACCCGGTTGACCGGTACGCCGACATAGCGGGCGGCCTGCGCGTCACCGCCGGCGGCAAATATCCAGTTGCCGAATTTGGTGCGGGTCAGGACGAAATGGCCGAACGCGACCAGCGCCAGTGCCCAGACGATCAGCATCGGTATGCCGTCTACCACAGGCTCGCCGGCACGGTTGCCGCGTTCGAACACCGATATGAGGCCCGCATCACCGAGCCAGATGAACAGGCCGGACAGAATCTTGCCGCCGAACAGGGCGGCCAGCCAGTCGCCCTCGGCCGCCTTGTCGATGCCGCCGATGATGGTTTTGCGCTCGATCAGTTGCGGCAGGTAAATGGTGAACCCGCGCAGGATAAACAGGAATGCCAGCGTGACGATAAAGCTCGGCAATCCGGTGCGGACAACAATGAAGCCATTGAGCGCGCCAATCGCGGTGCAGAGCGCGAAGGTGATCAGGATGGCCTGCCAGACCGGCCAGCCCAGGGTGATGGAGAAAATCGCAATCATCATGCCGGCAAAGCCGATCATCGATCCGACCGAGAGATCGAACTCGCCGGCGATCATCAGCAGACAGGCGCCCACGGCGATGATCATGAACTGGGCGGAGACCACCGACCAGTTGAGAATGCCTTGCGAGTTGAACATGCCGCTGTCGCCAGCGAAAATCGCAAACAGCACGAAGACGATGATCGTGCCGCAGATGCCGCCCAGTTCCGGCCGGATCAGGGCCTTGCGCCAGGCTGGCGTTTGTTTGATCCGTTCGTCACTGGCGGGAATTTCAGCCGTATTGGACATCAGACCTCACACAGATTGGCAATTTGAAAAAAAAGGCAGTGACGCCAAACGCCACTGCCAGTTGGGAGGAAAATCTACCGGTATTCGCCGGCGTATTTCTCAACCATCTCAAGTCCATCAGCGGTGACAAAACCGGGGCCGGAGTTGATGTTGTTGCCCGGCAGAACGCCGTAACGATGGTAATTGGTCATCACCACCACCGGCAGATAGGCCTGCAGGAACGGTTGCTGGTCGATGCCCCAGTTGATGGTGCCGGCCTTGATGCCCTCAACGATGTTGGGGCCCAGATCGAAGGTGCCGAAATAGATGTCGCCGGCCATGCCGTTTTCATCGAGAGCCTGCAGCGTCGGGTCGGCGCTGGTCGGTCCGAGCGTCAGCACCGCATCGGTATCCGGGTTGGCGTTGAGATAGGCCATCACCCGGTTCTTGATTTCGGCCGGGTCCTGTCCAGCGTCGATCATCTGGTTGCCCAGATCGATTCCCAGACCATCGGCAAAGCCCTGGCACCGTTCGCTCGAGGCCGGCGAGGAGATGTAGTGGTTGACGCAAAGGAACGAGCTGACGCCATCGCCCTTGGCGCGCAGACCGGCGGCATGACCGGCGTCATATTCAGGCTGGCCGACATACATCAGGGCCCCCAGTTCACGGGCCTGGTCGGGCGTGCCGGAATTCATGATGATGACATCCACGCCGGAATCGACAGCCGCCCTGATCGGACCGGACAGCACATCAAAATCGGCCAGGGTGGTGATGATGCCGTTCGGGCCAGAAGCTGCGGCCTGTTCGATGATGCGGGCCATATCGGCCAGATCGCCGGTGGGCGGATTGCGGTACTCGACTTCGACATTCATCTGCGTGCCGGCGAGCGCAATGCCGTTCTTGACGGTGTTCCACCAGCTGTCGCTGTCTGGCGCATGGCTGACGAGGACGTAACGTTCGCCGTCTGCGGATGCGGTCGTGGCGCCCAGAACAGGCGCTGCGAATACAGCCGCCGCCAGGGCAAGTTTCGTGGTCAATGACATCATGGTCTCCTCCCAAAGTGGTGTTGTCGCAAAGACAGCGGACTTCCTCCGGCCGTGTCTCTCGAATGTTAAGAAACCATGTTTCAAGATATTTTGCAACCGGTTGCAAAACTGAATCCCAAATTCTTGCTTTCAGGCAGATTTCTGGGCACTAATGTGACCGGTCCGAACCGGATCGACTGGAGACGCTGATAGATGCCGCCAACGCTGAAGGATGTTGCCGAAAGGGCAGGGGTATCGCGTGCCGCGGTGTCACGCACGTTCACCGATGGGGCGTCGGTGTCTTTGAAAATGCGCAGGAAGGTGGAGAAGGCGGCCACTGAACTCGGTTACAGCCCCAACGCCTTGGCTTCGAGCCTGACCACCGGGCGCACCAAGCTGATCGGGCTGGTGTCGAACAACTTTCACAATCCGATCTTTCTCGAAGTCTTTGATCTGTTCACCCGTGGCCTGCAGGACCGCGGTCTGCGGCCGCTGCTGGTCAATCTGTCGGATGAAACCGATCCCGCCCATTCGATCCGCATGCTCAGGCAATACTCGGTCGATGGCGTCGTGGTCGCCTCGTCCACCCTGCCGCCGGGCTTTGCCAAGGCCTTCCGCGACGCCGGTGTGCCTGTGGTCAACAGCTTCGGCCGCTACGCCAGCTCGCCGGAAGTCCATGTGGTCGGCATCGACAATGTCGAATGCGGACGCATGGCGGCGCGCGAACTTGTCCGCCGCGGCTATCACAATGTGGCGTTCCTGGGCGGACCGGAAACAGCAACCTCGACGCAGGATCGGCTGCGAGGCTTTCTCGAAGAGACCGGGTTAAGTCCGGATATCTCGGTGCGGTACACTTTCGCGGACGCCTATTCCTTCAATGCCGGGCGCGCCGAGATGCTCCGGCGGCTCGACGACACGCCAGCCGAGGCCTATTTCTGCGGAGATGATGTGCTCTCCATCGGTGCGCTGAGCGCAATCACCGGTTCGGGCCTGAGCGTGCCCGGCGACATCGGCCTGATCGGGCTCAACGATATGGAAATGGCCGGCTGGGAGAACATCAATCTCACCACCATCCGCCAGCCGATCAGCCAGATCATCGATTCCTCGATCGAATTGATAGTCTCGATGCTGGCAAATCCCGACCGCTATCCCGAAGCGCGGCTGTTTCCCTGCCGGGTGATCGAACGCGGGACGCTCAAACCGGTCGTTTGACACAGCGCCCGGCAAGGACCCCGCATTGACCCGGCCAGACCGGCTGAAGATCACACCATCAGCGCCTTGTTCACCAGATCCTGCTTGTTCGGGTATTGCGATGCATCGACGCCGAGGTGTGCGAGGGCGTCCCGGAGTTCGTCTTCGCTCAGCGCCTCGATTGCCTCGGTGGTCATTTTCATGAAATTGATCCGGCGCTTGACTGCCGGGTTGATGGCGCCGAACACGGCTTTGTTTTCAAACCCGAATTCGGCTGCGTATTTGCCCATGAAATGGCTGAGAAACGTGTTCAGGCTGGGTCTGACCCTTGGGTCATCGGTCATGTGGCGTGCAGACGCATCCAGCGTCTTGAGCATGAGTTCGCTCCAGCGCTGAGCCCCCTTGCCGGTCATCAGCTCCATGGCGTTGTGGGTGTGGTGAAAGTGCAGCCTGAAGTCGCCGCCATGATAGGCGGGACCGCCGCCCATGACGTCAATCCACATGGCTGCCTGTGTTGCGACATGATGCTCGAGGGAGCCGACACGGGCGAACACCGACGTGAACCAGTCCTCGTCGGCAAACACCCGCTCATAGAAATTACCGACAATGCTGATGATTCGATCCGGTCCCAGCACCGAATAAAGCTGCCAGAACTGAATAGGCTTGGTTGCGTCATTGGAGGCGACAAGGCTCACGATCTGCTCAATCCGGTGGGCATCGTCGGGAAGCTGCTTCTGCGCGATTGCCTCCAGGATGTAGGCTCGCTGAATGCTTTCGGACATGTATCCGTGTTGCGTCGCATAGGTCGGATAGCTGAACTTGCGCATGCGGTGCGTCCTTTGCCGGGCAGGGTGGCTGTTTTTTTTCGGTGCGGCATATCTAGGCGGTGGGCCCGTGTGTTACAAACCCCACCCGGAAATCCGATGGTCCGTGGTTTGGGCGCCACCAGACAATGCTTGAGCCTGCAGCCGCTTGAAGGGGTTGAAGGCAGCAGGGGCAACCAGGACGCAAGGACAGCACGCATGGCAGGCCATCACCACCATCACCACGTCGATCCGGATGCGGGCGATGCGCGTGTGTTCTGGGCGGTCGTCATCAATCTCGGACTGACGGTTGCCCAGATCATCGGTGGCATTGTGTCGGGCAGTCTGGCGATGATTGCCGACGCGGTTCACAACCTGTCCGATGCGCTGTCGCTGATCATCGCATTCTTTGCCCGCAAGATCGCCCGCCGCCCGGCTGATGCCCAGATGACCTTCGGCTATGGCCGCGCCGAGGTTGTTGCCGCGCTGATCAATTACACCACGCTGATCGTGATCGGGCTCTATCTGATCTATGAAGCGGTGATGCGGTTCATCGAACCGTCGGACGTCGATGGCTGGCTGGTGGTGATCATCGCCGGGGTCGCGCTGCTGGTGGATCTGGTCACTGCGCTGCTGACCTATTCGCTGTCCAGGACTTCCATGAACATCCGTGCCGCGTTCCTGCACAATGTCGCCGATGCGCTGGGGTCGGTGGCGGTGATTGCCGCGGGCACACTGATCATCCTGTTCGACTGGCGCCTCATCGACCCGTTGGTGACGCTGCTGATTGCCGGCTACATCCTGTGGATGGCGTTGACCGAAATCGGCGCGGTGATCCGGCTGCTGATGCTCGGCAGTCCGCCCGGCATCGAGGCGGACGAGGTTCTGTCCGCAATGGCCGCTGTCGATGGCGTTTCGGGCGTGCATCACCTGCACCTGTGGCAGATGCAGGAGCACAAGCCGGCGCTGGACGCCCATCTGGTCATCGACGCCGGCCGCTGGAGCGATGCCGATGCAATCAAACAGTCGGTCAAGGCCAGGCTCAAGGCGGGCTTTGGTGTCGTCCATTCGACACTGGAGACCGAATGCTCCGCCCATGCCTGTGTCGGGGCCGACGCAATCGGAGACGGCGAGGTCGATGATCGGCCTGAGCATCGGCATCACAGACCGTGACCGGGATGGCCGCTGCCTTCGCCGCTCGCCTCACAGTTGGAACTTTTTGCCTGCCCATACATTCAACAACTACTATATCTGAAGGGAGAGTGGATGACATTGCACAAGACGAGCCCATCGCGCGGACCGGGGTCTGCCGATGTGACAGGGTTTTATGACAAGGACACCGGGAGCATCCAGTACCTGGTTTCCGATCCCGATACCGGCAAGGGCGCACTGATAGATCCCGTCCTGGGGTTTGATCCAGCCCATGCCTCGACAGATTCGGAGACAATCGAGCAAATCCTCGATTTCGCCAAGTCGGCAAACATCACCATCGCCTGGATACTCGACACCCATCCCCATGCCGATCATCTGATGGCGTCCTGGTTTCTCAAGCAGCGGCTGGGCGCCCAGAACGGCATCGGCGAGAAAGTGACCGAGATCGCCGAGCTGTGGCGCGAATTCTATCATACTCCCGATGCCTTCAACCTGCAGCGGGATTTCGATCGGCTGTTTGCCGATGGCGACACCTTCAAGATCGGTTCGCTTCCGGTGCGGGTGATGCTGACGCCGGGCCATACGCTGGGGTCGATCAGCTATATCGTCGGCTCCGATGCCGCTTTCGTCCACGATACCTTCATGCAGCCTGATGCGGGGACAGCGCGGGCCGATTTTCCGGGCGGGTCGGCGGGCGAACTGTATGACAGCCTGCAGTCACTGCTGTCGCTTAAGGGCGATACGCGGCTGTTCGTCGGCCATGATTACGGCACCGACGAGCGGGAAGAGCCGGCCTGGGAATCGACCGTCGACGAGCAGCGCCGGACCAACACGCATCTTGCTGGCAATATATCCAGGGATGCCTATATAAAGCTGCGCGACGCGCGCGACCGGACCTTGGCGCTGCCGGATAGGATGCTGCATGTGCTGCAGATGAATCTCAGGGCCGGACGGGCGCCGGAGGCGGAGAGCGACGGCAAGCACTACCTCAAAATCCCCCTCAACCGCTTTGAGAAGGAAACCTCATGAAGACCGAAAAACTGGCCAACGGCACGCTTGAAACCTGGACAGCGCAGGAAGTCGCTGACGCGTTTTCCCGCGACGAGATCGTGCTTATCGACGTGCGGACCCCGCAGGAATACAGTTTCGAACGCATCGAGGGTGCGCTGCTGGCGCCGATGCAGGCGTTTCAGCCGGCCCATATGCCGGGACAAAGCGACAAGCGGATCGTGTTTCATTGCGGCTCGGGGGTCCGGTCGAAGAAAGTGGCCGAGACATACCTTGCCGCCGGCCATGATCGCGTCGCCCATCTGGAAGGCGGCTTTGGCGGCTGGAAGGAAGCCGGGTTCGACTACACCGGCACCGACATGGCGTCCGGCGCGCCCAAGCGGATGAAGAAATCGGGCTGACAGCCTGGATTTGCAAAGCAAAAGGCTCGCGGCCACAGGCATGCGGGCCTTTTCGATGACGACGATTTGCAGGGGAGGTTCCGGCCTGAAGCCCGGATGGCTCACACAGCGATCAACCATGCCCCGGCAGCGATCATTGCAAGGCCGGTGAGCTTGGTCAGGCCTTCGCTGCCCGGAACGGTCTTCTCGATCAGCACATACAGTGCAATGGCGATGATCCACGCCGTGTTCATCACGCCGGCGACAAACAGCACGCCCATCAGTGCCCAGCAACAGCCGATACAGAACAGCCCGTGACGCCAGCCCATGGCGAGCGCGCCGGAATTTCCCTGTCGCCATTCGGTCATCAGAAAGCTCAGCGGTGTGCGGCACAGCTTGAGGCAGGCCTGCTTCAGCGGCGTGAACTGATAGACACCGGCGACGATGAGAATTCCACCGGCCAACGGGCCTGATCCGGCCTTCATCATCATCGGCGACATCAGCGCCAGATGCGTCAATCCGGCCTGAAAGACTGCCGCTGCGACGCTGAAAGCTGCCCAGGCCAGAACATAGCCGCCGGAAAACATCCATATCGGCATCCAGCCGGCACCGCGGCTGCGGTCCAGTGCCTGCATCCGTGCATAGGCCATGATCATCGGCATGGCCGTCGGCAGCATCATCGCCGCCATCATCACCGCCCACATCAGGCACAGCCCCAGCAGCGGCACCGGCATGAACATCTGCCCTGGCATCATCATTGCCGCCATGCCGGGAACCAACGACATGTCGCCGATCATCAGAGCCAGATAGACCCAGCTTGCAAGCGCCAGCGTCACCGGGCCGCCAAGCCCCAGCGCCAGCCGCGCCGGGGAAAGGTTTGCGCCGCCGCGGCCGATGGAAATTCCGCGCGCCATTACTGCTCGCTCTGGTAGGCAAAGGGCGAGAAGACGCCGGTCTTGTCTGTCAGGGTCCAGGCCATGCCGTGGTCGGAGAACTGGTTCCGGCTTGTCCTGGCCACAGTCGCCGCGAAGCCCGGTGCGATGGCCAGCGGATGGCCGGTGATGGTGATCGGGCCGTCGCCCTGACCGGTGATGGCCTCGATCTCGACATCGGCGATAGTTGGGATGGTAAGTCCGTATTTGCCATTGCTGGCTGTAAAGTTGATCGGCACCGACCGGACACCGACGATCTGGCCGATATGGGTGGCAAGCCGCGCCGGGTGGCCGCCGCCCTGGCCGCCGAAGATCTTCATCAGGCTGGCATTCTGCGCCTCGCTGGCCCGCTCGTCGACATAGACGGCAACCGTCCATTGGGTTGTCGCCATGTGGCCGGGCGAATGCACTGCAAGCGCCACGTTGAGGCCCGACAGCGAAACCCCCTCGTCATCGCCGTCCTCGATATGCCAGCCAACCAGCGCGGTGCACTCGCCTTCTGTCGGCGGGCTGAGGAACAGGCAGGGGCAGGCACTCTCGCAATTGCAGCTTTCGAAATAGGTTCCCTTGAGTGACCAGGTCATTGCATTCTCCCTCTGGTTGGACTGTTGGCAGCAATCTAGGGGCAGACTGCCGTCGTTGCTTGACGAGGGGATTGAGATTACAGTGGGTTTTGTGTGGTTTTCTGTCAGGAAAAGATTGATCTTCAATGATTTACCGGTTTGGCGCATTTGCCATCGATCCTGCGATCTATGAGCTCAGCCAACATGGTGCACCGGTGTCCATCGAGCCGCAGGTGTTCAATGTCCTGTGGCATCTGCTGCGCAATCGCGACCGCATCATTTCCCGCGACGAGCTCATCGACGCCGTGTGGGATGGCCGCGCGGTGTCCGACACCACGCTCTCAAGCCGGATCTTTGCCGCCCGCCGCGCCGTCGGCGACACCGGCGAGGCGCAGGAGGTGATCCGCACCATCTCGCGGCGCGGTTTCCGGTTCGTCGCCGAGGTGAGCTGCGAAGCCGCAGAGGCTGCGGCCGAGGCTGCGGGGCCGGGCGAACCACCCGCAACCGCGCCCGATGCCGTCCTGCCGTCTTCGCTTCAACCGGGCGTTGACGTCATGGTGCCGGCCTTGCCCCCGGCCAGCCGTCATATCGCGGTGATGCCGGTGCTGGCGGTGCTGCCGTTCAAGATGGCAAGTGCCGGACTGGACGAGTATTTCTGCGACGGTCTGACCGAAGACATCATTTCCAACCTGACCCATTTCCGCGAACTCAGGGTGATTGCCAGCGGCTCGTCGTTTCACTTCAAGACCCGGGATGTGCCACTGGCAGACATTGCCGCCAGGCTGGGCGCCGATTACATCGTCGATGGCAGTGTCCGGCGCGAGGGCAACCGGCTCAGGGTTGCGGTGCAGCTCAGCGAAGCCGCTACCGGGGTGTCGCTGTGGGCTGACCGGTACGACCGGCCGATGGGGGATATCTTTGCCGTCCAGGATGCGGTGACACAGATGATCGCCGCGTCACTCGGGGTCAAGATGCAGGACACGGCGCTGACACGGGCGTTGCGCAAGAGCCCGGCCGAACTCGACGCCTATGACTGTCTGCTGCATGCGCGACGCTACACCGCAACGCTCAATGAGGAGATGCATGCCGAGGCGCGGGATCTGTTGGAAAAGGCCATCGGGCTCGATCCGACCTATGCCGAAGCGCACGCGCTGCTGGCCAATGTCTATCTCGCCGAGCACCGGTTTGACGCCAATCCACGGCCCGATCCGATCGGACGGGCGCTTGAGATGGCGCTCAAGGCGGTCCAACTCGATCCGCAAAGCGCCTATGCCCATTGCTGGCTGGCGATCGTGCATTACTTTCGCAAGGATATCGGCAAGTTCGAGGCCGAGGCCGCCCGGGCGCTGGATCTCAACCCCACCGACCCGGAAATCCTGGCCGAGGTCGGTCATTACCTCTCGTTCATGGGCGCGTTCGAGCGCGGCATCGAGCTCTCGCGCCGGGCGCAGGAGCTCAATCCGCTGCATCCGGGCTGGTATCATTTCAGCTATGCCCGGCTGCATTACCGTGAGCGCTGCTATGAAGAAACCCTGGTCGATGTGCAACGCATCTCCATGCCGGATTTCTTCTGGACGCATCTCATGAAGGCCGCAGCCTTGGGCCAGCTTGGCCGCAAGGAGGCGGCGGACTCGCTGGCGATGATGAGCAGGATCAAACCCGGCGTTACTCCGGCTGCGGCCATGACCAAATGGAACGTGACGGACGAGGACCACGCCCACCTGATCGAAGGCCTGCGCAAGGCCGGGTATGAGGGGTGAGGGGGCGGCAAGGTGGTCCCGGACGGGTGAGCGCCCCGTGACGCCAATCGCGTTGCGCGGCCGCCGGCGCTGAAATGACATGGCTATGCCGATAATCCTGCTTTGACGTTCCAGGCTAAATAGGGCCGGAAACATCGTAACGTTGAAATAACGCGTACTCTCTGTTATTGTAATACCTCTGCAAAAATAGATCAGGATTGCGTCATGTTGCGCTTTTCTTTTATTTACATTGTATTGCTTTCGCCCGCACTGGCTGAAGTGTGTGACCGTACGGCTTATCCATTGAACAAATTCGAGGCGGGAGATCCGGTACAGGAAGCCCGTATCGACTTTACATACGAATCCGGCGTTGCCATTCATGCTGACGGTGCGCACGAAACTGTCTACTGCATACGAAACGATGGATCGATCCCGGTTTGGGTGAAGTGGCATGGTCCCAAGCCGGGTCTGTTGCTCGAGAGTCTTGTCCCGGGCGGCGGAAGACGGGCGAAAAGGCACAACAAGCGCTACGAGACCACACAGCCCGATGATCGGATGATCGAGTATGGGCTGTCGAGACGTTACGGAAAGCAAACAACAGGCAAAACCTTGACATTTGAAGCTCTGCTGGATGCTCCGAAACCCACCTTGGTCCAGGCTACTCCGCTTGATCTGGTTGGCGTGTCAATGGCGGAAGCGCTGGCCGACGCCGATACCCTGGACCGCTACCTCGAGAGCTATCGCAGTTCGCCGCAAGGCGGCAACGAGCTGGCAATCTGGTCCTATGCCAGCAACTGGATTCCGGCCGATGGCGGAGTGCTGGCGCAGCTGGCAGCGGGCGAAGAGATCGAAGACTATGATGGCTCTTACGTTCCGGTATCCTATGGTCTTCGATCGACCATCGATATCGACAAGAGAGTGGCAACCTCATCGGTGCAGTTCTGGTTTGGCCATTTCAATGTAAACGATGAGGCGTTTGCCCTCGCTGTGGGCAGCGAAATTCGCGGCCGGCTCTCCCTCGTGACAACCGCCGGACCGTTTCCGGGGTTGGCAGATTTTAAAGGCGAGTCCACCTATGGTCTGGCTGAGGCCGAGGCGTTTCTGGGTCGCGACGTTGGCAATGCTGACGTCGGCGGCAGCAACACCGTTCAATTGGTGCCGTGGACCATTGGACTGGCCTTTGACGGTGTGCCCCTGTCGGCCTTGCAGGCAGAATTGTTTGAGAACTGATCATGCGGATCGTCTTTGACCGCGGCTGCCTTCGCCTGCAGGTCGATCCGGGAGACGGGCTGCACTCGGAAGCGCTTGACACCTGGCGAGAGGCTAGCGATCTCAGCAGGACCTGCCTGGACGTCCTGCCGGCCAATCAGGCTGACGATTGCTGCAGGCAATTGGCGGAAACGGCAACGCACGCGTTGAGCGCCGGCCGCGACGATGCGGTGATTGCCAGTTTCCGGAAAGTGGAGACTGGCTTGCGCGCTGCGGACGAGGCGATACGCAGTGCTATCATAAACGACATTGTGGCCATCTTTTTGATCTGTTTCGGTTCCGGATTTACCGCGGGTATCCTGTGGATCTGGATGGAGCCGTACAGACTGTGGAATTTTCTGCCAAACGAACTAACCAATGCTGTCAACTACATCTTGCTGTTCATCGGCTGGACAGGCTTTACCCTGATCGGCTTCAGCATCGGCTGGTACTTCTTGAAGACGGGCATGATCCGAGTGCTGGACCGGGAGGCGGCCGTGAAACAGGCGATTTCGCTGCGGCAGCGCATGGCGCATGTCGGTTATAACGCTTCCTTGTGCCTGGTTGTGGTGATTGTCATGTTCTTCTTTGGCGGCTTCGAAAATGTCGATGAAGCGCTGTCGCGGCAACTGACCTCGGCGCCCTCGGCTGTTCTGTTGGGATTGGTGATCGGCGTGGCGGAGCCAGCGGTCTTTGAGCGGATACGCGGTTTCCTCAAGCTCTCCTGACCCGGTTCGAATGCCCGGCCTGCCGTTGCGGCGCAGCATGGGCAACTGCGGCGATCCTGTGTTTTCCCTCCGCAGTCGACCCGATTGCAGCCAAGCCTGTCTGGCGCACGCCACGCCCTACCTGAACATCGGCGGGCGCGCGTCCACCCATGCGCCGTCGGCCTTGCCCGATTGGGCCACGGCGAACACGGCTGCCATCGAGCGCAGGCCGTCCTCGGCGCGGGGATAGAGGTTGGCGGCGGGGTCCATCGGACTGCCTTGTTTCTCAGCGCGGATGGCCTCGGCCAGATCCTGGTAGAGATTGGCGAACGCCAGCGGCATGCCTTCGGCGTGACCGATGGTGACGCGGGAGGTGCGGTCAGCTTCCGGCGAGAGGTTTGCCTCGCCGCGCTCGATGGTCTGCAGCCGTTCGCCCAGCGGCATCCAGGAGAGCTGGTTGGGCTGTTCCTGGGCCCATCTGAGTCCGCCTTTCTCGCCAAACACCTGCAAGGTCAGCCCGTGCTGGCGGCCGATGGCGATCGACGAGGTCCAGAGCCGCCCCACCGTGCCGCCATCCATGCGGAAATTGACCATGGCGTCGTCTTCGAGCTCGCGGCTGGCGATACACGACACCGTGTCGGCGGAGAGCCGGGTCACCTCCTGGCCGGTGACGAAGCTCGCCATGTGCAGCGCGTGAATGCCGCAATCGGCAAATTGCGCTGAAACCCCGGCCTGGGCCGGGTCATAGCGCCAGCGCACCCGCGGATTGTCGGCATCGGCGGCGTCTGCATGGTGGCCATGGGCGAATTCGGCCTTGACCAGCCGGATCTTGCCCAGATCGCCGCGCGCCACCATCGCCTTCATGTGGCGCACCAGCGAATAGCCGGAATAGCCGTAATTGACCGCACAGATCTTTCCGGTCGCCCGGGCGGTGCGGACAATGTCCTCGCCCTGTTCGACGGTCATCGTCATCGGCTTTTCACACAGCACGTGAAAACCTGCCTCGAGATAGGCTTTGGTGATCTCGTAATGGGTGGCGTTCGGGGTCGCCACGGTAACCAGATCGACGCGGTCGGGGCGGTTTTTCTCGCCATCCAGCATCTTGCGCCAGTCGCCATAGGCGCGGTCAGGGGCGAGCCCCAGCCGCTGGCCATACTCGCGGCCCGCATCGGGCCGGTGGTCGAGCGCGCCGGCTGAAAATTCGAACGCGCCGTCAAGTCCGGCGCCAAGCCGGTGGGCCGGTCCGATCTGGCTGCCTTCCCCGCCGCCGATCATGCCCCATGTGAGCTTTGTCATGCTGAAATGCCTCCAAATCGATGTGAAACAGCGTCGTGCCGAAAATTCCAGTTCCGGATTTCAGTGTCCGTCATACCGGACCTGATCCGGTATCCAGTGACCCGGCGTCTGCCGGGTCAAGAGACTCTTTCAACCCAGGGACCTGGGCTGGCTGGATGCCGGATCAAGTCCGGCATGACGGCCTCTGGTGACTGACCCTCCGCTCAGAATCCGATGGATTGGAGATAGGCGCGGTTGGCTCTGGCGTCGCCCACCGGATCGGGGTCGAGCAGCGGATCGCAATCCTGTTCGACCGTGCACCAGCCCTCGAACCCGGCCTCGAGCAGGATCTGCCGCACGGCCGGGAAATCGACGTCGCCGTCGCCGAGATTGCAGAAAATGCCCTGGCCGCAGGCATCGTAGAAACCGGTGCGGCTGGCGATTGCAGCCGCTTTCACATCCGGGTTGATGTCCTTGAAATGCATGTAGGAAATGCGGTCGATGTGACGTCTCATGAAAGCCACCGGGTCAAAACCGGCATAGGAGTGATGGCCGGTGTCGAAGCAGATCTTGAGAATTTTCTCATCCACCTCGTCGAGCAGCCGCTCCAGTTCGGGCTCGAAATCGATGAAACCTGCGGCATGGGCGTGAATGCCGACCGTGAGGCCGTAATCTTCCGCGCCCATTTTCGCCACCGTGGCGATGCGGTCGCGGAAGGCGCTCCATTCAGCCTTGTCCATCTGCTCGGCCTCATCGGCGCGGCCGGCGGTGGGCGCGCGGCGCGGCGAGATCGAATCGATCAGCACCAGATGCTGTGCCCCATGGGCTGTGAGCGCCTTGCAGGTTCTGACGGCGCCGTCCATCACGTCGTTCCACTGACTGGCGTCGTGAAAGGCGCGGAACACCACGCCGCCGATCAGTTCCAGACCGTTGTCGCTCAGCGCCGCGCCGAGGACCGCCGGGTCTTCCGGCATGAAGCCGACCGGCCCGAGTTCAATGCCGGTGTAACCGGCCGCGGCGCATTGTGTCAGCACCGTCTGCCAGGCCGGATTGCGCGGATCGTGTGGAAATTCGACACCCCACGAGCAGGGGGCGTTGCCGATCTGGATGGTCATGGGTGTTTCCCCTCTGCTGACCCGGTCCCGCCGGGTGTCTGCCATGATTTGGTTTGCGACGAGGCCTGCGCCGCCGCCACGATTTCATTGACCGCCAAGCCGTCGCGGAATGTCGGCCACACCGGCTTGCCGGTTTCGATGGCGCGGAGGAAATCCCGCGCCTCGATTGTGATCTGGTCCTGATAGCCGGTGCCGTGGCCGGGGCCCTGACAGAACGGCAGATAGTCGGGATGGGCCGGGCCGGTGAGGATCTTGGTAAAGCCACGCGTGGCTTCCGGCTCGTCCATCCGGTAGAGCCACAGCGCGTTCTGATCTTCCTGGTCAAAGCGGATCGCGCCCCTGGTGCCGGTGATCTCGTAGGCGTAGCCCATCTTGCGGCCGGTGGCGATGCGGCTGAAATGCATCTGCCCCATGGCGCCATTTTCGAACCGGCACATCATCTGGGCCTGATCGTCATTGCTGACTGCGCCGCCGGGGCGGGTGGCATGAACGGTCTCGACCTCGGCAATCAGCGACCGGATCGGGCCGACCAGCGCCAGCGCCGCATTGATCATGTGCGGGGCCAGATCGCCCATGGTGCCGTTGGCCTCGCCCGATGTGCGCCAGTTGGCAGGCGTTTGCGGGTCGGCGAGAAAATCCTCCGTGTGCTCGCCGCGAAACCAGGTGATCTCGCCGATCGCGCCCTCGGCAATCAGTTTTCTCGCGAACTGGCTGGCAGGCGTGCGGATGTAGTTGAAGCCGACCATGTTGGCCACCCCGCTTGTCTCGGCTGCGGCGACCATGGCGCGGCTGTCGTCGAGCGATGCGCCCATCGGCTTTTCGCACAGCACCGGCTTGCCCAGTGCAAAGGCGGCCTCGGCAATGGCGCGGTGGGTGGATTGCGGCGAGGCGATGATGATGGCCTCGACCTTCGGGTCGGCCACCAGCTGCTGCCAGTCCGTTGCGGCGCGCAAGAACCCGTAGGCGGCGCGGTAGCGTTCGGCGGAGTCAGCCGATCCGGCCGAGACCATTTCCAGCCGCGGCCTCAACGCGGTGTCGAAGACGGCGCCGACGCTGGCCATCGCCACCGCATGGGCCTTGCCCATATAGCCGCCACCCACAATGCCAACACCTATTTCGGTCATAATCGGATCCATTTTGAAATTCAGTTTGCAACCGGTTGCAAATTTTGTATCTTCGGAATTGAAGTTTCGCAAGCGGCATTTTCCGCGCCGGTCAAAACCGGGCGCTGATGCCGGCAAAGAGGGAGGTCTGGGCGCATGACTGAGGACACGATCCGTCTGACGACGGCGCAAGCCATTATCCGCTATCTCGCCAACCAGTTCATCGAGATCGATGGCAAGGAGATGCGGCTGTGCGGCGGCGGCTTCGGCATATTCGGCCACGGCAATGTCACCTGTCTGGGTGAGGCGCTGTATGATGCGCGGGCCGAACTGCCGCTCTACCGTGGCCAGAACGAGCAAAGCATGGGCTTTGCCGCGGCTGCCTACGCCAAGCAATGGCTCCGGCAGCGGTTCATGTTCTGCACCGCATCGGCCGGGCCGGGGACCGCCAATCTGCTGACCTCGGCAGCTCTTGCCCACGCCAACCGGTTGCCGATGCTGATGCTGTGCGGTGACATCTTCATCACCCGTCTGCCTGATCCGGTGCTGCAGCAGCTTGAGCATTACGGCGATCCGACGCTCGGTGTGAACGACGCCTTCAAACCGGTGAGCCGGTTCTGGGACCGGATCACCCATCCGGCGCAGATCATCCAGTCGTTGCCGGCAGCCCTCGCCACCCTGTTCGATCCGGCCGATTGCGGCCCGGCGTTTCTGGGCCTGCCGCAGGATGTGCAGGGCTGGGCCTATGACTACCCGGAGGCGCTGTTTGCCAGAAAGGTGCACCGGATTCGCCGTCAGACGCCGGACAGGGCCGAAATCGCCGATGCGGCGGCCCTTCTCAGGGACGCGAGGCGGCCGGTGATCATTGCCGGCGGCGGCGTGCAGTATTCGCGCGCCACGACGGAGCTTGCGGCCTTTGCCGAGGCGCATCAGATCCCGGTGATCGAAACCATTGCCGGGCGGGCCAATCTGCTCAACGATCATCCGCTCAATATCGGCCCGGTCGGCGTTACCGGCTCGGACAGCGCCAATGCGATTGCCGAAAAGGCCGACGTGATCCTGGCGGTCGGAACCCGGATGCAGGATTTCACCACCGGGTCGTGGACCGCGTTCGACAAATCCGCCCGCATCGTCGCGCTCAATGCTGCCCGCCATGATGCCGCCAAGCATCTGTCGATGCCGATTGTCGGTGACGCCAAGCTCGGGCTTGAGGCGCTGGGTGCAGCGCTTGACGGCTACTCCGCCCCGGCCGAGTGGACCACGTTCGCGCAAGTCCAGCGCAAGATCTGGGACGCCTATGTTGCGGGCAACGTCGCCCATGGCAATCGCCCCAATTCCTATGCCCAGGCCATCGGCGTGGTCAACGCGCTGTGCGACAGCCGCGACCGGGTGGTCACCGCCGCCGGTGGATTGCCGGCGGAAGTCACCGCCAACTGGCGTACCCTGTCGCTCGGCACGGTCGATGTCGAGTTCGGATTCTCCTGCATGGGCTACGAGATCGCCGGCGGCTGGGGCGCGCGCATCGCCCAATCCGAGCGCGAGCCGGACAAGGATACCATCGTCTTTGTCGGCGACGGCGCCTATCTGCTGATGAATTCCGACATCTATTCCTCGGTTCTGAGCAACAAGAAGCTGATCATCCTTGTGCTCGACAATGGTGGCTTTGCCGTCATCAACAAGCTGCAGACCAACACCGGCAATGAAAGTTTCAACAATCTGCTGGCCGATTGCCCGACGATTGACGAGCCCTTCGCCGTGGATTTCGAAGCCCATGCCGCCTCGATGGGGGCGATTTCTGAGACCGTTTCCAATCCGGCAGAACTGGGCGAAGCCTTCAAGCGCGCCAAGGCGGGAACAAAGACCCACGTGATCGTGATGAAGGTCGACGCCTATGAGGGCTGGACCACACAAGGGCACACCTGGTGGGAGGTCGGCACGCCGCATGTCACCGACAACCCCAAGGTCAGGGCTGCGCACGCGGACCAGGAAGCCACACGCGTCAAGCAGCGCAAGGGGGTTTGAGATGAAGCGGTTTACAGCTCAAACAGCCGATCCGGACACGATCATCGAAGAACTGCTGCATGGTGGTGGCGCGGTGACGATCTCGGGGCTGTTTTCGCCCGGCGACATTGCCGAGGCCCGCGCCATCGTCATGGCGCATTCGGAAAACGAGAGTGAGAAGGTCACGCATTTTCAGGGGGCAGCGGCGGAAGCGGGCAAGATCAACCTGCAGCGCCGGGTCTGGAACCTGCTGGCCAAGGGCGACGTGTTCTCACGCATGGCAGCGCACCCGGTGCTGATGGATGTCTTGCGCAGGTTTCTGGGAACCGAATTCATCATGGGCTCGATTGCCGCCAACCGGATCCTGCCGGGCGGGCCGGGGCAGGAGCCGCATGTGGACTATCCCTATTGGGATTTCCACAAGCCCGAAACCCACCCGGCCGGCTTCAACGGCTCGTTTCCGATGAATGCCCAGGTTTCGGTGATTCTCGACCCGTTCACCGCCGAGAGCGGCGCCACCGCCTATGTGCCGGGCAGCCAGAAACAGCTGCGCTATCCGACCGCTGACGACAGGTTCTACGAGCGCTGCGAGCGCATGACCGGCGAGCCTGGCGATGTGGCGCTGTTTTACGGGGTGACCTGGCACTGCGCCATGCCGAACAGGGCTGATCACGACCGCAGCGCCATCCTGATCCAGTATCTGCCGAAATGGGTCAAGCCGATGGAAGACATGCCGGCCGCCTTGCCGCAAGCCTTCATCGATGCCGCAAGCCCCGACATGCGGCAGTTGCTGGGACTGAATTATCCCTATCCCGAAGTGCTGGATGCGGCGCGTGCCGGAAATGCCGAGGGCAGGGCATGAGCCTGCTCGACGGCATCAGGGCGCGCAATTTTCTCGTCATCGGACGTGTCGGCATGGACCTGTCGCCCGATCCCGCCGGCACCCGGACCCGTGACGCCACCTCGATGATGGTGGCGATGGGTGGCTCGAGCGCCAATATCGCCGCCGGTCTGGTCAAATTCGGCTGCAAGGCGGCGCTGCTGACCAAGGTGTCCGATGATGCGGTCGGCTGGTACTGTCTCAATCAGCTCGACCATTACGGCGTCGACCGGACCCATGTCGGGCTGATCACCGGCGAATGCCGCACCTCGCTTGCGGTCTACGAGACCCGGATTGAAGAGCATCAGAGCGTCATCTACCGCAACAATGCCGCCGATTTCCAGATGGACATCGCCGATGTCGAGGCGGTCGATTACACGGCTTACGGCGCGCTGATCACCGCAGGCACGGTGTTTGCCGCCGAACCCTCGCGCTCGGCCACATTCCGGGCGTTTGATCTTGCCCGTGCTGCCGGCATCCCGATCATCTTCGATGTCGATTACCGGCCCTATTCCTGGCCCTCGGCCGAGGTTGCCGCCGATGTGCTGTCACGCGCCGGCGCCATGGCCGATGTTATCGTCGGCAATGACGAGGAATTCGGCTTCATGGCCGGCGGTGTCGACAAGGGTCTCGACAAGGCACGGGACCTGGCAGCCACCAGCGCTTCGATCGTGGTCTACAAACTGGGGCCCCAGGGTGCTGTCACATTCACCGAGGGCGCGGAGTTGCGCACCGGCATCTATCCGGTCGAGGCGGTCAAACCGACCGGGGCGGGCGACAGTTTCATGGCCGGCCTGCTGGCAGCCTTGTCCGAAGGCAAGGACATGCGCGAGGCGGTGCTGCGCGGCTCGGCCTGCGCTGCAATCGTCGTGTCGCGGCCCGGTTGCGCCCCGGCGATGCCCGGCCGCGCGGAACTTGATGCCTTCCTCACATCCCACCCGGGTCCGTCTCAGGTCTGAGGCACCGGTATCCTGAAAGGATCACACCCATGCATATCGCGCCCTACAACAACCAGAACAAGCCGATTGTCGATGTCGACGATTCCTGCGTGCCGCTGAATTACTTCAACATCGTCAAACTGAAGAAGGGCGAGGCCTTCGCCTACCAGGTGCCGGGCTATGAGACCTGCATCGTGCCCGCCACCGGCACCGTTGATGTCGATGTCGAGGGCGTAGCCTACGCCAGGCTCGGCAATCGCGGCATCGATGTCTGGGACGGCGAACCCGAAGGCGTCTATGTGCCGGTCGGCGCCAAGGTGACGATGGTCTGCGTATCGGACGAAACCGAGGTTTTCGTTGCCGGCGCCAAGTACGACACGGTGCTGGAGCCGTTCGATGTCCGGGCCGACGGGCTCGATCTGGTGCAATACGGGTCCGACGACACCAAGACCCACCGCAAGATCAAACATATTCTGGGCCAGAAACATCACGGCAAGGTGGGCCGGCTGCTGGTCAGCGAGCTGTTCACGGTCGGGCAGGGCGGCTGGTCCGGCTTTCCCAGCCACAAGCACGACACCGACCGGCTGCCGGACGAGACCCGTCACGACGAGACCTACAATTTCCGCTTCCGGCCCAATTACGGCTCCGGCGTGCAGATGCTGCAGCGCGAGGACAACAAGCCCGGGGACGCCTATCACATCGTCGACGGTTCGACGATCTGCCTCGACAAGGGCTATCACCCCTGCTGCGTGCTGCCGGGCTACGAGATGTATTATTTCACCATTCTGGGCGGGCTGAGCCAGCGCTCGCTGGTGCAGTATTTTCAGCCCACCCATGCCTCCCAGATCGAGACCATTCCGGGCATCAAGGACATGGTGGCGAAGTTCAAATGAGTGTCGCAACCCTTGCCGAGGTCCTGCAGCCGGCGCTCAGGCATGGCTATGCGGTGGCAGGTCTGGTGACACTGGGCTGGGAGGACATGCGCGCCTATGTGGCGGCTGCGGAGGCCGAAGGCGCGCCGGTGATCCTGCAGGCGGGGCCCTCCTGCCGGGCGCACACGCCGTTGCCGGTGCTGGGCCAGATGTTTCGCTATCTGGCCGAGACGGCCAGCGTGCCCGTCGTTGCCCATCTCGATCACGGCTATACGTTTGAGGAGTGCAAGCAGGCACTCGACAGCGGCTTCACCTCGCTGATGTTTGACGGCTCGCGCAAGGAACTCTCCCAAAACATCGACGAGACCGCTGCGATTGCCGAGATGGCGCACGCAGCCGGTATTTCCTGCGAGGGCGAGATCGGCTTTGTCGGCTATTCCGGCGGCGAGAATTCGGCCGGAACCGATCCCGACGAAGCCGCACGGTTTGCCCGCGAGACCGGTGTCGACGCCATGGCGATCTCGGTGGGCAATGTGCATCTGCAACAGGACAAGCAGGGCGGCCTCGACGAGCCGCGGATTCGCGCCATTGAGGCGCTGACAAGCGTGCCGCTGGTCATCCATGGCGGCTCCGGCGTTCCGGTGGCGCAGCGCACGGCCCTTGCCGCCGGTTCCAGCATCTGCAAATTCAACATCGGCACCGAACTGAGGATGGCCTTCGGCGCGGCATTGCGCGCGGCGGTCGATCGCGATCCGGAGCGGTTTGACCGGGTAACCATCCTCAGGGAAACCCACGATCCGGTGATGGCCGCCGCACGCACCGTCATTCGCGCCCTTGGCGCTTCGCACAGGAAAGACTGAAGCCATGGTCAATATTGGAATTCTCGGCTGCGGCCGCATCGGCCAGGTTCATGCCCGCAGCGTGGCGCTTGTCGAGGGCGCCCGGGTGGCGGCGGTGGCCGATGCCTTTGCCGACGCCGCAAATGCCCTGGCGGTCAAAACCGGCGCCAAGGTGATGACAGCCGAGCAGATGATTGCCAGCCCTGATATCGATGCGGTGATCATCGGCACGCCCACGGACACGCATTTCGATCTGATCCAGGCCAGTGCGAAAGCCGGCAAGGCGATTTTCTGCGAAAAGCCGGTTGACATGTCGGCTGCGCGGATCCGCGACTGCATCACGACCGTGGACACGGCCGGGGTGCCGTTCCTCACCGGCTTCAACCGGCGCTTCGATGCCGGCTTTGCCGCCATTCGCGCCCGCATCTGTGACGGCGAGATTGGTGATGTCGAACTGGTCACAATCCTGTCGCGCGATCCGTCGCCACCGCCGGTCTCCTACATCCAGAGTTCAGGCGGTCTGTTCCGCGACATGATGATTCATGATTTTGACATGGCGCGATTCCTGCTCGGCGAAGACATTGTCCGTGTCTATGCCACCGGTTCGGCGCTGGTCGATCCGGCGATCGGCGAGGCCGGCGATGTCGACACCGCTGTCGCCGTGCTGACCACCGCGTCGGGCAAGATCTGCCAGATCTCGAATTCGCGCCGGGCCAGTTATGGCTATGACCAGCGGGTCGAGGTGCATGGCGCGCGCGGGCTGCTCAGGGCTGACAATATGCGCAAGGACAATGTCGAATTTGCCGGGGAAACCGGCTTTCGCACGGCGCCGGCACAGCACTTCTTCCTCGAGCGCTATGCCGGCGCCTATCTGGCCGAGATGGCGCATTTCGTCGCCTGCCTGCAATCGGGCCAGGCCCCGTCACCCGGCATCCGCGACGGGCTGGCCGCGCAACTGATCGCCGACGCGGCGGCGCAGTCGCTGGCAACAGGTGCTGCGGTGGATCTGCTTTAGCTGCTTTGACAATAAAACGCCCCCGGCACCGTCTGGCGGGCCGGAGGCGTAAGGCGCTGAAAACACCTTGGATTTCATGGTTCCAGGCCGGGGGCCGGGTCAGGCTGCCTTCATCGGCTGCACCGGCTGGCCGGCGACATTCTTGCCAACAGCCTCAAACGCCCATTTCTTGATCTGCTCCTCGAGTTCCTCGTTGCGCTTGCGCAGCGCTTCGATCTCGCCGTCAACCTTGTCGCGCTCGAGCTGATGAATGGCGTCAAGCTCGGCCTGCAGCTCGGCATTGCGGGCCTTGAGCGCCTTGATGTCCTGGCCGCTGAGCGCGTCGAGCTGATTTTGCAGCGCCAGGATCTGCGAGGCGACCTTGGACTGAAATTCGCTGAGTGCGGTGATTTTCGCGGTGTGCGCTTCTGCCTGGGCGCCGGCCTTCGGCGCGAGGAAGATCGCGGCCAGGGCACACAGCGCCAGCATCGGCACCAGCACAATAGCGAGCCCCTTCAGCGTCTGCATCAGGCCGATGGGACCGACACCGAAGCTTGCCGCAAAAAACAATGTTGTGAGGATGACGGTGATGGCGGCAAGCATCTTCGACACCAGACCCATCATGGCGTCTGTGCTGCTTTCAGGCTTACCCGTGTCTGATTTCTGGCTTGCCACAATGAACTCCTTACGCGATTTAACAATTGAATTTGATGCTGTCGGCGCCAATTTGGCGACCCCCAGAATAGGCGGCTGCCGCAATTGCGCTGGTGGGTCCGGTTTTTCGAACATGCCCGGATCGAGTGGGATCAACAGGCGGGCGAGCGCGCATCATGCTTTCCCGAAAGGGAACCTCGTGCGCGGATCTTAAGCAGCACGGTTTAAGGAATGGTGAAAACGGGGGCGGTCGTGCGCTGGCGGATGTTTTTATGCTTGTCCGCTGCGGCGCTGGCACCGGATCGCGCGAACACCGGCGAGCGGCGCCGCACGCGCCGGTGGGGCGCAAGGGCAGGGGGCTGTCAGCGGTCGAAATTGTCACCCTTGCCGGAGGCATTGGCAGGCTTGCCGGTGTTTTCGAAACTGGAGCGAACCTCCATGCGCGCCATTCTGATCAGATAGGACATGAATCTGGTGTCTGCGCGCTGGGACATCCCATCCAGGCTCTGTGACAGCTCATAAGCACCCGCCAGAAGCGCCTGAATCTTCAGCAGTGTCACGGTCTGATCGGTGTTCAATCGCCTTCCTGTCATGAGACAGCCTCCGCAACCGGACGCTTGGCTGGGGTGATGAAGGGCAATTGGGCACCCTGGCGTACCAGCAACGGCCGACTGACCGAGGCGTGAAGACGGCCCGACTGCAGGGCCTTTTCGGTGACTTCGACATAGGCCACCAGGCACCAGTCGCCCGACAGGACGCGCGGCAATCCTGCCGGGATCACCTTCCAGCCCAGATCCAGCCAGCGTTTGAGCAGGAATTGCTGCAGCACTCCGCCGGTGTGGCTAATGCCCTCGTCAAGACAGTATTCCATCACCGCGCAGAACATCTGGCCGAGAATTCCGGTGGCGCCGACGCCGCGGTATTCGGGCAGAACGTAGGTTCGGGTCCAGTCGGCCCAATCCTGGCTGCAGGGCAGTCCGATATTCTCGCACATATGTGGGAATTCTTCGGAAACCAGGTTCGGTACGGTCGTGGGCATCAGCCGGGCGGAGGTGACAACCCGGTCCCCGAGCATGCCCAGAATATAGGTGGCCTGCGGCGTGTCGAACGGATCGAGCTCCAGCCCGTCGTCGCTGATCGGCACCCAGCGGTTGGCCACGGCGTAATATTCATGGCGGCGGCGCAGAAACTCTTCGAATTCCCGGTGATAAAGATGTTTGTTCCGGGCGTTGACAATGTGCGCTTCGATCATCTCATTTCCCCTTGAAACAAAGGGGAAATGATAAGCAGGCGGGCTAGGTCATGTCGCCTAGCGATTCCGCCAGTTGACCGAGGTTGATTTCGCCCCGCTGGAGAGCCCGGGCGACCGCGTGGACGGTGTTGCTGGCATTGAGCTTATGGCGGATGCTGGCGGTATGATAGCGGATCGTCTGTTCGCTTACGCCCAGGATTACCGACACTTCCCAGCAGGATTTTCCCGCCGATGTCCACAACAGCACTTCGCGCTCGCGATCGCTCAGCGTGGCGCGGACGGGTTGCCTTTGCTGGCGGCGTTCGATGGCCGAGGATGTGTAGATGGCCAACAGGTTGAGCGCGCCGCGATCCCTCGGGCTCAGATCGAGTTTTTCCGGGCCGCCAAAGGAGATGGCCGACAGCCACTCATCGCGTGAGAACACCGGCACCACATAACCATCCACCAGGCCATGTTCGGCAGCCTTGCCGGCAATGGCGACTGCACCGTCGCGTGCGGTGAACTGCGGCTGGGCTTCCGACCAGACAAACGGCGCGACAGTCGAATAGACCTGCTGGCAGACCGCATCGTTCCTGGCGTAATCCTGTTCCACATACAGATCCCACCATTCCTGCGGGAAACGGTTGGATTTGACCAGTGGATCAATCGGATTGTTGCCGACCGGCAGACCGGTATAGATCATGTGGTGAAAGCCGAAATCCCCGACCACGCGCAACAAATCATCAAGCAGGTCGTCTATGCTGCCGTGGCTTTCGACCCGCTCAATGTATTCGAAAACCGAAATGTCCTGCGCACTCATTGGGTAACCTGAAATTATTTCGCTCTAAAATGCCCGACTCCGGCCATGGCAGGCGGACGATACCCCTTAAAAAAGTATGGCGCAATTCTCAATGTTGGTTGTGCATGGAAGGCTGCAAGTGTCAGAAGCAAAGGCGCAAGATTGACTTTCGATAGCCTTGCCTCATGCATGCTGCGTCACGTGTGTTTATTAGCGTTGCTTAAAGTCTTCGCAGTCAATGTTTTAAGCCAGTACCAGTGCCGCCATGCGCGTGCGCCGCAGTCTTCGCCCGAGCCCGCCCGGCCGGCGGAACAGATGGGCAGGCCACGCCCGGGCAGGCGGTATAAGCTGGCCGGACTCAGCCGCCGTCCGACGGTTTGGTCTGCGACAGTGCCTCAAGAACAGCGGCCTTGACCTCCTCGTCCTGCGCCAGCACCGCCTGGCTCAGCGTGTGCAGCCGCTGGCGGGTTTCGTGCAACTGGTCGAGCAGCCCCAGAACCACTGGAAGGGTTTCCTCCTCGACATCCATATCAAAGCGCAGGGTGCAGATCAGCCGCACGCGGGCATACTGGATTTCGGTGAACATCGGCTCCACCGGATCGGGCTCGGCCTCAATCAACGCGTCGCGGATCCATCGGTCCAGATCGTCCCGCGTCAGTTCCGGCGCCAGCAGGATGACCTCTTCAAGTTTTCTCATCACAGAATCTCCTTGCGCGGGGTTTGCCTATGGCGCGGTGTCCATGAGTCGAGGAATTCCGCCAGCTCCGGCTCTTCCTGGACCGGCAGCACCACTTTCAGCGTGACATATTGATGGCCTTTCTGACCGGTTTTGGCGTTGCGGATGCCACGATCCTTCAGCCGCAGCCGGGCGCCGGTGTTGGAGCCTTTCGGGACCGTCAGGCTGACCGGGCCGGAAAGTGTCGGCACCTCGATCCGGGCGCCGAGCACCGCTTCCTTGAGCGACACCGGAACTTCGAGATGGACGTCATCGGCCTTGCGGACGAAATGCGCGTCGGGCTGGATATGCAGTTCGATATAGGCATCGCCGGCCGGACCGCCGCCAAATCCGGGCATGCCCTGACCCTTCAGCCGCAGGGTCTGGCGATCCTCGGCGCCTTCGGGAATGGTGACCTTGAGGGTCTTGCCGTCCGGCAATTGCAGGGTCTGCACCCCACCCTTGGCGGCTGTCCTGAAGGGCACCCGCAGCGTGTAGCTGACATCCTGGCCCCGGGCCTTCATCCCCGCTTGCCTGCCGCCGCCCATGCCTCCACCCATGCCTCCACCCATGCCGCCGGCCCTGCCGCCAAAGGCGCGGGCGAGGAAGTCCTCGAGATCTTCATTGCTGGCAAACCCGTCCTGTGCGGCGTGGGCCCCCGAACCGGCCTGGCCTGCGTAGTCGCGATAAAAGTGCTGCTGGGTTTCGGCTCCCGACGCATCGATCTCGCCGGCGTCGAAGCGGCGGCGCCTGTCCTTGTCCTTGAGGAACTCGTAAGCGCCCGAGATAGTCTTGAAACGGGCCTCGGCCTGCTTGTCGTCGGGATGCAGGTCCGGATGATGTTTCTTGGCCAGCCGCTTGAAGGCCTGCTTGATCTCTGCATCCGTGGCCTGTTTGCTCACGCCGAGGCTATCATAAGGATTTTTCATTCGGTTCGCTCCAGCCTTTGTCGCCAATCCGTTGGTTGCGCCACGGACATTGTTCCACTGACAGGTAAGGCATTTCCGCCGCTGTGCAACCGCTTGGCGTGCCCGCTGGCGCGCCTTTCGGGGTGAGTATGGCACTGGTTGCGGCGCGCCTGCGCTGCGCCAGATCAAACCGCGCGGTTTTGCCGGCAGGTGAGGCCGGCTGGACGGCAGGCGTCTGGAAACCGGATCGTGAACTTTTGGACAAATGGTGGGCGCGACAGGGATTGAACCTGTGACCCCTGCCGTGTGAAGGCAGTGCTCTCCCGCTGAGCTACGCGCCCGTCGCTGGTCCGCCTCAGGCGGTGCGAAGGATTTAGCGGCGGTATAGGCGGAGCGCCGGGCTCGCGTCAAGCGCCAGTTCGGCGGAGGCTGCGGTTTTTCAAGGCCTGGCCCGGTTCACAGCGCCCGCGGGTTCAGCCCGCAGTCTGGCGCTGCCCCGTCAGCCGGCCTATCAGATCCGCCGTGAGTTCATCGAAATGCTCGATGATGATGTCCGGGTTGAAGCTCGCCACCGGCTTGTCGGAATAGCCGAAGGGCACGGCAATGGCCGGGACGTTGGCGTTTTGCGCCGCCAGGATGTCGTTGACGCTGTCTCCGACCATGACGGCGTTGTCCGGGCTGCCGCCGGCTTTGGCGATGGTGCCGAGGATATGGTCGCCATGCGGCTTCCTGACCTTGAAGGTGTCGCCGCCGGTGATTGCCGCAAAGCGCCGGGTCAGGCCCAGGCAGTCAAGCAGGCTCAGCGCCAGTTGCTCGGACTTGTTGGTGCAGACAGCCAATGTCATGCCGGCGGCTTCGAGCCGGTCGAGCGCTGCGATCAATCCGGGGTAGGGCGCAGATTTGCCTGGCATTTCGGCGGCATAATGAACCAGGAAAGCCTCAAAGGCGGCTTCGAGCTGTTCGGGCGAGGAGGGGTGGTTGTGCAGCGACCAGGCCCGTTCAATCATCACCTTGGCGCCCTGGCCAACCAGCCAGGTCATGTCCCCGAAGCTGACAGGGGCGAGAGAATTCAGAGCCAGCACATGGTTGAGGCTGGACATGAGGTCTGGCGCGGTATCGATCAATGTGCCGTCGAGATCAAAAACAATCAGGGTGGGTGTCATGCGGGCTCCGGATGAGAAATGTCTGCCGGCGGGTGCCAGCCGGGCGGCGCTGATGTAACAGGGAAGCGGGGTTCGGGCAATTGCGCCGGGCTGTTTGTGCGGTCTTGCTGCGATGGAACAGGCTTTGCACGTAGGCGGAGCGGAATCACCGGGCCCGAGATGTCATCTCGGGCTTTGCCTCGCCTGGCTTCCATGCTAACAGGCTCGCCAGTATCAACAACAATGGCAGGCTGGCATGGATGCCCGGCAACTCAAGATCGCCGCAGCGCAGGCGGCTCTCGCACATGTCGAGGACGGCATGCGGCTGGGGATCGGCACCGGTTCCACCGCGGATGAATTCGTCCGGCTCCTGGCGGAAAAGGTTGCAGGCGGCTTCAATGTTCAGGGTGTGCCGACGTCCGAGCGCACAGCAAGGCTGTGCGTCGAACTTGGCGTGCCGCTGTTTTCGCTCGATGACCTGCCGGAACTGGATTTGACCATTGACGGCGCCGACGAGGTCGACGGCGCTTTGGGATTGATCAAGGGCGGCGGCGGCGCGCTGCTGCGCGAAAAGATCGTTGCGTCGGCCTCGGCGCGGATGATTGTCATCGCCGATGAATCCAAGCTGGTCGACACGCTCGGGCGGTTTCCCTTGCCGATCGAGGTGGCCCCCTTCGGCCTGACTGCGACACGGCTTGCAGTCGAGCGGCTGGCCGCCGGGCTGGGGCTGAGCGGCGAGATCGTACAGCGGCCGGACAAGGACGGCCCCTATCTCACCGATGGCGGACATTTTATCCTTGATGCATCTTTTGGCCGCATTCCCGATGCAGAAGCGCTCGCAAACGGGCTTGTCGCCATCCCCGGCGTGGTCGAACACGGATTGTTTCTCAATATGGCAAATGCCGTGATCATCGCTTCGCAAAGCGGCGCGCGGACCTTGCTCGCGAAGGATTAAACAGGAGTGAAACCGAACATGACTATCCTCACCGGTCTCAAGCGTTTCGGCGCCGGCGTGATCGTGGCCTCGAGCATCGCAGTTGCAGGCCAGCCGGCTGTTGCACAGGAGCTGAGCGCCGATCACCTCACCGCAGCCCGCGCAGCCATCACCGCGCTTAAATCCACCGATCAGTTTGACGGCATCATCCCCGCGTCTGCCGAGCAGTTGAAAACCAACCTGATTCGGGCCAATGCCGACCTTCAGGAAGTCATCAGCGCCACCATCGACGAGGAAGCGCTGAAGATCGTGCCGCGCCGGGGCGACCTGGAACGGGAAGCCGCGCAGATCTACGCCAAGGCCTTCAGCAAGGAAGAACTGATCGCGATTGCGGATTTCTACAACTCCGGTCCGGGCAAGAAGCTGATCGACAACGGTCCTCTGGTCACCCGTGAGTTGATCAAATCCGCCGAAATCTGGTCGGCAGGGGTTAGCCGCGATCTGGCCCAGAACGTCAACAAGGCACTGCAGGAAAAAATCGGAGCCCGCCCGAAGGTGGAAGACGACAAGCAGCCTTAACCGGCTCTGAGCCCGGACAGCAGGGTGCCAATCGGCGTCACATTGCCGTGATTGGACGGAGGATTGGAAGCCCGGGAGCCGTCTCGGGCTTTTATTTTGACCTCATGTGGTTACATAGGTCGGCGATATGCCGTGTTTCAACGGGAGACAGCGCTGCGCCTCCTGTCGGGTGCCCAAAGGACCCAGAGGGCGGTGGTGCCCGGACTAGCTCAAGTTCAATTGCTCAATAGGATATCTTGCCATGACCGAATTCGATTACGACCTGTTTGTCATTGGCGGCGGGTCTGGTGGTGTGCGGACTGCGCGATTGGCGGCGGGACTCGGCAAGAAGGTCGCGATTGCAGAGGAATACCGGTTTGGCGGCACCTGCGTTATCCGCGGGTGTGTGCCCAAGAAACTCTTCGTCTATGCGTCGCAGTTCTCCGAGCATTTCGAAGATGCGCGCGGGTTTGGCTGGAATGTCGGCCAGAGCACGTTCGACTGGCCGACGCTGATCGCCAACAAGGATCGCGAGATCGCACGGCTGGAGGGGCTTTACCAGCGCGGGCTGGAAAATGCCGGAGCCGAGATCATTGCCTCGCGCGCCGAACTCACCGGCCCCAACTCGATCCGGATCATGGCGACCGGGCAGGAGGTCACCGCCCGGCACATCCTGATCGCGGTTGGCGGGCGCCCCAATCCGCATGTGGCGCTGCCCGGGCATGAATTGTGCATCGATTCCAACCAGGCCTTTCATCTCGATGACTTGCCCAAGGCCATCGTGATTGCCGGCGGCGGCTACATCGCCGTCGAGTTTGCCAATATCTTCCACGGCATGGGCGTGGAGACCACGCTGATCTACCGCGGCCAGCTGATCCTCTCCCGGTTTGACCAGGACATGCGGCAAGGGCTGCAATCGGCGATGGAGGCGAAGGGCATTCGCATTCTTTGCCATGAAGTGTTCTCGAAGATCGAACGTGGCCCCGATGGCCGTCTGCTTGCCCACACATCCGGCGGCAAGGCGCTGGTTGCGGATCAGGTGATGCTGGCGCTGGGCCGCGACCCCTACACAGAAGGGCTCGGTCTGGAGGCGGCGGGTGTCGAAACCGGCTCCAGGGGCGAAATCCTTGTCGACGAATATTCGCGCAGCAATGTCGAGAGCATCTATGCGGTCGGTGATGTTACCAGCCGGGTCGAACTGACCCCGGTGGCCATTCACGAAGCCATGTGCCTGGTCGAGACGCTTTACCGCGACAACCCCAGCTCGCCCGACCACGACATGATCGCCACAGCCGTGTTCTCGCAACCCGAGATCGGCACGGTCGGCCTGTCGGAGGAGGCGGCGGCGAAAAAATATGATGAACTTGAGATCTACCGCGCCGAATTCCGTCCGATGAAGGCGACCTTGTCGGGCCGGGCCGAAAAGACCATCATGAAAATCATCGTCAATGCCGAGGACCGCAAGGTGGTTGGCGTTCATATCCTCGGTCACGAGGCCGGCGAGATGGCGCAGCTTCTCGGCATCGCGCTGAAAGCCGGCTGCAGCAAGGATGATTTCGACCGCACCATGGCCGTGCATCCGACCGCATCGGAAGAGCTGGTGACGATGTACACGCCCAGTTACCGGGTGAAGGCGGGCGAGCGGGTCTGATCTCCGCTGCCTGAGCGCCGATGGACCGCACAGCCTTCTTCGAGCATCTGACTGTCACCGATGCGCGGCTGTTTGCCGGTGGCATGACGGCGGCGCAGCGGGCCGGGCTGTCGCTCAAGCTCGATGTTTGGGCCCGGTGGTATGCCGCAGACTATCCGGTCACCTTTCTGGCCGCGGCACTCGGACAGATCTACCGCGAGACCGGCGGACGCATGGAGCCGGTGCTGGAGGCATTTGCGCCGGACCGGAAGACTTCGGCCGAACGGTTGCAGGCGGCCTATGATGCGGGACGGCTGAAATGGGTCAAGACACCCTATTGGCTGGCTGACGAGACCGGTCGGCATCCGGTCGGCGGCGGCGACATCCAGCTCACCCACCGGCGCAATTACCTGGCTGCCGCAGAAAAGCTCAAGGCGCGGTTTGGGGTCAGCATCGGCCTGGCCGAGAATTATGACCTGATCCTCGACCCGGTGATCTCAGCCCATGTGGCGTTTTCCGGCATGATCGAGGGCTGGTTCCGGCCCTGCAAACTGGAAGATTTCTGCCGACCTGACGGGCTCGATTACGCCGCCGCCCGCGACATCGTCAATGGCGATGCCGGGCTGGTCGGCGCCGAGATCGCCCGCAATTGCCAGATTTTCGAAGCCGCACTGATCGTGGCCGGCGCGGATCGTGATTTCGGCCCGCCGGAGGGCGATCCGGTGTGGCCGGAGACCAGGTCGGCCGTTTTGGGCGAGTGGATAATCGCGCGTTTTCAAGCTGTTGTCCGATTGTTCGGATAAATTGAGTCAGCGTGTTGAGAGGGTGAGTCAGGCGGTGCAGGCTGCCGAATTTGAAGCGAGATCTTGCCCCGCACCCGCGCTTGTCGGGTTCACCCAGCTGCCTTGGTGCCGCCTCAGCTCTTCACATGCTGGCTGACCCAATTGACAATCTGACCCGCATCCATGGCACCGGCCTGGCGGGCCACCTCGCGGCCCTTGTCGAACAGGATGATCAGCGGGATGCCGCGGATCTGGAACCTTGCGCCGACGTTTTGGTGTTGCTCGGTGTCGAGCTTGGCAAAGCGCACGTTTGGTGACATTTGCGCCGCCGCTTGGGCAAACATCGGCGCCATGCTCCTGCACGGCGCGCACCAGGGCGCCCAGAAATCCACCAGCAGCGGCACATCGTCACCCTCGAGATGTTTGGCGAGTTTCGCCTCATCAAGCTCGAACGGGACGCCCGGAAACAGCGCCGCCTTGCAGGCGCCGCAGGTGGGCCTGGCGTCAAGCCTGGTGGCCGGGACGCGGTTTTTGGCCTGGCAGGCGGGACAGACGATGTGGAGTGGATCAGTCATGGTTGGCTTTCGGGTCAGGCGTTAACGGGGACAAGCTGCCCGCCCGCGGCGGGACCGGCCTTGATGCGGATCAAGCGCATCGGGTGGCTTGCCGGGTTGGCGATCAGCTTACCAGCCTGATCAGCCGCGATTTCAACGCGGAAAACGGCGGATAACGCAACGGCACGTCAAACCGCTCGGATTTGGTCAGCACCGCCTTGGCGTGGCTGAATGTATCAAACGAGGCGCGGCCGTGGCAGGCGCCCATGCCGCTGGCGCCGACACCGCCAAATGGCAATCCGGGAACGGCAAGGTGGGTCACCACCTCGTTGATGCAGGCCCCGCCTGAACTGGTCTGGCCGAGCACCTGGTCGCGGATCTGTTGCGAATTGGAAAACAGATACAGCGCCAGTGGCTTGGGGCGGCGGTTGACGAAATCGATCGCCTCTTCGATGGCACCGTAGCTGATCACCGGCAGCACCGGCCCGAAGATCTCCTGGTTCATCACCGGCGCAGCCGGATCGACGCCGGTGAGCACGGTGGGGGCGATGTAGCGGGTTGAGGCATCGGTCTCGCCGCCGCATGCGATCTGGCCGTCACCGATTAGCTTGCTGACGCGGTCGAAATGCTTGTCATTGATGATGCGGGCGTAATCCGGGCTGGCTTGCGGATCATCTCCGAAAAACCGCGTCACCGTGGCCTTCAGACCTTCGACGAAGCGCGCCGCGGCTTTCTCCTGCACCAGCACGTAATCGGGGGCGACGCAGGTCTGGCCGGCGTTGAGGAACTTGCCCCAGGCCACTCGTCGGGCGGCGATCTCGAGATCGCAGTCATCATGGACAATGCAGGGGCTCTTGCCGCCCAGTTCCAGCGTCACCGGGGTCAGGTGGCTGGCGGCGGCGGTCATGACGACCTTGCCGACATTGGCGCTGCCGGTGAAAAAGATATGATCAAAATGCTGCGCAAGCAGCTCGGTCGATGTCTCGACACCGCCTTCGACAACCCGGATCGCGTCGGGGTCGAGATAGGCCGGAATCAGCCGGGCCAGCAGCTTCGAGGTGTGGGCGGATATCTCGGAGGGTTTGAGGACAGCGCAATTGCCGGCGGATATCGCACCGATCAGCGGCATGCCGATCAGATAGAACGGATAGTTCCACGGCGCCAGGATCAGCACCACGCCAAGCGGTTCGGGCATGACCGCGCTGCGGCCGGGCTGGTTGGTCAGCGGTGTCGCCACCCGCTGCGGCCGCATCCAGCTCTTCAGATGCGCCAGCACATGGCGGATCTCGCTCAGCACCGTGCCGGTCTCGACAAGCTGGGTCTCGAAACCCGACCTGCCTAGATCGGCGTGAAGCGCCTCCAGGATATCGGTCTCGTTTTCCGTGATCATGGCCCGCAGGCGCAGCAATTGCCCGCGCCGCCAGGCGAGCGGGCGGGTCCTGCGTGCATCATGGGTGACGCGGAGCTTGGCGATGATGTCGGGGATCTGGGTCATGTGCAACTGCCTGTACTTCGGGGAACCCCCCGTTCGACCTTCTGGCCTGTAGCGAAGCCGGGGCCTCGTGCACAAGCCGTTCATCACACCAAGATGCCGCACCTGCAGCGATTGTCCATCCCGATCTGCAAATTGCGCGCCGGCCAGCGCCGCTTTGACTTAGGCTGACGAACCGCCCATTCTGGTTTCCGGGGGCTGTTGCAGCCCCGTTGGCTTTCAGCCGGGACCCATCGATGCAGCAAGTGCCTTCCATCGCCGAAATCGCGCTTCTGGCCCGGTCGAATGATCTTGTCGGCTATTTCGGCTATGGCTCGCTGGTCAACCGCGCCACGCTGCGGACCGGTATCGTTGCCGCCTGGCCAGCGCGGCTCGGCGGCTGGCGGCGGACATGGCGCCCCCGACCGGAGATGGAGCGGGAGAGCGGATCGGACACCGGGCAGGGCACCGGCGTTGGGTTCGCAGGTGGGCTGAGGCCGTCGCTGCTGAGCGCGCACCCGGTGGTCGAACCGCCGTCCGGTTTGGCCCCGAAAGCGGGCATTGACGGGCTGCTGGTGATTGATTTTGCCGAAAATCTCGCCGCCGTCGACGCCCGCGAGTTCCGCTATCACCGCCGCGACATCAGCCTTGCCGATCTCACATTTGCCTCCGGCGTGCCGGCGCCCGCCGCCGGGGTGGCGGCCCAGATCAGGCTGCATGTCTACGAAGCGCGGCACGAGCCGCCGCCTGTCAATGGTCCTTCGCCGATCCTGCGGTCCTATCTCGATGCGGTGATGCAGGGGTTTTACCGCGAATTCGGGCCAGAGGGCGTGCACCGTTTCGTGACCGAGACCCATGCCTTCGACACGCCGATCCACGAGGACCGGCATGCGCCGCTGTATCCGCGTGCGGTCAAACTGTCGCCGCGGGAAATTGGGGTGTTTGAGGCCGCCCTGGGCCGGCGGTAAAGCCTGTGGTCGACTGATTCACATTGCCCGGGTTTGCACGCGCCTCATCTATCGCTATAAGCCCGGTGAATTTAACGATCCGCGGGCAAGTGGCCCGCAAACCAGCCGGGTCAGCCCCGGCCAACATGGTGAACGACATGGCACAGAACTGGACCCCATCGAGCTGGCGCGACAAACCGATCCAGCAGGTCCCGGAATATCCGGATGCAGAGGCGCTGAAAGTGACTGAAGCGCGGCTGGCCAAGTTTCCGCCGCTGGTGTTTGCGGGTGAGGCCCGCCGGTTGACCGCGGCGCTTGCCGACGTTGCCGATGGCAGGGGCTTTCTGCTTCAGGGGGGCGACTGCGCCGAAAGCTTCGCCGAGCACGAAGCCGACAATATCCGCGACTTCTTCCGTGTCTTCCTGCAGATGGCCGTGGTTCTGACCTTTGGCGCCCAGCAGCCGGTGGTCAAGGTCGGCCGTATTGCCGGTCAGTTCGCCAAGCCGCGTTCGGGTCCGA
Organism: Hoeflea sp. YIM 152468; assembly: GCF_029210485.1. GTDB lineage: Bacteria > Pseudomonadota > Alphaproteobacteria > Rhizobiales > Rhizobiaceae > Hoeflea. The sequence continues at coordinate 52,400 of NZ_JARGET010000008.1, forward strand.
TGGAAACCCGGGGCGATTCGACGCTGCCGAGCTACCGTGGCGACATCATCAATGGCATCGACTTCAATGAAGCCGACCGCATTCCCAATCCGGAACGTCAGATCATGGCCTACCGGCAGTCGGCGGCGACGCTCAACCTGTTGCGCGCCTTTGCCCAGGGCGGCTACGCCAATCTCGACAATGTGCACCAGTGGATGCTCGGCTTCGTCAAGGACAGCCCCCAGGCCGAGCGCTACCGGGCGCTGGCTGACCGGATTTCCGAGACCATGGATTTCATGAAGGCGATCGGCATTACCGCCGACAACCATTCCAATCTGCGCGAGACCGATTTCTTCACCAGCCATGAAGCGCTGCTTCTGGGCTATGAGCAGGCGATGACCCGCACCGATTCGACCTCGGGCGATTTCTACGCCACCTCAGGTCACATGATCTGGATCGGCGACCGCACAAGGCAGGCCGACCACGCCCATGTCGAATTTGCCCGCGGCATCAAGAACCCGATCGGTCTCAAATGCGGCCCGTCGCTTGAGCCCGACGATCTGATGAACCTGCTCGACATCCTCAACCCGGCCAATGAAGCCGGCCGGATGACGCTGATCGCCCGCTTCGGTCACGACAAGGTGGCCGATCACCTGCCCAAGCTCATTCGCGCCGTCGAGCGCGAGGGCCGCAAGGTGGTGTGGTCGTGCGATCCGATGCATGGCAACACCATCACCATGAACAACTACAAGACCCGGCCGTTCGAGCGGATCCTGTCGGAGGTGGATTCGTTCTTCCAGATCCACCGCGCCGAGGGCACCCATCCCGGCGGCATCCATATCGAGATGACCGGCAAGAACGTCACCGAATGCACCGGCGGCGCCCGGGCGCTTACCGGCGAAGACCTGCAGGACCGCTACCACACCCATTGCGACCCGCGTCTTAATGCCGACCAGGCCCTCGAACTCGCCTTCCTCGTCGCCGAACGCATGAAGGGCGGACGGGATGAACAGAAGGCGGTCGTGAACGGGTAAGGGGCCGGTCGCACCTGTCTGACACGATTACAAAAACGCCGGGGGAGACCCCGGCGTTTTGCGTTTTTGGGTGTGAGGTTTCTGGCCGCGATCTCTCCACCCGTCATCCCGGACTTGATCCGGGATCCAGCCACCGCGCGTCGGCGCGGTGTATGACTCTGTCACTTGCCTGGTAACCTGGTCTCCCGGCTCGCGGACGCTCGCCTGCTGGATGCCGGATCAAGTCCGGCATGACGGAGAGTGCAGACTCCATGATTTTCTTCGAAATACGCAGCGAACCTCCACCCGTCATCATCCTGGGTTGGGAGGCGGAGGATGATGACGGCGGGATGTCGCAAATGTCGGTAGCATGGCAGCGCCAGTCCGTGGTTTGATGGCGCAGCCTGATTCCCATCCTCTGGAGGCCCCCATGTCAGACGCTCAGATCCGCACCGGCAAATGCAACTGCGGCGCGGTGTCATTCCGCACCCGGGGGCCCTTGCGCGAAGTCGTCGCCTGCCATTGTTCGCAGTGCCGGCGGCAATCGGGGCTCTATTTCGCCGCCACCAATGTGGCTGACGAGCGGATCGAGATCGAAGGCGCGGCCAACATCACCTGGTACCAGGCCTCCGAATTTGCCAGACGCGGCTTCTGCGCCACCTGCGGCTCGGCGCTGTTCTGGAAGCATCAGGCGGACCCGCACATTTCGGTGCTGGCGGGCGCTTTCGACCAGCCAACCGGGCTCACGCTCACCAAGCACATCTTCTGCGCCGACAAGGGCGATTTCTACCAGATCGCCGACGGCTTGCCGCAATATGCCAAGGGCTCGGCGGGGTTGCGGGTGGCGGACTGAGGCCGCTCTCTACCTTTGTGGGTGAGGCATATTCGGAACCAGCCGCTTGCGCCAATCTCCCCCCTTGCGGGGGAGATGTCACGCAGTGACAGAGGGGGGCAGGCTTCGGCTTGATCCGTGGAATCGGTGTGCGTATGGACCCACACCCCCCTCTGTCGGTTTCACCGACATCTCCCCCGCAAGGGGGGAGATTGGACTCCGCGAAATGCGTCTTATTTACGTGGACGATTCCCCCCCCCGCGTCTCCAGCAATTCCAATCCCTTACCGCAATTCCGCGCCAATCTTTTCCCCACATCCCGAAGCCGTGCCAGACTCGGCGTGCTCCCGCTTCCGGATGGATCGCGAACGTTTCGATGCAGGCGGGAGGGAATGCCCCGGTGGAGGTGTCCTAACGTAGGGTGCGGCTGCCGGGGAGGCGATGGCCAACGCGGTTCCGCTGGCGGGCGGCGCTCTTTCGTGCGCGCCGTGCAAAGCCAGCCACCGGGCCGGGTTCCCGTCCTGGCTCGCGCAAGCGGGCGAGGCGTGCGGAACCCACAAGTCCGGGCCTGTGGCGGACATGGCGCGTTTTGCGTCAGGGTCCGTGCCGGAACTTGCGCCCAAAGCAGCTCCCGTGGTCCGTCCAGGCTGCGGCCGGGGCAACCCGGGCGGAGGGCCCTGAAGAGGGGCAGGTGAGTAAGCCAGCTCCTGTGCGCTGCGAGGCCGACGCCTGTCGGATGCGGACATCATCCGGCGAGATTCGGGCCGCGCGCGTGCTGCGCCACCGTTTTTTACATTTTCCGTAAGGCAAAGCCCGCGTGCGGCCCTCCGGATTTGACCTTCCCAACCCTGTCGACGTGGTCGACCGGCGGCCTTGGCACGCCGGATCGGGCGTGCCGAAACCGTTGTTCATCAAAAGCGAACGCTCAGTGATCAAGTTTGGATCTACCGTGAACGTCAATCCGCAGCTAGGTTGCACTCAAGGAGACAGACCATGACCGCACGCCTTGATTTTTCCGCCGCGCCGCTGCCGGCCTTGTTCATCTCGCACGGATCGCCCGATACGGCGATTGCCGACACTGCGGCCGCCGGCTGGCTCAAGCGGCTGGCGGCAGAGCTGCCGCGGCCCCGCGCCATCGTGGTTGTCAGCGCCCATTTCGAGGTCACCGGTCATGTCGCCGTTTCCGCCGATCCGAAGCCCGAAACCATTCATGATTTCGGTGGCTTCGCGCCCGAGCTCTATGCCATTCAATACCCTGCGCCGGGCGAGCCGGAACTGGCACGGCAGATCGCCGGCCGCCTTCAGACAGCGGGTTTTGCCGCCCGCGCGGTTGACAGCCGCGGCTTTGACCATGGCGTCTGGGTGCCGCTGACACTGATCTATCCCGATGCGCAGATCCCGGTGGTCTCGGTTTCGGTCGATCCGCAGCAAGGCCCGGCGCATCATTACCGGCTGGGCCAGGCGCTCGCAGGCCTTGGCCGCGACGGCGTGCTGGTCATCGGCTCGGGCTCGTTCACCCACAATCTCGGCGAGGCCTTCAAGGCGCTTCGCACAGGCAAGCGGACAGCCCCGGTGCCGGGCTGGGTGCAGGCGTTCACCACCTGGATGGGCGAGCGGCTGGCGGCCAACGATATTGCAGGCCTGCTCGCCTATCGCGCGACGGCGCCGTTTGCGGTCGAAAACCACCCGACCGACGAGCATCTGCTGCCGCTCTACGTGGCCATGGGCGCGGCAGGCGAAACAGGCACGGCGCAACTGCTGCATGACAGCGCCGAATTCGGCGTGCTGTCGATGAGCATGTGGCGGTTTGATCCGGCCCCTGTAACTCAAGCGGCTTAACCTCGTCTTCAGGCCAACTGCTCTAAAGCGTCAGCATGATTTTGTGCTACCGCCCTGGTCCATCCTGTCTTGCGCTCGCGCTAGCTCTCAGCCTGTCGGGGTGCGGCAGCTATGTGGTGGCCAGAACCCTCACCGGTGCCGGTTCGCTTGCGGTGGGCGGTGCAGCTGGGGCGGTCAGACTGACCGGTACGGCCGTCGGTGCGACCGCAGAAGCGGTTGCCGGCCTTGGCCGGGCTGACGAGAGCGGCTACGAGTAGGAGCAGGCTACACGAAGGCGGGGCAATCGGCCGATTGATCCGCCGATCCGATTTCGATGATTTGCAAGTGCTGCAAGTTGGGGTAACACCAATCTCATGACCCAGACCCAAGCTTCTCCGCCCGACATTTTGCGCATTGCTGTCGCCCAGCTCAATCCGACCGTTGGCGATATTGCCGGCAATCTTGCAAAGGCGCGTGAGGCGCGGGCAGATGCAGCCCGCCATGGCGCGGATGTGGTGCTGTTTACCGAACTGTTCATCGCCGGCTATCCGCCCGAGGATCTGGTTCTCAAACCGGCCTTCCTCGCCAGTTGCCTCAAGGCGGTCGACGCGCTGGCGGCCGACACCGGCGACGGCGGCCCTGCGGTGATCATCGGCTATCCGCGCGCGGAAGCCGGCAAGCGCTTCAATTCGGTGGCGGTGCTCGACGGCGGCAAGCAGATCGCCTGGCGCGATAAGGTCGACCTGCCCAATTACGGTGAATTCGACGAAAAGCGGGTGTTTGATGTCGGCGACATGCCCGGCCCGGTGGCGGTGCGCGGCGTGCGCCTCGGCATTCCGGTGTGCGAGGACATCTGGGGCGAGCTTGGCGTGTGCGAAACATTGAGCGAAAGCGGTGCTGAAATCCTGCTGGTTCCCAACGGTTCGCCCTATTATCGCGGCAAGGTTGAAGTTCGCCAGCAGGTGGTGCTCAAACAGGTGATCGAAAGCGGCCTGCCGCTGATCTATGCCAACCAGGTCGGCGGCCAGGACGAACTGGTGTTTGACGGCGCCAGCTTCGCGCTCAACGCCGACAAGAGTCTCGCCTTCCAGATGAGCCAGTTCGAGGATACCGTGTCCGTCTCCACCTGGAAGCGGCAGAAGGATGGCGGCTGGGTCTGCGCCAAGGGGCCGATGTCGGCCATCCCGGAACGCGAGGAGGCCGACTACCGGGCCTGCATGCTGGGGCTGCGCGACTACGTCAACAAGAACGGTTTCCGCAATGTGGTGCTGGGCCTGTCGGGCGGGATTGATTCGGCCATCTGCGCGGCGCTGGTCGTCGATGCGCTGGGGGAGGAGCGCTTGCGCGCCGTCATGCTGCCCTACCGCTACACCACCGAAACCTCACTCCTTGATGCCCAGGCCTGCGCCACCGCACTGGGATGCCGCTATGATACGGTGGCGATCGAAGAGCCGGTGCAGGGCTTTCTCTCGGCGCTGGGCGAGATGTTCGAAGGCACCGAGGATGGCGTCACCGAAGAGAACCTGCAAAGCCGGGCGCGCGGCGTCATCCTGATGGCGATCTCCAACAAGTTCGGCTCGATGGTGGTGACGACGGGCAACAAGAGCGAGATGTCGGTCGGCTACGCCACGCTGTATGGCGACATGAACGGCGGCTTCAACCCGATCAAGGATCTCTACAAGACCCAGGTCTATGCCCTGTCGCGCTGGCGCAATGCCCATGTGCCGCCGGGTGCGCTGGGGCCTTCGGGGGAAGTCATTCCGGTCAACATTATCGACAAGGCCCCCTCGGCGGAACTCCGTCCGGACCAGACCGATCAGGATTCGCTACCGCCCTATCCGGTGCTTGATGACATTCTCGAATGCCTGGTGGAGAACGAGATGGGCGTCGAGGACATCGTGGCCCGCGGCCATGACGTGGCCATTGTCCACCGCATCGAGCATTTGCTCTACCTCGCCGAATACAAGCGCCGCCAGTCGGCGCCTGGGGTCAAGATCACCCGCAAGAATTTCGGACGCGACAGGCGCTACCCGATTACCAACCGGTTCAGGGATCGCTGATGCTTCTGACATTTCTGCGCGACAATGCCCGCTGGGTCGCCGGCGGTTTTTTTCTGACGTTCTTCTCCTCGTTCGGGCAGACGTTTTTCATCTCGCTGTCAGCCGGCGACATCCGCGCCGAGTATGGATTGAGCCATGGCGGATTTGGCTCCCTGTACATGATCGCCACGCTGGCGAGTGCCGCGAGCCTGCCGTTTGTCGGCAAGATTATCGACAGGATCAGCGTTGCCTCGACCGTGGCTCTGGCCGCCCCGGTGCTGGCGCTTGCCTGCCTGCTGATGGCGTGGTCCACCTCCCTGGCGCTTCTGGTGCTGGCGATCTATCTGCTCAGGCTGTTCGGGCAGGGCATGTTCACCCATATCGCCATGACCGCGATGGGGCGCTGGTTTGCGGCGCAGCGCGGCCGGGCGATCTCGCTGACCACCATCGGTGTCAATTTCGGCGAGGCGCTGTTTCCAATCAGTTTTGTCGCCGCGGCGGCTCTGGTGGGCTGGCGCGGCACCTGGCTGCTGGCCGCAAGCGTGCTGATGCTGGTGGCCTTGCCGGTGATTTACGCGCTGCTCAGGCGCGAGCGCACGCCGCAGTCGGTTGTTGTCGACCCCAACCGACCGGCTGCAAGGGAGTGGACCCGCAGTGAAGTGATCCATGATCCGTTGTTCTGGGCGGCGATGGCCGGGGTTCTGGCGCCATCCTTCATCGGCACGACGGTGTTCTTTCACCAGGTCTACCTGTCCGAATTGCGGGGTTGGGATCCCAGCGTGTTTGCTGCATCCTTTGCGCTCATGTCGGCGATGAACATCCTGTTTGCGCTGGTCTCGGGGCATTTGATTGACCGGTTTTCGGCGATCCGGATGCTGCCGATCTTTCTGCTGCCGCTGTCACTGTCGTGCTTCGTGCTGGCGTTCACCAATGCGCCCTGGGGTGCTTACGTGTTCATGGCGCTGATGGGCGTGTCCTACGGATTTTCGTCAACCCTGTTCGGGGCGTTGTGGCCGGAGCTTTACGGTACCAGGCATCTTGGCGGGATCAGGTCGCTGATCGTCGCCTTCATGGTATTCGGCACTGCGGTCGGGCCGGGTCTGACCGGTGGGCTGATCGACGCCGGCGTGTCCTATCCGGCCCAGATCACTGCCATGGGCGTCTACAGCGTGCTCATCAGTGTGGTGCTGATTCAGGTCAGCCGCCGAGCGCTGGCGCGCAACGCCCGGAATTAGCGCGGCGTCGCAATCGCGCGACGGTTTGGGCCGGATCAGCGGATCAGCGGCTGGCCGCCAGCCTTGAGATCGAGATGGTCGGACTGATCGGGCAGGAATGTCGGGCCGACCATGCGGACATGTTGCCGGTCCTCGGTCAGCGGACGTTCTGCGGTGGAAGCGGCCAGCACGGCGGCGACATCTCTCAGGTTCAGGTGTATGTCGGCCTCGAGCGCGGTTTCGGGATCCTCGCCGGGATCGGGCCGACTGAACGGGCGAACCCATGTGGTCACCGCCTCATCACCACTGGTCTCGCCATTCAACAGGGCCTCGCGGCGCTGCATTTCCTTGTAAAATGCAGCCATGTTGCAGCCGCAGGCCTTGCTCATCGGTGCACCTGCATTGCGGTAGGCGAAGGCATTGGGCATTTCCGTGTAGGGGGTCCGGGTGCGGGCCGAGACCATATCTTGGCTTTCCTGACCCAGTGCCGAGTGGAAATACAATTCGGTCTTGATCCCCGGACACATCATCTGGCAGGTGCGTTCGTCGCGGGCGAAATCCGACGCAGCCGCAGCGGAGGAGACGGGAAAGAAAAATCCGTCGCAACTGCGCACACACAGCGTCCGGTAGTTGCCGCCGCGGGAGGCCTTCGGCTCTATGACGATACGGGCGCGGTTTGTGTCCGAGCGGCCGGCGCTCGCCGCGCGTTCGACCCGGTTTCGTTGCGTGCGGACAACCGAGACGGCGCCCGCCGGTTTTCTGGAGGGCCGGCTCAAGGCTGCCTGCTCCCCTTTGAGCTTGGCGGCCTGCACGCGCGCACGTCTGCCGTCGCAATCATTGGCCCTGAGGGCCGCCTCGATGCGGCGGACGGCCAGCTTGCTGTCGCGGCTGGCGTAGGAATCGCGCTTGCGTTCGAGCGCATCAAGATTGGCGCGCATTTTGACGTGCGCTGCACCGAGCTTGGCGCAGGCCTTGGCGTTCTGACCGCCTCTGACGATGAAGCTGCCGCTCCTGCAGCCAAAACGGCTGAGATCGGCCCGGACCTGGCGGATCTGCTGGCCTTGGCGAACCGCGGCATCGGCGTAGCGCTGGAATTTGGCGGACGAGCCTGCGGTTGCGGCGGCGTTGCCGAGCTGTGCCTGAAGCCGTGTGCAGACGTTCGATGCCTGCGCCGCGCTAGTCCCGGCCAGGCCCAGAGCGAGCAGGATCATGGAACAGCGACCAAAAACGCGACGCATGACAGTCTCCAGGACAGGTACAAAGTTGTTTCGTATCCAAACAATAGCCTGGATACCCTAACAGTCTTCATACTAGTGCTGAGACGCGGCGGCGCCAACCACAACCGTTTGTTTACCTTAACCGGGGGCGAGGGGCCGGATCCGGGAAACCGCCATTGATGCGTTGCCCTTAGCCGGTGGATGACGCCTCCACCACCGCCAGGGCCACCATGTTGACCACACCGCGTGAGGTCACCGATGGCGAAAGAATATGGGCGGGCAGGGCATTGCCGAGCAGGATCGGTCCGACATGCAGGGCGTCCGTCATCGTCTTGACCACACCCAGCGCGATATTGGCCGCGTCGAGCGTGGGGAACACCAGCAGATTGGCTTCACCCGTCAGCGTGCTGTCGGGCATCACCCGGTGGCGCAGGGCTTCGGATATGGCGGAGTCGCCGTGCATCTCACCATCCACCTCCAATTCGGGGGCCAGCGCGCGGATCATCTTGAGGGCACGGCGCATCTTGTCCGCACTCTCGGAATCGCGTGAGCCGAAATTCGAATGCGACAGCAGTGCTGCTTTCGGGATGATGCCGAAACGGCGGATTTCTTCGGCCGCCATGATCGTGGTTTCGGCAATTTCCTCGGCGCTGGGGTCGAAGGAGACATAGGTGTCGGTGAAGAATGTCGCGCCCCGCTGCGAAATCAGCAGGCTCAGTGCGGAAAAATCGATCACGCCTTCGCGCTTGCCAATGATCTGCGCCACATCGCGCAGATGTCTGGAGTAGCGGCCTTCAAGCCCGCAAATCAGCGCGTCGGCCTCGCCGCGGCGCACGGACAAGGCGCCAATAACCGTCGCATTGGTGCGGACAATGGTGCGTGCCGCTTCCGGGATCACACCCTTGCGTCCGACAATTGAGAAATATTCATCCACATAGTCGCGAAATCGTGGATCATCTTCGGGGTTGGTGACGGCAAAATCCACGCCCGGCCTGATTCGGAGACCAAATCGCTTGAGGCGGGATTCGATGATGCTGGGACGGCCGATCAGGATCGGCTCGGCGATGCCTTCTTCCAAGAGCACCTGTGCGGCGCGCAAAACCCGCTCATCTTCGCCTTCGGCAAAGATCACGCGCTTCTTGGTGGCGGATTTGGCGGAGGTGAACAGCGGCTTCATGATCAGGCCGGAGCGGAAGATAAAGCGGTTGAGCTTGTCGACATAGGCTTCCATGTCGGCAATCGGCCGGCGGGCGACGCCGGATTTTGTGGCCGCTTCGGCCACAGCCGGTGCGATGCGCAGGATCAAACGCTGGTCGAAGGGAGAGGGAATGAGATATTCCGGGCCAAACACCGGCGTTTCGCCGGAATAGGCACGCGCCGCAATGTCGGAGGGTTCTTCCTTTGCCAGCCCCGCTATGGCGCGAACGGCAGCCATCTTCATTTCTTCGTTGATGGTTCGCGCGCCGCAATCGAGCGCCCCGCGGAAGATATAGGGGAAGCACAGGACATTGTTGACCTGGTTGGGGAAATCGGACCGCCCGGTGCAGATCATCGCATCGGGGCGTGCGGCGCGGGCAACGTCCGGCATGATTTCCGGCGACGGGTTGGCCAGCGCCATGATCAACGGATGCTCTGCCATGTTGGCAAGCATCTCCGGCTTGAGCACGCCCGCAGCCGACAGGCCGAGAAACACGTCGGCGCCGCCGATCGAGTCGGCCAGCGCCCGGTTGTCGGATTTCTGCGCGTAGATCGACTTCCACTGGTCCATCATTTCGGTGCGCCCCTCATAGACGAGGCCGTCAATGTCATGAACCCAGATGTTTTCGCGTCTGGCGCCCATCGTCACCAGCAGGTTGAGGCAGGCAAGGGCGGCTGCCCCAGCGCCGGAAGTGACGATCTTGGCATCCTCGAGCGTCTTGCCGGCCAGTTCAAGGCCATTGAGGATGCAGGCTGCGACGATGATGGCGGTGCCATGCTGGTCATCATGAAACACCGGAATGTCCATGATCTCACGCAGCTGCTGCTCGACTTCAAAGCATTCCGGTGACTTGATGTCCTCAAGATTGATGCCGCCAAACGTCGGTTCGAGTGCGGAAATCACGCTGACCATGCGCTCCACATCCGGGGCGTCGATCTCGATGTCGAAAACGTCGATGCCGGCAAACTTCTTGAACAGGACAGCCTTGCCTTCCATCACCGGCTTGGAGGCCAGCGGCCCGATATTGCCAAGGCCGAGCACGGCTGTGCCGTTGGACACGACCGCCACCAGATTGGCGCGCGCGGTGTAGGAGTCTGCCGCATCGGGGTCGTCCCGGATGGCGAGGCAGGGCGCGGCAACGCCGGGCGAATAGGCCAGCGCCAGATCGCGCTGGTTGCCCAGCGTCTTGGTTGCCTGGATCTCGAGCTTACCGGGACGTGGGTAGCGATGATAGAACAGGGCGTTCTCATCCAGTTCGCCACTGGACGGCTTCGGATCGGCTGCGCGTTTGGTGTCGGTGGAGGTCATCTGCGGCTCTTCTTTACTGAAAGCAAATGGGTGTGCCGGTCGCGGTCGATTCGCCGGGCATCAGGATTGGGTGCGAGGAGAGGCGGGCGGCTGCATGGCGGCTCAATGCAGCGCAATCGGCGCCGAGCCTGTCGAAAGTCATGCAACCCCCCTCCAAAAACCATTTCAGTGGTTCGATTCAGTTCTAGAACCGATCACGCTCAAATGGAACCTGTTTGATGGGCGGTTTCAACCCCAGAGGTCGGCCGAGGGCGGGGAGACGAGCGAGCCGGAATAGACCAGGCCCGGCGACTGGTCGCGGGCGAGCAGCAGCGGCCCGTCAAGATCGACCCAATCGGCGTCCTGGGCCAGCAGCACCGCCGGCGCCATTGCCAGCGAGGAGCCGACCATGCAGCCGATCATCACCCCGAAGCCAAGCTCGCGGGCACGATCACGCATCTTCAGAGCCTCGGTGAGGCCGCCGGTCTTGTCCAGCTTGATGTTGATTGCGTCATAGCGGCCAAGCAGCGAATCGAGGTCGGCGCGGGTGTGAACGCTTTCATCGGCGCAGATCGGCACCGGACGCGGTATATGGGCCAGAATCTCGTCCTTGCCGGCAGGCAATGGTTGCTCGATCAGGCCCACGTGCAGTTCGGCAGCCAGCAACAGATGTTCGCGAATGTTGCCTTCATCCCAGCCTTCATTGGCGTCAAGGATGATTTCCGCATTGGGGGCGGCGCTGGCCACCGCATGCATGCGGGCCCGGTCATCGGATGTGCCGACCTTGACCTTGAGCAGCTTCTGCGACGCGTGCGCGCGGGCTTCGGCAGCCATGTCGGCGGGTTCGCCGAGCGAAATCGTCACAGCGGTGGGAACCGGGCGGGGCAGCATGCGGCAGGCCGTGGAGGAGGCGCGTGTGCCGCTCAGCTTGGCTTCGAGATCCCACAGGGCACAATCAATGGCGTTGCGCGCCGCACCGGCCGCCATGGCGCTTTGCAGCTCATCCCGGCTCATGCCCGATGCGATGGCGTCGTGGAAGGATTGAATGGTGTCGCGCACGCCTTCGACCGTCTCTCCGTAGCGCGGGTAGGGCACGCATTCGCCACGGCCGGACTTGCCATCTTCGGTGATGGTGCAGGTCACCACATCGGCGGCGGTCTTGGCGCCGCGCGAAATGTTGAAAGCTTTTGTCAGCGGAAAACTGTCGATCGTGACGTGAAGTTGACGGGGCATTGCAACGGGTCCGTAAATAAGGGTCGATAAGCAGGCAACTTGGACCCGAATCCGCTGTCCGTGCGGTGACAGGTCTGCAACGAGCCTATATGTGTGAGGCATGTTGACCAAACAACAAAATGAGACAGGAGTCGAGGTCCCTTCAGGCGACAACACAAGCCCGTCGGCGCGCATCAGGCACGAGGTCGACGCGGCGGGTGAGCGGCTGGTTTTGACAGGCGACTGGCGGCATGCGGCGATTTCCGGCGTCTATGGCAAGTTGCAGGAACTGCAGGCCCGGCTTTCGGGCGAACCGCTGGTCATCGATCTTGAAAATGTCAGCAATTTCGACACCGCCGGCGCCTGGCTGGTGCGCAAATTGATGGCGGCGGCGAAAGCCCGCGGCGCCGGGGTCGAGCTGGCCGGCGCTTCGCATCAGGTGGCCGAGTTGATCGAGGCGATTCCCGACATGGTCGACGGCGCAGCCCGGTCCGCGCCGGAAAAGCCACCCGGGTTTGAGCGGATCTTCGCCCCCATCGGCAGGACCGTGTACGAGCTCTCCGATGATTTCGTCGCATCGCTCTATATCCTCGGATCGGCGGTCCGTGGCGCGCAGCTCAAGCTCAACCGCTCGGCCGGGATCTCGCCGGCGGCGATCGTCACCCATATCGACCGTATGGGTGTCCGCGCGGTGCCGATCATCATGCTGATGAGCTTCCTGATCGGCGCCATCATCGCCCAGCAGGGCGCTTTCCAGCTGCGCTATTTCGGGGCCGAGGTCTTCGTCGTCGACCTCGTCGGCATTCTGCAATTGCGCGAAATCGGTGTGCTGCTGACTGCCATCATGATCGCGGGCCGCTCAGGCAGTGCGATCACCGCCGAAATCGGCTCGATGAAAATGCGCGAGGAGGTCGACGCGCTCAAGGTGATGGGGCTCAACCCGGTCGGGGTGCTGGTGTTCCCGCGGCTGGTGGCCCTGACGGTGGTGCTGCCGCTGCTCACGGTGGTGGCGAACTTTGCCGCGCTGGCCGGCGCCGCCGCCGTCTCGTGGAGCTATTCGGGGATCACGCCGGATGTCTTCATCACCAGGCTGCGCGAGGCGATCGATCTGTCGACCGTGACCTCGGGCATGATCAAGGCCCCGTTCATGGCGCTGATCATCGGCATTGTTGCCGCGGTGGAAGGCATGAAAGTCGGCGGCAGCGCCGAATCATTGGGTCAGCGCGTGACCGCTTCGGTGGTCAAGTCGATCTTCATTGTCATTCTCGTCGACGGGCTGTTCGCCATGTTCTACGCAGCCATCGATTTTTGAGTCCGGACCCGATGCCGCAATCTCGCCCAACTGATACCAGCCGACCCGAAGTGATCCTTTCCGCGCACGACATCCGGGTTGCCTTCGGCACCAATGTGGTGCTCGATCAGCTCAACCTCGACGTCTATCGCGGTGAAATTCTCGGGTTTGTGGGCGGCTCGGGGACCGGCAAATCCGTGCTGATGCGCGCCATCCTGCGGCTGCTGCCGCGCCAGAAAGGTGTCATCCGCATTCTCGGCGAAGATTACGACAAGGTCGGTGACGCCAAGAAGATCGAACTCGACATGCGCCTGGGTGTGCTGTTCCAGCACGGCGCGCTGTTTTCGGCCCTGACTGTACGCGAGAACATTCAGGTGCCGATGCGGGAATATCTCAACCTGCCGCAATCGCTGATGGACGAATTGGCGGATCTCAAGGTGGCGATGGTGGGACTGGCGCCGGACGCCGCCGACAAATACCCCTCGGAATTGTCCGGCGGCATGATCAAGCGCGCGGCGCTGGCGCGGGCGCTGGCACTCGATCCGGATCTGGTGTTTCTCGATGAGCCGACCTCCGGGCTTGACCCGATCGGGGCGGCGGAGTTCGATGAGCTGATCGCGCAGTTGCGTGACACGCTTGGCCTGACGGTCTACATGGTAACCCACGATCTCGACAGCCTGTTTTCGGTGTGTGATCGCATCGCGGTGCTGGGTCAGAAGCGGGTGCTGGTGGAAGGAACGGTTGAAGACATGCTTTCATTTGACGATCCCTGGGTGCAGTCCTATTTCCAAGGCAAGCGGGCACGGATGATCCCGCGCCGAAGCCAGCAGCAAGAGACCGGCCTGCAGCACTCAAGCGGCCAGAAAAGCGAAACGAAGTAATGGAAACGCGGGCCAATTACGCCATTGTCGGCTTTTTCACTCTTGTGGTGATGCTGTCGGCCTTCGGCTTTGTCTACTGGATGGCGCGCTATGGCGGGGCGGGCGAAACCATCCAGCTGATCGTGCGCATTCCGGGATCGGCCAACGGGCTTTCCGTCGGCTCGCCGGTGCGTTTCAACGGCATCCAGTCCGGTGTCGTCCGCCGGCTCAGCATTGATCCCGACAGTCCCGACTTCGTCATCGCGCAGACCGAGGTGCAGACCAACACGCCCATCTACACCGACACGAAGGCGGCCCTCGAGATTCAGGGCCTGACAGGATCGGCCTATATCGAATTGCAGGGCGGCACCCCGACCAAGGACAATGTCCTGTACAAGGCCAGGGACGAGGGCGCCATCCCGGTGATCGAAGCCGACCCGTCGGGTGTGACCAACCTTCTGGCAACGGCGGATGATATTCTCACCCGGGCCAACCGGGTGATCGGGGAGGTCGAGGGCTTCATCAAGGATGCGCGCTCACCGCTGACCGAAACACTGAGGAACACCGAAGTGTTCACCGGCGCGCTCAAGGACAATGCCGACGGCATCGACGATTTTCTCAAGAGCGTCGCCAGTCTGTCGGAAACGGTCAAATCGCTGTCGGGACGGATCGACAGCGCGCTCGGATCGGCGGAAAACCTGATCAATGCGGTTGATCCGGACAAGATCGATCGCATTCTGGCCAATGTCGACAAGGTCACCGGCGAGGTCGCCAGCGCTTCGGGCGAGATCACCAAGACCCTGGAGAGTTTCAGCACGACGGCGCAATCGCTGCAGACCCTGGCCGCCGATGCCGGCACGTCGCTGGCCAAGGTCGACAAGGTGATCGACGGGATCGACCCGGCCAAGGTCGGCCAGGCCATGGATGACATCGCGGTTGCCAGCGCCGATGCCCGCAAGGCACTCGCCGACGCGCGCGGCGTGGCCGAGACCTTCGGCGCGCGGCAGGAGGATTTCGATCTGATCATCACCGACGTCAAGGAAATGAGCGGACGGCTCAATGCAGCCTCGGCCCGTGTCGACGGCGTGCTGGCCAAGCTCGACAATTTCCTCGGCGAGAGCGACGCCTCAACGCTGATCGCGGATGCCGAGGCGACGCTGAAATCGTTCCGGGATATGGCCGATTCGCTCAATGCCCGCATTGGCCCGATAGCCGACAACCTGCAACGGTTTTCCGGTTCCGGACTGCGTGATGTCGAGGCGCTGGTCAATGAGGCGCGGCGTTCGATCCAGCGCATCGAGCGCTCGGTATCGACAATCGAGAAGGATCCGCAACGGCTTATTTTTGGTGGAGACACGGTCAAACAATATGACGGGCGTACACGGCGTTGACTCTTTTGCTGCTGCGTCGCAAGACAAATGTTAACGAATTGCTAATCGGCCGGGTGCGGCCTGGGGGAGTGGCGTAAGCGTGAAAGCGAGTCAACGGATTGCTGCAATGGTGTTGGCAACAGTCCTGTCCGGTTGCGCGGGCGGCCTTGTCGCCAGCACGCCGCCCGATACCTATGGCCTTTCGACTGCGCCTGAGGTGGCAGGTCAGACGGCCCGCAACCGCCAGATCCTGATTTCCGAGCCGACAGCGCTCAAGGCGCTCGACAGCGAGCAGATCGTGATCCGTCCAACGCCGTCGGCGATCCAGTATCTGGCAAAGTCGCAATGGTCCGACCGGCTGCCCAACATCGTGCAGGACAAGCTGGTCCAGGCGTTCGAGAACTCCGGCCAGGTCGGCGGCGTTGGCCGTCCCGGCGACGGTCTGGCAATCGACTACAAGATCATTACCGCCATCCGCGCCTTCGAGATCAAGGCGGATGCGGGCGAACAGGCGGTTGTCGAAATTTCGGCCAAAGTGCTCAATGACCGCAATGGTGTGGTGCTGGCGTCGAAGGTGTTCCGCTCGACCGCGCCGGTGTCAGGCTCCAGCAATGCCGCCTATGTGCAATCGCTCGACCGTGCCTTCGAGGTCGTGGTGCGCGATATGGTCGGCTGGACATTGTCCAGGATCTGAGACCGGATAATCCCGGACCGGCTCGCGCCTGCTGTCAGATTGACGTGTTTGCCTCTGGCGCTCAGCTGTCATCGCCCTGCGGGGCCGTGGGCGCTGCCTGAGCCGCCGTCTGCGACATCATGTCTGACGACGTTAACACCACCAGCAGGGCCAGATAGCCGACGGCTGCCACTATCGCGGGGCCGATCAAGGCGGGATAGCCGAACAGCCATATGGCGCTCAGCCACAGCAAGAGGGTGTTGATGACAAACATCACCTTCTCGGTATCTCCGCCCCGCCATGCGGCCCAGGCGAGAACGCCAATGATTGAACCATAGGCCATGAGTGCCAACGCCATAGAAACTCTTCCTGAATGCTGATGCTGTTTTCGGTTTCGCTCGCATGAGTCACGAGAGCGGAGTACGGCCTTGGTTTTGCATATTTTCCGGCTGCGGGCCGGATGGCATAAGGACGCATCAGGGCGGGTTTGCCGCACGCTGCGTTAAGGTCGGTGCTGCCTCGCCGTGAAAGGTGATTTCACCCGAGCCAGAAACTGAAAACCCCGCGCGGTGGCGGGGTTTTCGACAGATGGCCGGGTCGCGGCATCGACAATGGCGCGTGCCGTCAGTTGCGTCCGAAGCGGCCGCTGGCATGGGCCAGCATGGTATAGACCTTGCCGGTGTCCGAAGTCAGATAGGTCTGGGTCATCATGTTGTCGCGGTCGTTGCGCGCAACATCGGACAGCAGCTTTTCGAAATCGGCGATATAGCGATCGACGGCTGCGCGGAACTCCGGCTCGCGGCCGTACTTGTTCTTGATTTCGTCAAAGGTCTGCTGGCCCTTGAGGGTGTAAAGCCTGCGGGTGAAGACGTCGCGCTCACCGCGCTGATACCGCCGCCACAGATCCACCGAGGCGTCATGGTCGATGGCGCGGGCAATGTCGACCGACAGCGAGTTCAGCGATTCAACCACATGACGCGGATTGCGCTCCGGGGTGCGGTTGGCAACGGGAGCAGGCGCGGGCGCCTCTTCCTCGCGCGAGGCGGCGCGCAGAAGATCGCTGACCCAGCCCTGGCTCTTGGCCGGCGCGGCTGCCGCAGTGTCGAGACTGCCACGCAGGGGCGCGCGCTGGGCGGGTGCTGCCGGTTCGGCGCGGGGTGCCGGGGCAGCAGCAGCAGGCGCAGGGTCGCGGCGTGGCGCCGGTTGCTGTTGTGCCACAGCACGGGGGCGCGGCGCCGGTTCGGCGACCTCGGCACGATAGCCGGATTGACCGACGATCTGAGACAGTTCCTGCAACGCCTTGATCTGATCGCCGACCGCGCGGCGCATCGCTGCAGCACTCTCGCGGGTTTCTTCAGGCAGATCAAATGCACCGCGCTTGAGCTCGCTGCGGGTGTCGTCCAGCTCGCTGCGGATGCTTGCCGCCGACTGACGGATTTCCTCGGTCGCACCGGAGAACCGGCCAATGGCGTCCTCGATGGCTTCGCGGACGCTTTCGCGCATCGAACCGGCAGCGGATTGGGCCCGTGTCTCGGTTGTGCTGAGAAGCTTGTCGGCATCGGCCATTGCCGCATTGAGGCTCTGGCGCAAGGAGTCCGCAGCCGACTGGGCACGGCCTTCGGTGGAGTTGAGAAGCTTGTCGGCATCCTCCATCGCGGCCTGCAGGCTGATCCGCACCGATCCTGCTGCCTTCTGGGCGCGGCCTTCGGTCTGGCTCAAAATCGTATCGGCTTCGTTCAGGGCTTCGCGCATGCTTTCGCGCATCAGGCCGGCGGCGGCATGAGCCCGGTCCTCGGTTTCGCCCAACAGTTTGCCGGCATTCTCTGCAGCGTTGCGCAGGCCGCCTTCGAGGCGCATGGCCGCACGCTTGGAAAGGTCGTCGGCGCCGGCGAAAGCCTGCTCGACGATGCCTTCGAGCGACTGCATCGTGGCCTCGATCTGCTCGGAGCGGCTGACCAGCCCAAGTGAAAGCGACTGCAGCGCTTCGCGGCGCTCTTCGAGCGTGGTTGCCAGGTTGGACTGCGCCGCGCCCAGGAGGTCGGATGCAGAGGCCAGAACCTTGGAGTGATCGTCAAAGCGACCGGCGATGGCGCCAACCTGGTTGAGGGTGCGGCTGGAAATATCGGTGAGCCGTTCGACCTTGCCATCGAGCAGGCGGGCCGAGCCCGACAGCAGTTCGGCTGCCTTTTCGGTCGAGGCGGAGATCTCGCCGGAGGTCTGTGAGAGCTGGGAATTGGCTGCGCCAAGTGTGCTCGCCGCCGTGGCGATGACGCTGGAGATTTCCTGATTGCTGGCGCCAAGACGCTCGAGCAAGGCGCCAACATTGCCGCTGAGGCTTTGATTGACGGACTCGATGGCCGAAAGGGTCTCGCTGGTGCGGTTGGTGATGGCGTTGATCAGAGCTGCGTTTTCGGCGCGCAGACGATCGGTCGAAGCCTGGGTGACCTCGGTCAGGCGGTCGGCGAATTCCTCGCCGCTGGACACGTAGCGGTCCACCAGCGGACGGGCCTGCTCATCGATGACGCGTGACAGTTCCGCGGAGCGGCTGGCAAGCATCGAGTTAAGTTCACGCGTGCGCTCATCAAGTGTGGAATGAACCGCAGTGGCGCGAACATCCATAGCCTGCTCTGCCTCGACCAGCCGCTGGATGATTGTGACCGCCTTCTGATCGAGCGCTTCACCCAGTGAACCGGTGCGGGCAACAAGCTTGTCACCGGAATCGGCCAGACGGACGTTAATGGCTTCTGCCTTGTCATCGAGACTGGACACCAGTTCGCTGGCGGTTTCTCCGATACGGGTCGAAATCGCTCCGGTTTCCTGCTCCAGGCGGGACGCCAGTGCAGTGGCCTGCGCGGCAAAGCGGGCTTCGGTGGCGTCAAGAGTTTCGGAAATCGCATCGGCCTGCTTGCCGACGGTCTCGCCGACGCGCTCGACAAGATCGCTGATCCGGTTGGCTTCGCCACTCAGTTCGGTGGCGCCGGCCGAAATCCGCGCAGCAATGTTTTCGGCGTGGCTGGCAATGTTGGCGGTGCGCTCGTCGACATGCGTGTCGATACGATGGACAAACTCACGCGTCTGTTCATCCATGCGGCCGGCAAAGCCGGTGCTGACAGATTGAAGGCTTTCGCCGGCCTTGAGGGCTTCGGCGTCAAGTTCGGCTGACGCTTGTGAGACCGCTTCGCGAAGTTTGGCGGCGAGACCTGTTGCCTTGCCTTCGATTGTCTTGGACACGGTGTCGAGGCCGATGCCCAGCATATTGTTCATTGTCGTCAGGCGCTCGTCGATATGATCGGTGCCCTTGAGGAACGTTGCATCAACCTGATCGGAGGCGGATTTGGCGATTTCCGTGAAGCGCTGGCCTTCGACATCGAGCGTGGCCGCGAGCCGTTCCGATGCCGAGGCAAGCCCGGATTCGATCGCCTTGGCGCGGGCTGCCAGGCGTTCGTCGAGGGCATCACCGGCCTGATCGACCGATGCGCTGAACGTACCGGCGCGCTCGGCCAGCCTGCGATCGAGGCTCTCGGTGCTTTCGGCAAGCGAACCGAACAGCGCGGCGGACCGCTCGTTCAAGGTGGCATCAATCCGCTCCGCGCCAGCGGCGAGAGCCTTCTCCATGGCGTCAGTCCGGTTTGTCAGTGTCGTGTCGATGAGCACGGCCACATTGGCTGTGGAGAGATCGACGTGTTCGGCAACCGAGGCCGTGGAGGCAACAATGCGCTCTGCCCCTTCCGTCAGCGCCTTCTCAAGCGCCCCGGTGCGCTCGGCTGCCGTCGCTTCCATGCGCTCGGCCACCGTGGCGGTGGAGGCATCCATCTGCTCTGCAACAGTGGAGCTGGAGGCAACGATACGCTCGGCCCCGTCGGTGAGCGCCTTTTCAAGGGCTCCGGTGCGTTCGTCGACTGTGGACTGCATCCGCTCGGCGACGCTTGCTGCCGTGGCTTCGACACGTTCGGCCGCGCTCGAAGCGGAAACCTCGATCCGCTCGGCGACATCGGATGTGGAACTCTCGATGCGGTCGGCACCGCCGGCCAGCGCGGATTCGAGGGCCTGGCTGCGGTCCGAGAGGGTCGAGCCAATGCGCTCGAGGCTGGCGGCGAGAATGCCGTCCATGGCGCTGGTGCCACCGTTCAGAGTCTCGTTGATGCGTGACAGGCTGTCAGACAGCTTGCCGTCGAGGCTGCCAATGCGGCTGTCGAAGGCGGATGTGAATTCGCCGACACGCTCGTCGAAGGCGCCGGTCAGGCGGCCGACGGTGGATTCAAGCTTCTCCTCGAAGAACCCGGAGCGCAGATCGAGATCCATGATGGCATCGTCGGCGCTCGACTTGAGCGCCTGGCTGAACGACGCGCCCTTCTCATCGAGAGCGGAATTGAGCGAGGCAAGGGTCGCCTCAAGGCCTGAGGCAATGGCCTGCTGGCCATCGAACAGGCTGTCGGAAATCTCGCGGGTGCGGGCAATCAGCGTTTCATTGAGTTGACGGGCGCGCTCGCCCAGCGCTGCATTGAGCTTCTCGGTGTTGGCGTCAAGTGTCGAGGCCCGGGTTTCAAATTCCGACAACAGCGCCTTGCCGCGATGATTGAGCTGCACATTGAGCATTTCCAGTCGGGTGTCGAATTCGTCCGTCAGTTCGCCGCCGGAGCTCTTGAGGGCCGTGATCAGCGCCTCGGTGCGGCCGTCAAGCACGTTCTCCAGTTCCTGGCTGGTCTTGGACGTGCGCTCCTGAAGCGCCGCGGCACGGATTTCCATCAATTGGGCAAAGGCTTCACCGGATGTCGAGATCCGGGTGGCGATTTCCTCGCTGGCGGTCGTCAGTTCTTCCTTGAGCTGCTCATGGGCGCCGGCAATCGAGGCGCGGATGCGCTCGGCATGGTTGACGATGGCATCGCGTTCGCTGCCGAGTTCATGCACCAGCCCGCGGACGCGCATTTCATTGTCGGTATAGCTGCGCTCCAGCGCATTGACTTCCGAATGAACCAGCGTTTCGAGCTCGGACGCGCGTGCGATGGTCCGTTCGATGCCTTCATTCATGGCCGAGACTTCGCGACGCACAGCCTGGCCGACGGTGAGAATGCGGTCGCCGGCGACGTTCTCGGGCTCAGCCAGACGCAGGGCAACTTCGGCCATTGAGCGGGCAGCGGAGCGCATTTCGCGGGCGCGGGCCATCATCATCGAAAAGGCGAAGAAAATCAGGATCGGGATGATGATGGCCACAAGAAAGCCGATGGCTGCGGGCATGGCCAGCAGGTCCGTGACAGAGCGGATCTGCCAGATGGCCGGCGCAAACAGCAGGTTGGCCAGGCCGAGCACACCGACTGTCCACAACAGCGATATCAGTGCCGCGTTGCGCAGGGCGCCGCGGCTTGAACGGCTTTCGAGCGCCCGCAGCAATCCGGCCGTGGTCTTGCGGCTGTCGTCATTGGCAGGGGCCATCGGGCCTGCAGGCGTGAAGGGCGGCGTGGGAGACCGGGGCGCTGTGCTTTCACTCGGGGCTGTGTTGTCCGTCCCTGCTGCAGCCGCGCTCTTCGCACCGGCGTCCTTGAGTTCGCGTGCCGCGCTGGAGACCTTGACCTCGAGTTCTTCAAGCGAGATTTCATCAAGCGCGTCCAGGCTGTCATCACCCAGGTCGATCTTCAAGGCGTCTTCAAGCGCCTCAAAGGTCTGCTCTTCAATGCTCTTGTCCGCTGGTGTCTTACTCATGCCACTCAAGCCTCGTTACTCTCAACAGGGTATGGGCGCGCGCACAGCCCGATTTCGAACCTCTCAGGCGAGCACAACCGGCTTGCATAGACGTACGACGCGACCGGGGCTAACCGATTCTAGACCCTCAAACTCTCAAATAAGTGACACACACAACGCTAATTAACAAATTAAAGCGGTGGGATACGGGCTGCGTCCACTGGTTTTTAACATCTGCGTGTCTCGAAAAGAACCACAAACGTCAATGAAACGCCATATTTACGGGCTGTTAACCATTCCGGCAGGTTTTCCAGGGGGCATCGCAGCAATCTTTACCTGATCTAGAGCCTCACGGAGCCATTCTTGTCTCATCTATCGTTGAAGTAAAGGAATTCCGCAATGGCGGCGCTCAGTATCGCGTTTGAAGTTCAGGACCTTAGCTGTCAGCCTCGCCCGTCAGGAAGCCGACCCATCGACCTTGTGCATCTTGCCCGCCAGACCGGGGGGGACAAGGCGCTGGAGACGGAAGTTCTGGCTCTGTTTGCCCGCCAGGTCCGGCAGGCCGTGGCCCAGATTGACGAGATGAAAGCCGCTGCCCGCTCCGAACTGGCACACAAGATCGCCGGAGCTGCCAAGGGCGTGGGAGCCTTCGAGGTCGCGCGCTGCGCCGCCACGCTTGAGGCTGAGCCGGACAGTTCCGCCGCAGTGGTGGCGTTCACCAGGGCTGTGGTCGATGCCGATACGTTCATTATCGGGCTGACGCGCTAAGCGGCGCCGCAATTGCACTGTTAAACAGCCAGTTTGGAAAACCATGCCGCGTATCACTGTCGCAGCGTGGTTTTCATTCTTGCCTCACACTGTCCAGCGTGTATGAAAGCCTCAACCCCATGTTAATGCCAGAGGCCGCAATGACCAAAATCTCCCTTGTCACGTTTGACGGTACGCGCTTTGATGTCGAAGCCGAGAACGGTTCAACCGTGATGGAAAACGCGATCCGCAACTCCGTACCCGGCATCGAAGCCGAGTGTGGCGGGGCCTGCGCTTGCGCGACCTGCCATGTCTATGTCGATGAGGCATGGTCGGAAATTGTCGGTGCGCCGGCGGCGATGGAAGAGGACATGCTCGACTTTGCCTTCGATGTGCGTCCGACATCGCGACTTTCCTGTCAGATCAAGGTTCGCGAAGAACTCGACGGACTGGTTGTGCATGTGCCCGAGCGGCAGGCCTGATTTTCCTCTCATATCCGGATAATTGTGATGTCTACACCGATTGAAACCGATGTCGTTATTGTTGGCGCCGGGCCGGTGGGTCTGTTTGCCGTTTTCGAACTTGGCCTCTACGATCTCAAATGTCATCTGATCGACATTCTTGACCGTCCAGGCGGGCAATGCACCGAGCTCTATCCGGAAAAGCCGATCTATGACATTCCGGCCTGGCCGGAGATCTCGGGTCAGGCGCTTGTCGACCGGCTGATGGAGCAGATTGCGCCGTTTTCGCCGCAGTTCCATTTCAACCGGATGGTCGCGGGCTTTCGCAAGCTCGACAATGGCCGTTTCGAAGTCGAGACCGATGAGGGCGAACTGTTCCATACCCATGCGGTTGTCATCGCCGCTGGCGGCGGATCGTTCCAGCCGAAACGACCGCCGGTGCCCGGTATCGAGGCCTATGAAGACAAGAGCGTGTTCTATTCCGTGCGCCGCATGGAAGAGTTTCGTGACAAGGACCTGCTGATTGTCGGCGGCGGTGATTCCGCGCTCGACTGGACGCTCAACCTGCAGCCGGTGGCAAAGTCGGTGACGCTGGTGCACCGCCGGGCCGATTTCCGTGCGGCGCCCGACAGTGTCAACAAGATGTTTGCCCTGCGCGACGAGGGCAAGGTCGATTTCCAGGTCGGACAAGTGACCGGACTGAAGGGCGAGGATGGCCAGCTTGCCGCGGCAACGATCAAGGCGCCGGACGGCGAAGTTGATGTGGCGTGCAATCGCATGCTGCCGTTCTTCGGCTTGACCATGAAGCTCGGCCCGATCGCTGAATGGGGCCTCAATCAACACGAAAACCTGGTTGCGGTCGACACCGAGAAGTTCGAAACCAACATCCCCGGCGTGTTCGCCATCGGTGACATCAACTGGTATCCGGGCAAGCTCAAGCTGATCCTGTCGGGATTTCATGAAGCTGCCCTGATGACGCAGGCGGTCAAGCGTCTTGCCCATCCGGATCAGAAGCTGGTGTTCCAGTACACCACCTCCTCGACCAGCCTGCAGAAGAAGCTCGGGGTCAAGTGAGGCTGGCGGTTGATCCGCTCTCATCCATGGGTGAAGTAATATGGTGTAATGAGGCAAAAATAGCCCCGCTTTCCACAGGAGAAAACGGGGCTAATGGGCGCATCAGTGACCAGACTCGATGAGGGAGGATCAACAAGTGAGGTCCTTGCGCCAGGGAGCCCGAATCAATTCTTTGAATGTGCTCTTGAAATCATATTTAACTAATTAGTCGTCCGTGAAGAATTCCCAACCATTTGATTTCACTGCCTGACCGGGTATTTTCAAGTATTCGTTTTCGCAAGAGATCGGGTTTTTTGGCGCGGGTTTCTTGCAATTTGATTTGTGCTTTTCGGTGTGATTCACTGCTCCAATCGTTGATTTGGAGGGTGCGATGAAGCCTCGTGACGTTGTTCAAACCGGCCAGAGCGACCTTTTTCGCTCCAGGCTCGATCAGATCATCGACATGGGCCACGAAAAGGTGGTTCTGGCTGGTCATATCGACTGGCAATTCCTGTCGCAAAAATGCGGTGGCAACTACAGCGACAAGCCCGGTCATCCGGCGCTGCCCACCCGTCTGATGGCAGGGCTGCACATTCTCAAATATGCCGACAACCTGTCAGATGAGGAGGTTTGCGCCCGCTGGGTCGAGAACCCCTATTACCAGCACTTCTGCGGCGAGGAATTCTTCTCCCACAGCTTGCCGCTGGACCGCTCCTCCATGACCCGCTGGCGTCAGCGGATGGGTGAGGAAAACATTCAGTCGCTGCTGCAGGAAAGCCTAGCGGTCGCAGTGAAGGTCGGGGCAGCCAGACCTGCTGACTTCACCCAGGCGATCGTTGACACCACGGTGCAGGAAAAGAATGTCGCCTTTCCCACCGACGCCAAACTGATCCACCGGGCGCGCCAAAAGCTGGTCAAGCAGGCCCGGGATGCAGGCATTGATCTGCGCCAGTCCTATGCCAGGGTCGGCAAGCGCGCCTTGATTGCCCACCAGCGCTACGCCCACGCCAAGCAGTTCAAACGGGCGAGAAAGCAATTGAGAAAGCTCAAGACCTATCTGGGGCGCACCATTCGCGACATCGGCCGCAAGAGCAAAGGCAATGCCGCGCTTGAAGAGGCCTTCCTGCGTCCCCTCTGGCTGGCCGAACGGGTGATGACCCAGAAGCCGCGCGACGCCATCCCCAAGAAGATCTATTCCCTGCATGCGCCAGAGGTCGAATGTATTGGCAAGGGCAAGGCTCACAGACCTTACGAGTTCGGCGTCAAGGCTTCGATCGCCACAACGCTCAACCGCTCAAAGGGCGGCCAGTTCGCCATCCACGCCAAGGCGCTGCCCGGCAGGCCTTATGATGGCCATACGCTCGCAACAGTGATCCCCGAGATCGAAGCGCTGACAGGCGCGACCCTCAAACGCATCCTCGCAGACGCCGGATACAAAGGCCACAACGCGCCACAAAGCCACAAATTCCGTGTCTTCACCGCAGGCCAGAAACGCCGCGTCACACCGGCCATCAAACGCCAGATGAAACGACGATCAGCTGTCGAACCGGTCATCGGGCATCTCAAAGCCGGACACAGAATGGACCGCAATTACCTCGCCCACGAAAAAGGCGACGCCATCAACCCGATCCTCGCCGCCATCGGATACAACTTCCGCCTCATCCTCAAATGGATCAGGCTTCTTTGGCTCCAAATCTGGATCAAGTGGGTAACCAATCAATCAGCGATAATCGCGTAGATCACAGTCGACTAATTAACCTTGTGCGAATATTGTCAGGAGTGCCGGGTGTAAAATTGGGGTTCGCCGAAAGGGCGCCATTTTACCTTGACATGAGCAAGTATCTCTACCGGAAGGCCTGCCCTGACAGGTCCGGCGCTGCACTGCACAGTCAATGCGGCTCTTCGCGTAGCGGATTTTCCATTCTTTCTTCGATCTTTGCAGCCGGTGCTGAATTTTGTGCCTGCCGATAGTGCCTCTGCTGTAAACTGATCTGAGTGCAATTCCGCCTTGAAGGTCAGATCGGAACTTTGGGAGTAGACCCGCAGACCCGGTTCCGGCATTTGCCGCACACTCCCGGCATCAACCGCCGCTGCGCAGCTTTTCGACCTTGAAACGAAGCATGCGCAGCATGCGCCGCTCGAAGCTGGCGGCCTCGACCCGGTCATATCTTTCCTGATCCGCCGCATGTTTGTCGATGATCGACTTGCTGGTTTGGCTGGCGCGGGCTTCCATCAGCTTGCAGGTCGGCTCGGGACGAAGCGCCTCCAGCGCCTTTTCCAGCTTGCGGGCATATTGGCGGGCAATTTCGGCATGCCGCTCTTCGTGGCGCTTGATGTCGGATGACAGCGTGTCCCAGATCAGGACCGTTTGCCGGTCTGCCTTGCTGCGGTTTTTCCAGCGTGGCAGCGTCAGGTGGGTTTCGAGTTTGACGGTGGCGGCGACAACGCGGCATTTGCCTCCGGCATTTTTATATTTGACCGAGCCACCGAGCTTGATTCTGGTGGCGCCGGGATGCCGGATTCCGGATTTCGAGAGGACCGGTCCATGCTTGGACAATTCGCGCTCGAGGTCGGCACCGGTCAGGCCGCCAACGGTGAAATAGGCGTAGGTTTTTGTGATCAACGGGTCGGCGGATCCCTGGCTTGCGGGAAGACACAGCAACAACAGCGCCGTTAAGGTGAGGCGAACAGCGCCCATGGAAAACTCCCGTCTCAAACAGTGCCCGGGAACTTGCGCCATGGCGTCAGCTCATGCAACAGCAAGCAGGAGCCAAATTGCCACAGTTGCCGGGAAACAAGCCTCATGCCCTTAACCTCCGAACGTGTGTTTGATCCGAGACCTTACAGGCTGGGCCGTCATCGGCAGCTCGAGCTGGGTCTGCGCGCACGGATCATGGGAATTCTGAATGTGACCCCGGATTCGTTTTCGGATGGTGGCCGGCACGCCGATGCGGAGGCGGCCATCAACGCGGCGCGCGCCATGGTCGGCGAGGGGGCCGACATCATCGATATCGGCGGTGAATCAACCCGGCCGGGAGCGGATGCTGTCAGCGCCCTGGAAGAGCAGCAGCGAATCATGCCGGTGATCGAGGCATTGGTGCAGGATCACCAGATCCTGATCTCGGTGGACACGTGGCGGGCTGAAACCGCCCGGCTGGCGCTTGCCGCCGGCGCGCATCTGATCAACGATGTCTGGGGGCTGCAGCGCGAACCGCAGATTGCGCGCGAGGCGGCGGAGGCGGGCGCGGCAGTCGTCATCATGCATACCGGGCGCGATCGGACGCGTCTGCCGGATCTGATTGACGACCAGCTCCACTGGTTCGCCGGCTCGCTGGAGATCGCCCGGAGCGCAGGTATTGCAGACGACCAGATCCTGCTCGATCCGGGGTTCGGATTTGCCAAGGACGCGTCAGACAATCTGGAGCTGATGACACGATTTGCCGAATTGCATGCGATGGGGCTGCCGTTGCTGGCGGGAACGTCGCGCAAACGGTTCGTCGGCGCGCTGACCGGGCGTGAGGCGTCCGACCGCGATGTCGGGACGGTGGCGACCAGCGTGGCTCTGCGGTTTGCCGGTGCGGCGATGTTTCGGGTGCACAATGTCGCTTTCAACCGGGATGGACTTGCGGTTGCGGACGCGATGGTTCAAAGCAGCCGCGAAAAGGAGCCCGGTCATGGCTGACTGCTACACCATCCGTCTGGTCAATTGTGCGTTTTTTGCCCGCCATGGCGTTCATGACGAGGAGGAAGTCCTCGGCCAGCGCTTCTTCGTTGATGCCGAGCTTGAGGTTGAGCGGGGTGATGCGCTGGACAAAGATCGCATCGAAGGGACTGTCCATTACGGCCTGGCATTCAAGGTGATCGAGGAGATTGTCACCGGCAAGCGGCGGTGCATGATCGAAACCCTGGCGTTTGATATTGCCAAGGCACTGTCGGCCCGGTTTCCGCAAATCCGCATGGCGCGCATCACCGTTCGCAAGCCCAGCGCACCGGTGCCAGGAATCCTGGACCATATTGAAGTCACGGTCGAACATCGTGGCTGATTCCGCGGCCGTCATCGCGGCGATCGGGCTCGGCGGCAACATCGGCAATCCGCGCCAGACGATGGCGCGGGCGCTGAAGCTGCTGCAAGCGCGCGACGACGTGGCAATCCGCACGGTCTCGAAGCTTTACCGGACACCGCCCTGGGGCAATACCGATCAGGAGTGGTTCCACAACGCCTGTGCGCTGGTGGAAACGACGCTCGATCCGCATCAATTGCTGAAAGTGTGCCTGGAGATAGAATTGCAGCTAGGCCGGGTCCGCACGGATCGCTGGGGACCGCGCACGATCGATCTCGACGTGCTCCTGCACGGCGACTTCCTGTCCGATCATGCCGATCTGACGGTGCCGCACCCGCGGATGACCGAGCGGGCTTTCGTGATGGTGCCGCTTGCCGATATCGCACCGCAAGCGGTGGTCAATCTGCAAAGCATCGCGGATTGGTCGAGCGAGGTCGATTCGGCAGGGATTGAAGCCCTGAGCAAGTCCGGAGACTGGTGGCAGGACGAGGCATGATTGCAGGCCGGATCAGCGCAATGCGCCGGTCTTGACGTTGTCGACCTTGCGTTTGAGCGTCATGCCGATGACCGGTATCATCTGTTCGCCGACCTTGACCGAGATGGTCACATTCATCGTTTCAGTGTCTTGCAGGCGGGCGATCATGGCGCCGTTCAATGTCTTGCGGTTGATGCCCATGACGGCTCTGTTGCCGGTGATCTTGCCGGAGACAATGTCGAGGCCGTCGCCGGCCGAGCCGTCAAGGAAGCGGCCGGTGTAGGTGGCGCCTTTGCGGGTGATGACAGCCGACATTTTCTGGTTGAAAACCCCGACCCGGCAACTGCCGTCAAGCGAGATGCCGGTGGCCTTGCCGTTGACCGGATCACCGCTGAGATTGCAGACGAACTTTGTGCCCTTGTATTTTCCGGCGACAATTTCGCCCGGGCCCTTCCAGCTTCCGGCGGCAGATTGAAAGAAGATGCTGTCCTTGTCGCGCGAGAGCGCCGGCGCGGCAAAAAGCAAGCTGAAAGCCGCAAGACAAAGCGGGAGGATGCGAAACTTCGAGAACATGGTCACACCTGTTGCGGCTGGAAATGAAGTTCGAAATTGACGCAGAATGGTTAATGGACAGTGATCATAACCGCAGTAACGCATTTTTTCGAAGCTGTCATGCCTCGTCTTCGCCCGGTCCAACCTTGCCGCCTTTGGCGGTGAAGCCAGTAAGATCGGACAGGAAATTGCTGATGCCGGGCCGTTTGAGCTCGGAAAACGGCATCGGGCGGCACAGATCCATCGCCGAAATGCCGATCCGTGCGGTCATCAGGCCGTTGATGACGCCTTCGCCTAGTCTTGCGGACAGCTTGGCAGCAAGGCCGTGACCGACCACCTGCTGGATCAGGCTGTCACCCGCTGCAATGGCGCCGGTGACGGCAAGGTGGGCAATGACATCGCGGAACAGGCGGATCATGCCGATGGTCCCGGGACGGCCGCCATAGAGTTCGGCCAGGGCGCGGATCAGCCGCACGGCCTCGAAGCTGACAAAGGCCAGATCGACAAAGGCGCGCGGGCTGACGGCGGTGACGACAGAAACCCGGCGGGCGGCGTTGACGATCAGTTGACGGGCCTGACGGTCAAGCGGCGCCATCAGTTCACGTTCCGCAAAGCCGAGATAATGCGGCCCGTCAATGACCTCGTCATCGAGCGCCTTGAGGTTCTTGCGACCGCGGGCGGTCAGCGGGTTGGCGGCGATCAGTCCAGAGACCTCGGCGGCCAGCGCACGCGCTTGCTTGGCTGTTGACTGGCTCTTCCGTTGAGCGATTTCGGCGCGCAGAGCTGCAACCTTCGTCAGGCGACGGATGCTTGAATACTCCTTGACCGCCACCGCCAGCAGCGCCAGCGCCGCGATTGCGGCAGCAGCCGCTGCGACCCAGCCGAGCCAGGGCAGGCGCTCGAACAGGCTGCGGATCAGCGTGTCGATCCAGATGCCGAGCGCCAGCGCGAAAATGAAGCCAAGGCTTGCCATCAGCAGCTTGCCGGCAGTCAGCCGCCGGCGGCGCGGCATGGCCGGGGGTGGGGTCAGCGCCTCAAGATCCTCCAGCGGCGCCATGAACGGATCATCCTGCTCCATGGTCATTTCGACGGTGACGGGAATCGCAGCAGGCTTGCGCGCTGTTTTCGCCTTGCTCTCGGCGGCGCCGGTTGGTGCCTTGGCAGCGGGGTCGTCGACGCTGAAGGAGCGCGGCTTGCGGGACCCGGATGAAGCGTTGCTGTCAATCATGCCAGCCGGTCTCCCAGCAGATATTGCAGCGCCCGGTCGAGCCGGATATGCGGCAGCGACAGCTTGACGCCGGTTTCGGTTTCCTCGATCAGCGGCGGCCGGAAGCGGACGATGTTAAAGTCGGGCAGCGGTTGCTGAGATGGTGAATCAACGGTTTTGAAAAATGATTCCGGTTTTGCCGGCAAGTCCCCGGGAAATATGGCTGTTTTGCGATTGCCGTCAAACAGTTCAGCGTCGATGCGCTCGCCTTCGAGCGGGGTTCCGACAATCACCGGAAGCACTTCGCCATCCTGACGCACAGTCGCCTCCCGCGTTGCCCGTACCGCCGCTATCGCCATCACCTCGATATGCGCACCGGACGAACCGATGTTGCGGGAAGCGCGGTCGACGATGCGGCGGGCAATGGCTTCCAGCCGGTCGTGGCTTTCATGGTGCAGGTGGTCGGCCTTGGTGGCGGCGATCAGAACCTTGTCGATCCGGCGCGAGATCAGGCTGGTAAGCAGGTTGCTGCTTCCCGGCCTGAAACAGGAGAGCACATCAGACAGAGCCCGTTCGAGATCGATCACCGCCTCGCGTCCGGCGTTCATGGCCTGCATTGCGTCAATCAGCACGATCTGGCGGTCAAGCCGGGCGACATGCTCGCGGAAGAAGGGTTTGACCACCACCGACTTGTAGCTCTCAAACCGCCGCTCCATCATTGCCCTTAGCGAGCCCTTGGGGGTTGGTGTGTCGGGCAGATTGGGAAGCGGAGCGAAAGTCAACGCCGGAGAGCCTTCGAGATCACCCGGCATCAGGAAGCGGCCCGGGGGGAGCGTGGAAAGTGCGCGCACCTCCTGCTTGCAGGCCCTGAGATAATCCGTGAACAGCCGCGCCAGGTCGCGCGCGTCGCTTTCGTCGGCGGGTTTGTGCGGATCAATGGATCCGGCCTTCTCAAGCCAGGGTGCGGCCAGGTCGGCGCGAACCGGTGATCTTGCCAGCGAGGAAGCGTTGAGCGAGAACGCGGCGAAATCCTGACCCAGCAGGGGCAGGTCGAGCAGCCATTCACCGGGGTAATCGACAATGTCGAGACAGAGCCTGCCGCCGGAGAAGAAGCGGTTCCAGCCGCTGGCCGATTCGTATTCGATGACCAGACGGAGTTCGGAGATGGCGCGGGTCGATTCGGGCCAGATGCGTTCGTCGATCATGCGCGCGGCGTGGTCCTCATACTGAAACCGCGGTACCGCGTCATCAGGTTGCGGTTCGAGAAAGGAGCGGGCAAGGCGACCGGAATGGGCGGCTTCGAACATCGGCAATCGGCCGCCATGCAGCATGTTGTGGACCAGCGCGGTGATGAACACGGTCTTGCCGGCACGCGAGAGGCCGGTGACGCCAAGCCGCATGGTCGGCTGGATGATGTTGCTGGCGCGGTCGGTCAGCGTGTCAAACGCGATCAACGCTTCGTCAGCGAGGTTTGTGTAGGAGGGTGACACGTTTGCAGGCAGCCTTTCGAAAAGGTCCGGTCGGTAACACGATCCTGGTCAGATATAGGGGGCTGGGCCCGGTATTGAAAGCGGCGGCGGAGCTGTGACGCCGGTTTCATGCATCGACAGGCGAGAGCAGGGCGATGAATCTGGCGTCACCGTTGACCGCGCCGCGCCCCTGCACGTCACAATCGGCGATCAGCATGCCGCCGGTGGGAAAGCCACCCCCCAACGCGGTTTCGTACGCGCTCGGTTCGTTGCGCAGTAGTGCGTGGGAAGCGTCCTCGATCATCGGATTGTGGCCGATGAGCATGACCGACCGGATGGCTGGATCTTCAACCTCTGCGATCAGATTGAGATAGCCCTCGTGACTGGTCGTATAAAGGATCTCGCTGTGTTCGACCTTTGGTTGGTATGCCGCGCGCGCCAGAAGAAGGTCAAGTGTTTCGCGACAGCGGCGCGCACTGGAACAGTGGACCAGATCCGGCTCGAAAGCGTTGACGCTCAGGGTCGCGGCAAGGCGCGCGGCCTCTTCACGACCGCGCTCGTCCAGTCCGCGATCGAAATCACGCACACCGGGAAGTGGCCATGCCGCATGGGCATGACGGACCAGATAAACGCGCAAAGCTGTGTTGGGTGATGGGCTCATTGGCTGACTGTAGTCATTTGCGCCGCGGCTTCAATTCGCCAAAAGCACAAAGTGCAATGCAGCAAAAACACCGTCTGTACAGATCCCGGCCCGGCGCCCGAAGGAACCCATCAGATTGCAGTGTCCGGGCATCGTCCATAACCAGTCCGGGTCCGGAAAGTCAGTGGATTCAGTTCATTGCTTGCAATTTCAAAGGGGAATCAAATTGCAGTGTCCGGCAATTTTACGACTTGTACCGGTGCTGTCGTCTGGTTATACACCCCCGCAAGAGCTTAGCTGGGAGAATCGTAATGATTGAAGACTTCGATTGTTCCTCATATGTGCCCTCGGAAAACGAGGATTTCATGAACGTTAAACAGCGCGCCTATTTTCGGGCCAAGCTGGTAGCCTGGCGGAATGATATTCTCAAGGAGGCTCGCGAGACGCTTGAGCATCTCGCAGAGGAAAGCGCCAACCAACCCGATGTGGCTGATCGTGCATCCTCGGAAACGGACCGTGCGATCGAACTGCGCGCTCGCGACCGGCAACGCAAACTGATCGGCAAGATTGATTCCGCGCTTGCGCGTATTGATGACGGTACCTACGGATATTGTGAGGAAACCGGGGAGCCTATCAGCCTGAAACGGCTCGATGCCCGGCCGATTGCAACCTTGTCGATTGAGGCGCAGGAGCGTCATGAACGGCGCGAGAAGGTGTATCGCGACGAGTAGTTCCGCCACGGGAACGGATATGGGAGAAACCGGCTACAGGGCCGGTTTTTTTCGTTTCGGAGCCTGTTTGTCGCTGTGCCGCCTGTCGGCGCGAGACGGTCTTGTCCATTCAGCGCGGCACATCCAGCGACCATATCCGGCGGCGATCATATCCGGCGGTGATTGTGCCTGGCGCTGCTTGTAGCGGGCCTATGGCTTGCGCGACAAATCCCCAAGCAGCCGTTCCATTTCCTCTTCCAGCGAATCGCGCGATGACTGTGATTCCGGCTTGACCTCGGGCGCCTCGATCAGCTCGGCTTCGTCGGGATCGAGCTGATGCTCGTAATAAGGATCGGTCAGAAAAGCGTCGCCGGTTTCATCAAGCGTCAGATCATCGGACAATTCCGCCGCAAGCACGGCTTCGAAATCGGCTCCCACAGAGGCTTTCCCAGCGACCGGCGTCCGGGTCGGGCCGGGGCTGGAAGCGCCGGTTGATGTCTGTGCCGGTGCGACCGGTGCCGCTGGCTGCGGGGAATCGCCAGCCTCGAGGTCTTCGAAAACACGTGTTCTGGCGCTTTCGAGCAGGTCGGCGGCGTCTTCAGCGCGAAGCGTGGGCGCAACCCGCGGTGGCATCGTCGCGGTTGAACCGGTCGGCGGTGTGGGCGTCATGGACCGCGGCGAGGACGCCGGGCGGGGCACGTGTGAGGCCTGGGCCGGCGGCACTTCGGTCAAGTCATCGAACGTGCTTTCGTCGAAGCTCGGTTCCTCGAAAACACGGGTTCTGGCAGAATCAAGGACGTCGGCCGCTTCACTCCGGATGGATCCGGCCGCAGGCGCTGATTCGGTTTTTGCGGCAGGGGCTGCTTTGGCGGCCGTTGATGCCACGGCTGCCGTCACAGCGGTCGGCAGGGCCGGTTGCACTGAAGCCGAGTGTGCCTGCTGGGGCGGGCGCTGGTCCTGGGATTGGACCTGCGGACCGTCCGATTGAGTCTGCTGCGAGGAAATGCGGCTTTCGATGACAATGTCGGTGGGTCCGCCAATCATGACAAGATGCTCGACATCATCGCGCCGGATCAGCACCAGCCGACGGCGGGTGTCGACTGCGGTTGCGTCAAGCACCGCCAGCCGCGGCAGGCGGGTCTTTCCGCCACGAATGAAGGTCGACGACGCGCGGGCGCGTATCAGCCAAAACACGCCCACCAGCGCCAGCAAGGCCACGGCGACGATGAGGATGGCGGTCAACAAAGTTGCACCCTGGCCGCCAATTATGCTGTCCGGCATCCGGTGTCCTTCCGTTCCAATCGATTGTGACCGCTCAAATCGGCCCTGTTGCGCCGGTTCTGACCGGCTCCCGGTGACATTTGACGTTTTTTCCGCCTGCACCACAAGCTGCCAGGAGGGTTTTCCCGTATCGCGTTGGGTCCGGCAGCGGTCAGAAGCCTGTGCGATGACGCAAGAATGCGGAATTTCTGCGGCAAAGCTGGGTGGCACCGGCGGCGGATCGGCCTTTGGGCTTTCCATCTGCGGCGGAATGTGATTCAAACCGAACGGATCCGCGGGGGATGGAAAGAGCGATTCATGACTGAAACGACACCAGCGGCCGGCAATCCGGCAGCGCTTGTAGACCGAAGCGCGAAACCTCGCTCGGTGTCGAGGCTGATATTCCTCGCGCTCGTGATGATCGGCGCGTCCGTTGTCTTCTTTTTGTTCAAGGACAGGCTCAACAACGAGGTGATGCTGGGTATTCTCGGCGTGCTGGCGGTGGTCGGGATCTTTTTCATGGTCTCAACGGTCATCGGCTTTGTCGACATCATGCCGAAGACGACTGCCGATCCCCTGGCCCGCGCCTTTGCCGACACCCATCCCGAAGGCATTCTCGTCACCGACGAGAAGGATCGGGTGATTTACGCCAATCATGCCTATGGACGTCTGACCGGTTCGACCAGTGCTGCGGAAGTTCAGTCAATCGAAGCGATCCTGTCGCGGCATCGCGAATCGGCGGAAGCGGTGTACCGGCTGACCAACGCCATGCGGGATGGCCATGAGGGACAGGAAGAGTTCCGCATGACCCAGCCGCTGGGCGGTGCGCAGGCAAATGCCGGCCCGGTGCATTGGTACCGCTTGCGCGGACGCCCGATCTCGACAGGTCTGGACGACACCAAGCTGATGGCATGGCAATTGTCCGACATCAGCCATGAGCGCACCGAGCAGGAAATGGTGTTCAAGGAGCTGCAGAACGCCATCAACTACCTCGATCATGCACCGGTCGGATTTTTCTCGGCCGGGCGAGCCGGCGAGATCGTCTATCTCAATGCCACGCTGGCGGACTGGCTGGGGCTGGACCTGACTTCGTTCCAGCCGGGCAAAGTGATGCTGCGCGATCTGGTGGCTGGTGCCGGCATGGCGCTGGTGGAATCGGTGCAAGCCGAACCTGGCCTCAACCGCACGGCCCATCTTGATCTCGACCTGCTCAAATCCAATGGTCAGAGCTTGCCCGTGCGGCTGGTGCACCGGGTTAGCGCCACCCGCGACGGCTCGCCGGGCGAAAGCCGGACCATCGTGATCAGCCGGGAAGAGGGCGGATCGGAGGTCCATGACGCGGCGAGCGCGGAAATGCGCTTCACCCGGTTCTTCAACAATACGCCGATGGCCATTGCTTCGGTCGACGGACGTGGCCAGATCCTGCGCACCAACGGCCCGTTCTTGCAGATGTTCAATGGTCTGGTGACCCGCGACGACATGGAGCGCGGGGCGCTGTTCGAGACGGTGCTGCGCCAGGACGACCGCAAGGCGTTCCAGGAGGCGATCAGCCAGGCGGCCGACAAGCAAGGCGACATCAGCCCGATCGACAGCCGCCGCGCCGACGACGAAGAGCGGCATTTCCGCTTTTACGTCAACGCCGTGATCGAACATTCGGAAGAGGCGCCCGAGGAAACCGCGATCGTCTATGCAGTCGAGACCACAGAGCAGAAGGCGCTCGAGGCGCAGATGGCGCAGACCCAGAAGATGAACGCGGTGGGCACGCTTGCCGGCGGCATCGCGCATGACTTCAACAATGTGCTGACCGCGATCCTGTTGTCCGCCGATCATCTGCTGATGTCGCTCAGGCCTGCCGATTCGAGCTTTGCCGACCTCATCGAGATCAAGCGCAACGCCAATCGGGCCGCTGTGCTGGTGCGGCAGTTGCTGGCATTCTCGCGCAAGCAGACGATGCGTCCGACCGTGCTGTCGATGACTGATGTGATCGGTGATCTCAGGATGCTGATCGACCGCCTGATCGGCACCAATGTCAAGCTGGTGCTTGAATTCGGTCGCGACCTGTGGCCGGTCAAGACCGACCTGGGCCAGTTCGAGCAGGTGCTGATCAACCTGGCTGTCAACGCCAGGGATGCGATGCCGGATGGCGG
Source organism: Hoeflea sp. YIM 152468 (assembly GCF_029210485.1). Lineage (GTDB taxonomy): Bacteria > Pseudomonadota > Alphaproteobacteria > Rhizobiales > Rhizobiaceae > Hoeflea. The sequence goes on from NZ_JARGET010000008.1 coordinate 88,860, forward strand.
CACGATCACTGTGCGGACCCGCAATGTTGCGGCCGATGAAATTGCGCAGCTCAATCATCGCGGCATGCAGGTGGGGGATTACGTGCTGATCGAACTCGCCGACGGCGGCACCGGGATTGCTTCGGAGGTGATGGAGCAGATTTTCGAACCGTTCTTCACCACCAAGGATGTCGGCAAGGGAACCGGGCTGGGGCTGTCGATGGTCTATGGCATCATCAAGCAGTCGGGCGGCTACATCTATCCCGAATCGGAAGTCGGTCAAGGCACTACCTTCCGTATCTATCTGCCGCGCCATGTCGAGGACGAGGCGGAAAAGGCCGTCGCCGCCGCCGAGGCTGCCGCGACACTTGCCGCCGGACCGGACGCAGCAAAGGCGGCCAAACTGGCAGCAGAAGGGCCGGAGGATCTCACCGGTTCCGCCGTGGTGCTGCTGGTCGAGGACGAGGAAGCGGTGCGGCGCGGCGGCAAGCGGATGCTGGAAGCGCGCGGCTACCAGGTGCATGAAGCCGGCACCGGGGTTGAGGCACTCGAGGTGTTGCAGGAGCTTGGCGGAAAGGTGGACATCGTCGTTTCCGATGTGGTGATGCCGGAAATGGATGGTCCGACGCTGCTCGTCGAGTTGCGCAAGGATTATCCGGACATGAAGTTCATCTTCGTCTCCGGCTATGCCGAGGACGCATTCGCCAAGAACCTGCCCGCCGACGCCAAGTTCGGGTTTCTGGCCAAGCCGTTCTCGCTCAAGCAACTGGCGACGTCGGTGCGCGAGATGCTGGACGAATAGCTCGGCCGCAAGGCAGCCGGCGGCCGCTTCGGGTGAACGCGTGAACCACGCGAGAGGCGGCGGATACCCTGACGGACGGGCAGGGGCGCCCGTGCGAACCGGCGGTCAACCACACCGGCCTCTTCCCCCCGTGACAGGTTGCCTGGCGGCGCACCCCACACCTCCCGTCGTCATCCCTGGGCCCCGACCCCGGGATCCATTCCGCGATCTGTCCACACAGCCCAATTCGCCGATAGAGCACGGGATGGATGCTCGGCTCGGAAGGCCGAGGTTGACGAAAGCGGGAGGCACCGACGTCGCTTCGCTTGTCTTGCCCGATGGCCGAAGTTGACGAAAGGAGAGCGCAGCAGAACCACGACAGGAAGGCGCAGCGGCGCAGGGCCAGCACCGTTCGGCACGGGGTTAATTTCGCGGTGACGGAATATTCATCATCCTGCCGCATTTTCGGCTAAACTTCGCAGTTCCAGATTTGCCAAGAGGGGCCATCATGAAATCCAAACTCCTGATCGCGGCGCTTGCCGCCGTCTTCGTAGCCGGCTGCACCACCGATCCCTATACCGGTCAGTCCAAGGTCTCCAACCTGGCCGGCGGCGCAGCCCTTGGCGCGCTGGGCGGCGCGGCTCTGGGCACACTCGCCGGTGGGGACGACCGCAAGAACGCGCTGATCGGTGCAGGGGTCGGGGCACTCGCCGGTGGCGCAATTGGCGGCTACATGGACCAGCAGGAGGCCCAATTGCGGGCGCAATTGCAGGGAACCGGGGTGTCGGTGACGCGCATGGGCGACAAGATCGTGCTCAACATGCCCTCCAACATCACCTTCGATACAGACCAGTCGGCGGTCAAGCCGCAGTTCTACCCGACGCTCAATTCGGTGGCGCTGGTGCTGCAGAAATTCAACCGCTCGCTGGTCGATGTCGCCGGCCACACAGATTCGACCGGTTCGGACAGCTACAATCTGACCCTGTCACAACAGCGGGCCCAGTCGGTTTCGAGCTATCTGATTTCGCAGGGCAACGACCCGCGCCGCTTCTACACCCAGGGCTTTGGCGAAAGCAGTCCGATTGCCGACAACAGCACCGATGCGGGCCGCGCCGCCAACCGCCGCGTCGAAATCCAGATCTCGCCGCTGAGCTGATCACACCCGTTTCAGAGATCGTTTGAGGCGACTCTGAGCCCGGCAGCTTCGGCTGTCGGGCTTTTTCGTGCTTGGAATCCGCTTTCGCCGGGGCGTTTGCGAGACTGCGGCAAAGCTGCCGTTGTGACCACTCTGAGGGCTATCGAAGTCCCGCAGCCGCGCGCAGCGCCGCGTTGATGCGGTCCTGCCAGCCGGGGCCGTCTTCCTGGAAATGCTCGAGCACGGCCCGGTCGAGGCGCAAGGACACCAGCTCCTTGCCCTCGGGCACGGTTGCGGGTTTGGGAGCTGCGTCCACGGGCTTGCTGGTCGCAGACTTGAAGGCGGCTTCGGCGCGATCGAGCGCGCTGCCGGTGCGTCGGGTCGGTTTCATCGACTGTATCCTTTGACAGGTGAGAGCAGGGGACGGCCGGGGCTCATTTTGCCGCCGAGGCCAGTGCTGTGGCGATGCGGGCGGCGAGCCGGGCGTTGTTGAGCACCAGCGCAATGTTGGTCTTCAGGCTGGCGCCATTGGTGAGGGTGAGGATCTCGCCGAGCAGGAACGGCGTGACCTGCTTGCCCTCGATACCCCTGGCTTTGGCCGAATCCAGTGCGGTGGCAATGTGCTTTCGCATCTGATCGGCCGGGATTTCGTCGCGCGCGGGAACCGGATTGGCGATCAGCATGCCGCCATGGCCGCCGCACGCGCGGCGGGCGATCTCGAACCGGGCGATTGCGGCGGCGTCATCGAGCCGCAAGGGGGCCGGCAAGCCCGAGTCGCGCGACCAGAAGGCCGGCATCTGATCCTGGCCATAGGCCACCACCGGAACGCCGCGGCTTTCGAGTGCTTCGAGCGTCTTGGGAATGTCGAGAATGGCCTTGGCGCCGGCGGAGACGACGATGACCGCAGTGCGGGCCAGCTCGTCAAGGTCGGCGGAGATATCAAAGCTCAGCTCCGCGCCCTGGTGCACGCCGCCGATGCCGCCGGTGGCAAAGACACTGATGCCGGCCAGCTTTGCTGCCATCATGGTGGCGGCAACCGTGGTGGCGCCGGTGCGGCCTTCGGCCAGCGCAAAGGCGAAATCGGCGCGCGACAGCTTCATCACGTTCTTCGCCTGCGCCAGCCCGGTGATTGCAGCTTCATCGAGGCCGACATGCAGCTGCCCCTCCAGCACGGCGATGGTGGCGGGAACCGCGCCCTCGGCCCTGATCGTGGCCTCAACCTCGAGCGCCATGTCGCGGTTGCCGGGCCAGGGCATGCCGTGGGTGATGATGGTGGATTCAAGCGCCACCACAGGCCGGCCCGCGGCCAATGCGTCGGCGACTTCCCGGGTGGTTTCGATCTTGATGGATCCGGTCATTTGGAGCTCCTGAATTGGCTCGGACTTAGGTGTGCACCGGCTTTGGCATGCCAGCCACGGCTTGCGCAAGCAATGCGGGGGACAAATCCGGCCGCACCGGGCCGCGCACGGCGGTCGTCAGCTGTGCGAGAGCGATGCCGCGGGTCAGATTGGCCTCGATCGATCCGCCGGCGAGCCAGCCGTCAAGGTAGCCCGAGGCCAGCGCATCGCCGGCGCCGGTGACATCCGCAAGGTCTTCCAGCCGGGGCGGAAGGCAGACAGCGGATTGACCACCTGCATAGGCGGACACGGGGCCAGCGCCGGCGCTGATGAGGCCGCCCGCCAGCCCGGCGGCGGCCAGATGCCAGGGCCAGCCGCCGGGCTGATCGGAGCCTTCGCCGGTGAGGGCGGCGGCTTCGGCAACATTCATGGCGAGACAGGTGATGCGGGAGAGAACAGAGCGCCAGCGCACCACCTTGGCCGGGGACACGGCGATGACCGCCAGCGCAAGGCCGAGGTCGGCCGCCGTTTCGGCAAGCAAGATGAGAGCGCTTTCCGGCAGGTTGGAATCGACCAGCAGCAGATCCGACCCGGCAAGACGGCGGCGCAGCCTCGATGTCAGCAGCCGCCGTCCGGGAACCTGGTCATAAAGCGCCATGTCGGCCAGTGCGGTGACCAGATTGCCGTCGGGTTCGAGGATCGCCGAATAGCTCGGCGTTGCCCGGTCGAGAAAGGTGAGCGGGCAATCCTCGACCCCGGCATCGGCAGCCGCCGCTGCCACCACGGCGGCCGCTTGATCACCGCCGCGTGGCGCCACCAGGCTGACCTCGTGACCGAGACGGGCCAGATTGCGCGCCGCATTGAAGACGCCGCCTCCGGCCTCGGTTTCCCAGTGGCCGGGGTTGGAAGCACCGGCCCGGTGCGGGCGGGCAAGCCAGCCCTTGCGATCGATATGGGCGCCGCCGATGGCCAGAATTCGCGCCATGCTACAGCGCCCCGGTGACGCGGGCTGCGCGAATCGCCGGCCGCGGCAGCTGTCGCCGGACTGCGTCTTCCTGCACGACAGGGCACGAGGGCCGGTTTGGGAAACAAAAAGCGAACATGAAGATATTTGTCTCGTTATTTCAGTGGCATCGCCGGGGCTTGCGCGAATGGAACAAATGGAGTACAAACGATGCAGATGAGCATTCATTGCCTGCAGCGGCATGATAACCTAAAGGTGGACCGAATGGCACAGAACTCTTTGCGACTGGTAGAGGAAAAATCCGTGGATAAAAGCAAGGCGCTCGACGCCGCACTTTCCCAGATCGAACGTTCGTTCGGCAAGGGTTCGATCATGAAGCTTGGCGCCAATGAGGGCGTGGTCGAGATCGAGACGGTTCCCACCGGTTCGCTGGGCCTTGATATCGCGCTTGGCATCGGCGGTTTGCCGCGTGGCCGGGTGATCGAGATTTTCGGTCCGGAAAGCTCGGGCAAGACCACGCTGGCGCTGCAGACCATCGCCGAAGCGCAGAAAAAGGGCGGCATTTGCGGCTTCATTGATGCCGAGCATGCGCTTGACCCGGTCTATGCCCGCAAACTCGGCGTCGATCTGGAAAGTCTGCTGATTTCACAGCCCGACAATGGCGAGCAGGCGCTCGAGATCACCGACACGCTGGTTCGCTCCGGCGCGCTCGATGTTCTGGTCATCGATTCGGTTGCGGCCCTGACGCCGCGCGCCGAAATCGAGGGCGAGATGGGCGACAGCCTGCCGGGTCTGCAGGCGCGGCTGATGAGCCAGGCGCTGAGAAAGCTCACGGCCTCGATCTCGCGGTCCAACTGCATGGTGATCTTCATCAACCAGATCCGCATGAAGATCGGCGTCATGTTCGGCTCGCCCGAAACCACGACCGGCGGCAATGCGCTGAAATTCTATGCCTCCGTCCGGCTCGACATTCGCCGCATCGGCGCGGTCAAGGACCGCGACGAGGTGGTGGGCAACCAGACCCGCGTGAAGGTGGTCAAGAACAAGATGGCGCCGCCGTTCAAGCAGGTCGAATTCGACATCATGTATGGCGAAGGCGTGTCGAAGGTGGGCGAACTGATCGATCTGGGTGTGAAGGCCGGAACGGTCGAAAAATCCGGAGCCTGGTTTTCCTACAACAGCCAGCGGCTGGGGCAGGGGCGCGAGAACTCCAAGCAATTCCTGCGCGACAACCCGGCCGTGGCCGACGAGATCGAGCTGTTGTTGCGCCAGAATGCCGGGCTGATCGCCGAGAAGTTTCTCGATGAAGACCGCAGTGGCGGCGATGATGGCGAGGCTGCAGAGGGCTGAGCCGCGTCGCCTCCGGCCCGGGGCGTTTCGCCCCCCTATGGGGCGGTTGGCCCACCAGATGATGTGTGCCTGACTTGATCCGGCCGTCAGTCCCGAACGGGACTGGCGGCCGTTTTCCTTTGGTGGCGGCCGCTGGCGTCTGGACAGGCAACCGGGTGAACGATAAAAGCGGCGGTCCGTCAGTCGCGCGGCGGATTTGGAAATCGTGGCCTCGAAATTCTTCCGGGCTCTGCCTGCTATCTGACAAAGGGTCGATCATGAGTGGCGTGAATGAAATCCGGTCGGCGTTTCTCGACTATTTCAACAAGAACGGACATGAAATCGTGGCCTCCAGCCCGCTGGTGCCGCGCAATGATCCGACGCTGATGTTTACCAATGCGGGCATGGTGCAGTTCAAGAACGTCTTTACCGGACTTGAGCAGCGGCCCTATTCGACGGCGGTAACCTCGCAGAAATGCGTGCGCGCCGGCGGCAAGCACAACGATCTCGACAATGTCGGCTATACGGCGCGGCACCATACCTTTTTCGAGATGCTGGGCAATTTCTCGTTTGGCGACTATTTCAAGGACCGGGCGATCGAGCTTGCCTGGAACCTCTTGACCCGGGAATTCGGTATCGACAAGGATCGGTTGCTGGTCACCGTCTATCACACCGATGACGAGGCCTTCGACCTGTGGCGCAAGATCGCCGGCATCCCGGAAGACCGCATCATCCGGATCCCGACCAATGACAATTTCTGGGCCATGGGCGATACAGGCCCGTGTGGACCGTGCTCGGAGATCTTCTATGACCACGGCGATCATATCTGGGGTGGACCGCCCGGCTCGGCCGACGAGGACGGAGACCGGTTCATCGAAATCTGGAACCTGGTGTTCATGCAGTTCGAGCAGATCACGACCGATGAGCGGGTTGATCTGCCGCGGCCGTCGATCGACACCGGCATGGGACTGGAGCGAATCGCCGCGCTGCTGCAGGGCCAGCATGACAATTACGACATCGATCTTTTCCGCCGGCTGATCACCGCATCGGAAGACGCCACCGGCGTTCCCGCCGAAGGCAAGACCCGCGCCAGCCATCGGGTGATCGCCGATCATCTGCGCTCGTCGGCCTTCCTGATTGCCGATGGCGTGCTGCCGTCGAATGAAGGCCGGGGCTATGTTCTGAGACGGATCATGCGCCGGGCCATGCGTCATGCCCAATTGCTGGGCGCGCGGGATCCGTTGATGTTCCGTTTGCTGCCGACGCTGGTGGCCGAAATGGGCCGGGCGTATCCGGAGTTGCAACGCGCTGAAGCGCTGATTTCGGAAACGCTGAAGCTTGAGGAAACCCGCTTCCGCAAGACCCTGGAGCGCGGCCTGAGCCTGCTTGACGAGGCCAGTGTTGATCTCGGCGAGGGCGACCGGCTTGATGGCGAGACCGCGTTCAAGCTTTACGACACCTATGGTTTTCCGCTCGATCTGACGCAGGATGCGCTGCGCCAGCGCGGGGTCGAGGTTGACACCGCCGGTTTCTCCGAAGCGATGGAGCGGCAGAAGGCCGAGGCGCGCAAGCACTGGTCAGGGTCCGGCGACACGGCGACGGAAAAAGTCTGGTACGAAATCAAGGACAAGGCCGGAGCCACCGACTTTCTCGGGTATGACACGGAAATCGCCGAAGGCGTGATTGTGGCGCTGGTGCGCGATGGCGCCCAGATCGAGACCGCCGCGGCCGGAGAGCTGGTCGATGTGGTGGTCAATCAGACACCGTTTTATGGCGAATCGGGCGGCCAGATGGGTGATCAGGGGATCATTGCCGGCGAGGGCTACACGCTTGAGGTCACGGATACCCAGAAGCGAGGCGAAGGTGTGTTCGTGCATCGAGCCAAGGTGGTCGAGGGCAAGGTCGCCCGCGGCGCCGTGGCGCAGCTGACTGTCGATCATGAACGGCGCTCGAAGATTCGCGCCAACCACTCGGCAACCCACCTGCTGCATGAGGCATTGCGCGAGGTGCTGGGCAGTCATGTGGCCCAGAAAGGGTCGCTGGTGGCGCCCGAACGGCTGCGGTTCGACGTCTCTCACCCCAAGCCGATGACCGCCGACGAGCTGGGCGAAGTCGAGGCCATGGCCAACGAGATGATATTGCAGAATGGCGCGGTCACGACACGGCTGATGGCCGTGGACGACGCCATTGCCGAAGGCGCCATGGCGCTGTTTGGCGAAAAATATGGTGACGAGGTGCGGGTCGTGTCGATGGGCACGGCGACGCAGGGCGACAAGGCCAACCGACCCTATTCGGTCGAGCTTTGCGGTGGCACCCATGTGGCGGCGACCGGCGATATCGGCCTGGTGCGGGTGTTGTCGGACAGCGCGGTCAGCGCCGGGGTGCGGCGCATCGAGGCGCTGACCGGCGAAGCGGCACGGCGCCACCTTGCCGATCAGGACGAGAAGCTGAAGCAGGTGGCGTCGATACTGAAAGTGCAGCCGGGCGAGGTGACCTCACGGATCGAAGCCCTGATGGATGAACGCAGGAAGCTTGAACGTGAGCTGGCGGACGTGCGCAAGAAACTGGCGCTTGGCGGCAGCAGCGCCGGCGGCGATGAGAGCCGGGATATTGGCGGCATCAAATATCTCGGCAAGGTGGTTGCCGGCGTGGCGCCGAAAGAGCTCAAGGGCCTGGTGGACGCCGCCAAGGCCTCGCTCGGCTCCGGCGTGGCAGTATTCGTTGCCGTGAGCGACGACGGCAAAGCCAGTGTTGTGGTCGGTGTCACCGAAGATCTGACGCAGCGGCTGTCGGCGGTCGATCTGGTGCGTGCGGCTTCTGAGGCCATCGGCGGCAAGGGCGGCGGCGGACGGGCCGACATGGCCCAGGCCGGCGGTCCGGACGGCGCCAAGGCCGATGCGGCGATAGACGCGGTGGCCGCTGCCATCGGCTGATCGCCCGGCCGCGACTGGCCGGCCATTGTTGACAAAGAGCACCTTGCGCCCGGATTGATCTCCGGGCGTCTTGCTTGTGCCGCTACGGTGGCGCGTGCCGTGCGCTGCCGTGGACCGGCGCAGGATTGACGAAGCGACTGCCCGGGGTCCGTTGTTGCGGACTGAACCAACGCAGCGGTGGGTTACAGGTGTGGGTTCCGGTTTTGGCGGGTGCGGGCCTGCGCTGTCTGCACCGCCAGTTTCAGCCGCCAGCCCAGCAAGGCAGCCAGAGCCAGCATGGCGAGCGCCATGGTCAGATTGCCGAGAATTCCGGCGAGGGTTTCGATGTTGGAGCCAAAGCTAAACCCCAGAGCGATGTAGATCGACACCCACAGGGCTTCGCCGGCCACCCCCCACAGGGTGAACCTGGTCCAGGAAAGGCCGGTGATGCCGCTGGCGATGTTGATTGCCGGGCCCAGAGGGGTAACCAGCCAGCGGCTGAAGAACACGCCGCTGCCGCCCCATCTTGCCAGCCGGGGTTCAGCCGCGCGGGCCTTTCTGGCAAGGCCGCCGATCAATCCAGGGCGGCTCTCGGCGGACTGGCCGGCGAGACGCCCGGTGAAAAAGCCGGCCTGATCGCCCAACGACGCCCCTGCCAGCGCCCAGATGAAGGCGGTGGTCACGTCCGTGTCGTCACTGGCCGAAAGTGCGCCCAGCGTCAGCAGCGCCAGAGAGGTGGGTATCGGCACGCCAAATTGTCCGATTGCCAACAGCAAAGCCGCAGCCGGCAGACCATAGATGGTGAGGAACTCGAGCAATTGCCCCGTCATGGCTGCGGTGCTGCCGGAGGGATCGCGGCGGGCGGGGAGGATGCATCACCCGGAGGCCGGCCGAGGGCTGCGCGGTCTGTCTCGACCGCGTGGATGATTGCCGCGGTCAGCGCGTCCAATGGCCTGCCTTGCTCGCGGGCGATCTTGATCAGCGGCCGCCGATCCGGCGTCTTTTCGGGCAGGTTGATGGCGTCATGGACGATTCTGGGGTCGACCCGGTAAGACCGGGCGACATAGCGAACCGTCATCCAGCCTTCAATCGGTTCGTCGGCGTGATTTTGCCAATAGATAAAAAAAACGCCGGCGCGGATGATGAAAAACAGCGCCAGCGTCAATGTGATCAGAAACGACACAGTGAGCCACCGGTTGTGCCGCCACAGCTTTTCAAGCGTGACGCCAATCCCGGTGGCCATTGTTCAGGCCATGGCCTTTTGCAGGTTTTCGTCGACCTTGTCGAGGAAGCCGGTGGTGGACAGCCAAGGCTGGTCAGGACCGATCAGCAGCGCCAGGTCCTTGGTCATGAACCCGGATTCAACAGTCTGGATGCAGACCTGCTCGAGCGTATCGGCGAACTTTGCCAGGTCCGCATTGTCGTCGAGCTTGGCGCGGTGGGCGAGACCACGTGTCCAGGCAAAGATCGAGGCGATCGAGTTGGTCGAGGTTTCCTCGCCCTTCTGATGCTGACGGTAATGACGTGTGACTGTGCCGTGAGCGGCTTCGGCTTCGACCGTCTTGCCATCCGGCGTCATCAACACCGAGGTCATCAGGCCGAGCGAGCCAAATCCCTGGGCAACGATGTCGGACTGGACGTCGCCATCATAGTTCTTGCAGGCCCAGACGTACCCGCCGGACCATTTCAGCGCCGCGGCGACCATGTCGTCGATCAGGCGGTGTTCGTACCAGATCTTGGCTTCGGCGTATTTGTCCTTGAACTCGGCCTCGAAGACTTCCTCGAACAGATCCTTGAAGCGACCATCATAGGTCTTGAGGATGGTGTTCTTGGTTGACAGGTAGCAAGGCACCTTGCGCAGCAGCGCATAATTGAGAGACGCGCGGGCAAAATCGCGGATCGAATCATCGAGATTGTACATCGCCATGGCAACGCCGGACGAAGGGGCATCGAAGACGTCGTGCTCAATGGTTTCGCCATCCTCGCCGACGAACTTGATCGAGAGCTTGCCCTTGCCGGGGAACTTGAAATCGGTGGCGCGGTACTGGTCACCATAGGCGTGACGGCCGACGATGATCGGCTTGGTCCAGCCGGGAACCAGACGGGGTACGTTCTTCATGATGATCGGCTCACGGAAGATCACGCCGCCGAGAATGTTGCGGATGGTGCCGTTGGGCGAACGCCACATCTTTTTCAGGCCGAATTCCTCGACCCGGCCTTCATCCGGCGTGATGGTGGCGCATTTGATGCCGACGCCGTGCTTCCTGATGGCGTGGGCGGCGTCGACGGTCACCTGGTCGTCAGTCGCGTCGCGATTTTCCACCGAGAGGTCGTAGTAATCGATCTTCAGATCAAGATAGGGCAGGATCAGCTTTTCCTTGATGAATTGCCAGATGATGCGTGTCATCTCATCGCCGTCGAGATCCGCGACGGGGTTTGCAACCTTGATTTTTGCCATTCTGATTGACCTTTTGAGAGTGTTGTCGGTGGGCGGCGAATGGCCACCCGTGTAGTTGGCGCATCTCTTAACAAAAGCCAGACGCGCGCACAACATGCGGACAGCCCGGCAGTGCCGGATCGCGGCGAAGCTGTGGGGTTTGTGGATGGCCAGGGGCAAAGCTTGATTGTGGATGGCAGCGGCAGTAGTGCTGTCGGTCAGAAAAAACGGGATCCGTCCTGGCCGTTTTGACCTGTCCGGCAGCACCGGAAGATTTGCATCCTGGCTGATTGACGGCGCAAGATGCAAATGCCGTGGTGGCCGCAGGATGCGGGCGATTGCCCCTGCACAGGTTTTTCGGTTGCGGTCGCCGCATGTGGCCGGCCCGGTGGCGGATGCAAGGGATCGGTATGGGCAACACAAGGCATATTTGCTCCCGCGCCATCTTCAAGGGTGACGGGGACGGCGAGGTCCGTTACCCACTGCGGTCTGACGAATGGGCGGGCATGCGCCGGGGAGTGACATAGTGGCCGGAACCAACAGAAAGCGCCAGATCATCACAGGCGGACCGGCGATCATTCTGGTGGAACCTCAACTGGGCGAGAACATCGGCATGGTGGCGCGCGCCATGGCCAATTTCGGACTGTCCAACTTGCGCATCGTCAATCCCCGCGACGGCTGGCCCAACGACAAGGCCGTCAGCGCCGCAGCGCACGCCGATCATGTGATCGCCGGCGTGCTGGTGTTTGACACATTGCAGGCAGCGCTTGCCGATCTCAATCTCGTCTATGCCACCACGGCGCGGCCGCGTGACGGGCACAAGCCGGTGCGCGGGCCGGTGGAGGCGGGCGAGATCTTGCGCCGGCGGGAAGACGGTGGCGAACGCACCGGGATCCTGTTCGGGCGCGAGCGCATCGGCTTGCGCAACTGGGAGGTGGGTCTCGCCGACGAGATCGTCACATTCCCGGTCAATCCGGCCTATGCCTCGCTCAACATTGCCCAGGCGGTGCTGCTGATGTCGTATGAATGGATGAAATCGGGTCTGTCCAATCCGCACGAGACAGCCTTTGACAAGCCGGAGGTGGAACCGGCGCCGAAATCCGACCTGCATGGGCTGTTCGCCCAGATCGAGGAGGGGCTGGATGCGCGGGGCTATTTCCGCTCCGAGACCAAGCGGATGAAGGCGGTCGACAATTTGCGTGCGGTGCTGACCCGGCCGGGATTCTCCACGGACGAAATCAATGTGCTGCGCGGTCTTTTTGCCTCATTTGACCGGTTTGGTCGTCCGGGCCAGCGGATGCCGGCCGGGACCGGCGAGGCTTTGGATGATAACCGGGGGACTGAGGAATGAGCGCTGAGCCGGTTCTGGTGTTTGACAGCGGCATCGGCGGCTTGAGCGTGCTGCGCGAGGCGCGGGTGATCATGCCCTGGCGCCGCTTCGTCTATGTTGCCGATGATGCGGGCTTTCCCTATGGCCGGTGGGAAGAGGAGGCGCTGCGTGACCGAATTGTCGCGCTGTTTGCCGGCCTGATCGAGCGGCACAATCCGGCGCTGGCGCTGATTGCCTGCAACACTGCCTCGACCATCGTCCTGCCGGCGCTGCGCCAGGCCTATCCGGACCTGCCCTTTGTCGGCACGGTGCCGGCGATCAAGCCCGCTGCCGAACGCACGCGCTCGGGTCTGATCTCGGTGCTGGCGACGCCGGGCACGGTGAAGCGGCAATACACCCGCGACCTGATCCGCGATTATGCCGACAAGGTGCATGTGCGGCTGGTGGGATCGGAACATCTGGCCGGCCTGGCCGAGACCTATATGCGGAACGGTTTTGTCGACGAGGCCGCGGTGCAGGCGGAAATCGAACCGTGCTTTGTCAGCCAGGATGGGCGCAAGACCGACATCGTGGTGCTGGCGTGTACGCATTTTCCGTTTCTGGTCAACCGCATGCGCAAGATGGCGCCGTGGCCGGTCGACTGGATCGACCCGGCAGAAGCGATCGCACGGCGGGCGCTGGCCATTGTGGACGGTTTGCCCGTCGGCGGCGCCTTGCCCGATGCCAAGGATACGGTGGTGTTTACCTCGGGCGGTCCGGATCTCAGCGCGCAGCGGCTGATGCACGGGTTCGGGTTGAGCCAGGACAGCGGGTAGGGGGCTGCCAGGCCCGGATCTCACCCGCCGCTTGTTGCCCCCCTGCGCATTCGACCGGCGCTGCCGGGTGACCGCGTGTCCAGATGCGACCAGCCAAACCGGCCGCTGGCCGGACGGGGTGCCCGTCACAGCAGCCCGCCACAGGAGCGCGTCATAGGCCACAGTCACAGGGGCCGGTTACAGGGCGCAGTCACAGGGGGCGGCCGTCCAGACTCCGCCCCTGAGCGGCCCGCGTCAGCTTGCCGGGGGATCTGAAATCCTGTGTATTTCGCCGATCGCGCGCCGCGTGGTGGAAATAGTCTGCTAGGGAGACGGGTAGCTGACTGTTGCAGAGAATCAGTCAGGTGTGGTGTCGGTAAACGGAGTTGAGCCTAAAGTGCAGGTCGGAATTGACATGGGGAATTTGGCTGGCGGACAGCCGGCCAAGCTCGACATCGAGGAATTGCTGGCGACCCGTCTTCTGGTGCAGGGCAATTCCGGGTCCGGCAAGTCGCATCTGCTGCGGCGGCTTCTCGAGCAATCGGCGCAATGGGTGCAGCAGGTGATCATCGATCCCGAGGGTGACTTCGTCACACTTTCCGACAAATATGGACACCTGGTGGTTGAAGGTGAGCGCACGGAAGCCGAGCTGATGGGCATTGCCAGCCGCATCCGGCGGCACCGGGTCTCCTGCGTGCTGTCGCTGGAAGGGCTCGATGTCGAGCAGCAGATGCGCGCCGCCGCCGTGTTTCTCAATGCCATGTTCGAGGCCGAGCACGAGTTCTGGTATCCGGTGCTGGTGGTGGTCGACGAGGCGCAACTGTTTGCGCCCGCCGTTGGCGGCGATGTGTCCGAGGACGCGCGAAAAATGTCGCTCGGCGCCATGACCAATCTGATGTGCCGTGGCCGCAAGCGCGGTCTGGCGGGCGTGATCGCCACGCAAAGATTGGCAAAACTGGCCAAGAACGTCGCTGCGGAAGCCTCGAACTTTCTGATGGGCCGGACATTTCTTGATATCGACATGGCCCGCGCCGCCGATCTGTTGGGCATGGACCGGCGTCAGGCGGAAATGTTCCGCGATCTGCAGCGGGGCAATTTTGTCGGTCTCGGGCCGGCGCTGTCGCGGCGGCCGCTGCCGATTGCCATTGGTGCTGTCGAAACCCAGGCCCGCTCCTCGAGCCCGAAACTGATGCCGATGCCGGACATTGTGGCCGATGTCGAAGATCTGATCTTTACCCCGGATGCGGATGAGCTGACGCGGCCGCTTCAGCGGCGGGCGCGGCCAGCGCCACGGCCAACCACCGACATTCTGGCGGAGCTCTCGCGCGCCACGCCGCTCACCGACGCACCGCTGGCAAGGGCTGGCGGTGAGGCCGCGCGGCCGGCAATGACGGACGAAGAGCGTGAAGAGCGGATCGCCGCCGTGCTGGGCGAAATCCTGGCCGACCCGGAGTCGGGCTACCGGACCGACGCGACGCTGTATCAGGACTTTCTGGTGCGGCTGCGGATGCGGCGGGTGCCGGGGTCGCCGATGTCGCTCAGTGACTTCCGCCGCCGCGTCGCCATCGCCCGCTCGGGTGTCGACGCCGAAACCGCCGGGTCGGATGCCTGGCAAACAGCACTGAACCTGTCGACCATGGTATCGGAAGATCTTCAGGGCGTCTTTCTGATGCTCGCCTGTGCCGCAATCCGGGGCGAGCCGTGCCCGTCGGATGCGCGCATCGCCCGCGCCTACGGCACCCATTCGGCCCGCCGGGCGCGGCGTCTCCTGGGCTATTTCGAAGAGCAGGACCTGATCATCGTCCACGCCGACCTGGCGGGAAACCGCATTGTCGGGATACCGGACCTGCAGGCCGAGACCGCGCCGGGGGCGGCTGATGCGGCGGATGAAGAAGACGGCAGCGCGCAAGCGGCGGAGTGAATTGGAGGAGGCAGAGTGTCGTTGGCGATTTGCCGGGAGGCTGTGTCCCCCCGGCAAATCGCAGCAGCGCTAGTTGGCGGCCTTGATCCGCTCAAGCAGATGGCCTTCGATGTCCTCGACGCCGGGCAGGATCTGGGCCGCAAACTTGATATTGGCCAGATCTTCCTCGGTGAAGGAGTTTTCCACAATGGTCTTCATGTCGCCGGGCAGCAGCTCGATGCCATTTTTGGTGGCGACAATCGAACCGGTGCTTGCCGAGATCAGGGGAATGATTTCCGGACGAAGCAGAAAGTTGATCCACTTGTAGGCTGCATCGTCGGCCTCACCCTTTCTTGGCAGCGTGAAGGTGTCAATCCATCCCAGCGTGCCTGATTTCGGGGGAACATAGACAAGGTCGGGCTTTTGCTGATTGAGCTTGAAGGCAGTCGAATCCCAGGTGTCGGACGCCACGACTTCGCCGGACAGCATCAGATTGGAGAGATCGTCCCCGCCGGTCCAGTAGGTCTTGATGACGGACTTGCACGCGATCAGCTTTTCGCCAACTTCGTCGAGGATTGTCTGGTAGGCGTCCAGGTCGGCGTAGGCCTCATAGGGGTTGTGACCGAGCGCAAAGGCGGTGCCGACGAGGATCGACCGCTTCAGGCGCATGGAGGTCTTGCCCTCGTATTTCGCATCACACAGATCCAGCCAATCGTTGATCTCGGGGGCCTGGCTCTTGTCGACGATAAGACCGGACGTGCCCCACATGTGCGGGACCGAATAGACCACGCCATCCACCGCGGCGACCCGCTTGACCTGCTCGAGAAAATCCGGACGCAGAGCCTCGGTATTGATCCTGGAAAGATCGATCGGCTTGTAGATGTCGTATTCGTCCTGCGCGGCCGCAACACGGTTGAAACCAGGCTGTGCCAGATCAAAGCCGGAACCACCGGTGGCGCGCAGCTTGGCGATCATTTCTTCATTGTTGGAGAATGTGGGTTCGACAGTGATGTCCGGGTATTCCGCTTCGAACAGCTTGATCACCTCATCAGGTGCATAACTTCCCCAGGTGAGGAGGCGCAAGGTCTCGGCCTTCGAAGCGCCGCCCGAAACGGACAGGAATACCGCTGCGGTGGCCAACAGTTTGGTTCCCAGAAATTTCATGTTGCTATCCTTGTGGTGCGTGCTCGGTTTCATTTGAGACCCTGGGTGCCGCTCACGGAGCCGGCGCTTACGGTCGCAGTCGCGCGAGACTTCCAAGCTTCTTGAGTCCGCAGAGTGAATAAACAGGCTGCATTGGTCTGCTTCAAAGGTCCATTCACAATAATCAAAGGGTCCAATTTCATGGGGTCGGGGAGACGTTTGCACCCTGCCATCGCACCATTGAAGCGGTGGTCTGGGAATGGCCGGCCTAGGTCTGGCCTGTCCGCAGCAGCCCGGCAGCAGCGGCGGTGATGATCCGGCAACCGTCGATGGATCTGGATGGTTCCAGCCCGCCGGATGCGACTCCATTGAACAGAAGAGCGGTGCTCACAATCTGACAAAGCAAGCGGGCCGCCGATGTCAACGAAAGATGTGGAGACAGGTGCCGCCGTCGTGTTCAGGAACGATGGGCCATCGCGTTGAAGCCCCGCTGCCTGAGGGGCAAGACTTTCCGGTCGCGCGATCTACGCCCGCTCCTCCCAGACTTTCACCAGTTCGACGATCGTCTCCACCGACTTCTCCATGTCCTGGACGCTGATCCATTCCAGCGGCGAGTGGTAGGAGTGACCGCCGGTGTAGATGTTGGGGCAGGGCAGGCCCATGAACGACAGGCGCGAGCCGTCGGTGCCGCCGCGAATCGCGTTGGTCACCGGTTCCAGACCGACGCGGCGGACCGCTTCGGTGAGGTTGGCCATGATTTCGGGATGCTGATCGAGCACCTGTTTCATGTTGCGGTATTGCTCGGTCGCGGTGAAGCGCATGCTCGAACCGGGATAAGCGGTCATCGCCTGGTCGGCGATTGATCTGAGCAGGGCCTGCTTTCCGGCGAGCCCTTCGGTGTCGAAATCGCGGATGATGAATTTCAGATTGGCCCGGTCCATCGATCCGGTGACATCGGTGGGATGGATGAAGCCCTGTCGGCCGTCAGTGGTTTCGGGGGACAGATCCTTCGGCAGGCGGGCGATGATGTCGCCGGCGATCTTGATGGCGTTTTCCATCACGCCCTTGGAGGTGCCCGGGTGCTGGGCGACGCCAAGGATGTCGATCTCGACGCCGTCGGCGGAAAACGTCTCGTCATCGATTTCGCCAATGCGGCCGCCATCCATGGTGTAGGCGAAAGCAGCGCCGAGCTTTTGAATGTCGACCTTGTCGGCGCCACGGCCGATTTCCTCGTCGGTGGTGAAGAGGATCCTGATTGCCCCGTGGCGGATGCCGGGGTTGGCAATCAGGAACGCGACCGCGGTGATGATTTCGGCAATGCCGGCCTTGTCATCGGCGCCAAGCAGCGTGGTGCCGTCGGTGGTGACAATGTCATGGCCGATCTGCTGCTTGAGATCGGGATGCTCGCTGACCCGGATGATCCGGCTGGTGTCACCGGCAAGCTGGATGTCGCCGCCCTGGTAGTTGGTCACCAGGTTGGGCTTGACGCCCGCACCGGTGAAATCGGGGGCGGTGTCCATATGCGAGCAGAAGCAGATGACAGGCACGGTCTTGTCTGTGTTGGCAGGCAGCGTCGCATAGATGTTGCCGTGCTCGTCCATGTGGGCGTCGGTGAGGCCGAGCGCCAGCAACTCGGCAACCAGCACATGACCGAGATGCTTTTGCTTCTCTGTCGAGGGCTGGGACTGCGAGGCCGGGTCCGACTGGGTGTCGATCACGACGTAACGGAGCAGGCGGTCTAGAACAGTGTCGGTCATGGCAATGGATTCCGGTTTGCTGATGGGTCTGCTATAGCCGTCCTGGCGTCCGACGGGAACATCACCGGCTGCGGCAGCCACGATTTCGGCTGTGCCGGGTTTCGCCCGGCGCCGGCGCTGCGGGCCGCATCCGACGATGTCTGCCGTCCACATTGACAGCCGCCTCGCTATCCTCTAGAGACCGGCAGCGCGAGGGGTCATGCCCTCGTGTTTTCTTACGTGTCCCGTGGACGGTTTTATCACAATGCGTGCGTGAACCGTTCTGTCAGGTCTCAAGAACAGGGGCCAGAGGAGGGCGCGTTTCCTTCAACCGGTCTGATGACAGACCGGTGCAACCGTTCGAAAGGAAATGCGATGAGCAAGCGCGAATCGTCAAAATACAAGCTGGATCGCCGTATGGGCGAAAACATCTGGGGTCGTCCGAAGTCCCCGGTCAACCGTCGCGAATATGGCCCCGGCCAGCACGGCCAGCGCCGCAAGAGCAAGCTTTCCGACTTCGGCGTGCAGCTGCGCGCCAAGCAGAAGCTCAAGGGCTACTATGGCGACGTCTCGGAAAAGCAGTTCCGCAAGATTTACGACGAAGCAAACCGGATGCGGGGCGATACGCCTGAAAACATGATCGGCCTGCTTGAGCAGCGTCTGGACGCCATCGTCTACCGCGCCAAGTTCGTGCCGACCGTTTTCGCTGCACGCCAGTTCGTCAACCACGGCCACGTCACCGTCAATGGCCAGCGCGTCAACATCGGCTCCTACCGTTGCAAGCCGGGCGATGTCGTTGCGGTCAGGGAAAAGTCCAAGCAGCTCGCCATCGTGCTCGAATCGACCCAGCTGGCCGAGCGGGACGTGCCGGATTACATTGATGCCGATCATCACAAGATGTCAGCGACCTTTGTCCGCGTGCCGACACTGGCCGACGTTCCTTACGCCGTGGTGATGGAACCCAACCTGGTCGTCGAATTCTATTCGCGCTGATCCATCAGCCTTCATTGGATTGTGCCAGATCAAGGCCGCTCTTCGGGGCGGCCTTTTTGCATGGGAAAGCGGAATGTTCGACCTGAATCCACCGCGCTGGCTATCCCGCTGGACGCGCAAGGGACGCTGTATCTGTTGGGATCACGGCATGTACGTTATCGTCTTGATGAGTCCATTTGAACGCGACATGCGCTAGGAGCAGGCGATGGCTGAGTTGCAGGAGGTTCTTGACGAGATCGCCTTTGACGCGTCGGTGGCGGAAGATCGCGGCCTGGTGGCGCAGTATATTCCCCAATTGGCCAAGGTGGAGCCCAGTCAGTTCGGCATTTCGGTGGCGCTCACGGACGGGAGGGTGTTTTCGGCTGGTGACGCCGCAACCGGGTTCTCGATCCAGAGCGTGTCAAAAGTCTTCACGCTGGCACTGGCGCTGGGCAAGCTGGGCGATGCTGTCTGGAGCAGCGTCGGCCGCGAGCCGTCGGGCAATCCGTTCAATTCGATCGTGCAGCTTGAGCAGGAAAAAGGCCGCCCGCGCAACCCTTTCATCAATGCCGGCGCCATCGCCGTGGTCGACCTGATCATGGCCGGACACCAGCCGAAGGAAGCGATTGGCGAAATCGTCCAGTTCATCCGTCATCTGACCGATGATGATTCGATTCTGATTGACCAGCATGTGGCGCGGTCTGAAACCGACCATGGCGACCGCAATGCCTCGCTGGCGCATTTCATGCGCTCCTTCGGCGCCATCGATCATCCGGTTGACCATGTGCTGGGGGTCTATTTCCACCAATGCGCCATCGTCATGACCTGCCAGCAACTGGCCCGGGCCGGACTGTTCCTGGCAAATCAGGGACGCGATCCTGTCACCGGAGCGCAGGTGGTGTCGGAACAACGGGCGCGCCGGATCAATGCCATCATGCTGATGTGCGGTCATTACGACGGATCGGGTGAATTCGCCTTCCGCGTCGGCCTGCCCGGCAAGAGCGGTGTCGGCGGCGGAATTCTGGCGATCGCGCCGGGAAAGGCCTCGATTGCGGTCTGGTCGCCGGGGCTTGACCCGGTCGGCAATTCGAAGCTCGGAAGTGCGGCGCTCGAACAATTGGCCCGGCAGATGGAATGGTCGGTGTTCGGGGCTTGACTGATCCGGACAAAGTCATCATCCCGGTGGCCATGAGTGATGTGAGAGATCAGATGGACAGTGTTGCGGCCTCGGCCGAGCCAATCGCCATGGCCGGGCCGTCGCTGTATGCCGAGGCGCCTTCGAGCGTTTCGTTCAACAAGCTGCGCAAACGGCTGATCCGCAATGTGCGGCAGGCGATCGAAGATTTTGCCATGGTGCGGCCTGCAGAGACGGAATCGGGCATGCGGCCGCGCTGGCTGGTGGCGCTGTCGGGCGGCAAGGATTCCTACGGATTGCTGGCGCTGTTGATGGACCTGCAATGGCGCGGCATGCTGCCGGTTGATCTGATTGCCTGCAATCTCGACCAGGGCCAGCCGAACTTCCCCAAACATGTTCTGCCGGATTATCTCACCGCGCACGGAATTCGGCACCGGATCGAGTACCGGGACACCTATTCGGTGGTGACCGCGAAGGTACCGGAAGGCGCCACCTATTGCGCGCTGTGTTCGCGGCTCAGGCGCGGCAATCTCTACCGGATTGCGCGGGAAGAGGGCTGCGAAGCGCTGGTGCTGGGGCACCATCGTGATGACATTCTCGAAACCTTCTTTCTCAATTTCTTTCATGGCGGGCGGCTCGAAGCGATGCCGCCGAAACTGCTCAACGACGACGGCGACCTGATGGTGCTCAGGCCATTGGCCTATTGCGCCGAGGAAGATCTCGCGCGGTTTTCCGAAGCGCTGAGGTTCCCCATCATACCGTGCGATCTGTGCGGCTCCCAGGACGGACTGCAGCGCAACGCCATGAAGACGATGATCACGGACATCGAGCAACGCATGCCTGGTCGCAAGGATTCGATGATCCGGGCTCTGTCGAACACCCGGCCGTCACACCTGCTTGACAGATCCCTGTTTGATTTTGCGGCTCTTACCGCACACCCAAGGAAGGCGGACTCATGACCACTTTAAGTTCAACGGATATGGATTGGCTTGCGGCGCTGCTGCTGGATGTGGGCGCGGCAGAAATCATGCCACGGTTTCGCAATCTCGGTGCGGGCGCGATTCAGCAGAAGACGTCGGCAGCCGATCTTGTGACCGAAGCCGATGTGAAGGCGGAGCGCGTGATCACCGCGGCCCTGCTTGAACGGTTTCCGGGTTCGGTGGTGATTGGTGAGGAAGCGGTGGAGGACAATCCGGCGCTGCTTGAGGGCTGGAGCCGGACCGACAGGCTGGCCTTCGTGGTCGATCCGATTGACGGCACCTTCAATTTTGCCTCGGGCGTCGCCGCATTCGGCGTGATGCTTGCGGTGGTCAAGGGGGGCGAAACCCTGGCCGGGATCATTCACGATCCGGTGGGCAAGGATTGGATCATGGCGCAAAAGGGCGGCGGCGCGGTGCTGCGGCGGCCTGACGGGCGGGACAGCGCCTTGAAGGTAGCTGATCCTGCCGGTTCGATTGGCGAGATGATCGGGTCGGCTTCGTGGCAATACATGCCAGAGCCCGATCGCAGCGCGATTGCCCGCAATCAGGCGCTGTGCCTGGGCGGCGTGGCGTATCGCTGCGCGGCGCAGGAGTACCGCTTGCTGGTTGGCGGCCATATTCATTTTGCGCTCTACAACAAGCTGATGCCGTGGGACCATCTCGCCGGCGCGTTGATCACCGAGGAAGCGGGCGGCTATGTCCGTCGTTTCGATGGCAGCGCCTACCGGCCGGAGCATCTCGACGGCGGCATACTGGCAACCAGCGATGTGGAAAGCTGGCAGATGGTGCGCGAAGCGCTGTGGCGAGGCTGACTGGCGACTCGGTCAAGCCAAGGCTTGGCGTCTATTCGCCGACGCCAAACAGCCGGCCCTTTTCGGCGATCAGAACCATCAGCAGCGAAATGGCCGACACCACGGCGTATCCGGCGACGAGCGGGAAAATGGTGCCGTCATAGGCCTGGCCAATCAGCGCGCCGACGATGCCGCCTCCGACCGTTTGGGCAAAGCCGAGCGTGGAGGACGCGGTGCCGGCAATGGCGCCCAGCGGTTCCATGGCAATGGAGTTGAAGTTGGATCCGACAAACCCGAACAGCGGCATCATAAGCAGGGAAATTCCGAAAAACACCGAAAACGATATGGGCCCGATTGCGCTCAACCCGGCCAGGAGCAGCGCAAATCCGAGATAGGCGATCAATGCCCCATGGGAGAGCCGGCGCTGGCCGAAGCGCCCGACAAGACGGGAATTGAGAAACGACGATCCGGCCATGACAACAGCAACGGCGGCAAAGGCAACCGGAAAATAGGCGCCCAGGCCGTACAGATCGACGTAGATGGGCTGCGCCACATTGAGAAAGCCGAACAGGGAGCCGAAATAAAAACTTGTTGCCAGGGTGTAAAACAGCGCGATGCGGTTGGACACGATGATCGCAAAGGCCTCGCGCACGCTCTTGAGGGTCAGGGGCCGGCGGTTCTCGTGCTTCAGTGTTTCGGGCAGGCGGTAGGCGGCCCATGCGCCGACGGCCAGCGAGACCAGTGCCATGAACACGAAGATCAGATGCCAGTTGCCGGCCAGGATGATGACCTGGCCAATCATCGGCGCGAACACCGGAACGACCATGAACACCATCATTACCAACGACATGGTGGCAGCCATGCCCCGGCCGGAATGGGTGTCGCGGACGACCGACAGCGCAATGACACGCGTCGCGGCTGCGCCAACACCCTGCAGCAAACGCGCCGCCAGAAGGAATTCGAAACTTGGCGCGAAAGCGCCGGCGAGGGCACAGACCACATAAAGCGCGATGCCGAAAAACAAAGGCATGCGGCGGCCGTACCGGTCGGAAACCGGGCCGAAGACCAACTGTGCTGCGCCGAACCCGATGATATAGGACAGCAGCACGAACTGGACCTGATTGGGATCGGCGACGCCAAGGCCTGCGGCCATCTGCGGAAAGGCCGGCAGCATGATGTCGATGGCCAGCGCATTGAGCGCCATCAGGGAGGCGACAATGGCGATGAAATGCGGGCGGCCAATGCCTCCGATGCTCGCAGGCTGACTTGCGCCAGCGGCCGGTGTTCCGTGCATTGAGTATTCCATTCTATCGGGAACAGTGGGAGAGTATCTGTTCATTGCAAAGCTGAACCCCAGCCACTCCCTTGCGAAGAGGCCGGAACCCGTCTTGGTGTGGGAACCAGAAGGCGAGCCGGGCCAGCCATCGCCAAGACGCTACATAGACCCGGCCCGGCCATCCGGCAAGCTACTGATATCAGCTAAAATCGGGTAGGTGGTCTGCAGTGCTGGATAGTGGCCTGCCCATCCTATGGCTGCTTTTCGTTGCGCGCGGCGCGAACCGGGTCAAGGACCCGCCATCCGAAGCTGAGGAAAGGCTGCGCTGCCTCGGCCAGTTCGGTGAGATCGTCAAGCAATATCGAGCCCTCAAGCCGCTCCTCGGCAAATGGGCGTGAGAGCGTCAGATGTCTGAGACGAATCAGAGCGAGCGTTTCGGGGTCGGTGATCTGTTCGAAGCCGCGGGGCGTGCGCTTGAGGCTGTTTTCCTGATCGAAAACATAGCCCAGATCGATCAGAGGCTCGAGTGCTGTATCGAACATGGTCCTGCGTGTCACGATGGCGTCGCGGAAAGCTCTGAGCTCGTCCGGCTCCATGGCGTAGAACCCGACCGAGAGGAAGCAATCGCCAGGCGAAACGTGAAAATACAGCAGCCCCTGGTCCTTCTTGGTGCCCGAGCGGGTGATGACCGCGCTGACATGGGTGTTGTAGGGGTGTTTTTGCTTGGCAAAGCGGATATCGCGGTTGATGCGGAAGGTCGAGGACTTGCGGTTGCAGGTGAGCGGGATGTTGCTCTCGGCCAGACGCGCGGCCAGATCGTCGATCAGCCGGCCGCGCGGTTCATTGAGATGCTCTTCGAAGAGTTCCTTGTTGTCGTGAAACCAGTCGCGGTTCTGGTGGAAACCGAGCGCCTTGAGAAAGGGCAGGGCCTTGTCGCCAAAACCTTGATAGCCAGTGCTCACCTGGCTGTGTCCTGTGCTGTGGTGTAGCCTGAAAGCGCGCCGTCAATGACATAGCGCAGGATCGACACCACCTGCTCGGACGTCCTGGCAACCGCCAGCGCCGCAGCATCGACCTCCTTGAGCGCGTGAGCGTGCTCGTCTGAATGCAGCACGATCAGCGGCTTGCCGAGCGCGGCGGCATAGCCGGCATCAAATGCTGCATTCCATTGCTTGTACTTCTCGCCGAAGCGGACCACGACGATGTCAGCCTTGCCAATCAGCGTGCGGGTGCGGATGGCGTTGATCTGGGCGCCCTTGTGATCGTGCCAGAACTTGTCCGGCTCGGCACCGAGTATGGCAACGCCGGCATCGTCGGAGGCTTCATGATGGGTGACGGGGGCGCTGAAGGCCACCGGCAGACCGGCGGCGCGGGCGCCGGTTTCAATCTGCTGGCGCCAGTCGGAATGGATTTCGCCCGAGAGATAGATGGTCCAGGTCATGGTCTTGTCTCCAGTCGCAATGGGTTGGGTGCGGAAGTCTGAGCCGCGTGGTGATGTCCACGGATACGAAAAGAGGCGGATAAACCGCCTCCTGCCGTCGCTTCAATCGAACAGCTTCAGGCCGCTTTGACCGGGATACCGGCATCGGTCATGTGCTGCTGCAATTCGTTGGACTGGAACATCTCGCGGACGATGTCGCAACCGCCGATGAATTCGCCCTTGACGTAAATCTGCGGGATGGTCGGCCAGTTGGAATACTGCTTGATGCCGTCACGCAGGGCGTCGTCCGCGAGCACGTTGATGCCCTTGTAGGCGACACCGAGGTAATCCAGGATCTGAACCACCTGGCCCGAAAAACCGCATTGCGGGAACTGCGGGGTGCCTTTCATGAACACCACGACATCGTTGGTCTTCACTTCATTTTCGATAAAATCATGGATGCCGGACATTGTTGGATCCTTTCAGAACGTGTGGCCACGAAATTCGTTGTCCTTCAGATAACGTGCCATGGATGACAAGACAAGAAGCTCGGCTCTATAAGTGATCAGATGGAAACGCGTTACGCTGGTTATGTCTTGCTTGGGATGCTGGCTGCTGCCGCGCTCTGGGCTGTTTGGACAGTGGTGCCGGGTGGATCAGACACGCCGGTGCACAGGCAGCAACCGCAGGCAACACAAAAGGAGGCCGGGAGCATGGATGCGCCAAACAAGCCCGACATCTGTGAAGAGACCGAGTTTGAGGGTGCGCGGGCGATTGTGTGTGTGGTGGATCCGGCACGTCACCATATCGCGCTGGTCTACCGGGACCGCGATGCTACCCCTTATGGCAGCGTCGCCCGGGCTGTGGCGGGCCTGGCCGCAGACGGACGAACGCCTTTGCTGGCAATGAATGCGGGCATGTATCACGCGGACATGACCCCGGTCGGGCTCTATGCCGAGGAGGGGGTCGAGTTTGCGTCCCTGAACAGCGATGACGGGTTCGGCAATTTCTTTCTCAAGCCGAATGGCGTGTTTTTCGTGCTTGAGGACGGTCGCGCCGGCGTGCTGGAGACCGAGGCCTATGCCGCAGCAGCCATCGCACCGGCTTTCGCCAGTCAGTCAGGGCCAATGCTGGTGATTGACGGCGCGCTCCATCCGCGCTTCCTGCCCGACGGCAGCTCGAAATATATTCGCAATGGCGCAGGCGTGCGGGCGGACGGCAAGGTCGTGCTGGCGATCACCCGTGATCCGGTCAGTCTCGGCTCGTTCGGGCGGCTGTTTCGGGATGTGGCGAAATGCCCAAACGCGCTGTTTTTCGACGGCGCGGTCTCAAGCCTGGCCTGGGGTGGAAAGATGGAAATCGATGCGGGCGAGCCTGCCGGGCCGGTTGTGGCGGTGTTCGGGAAAGATCAGGACTGAAGACCGATATTCCGTGATTGCCCTACCGTCTGCGCGCTGCCGATCTGCGGCGGGTGGCGCGGTTTTTGCTGCGGCGGGTCTTGGTTGGGGTGAGCTCGTGCTTGTTGCCGGTCAAGGCTTTGATCAACGCTTCCTCGATGGTTGACGTGGTCTTGGATCGCCTGCGCCTCGGGGTGGTTTTGCGGCTCGACTTGTGCCGGGTGGAGCGCCGGCGCTTGCGGATCACTGCACTTTTTCCCCCGGCGCTGGCCACCCCGGCCATAATTTCTTCAATCAGTCCTTCAAGAAAGCCGGCCATTCATCTCGCCTAGTCGGGCACGCTGGTTTGCAGTGCCAATGCGTGCAGAACGCCGCCCATGTTGCCCTGCAGAGCGTCGTAGACCATCTTGTGCTGCTGCACCCGGCTCTTGCCGCGGAAGCTCTCGGAGACGACTTCGGCGGCATAGTGATCGCCATCTCCGGCCAGGTCGCGAATTGTGACTTTGGCGTCAGGAATCCCGGTCTTGATGAGTCTTTCGATGTCGCCTGCGTTCATTGCCATTTGGATCGGCTCCTGATTTCACTATTCTGCAGCAAGGGTTGTCGGGGTGTCCATATAGGCAGGGAACCACGATTCATGGGCTGCGCGCAATGCCGATACGGCAACGCACAACACGCCTTCAATCTGAAGGGCGCTACCCGAGACCGTGCCGAGATGGCGGAAGGGAACCCCCGCACCTTCGGCACTGGCCATGATGTAGCTGCCGAGATCGGCAGGTACAGTGATAACATAACGGGCCTGGTCTTCGCCAAACAACAAGGCATGGGCAGGGCCCTGGCTCGAGGACAGATCGATCTTCATGCCGAGATCGGACGCCATCACCATTTCTGCCAATGTTGCGCCCAGACCACCTGAGGAGATGTCATGGCAGGAAGTGACCTGGCCGTTGCGGATCGCGGACCGGACGAAATCTCCGTTGCGGCGTTCTTCCATCAGGTCGACCGATGGCGGTGCGCCTTCGCAGCGGCCAAGACAATCGCGCATCCACGCCGACTGGCCCAAGTGCGTGCCGTCGCCGCCAATCAGAATGACGCAGTCTCCAGCCCCGGCACCGCCGATCCGCGCCATCTGGTTCCAGTCGTCAATCAGGCCAACGCCGCCGATGGTCGGTGTCGGCAGGATCGCCTCGCCATTGGTCTCGTTGTACAGCGAGACATTGCCCGAGACGATGGGGAAATCGAGGGCGGTGCAGGCTTCGCCGATGCCCTGGATGGCCATCACCAGCTGGCCCATGATTTCGGGCCGCTCGGGATTGCCGAAATTGAGATTGTCGGTCGACGCCAGCGGTTCCGCGCCGGTGGCAGTCAGGTTTCGCCAGCACTCGGCCACCGCCTGCTTGCCGCCCTCGTAAGGATTGGCCTCGACATAGCGCGGCGTCACATCCGACGAGAAGGCAAGCGCCTTGGTGTCGTGGCCCTCGACACGCACGACACCGGCGTCACCGCCCGGAATCTGCAGCGTACTGCCCTGAATCAGCGTGTCGTACTGTTCCCAAACCCAGCGCTTGGAGGCGTTGTTGGGTGACCCGAGAAGGTCGAGAAGCGCCTGGCCGTAGTCTTCCGGCTCTTCGACGTCAGCGATATCGAGCGGCGAAAGGCCGCCGAGTTCGCGCCATTCGCGGTCATATTCTGGCGCTTCGTCGCCGAGATCCTTGATCGGCAGGTTGGCGACTTCGTCACCTTGATGCAGGATGCGGAAGCGCAGATCGTCGGTGGTCTTGCCGACAATGGCGAAGTCGAGACCCCATTTGACAAAGATCGCCTTGGCTTCGGCTTCCTTCTCCGGCTTGAGCACCATGAGCATGCGCTCCTGGCTTTCCGACAGCATCATCTCGTAGGCGCTCATGTTTTCTTCACGCACCGGAACCATGTCGAGATCGAGCTCGATGCCGAGGTCGCCCTTGGCACCCATTTCGACCGCCGAGCAGGTAAGGCCCGCAGCGCCCATGTCCTGAATGGCGATGACCGCGCCGGTCTGCATCAGCTCAAGACAGGCTTCAAGCAGGCATTTCTCGGTGAACGGGTCGCCAACCTGAACCGTAGGGCGCTTTTCCTCGATCGATTCGTCGAATTCGGCCGATGCCATGGTCGCCCCGCCGACGCCGTCGCGACCGGTCTTGGCGCCGAGATAGACGACCGGCAGGCCAACGCCCTTGGCTTCGGAGAGAAAAATCGCGTCGGTCCTGGCAATACCGGCAGCAAAGGCGTTGACCAGGCAATTGCCATTGTAGCGCGTGTCGAACTCAACTTCACCGCCGACCGTGGGGACGCCGAAGCAATTGGCGTAACCGCCGATACCGGAAACGACGCCGGACACGAGGTGACGGGTCTTGGGATGGTCGGGATCACCAAAACGCAGCGCGTTCATCGCCGCAATCGGCCGCGCGCCCATGGTGAAGACGTCACGCAGGATCCCGCCCATGCCGGTGGCGGCGCCCTGGTAGGGCTCGATATAGGAGGGATGGTTGTGGCTTTCCATCTTGAAGACCACACACTCACCGTCGCCGATATCAACCACGCCGGCGTTTTCCCCCGGGCCCTGGATGACCCGCGGGCCGGTGGTCGGCAGCGTCCGCAACCATTTCTTCGAGGATTTGTAGGAACAATGCTCGTTCCACATGGCCGAAAAGATGCCGAGTTCGGTGAAACTGGGTTCACGCCCGATCAGGTCGAGAATGCGCTGATACTCTTCGGGCTTGAGCCCGTGGGCGGCAATCAGCTCTTCGGTGATCGGGATGGTGTTCGGAATGGTCATGGCGGCGGTCGCCCTTTTTGTCATCGTCATACAGCAGCCTATAGCGCACTGGCGGGGCCGATGGCACCTTGTATTTGAGCTTTTGGCCGAACAACGGTGCTATTCTGTGGACACGGCCCGCGCCAAAACCGCGCAGCAGCGGCTTTGGTCAGCATCCGGTCACGCCCGAAGCCCAGCGTGTGATGTCGCCATTGATACGGCCGGCCAGTGGCGAGGCGGACAGCGGACCGTAAAACTGGGCATGGCCGGCGGATGCGACGATGACCGCCTTGGGCAAGGCCTGCGGCTTGCCG
Organism: Hoeflea sp. YIM 152468; assembly: GCF_029210485.1. Lineage (GTDB taxonomy): Bacteria > Pseudomonadota > Alphaproteobacteria > Rhizobiales > Rhizobiaceae > Hoeflea. Next base: position 117,716 of record NZ_JARGET010000008.1, read on the forward strand.
CGCGGAACGATCAAGACCCGGGGGGTGCTGCCGGTGTCGAGCTCCGGCACGAGGCCGTAATCGGCGAAGTCGCGATCCTTGAGCCAGCAGGCATGGGCCTGGGCATTGACCTTTTGCAGCGTCGAGACGGAAAGCGAATGCGCGCTCATCCCGGCGGCAGGTGTGGAGGCGGGAGCGCAGGCGGACACTGCCAACCCGGAGGCCAGGGCAAGAAACGGCCAAATGTGCGTCATCAGGGTCTCCGACGCCTGGAACGGCGCGATCATGTTTGACGAGGCAATACCACGATTCTTGCTCCGACCAAGCGTGCCATCAGTGGGTTGAAGGCGGCGGGGCCCGACAGACGGCGCAGGCAAAACAGCTTCCATGTCATCCGACAAGACCGGCCGGGTGATGCAACTCAGGCGTCGACAAGGCCCAAAGCGGATTCGAACAGGGCGCGACCGTCGCTGCCGCCATGGGCGGCTTCGATCAGGTTTTCCGGGTGCGGCATCATGCCGAGCACGTTGCCGGCGGTGTTGACGATGCCGGCAATGTTGTTGAGCGAGCCGTTCGGATTGGTGTCGGGGGTATAGCGGAACGCCACCTGGCGGTTTGCCTCGAGGCTGGCGAGTGTGTCCGGGTCGGTGAAATAATTGCCGTCGTGATGGGCGACCGGGCACCGGATGATCTGGCCCTGGGAGTAGCCTTGTGTGAACGCCGTGCCGGAATTGGCAACTTCGAGGTTGACTTCACGGCAGACGAATTTGAGCGAGGCGTTGCGCATCAGCGCGCCGGGCAGCAGGCCGGTTTCCAAAAGGATCTGGAAGCCGTTGCAGACCCCGATCACCCGGGTGCCTTTTTCGGCCTTCTCACGCACCGCCCGCATGACCGGCATGCGCGCCGCAATGGCGCCGCAGCGCAGGTAATCGCCATAGGAAAACCCGCCCGGAATGACGATCAGATCAATATCGTCATCGATCGATGTTTCGGTCTGCCAGATGGTTTGCGGAGCCTGGCCCGATATCTTGGTCAGCGCCGCGATCATGTCGCGGTCGCGGTTGAGGCCGGGGAGCAGGATGACAGCGGCTTTCATGGCTCAGAGCACCTCGACAGTGAAATCTTCGATCACCATGTTGGCAAGCAGCTTTTCCGCCATTGCCTTGAGTTCGGCTTCGGCCTCGGCGCGATCGGAAGTTTCCAGAACGATGTCGAAGACCTTGCCCTGGCGGACCTGGCCGACTCCGGAAAAGCCCAGACCGTCAAGCGCGTGCTCGATGGCCTTGCCCTGCGGATCGAGGACGCCGTTCTTGAGGGTCACGGTGACACGTGCCTTGATCATAAATACAACTCCCGGCGTTTACTTGACCAGAACCGGCCCGGACGGACGGTTCATCTCGTTCTCATTCATGATGCCGAGCCGGCGGGCGACTTCCTGGTAGGCCTCGACAAGATTGCCGAGATCGCGGCGGAAGACGTCCTTGTCGAACTTCTGGTTGGTATTGACGTCCCAGAGCCGGCAGGAATCGGGCGAGATTTCGTCGGCGACGACGATGCGCATCATGTCGCCTTCGAAAAGACGGCCGCATTCGATCTTGAAATCGACCAGCTGGATGCCGACGCCAAGGAACAGGCCGGTGAGGAAGTCATTGACGCGGATGGCAAGCGCCATGATGTCGTCGATCTCCTGCGGGCTGGCCCAGCCAAAGGCGGTGACATGCTCTTCGGAGACCATCGGATCGTCGAGGGCGTCGGCCTTGTAGTAGAATTCGATGATCGAGCGGGGCAGGACTGTGCCTTCCTCGATGCCGAGCCGCTGGGCCAGTGAGCCGGCCGCGATATTGCGGACCACCACTTCAAGCGGAATGATCTCGACTTCCTTGATCAATTGCTCGCGCATGTTGATGCGCTTGATGAAGTGGGTCGGGATGCCAATCCGGTTCAGATGCGAGAAGATGTACTCGGAAATCCGGTTGTTGAGGACGCCTTTGCCATCGACAACATCCTGCTTCTTCTTGTTGAAGGCGGTCGCGTCATCCTTGAAGAACTGGATCAGCGTTCCCGGTTCGGGGCCTTCATACAAAATCTTGGCTTTGCCTTCGTAGATACGGCGGCGACGGGTCATGGCAATCCCTGTCAATTGTGCCGTCTGAAGCCGCGGCAACTCGGCATAGGGTCGATTTTGAGCCGTGCTTTAGCCGATTGTCCGGGCTTTCACAACGATGTTGTCACGGATGTCCCCGGAAATGCGTGGCATTGTCCGGGATTGCATTGCAACTTGGGCAGTCTTTTGTTTTATGGGGCGGACACCCATATAGGGATAATCACTTCAGCGCCGGGAGCTAGCCATGGGCAACATGAAAGACCGTCAAAACGCATTCGAGAACAAGTTTGCTCACGATGCGGAGTTGAAATTCAAGGCGGAGGCCCGCCGCAACAAGCTTTTGGGCCTTTGGGCCGCCGAATTGCTTGGCAAGACCGGTGACGACGCCGAAGCTTACGCCAAAACCGTCGTTGTGGCTGATTTGGAAGAAGCCGGCGATGAGGATGTGTTCCGCAAGGTGCGCGGCGATTTTGATGAAGCGGGCGTCAGTCAGTCCGATCATCAGCTGCGCCGCAAAATGGATGAACTCTTGGCTGTGGCCGTCGAACAGATCGAGGCCGGCTGACTGAACGCTGATTGATGTCATCAAACCGCCTGCGGCTTGCCGTCGGCGGTTTTTTGTTGGATTGAGACTGACCCACTTCCGCCGCGGGCGGGAGATCGATTGAGGAGAAGCTTTCCATGCAATTGCGCGATAATCTTGATCAGGACAAAATGCTGATTACGGCGTGGTCGACCAGCGCCTCGTCCGATATGGCCGCGGGGCTGGCCCGCTGCCCGTTCGATGCGGTCACCGTCGACATGCAGCATGGCGCCCATAGCGAATCCTCTGCCTTCGCCTCCGTGCAAGCGGTTGCGGCGGTGGGCAAACCGGCAATCCTGCGGATTCCGGTGGGGCGCAATGATCTTGCCAGCCGGGCGCTTGATATGGGGTTTGAGGCCGTGATCGCGCCGATGATCAATTCAGTGGCTGACGCGGAAGCCTTTGCCAATGCAATGAAATACCCTCCGCTTGGCGAGCGGTCCTGGGGGCCAACGAAGGCCTTGCACCTGCACGGGTCGGTCTCGCCAGATAGCTATTTCAAGACTGCCAACAGGCAAACCCTGGCATTTGCGATGATCGAAACCCGTGCCGCCATTGCCGCGCTCGACGGAATTCTGGCGCAGGACGGAATCGACGGCGTCTTTGTCGGGCCTTCAGATCTTTCGATATCCTGGACAGACGGCGCCGGCGTGGATCCGCGCAATGCCGCGCTTCAGGATGTCATTGCCGACATTGCCAGCCGGGCGCGGGACGCCGGCAAGTTTGCCGCAGTGTTTGCGGTCGATCCCGCCGATGTGCCGGGTTTTGCCCGGATGGGATACCGGCTTGCGGCGTTGAACACGGACCCGGGCATTTTGCAGGCCGGGGCGGCCGTGATGCTCGCACAGGCCAAGGGCTGAGATTGCGGTGTTTCCACTCAGGGCGTCAGCCGCGAGAGAAAATTGGCAAACACCATGATGCCTTCGGGCCAGGGGCCATGGCCTGATTCTGCGTTGAGGTGACCGGCTTCTCCCGCGTCGATCAGCATGGCGCCCCAGGCATTGGCCCTGTCGCCGGCGTGTTCGTAGGAGCCGAACGGGTCGTTGCGGCTCGCCACAACGATTGACGGAAACGGCAGCGGATCGTCCTTGTAGGGGCCAAAGGTCATCAGGTGCCTGGGCCGAATCGCCGGGTTGTCCACTTCCGGCGGAGCAACAAGAAACGCGCCGGCAATCTTTTGCCTGCACTGCGGCAACGCCTGCACCGCGGTTGCGACGCCGAGCGAGTGGGCGATGATGACAACCGGTTTGACCGATTCGTTGACGGCCTCGGCAAAGCGCGCGGTCCAGTCTTCAAGAACCGGTTTTGACCAGGCGTCCTGCTCGACCCGGCGGGCCGTCGACAGCCGGGCCTGCCAGCGGGTTTGCCAGTGGTCGGGGCCGGAATTGGTGTATCCGGGGACGATCAGGATGTCAGATTGGGCAACTTTCATGCTGCCGAGGTGGGCGAGACGCGATCAAATGTCAACAACCCGCTGACAACAATGGTGTCGGTGGCGGGAAAGGGCTCTGTCAACAACGATTGCCATCAGCCCCGGCCTTGATCTTACAGGCCGCCGTTCGGCGCAGTCCCGGCCGGGCCCGGCGGCGTGATGACAAAGGGGCCGCCGCCATTGCGCAGATTGTCATGGCTGAACAGCAGCAATGCGGCCAGCGCGGCAAGGACGGTTGCGGTTGCAAGCCACAGACTGGCGCCGGTGTCGTGGCGGTCATTGCGGTCGTAGCCGTGTTTGCCGCGGGCGCGGCGCCCGCGATCGGCCAAGGGCGGATAATCCTGCATCATGCTCTCCGATATCTGAATTGAGCAGCAGAATGGCCGGCAACAGCGGCAACAAGGCGGCAGCAGCGGGGCTGTTTGATGACAGGCGTTCACGTCGCATGAACGCCTGTCACGAATTCCCTGTCAACCGGCCTCAGCTCTCGCCAAACACCCGCGCGAAGATGGTGTCGACATGTTTGGTGTGGTAGCCGAGATCGAAGCGGTCCCTGATTTCGGTCTCGGAGAGATAGGTGCGCACGTCCGCGTCGGCGAGCAGCTCGGTGAGAAAGTCGATCTCGGAATCGCCGGACACCTGATAGCTGTCCCAGACCTTCATGGCGTTGCGCTGGACCAGGCTGTAGGCCTCCTCGCGTGACGAACCGGCCTGGGTCAAGGCCAGCAGGATGCGCTGGGAATGCACCAGTCCGCCGAGTCGGTCCATGTTGCCGACCATACGCTCGGGGTAGATCAGAAGCTTGTCGATGACGCCGGTCAGCCGCGACAGGGCAAAGTCGAGCGTCACGGTGGTATCCGGGCCGATCATGCGTTCGACCGAGGAATGGGAGATATCCCGTTCATGCCACAATGCGACGTTCTCCATTGCCGGCGTGACCGCCATGCGCACCAGCCGCGACAGGCCGGTGAGGTTTTCGGTCAGCACCGGATTGCGCTTGTGCGGCATGGCCGACGAGCCCTTCTGGCCCTTGGAGAAGTATTCCTCGGCCTCCAGCACTTCGGTGCGCTGCAAATGGCGGATTTCGGTGGCAACGCGCTCGATCGAGGAGGCGATGACGCCGAGGGTGGCGAAATACATCGCATGACGGTCCCGCGGGATCACCTGGGTGGACACCGGTTCGGCGGTCAGGCCCATGGCCTTGGCGACATGTTCTTCAACGCGCGGGTCGATGTTGGCGAAGGTTCCGACCGCGCCGGAAATGGCGCAGGTGGCGATTTCGGCGCGGGCATTGACCAGGCGGGTACGGCACCGATCAAATTCCGCATAGGCTTCGGCCATCTTGAGCCCGAAGGTGACCGGCTCGGCATGGATGCCGTGCGAACGGCCGATGCAGACAGTGTCCTTGTGCTCGATCGCGCGTCGCTTGAGGGCCGCCAGCAGAGCATCCATGTCAGCCAGCAGAATATCCGTGGCCTTGACCAGTTGAACATTGAAGCAGGTATCGAGCACATCCGATGAGGTCATGCCCTGATGAACGAACCGTGCGTCCGGCCCGACGATCTCGGCCAGATGGGTGAGGAAGGCGATGACATCGTGCTTGGTTTCGCGTTCGATTTCGTCGATGCGGTCGATATCGAAGGTGGCGGCATTGCCCTTTTCCCAAATGGTTTTTGCAGCCTCCACCGGAATGACCCCGAGTTCAGCAAGCGCATCGCAGGCATGGGCCTCGATCTCGAACCAGATACGGAATTTCGATTCGGGCGACCAGACAGCGACCATTTCCGGGCGGGAGTAACGAGGTATCATGGCGAAATCCGTGGTAAGTTGCGTTGCGCCGGGTCTAGATCATTTCGGTGCGGATGCAAACGTCGCTCCGCTCAAGATCAGGAGATAACGCCGGATTTCGGCTGTTTCGGGTGTGAATGCGCCCAGGCCAGCCCGTAAGAGGCGAGGCCGAGAAAGACCACACCCAGCGGAAGGTAGAGCCGCACGCCCTGCACAGCGAACTGGTAGAGAGCCGAGGCGACGGTGAAGACAAATTGCGCCAGCCACAATTTGGTGAACGGATCGCCATGCCACTGGGCGTAAAATGCCCGGTAGATCACTGCAAACATCGCCGATGTCAGCCCGATGGTGAACAGTGTCAGGCACAAAAACGCGACCGCGAAGGCCGCCTCGCGCCGGCGGCGGAATGCGATGAAGCGGAACAGGGCAAGGCTCAGCGGCCAGGCACAGGCCGCCCCGGCAAACACAAGTGCGGTGAGGCTCCAGTAGTGGCTGGTCAGCGCGGCCATCGACAGCCATAACGAGGCCTGGGCCGAGATCGCCATGGCAGCCCCCCAGCCAAGCGCGCCGGAAATGCCCTCACGCCAGCCGATTCTGGCGGCGCAAAGCCGGTCGCGCAGATTGGAGTTGTCATTGGCCGGTCTTGGCGCCGGGCCTTTGCGCCGTTTGACGAGATTGTTCATTCAAACCGTCGGGTGATGGCGATCCAGCGGCCGTTTTCACCCTCAAAACCATGGGACCGCACCAGCACCAGGATTGCCTGTGTCACTACGCCACCCGACAGATGGGTAACAGCGCCGCCAATGCGGTAGCCGACGGGGCAGCCGCGGCTTCGCGGCACGGCTTTGTCCTGATGCAGAAGCAACGCCGCAGGCTGGCCATTGATCTCGGTCATCTCCAGCCCGAACCCGGTCGAGGTCTGGCCAAAGACGTCACACAGGCTGGAGGCCGGCAAGGGCTCTTCGCGCAGGCGGACCGTGTAGGCGCCAAACGGCTGCGGCACCATCGACACAGGCGTATAGCGCAGCCGGTGCGCGGCCGCGTCGAGGCTTGAGGCCGGGCTGAAGGCGGCAATCACGCCCGGATTGTCGGAAAAGCGATGGATCGCCTCGCGGGAGGCAGATTTGCTCGCCGCCTCTGCGCGGGCAGCGCCGATCCCGGCCGATTCGTCCTCGATGACAACGCGCACCGTCGATCCCGGCAGGAAGGCATCCCGTGTGGTGTCGATGAAGAAGCGGTTGGCAAAGGCAAATCCGGACCCATCCTGAATGCCGAACTCCTCGAACGCGAAGACCTTGCCGTCAGCGGAAAATCCAAGCGGCCGGAATTCGGAGAATTCTCCGGCGTGCGCCGCGCCCGGGCCGAGCAGCAACGACACCAAAAGAAGCAGAATGGAACGCGCGGCAAACATCGTGGAGCTTTCTGACTGGTTGGCCTGTCCGGGTAGCATCCGACAGGCAGGCAGGCAACCGGAAGACTGATCCGGCAGGGTATCGGTTCAGCCGCTCGTGGTTGCCCAGGCGGGCATCAAGTCTCGCGGATCGGGCGTGGCGTGGCAGATCCCGCGGGCGATGGCGCGGCTCATGGCCGATGCGGCGGCGGCACACAGCTCGATAAAGTCATCGGGCGAGGGCTTGCGTGCGGAGGCGCCGGTGGCAAGGCCAAACACCAGGTCACCGTCAAAGGGCGTGTGACTGGGCCAGATTGCCCGGGCGAAGCCGGCATGGGCGGCAATTGCGAGGCGTTTGGCCTCGGCCTTGGTAAGGCTGGCATCGGTGGCAATGACGGCGATTGTGGTGTTGGAGACGCCACGGGCCCGATCCCGGAACTTGATTTTCAGATCGGCCGCGTCGCCGGGAAACGGCGAGGGCATGCCCAGGCCGCCGAATTCGGCGCCGATCTCGAACGGGGCTGCCCAGAAATGCCTTGTGTTTCCAATGGTGGCCGAGCCCATCGGATTGGCGGCAACAAGGGCGCCGATGGTAAAGCCGTTTGCGAGACGGGCAGAGGCGGAGCCAAGACCGCCCTTGAAGGTTGCCGTCAGCGCGCCCATGCCGGCGCCGGCGCTGCCGATGGCAAACGCCTGCGACGCGGCTTGCGTCGCCTGGTAGCCGAGCTCGCGATAGGGCGGATAAACCCCCCAGTCCTTGTCGCCGCCATTGATCAGGTCAAACAGAATGGCTGCCGGAACGATCGGAATTCGGTGCGGGCCAACCTCAAACCCCTTGCCCTGCTGGCGCAGAAACGCCTGTGCGCCGCTTGCGGCATCAAGGCCAAAGGCCGACCCGCCGGACAGGATCAGCCCGTTGACAGTCTCCACGGTGTTGTGCGGCTCAAGCAGATCGGTTTCACGGGTGCCGGGGGCGCCGCCAAGCACCTGAACTGCGGCGGTTGCAGGCGGATCGCACACAATCGCGGTGACGCCGGAACTCAATCCCGCATCGCCGGCATTGCCAACGGTCAGCCCGTCCACATCGGTGATCAGGTTGCGCGGTCCGGCTGTCATCATTGGCTGTCACTGGTCAGTTGTGCAGTGTCTTCAAGGCTGAGCCGGCGGAAATTCCCGTCTTCCAGGATCGCAAGCACGAAGCCGGGCTCGCGGCGTTCGCCGTTCTGCCCGAAGGTCACGCGGCCGAGCGCTGTCGAGAAGCTCGCCGTGCGCAGGGCCTGGTCAAGGCCGGACCGGCTGTAGTCCATCCTCGTTGCGACGGCGCCGAGAATTTGGGCCGCCGCGTAGGCGGGGATGCGCAAGCCTTCCGCAATCAGGCCGCGGCTTTCGAAGGCGACTCTGGCGGCTTCGGCCTCAGGGCCCGGAAGCGCGCCGGCGGAAAGTATGGCGATGGTGCCGTCGGGAAGTGGGATTTCACCCTGGGGCGCATGCAGCATGTCGCCGCCCATGAAGTGAAGGTTGACGCCTTGAAGCTCGGCCTCCCGGGCGATCACCGCCAGATCGGTGCGCTCACCCCCGACAAAGACCCGGCTGACGCCTGCGGATTTGAGCCTGCGAATCAGGCTTGGCTGGGTGGCCTGGCCGGGGCGGAAATTGTCGACAAAGGTTGGCTTGAGGCCACGGTTTTCCAGATTGATGCGGATGGTCTGGACGAGTTCGCGTCCGGAAATGGCGCCGTCCTCGATCAGCGCGAATGGCTTGTCGGCCCACAGGCGGAAGATGGCATCCGCAGCAATCTCGGCCTCGGAGCCGGAGCGTGGCGCAAGGCGGAGGAATTTCCATCCGAGCCGCTGCGCCTCCTCGCCGATGATGTCGGCGCGGACCGTCAGGGTGATGACCGGGATGTTCTCGTCTGAGAGCAGCGGCAATGCGGCTGCGAGGCTTTCGGTGCACAAGAACCCGACCACGATATGGACGCCGGCTTCAATCATCGCTGCGGCAGCGTCGGCTCCGGCCCGTTCGGTGCAGCCGTCGTCGCCCTCGACAATGTCTTCGAACAAATTCGGGTTTGCGGCGTCCCAGGTCTGAAACGCTTGACGGACGTGATCGCCTAGCGGCTGGAACTGACCCGATTGCGGGATCACCAGACCGACATGCAGCGATTCGGCGCGCACCGGCATTGCGGCAAGCAGAGCCGCCACAACGAGGGCGAACGGGAACAGCGCATGGCGGATCATCATGGGCGGTATCTAGCCTGCCAGTGCGGGCTAAACCAAGCAAAATTCGCAGATTCGGGCCGGTGAGGCGCGGTCGATCGATAAAAAGTCGCCGGTGGCGGCTTTCAAATTGGCGTCCGCACTTTATGTATGAGGCACAATGAGTGCAATACCGGGAGAAATCCCAGAATTGAGGCGCAGGCGTGTTGAAACGGCAAACGATTGATTCCAAGGACTACCGCAACGCGATGGCGCGGTATGCGGGGCATGTGCAAATCGCCACAACAGCGCATGACGGCAAGCGTCGCGGTGTGACGGTGACGGCGGCATGTTCGGTATCGGACAATCCGGGCACGTTGCTTGTCTGTCTCAATCACGCCAATCCGCACAATGAGATTTTTGCCGAATCGGGCATTTTCGCGCTCAACACGCTGATGGCTAGCCACGAACATCTGGCCGTGGCGTTTTCCGGTCTTGACCATCTCAGTGTCGAAGACCGGTTCGCGCAGGCCGAGTGGGATACCATCACCACCGGAGCGCCGGCGCTGATTGGCGCTGCGGCGGTGTTCGACTGCCGGCTGATCGATGCCAAGACCGTGGCGACACACACGATCCTGATCGGCGAAGTCACCGGATTGCGGACCGGGCCGGCCGGACCGGCGCTTTTGTATATGGACCGCGGATACCATTCTGTTTAGCCTCGCGAGAGATGGCGCTGCCCCATCCCCACCCCGGAGCCATGATGTCGATCACTCTTCCGTTGCCAGATTCGATAGATGAAACCCTCGCCCTGCTGTCGAGCCAGGGCTATGTGGCGAACAAGGCGCTGGCAACCGTGCTGTTTCTCAGCCTTCGGATGAAGCGGCCCTTGTTTCTCGAAGGCGAGGCGGGTGTCGGCAAGACCGAAATCGCCAAGGTTCTGGCCAAGGCGCTCGACCGGCCGCTGATCCGGCTGCAGTGCTATGAAGGACTGGATGTGTCCTCGGCGGTCTACGAGTGGAATTATCCGGCGCAGATGCTCGAAATCCGGCTGGCCGAGGCCACCGGCGAAGACGACCGGTCGGCGATCGAGCGCTCTATATTCTCGGAAAAACACCTGATTCGGCGTCCGGTGCTGCAGGCGCTGGACGGGGCCGATGGCCGGGCGCCGGTGTTCCTGATCGATGAGCTGGACCGGACCGACGAAGCCTTCGAGGCGTTCCTTCTGGAAATCCTGTCGGATTATCAGGTGACGATCCCGGAACTGGGCACGATCACGGCCAGTGAGCCGCCGATCGTCATCATCACCACCAACCGCACCCGCGAGATTCACGACGCGCTCAAGCGGCGCTGCCTGTATCACTGGGTGGATTACCCCTCTGCCGCAGTGGAGCTCGAAATCGTCCGCCTTAAGGTGCCGGGCTGCCATGCGGAACTGTCGCGGCAGGTGGTGAGCTACGTTCAGAAGCTGCGGCAGATGGATCTGTTCAAGAGCCCCGGCGTGGCCGAGACCATTGACTGGGCCACGGCGCTGACCGAACTCGACCGGCTCGCTCTCGACCCGGAGACTGTGTCTGACACGATCGGAACCCTGCTCAAGTACCAAGACGACATCGCCCGCATTGAAGGCAGCGCCGGACGGGAGCTGCTGGCCGAGGTAAAGGCCGATCTGGCTCAGGCATTGTAATGGCGGCACCCGCGACCGGGATCGATGGCAAGGACGGCGGCGGCCGCGTCGCCGACAATATCGTCTATTTCGCACGGGTGCTGCGCAAGGCCGGACTGAAGGTCGGCCCGGCAACGGTGCGCGATGCGGTCGAGGCGGTGCAAATCGCCGGGATTGGCAGCCGCGAGGAGTTTTACTGGGTGCTGCACTCGGTCTTCGTCAAGCGGCGCGAGGATCACGAGGTTTTCGATCAGGCGTTCAGACTGTTCTGGAGGACGCGCGATCTTGTCGAGAAAATGATCGCGATGTTTTCCCCGGTGGCGATGGAAAACAGGCAGCGGGAAAAGCTCAGACCCGGCGAGACACGAGTCAGTCAGGCGCTGTTTGAGGGGCACGAGACGAAGCGGCCGCCCGAAGACAAGCCGGTCATCGATATCGATGCACGCGAAACGATTTCGGGCAATGAAGTGTTGCGGCAGCGGGATTTCGCGCAGATGACCGCCAGCGAAATGGCTGCGGCCAAGCGGGCGATCGCGGCGCTGGCACTGCCGTTCGATCTGGTCGAGACCCGCCGCTACAAACCGTCGCCGGTGCCAAAAAAGATTGATCCGCGCGCCACCATGCGGGCTGCGATGCGGACCGGCGGCGATCTGATCCTGCCGCGGTTCCGCAAGCGCCGGAAAACCCATCCGCCGCTGGTCATCATCGCCGATATTTCCGGCTCGATGAGCCAGTACACGCGGGTGTTCCTGCATTTCATGCATGTGATCAGCGAGAAACGGCGCGGGGTTCACACCTTCCTGTTCGGCACCCGGCTGACCAACATCACCCGGCAGCTCCGCCACCGGGACCCCGACGAGGCGGTTGATCAGTGCACCAGCGCGGTCAAGGACTGGTCGGGCGGCACCCGGATCGGCGAAGCGCTTCGGCTGTTCAACCTTCGCTGGTCGCGCCGGGTGCTGGGGCAGGGGGCGGTGGTGATCCTGATCACCGACGGGCTTGAGCGCGATTCGGTCGAGGAGCTTGAAACCGAAATCGACCGGCTGCACCGCTCCTGCCGCCGGCTGATCTGGCTCAATCCGCTGCTGCGCTTTGACGGGTTCGAAGCCCGCGCGCGGGGTGTGCGCACCTTGCTTGGCCATGTCGATGAATTCCGCCCGATCCACAATATTGCAGCGATGGCCGATCTGGTGGCGGCTCTGGGTGCAAGCGATGCGGCCAAGTCCGACCCGCGGCGCTATATGACTTGAATTCGTCTGTCGGCGGTGGCCATACTGGGGGACAGCGATGGAGGCAGACATGACATCACAGATTTCAGTTGAAGCACCTGCCGAGACCTTTGCAGCGCAGCTTGATCCCTTAATGCTGGCGGAGAGCTGGATGCTGGAGGGCCGGGAGGTGGCCGTGGCAACGGTGATAAAGACCTGGGGGTCGGCGCCAAGGCCGGTCGGAAGCCATCTGGTGATTGATGCGGACGGCAATTTCAGCGGCTCGGTCTCGGGCGGCTGTGTCGAAGGCGCGGTGATTTCCGAAGCGGCGGAGGTGATTGCCAGTGGTGAGCCGAGAATGCTCGAATTCGGCGTTGCGGACGAGACCGCCTGGCGGGTCGGGCTCTCCTGCGGCGGCACGATCGAGGTCTATCTGGAGCGGATCGGCTGATGGACCCGCATCTGCTGAAAAAGCTCAATGCAGCGCGGCGCGACCGGCAAGCGGCGATCATGCTCACCGATCTTGCCGACGGCCGGAACCGCCTGGTGATGAAAGGCGATCCGGCAGCCGGGGATCTGGGCAGTGCGGTTGCCAAGGCTTTCCGGACCGGCAAATCCGGCGTGGTGGAGGCCGAGGGGCAGCAGTTCTTTCTCAATGTGCATGTTCCGTCACCCAGAATGGTGATCATTGGCGCGGTGCACATCTCGCAGGCGCTGGCGCCGATGGCGAAAATCGCCGGTTTCGACGTCAGGGTGATCGATCCGCGCACGGCATTTGCAACCCCTGACCGGTTCAGGAACGTCGATCTGGCCGCGGACTGGCCCGAGGATGTGCTCAAAGAGCAACCGCTGGACGCGTTCACGGCGCTGGTGGCGGTCACCCATGACCCCAAGATCGATGACTGGCCGCTGATCTCGGCGCTCAAGGCAGAGGCGTTCTATGTCGGAGCGCTGGGATCGCGCAAGACCCATGCGCGGCGGGTCGAGCGATTGACGGAGGCAGGTTTGAGCGATGCGGTTATCGGCCGGATTGCGGCACCGATCGGGCTCTCCATCGGCGCCCAGAGCCCGGAGGAAATTGCCGTGGCAATTCTGGCGCAGACCATCGCTGCCTTGCGCGAACCACCCCGGCCGTTGAAAGACTGACGGCGTGTTTTACGGGTCAGTTCCGCTGCGAGAGGCCGAAGGCACGGTGCTGGCGCATTCGCTGCGAACCGGCAGCCTGCGGCTGAAGAAGGGGCATGTGCTGACGGCCGGCGATCTCGAGGCAATCGGCCAAGGCGGCATCAGCACGGTCATCGTGGCGCGTCTGGATGATGGCGACGTTGGCGAGGACGCTGCGGCCGATACCCTGGCGGCGGCCTTCACCGGCGCGCATATCCGCGCGGCCAATGCATCCACCGGCCGCGTTAACCTGTTTGCCACCCAGGCCGGGCTGTTTTGTCCCGATCGCGGGCTGATCGACGGCTTCAACCGAATAGATCCTGCGATCACCTATGCCTGCCTTGCCGAGCATGTTGCCGTGCAAGCAGGCGAGATGGTTGCCACCATCAAGATCATTCCGTTGGCTGTTGCCGGTGTGACGTTGGAGCAGGCCGGCAGGGTGATTGCCGACCCCGGCTTTTCGCGGGTCGCGCCGTTCAAACCGGTGCGCGCCGGGCTGATCGCGACGATGCTGCCGACTCTGAAGACCTCGGTGATGGACAAGACCCGGGAGCGGCTGGCTGTGCGGCTGGCGCCGAGCGGCTCGAGCCTGGTCGAGGAGAGCCGCGTGGCCCACACGGCCGAAGCGGTTGCCGCCGAGATCGCCCGGATGGCGGCCGGGCTCGAGATGATCATGGTCTTCGGGGCTTCCGCCGTCACCGATCCCGAGGATGTCATTCCAGCGGCAATCCGCAAGGCCGGCGGGCATGTCGAGCGGGTCGGCATGCCGGTCGATCCGGGCAATCTGCTGGTGCTGGGGACGGTCGGCGATGTTCCGGTCATTGGCGCGCCAGGCTGTGCCCGCAGCCCCAAGGAGAATGGGTTTGACTGGGTGCTGGCGCGACTTCTTGCCGGCCAGATGCCGTCAACGGCAGATATCGCAGCAATGGGTGTGGGCGGATTGCTCACGGAAATTGTCACACGGCCGCAATTGCGGCAGCCCGTCGTAAAATCCAATCCGGACGGGGCGGATTTGAGCGTCGGCATTGTGCTGCTTGCGGCCGGCCGGGCCAGCCGCATGGGCGAGGCGGCGGGGCACAAACTGCTGGCGGTGTTTGACGGGGAATTGCTGATCCGCAGGCTGGCACGGATGGCAATGTCGTCAACGGCGCGCCAGACGGTGGTGGTGACCGGATACCGGGGCGAGGACATTGCCGCCCAGCTTGACGGGCTTGGCGTGCACCTGGCGCACAACCCGGCGTTCGAAAGCGGCATGGCCTCGTCGCTGAAATGCGGTCTGGGCGCGCTCGATGAGACCAGCGCCGGTGCGTTGATCCTGCTCGGCGACATGCCGGCTTTGACCGCCGCGCATCTGGACAGGCTGATCGCCCGTTTCGTCGAGCACCAGGGCAGGGCGATCATTCGCGCCTGCGACGGTGAGCGGCGCGGCAATCCGGTGATCCTGCCGCGGGCGGCCTTTGCCGAGGCGATGGCGCTGACGGGCGATGTCGGCGCCCGCGCCCTGATCGAAAGCGGTGTCTTTCCGGTTGTCGATGTTGAAATCGGCCCGGCGGCGCGCCTGGATGTCGACACGCCGGAGGCCGTGCGGGCAGCGGGTGGCGTCACCGAATCGACCGGATCTGCAGATGGACAATGACCGCATCCGCGAGATGTTTGCGAGCCTGGGCGAGGTGACGATCAGGCGCATGTTCGGCGGCAAGGGCATCTATCATCAGGGCAAGATCCTGGCGCTGGAAGTCAGCGGCGAAATCCTGCTCAAGGCCGATGCGGAAACCGCGCCTGAATTTGCCGGTGCGGGCGCCAGCCAGTGGAGCTATGACGGCAAAACCAAGCCGGTGGCAATGCCGTACTGGTCAATTCCCGATGCGGCGCTGGATGACCCCGAGGATCTGGCCAGATGGGTGGGCCTTGCCTGGGCCGCGGCGTTGCGGGCGAAGACATAGCAGGCTGCAGACCTGCACTTGAGCGGCTCACACAAAAAGAGAGGATCACACAAAAAAGCCGCCGGCGCGAAAGCCAGCGGCTGTGGTCCTGTGCAAGCCTGTCGGGGTGATCAGTACTTGCCGGCAATCATCATGAATGCCGGGATCTCGTCGCCAAACCCGACCGGTGTCGGCTCGCGGTCATCATTGTCGCGGCCACCGCGGCGGTTGCGATTGCGGCTGCGATCATCATTGGCATTGGCATTAGCATTGGCATTGGCATTGGCCGGTTCGGGTGTCCGCTGCGGCGCGGGACGGCGTTGACGGTCCTGGCGTTGCCGAGGTGCTTCAGGTTCGTGGTGCGGCGCGTCCTTGGAGACGGCCTCGACGATTTCGGCGGGCTGCTGCACCGCTTCGACCTCAGCTTCCGCAGCTTCGACCGGCGCCGGCTTTTCGTCGTTGCTGCGCTTCTCGCCACGTCCGGAACGGCGCGCAGTCCCCTTGCTGTCGCTGCGGCGGCCACGCGCCGGCTTCTCGTCAGCTTCGTCGGAAGACGACTGCAGGGCGTCCTTGCCATCAAGCCACTCGATGTCGCGGTCAATCAGCTTGGTGATCGCGTCGACATATTTGGCGTCCTTGCGCGAGACCAGTGTAAAGGCTGCGCCGGCACGACCGGCCCGACCGGTGCGGCCGATGCGATGGACATAGTCTTCGGCGTGGATCGGCACGTCAAAATTGAAGACGTGGCTGACAGCGGGTATATCCAGGCCGCGGGCGGCGACATCGGAGGCGACAAGCAACGAGATCTCGTTGTCCTTGAAGCCCTGAAGCATGTTGGTGCGTGAGCGCTGATCCATGTCGCCATGCAAAGCGCCGACCGAAAAGCCGTGTTTTTGCAGCGATTTGAAAAGATCAGCCACGTCTTTCTTGCGATTGCAGAAAATGATGGCGTTGGTCAGTTCGCTCTGGCTGCGGATCAACTCGCGCAGGCGTTCGCGCTTTTCGAAATCCTTGCCGCCGCAGGCAACCAGGCGCTGTTCAACCGTGGCGGCTGTGGACGAGGGCGGCGCCACTTCGATGCGGGCGGGATTTTGCAGGAACTTGTCAGCCAGCTTCTGAATCTCTGGCGGCATGGTGGCCGAGAAAAACAAGGTCTGACGGGTGAACGGAATGAATTTGACGATGCGCTCGATGTCGGGAATGAAGCCCATGTCGAGCATTCTGTCGGCTTCGTCGATGACGAGAACTTCCACGCCGGTCATCAACAGCTTGCCGCGTTCGGTATGATCGAGCAGCCGGCCCGGTGTGGCGATCAGCACGTCTGCGCCACGCTCCAGCTTGCGGTCCTGTTCGTCAAAGGAGACGCCGCCGATCAGCAACACGATGTTGAGGCGATGGTTCTTGCCGTATTTCTCGAAATTCTCATGCACCTGTGCGGCGAGTTCGCGCGTCGGTTCGAGGATCAGTGTCCGCGGCATACGCGCCCTGGCACGGCCTCTTTCCAGCATCGTCAGCATCGGCAGCACGAAGCCGGCAGTCTTGCCGGTTCCGGTCTGGGCGATGCCCAGAATGTCGCGCCTCTCCAGAGCCGGCGGAATAGCGCCTTCCTGAATCGGGGTGGGCGTCGTGTAGCCAGCGTCAGTGACGGCGGACAATACTTTTTGGCTTAAGCCAAGATCAGCAAAAGTGGTCAATTGGGAGCGTTTTCCGTTTCGGAGTGTGCGGCAAAACACAGGAGAGCGATGAGATCGCAGGTCCTGCCCGTTTCGATTAATCGTTACCGCTGCCTGAGTCAAGAAAAAGCCCGAAATTTGGCCTTTAGCGGTTGCATTTCCTTCTGTTCCTGAAGAATCTCAGATCACTGAGCAGCCTGAACCTTCGATCCCAAGGCGCCGCATCCAGTTGATTGTCACGCCATCTGTCGCGTTATTGCTGGGACTTGCACTATCCTTGACGGGATTGGCCGCAAGACAGATGACGGCCGCATCATTGGCAGTCGGCAGCCTGGCTTTCGGCCTGGGTGGCGTGCGGCGTGCGCCTGTCTACCGGTTTGCAACCAGCAACGTCTTGAGTTTTTTTGCGGCTTTGAGAAAGCGCATGGCGTCGATCGGAGTGCCGTTGCGGCGCACTTCATAGTGCAGATGAGGTCCGGTCGAGCGACCGGTTGATCCGGATTTGCCGATGCGCGCGCCCATGATCACGTGGTCGCCTTCCCGCACTTCGATGGCTGAAAGGTGAGCGTAGCGGGTGGTCAGGCCATTGCCGTGGTCGATCTCGATCATCTTGCCATATCCGCCATTGCGCCCAGCATGAATGACGATACCGGTCCCGGTGCTGAAGATCGGGGTGCCGGTTGGCGCCCGGAAATCGATGCCGCTATGAAAGGCCAGGCGGCCGACAAACGGATCGCGGCGATTGCCGAAACGTGAGGTGATCTCGCGTCCCGGCGCCGGATAGCCGACCGGCAGTTTGCTGGCGTGACGCCGCACTGCATCGAGTCGGCCAAGCGCCTGGTCGAGATCATCCATCGTTGCATCAAAGGCGTTGGGGTCATTGGGGCGCACGAAGGGTCCGCCCACAGCGGTGTCGTCGAATGCCGGCATCGGCAAGCCTGTTGTCTTGATGATCTCGTCGATTTCAGAGGCGGTCTCGAAGGCGTCGATTGCCAGCGCCTGCATCTTCTCGATCTGCTCGCGTTCGATGGACTTGAGCGACAGGGTGACACTGGAGAAAATCCGGTCCGCCCGCTCTCCGACCGATTCCCGCTCGACAGCGCCGATGCCGGAGGTGAAGGCGAGAGGATTCATATGAGCCTGCGCCGGGTCGGTGAGAATCGTCGCCCGGGTCGCAAGTGCGGCAAGACGCTGTGTCTTGGCAGCGGCGGTGGCCAGAGCAGCATGTTTCTTCGGGTTTTCGGTGGGAACCGGGATCGGGCCGGGCGCAGCACCGGCGCGGTCGAGCAACGGTCCCAGTTTTCCTTGACGATTTGTCAGAGCGTTCTGCCGGGCGATAAGCTCGGCGACTTTCTCCTCCATCAATTGCTGGTCGAGCAATTGCCGGCTGGTGACCCGGTCGACCTGGGAGCGCAAAGCAGCGATCCGGTCCTCGTAAGCGTGCTGCATGCGGGCCTGGCGCGCCATTGATGCCCCGATAAGGTCGTCGCGCAGCACCAGATAGGACGTCGCGCCGAGATACCCGATCGCCATGACCCCCAGAAATGACATCAACAGACCGGCAATCCACGGACGAATGGTCACGTGACGGATGCTTTCGCCGCTGGCGAGTATGATTGTGTGCGAATGTTTTGGCTTTTTGCCAAAAACACGGCTGTCCTGCCTCTGCGACACTCGGTAATCCTCGTGGGAACGGGTTGCCGTTACTTGTTCAAGCGGGATTACACAGTGTTAAGGTTAACAAATATTTGAGCCCGCGCATTTCGGGGGCAATTGAGCGGTCTCAGGACATGTTCTGGCTGCTCAAGGCGCGGTAAAATGTCGGCGTCAGCCCGGCGGCGGCGCGGGCGAGGTCATTGAAGGGCGGTTTGAGGCCGCCTCGGAAATTGGCCCGTACGAGCAGTCTGAAAACCTCCGCCGGGTCCTTGCCCTGGCGGGCACAGATGAACCGGAACCATTTGGCGCCGATTGCGACATGTTTCTTCTCATCCTCGTAGATCACCTCGAGTACGGCAGCGGTCTCCTCGTCGCCGACCTCCCGCATTTTGATCAGCAACGACGGGGTCACGTCCAGCCCCCTGGCTTCGAGGATCAGCGGCACGACCGCCAACCTTGCGGTCAGGTCATTGCGGGTGTCGTGGGCGGCTTGCCACAGCCCGTCATGGGCGGGGAGATCGCCATAATCCGCGCCCAGGGCATGAAGGCGTTGTCGCACCAGTTTGAAATGCTTGGCTTCTTCGAAGGCGACCTGCATCCATCCGTCAAAGAAACTCTGCGGCATCGGGGCGGTGGCGAAACGGGCGACAATGTCGAGCGCCAGATCCATCGCATTGAGTTCGATATGAGCGATGGCATGCAGCAGTGCGATACGTCCGCGCTGCGAGTGGAGCGAGCGGCGCTTGACTTGCGTCGGCGGCACCAGGTCGGGCCTGTCCGGCCGCCCCGGACGAACAGGTGCAAGACTGTCGAGCGGCGAGCGCAACGACAGGCGGCGGTTGTGCCATCGCCGGGCCACTTCCTGGGTGAGGGCTGTCTTGTCGTCCAGATCCCGGGCCCGAATGGCTCGGGCTGCACCATCGCGCAGTGACCGTAATGGCTGGTCGGGAGTCAGAGCGTCCGACTCCGCCTGGTGCGGCAGATTGAGCGTCACAGCGACCGCACCGCCTCCAGCACTGTCTGCGCATGCCCCTTGGGCTTCACCCTGCGCCAGATGCGGGCGATGGTGCCATCGGAGTCAATCAGGAAGGTGGAGCGCTCGACACCCATATAGGTCCGCCCATACATGCTTTTCTCCTTCCACACCCCATAGGCCTGGAGCACTGATTTGTCAGTGTCAGACGCAAGGATGATGCCGAGATCATGTTTGGCGATGAATTTGTCGTGGGCTTTCACCGGGTCAGGCGACATGCCGACAACGATAGCCCCGGCGTCGTCGAATTCGGCTGCAAGAGCCGTAAAGTCGACTGCCTGGATTGTGCAGCCGCTGGTGTCGTCCTTGGGGTAGAAATAAAGCACGACCTTCTTGCCGGAAAGATCCTTCATCGACACGTTTCCGCCGCCATCGCGTGGCAAATCGAAGTCCGGAGCCCGCATACCTTCGTCAAGTTCGCTCATTGGGGAAGCCTTTCATCGCATTGATGGAATGTTTTACATGTGACCCTGTCGTCCGCCGATATATATAGCTGAGCCCGACAGTCCACCAGAATCACTGACAAATCCGAAAGTTGACACCTCACCGCCGATGCCGAATCAACCGATAGACAAGGTCAAATTCAGAAAACGCGACATTGCCGCGTTGCACGACATGCCGTCTGCCAATGCGGACGATCAGATTTTGGTTCGGGGGCATCATCCGCGGCACTGGGCAAGGTCGACTGCCGGCTGGGTGGCCGGACTCCTTCTGCTGCTGACGGTTCTGATCGGCGGATTCTTTGCAGCCTTGCAGACAGGTCGCATCGACGGCTTCATCCGCGACCGCGCCCAACTGGCGCTGAGCCAGGCAGTTGGCCCGGAAAACCGGGCGCAACTCGAATCGGCGGCAATTCGTTTGACCTCGCGCGGCCAGCTCGCGCTTCTGGCGCGCGATGTTGTGGTGCGGCGGCAGGACGGATCGACACAGCCCAGCCATGCCGAAAGCATACTCATTGCGCTCGATCCGCTGGCGTTGCTGGGTGGCCGGATCTCGGTGTCTTCGGTCGATGTTGACGGCGTTGGCCTGACCGCCCCGCAGGGCGATGGGTTTAATCTGACTGACCTTGCCGGATTCCGGATCGACGGTACGGACGCGATGATCGAACAGTTGTTTTCGCTTCTGAACAGCGTGGCCGAGCAAGCCAACACTGTGGACACAACGGAGTTCCGGTTTTCCGGCATTCGGATATCGGGTGCCGGTGCGCCGGTTGTGATTGAAAATGCTGCGGTGCGCCGACTTGATTCGAAAAGATACGAGATCGAAGCGAACATCGAGCGGGCCGGACGCCGGATCAACTTCAAGGGGACAGCCAGCGCGCGCACCCGGGAAAGCGGGCTTTCGGCTATTTCGGGACAGATCGGCGGCCTTGCCATCGATTTCCGGACGAAAGCTCCCCTGGAACGGCAAAACGGTGTGTCAGCGCCGCTCGAGATCACGTTTGATGCCTCCCGCGCCACGGCGGAGCGGAGGGCGGCTCTTTCTGTCAAGGCGCTGGCGGTCGACGGAACCTTGATGATGGGAGGGGTGGAAGCCGCAATTCGCGAGGCTCGTCTGAACCTGGTTTACATGCCGAAGCTGCACAAGATCGAGATCACCCCTTCGATCTTCCGTGTTGGCGAAACCGTCATTCCCTTCACCGGTGGGCTGATTGACGCGGACCGGATCGACAAAACATCCGGACCCGGCATTGCCCTTGATTTCGTCACCACCCGGGGCCGCGCGGCACCCGGCGATTCCGATGAAGCGCCGATTTCTTTCGAAGGAAAGGCGTTCGGCCGGTTTGACGCGGCACAAAAGCTGCTGGTGGCGGAAGAGCTGACAATAGCGTCGGAGCAGGGCGCGCTGTTCGGATCGGCCTCCTGGCGGTTTGTCGAGGGAATTTCGCCGGAGATAAACCTGGTTGCCGAGGTGCCGCGCATGAGCACAGCGGCGGTGAAGCAATTCTGGCCCTATTGGGTGGGCAAGCGTGCACGGCGGTGGGCGCTTGACAATCTTTACGGTGGAACCGTGAGCAACGGCCGCATTCAATTGGCGGCGCCAGCGGGCCATTACAAGCCGGAAGGCCAGAGCGGTTTCACGGAAGACCAGTTGCAGATCGATTTTGATATTGAACGAACCCGGATGAATGTGGCCGGAAACATTCCGCCATTGCGCGATACCGTCGGCCATATGCGCCTTCGCGGGACCAGTGTCAGCTTCAACATTGCCTCAGCCACGGCATTTTTTCCGACCGGACGCACCGTTGACGTGACCAATGCCACATTCTCGATTCCGGACACGGACTCGCAGCCGCTGATGGCAGATCTGGCGATGTCAGTGAGCGGCAACGCGGATGCGGTGGCCGAATTGATTTCCTATCATCCCATTGACGCACTTGATAAGATCGGACTCGTGCCGGAGGAGTTGAGCGGAAAACTTTCCTCCAAGGTGACGGCGCGGTTCGGGCTTATCAATGAACAGTCACCGCCGCCGCCGGACTGGAATGTCAGTCTTGACCTGCAAGCTGTCGATATCGCCAAGCCGATCGATGGCAGGTTGCTGACCGAAATGACCGGCAGTCTCGTCGTGACGCCGGTGCGGGCCGAATTGAAAGCCGACGCACGGGTGGACGGGGCGCAGATGACCCTTGATGTGGTGCAGCCGGTCGGCAAGTCGTCGGTGCCGGTTCATAACAAACTGTCCGGCACCCTCAGCCCGGAAGATCGGGAAACACTCGCTCCCGGCAGTGGTGCCTTGGTGTCGGGCCCGGTCGGGTTCACGCTTGAAGGCGGCGCCGACGGCGTGCAGTCGGTGACCCTGGATCTCAAGGCCGCAAAACTCACCGTTCCAGGCGTCGGCTGGGTCAAGGGAGAGGGGGTGGCTGGAAAGCTTGCGTTTTCGATGCTTACCGAAGGCCAGAAGGTTCAGCTCTCGGATCTGAAGCTGTCGGGCGATGGGTTCGAGGCTGCCGGCGCTGTGACCCTCAACAAGGGACAATTGGTGGCAGCCACGTTCGATCACGTGGCCTTGTCGCCGCGTGACAATTACCGGGCGACGGTTTCCCGCAAGGGCAAAGCTTACGTGGTCAAGATTGGCGGCAAGGCCATCGATGCGCGCCCGATCATCACGCTGGCCAAAGCCGCGGGAGCGAGCGCACCGGGAGACGCATCCGCCAGTGCGCCGGTCGAGGTGGAGGCGAACGTCGAGTCGATTCACGGCTATTCGGATGAAACACTCACCGGTGGATCGGTGCGTTACAAGGGCCAGGGAGCGCGGATCGATCTTCTTGACGTCAAGGCGGTGACCGGCAGCGGTCAGGCGCTGGTGATCGCGGTCGCGGGAAGCAAAACCAGCGAGACCATGGATGTCACCAGCGGCGACGCCGGTGCCTTCGCCCGTTTCGCCGGGATTTACTCCCGCATCCGCGGCGGGTTGCTCAATATCCGGTTGAAGCGCCAGGACGGTCCGCTGCGCCGGGGAGTGATCGACATCAGGAATTTCGATGTGGTCGGCGAGCCGCGGCTGGGATCGCTGGTGTCAACGCCCGGCAATCAAGACGGCAAGAGCCTCAAGGACGCGGTCAAGGGTGGCCTTGATGTTTCCGAAGCCCGCTTTGAAGTGGCCAATGCCCGTGTGGTGTCCGGCAATGGCCAGTTGAGCGTCAGCGAAGGCGTGATCCGCGGCCCGCAGATCGGCGCATCGTTTCAGGGCCAGGTTTACGATCAGAAGGGGCGCATCGATCTGACCGGCACCTTCATGCCGGCCTATGGGGTCAACCGGCTGTTCAGCGAGTTGCCGCTGATCGGGGTCCTGCTAGGCAATGGCCGCGACCGGGGTCTGATCGGCATCACCTTCAGGCTGGCAGGCAAGACATCTTCGCCGCTGGTGGAGGTCAACCCGCTGTCGGTGATTGCACCGGGTGTGTTCCGGTCGATCTTCGAGTTCCGGCCGTGACAAAAAAGGCCGCCGGTGCTGGGCGCGCCGGCGGCTTGATCAATGCGGGTATGGCGCGCGCTACTGCGGCCGAACCAGGATGTGCTTCTTCTTGCCAAGCGAGAGTTTGATCACTCCGTCATCATTGAGATAGCTGGTGTTGACCAGGATCTTGTCGTCGGTGACAGGCGCATCATTGAGCTTGATCGCCCCGCCCTGGACATGTCGGCGGGCCTCGCCATTGGAGCCAGCCAGGCCAGCGCGGACAAACAGCGCCAGCAGACCGATGCCGGCCGCAAGTTCGGACGCTGCAACCGTGATGGTGGGCAGATCGGTTGCCGTCTGGCCTTCCTCAAAGGTCTTGCGGGCGGTCTCGGAGGCCTGTTCGGCTGCGGCCCGGCCATGCAGCATGGCAGTGACTTCGGTCGCCAGCAGCTTCTTGGCTTCGTTGATTTCAGCACCGCCAAGCGCCGCAAGCCGGGCGATCTCATCGAGCGGCAAGGTGGTGTAGAGCTTGAGGAAGCGGCCGACATCGGCATCCTCGCTGTTGCGCCAGTACTGCCAGAATTCATAGGCGCCGAGCATGTCGGCGTTGAGCCAGACCGCGCCATTGGCGGATTTGCCCATCTTGGCTCCCGACGATGTGGTCAGCAGCGGCGACGTGAGCGCGTAAAGCTGCGGACACTCCATCCGGTGGCCGAGATCGATGCCATTGATGATATTGCCCCACTGGTCCGATCCGCCCATCTGCAAGCGGCAGCCATAGCGCTTGTTCAGTTCAACAAAATCATAGGCCTGGAGAATCATGTAGTTGAATTCCAGGAACGACAGCGATTGCTCGCGATCAAGCCGGGTCTTGACCGAATCGAAGGCCAGCATCCGGTTGACCGAAAAATGCCGGCCGACATCGCGCAGGAATTCGACATAGTTGATGCCCATCAGCCATTCGGCATTGTCGACCATCAGCGCATCCTGCGGCCCGGCGCCAAACTCAAGGTAGTTGGCGAAGACGCTCTTGATGCCGGCGATGTTGCCGGCGATCACATCCGGCGTCATAAGCTTGCGGGCCTCATCCTTGAAGGACGGATCGCCGATCATGCCGGTGCCGCCGCCCATCAAGGCGATCGGCCGGTGGCCGGTCTTTTGCATCCAGTGCAGCATCATGATCTGGATCAGACCGCCGGCATGCAGGCTCGGGGCTGTCGGGTCGAAGCCGATATAGCCGGTCACAGTCTCTTTCCGGAACAGTTCATCAAGACCTGACGCATCGGAGGTCTGGTGAATGAACCCGCGCTCCTCAAGCGTGCGCAGGAAATCGGATTTGTAGGCTGACATGTCGCTGTCCTTGCGGTTATCTCGTCATGACCGGGAAAAATCGGCGCCGGCCAAGTTCCGGCACCCGGACGCGCCTTTAGCACCGGCGCGCCATGCATTCAACCAAAGAGCCCCGAATCAGGTCGTGGCTGCCGGCGGTGACGTCGAACTGCGCCTCTTGTCGGATTGCCCCCTGCGGGCGGGAGCGAATCTGCTAGGCCGGTCGGATAAACAACGAGGAGACGGCAATGGCAGGGGAGGGTGGAGTGAAGCGGGCCATCGGATTGATGAGCGGCACGTCGATGGACGGGATCGATCTCGCCATGCTCGAGACCGATGGTGATGGCCGTGTTCAGCGCGGTGCGGCGTCCTTCACCGCCTATGATGCCGGGTTGCGTAAACGGCTTGAGCGGGCGCTGGAGACGGCCAAGGCGATCGAGACACGCAGCGACAGGCCCGGCGAGCTGGCTCAACTCGAAGCGGAGTTGACTGACCGGCATGCGGGTGCGGTCGAGGCCTTCCTGACGCGTGAAGGTCTGAGTCCAGCCCGGATCGATGTCATCGGGTTTCATGGCCAGACGGTTTTGCACCGGCCGTTGAAGCGGTTGACCGTGCAGCTGGGCGACGGTCAGCGTCTGGCTTCCCGATTGGGCATAGATGTCGTTCATGACATGCGTGCCCATGACATGACCCTTGGCGGGCAGGGGGCGCCGCTGGTGCCGGCCTACCACCGGGCGCTGGCCGCCGGGCTGGACCCGGACTGGGCCGGCAAATTGCCGGTGGCCTTTGTCAATATCGGCGGCATCTCCAACATCACCTATATCGGTCAGGATGGTGATCTGTGCGCCTTCGACAGCGGTCCCGGCAACACGCTGATCGACCAGTGGGTGACGCGGCACGCGGGCATTCCGTACGATTCGGGTGGGGCGATCGGATCGGAAGGCCGGGTTCTTTCGGGGCTTGCCAACCGCTATCTGACTTCGCCTTTTTTCACCGCCAGGGAGCGGATCTCGCTCGACCGCAATGATTTCAAGCTGCCCGATGACACGGAAGCCGGGCTGGAGGACGGCGCGCGCACGCTGGCCTTCGTGACCGCCGCGGCAATTGCGAAGGCGCAAGCACACCTGCCTCAAAAGCCCGAACTGTGGATTCTGACAGGTGGCGGCCGCCACAACCGGTTGATTGTCGAGGACCTGACCGTGGCAACGCGACACACCGGACAGGTGATCGTTGCGGAAGAGGCGGGGCTGAATGGCGATTCGATGGAGGCGGAAGCCTGGGCCTGGCTGGCTGTGCGCTCCTTGCGCGGCTTGCCGCTGACCTATCCCGGAACCACAGGAGTGAGCGAGCCGGCCACGGGAGGGATGCTGGCGCGCGCCAAAAGGCCGGACATCGCCTGAGGCTCCCGGCGGCTTGCTTGTCCGGACCGGTTTTCAAGAAGATCGGTCGGGGCCTGCAGCAATTGCCGCATCAGAGCGTCGACTTCGGCAAAGGGCCGTCCAGTCGCCTGCACGCCGGAGAAATTCTCGGCGAAGCCGTCTTTTTGATACATCATCTGTGGGGAAAATGGTGGGCGATGACGGACTCGAACCGCCGACATCCTCGGTGTAAACGAGGCGCTCTACCAACTGAGCTAATCGCCCTCAGTTCGGTGGCGCTTCCTTTAGGAGGTTCACCGCCGTTCCGCAACAAAAAACAACCGGGGTCCACATCTAAACGCAAGCCGGCCCGATTGCCTGCGGTTGCGAACCGGCTTTGAAGGCGCTGTTTTCCAACAAGTTTCAACTTTGTCGTATTTCCTTTGCAATCGACGCTTGACACCTCTGTGCGAACGCCGTACTTCACCGCTCACGGAACGGCGGTCACCCGCTGTTGCCGCTGAAAAATGCGCGGGTGTAGCTCAGTTGGTTAGAGTGCCGGCCTGTCACGCCGGAGGTCGCGGGTTCGAGTCCCGTCACTCGCGCCATTTTTCAAGTTTGAAGCGGACGCCATGTTGCTTCGCCCTTCGGGGCACATCTTCTCCTCACAGATTGATTTTGCCTGATCTGCCAATGCCGGCTTTGCAAGTGGGATTCGGCGCGGGGCCACGGCGGCCCGTTTGCGGGAATCAGGCCGGGCGTGACCAGGCTTGCGCGGCAAGCGGCTGATTCTCCTGCGCGCGCTTTGGCCGCCTGTTTTGAGAGCGGGTGCGAAAAAAATGCGTCCTTTGTGGCTGCAGCAAGACACAGGCCTACGAAAACTGATACTATCAGCTCAAATCCTCCTTGCGCCCTTGCGCAGGGTGCCGGGCTGCGCTAACCACGCCGCGTTGCAACATGATCAGCCGTACAGGCGAGGGACCGGCTCCAGACCACGGGCAGGACGGGCTTCGACTGTGACGGAAACAGGAACAAACGTCATGACGGAACTTCTGGGCTCATATCTACCGATCGCCATCTTTATCGGATTGGCACTTGTCATCGGTCTGGCTTTGCTGATCGCGCCTTTCGCGGTCGCCTATAGAAATCCCGATCCGGAAAAACTCTCCGCCTATGAATGTGGTTTCAACGCCTTCGATGATGCGCGGATGAAGTTCGATGTGCGGTTTTATCTGGTCGCGATCCTGTTCATCATTTTTGACCTCGAGGTCGCATTCCTGTTTCCCTGGGCAGTTTCCTTCGGGGACATCGGCTGGATGGGCTTCTGGTCGATGATGATGTTTCTCTGCGTGCTGACGGTCGGCTTTGTCTACGAGTGGAAAAAGGGAGCCCTGGAATGGGAGTAAGCAACACACCATTGGTGGCGCCTGCGCCCAAGGGAATCATTGATCCCGGTACCGGCAAGCCGGTCGGCAGCGACGATGTGTTTTTCGGCGAGATCAACAACGAGTTGGCCGACAAGGGATTTCTGGTCACCTCCACGGACGAGTTGATCAACTGGTCCCGCACGGGGTCGCTGATGTGGATGACGTTCGGCCTGGCCTGCTGCGCTGTCGAGATGATGCAGATGTCGATGCCGCGCTATGACGCCGAGCGCTTCGGAATCGCGCCGCGCGCCAGCCCGCGCCAGTCGGACGTGATGATCGTTGCCGGCACGCTGACCAACAAGATGGCGCCGGCCCTGCGCAAGGTCTACGACCAGATGCCAGAGCCACGCTATGTGATCTCGATGGGCTCGTGCGCCAATGGCGGCGGTTATTATCACTATTCCTATTCGGTGGTGCGCGGCTGTGACCGCGTCGTGCCGGTGGATATTTATGTCCCAGGCTGTCCGCCGACAGCCGAGGCGCTTTTGTACGGTGTGCTGCTGCTGCAGAAGAAGATGCGCCGCACCGGCACGATCGAGCGCTAGGAGACCTGATGATGAGCCAAGTGCTGAAGGAACTTTCCGACTATCTCACCGAAGTCAAAGGTGGGTTGATTGACCGCGCCGAGATCGCTTTTGACGAGTTGACCTTGGTTACACAGCCGGGAAGCCTGATCGAACTGATGACGTTTCTGCGCGATGACGCGCAGTGCCAGTTCATCAGTTTCATCGATTGCTGCGGTGTGGACTGGCCGGGCAGGGCGGATCGTTTCGATGTGGTTTATCATCTGCTGTCGCCGCGGCAGAATTTCCGCATCCGTGTTCAGGTGGCGACGTCTGAAGAGGCAGCCGTGCCGTCACTGACATCGGTGTTTCCAGGTGCTGACTGGTTTGAGCGCGAAGCCTATGATCTGTACGGCATTCTGTTCACCGGCCATCCCGACCTGCGCCGCATCCTCACCGATTACGGGTTCGAGGGCTATCCGCTGAGGAAGGATTTCCCGCTGACCGGATTTGTTGAGGTGCGCTACGATGATGAAGTCAAGCGAGTCGTCTACGAGCCTGTCGAGCTGAAGCAGGAGTTTCGCAATTTCGATTTTCTTTCCCCCTGGGAAGGCACCGATTACGTGCTGCCGGGCGATGAAAAAGCCAAGGGGTGAGGACGGATACCATGAACGAACATAACGTCCGCAACTTCAACATCAATTTCGGCCCGCAACACCCGGCGGCACATGGCGTGCTGCGGCTGGTGCTGGAGCTCGACGGCGAGATCGTCGAGCGGGTGGACCCGCATATCGGGCTCTTGCACCGCGGCACCGAAAAGCTGATCGAATCGAAGACCTATCTGCAGGCGATTCCCTATTTCGACCGGCTCGATTATGTCGCGCCGATGAACCAGGAACATGCCTTTGCGCTGGCGGTTGAAAAACTGGTCGGCGTCACCGTTCCCAAGCGCGGCCAGTTGATCCGGGTGCTGTATTCCGAAATCGGGCGGATTCTGTCGCACCTGCTCAACGTCACGACGCAGGCCATGGACGTTGGTGCGTTGACACCGCCGCTCTGGGGCTTTGAAGAGCGCGAAAAGCTGATGGTGTTTTACGAGCGGGCCTGTGGCGCGCGCATGCACTCGGCCTATTTCCGGCCAGGTGGCGTGCATCAGGATCTGCCGCATGATCTGGTCGAGGATATCGGCAAGTGGTGCGATCCGTTCCTCAAGACCTGTGATGACATCGAAGGTCTGTTGACCGACAACCGCATCTTCAAGCAGCGCAATGTCGACATTGCCGTGGTCAAGCTCGACGATGCCTGGGCCTGGGGTTTTTCCGGCGTGATGGTGCGCGGCTCAGGCGCCGCCTGGGACTTGCGCCGGTCACAGCCCTATGAATGCTATTCGGAATTGGATTTCGACATTCCGATCGGCAAGAATGGCGACTGCTATGACCGATACCTGGTGCGCATGCAGGAAATGCGTGAATCGGTTAAGATCATGAGGCAGTGTGTCGACCTGCTGCTGGGCGATGAGAAAGTCGGACCGGTTTCGTCGGAAGACGGCAAGATCGTCCCGCCAAAGCGCGGCGAGATGAAGCGGTCGATGGAAGCCTTGATTCATCATTTCAAGCTTTACACCGAAGGCTACAGGGTTCCCGAGGGCTCGGTTTATGCCGCCGTCGAGGCACCGAAGGGCGAGTTTGGCGTTTATCTTGTGTCGGATGGGTCCAACAGGCCGTACCGGTGCAAGATCAGGGCTCCTGGATTTGCGCATTTGCAGGCGATGGATTTCCTTTGCCGCGGTCATCAGCTGGCCGACGTCTCCGCGATTCTCGGCTCGATCGATATCGTGTTTGGCGAGGTTGACCGATGACTGGTTTTCAAGCTGCCGCAAATAGCCGTAACCCATCCATGACCAAGTCGCCGTTCGGCGAATTCAAATAAGCCGGAAGAAAGACAAAAGAGTTCACCATGTCCGTTCGTCGACTTGCCGAAGAGAGTGTCCAGCCTGCGGAATTCGCGTTCAATCGCGAATTTGCCGCCCAGGCCAAGGTGTGGATCAAGAAATATCCCAAGGAGCGGGCGCAATCGGCGGTGATTCCGCTGATGATGCTGGCTCAGGAGCAGGATGGCTGGGTCACCAAGCGCGCCATCGAAACGATCGCCGACATGCTTGGGATGCCCTATATCCGGGCCCTGGAAGTGGCGACATTCTACACCCAGTTCCAGCTGAAGCCGGTGGGCAAGCGCGCGCATGTTCAGGTCTGCGGCACCACGCCTTGCATGTTGCGCGGCTCGGAAGCGCTGATAGAGGTCTGCCGCAACAAGATCCATCCCGAGCCTCTGCAACTCAATGAGTCCGGAACGCTGTCTTGGGAAGAGGTTGAGTGCCAGGGCGCCTGCGTCAACGCGCCAATGGTGATGATTTTCAAGGATGCTTACGAGGACCTGTCGCCCGAGCGCCTGGCCTATATCATCGACCGGTTTGAGGCAGGCCGGCCTGAAGAAATTCGTCCGGGCCCGCAAATTGACCGGATTTATTCGGCGCCGGAAGGCGGGCTGACAAGCGTCACCGAAGAGATCAAGCCCGGAAAGACGGCCTCGGCAAAGGATGCGAGCGCAAACAAGAGATCCCCGGCAGCGACAAAGGCCGGGCGGCCGAAGTCGCCTGCGACGCAGACCGCGACCAGATCGCCTGCGGCTGCAAAAGCCAATGTGAAGGCTGACGCCAAGACTGCGGCCAGTGCCACCGATGCGCCTGCGATGACGGTTGCGCGCAAGGCCTCTTCCGCAATCGACACCGGCAAGGTCGCCACAGCCTCCCGGGCGGCAACAAGAGACGGTGCCAAGTCTGCGCCTGCGCTTGACGACAAGAACCGGCCCTCCGGCATCGCCAAGCCGGCACAGCCTGATGATCTGAAGAAGATATCCGGCGTCGGGCCAAAGATCGAAGGCACGTTGCATTCATTGGGCATCTACACGTTCGCCCAGGTGGCGGCGTGGAAAAAGGCCGAGCGTGAGTGGGTGGATGGATACCTGAATTTCAAGGGCCGCATCGAGCGAGACGACTGGATCAAGCAGGCCAAGGCGCTGGCCAAGGGCGGCGAGGCCGAGTACATCAAGGTCTTCGGCAAGAAGCCGCGTTAGAGGTGAATGATGTTAGCTGACAAAGACCGGGTTTTCACCAATATCTATGGCATTTACGACAAGTCGCTGAAGGGCGCGATGGCGCGTGGCCATTGGGACGGCACCAAGGGCATCCTGGAAAAGGGCCGCGACTGGATCATCAACGAGATGAAGGCGTCGGGCCTGCGCGGCCGCGGCGGAGCCGGGTTCCCGACCGGGCTGAAATGGTCGTTCATGCCCAAGGAGAGCGACGGTCGGCCGCATTATCTGGTCATCAATGCCGATGAATCCGAGCCAGGCACGTGCAAGGACCGCGACATCATGCGGCACGATCCGCATACGCTGATTGAAGGTTGCGTGATTGCCGGTTTCGCGATGGGGGCTTTTGCCACCTACATCTATGTGCGCGGTGAATATGTGCGCGAACGCGAGGCGCTGCAGGCGGCGATCGACGAGTGCTATGACGCCGGATTGCTGGGCAAGAATTCCAAGCTCGGCTACGACATGGACGTTTATGTTCACCATGGGGCCGGCGCCTACATCTGTGGCGAGGAAACCGCGCTTCTGGAGAGCCTCGAGGGCAAGAAGGGCCAGCCGCGGCTGAAGCCGCCGTTCCCGGCCAATATGGGGCTGTACGGCTGCCCGACGACCGTCAACAACGTCGAATCGATTGCTGTCGCACCGACAATCCTGCGCCGTGGCGGCGCCTGGTTCGCGGGTATTGGGCGGCCCAACAACACCGGAACCAAGCTGTTTTGCGTGTCGGGCCACGTCAATGCACCGTGCACGGTGGAAGAGGCGATGTCGATTCCGTTCCGCGACCTGATCGATACCCATTGCGGCGGCATTCGCGGCGGCTGGGACAATCTGCTGGCGGTGATTCCCGGCGGCTCTTCCGTGCCGTGCATTCCTGCTGCCGACATCATCGATGCGCCGATGGATTTCGACAGTCTGCGCGATCTCAAGTCGGGACTTGGCACCGCGGCGGTGATCGTGATGGACAAGTCGACCGATATCGTCAAGGCGATCTGGCGGCTGTCGGTGTTCTACAAGCATGAGAGCTGTGGCCAGTGCACGCCGTGCCGCGAAGGCACCGGCTGGATGATGCGGGTGATGGAGCGTATGGTCAGAGGCAATGCGCAAAAACGCGAAATCGACATGCTGTTTGATGTTACCAAGCAGATCGAAGGTCATACGATCTGCGCGCTTGGCGATGCGGCGGCCTGGCCGATCCAGGGCCTGATCCGGCATTTCCGTCCCGAAATGGAAGCGCGGATCGATCAGTACACACGCAATGCTGTGCAAAGCCGCAATGTGCGGCTGGAAGCGGCGGAATAAGAGGCCTGCATTTGCCGGGCCCGGCATGACAGGAAACGTCACGGGGATAAGAGCGCGCAATCGACAAGGAAGATGCTGATGTCGATGTTTTCTTTTCCCACCGAGTTTATGATGAGCGAGATGATGAAACCGATGAGTAGCATGGCGGACTGGACCAGACTGGAAGAGATGCGTGTCTCTCCGCTGATGGTCTATCCGTTGGGTGCGACAGCGGCAGCGACCGCGATTGGTTTCGGCCTTGCCGGACAGATGGCCGGTCTGATGATCGGAGCCATGCAGGGCGCAATGAAGAGCCAGGCATCGCTGCTGGGTGGCCTTCCGGATCCGAGCTGGATGCCGGCCTTCGCCAAAGACCTTGCGCCAGAAGCTGGCGAGAGCGACGCGGTGGCGGATGTGCAGCCGACGGCAAAAACAAAGACGGCGGACATCGTCGAGCTGAAGCCTGCGCCCCAACCGGTGGCTGCCAGGGCCAAGGCCAAGTCCCGTTCGGCAAAAGCCGTCAAGCCGAAAGCTGCTTCTGCGAAGGCAAAGGCTGACACGGCATCTGCAGCCGGCATGGACACCGCTTCAGCAGTGGTCGATAAGCTCAAATCCGATGCTGAACTTGCCGCAGCGGCGATCCGCGAACGGGCATCGGTGGGAAGGGCGGCTGACAAGGAGCCTGCGGCGACACTGGCGCCTGAGCACTTTCGAAGGCCCGCCGAGATCGCAAAGCCGGAAGCGCCGGATGATCTGAAACTGATTGCCGGTGTCGGGCCGAAGCTCGAGCAGGTGCTCAACAGGCTTGGTGTCTGGACGTTTGCACAGATTGCCGCGTGGCAGCCGGAAGAAGTGGCGTGGGTCGATGATTACCTTCAGTTCCGCGGTCGGATTGACCGGGACGGTTGGATTTCACAGGCCGGTGCGTTGGCAAGGGGCGGGGCGACCGCTGAATAGAAACACTCAGCCGGGCGGGATGGATTCCTTGCCCGGCAAGACGCTCAACTGGTCCCGCTCAGGGATGATACGCGGTTCGTCGGACCGTATGCAAAGGTAGGACTGCTTGCATGGCCAAGATCAAGGTTGATGGAAACGAGATCGAAGTGCCGGACCACTACACGCTGTTGCAGGCGTGTGAGGAGGCCGGCGTGGAAGTGCCGCGGTTCTGTTTTCACGAACGGCTGTCAATTGCCGGCAATTGCCGCATGTGCCTTGTCGAGGTGAAGGGCGGTCCGCCAAAGCCTGCGGCCTCCTGTGCCATGGGCGTGCGTGATCTGCGTCCCGGCCCGAATGGCGAAACGCCTGAAGTGTTCACCAACACGCCGATGGTCAAGAAGGCTCGCGAAGGGGTGATGGAGTTCCTGCTCATCAATCACCCGCTGGATTGCCCGATCTGCGACCAGGGTGGTGAATGCGACCTGCAGGACCAGGCCATGGCGTTCGGCATGGACAGTTCGCGCTATGGCGAAAGCAAGCGCGCGGTCGAAGACAAATATATCGGCCCGCTGGTCAAGACCATCATGACACGGTGCATTCATTGCACCCGTTGTGTTCGCTTCACCACCGAAGTGGGCGGCATATCCGAACTCGGTCTGATCGGCCGCGGCGAGGATGCCGAAATCACCACCTATCTCGAGCATGCAATGAGCTCGGAGTTGCAGGGCAACGTCATCGACCTTTGCCCGGTTGGTGCGCTGACGTCGCGGCCCTATGCCTTCCAGGCGCGTCCGTGGGAGCTCGACAAGACCGAATCGATTGACGTGATGGATGCGCTTGGCTCGGCAATCCGGGTCGATACCCGTGGCCGCGAAGTGATGCGGGTGATGCCGCGCGTCAACGAAGCGGTCAACGAGGAATGGATTTCCGACAAGACACGGTTCATCTGGGACGGCTTGCGCACACAGCGTCTCGACCGGCCCTATGTGCGCCGCAATGGTCGTCTGGAAGCAGCCTCCTGGGCAGAAGCCTTCGGCGCGATTGCAACCGCTGTGGCCGGCGCGACGCCCGATCGCATCGGCGCCATTGCCGGCGACCTGGCGACAGTCGAGGAAATGTATGCACTGAAATCGCTGATCAGTTCGCTTGGCTCAGTCAATATCGATTGCCGCCAGGACGGTGCTGCGCTGGATCCGGCTCTGGGTCGTGCGAGCTATATCTTCAATCCGACCATCGAAGGCATCGAGGATGCAGGCGCGATCCTGATCGTCGGCTCCAACCCGCGCCGTGAAGCCGCGATCCTGAATGCGCGCATCCGCAAGCGCTGGCGCATGGGGGAGTTGCCGATCGGCCTGATCGGCGAACAGGCGGACCTGCGTTACGATCATGAATATCTCGGCGCCGGACCGGAGACGCTCAAGGGCCTGCTCGATGGCAGCAACAAGTTTGCGGCCAAGCTCAAGCGCGCCAAAAGGCCGATGATCATCGTCGGACAGGGTGCATTGGCGCGCAGCGATGGCGCCGGTGTGCTCGCCAATGTTGCCAAGCTTGCCGATGCCGTGGGCGCGGTGAAGGGTGACTGGAACGGTTTTGCGGTGTTGCACACGGCGGCAGCGCGCGTCGGCGGGCTTGATCTCGGCCTGGTGCCGGGAGAGGGCGGCCTTGACGCGGGCGCGATGCTGAGCGGCACGGATGTGCTGTTCCTGCTCGGAGCGGATGAGCTCGACTTCACCAAGAAGACAGCCGGTTTCACGGTCTATATCGGCACCCATGGCGACAATGGCGCCCATCATGCGGATGTGATCTTGCCGGCAGCGACCTACACCGAAAAATCCGGGACCTATGTGAACACCGAAGGCCGGGTGCAGGTGACCAACCGCGCGGCGTTTGCTCCGGGCGAGGCGCGGGAAGACTGGGCCGTGTTGCGGGCGCTTTCGGATGTGCTTGGCAAGAAGCTGCCCTATGATTCGCTGCGCGCGTTGCGGGCCGCCCTGTATGGCGACTATCCGCATTTTGCGGAAATCGACATGATTTCCACCGGTGATGGCGGCGCGATTGCCGCAATTGCCAGGAAAGCGGGCAAGATGAACAAATCGGCGTTTGCGTCCACGGTCAAAGACTTCTATTTGACCAATCCGATCGCACGCGCGTCGGCGGTGATGGCTGAATGCTCGGCCTTGGCGAAGACCGCCAAGGCAGTGGCGGCGGAATAGGGGCGGGAAACATCATGGACGGTTTCATCTCAACTTATATCTGGCCTGCGGCCGTCATGGTCGCGCAGTCGCTGCTGGTGCTCGTCGGGCTCTTGCTGTTTGTTGCCTATATCCTTTACGCCGACCGCAAGATCTGGGCTGCCGTGCAGCTTCGCCGCGGCCCGAACGTGGTCGGACCCTGGGGGCTGTTTCAATCCTTTGCCGATCTTTTGAAGTTCGTCTTCAAGGAGCCGGTGATTCCATCCGGCGCCAACAAGGGGGTGTTCCTGCTGGCGCCGCTGTTGGCGGTGACTTTGGCTCTGACCACCTGGGCGGTTGTTCCGGTCAATGCCGGCTGGGTGATCGCCGACATCAATGTCGGCATCCTGTTCGTGTTCGCGATTTCCTCGCTGGAAGTCTATGCCATCATCATGGGCGGCTGGGCCTCGAACTCGAAATACCCGTTCCTGGGTGCATTGCGCTCCGCTGCGCAGATGATCTCCTATGAACTGTCGATGGGTTTCGTCATCGTGGCGGTGCTGCTGTGCGTCGGCTCGCTCAACCTGACCGACATTGTCATGGCGCAGGTGGACGGTGTCGGCACCCGGATCGGGCTGCCAAGTTCGGCGCTTGACTGGCACTGGTTTGCGCTGTTCCCGCTGTTCATCATTTTCTTCATCTCGGCACTGGCCGAGACCAACCGGCCGCCCTTCGACCTGCCCGAAGCCGAATCGGAACTGGTGGCGGGATTCATGGTCGAGTACGGATCGACGCCTTACATGATGTTCATGCTCGGAGAGTATACGGCCATCGTGCTGATGTGCGCTCTGACAACGATCCTGTTTCTGGGCGGATGGCTGCCGCCGCTTGATGTGTGGTTCCTCAATTGGGTGCCGGGCATCATCTGGTTCGTGCTCAAAGTCTGTATGGTGTTCTTCATGTTCGCCATGGTGAAGGCTTTTGTGCCGCGCTACCGCTATGACCAGCTGATGCGACTCGGCTGGAAGGTTTTCCTGCCGATCTCGCTGGGCATGCTGGTGATCGTGGCGTTCTTCCTCAAATTGACAGGACTGGCACCATGAGCATGACCACCCCTTCCATCCTCCGGCTGATCGGGCCGGGCAAGAGCGGAGACTGACTGTCATGGCCTTGGCTCAAGCTGCAAAATCACTGTTCCTGAAGGAATTTGTCAGCGCGTTCTTCATGTCGATGCGCTATTTCTTCGCCCCGAAGGCGACGTTGAACTATCCTTACGAAAAGGGCCCGGTGAGCCCGCGTTTCCGCGGCGAGCACGCTTTGCGACGCTATCCCAATGGCGAAGAACGCTGCATTGCGTGCAAGCTGTGCGAGGCGATCTGTCCCGCGCAGGCGATCACCATCGAAGCCGGACCACGGCGCAACGACGGCACCCGCCGCACCGTGCGGTATGACATCGACATGGTGAAGTGCATCTATTGCGGATTCTGCCAGGAAGCCTGTCCGGTTGACGCAATTGTCGAAGGCCCGAATTTCGAATTCGCCACGGAGACGCGCGAAGAACTCTACTACGACAAGGACCGGTTGCTCGCCAATGGCGATCGATGGGAACGGGAACTCGCCCGCAATATCGCGATCGATTCACCCTACAGGTAAGACACGGGAACAGCGCTCCGGACGGGGGCACTGTCTTGAAACCAAACGCGGGGGCAGGGACGGCTCAAACCACTCCCTCCTTCATC
Source organism: Hoeflea sp. YIM 152468 (assembly GCF_029210485.1). Classification (GTDB taxonomy): domain Bacteria; phylum Pseudomonadota; class Alphaproteobacteria; order Rhizobiales; family Rhizobiaceae; genus Hoeflea. Next base: position 155,300 of record NZ_JARGET010000008.1, read on the forward strand.
CGGGACAGGAACACGGGGTTCCAGTCACTCGGGGGAAATACGAAAAGGCGCCGATCATGGGTCTTCAGGCTCTGTTTTTCTATTTGTTTGCCTTTGTGGCAGTGGCTTCCGCCTTCATGGTGATCGCCGCGCGCAATCCGGTACATTCCGTTTTGTTTCTGATCCTCACCTTCTTCAATGCGGCCGGGCTGTTCCTGCTGACCGGGGCAGAGTTTCTGGCGATGATCCTGCTGGTGGTCTATGTCGGCGCGGTCGCGGTTCTGTTTCTCTTCGTCGTGATGATGCTTGATGTCGACTTTTCGGAATTGAAGTCCGGCGCCCAGGAATATGCGCCGATGGGCGCGCTGGTCGGGTTTATTCTGGCTGCGGAACTGATCGTCGTGCTGGCTGGCAATACGTTTCACCCGGCAGTGGCGGGCAGCGGCACCAGTCCGATACCGGCATTGTCCGAACGCACGAACACCGAGGCGCTCGGTGACGTGCTCTACACGGATTTCATATTCTACTTCCAGATTGCCGGCATGGTGCTTCTGGTTGCCATGATCGGCGCCATCGTGCTGACGCTCAGACATCGCCAGAATATCAAACGACAAGACATAAACCAGCAGATCGCCCGGACACCGGAAACCGCTATGGAAGTGGTCAAGGTCAAGCCCGGCCAGGGCATTTGAACGCGGGGATGTGAAGGAATAATTGCATGGAAATCGGACTCGCCCATTATCTGACTGTCAGCGCGATCCTGTTCACGCTCGGCATTTTCGGGATATTCCTGAACCGCAAGAACGTGATCGTCATCCTGATGTCGATCGAGCTAATCCTGCTCGCCGTCAACCTGAACATGGTGGCTTTCTCGATGCATCTCAATGATATCGTCGGGCAGGTGTTCGCGCTTTTCATCCTGACGGTTGCGGCTGCGGAAGCATCCATCGGGCTTGCCATTCTCGTCGTCTTTTTCCGAAACCGCGGCTCCATTGCCGTGGAAGACGTCAACATGATGAAGGGCTAAGAGAGCCATGTACCAAGCTATCGTCTTCCTGCCACTTGTCGGCGCTCTCATTGCAGGTTTCGGCGGCCGGGCTATCGGTGCCAAGGCATCCGAATATGTGACCACGCTGTTTCTGATTGTCGCGGCGTTGTTGTCGTGGGTGGCCTTTTTCTCCATTGCCATGGGCGACGGCGAGACAGTCCGGGTCCCGGTGATGCGCTGGATCGATTCCGGCTCGCTCAGCGTCGACTGGTTGCTGCGGATTGATGCGCTGACAGCGGTGATGCTTGTGGTGGTCAACACGGTGTCCTGCCTGGTTCATGTCTATTCCATCGGCTACATGCATCATGATCCGCATCGTCCGCGGTTCTTTGCCTATCTGTCGTTCTTTACCTTCGCCATGCTGATGCTGGTGACGTCGGACAATCTGCTGCAGATGTTCTTTGGTTGGGAAGGCGTCGGCGTGGCGTCCTATCTGCTGATCGGTTTCTGGTACAAGAAGCCATCGGCCAATGCCGCGGCAATGAAGGCGTTCATTGTCAACAGGGTTGGTGACTTCGGCTTCCTGCTCGGCATTTTCGGCGTGTTCGTGCTGTTCGGATCGGCTTCGTTCGATGTCATCTTTGCTGCTGCTGCCGATTATCTGCCGGCGGAAGGCGCGGATGCGGGCGGTACGATATTGACGCTGTTCGGCATGCATCTCGACAGGGCTGATGCCCTCACCGGTGTCTGTCTGCTGTTGTTCATGGGAGCCATGGGCAAGTCGGCGCAGTTCCTGCTGCATACCTGGTTGCCCGACGCGATGGAGGGTCCGACACCGGTGTCGGCTCTGATCCATGCCGCGACCATGGTGACGGCTGGCGTCTTCCTGGTGGCGCGGATGTCGCCGATCTTCGAATTGTCTCCCGATGCGCTCAGCGTCGTGATCTGGATCGGGGCGATTACCGCGTTCTTCGCAGCCACCGTTGGGTTGGTGCAGAACGATATCAAGCGTGTGATCGCGTATTCGACCTGTTCACAGTTGGGCTATATGTTTGTCGCCTTGGGTGTGGGTGCCTATGGCGGCGCCATCTTTCACTTGTTCACGCACGCCTTCTTCAAGGCGCTGTTGTTCCTGGGTGCGGGCTCGGTCATCCATGCCGTCTCTGACGAGCAGGACATGCGGCGCATGGGCGGCCTGCGCAAGAAGGTGCCTCTGACCTACTGGATGATGATCATCGGCACCATCGCGCTGACCGGTGTCGGCATTCCCGGCACCCTGATCGGAACCGCCGGCTTCTTCTCCAAGGACATCATCATTGAATCGGTTTATGCGGCGCACAGCTCTCCATCCGGCATCGCGTTTGGTCTTCTGGTGATCGCAGCAATGTTTACCAGTTTCTATTCCTGGCGGTTGATCTTCATGACCTTCCACGGCAAGCCGCGTGCATCGGCAGACGTGATGCATCACGCGCATGAATCACCGATGGTGATGCTGGTGCCGCTGTTCATTCTGGCTGTGGGTGCCCTGTTTTCGGGTGTGGTGTTCAAGGAGTTCTTCTTCGGACATGGGTATGCCGAATTCTGGAAGGGCGCCTTGTTCACCAGCACCGGGAACACCATTCTCGACGACTTCCACCATGTGCCGCTTTGGGTCAAATGGAGCCCGTTCGTGGCCATGCTGCTTGGACTTATCACAGCCTGGTTCTTCTACATCCGCTCGCCTGAAACACCCAAGCGGCTGGCCGAGGATCATCAGTTGCTGTACCGGTTCCTGCTCAACAAATGGTACTTTGACGAAGTGTACGATTTCATCTTTGTCCGCCCTGCCAAGTGGCTCGGCACCTTCCTGTGGAAACAGGGGGACGGTCGCGTCATTGATGGCTTTGGCCCGGATGGCATTGCCGCACGGGTGCAGGACGTCACCGGCCGGGTTGTGCGAATGCAGACCGGATATCTTTACCACTACGCCTTCGTGATGCTGATCGGAATTGCAGCGCTTGTCACATGGATGATGCTCGGGAGTGCATTCTGATGACCGATTGGCCTCTTTTGTCAGTTGTCACCTTCATACCGCTGATTTGCGTGTTGTTTCTTCTGCCGATCAAGGATGACACCGAGATCGGACGACGCAACATTCGTCAGGTGGCGCTGTTGGGAACGACCGCAACCTTCGTGATGTCGCTGTTGATCTGGGCAAGCTTTGATGTCAGCGATCCCGCCTTCCAGATGGTGGAAGCGATCGATCTGCCCGGTTCTATGTTTTCCTACGCCATGGGCGTGGACGGCATCTCGATGCTGTTTGTGATCCTGACCACCTTCCTGATGCCGCTGTGCATTCTGGCCAGCTGGAATTCGGTCGAAACCCGTGTACGGGAATACATGATCGCCTTCCTGGTGCTCGAGACCATGATGATCGGCGTGTTCTGCGCCCTCGACATCGTGCTGTTTTACGTGTTCTTCGAAGCCGGCCTGATACCGATGTTCATCATCATCGGCGTGTGGGGCGGCAAGCGCCGGGTTTATGCCAGCTTCAAGTTCTTCCTCTACACGCTTGCCGGTTCGGTGCTGATGCTGCTGGCGATCATGGCGATGTACTGGGATTCGGGAACCACCGACATACGCGCGCTGCTTGCGCATAATTTTCCGGCGGAGATGCAGACCTGGCTGTGGCTGGCGTTCTTTGCATCGTTTGCGGTGAAGATGCCGATGTGGCCGGTTCACACCTGGTTGCCTGATGCGCATGTGGAGGCACCGACCGCGGGTTCGGTTATCCTGGCCGGCGTTTTGCTGAAGCTTGGCGGCTACGGCTTTCTTCGCTTCTCGCTGCCGATGTTTCCGCTGGCATCAGCCGATTTCGCGCCGCTCATCTTCACGCTGTCGGTTGTCGCGATCGTCTACACCTCGCTGGTGGCGCTGATGCAGGAAGACATGAAGAAACTGATTGCTTATTCTTCGGTGGCCCATATGGGCTTTGTGACGATGGGAATCTTCGCCGCCAACCAGCAGGGTGTGCAGGGCGCCATCTTCCAGATGCTCAGCCATGGATTGATATCGAGTGCGTTGTTCCTGTGTGTGGGTGTTGTCTATGACCGTTTGCACACCCGTGAGATCGCGGCCTATGGCGGACTGGTCAAGAACATGCCGAAATATGCCGTGGTGTTCATGCTGTTTACCATGGCCAATGTCGGTCTGCCCGGCACGTCAGGTTTTGTCGGTGAATTCCTGACGCTAATCGGCGTGTTCCAGGCCAACTCGATGGTGGCGCTGTTTGCCGCCACCGGCGTGATCCTGTCAGCGGGCTATGCGCTGTGGCTTTACCGCCGCGTCGTCTTCGGTGCGCTGGAAAAGGAAAGCCTGAAGGGCATGCTCGACCTGTCGGGCCGCGAGAAAGCGATCCTGTATCCGCTTGTCGCGCTGACAATCTTCTTTGGTGTCTATCCGGCACCGATCTTTGATGTGACGGCAGCTTCGGTTGACGCGCTGATAAACAATTACACGGCTTCGCTCCAGGCAGCGCGCGATCTTGCGCTGTCGGTTAACTGAGCTACGGAGACTGCGGGACCATGACGCCAGAAATACTTACATCCAGCCTACAGCTTTCCGTGCCCGAGCTCATGCTGGCCGTCGGAGCCATGGTGCTTTTGATGATCGGCGTATTCTCGGGGGAGAAATCGGTAACCCTGGTCAACGGCTTTGGAGTCGCGTTGCTGATCATGGCCGGCCTGGTGCTGGTTCTGGTCACCGGTAACGGGGAAGCCTACAACGGCGCCTTTCTCTCCGATCCGTTTGCGCGCTTCATGAAGGTTCTGGCGCTGGTCGGGTCGATCACGGCCATGGTGATGTCGGTGGGCCACGCCAAGGTCGAGCGGATCGACAAGTTCGAATTTCCGGTGCTGATCGTGCTGGCGACGCTCGGCATGCTGATCATGATCTCGGCCAACGACATGATCGCGCTCTATATGGGTCTCGAACTGCAGTCGCTGGCACTCTACGTCGTGGCCGCCATCAACCGCGACAGCCTGCGCTCGACCGAGGCGGGGCTCAAATATTTTGTTCTGGGCGCGCTGTCATCGGGCATGCTGCTTTACGGCGTTTCACTGGTTTACGGCTATACCGGCCATATCGGATTTGACGAGATTGCTGAAACGGTCGCCGGTGGCGAACGTTCGCTTGGCCTGGTTTTCGGTCTGGTATTCATTCTTGCCGGTATTGCCTTCAAGATCTCGGCCGTTCCGTTCCACATGTGGACGCCCGATGTCTACGAAGGCGCGCCAACTCCGGTCACGGCGTTTTTCGCGTCCGCGCCGAAGATCGCGGCCATGGCGCTCTTCATTCGCATCGTCATCGTTGCCTTTGAGCCGGTGACGCCCGACTGGCAGCAGATCGTGGTGTTCATCTCGATCGCCTCGATGGTGCTTGGCGCCTTTGCCGCAATCGGCCAGAAGAATATCAAACGGCTGATGGCCTACTCGTCGATCGCGCATATGGGGTTTGCCTTGGTCGGCCTTGCCGCAGGCAGCCAGGCCGGTGTTCGCGGTGTCATCCTCTATATGCTGATCTACATGGTGATGACGCTGGGTACATTTGCCTGCATTCTCGCCATGCGGCGCAAGGAAGACGGCAATGTCGAACAGATCGACGATCTTGCCGGGCTGGCGTCGACCAACCCATTCATGGCGCTGATGATGACCATCCTGATGTTTTCGCTCGCCGGAATTCCTCCGCTTGCAGGGTTCTTCGGCAAGTATTTCGTCTTCGTCGCCGCAATCGAGGCCAAGCTCTATGCCCTCGCCATTATTGGCGTGCTCGCATCGGTGGTCGGAGCCTATTACTATCTCAGGATTGTCAAGATAATGTGGTTTGACCAGCCGGACGACGCTTTTGTGCCGGTTGCGGGCGAACTTAAACTGGTGTTCGGGGCATCGGGCCTGTTCGTGCTGTTTTATGTGCTTGTCTCCAACCCTCTGGGCCTGGCCGCCGACGTTGCTGCAAAGACCTTCTTCTAGAATGCCGCGGCGGACTGCATGAAGGTGCCCGACTTCCGGCATATTGAGCTGGGGGATGTCGCGTCCACCAATGCCGAGTGCCTGGAGCGGGCGCGGGCAGGGGACGCCGGGCGGCTGTGGATCACCGCCGCACGTCAGACCGGTGGCCGTGGACGCCGGGGCAGGACATGGATTTCGGAGCCGGGAAATCTGTATTCGTCCTTGCTGCTGATTGATCCGGCTCCGTGGGCGGCGCTGGGCAGCCTGCCGTTGGCGGTCACGCTCGCTGTGCATGGGGCGGTGGCGTCAATGCTCCCAGACGGCGGCGGGGGCGGGTTGCGGATCAAGTGGCCAAATGACCTGTTGATCAACGGTTTCAAGACCGCTGGTATTCTGATTGAAGCCGAACAGCTTTCTGACGGCCGCCGGGCGGTCGTGATCGGCTGCGGTATCAATATCGCGCACCGGCCTGACACGGGGATCTACCCGGCGACCTGCCTTTCCGAACAAGGCAGTGCTGCGACACCGCAGGGCCTGTTCGCGCGGCTGGTTGTGTCGATGGACGCAACACTGCAAGACTGGGATGAGGGGCGTGGTCTTGCCGGTATTCGTAAGGCGTGGATCGATCGTGCTGACGGTTTGGGAAAGCCGGTGACTGTGAATTTGCCAGACCGCCAAATCCGTGGTCTGTTTGACGGAATTGACGGCGAGGGCAGATTGATGCTCGCCATGCCGGACGGGAGTAAACAGATGATCGCTTCAGGCGATGTGTTTTTCACCTGACGCCGCATGGTTTTTGTCTTGAGCCGAGTCCGGCTGAAGCGAAAAGTCATGCCAAATGTGTAGTTTACAGCGACCTTGGAGCATCAAACCCGATGCGTGGCGCTGCATGAAATGACAAGACAGGACACTTGATGACAAAAGACCAGGATCTCGTATTCGTCCCCTTGGGCGGCGTCGGCGAAATCGGCATGAACCTTGCGCTGTATGGCTTTGGCTCTCCCAAAAAGCGCGACTGGATCATGGTGGATTGCGGCGTTACCTTTCCCGGCCCGGAACTGCCGGGCGTCGACCTGATCTTGCCGGATGTCGACTTCGTCAAGAGCCTGGGCAAGAGGCTCAAGGCGATCATCATTACCCACGCCCATGAGGATCACTACGGCGGTCTGGCGCAGATATGGCCGCAGCTCAAAGCGCCGGTCTACGCTTCAGCCTTCACGGCCGGGATGCTGGAAGCCAAACGTTCCTATGAGCGCACACGCGCAGAGGTTCCGGTTACGCTGTTCAAGGCCGGAGAGCGCTTCACCGTCGGCCCGTTCGAGATCGAACCGATTGCCGTCAATCACTCGATTCCGGAGCCGTTTTCGCTGGCGATCCGCACACCGCTGGGCAATCTCATTCATACCGGCGACTGGAAGATCGACATCACGCCTTCGCTGGGACCGCTGACCGACGAGCGCCGGTTCCGGCAATTGGGCGAGGAGGGAATCCTTGCCATGATGTGCGATTCGACCAACGCAATGCGGGACGGGATTTCACCATCGGAGAAGGAAGTCAGTGCGGGTCTGCGCGAAGTCATCGAACAGGCTGAAGGCCGAGTGGCGATCACCACGTTCTCCTCCAATGTCGGTCGTATCCGTTCGATCGCCGAAGCTGCGCGCGATGCCGGACGCGAAGTGCTGCTGCTTGGCAGTTCGATCAAGCGGGTGGTCAATGTTGCCACGGATTTGGGGATGATGGATGGGATTCCCGAATTTCTGGCCGAAGACGAGTTCGGGTATATCCCCCGCGACAAGGTGGTGATCATCCTGACCGGTAGCCAGGGCGAACCGCGCGCAGCGCTGGCCAAGCTGTCACGGGATGAAATGCGCAACGTCGCTTTGGCATCCGGAGACACGGTGGTGTTTTCCTCGCGCACCATTCCCGGCAATGAAAAGGGCATAAACGATATCAAGAACGGCCTGATCGAACAGGGTGTCAAGATTGTCACCGACACCGATGCGCTGGTGCATGTGTCAGGCCATCCGCGCCGCAACGAACTGGTGCAGATGTATGAATGGGTCAAGCCCCAGATCCTGGTGCCGGTGCATGGCGAGGCTGCACACCTGACTGCACAGGCCGAACTGGCACAGGCATCGGGAATTGCGATCACGCCGCGTGTGCGCAACGGCTCGATCCTGCGGCTGGCGCCAGGCGTCCCGGAAGTCATTGGTGACGCGCATCATGGCCGTATCTACAAGGATGGGAACCTGATCGGTGACTATGACGAAATGGGCATTTCGGAACGGCGCAAGCTGTCATTTGCCGGTCATGTGTCTGTCAGTGTCGTGCTTGATCAGCGGTTTGAATTCCAGCGCGATCCCGTTGTCTCGGCGATCGGACTGCCGGCCAGTGATCGCGATGGCGATGACATGGAAGATATCCTCTATGATTCAGTTCTGGGGGCAGTGGAGAGTATTCCGCGCGGCCGCCGCAAGGATATTGACGGTGTTCGAGAGGCTATTCGCCGCTCTGTTCGCGGTGCGGCCAACGAGGTATGGGGCAAGAAGCCGGTGGTGACGGTGTTCGTCATCAAGGTGTGAGAGGATAGCCATGCTGGGACGCTTGAACCATGTCGCGATTGCAGTGCCGAATCTGGCCGCGGCAAGCGCCCAGTACCGGACCATGCTCGGTGCCGAAGTCACAGAGCCTCAGGTGCTACCCGAGCATGGCGTCACGGTTGTCTTCATCCTGCTGCCCAATACCAAGATCGAATTGCTCGAACCGCTGGACGAGACGTCGCCGGTCGCCCCCTTTCTGGCCAGGAATCCGTCCGGTGGCATGCACCATGTCTGTTACGAAGTTGAGGATATCCTGGCGGCGCGAGATCATCTCAGGCAGCAGGGCGCGCGCATTTTGGGCGATGGCGAGCCGAAAATCGGTGCGCACAACAAGCCGGTGTTGTTCCTTCATCCGAAGGATTTTAACGGTACCTTGATCGAACTCGAGCAAGTCTGAGGAGCGCTGACATGGGTTTGGGCGCAGGTTTTGCCATTTTTTTCATCATCTGGTGGGTGGTCTTGTTCACGGTGCTGCCGTTTTCTGCACGCAGCCAGGCCGACGAGGATAACGTCACGCCGGGAACCCCGCCCAGTGCTCCGGCAGATTTCCACTTTTCAACGGTGTTCTGGCGGACGACCGCCCTGTCGGTCGTGGTGTTTGGCCTCTATTTCCTGGTCACAGTGGTGGGCGGTTTCACGCTCAACGACCTGATCGCGCTCACACCGGATTTCAAGCGTTCAGGCATCTGATCCGGGCTGGAAGCCTGGGCGCAGCGGTCGATCCATGGAACTTTGTCCCGGCGCCCCCGTTGTAGGGGCATCGTAACCGTTCCACGGAGGCTTTTGATGAGCACTGCATCCCACAAACCCGACCGCTTGACGGAATCCGACCTCGCCCAGGACGAGATGGGCGACAATTCGCTGCAGGGCGACGACCAGGCGAATGTGCGCAACCAGCGCCATGCCGTTCCCGATGTGAAGCAAAAGGCCGATGACAGCGTCATCGAGAGCCTGAAGAAAGCCGACAAGGATGTCCGTGCCAAAGCCGAGCTTGGCAAAGGCGCGCGCAAGGACGATTGAAACGCGACGGGTGGTTCCCTCGCTTGAGTGAATCTGCGAGATGGCCGGAGCGGCACACCAGCCTGCCCAAGAGAAGGCCGGGGGAATCAGGACAAAAAAAACAAGGCTCGAAGCCTTGCTGTTTAAGTGTCGCGTGATCTGTTTCCCGGTTGCCCGGGGGCTGCGAACAAAGCGCGCCTGAGATCCTATCCTCCCAAGACTTTGACCGCGAATTGGGCAACTCCTGATAGGACTTGCCTCTTTAGTGGGCTTTATTTAACTCAATGCGGAAGGCTTGTCACGCGCTTTTTATGACAATAATGCCGGTTGCATTCACAATCGTGCGGCAATCTGGCCATGAAGCCGATGACAGGCGGCGCTACGGGTTTTCTTTGGCGGGCGAAGCGGATAAGAACGCATGAGTCCTGGCCCCGGCCGGGCAACCCTTATTTTGCCTGATTCTTCCTTCAGAGCTGAGCCAAAGCGGATCATCCCATGCGTCTGTCTAAATATTTTCTGCCCATCCTCAAGGAAAACCCCAAGGATGCGGAAATCGTTTCCCACCGTCTGATGGCGCGCGCCGGCATGATCAAGCAGCAATCGGCCGGGATCTATTCCTGGCTGCCGCTTGGCAAGCGGGTTCTCGACAAGGTGTGCACCATTGTCCGCGAGGAACAGGACCGGGCAGGGGCAATCGAAATCCTGATGCCAACCGTGCAGCCCGCGGACCTGTGGAGAGAAAGCGGCCGCTACGATGATTACGGTCAGGAAATGCTGCGCATCAAGGACCGCAATGATCGGGAGATGCTGTACGGTCCGACGAATGAGGAGATGGTGACGGATATCTTCCGCTCCTACGTCAAGTCCTACAAGGATCTGCCGCTCAATCTCTATCATATCCAGTGGAAGTTCCGCGATGAGCGCCGGCCCCGTTTCGGGGTCATGCGCGGCCGCGAGTTCCTGATGAAGGATGCCTATTCCTTCGATCTCGATTATGAGGCGTCACGGGCCGCCTACAACCGGATGTTCGTGTCCTATCTGCGCACATTCGAACGCTGCGGACTGAAATCGATCCCGATGCGGGCCGACACCGGGCCGATCGGCGGCAGTCTCAGCCATGAGTTCATCGTTCTGGCCGAAACAGGGGAAAGTCAGGTCTTCTGCCATCGCGATTTTGAAGGTTTTTCCGTGCCGGGTGCGGATATCAATTATGACGATGCCGCAGCCGTCGCCGCCATTGTCGACAAATGGACGGCGCCGTTTGCAGCCACCGACGAGATCATGGACAAGGAAGACTGGGCGCGGGAAGCCTGGGATGGGCTCGCCGAGGACGCCCGCGTCTCCGCTCGCGGCATCGAAGTCGGTCACATCTTTCATTTCGGCACCAAATACTCCGAACCGATGAATGCCTTTGTTCAGGGGCCGGACGGCAAGCAGCATTACGTTTCGATGGGCTCTTACGGGATCGGCCCGTCCCGCCTGCTTGGCGCCATCATCGAGGCATCGCACGACGAGAACGGCATCATCTGGCCTGAAGGCGTGGCGCCGTTCGATGTCGGCCTTATCAACATGAAGCCCGGCGATGCCGCTTGCGATGCAGCCTGCGAACGTATCGAGTCAGCGCTTGAGAATGCGGGACTGGAGGTGCTTTACGATGACACCGACGAGCGCGCCGGCGGCAAGTTCGCCAAGGCTGATCTGATCGGCCTGCCGATACAGGTGATTGCGGGGCCGCGTGCCGTTGCCGACGGCAATGTCGAAATCAAGGTCCGGGCCACGGGCGAGCGGGAAACGATGTCGATCGACGCTGCTATCAACCGCCTCGCACAAGCCCGCTAGGCCAAGGTTGATCCAAAGGATAGCGCCATGACCGATCCGGATACCGTACCCCCTGTTGCCGCGCCTGTCGCCAAGCCGTTCTCGGCGTTTGAACGCATGGTCGCCTGGCGCTATTTGCGGTCACGGCGCAAGGAAGCCTTCATTTCGGTGATTGCCGGGTTTTCGTTTTTCGGAATCATGCTCGGGGTGGCGACCCTGATCATCGTCATGGCGGTGATGAATGGGTTTCGCGGTGAACTGATCACCCGGATTCTGGGCATCAATGGTCACATGGTGGTGCAGCCGATCGACCGCCCGCTGGACGATTATGCGGCGCTGGCATCGCGCTTCAAACTGGTTGATGGCGTGGTCAATGCGATTCCGATGGTCGAGGGACAGACCCTGGCCTCCGGCGCCGGCGGGGCTGGAACCGGGGCGCTGGTTCGCGGCGTCAGGGCTGAAGACTTTCAATCCATGAAGATCATCTCCGACAATATCCGCGCAGGTGATCTGGTCGGGTTTCTCTCTGGCGAAGGGGTGGCGATCGGGTCGCGGATGGCGCAGTCGCTCGGCCTGGCTGCAGGCGACCTGATCACGCTGGTGGCACCGGAAGGCGATGTGACGCCCTTCGGCATGACCCCGCGGGTCAAGGCCTACCCGGTATCGGCGATCTTTGAAGTGGGCATGTCGGAGTATGATTCCTCGATCATCTACTTGCCGCTCGAAGAGGCGCAGCTCTATTTCAATGCCGAGGGACTGGTTCAATCCATCGAGATCTTCGTGGACAAACCGGATGAGATCGACCGGATGCGCCCCCTGCTTGAGGCTGCGGCCGAACGGCAGATCTTCATCACCGATTGGCGGCAACGCAACCAGACCTTCTTCTCAGCCCTACAGGTCGAGCGCAATGTGATGTTCATGATCCTGACGCTGATCATCCTGGTGGCCGCGCTCAATATCGTGTCGGGGCTGATCATGCTGGTCAAGGACAAGGGCAGGGACATCGCCATCCTGAGAACCATGGGGGCGTCGGCAGGTTCGGTGATGCGAATCTTCTTCATGACCGGTGCCGCCATCGGTGTGTCCGGTACCATTGCCGGCTTCCTGCTCGGAGTTGTGGTCTGCCTCAACGTCGAACGCATCCGCCAGTTTTTCTCCTGGCTCTCCGGCACCACCCTGTTCAATCCGGAGCTTTATTTCCTGAGCCAATTGCCTGCCGACATGGACACCGGCGAAACAATCGTGGTGCTGCTGGTGGCCCTTGTTCTGTCTTTCATCGCCACGCTGATCCCGTCCTGGCGGGCGTCAAGGCTCGATCCGGTACAGGCGCTGCGCTATGAATGATCCCGTCCGCACGCCTAAGCCTGCGGTTTTGCAGATGATCGACGTTGGGCGTCATTTCGTCCAGGGTGAGAAAGACATATCGATTCTGGATGGCGCGAGTTTCAGCCTGCAGGCGGGTGAAACCGTGGCGCTGGTGGCGCCGTCGGGAACCGGAAAATCCACGCTTTTGCATCTGGCCGGATTGCTCGAGCGGCCTGACGAAGGCGATGTGATCATCGCCGGCGAGGCGTGCGGGCAATTGTCGGATGACCGCCGTACGGCGATCAGGCGCTCGGAAATCGGTTTCGTCTACCAGTTCCACCATCTGCTGCCGGAATTCACCGCGCTCGAAAACATCATGATGCCGCAACTGATTTCGGGTCTGTCGAAGGCCGACGCCAAGGAACGGGCAGAGCAATTGCTGGACTACATGCGGATCGGACACAGGGGCGCGCACCGCCCGTCCGAACTGTCGGGCGGTGAACAGCAGCGTGTGGCAATTGCGCGCGCTGTCGCCAATGCGCCGTTGCTGCTGCTGGCAGACGAGCCGACCGGTAATCTTGACCCCGAAACCGCCGGCTATGTGTTCGAGGCGCTTGACGCGCTGGTGCGGCAGTCCGGGCTGTCGACCGTGATTGCCACGCACAACCACGACCTGGCGAGCCTGATGGATCGTCGGGTGACCTTGCACGATGGCAAGGTGGTGGAAGTTTAGGCCGGAGCGCCGCGTCCGCAATTCTTCCAGCTCCCGGGTGCGTTCCGCGTCCCGGCCGCGCCGCATTCCCTCCTCGCTTGGAGTTGGCGCCGATCACAATCAAACCCCAAAAAAAAGGCATGGCGGATTTCTCCACCATGCCTTTGTAATCGTATCGGTTTGCCCGGATCAGCGCAGGCGTTTGGCAGCGGTTTCGGGCACCAGTTCGCCGGCCAGCCGGCGGTCGAGATAATCCTCGCACTCGCTCATCAGCTCGTCGATCTTGCCCGAGAAAAAGTGGTTGGCGCCGGGCATGGTCTTCTGGGTGATCAGGATGCCCTTTTGCAGCTTGAGCTTTTCGACCAGGCCGTTGACGTCCTTTTCCGGCGCAACCCGGTCGGCGTCACCGTGAATGATCAGGCCCGATGAAGGGCAGGGCGCCAGGAACGAGAAGTCATAGGTGTTGGGCTGCGGCGCAATCGAGAAGAAACCCTCGATTTCGGGCCGCCGCATCAACAGCTGCATGCCGATCCAGGCGCCAAAGGAATAGCCGGCGACCCAGCAGCTGCGCGAATCGGGATGCAGGCTCTGGACCCAGTCGAGAGCGCCGGCGGCGTCGGACAGTTCACCGGCGCCATGATCGAACTCACCCTGGCTGCGGCCGATGCTGCGGAAGTTGAACCGCAAGGTGGTAAAGCCGCGCTGCTGGAACATGTAAAACAGCTGGTAGACGATCTGATTGTTCATGGTTCCGCCGAATTGCGGATGCGGGTGCAGGATGATGGCGATCGGCGCATTCTTTTCCTTGCCCGGCTGATAGCGGCCTTCGAGACGTCCGGCGGGTCCGTTGAAAATTACTTCAGGCATTGTTACTCCGTGCATAGTCTGGGTTCGCGTGACCTGCCGCTGGTTTTGTTGAAAGCTGGCGGACGGGTGGATATCGCTTCCGTGCCCTTGACGGGGACGGGGCGTCTCCTTAGAACCTAGTTTAGAATCGTTCGAAACTGCAGCGTGATCGCTGAACGTGCATGTGTCTTACGGCATCGGATACAGAAAATTCAAGGAAAATGCGTTGACCACCTGGTTTCCGCACTCCGCAGGCAAGGAAAACATGAAAAAAGAGCGTCTCTATCTCGATTACAACGCCACCGCGCCGCTTTTGCCGGCAGCGCGGGCTGCGATGATCGATGCGATGGAGCTCTCCGGCAATCCGTCTTCGGTGCATGCCGAGGGACGCGGGGCGAGATCGGTCCTGTCGAAATCACGCGAGGCCGTCGCCAGCCTTTGCGGCGTGCCGGGCGCGCAGGTCAGCTTTTGCTCGGGCGCGACGGAAGCGGCCAACCATGTGTTGACGCCTGACTACCGGATGGGCCGCTCTGCCATTCGCGTCTCCCGCTTGCTGGTTTCGGCGGTGGAACATCCGGCAGTTCTGGCGGGCGGCCGGTTTTCGGCCGATCAGATTACCGTGCTCGCCGTTGACCGTCACGGACGACTGGATCTTGGCGCGCTTGAACAGGCTTTGGCCGATCATGACGAAACCACCGGTCAGGTGATGCTTGGTCTGCAACTGGCCAACAATGAGACCGGTGTCATTCAGCCCGTCCGTGAGGCGGCCGATCTTGTCCACGCGCATCGCGGCCTGGTGGTTGTTGATGCAGTGCAGGGTGCGGGCCGGCTGCCGCTGTGGCTTGGCGATCTTGGTGCGGATTTCCTGATTCTGTCAGGGCACAAGTTCGGCGGACCGAAGGGGACAGGCGCGCTTGTCAGTGCCGGTGAAACATTGATGCCAGTCCCGCTGGTGCGCGGCGGCGGTCAGGAAAAGGGCCATCGTGGCGGCACTGAAAACCTGATCGGCATTGCAGGCTTTGGCGCAGCAGCGGAGGCTGCCGGTGCTGCGCTGTCCGACATGCCCCGGCTTGCCGGTTTGCGCGACCAGATGGAAACCGCCATGCGCGCGAGCGCGCCCGATCTGATCGTGCACGCCGATGCGGTTTTGCGGTTGGGCAACACCAGCTTTTTCTCGCTTCCCGGCCTCAAGGCAGAGACGGCGCAGATTGCTTTCGATATGGAAGGGCTGGCGGTGTCGGCGGGAGCTGCCTGCTCGTCAGGCAAGATTGGCCTGAGCCACGTCTTGTCTGCCATGGGCGCCGACGCGGATCTGGGCGCGATCCGGATCAGCCTTGGCAATGGGCACACAGAGAGTGACATTGAGCAGTTCCTTGGCTCGTTCAATGCCATTAACAGCCGGCGAATGGCGCGCAGGAGCGCACCAGCGGCGGCTTGATGCAGCCAAGAGTTTTTGGTGCGCGAGACAGAATTATTTCGCGTGCAATGTGGCGTTACCAGTCGCCACACCCTACATAGTGGTGAGCCTTTTGAGGTCCATCACCCGACGTTAACAAGCTGCCGGCCTTGACCCGGCGAGATTGGAGAGCGCCATGCGTGCTGTGCAGGAAACTATTGATCAGGTCAGAGAAATTGACGTTGACCAGTACAAATACGGCTTTGAGACGGTTATCGAGAGCGATACCGCGCCCAAGGGCCTGAGCGAAGACACCATCCGGATGATTTCGGAGAAGAAGAACGAGCCGGAATGGATGCTTGAATGGCGCCTGGACGCCTACAGGCGCTGGCTGACCATGGAAGAGCCAAGCTGGGCGCGCGTCGACTATCCCAAGATCGATTTCCAGGACATCCACTATTACTCGGCGCCCAAGAGCACCGCAGGACCGACGTCGATCGAAGATGTCGATCCGGAACTGCTCCGGGTTTACGAAAAGCTGGGCATTCCGCTGCAAGAGCAGGAAATCCTTGCCGGTGTGCAGCGGCCGAAGATCGCTGTCGACGCGGTGTTCGATTCGGTTTCCGTCGTCACCACGTTCCAGGAAGAGCTTGCCAAGGCCGGCGTGATCTTCATGTCGATCTCGGAAGCCATGCGCGAGCATCCCGAACTGGTTCAGAAGCATCTCGGCACCGTGGTGCCGGTGACCGACAACTATTACGCCACGCTCAATTCCGCGGTGTTTACCGACGGCTCGTTTGTGTATGTGCCCAAGGGCGTCCGCTGCCCGATGGAATTGTCGACCTATTTCCGCATCAATGAGAAGAACACCGGGCAGTTTGAACGGACGCTGATCATTGCCGAAGAGGGCGCCTATGTGTCCTATCTGGAAGGCTGTACAGCGCCGCAGCGCGACGAAAACCAGTTGCATGCCGCCGTGGTTGAACTGATCGCGCTTGACGATGCCGAGATCAAGTATTCGACGGTGCAGAACTGGTATCCGGGCGACAAGGCAGGCAAGGGCGGAATCTACAACTTCGTCACCAAGCGCGGCGATTGCCGTGGCAAGAATTCGAAGATCTCCTGGACCCAGGTGGAGACCGGTTCGGCCATCACCTGGAAGTATCCGTCCTGCATTCTGCGCGGCGACGGGTCGCGCGGCGAATTCTATTCGATCGCCGTGTCGAACGGTTACCAGCAGATCGATTCGGGCACCAAGATGATCCATCTGGGCAAGAACACATCAAGCCGGATCATCTCCAAGGGGATTGCGGCGGGCAATTCGAGCAACACCTATCGCGGCCAGGTCTCGGCCCACGGCAAGGCGACAAATGCCCGTAATTTCACCCAGTGCGACAGCCTGCTGATCGGCAATGACTGTGGCGCCCACACAGTGCCCTATATCGAGGCGAAGAACTCGACGGCACAGTTCGAGCACGAAGCCACCACCTCGAAAATATCCGAGGACCAGCTGTTTTACTGCCTGGCCCGCGGCATTCCCGAGGAAGAGGCGATCGCACTGATCGTCAATGGCTTTGTCAAGGATGTGATCCAGGAATTGCCGATGGAGTTTGCCGTCGAAGCTCAGAAGCTGATCGGCATCAGCCTTGAAGGCAGTGTCGGCTAGGCTGGTCGGTGATGGTGCATAGGCCAGGAGCAGCAGCAGTTGCGGCCCGCGCCTTGCAACAAAGCAGGAGTGGATGTCCGCAATGACGGTGAAAACTGAAATCAGGGTCGAAATCGACAAGCTCAAGAACCGGTACCGGGATCTGGGCGGATCGATTGATGACCTTTTGGAAGCGATTTCGCGCGGCACGACAGGCACGAGCGAGAAGATGTTGAGCACCGAACTGCATCGGGCTCGCCTGGAGCTGGCGTCGATCGCACGCCGGCTGCAGGGCTTGCAGAACGACGACGACTGAGCCGTGCCTTACCAAGGGAGCCTGATAGTGAGCATCGATGCAACCGCCGTTGCCTGGTACGCGGTGATCTGTGGCGCCCTGTCAGCCTTTGCACCGAGTTTCGGTGGCAGGCTCCTGCGGGTGGCGATCGGCGGCGCAGTCGGGATCCTGGCAGCCACAGTGCTGCCGGTGGTCAGAGGAATGATGGGGCTGTGAGGTCACGGCCCGGCCGGGCTTGTCCCGGGAACGCAAAACCATGAAATCGAGTTGGGAAAATACGACATGCTAGAAATCAAGAACCTTCACGCCCGGATCGCCGAAGACGGCACCGAAATCATTCGCGGCCTCAACCTGACGGTAAAGGCGGGCGAAGTGGCAGCCATCATGGGGCCAAACGGCTCCGGCAAATCGACCTTGTCCTACATTCTGGCAGGACGGGATGACTACGAGGTCACCGAGGGTGACATCCTGTACAACGGCGAGAGCATTCTCGAGCTTGATCCGTCCGAGCGCGCCGCCAAGGGGATTTTCCTGGCGTTTCAGTATCCGGTCGAGATCCCGGGTGTGGCCACCATGCAGTTTCTCAAGGTGGCAATGAACGAGCAGCGCAAGGCGCGTGGTGAAGACGAGCTGACGACCCCGGACTTCATCAAGCGGGTCAAGGACGCTGCAGCCACCCTGCAGATTGATCCGGCCATGCTCCGGCGGCCGCTTAATGTCGGGTTCTCCGGCGGCGAGAAGAAGCGGGCGGAAATCCTGCAGATGAAGCTGCTTGCACCGCAATTGTGCGTTCTCGATGAAACCGATTCAGGCCTCGATATCGACGCGCTCAAGATCGTGTCCGGCGGGGTCAATGCATTGCGCTCGCCCGACCGCGCCATCATTGTCATCACCCACTACCAGCGCCTGCTGGAATATATCGTGCCCGACAGCGTGCATGTGCTGCACAGGGGCCAGGTGATCAAGTCCGGCGACAAGGATCTGGCCCGCGTGCTGGAAGCCGAAGGTTATACCGGTATCGTCGAAGCTGCCGCCTGAGGTGACGCCAAAAGACGAGGCCGCGAGGCCAGGAGATACAGACATGAACATACAGACAAAACCACCCCACACAGTAGCAGAGCAGGGGATTCTGGACAGTTACGCCCAAATGATGGGCCAGTTGCCGGGCGACGCGCCGGTCACGGCCGCGCGGGACAAGTTGCTCGGTGCATTCAGCGCCGCCGGTCTTCCGACCCGACGGATTGAAAGCTGGCACTACACGGATCTGCGCAATCTGTTGCGCGCCTTGCCGGGCGCGGCCAGTGGCGCAGCGCAACGGACTGACCCGGTGGTCCGCGGCAGCGTCGTGCTGCCTTTGATTCAGGGCCAGAGCGCGGAGGCGAGCACGCCTGAAGGCATGGACCTCACGCCTTTCATCGACCTGCTTGCCTCCGGTGAAGCGGCAAAGATGCTTGTCGCGCGCGATGCCGACGATCTGGTGGGACGGCTCAACGGCACTTTTGTCGCCGATGGATACCGCCTCACGGTCGCTGCCGATCAGGCCATCAAGGAGCTTGTCGAGATCCAGTCAGTCCAGTCGGGCGGACAGGTCCACAACCGTTTTGACGCAAGCTTTGGCGCGAAATCCAGCGCCACGGTGATCGAGCGGCATCTGGGCGACGAGGCCCACCCGGGCCTGTCGACCGCGATCACGACGCTTGAGCTGGGCGACGGCGCGGAAGTGACCTGGATCATTCTGCAGGATTGTGGTGTTGAGGATCAACGCCTGGCCCAGCTCAACACCCGGCTCGGTGCGGGCGCCACGCTGAAGGTCTATGTGGTCAATGTCGGCGGCAAGCTGGTGCGGCAGGAGCTGAATGTCGATGTGGCCGGCGAAGGCGCGCATTTCGACTTGCGCTGCGTCAACCTGCTGGCGGGCGACAGCCACACCGACATCACGTTGACACTGGATCACAATGTGCCCAACACGACGTCGAAGGAGATCGTCCGCACCGTGGTGCTGGATCGTGCCCGCGGCGTGTTTCAGGGCCAGATCCGGGTGGCGCAGATTGCGCAGAAAACCGATGCCCAGATGTCGTGCAACACCTTGTTGCTCTCCGATGGCGGTGAATTTGCCGCCAAGCCCGAGCTCGAGATTTTTGCCGATGACGTGATCTGCGGCCATGGCGCGACGGTGATCGACATCAACCACGATCATCTTTTCTACCTGATGGCCCGTGGTGTGACCGAAAAATCGGCTCGCGCATTGCTGATCAATGGTTTTGTCGATGAGCTGATCGAAGAGCTCGAGAATGAAGAGCTGATCGAGGCTCTGGAAACCCATATCGCACAGTGGCTTATCGATCATGGTTGAGGTGCTGAATCAGGCCTATGATGTCGAGGCTGTGCGCCGGGATTTTCCGATCCTGTCGCGCATGGTCAACGACAAGCCGCTGGTCTATCTCGACAATGGGGCTTCGGCACAGAAGCCCCAGGCGGTGATTGATGCGGTAAGCCATGCCTATTCGCATGAATATGCCAATGTGCATCGCGGCCTGCATTTTCTCTCCAATGCGGCAACCGACGCTTACGAGAAGGCGCGCGAGATCGTGGCGCAGTTTCTCAATGCGCCATCGGTCGACAATGTGGTGTTCACCAAATCGACCACCGAAGCGATCAACACGGTGGCCTATGGTTATGGCATGCCGCATATCCATGACGGCGACGAGATCGTCATCACCATCATGGAACACCATTCCAACATCGTGCCGTGGCATTTCCTGCGTGAACGCCAGGGCGCGAAGCTGGTCTGGGTCGGCGTCGATGATCAGGGCAATTTCGATCTCGATGATTTCCGCAAGGCGCTCACCGACCGTACCAGGCTGGTGGCGATCACCCAGATGTCCAACGTGCTGGGCACCGTGGTCGACGTGAAGGAAGTTTGCCGTATCGCCCGCGAGCGCGGCATCAAGGTGCTGGTCGACGGCAGCCAGGCCGCCGTGCACATGCCGGTGGATGTCCAGGATATAGATTGCGACTGGTATGTGATGACCGGCCACAAGCTGTATGGCCCCTCGGGCATCGGCGTGCTCTATGGCAAGACCGAGGCGCTCACATCCATGCAGCCGTTCATGGGTGGCGGCGAGATGATTGTCGATGTGAGCGAAGAGGGCGTCAGCTACAATGATCCGCCGCACCGGTTTGAGGCGGGCACGCCGCCGATCGTGCAGGCCATCGGCCTCGGCGCAGCACTTGAATATATGAACAGCCTTGGCCGCGACCGCATTGCCGCACATGAGGCGGATCTGACAGCCTACGCCTCGGAGAAGCTGTCGGCGGTCAATGCGCTGCGGCTGATTGGCACGGCGCCGGGCAAGGGGGCGATCTTTGCCTTCGAGATCGAGGGTGTTCACGCCCATGACATCTCGATGCTGATCGACCGCTCCGGCGTGGCCGTCAGGGCGGGGACGCATTGCGCCCAGCCACTGCTCAAGCGGTTTGGCGCAACGTCGACATGCCGGGCCTCGATGGGCCTTTACAACACCCGGGCAGAAATCGATGTGCTGGTTGAAGCGCTCGACAAGGCGCGGGCGTTCTTCTCCTAGGACCGTTTTCAATCGAACGGGCCCTGGTTTTTTGAGTTTTCGTTTGTCTTTCCGGGGAAACCGGGTTTCCCTTGTCCCTGACAAACTTCAAAGGAGCAAAGCCAATGAGCGACGCACCCGAAACTGACACAAATGCAGCCGCGACGGAGACCAGTGCCGCGGGCCAATCCGCGATCCCGCGCGAGGAGCTGGCGCGATTGAGCGACGACATCATTGCGGCGTTGAAAACCGTCTATGATCCGGAAATTCCCTCCGATATCTATGAGATCGGCCTGATCTACAAGATCGACATCGAGGACGACCGGATGGTCAAGATCGAGATGACGCTGACCGCGCCGGGTTGCCCGGTCGCAGGCGAGATGCCGGGCTGGGTGGAAAATGCGGTCAGCACCGTCGAAGGCATCTCGGGCGTGGAAGTGTCGATGACATTTGATCCGCCCTGGACACCGGACCGGATGAGCGAAGAAGCGCAAGTGGCGCTCGGCTGGTATTAGCCGCCGGCTCGGGAAACCACGAGTGCCGCTTGTTAAGTTGACTGGTCCACACTACATTCATGGAACGAAGCAGCGGGCCTTGTGTCCGCTTTGCCGAAGGAGGCCGTGATGAGTTTTGCCGTAATGACATTGACACAGGCTGCGGCTGATCGCGTCAAGACGATTGTGAAAACGTCGGACGGTGCCGAAGGTATTCGGGTCAGTATCAAGAAGGGCGGCTGTGCCGGGATGGAATACGCCATCGATCTGGCAACCGAGGCCAATCCGAAGGATGACCGGATCGAGCACGACGGTGCCAGTGTGTTCGTGGCGCCGGAGGCTGTGCTCTATCTGCTGGGCACTGTGATGGATTACGAGGTGACGAAGTTGCGCTCGGGGTTCGTGTTCAAGAACCCGAACCAGACATCGGCCTGCGGCTGCGGCGAGTCGGTCGAACTCAAGCCCGCGGAACTGGCCAGGCTTGCGGAAGCCGGCAATCCGGTGGTGCGCGCCGAATAACCTGACGGTTTGAAGTGATACTCATTTGAATCCAGAATTGCCCGCAAGTCTCTGACTTCGCGGGTTTTTTCTTGTTGTTCCGGTGTCGGGCGTGTGTGCCCGTGCTGGTGTCTGGCGGGATGTGCCGGGCCGTCGTGCCGGACCCGATCCGGCAACCCGCCAGCCCAAGTCCCCGGGCTGAAAAGGTTTCTCATTGCGCCGACGCGGGGTCGCCGGACCCCGGATCAAGCCCGGGGTGACGGGAGTGGGAACGTCTTCCTTGCCAAAACTCGCGCCGCGGCCAGATGTTCGCTGTCTCTAACTCCGCATCTTCTCGCCCATCGGATCGAAGGGTGCTTGCAGTGCGATCCGCGCCGGGCGGCGGATGCCGAGGATTTCGATTTCGAACATGCCTTCGTCGCCATTGGTGGCGAGGCTTGCGGGGATATAGCCCTGGGCCATCGACTGGCCGATGGTGTAGCCATAGCCGCCCGAGGTGATCCATCCGACCACGCGCCAGTCACCATCCCGCAAGGTTCCGTCTGCGGGCTTGGCGATCTCGGCGCCATCCGCATCGAAACGCGGTGCGCCATAGCCGTGCGGGGTCTCGACCGTGCCGTAATCGGTGTCGCCGACCCTGGCCCAGACCGGTTCATCGCCCATCACGTCGGCATCGAGTGCATCGACCAGGAACGATGTTCGCATCAGTGCCGGACCGTCGGCATGTTCCTTTGCGGCGGCCTCGCGGCCGATGAAGTCACGTTTGGACAGCTTGACGAACCGGTCCATGCCGCCCTCATAGGGGCCGTAGATCGGCCGCAGTTCGCGGAACCAGGTCGGGAAGTTCTTCTCCAGACGCATCGACAACAGCGCCCGCATGCCGAAATCGGCAATGCCGAACTCCTCTCCGGCTGCCTTGATCGCCCGGTAGACCGCCAGTTCATAGGCGGGCTGCATCCAGATCTCGTAGCCGAGATCGCCGGTGTAGGTGACGCGGTTGACCATGCAGGGTGCGCCGCCGACATCCATCTGGCGGAAATCCATGAAGCGGAAGGCGGCGTTGGAGACGTCGTCATCGGTCAGTTTGGCGAGCAGATCGCGGGCGCGCGGACCGGCGATCGACAGCCCGACCAGGGTCAGATCATAGCGGTGAATGCGGATCGCGCTGTCAGCGGGCAGGTGCTGGTTGAACCAGCGCATGTGATAGCGCTGGGCTGCGGACGAGCCCCAGACCATGAAATCCTCATCTCCGGCCTTGGCGATGGTGAAATCGCCGATCAGCTTGCCGAATTCATTGAGCATCGGGGTCAGCACGATGCGGCCCTGTCTGGGCATTGTGTTGGTCATCAACAGTGACAGCCAGGCTTCGGCGCCCGGCCCGCTGACGCGGTATTTGGCAAAATTGGCGATCTCGGTGACGCCGACGCGCTCGCGGACGGCGCGGACTTCCTGGCCGACAGGCTCGAAGTCATTGGAACGGTGGAAGGACAGCACGTCGTGGGCCTCGGCGGCGGACGGTGCGAACCACAAGGGGGTTTCCAGTCCCCAGCTGTCGCCCATCACGGCGTGGTTGTCGCGGATCATGACATCATAGAGCGGGGTGGTCTGCTGCGGCCGGGCGGCGGGCAGTTCCTCGTTCGGAAACGAGATCGAGAAGCGGCGGGAGTAATTTTCGCGCACCTTGGCATTGGTGTAGCGCAAGGTCGCCCACTCGCCGTAGCGCGACACGTCCATGCCCCAGATATCCGCGCCCGGGTCGCCATGGACCATCCAGTTCGACAGCGCCAGGCCGACGCCACCGCCCTGGCTGAAGCCGGCCATGACCGCACAGGCGGTCCAGTAATTGGTCAGGCCCGGCACCGGACCGACCAGCGGGTTGCCATCGGGCGCGAAGGTGAAGGGGCCGTTGATGACCTGCTTGATGCCGGCGTTTTCCAGTGCCGGGAAATGCCGGAATCCGACTTCCAGCGAGGGCGCTATGCGATCAAGGTCGGGGGCGAGCAGTTCATGGCCGAAATCCCACGGTGTAGACACCGGCGACCAGGGCCTGCAGGCCTTCTCATAGGTGCCGAGCAGAATGCCGGAGCGCTCCTGCCTTGTGTAGATCTCGCCCTTGAAGTCGATGACGCCGACCAGCTCGCGACCGGTTCTGGCGTTGAATTCCAGAACTTCGGGCATTTCCTCGGTGAGCAGATACATGTGCTCCATCGCCAGAAGCGGCAATTCGAGACCGACCATGCGGCCGATTTCGCGCGCCCACAGCCCGCCGGCATTGACCACGTGATCGGCCTTGACCGTGCCTTGCTCGGTGATGACGTTCCAGGTGCCATCGGCTTCCTGGGTCAGGTCGGTCACGCGGTTGCGCAGCACGATCTCGGCGCCAAGCTTCTGGGCGGCCTTGGCATAGGCATGGGTGGTGCCGGAGGGATCAAGATGGCCTTCGACCGGGTCCCACAGCGCGCCGACAAAATTGCTCTCATCCATCAGCGGGAACATCGCCCTGGCCTCGGACGGGGTGATCAATTCGGTTTCCATGCCGAGATAGCGCCCCTTGGCGTGCACCAGCCGGAGAAAATCCATCCGCTCGGGGCTGTCGGCCATCATCACGCCGCCGGTCAGATGCAGGCCGCAGGACTGGCCGGAGAGCGCTTCGAGCTCCTCGTAGAGGCTGACAGTGTAGGCCTGCAATTTGGCGACGTTGGGGTCGCCGTTGAGCGTGTGGAAGCCGCCGGCGGCATGCCAGGAGGAACCAGAGGTCAATTCCGAGCGTTCAATCAGCATGACATCGCTCCAGCCAGCCTTGGCCAGGTGATACAGCACCGAACAGCCGACGACACCGCCACCAATCACCACAGCTCTGACATGCGATTTCATACCTAGTCCCCCCAGTGCAAGCTTGGCGGCAGATTGCGAAATCGAAACTGGTCGCACAAGAGGCAATTGCGATATGATCGAAGAAAGCCAAAACAGCAGAGTTGCCATATGGATCCGCAACGCCAGTTTTTTCATGATGCCCATATTTTGGCGCTGGTTTATGGAGTAGATACGTTCAGGGCGCATTCACACATGGCCTGTAGATTGGATGAGATGAGACACGTGCGGGACAGGACCTCCAAAGCGCGCGGCCCCTTGTGGCTGCGAAGCCTTCCGGCTGCCCTGATCTCTGGCCTGCTCTGCGGCCTGATCTCCACCACGGCGCCTGTGCCGGCCGATGCCCTGGAAATCTTCGGGTTCAAGCTGTTTGAATCCGAAGCCGACGAGGCGGTGGTGGTTGCTGATCCATTGTCCTATGCGGTGGCGATCGAGGTTCCGGGTGATCCCGAAGGGGTTCTGCGCAGCGAGCTGGAAGCCGCGTCACAACTGGTTCAGGGCGCGGACCGGCCGGTGTCCGGATCGATCGGGCTGATCCAGCGTGCCAACAGCGATTTCGAACAACTGATTGCAGCTCTGTACGAAAACGCCCGCTATGCCGGGGAAGTTCGCATTTTTCTCGATGGAAAGCGCCTTGCGGACTTGCCGCCTGATGCTGATTTGCGCGGCGCTCAACCGGTTCCCGTCCGCATTCTGGTCGAACCGGGCAAACAGTTCCGTTTCGGCGAGATCGCCATTCAGGACGTCGATGGCCGCGCCTATGGCGCTCAAACACAAGGGTTGACCACGGGGCAACTGGCCAAATCGACGGTGATTCTCGATGCCGAAAAAGCGCTGGTTCGGGATCTCAAGAACACCGGTCATCCGTTTGCCAGGGTTTCCGGCCGCGATATTGTCGCCGATCACGCCCGCGGCGTTATCGATGTCTCGCTGCGGCTCGAGGCCGGGCCGATTGCGCCGTTTGGCCAGACCGCGGTTGACGGGGCCGAAAGTGTCGATTCGCGATTCATCGCCCGGATGGCCGGTATTCCCGATGGCGAGCAGTACGATCCGGCAGCGCTTGCTGCGGCAGAAAAGCGGTTGCAGGCGCTTGAGGTGTTTTCGACCGTGTCCGTGCGGGGCGGCGAGAGCCTTTCCGCCGACGGCACGCTGCCTGTTCAGGTGACGGTGGCGGAGCGCAAACACCGCTTTCTCGGTGCCGGGGCGACCTACTCCTCCACCGATGGCGGCGGGCTGGAGGCCTATTGGGGACACCGCAACCTGTTTGGCCGAGCGGAGAAATTCCGCATCGAGGGATCGGTGAGCAGTCTGGGCGAAACCGCCGAAGCAGAAGACATGACCTGGCGCGGCGCGATGCTGTTTGAAAAGCCCGGCGTTCTCGGGCCGGCCTCCAAATTCACCTCCAAGCTCGAGGTCAAGCAGGAAAACCCCGACGCCTATCGGCGATTCTCGGTCACCGGCGGGGTCGGCATTACCTACGAACTCACCGCCGATCAAACGATCTCGGCTGGCATCGACGTTGAATACGCCAGGCTGACCGACAGCTTCAATGTCGATCTTGAGACCATTACTGTGGCGTTGCCGCTGGAATATGTCCGCGACACCCGCGACACCAAGCTCAATCCGACCACCGGCACACGTCTGGCGCTGCTGATCGAGCCGGCCCACGAAATCAATGGCGGCGCAAGTTTCGTCAAGCTGCGCGGCGAGGCCTCGGCCTACCGGGCGCTGGACGACGACAAGCGCTTCGTGCTCGCGGGACGACTTGCCGCGGGATCGATCTACGGCGCCGATCTGGCAGCGATTCCGGCCAACCGGCGGTTTTATGCCGGTGGCGGCGGCTCGGTCCGGGGGTACGGCTATCAGGATATCGGCCCGGTGGACGCCAATGGCAAACCGACCGGCGGCCGCTCCTTTATCGAAACATCAGCGGAAGTGCGCATCGGCATCACCGATACCATCGGCATCGTGCCGTTTGTCGATGCCGGTCTGGTGAGTGCAGGTCAGAATTTCTCGGATGCCGAATTCAAGACCGGCGCCGGTCTGGGCCTGCGCTACGCAACACCGTTCGGTCCGCTGCGTATCGACGTCGCCGTGCCTCTGAACAAGGGGCCGACGGATCCCGATTACGGAATCTATGCCGGGATCGGGCAGGCATTCTGACATGGCCGCGACGCAAAGACAGAGATCCCGTCCGAGCGCGATCTGGCGCGCGATTCGCTGGCTTGCCATCCTCGTGCTTGTCAGTCTTGCTGCTGCGGTCCTGGTCTTTACCACCACGCCGGGCGGCTGGCTGATTGCGTTGACCTTGAACCGGCTTGGCTCGAGTGCCGAGCAGAGTGTGGAGATCGACCGGATCGACGGGCTGCTGTCAGGGTCAACGCGGATCGGTCATGTGCTGCTGAGCGATGCAGAGGGTGAGCCCTGGCTGTTGCTCAAGGGCATCAGCATCGACTGGTCGCCGCTGGCGCTGTTCAGCGCCGGGCTGGCCATCGACGACATCTCCATTGACGCGGTGGAACTGGCGCGGCTGCCGGAAGGCTCCGGTAGCGAGACTGATGAGGGGGCTCTGGTCCTGCCGCTGGCGTTTGATATCAAGCGGTTCTCGGCGCCCGACATTCTGGTGGGAGAGGCGGTGGCGGGACAGTTGGCACGGTTTGAGGCCAAGGGCAGCGCACGGGTTGACGGCGCGATGTCGGCAGCGCTGGCTGACCTGGTGGTCAAGCGCATCGACGGGGTCGGTGGCGAACTGACACTGGATGCCGACTATCTCAAATCCGAAGACCGCTTCAACATATCGGCCACCTTGTCGGAACCGGCCGGTGGTGTGATGGCGCATCTGCTGCAGCTTTCGGAACAGGACGCCTTCTCCCTGACGGCAACCTCGCAAGGGTCGCTCGCAGACTGGCGGCTCAATGCAGCCGGAACGATCAATGACCAGATCGTGGCCGAGGCCAATTTGCAGATGGTCGCCGGGGAGGCGGGTGACGCTGTCTCGCTTCAGGCCAATGGAGCGTTCGCCCAGTTCCTGCCGCCATCGGTTGGCCAGATCGTGGCCGGGCGCAGCGAACTCATGCTCGAAGGCCTGCTGGAGCCGGATCGCAACGGCGCGGTGATCGACATTTTCACCTTTTCCTCGAGCAAGCTGTCGGCGCAGGGCCGGGGCCGCGTGGCCAAGGCAGGTGACGTGGATCTTCGCCTATCGGTGACAGCGCAACCGGAAGCCACCGCATTGGAGTTCGGCGCCGATGCATCGCGTGTCCGCGTGGACGTGCCGGATGCCAGTCTTCGTATCACCGGCACTGCCGAAGAGGCTGCGGTGCGGCTGGAGATTTCAACCGACCGGGTGTCCGGGGGTGATTTCAGCGCAGACGCTGTGTCCGCGGTCGTGGATTTCGACCGGTTCGCGCTGGCAACGCGCAGCGGAACCGGCCAGATCGAGGTCAGACTGGCGGCCGTGGGTGCGAGCAACGACATTGTCGCCCGCGCAACAGCTGGTGGCGTGACGCTCTCGGGCGCCGTGGCGCTCGATGCGGAAGGGGCAATTGCCAGCGACCAGCTTCAGCTCAAATCCGGTGTCGCCACAGTGCTGATCGAGACCTTGTCTCTTGCCGGTTCGGGCGTGCTGGAGGCCAATCTCTCGGGCCGGATCCGCAATGCGGTGATTTCACCGCAGGCGCCGCAGATGCTGGGGGATGAGACGGCTTTCACGGCGGTGGTGGCGCGCAATGAGGGTGGCGCGCTGACCGTGCGCGATTTTGACGTGGCGTCCGACTTCGCCAAGGCCTCCGGCGGTGTGGCCCTGAGTGCGGACGGGGACATTGCCGCTGACATCGCCGCCAGCCTGTCGAGGCTTGCCGGAACAGACGCTGCGGTGTCCGGTGGCCTGAATCTAACCGCCAGCCTATCGGGCAAGGCATCGGCACCGGCCTTTGAGGCGAGACTTACCGGCAACCAGCTCCAGCTTCAGGGCCGTGATCTGTCCGGCCTGGTGCTTGAAGCCACGGGTGTGGCGGATCCTGCCAGGCCGCAGGCCGATGTCACACTCTCCGGAGCCCTGGAGGGGCGCCCGGTCGAAGGCAGCGTCGTGGTGAGCCAATCCGACGGTGCGGTGCGGATCGAGCCGTTGCGGCTGCAGGTTGCGGACAATCTGATATCGGGGGCGCTTGTGCTTGATGAGGCCTATCGCCCCAAGGGCACAATTGATCTCGACCTCAAGGAGATCGGCGCCTTGTCGGCACTGGCGCTGCAAGCCATCAACGGCAGCGGTGGCGGCACCATCAGGTTCGATGTGCGTGGCACTGAAGCAATCGCAGACGTCCAGCTTGGCTTTCCCGAGCTTTCGGGCGAGGGGTTCAGCGTCCGTGATGCCCGGCTCAAGGCCAGCATCGAGGACCTGATGGGGACGGCGAAACCCACCGGCACATTGGATGTTGCCGCGCTAAGCGCAAGCGGCACCGATGTTTCGGACCTGTCCGCTGCGCTGTCGCAAGCCGGCGGCTGGACGGTGATCGAAGGCAAGGCGCAAGCCGCCGGACTGCCGGTTTCGCTGACTGCGCGGGTGCGAGCCGGCGACAACGGCACGGAACTGGAAATCGAGACTGCGCGGACAAGCTGGAAAGGCCTCGGAGTCACGCTGAGCGAACCGGCCCGGGTGGTGGTGCGCGATGGCGTGGCCGAAATCGAGCGGCTGGTCATCTCTCCCGGCGGCGGTCGGATTTCTGTCACCGGCTCGGCCGGAGAGACGCTGGCTGTCGATGTTGCCATTTCGGGCCTGCCGCTGACATCGGTCAATGCGGTGGCGCCAGGGGCGGGATTGTCGGGTGTTCTGGCAGGCACGGTCACTGTGCGGGGCAAGGCCTCGGCGCCGGTGATCCGGTATGACCTGACCGGCAACGATGTGCGGGCTGCGGCGGCCTCGTCGGTCGCCGATGTGCCGCTGGCGGTCAATGCAAGCGGCGGTCTGGAGGCCGGAAAACTCAGTTTCAACGCCCGGGCCAACGGCAGCGGATTGGCGTTCACTGCATCCGGCGCCCTGGATACTGCCGGCGCGCAGGCGATTTCGGCTGATATCAAGGGCACAGTGCCGTTTTCGTTGCTGTCGGGCGCCATTGCAAAACAGGGACTGGCGCTGACCGGTGCGGCGCAAGCCGACATCGCCATCTCCGGTTCCGTGCGCGCGCCCCGCTATTCGGGGACCATCACCACATCGGGCAGCCGCCTGGTTGACGGACGCTCGGGCGTGGCGATCAACGATCTCGCGGTCGATATCGGACTGTCTACCGATCAGGCCTCTATCCGGACACTGTCGGGAGAGCTCGCCTCTGGCGGGCAGATCACGGGGTCTGGCACGGTCGGGCTGGATCCGGCGGCGAATTTTCCGGCTGACTTGAAGCTCAAGGTTTCGCGCGGGCGCTATGCGGACGGGCAGATGGTGGCAACCCGGTTTGATGCCGATCTGACGCTCACCGGCGCGCTGACGGCGCTGCCGCAGTTGGGTGGCAGGATCGTGCTCGACGAAACCACACTCACCGTTCCCGATACGCTGCCGACGTCGATCGCGCGGCTGGATGTGACCCATAGAAATGCCCCTGCCGACATTCAGGCCCAGGCCGAGCGGCTTTCGGGCGGCAGCGAGGCGGGAGCTTCGGATGGTCTGGGGCTTGATGTGCAACTGCAGGCGAGCCGGATCTTCGTGCGTGGCCGTGGCATGGATGTAGAGCTTGGCGGATCGCTGCGGTTGACCGGCACCACCGGGAGGCCAATCGCATCGGGCGGCTTCGACCTGGTGCGCGGCCGGCTCAGTGTACTGGGCAAGCGGCTGGATTTCACCCGCGGCTCGTTGAGCTTTGCAGGCTCTGTTGTGCCCTATCTGGATCTGGCGGCAACAAGTCGGTCGGGCAGCACCACCGTGACCGTTCTGGTGACCGGACCGGCGGACGCGCCCGAATTTTCGTTCACCTCCAGCCCTTCACTGCCGGAAGACGAAGTCATGGCTCAACTGGTGTTTGGCCGCTCGATGAGCAGCCTGTCGCCGCTTCAGATCGCGCAACTGGCCGAAGCCGCCGGACAATTGACCGGGGTGGTCAACGGCGGCGGTCTGGTGGAGCAGTTGCGCCGCGCCACCGGCGTGGACGACATCGATGTGCGCACCGACGAGGAGACCGGCGACACGTCGCTGGGCGTGGGAAAATATCTCAATGACCGCACCTATCTGGGGATTGAAAGCGGCTCGTCGGCAGGGTCGGGCAAGGCGCGCATTGATCTCGATATCGGCAAGGGCATCAAGCTGCGCGGTGAAGCCGGTTCCGATGGCGAAACCAAGGGCGGCATCTTCTTTGAACGCGAATATTGAGGCGTTTCGCCTTCGGTCACCATAAGTTGACCCGAAAGCTGGCCTGAGCCGACGTTCAGACAAGCAGGGCGATTGAAAATGAACTCGCCGTGTCCCACGTTCTAGACTGAGAGCAAAACCTTTGGAGAGGGAGCCCGGTATGACCCGACCATACGAGAAAACTGATGATGCCATTGCCAAGCTGACGCCCGAGCAGTTTCGGGTGACCCAGCAGAGCGGAACCGAACGGCCGTTCACCGGGGAGTACAACGACACCAAGGCGGCCGGGATCTATGTCGACATCGTCTCCGGCGAGCCGTTGTTTGCCTCGTCCGACAAATTTGAAAGCGGCTGCGGCTGGCCCAGTTTCACCAAGCCGATAGAGCCCGCACATGTGGCCGAGATTCGCGATACCAGCCTTGGCATGATCCGTACCGAAGTGCGGTCCACGCATGGCGACAGCCATCTCGGACATGTGTTTCCCGATGGGCCCAAAGATCGTGGCGGATTGCGCTACTGCATCAATTCGGCCTCGTTGCGGTTTGTAGCGAAAGCCGACATGGTGGCTGAAGGCTATGGCGATTATCTTGACCAGGTGGAGGATATCTAGATGACTGAACGCGCAGTTCTGGCTGGCGGTTGCTTCTGGGGCATGCAGGATCTGATCCGCAAGATGCCCGGCGTTGAGAAGACCCGCGTCGGCTACAGCGGCGGTGACGTGAAAAACGCCACCTACCGTGACCATGGCACCCACGCCGAAGCCATCGAGATCTACTTTGATCCGAACCGGATCAGCTACCGGCAATTGCTGGAATTCTTCTTCCAGATCCATGATCCGTCTACCCCCAACCGGCAGGGCAACGACCGCGGCACGGCTTATCGCTCGGCGATCTACTATGCCGATGAGCAGCAGCGGCAGACGGCTCTCGACACCATTGCCGATGTCGATGCGTCGGGTCTGTGGCCGGGCAAGGTGGTGACGGAAGTCGAGCCGGTGGGCGATTTCTGGGAGGCCGAACCCGAGCATCAGGATTATCTCGAGCGGATCCCGAACGGCTATACCTGCCATTTCGTGCGGCCCGGCTGGGTGCTGCCCAAGCGCGCCGCCGCCGAATAGCCGGCGCGCCACCGGTGTGACCGGGCATGGCGGCGGTGGACACACTCGCCGCTTGTCCCCGGTTGAGCTGCATCATGGCTCAGGCAACCCCGACTGCGGAAAGGATGGCTCATGCAATTTGGTTCCCTGCACCGCTCCGCTCCGGAGCTTCGGGTGCAACACTGGATTGACGGTGAAGGCCAGAACCGGCTGCCGCTGACGCTGCGGGAACTGGGCGAGGGGATGAAAATCCTGTTCTGCTTTCAACACGCCTGTCCGGGTTGCCATTCACGCGGTTTCCCGGTGTTGCGTTATCTGCACCACCATCTTGCCGCCAGTGGCGTGGGATTTGCGGCAATCCAGACCGTGTTTGAGGATTTCAAGGACAACACCGTCGACAAGCTCAGACTCAACCAGCAGCGCTATCAGCTCGCCATTCCCTTCGCCCATGACGTGGCACGGGAGGGGGAGAGCTATCCGAGCTTCATGCAGGACTACCGCTCGGCTGGCACGCCGTGGTTCACCATCATTGACGCCGACACTCAGGTGATCTTTGCCGATTTCGGCCTCGATCCGCGCCGGTTTATCGAGGCGCTGGGATTTGAGAGCGTCGCCTTCGACGTCGATCAGGACCGCGCCGGGCGTGCCGGCAGGGAGACTGAGGGCGAGAAAGGACCAGACCAATGAGCACCGCAGCTTTCGATTTTGACAATTCCTACGCGCGCGAGCTCGAGGGCTTTTACGTGCCCTGGAAGGGCGCCGAGGTGCCTGCGCCGCGGATGATCCGCTTCAACCGTGCCTTGGCCGACGACCTCGGGCTTGAGGCCTCGGCCCTTGACGGCGACGAAGGGGCTGCGATCTTTGCCGGCCACACAGCGCCCGCCGGCGCCGCGCCGCTGGCGATGGCCTATGCCGGGCACCAGTTCGGCGGTTTCTCGCCGCAACTCGGCGACGGCCGGGCGTTGTTACTGGGTGAAGTGATCGACAAGCGGGGCAAGCGCTGCGACATTCACCTCAAGGGCTCCGGCCGGACGCCGTTTTCGCGCGGCGGCGACGGCAAGGCGGTGCTCGGTCCGGTGCTGCGCGAATACATCATCGGCGAGGCAATGCACGCGCTCGTCGTGCCGACGACGCGGGCGCTGGCGGCGGTGACCACCGGCGAAAACATCCTGCGCCAGGACGGACCTCAGCCGGGCGCGGTGCTGGCCCGGGTGGCATCGAGCCATTTGCGTGTCGGCACGTTTCAGTATTTTGCTGCCCGCGGCGAGACGGAGCGCTTGCGCCAACTGGCCGACTACGCCATTGCCCGGCATTATCCCGAGCTCGCAAGCGAGCCTGACCGCTATCTGCGGCTGCTTGCGGCGGTGCGTGACCGGCAGGCGGCGCTGATTGCCAAATGGATGCATGTGGGCTTTGTGCACGGGGTGATGAACACCGATAACATGACGATTTCCGGGGAGACCATCGATTACGGTCCCTGCGCCTTCATCGACGCCTATGATCTTGCCGCGGTGTTCAGCTCGATCGATCAACACGGCCGCTATGCCTATGGCAACCAGCCGAAGATCGCGCAATGGAATCTGGCGCGGCTGGCCGAAACCCTGCTCGACCTGATCAATCCAGATGACAGTGAAGATGCCGTCCGCCAGGCAAGCGACGCGATCAACGGTTTCCCGCTGGTCTATGAGCAGGAATGGATGTCGGGCATGCGCGCCAAGCTCGGTCTCGCCGTCGAGGAGCCGGGTGACATGGAACTCGCCACCGGACTGTTGTCGGTGATGGAAGCGCAAGCGGCTGATTTCACCCGGGTGTTCCGCAGCCTTGGCCAGGTGGCGGCCGGCGATGCCGAGGTGGCCGGCGCTTTGTTCCAGGACCCTTCCGGGTTCGATCGATGGCTGACACTGTGGCAGGCGCGGCTTGCCCGGGAGCCGGGCTCTCCTGATGAGAGAGCCCGGGCGATGAACCTGGTCAATCCGGTCTATATTCCGCGCAACCATAGGGTGGAAGCGGCGCTTGCGGCTGCCGGCAAGGGCGATCTCGAGCCGTTCGAGCGGCTGGTCGATGTGCTTGCCGATCCCTTCACCGAACGCCCCGGCCTTGAAGTCTATGCCCTTGGCGCGCCGTCGGATTTCGGCGCCTACACCACCTATTGCGGCACCTGAACGTGATGGCGTCGAACCGGTTCGCGCAGATGATCCAGCGTGGTATCCGACGGTGACGCTGCGCGCCAGACCCAGGGGCGCGCAGGGATCGAGCCGGGATAAAGCCGCGCTTCGTTTTGTTGAGATCAGGCCTTTTTGAGGAATTCGGTTCTCAGCACCAGGCCCTTGATCTTTTCAACCCGGCATTCGACCTCTTCGGGATTGCCGGTGAGCCTTATGCCCTTGACCATGGTGCCGCGCTTGACGGTCGAGGACGTGCCCTTGACCTTCAGATCCTTGATCACCGTGACATTGTCGCCATCGGCCAGCACGGTGCCATTGGAATCGCGTGTCTCGTCACTCATCTCTTTTTGCCTTTCAGAATGGTTTGCCCACGGTGTAGCGCTTGGGCGCCGATGGGGGAAGGTGGCAAAATGCCCGGATCGGCTGCACATCGCGCTGTTTTGCGTCTGAGCCGGGCAGGGGTCCGGTTTAGGCGCGACCATGACCTTGCAACGGGCGGATCTCGCCGACCTCAATGGCGCCATCGTCGTCGGAGGTGGCAAGAAAGCGGGGCGGGGCGGTTTGGTCAAAAACCGCACAGGTGAGACGACCGGAATGGACCGCGCCGGTGTCGATCGCGATGCGGTTGTGGTGGATTTCCGGCCGCGACGAGGCTGTGATGGTGTGGCCATGGACGACGATTTTGGCCAGCGGACCGGTGAATCCGAGAAACCGGTCGCGGATCCAGCGGGTGGTCTCGGGCTGCTGCCCGCTCAAGGGCAGATCCGGATCGATGCCGGCGTGAACAAAGACATGGCTGCCGGTCTCGATCATCCAGTCGGCGGTCCGCAGGCCTGCAAGATGGGCCGGGGCTTTTTCCGCAAGCTGTGCTGCCAGGCTGTCGAGACCGTCGCCGTCATCAAGTCCATAGGACTGCAGCGTCGCAACGCCGCCATTGACGAGCCACCGGCTGGCAATGGCGGCCCGCTCAGTCGGACGATCTACGAAATTGAGCAGGAATTCCTCGTGGTTGCCCAGAATCAGCCGCGAACCGGGCAGTTCGTCCAGCGTGGCCAGGACGCGATCAAGACAGCGCCGGCTGTCGGGTCCGCGATCGATGATGTCGCCCAGAAACAGGATGCGCGCCTGGCGCCCGCCGGCATCATCGCCGATGGCTGACAGCAGGGCTTCGAGCAGATCCAGGCGGCCGTGAATATCGCCGATAGCGTAGGTAAGGGGCATGCGGGGCCTCGTCGATTCGGGGGATGGCGGCAGAACCGGTTCCGGATTGAAGGTGCCTGCAAGTCTATCCATGTCGGCGTTGCAAGGGAGGCCCTGCTTGCAGGATACACAGCATTCTCTGTCGGTCCAGCCGGTGGCGCAGCGCTGCCGGACCAGAAACCGGGCGAATCGTCATAGTTTCCGCTAAATCACCGGATAGGGGTGTACAAACGCTGCTGGAAGGTCAAATACCATCCAGACCGCCGCTTGTGGCGGCTTGCCGCACCGGCATCACTTCTTACCAAGGACGAATTTCGTTTGAAAAAGCAAGTACGCACCACCTTCACCGACCGCCGTCAGGATGCAATGGAAGCCAAGAAGAAGCTTCTGGAGAAAATGCAGGCGGCGCCAAAGGCGGATGACCCCGAAGTTGTGGCACGGCGCGCCGAACGCGCAGCGATTGCCAAGGCGCGCGAAGAGCGCCACGCCGAACGCGCACGGCTGAAGCTTGAAGAGCAGGAACGCAAGGCCGCGCAGGACGCCGCCGACGCGGAAGCCGCCTATGCCGCCGAACATGCCGAGCGCCTCGCCCGCGAAGCCGAAGACAAGGCGCGCGCCGAGCGCGCCGTTGCCGATATGGCGGCGATGAAGGAAAAACGCGACAAGCGCTATGCCGCCCGCAAGGCCAGGTAACACCGGCGCGCCCGGCCTCGCGCCGGGCAATTTGCGCCTTCGCGGAGAATGTTGGTCAGCGCTAGTGCTGCAAGC
Organism: Hoeflea sp. YIM 152468; assembly: GCF_029210485.1. Taxonomy (GTDB): domain Bacteria; phylum Pseudomonadota; class Alphaproteobacteria; order Rhizobiales; family Rhizobiaceae; genus Hoeflea. The sequence goes on from NZ_JARGET010000008.1 coordinate 191,857, forward strand.
TCACTTGGCCCCAACGACATCACCAAGCCGCGCGCCTGACTCGAGTCACTGACGGATTGAGCTTACCCGGTCCGCTGGCTGTCTGTGACAGGCTGGACTGGGGGCGGGCGCGGCTTGCCCTGCGCTGGGGCGTGCCGTGCTGTGGGATCACGGAATGGATCCCAGGGTCGGGGCCCTGGGATGACGAAGTGTGGGGCGTCGCTGAGCGAACGGCTTGTTTTTGTCCAACGCCCATGCCTCCAGTCACCGCGGCATCTCCGTCGTCGTGGCTCAATTCCACCGTCGTCATCCTCGGCCGCCG
>NZ_JARGET010000009.1 GCF_029210485.1 Hoeflea sp. YIM 152468
GTCAGCCATCGCAATCGCGGCAACCGTCATCTTCTGGATCAATCAATGAGTCCTGAGCCTAGCTTCCAGACCGACAATTGCCCCGACAAGCAGAGCCGCTGTGCCCCGAATGCTGATGGGCAAAGCGACACCAAAAGAGGAAAGCGCAGAGGCAAGCGCGACGGGAAGATCGATCAACCGGACGAGCGCCCCGAGGGTGTTACTCCCCTGAACCGAACTCCCGACATATTCACCCAGAAGGGCGAAGAGAAAAGCCATGTTGGCATTTCTTGCTTCGTCCAGGTGACCTATCCATGCAATAGGCGGCAACACCGTCATCATCGCTGCAAAAAGTCCGCAGCTGACGGCAATGGTGACAACCGCCTGCAAGACGTTTGCCAGCAGGACCGGCTGGCGCGGTGTCAGGGGATGAGGCTTCATGATGACCTCCCTGAAAGGCGAGACCGGTCACGCAAGATAACGATGAGTGAACTGGCAGGGAGCGGTGTAATGGCGCTCCCTGCCAGATGCCGGTTCAGGTCAGCGAGATCGTGAACATCCATGTGCAGCAGGCCAGCAGCGCCGACGAGAGACAGGCGACTGCTACCCGTCCGGTAGACACAACCGTCCGAGTAACGGTCGAGCCGCAAGCAGCGCGGCCACTCCATTGCATTCCTTGATATCGATCCGCCCGCAGGAGACAGACCGGTCATTGCCACGACCCGATCAAATGAAAGCGCTGCAAGGATTACCGCGGTGGAGATCAATACCGTCGGTGACAGTCGGCGCCCTTTCACCAGTTCGGGTTTTGCAACTGCATCAAACGGAGGGGTTGCTGCCGCTTTTGAAGCGATGGGATAGGGCTTCGGGGCAAGGCCCGCGAACTCGCTGCGCTGTGCCGCAAGAGCTGCAAGCCCCTCGGGGCCGATCATGGCAAGTGCCGAGGGCGGCACGGACGCCAGTTTGTCGAGTGGAAGCATTGCAAGCCGCCGCACAATTTCTGCGCGCCCGTCCTTTCCGTCGCTGATGGCTTTCTGCATAAGATTATCGAACTCGGTCAGCCCTTTTGAATCATGCGTCATCGCCGTGTCCCCTTGCCTGCAAGGACAAAGCCTTGAACGATTGGCTGGCATGCGCGAGGAAAGCCGCGACATCGCCGCGCAGGACCTTTGCCGCTGGACGACTGCGGCCGGTCCATGCCTGGATGTCGGGAATTTCGGCGGCGACCACATCCACGAACCGCTTGCCTGCTGCCTCGAACGGCAGCCACGAGCCCGGCGCGATCGCAGGCAGTTTTACAAGATCGACGGTGCGGCAGATCGGCTCCAGTCCCTCTCGCCAGACCAGATCGGCTGGTGAGCCAGGATAGAATTGGAACGGGCCGTCCCGACCGTTGAGAACAATCCCCCGCGTGACCGATGGCAGCACACGCTCGACGGCCTTGGCCGTGCGCACTGCACCACCCATCGCTTCCGGTTCCGCCGTCGCTGGTACAAGCCATATTGCCGACGCACCGGCTTCTATCAGGTCGGCATCAAGATCGACGAGGCCGCAATACTCTTCAACGAGTACCTGCTGCGGGCCGCCGATATCGACGATCAGCGCCACCCCGTCTTCAAGCGAACGCTCGATCGCCGCATAGAGCGGATCGAAGGCCGTCACGATTGCCGCAGGATCACGCCTCAGGTCATCGAGACGCGCTGGAGCAACGGTTGTAACCCTGTCGCCAAACAGTGCCGGAAGCCTTTTCTGCTCATCGATCTGCACGATCCTGAAGTTGCGACCGTTGATTTCCATGAGATCCGCAACGAGAGCACTGACAAAGCTCTTGCCGACGCCGCCCTTGTCCGAGCCGACAAAGATGACGCGAGGCGTTTTGCGCGGGCTCCCATTAGAAGTCGTTTCCAATTTCGTTGTTTTTCCCATGATTTTACCTTTCCAAAGTGGGGTTGCAAAACCATGGGCCTGATCAGCTCCGCCTTGGTGGCAGCCGGAACAGGCCCATGGGTAGGCATCGACCGGAGCAAGAAGCACTCCGGTCGATGCCGTAGACCTGCTCGTCACTTGGATGCCGGGGCAAACCAGTGCGCGTTGATCTCGGATAGAATGGCGGCTGCGACGGGTACCGGCCACGAGTTGCCGACAAGCTGGTAGCGCTGATTGTTGGTCAGCGGACGGCCGCGATAAGTCACGTCGTCCAGCCACCAGTCCGGGAAGCCCTGTGCCCTCAATACCTCCAGCGGCGTGGGCCGCCGGACCGTAAGTCCCCATTCCGGGAACTCCTGGACCACATAGAAGTCCATTTCGTGGCCCTTCATGCCGGCCCGGTTCAATCCGGACCCGCTTGCCATGATCGTGCCTAACCGCGGCGGGTACAGGACAGAAGAGCTTCCAGGAGGATCGGATCGAGCCCTGTCGCATATCGCTCCGCCCGGTTTAGCACGCCCTGCGCCGCCCGCCGCGAAAGCGAGTAGTTCAGAAGGTGAGGTGCTGGGGGTTCCGCGATATGCGCAAAGGAACAGGCGCTTTCGACGCTGCGGGACGAAGTCCTGCGCGTCGATGACCTGATAACCAAGCGAGTAACCGGCCCGTTCGATTGCGCCTGTGAATTCAGCAAAAGGCTTTCCGCCTTGGACTGTGCGGAACTGGGGCACGTTTTCGATGAGGATGAACCGCGGCGCGACCGTCGCGATGATTTCGCAGACACGGGTCGAGAGGTCCCGCGCGTCTTCGCTGCCGAGCTGCCGGCCGGCGCTGCTGTATGGTTGGCAGGGGATTCCTGTAATGATGAGATCGACTTTTCCATGATAAACCTTCCAATGATTAATTGCGTTGATGTCACCGAGGTTCAGAACCCCAGGAAAGCGGCAGGCCAAAACCGCCGATGCCAGCGGATCGAACTCGGCGACCGCAATCATTTCATGTGAAATTCCGGCATGCAGGAATGCCGCAGCATCCCCCGCAATACCCGTGCAAAGGCTGAGTACCTTCATCGGGCTGCGCATTTTGGTCGTGAGTTCAATCGGCTTTGTCATCGCTTTGCTCCTGTCGTTGGTGACAGGATTAGCGTCTCATGGCCCAAAAAAGCTGATGGGCTAACGACCTTTTTTTCTTCTATCCATCATGATTTTATTGCGTTTTTTCAACTGCGCCAAAGTTGGAGGCCCCATGAACTCGGCCGTAAGCGCCTTGCTTGGCCTCGCGGGAGACCCCGTGACCCCCTTGTTGACTGGCACCTTCTTCGCCTCGTAAATCCTTAGCGCCCTTATCAGGCGCCCCGTAGTTTGAGGTTGGGGTAGATCTTTGTTCACCGTCGGCACGTCGGGATACCCCAAATAGTCCCCTGTCACACGTCGAACAGATTCGTCGCCGGGGCGGTAATCCCCCTCTTTTAGCCGGCGGCGGATTTCATTCATCCAATCTTTTAGGGGATAATAGATATGTGCGTACTGACGGTTCACTCGGCAAACCAGACCGGTTGACTTGTTATCAACCCTTCCCAATGCAAACATTCGGGCGTCCATATATTCAACGCATCCTTGCAGAGTGTTCAGTTGGTGCCGATAAGTCAGACAGGTAGAGAATACGTATTCTGCAAATAAATGCCCTCTATCCTCTTTCTTCGGACCTTTGGACTTGGGGCCAGGGCGCTTGAGCTTCTTGCGTCTGAGGATCGCTCCCTCCTCCCCAAGAGCGTAAATGATCACTTGATCGATGATCTGACGTGCATGACTCATCTTGGACCAGTGCATCTGCCCATTTTCCAATGGCCATATGACATTAAGAACCTCGTTGACCAGTCGCCAGTCCAGAGGCTCAACTATTCCGGAAATCACTTTCTGGTTCCGACCGCCAGCGTCATTGTCTTCCAAATGGAAGGCTCTTTTGATTTTATCGACAACGTTCCGCAACGCCATTTTCATGAGAACGGGCTGTTGCTTCGCCGCAGAAAGCAGATATTGGGATGCCGATTTCCAATGCTCACCCCAAAGGGACTCAAGTCCAGTCCTATCGCGTTTCGCACCGACCATCGTCGGAAGATTCCTGCGGGCATGGCTTGCCCACATTTTCTTAATCGCAAACACTTCCCGATCCGCACCTCCGGCAACGTGAACATTGTAGATGTCGCCGTCTGCAGCAGTCCCCCGAAGTTGCAATCCTGGGTACGGCGTTTTTCCCAGCAATGAATCTTGTGCTTCGCCACTCAGATTGCCGACTTTTCGGCCAAAAGTTTCATGATCGTCGATGTCGAGGCCCGTCAATTGATTGAGCAAATTGCCGCGGGTAACTGAGCCCCTGTGGAGAGCCATCGCAAATCTGAAATTATCAGCCGCATCAACGAGAAACGACGCGAGCGTTGCCGGCTTGTAGCCAAATATCTCGGCATCCCCCGTGATCCCAACTACCAGGCTCTCGAAAGCATCTTCGAGCTGACCTGAGACCCGAG